>NZ_JAQMWQ010000003.1 GCF_030403775.1 Paenibacillus sp. BSR1-1
TGTTCAATTGGACTTTAAAACAAACTACTACGAAATTTGGAGAAAACAAGAGAAATCGTGAGATTTTCCTTTCTATATAGAGGGAGGTTAGTTAAATAAGAAAAAAACACTTAATGCATATTTGAACCATATTGCGTACCAGTAAGATAGTTCTTTTTTAGATTAATACAGATATACCAGAAAAATTAGTTATCTGGTGAACCTGGTGGATAATATTTTGGAGGTATTCTTAACCATCCTTTTTCTTTCATTAAGTTTTTTAATGGAGCACCAAATTTCATAAGGTTAACTTGAATTAGAAAAAACATTAATCCAACGTCCGTTCGAATAGTTTTTGACATCGCTTGTGCGCAAAAAGTAATGGAAGTCGCTACTTTCACAGAAATTAAATTTGCAATCTCGTCATCATTTAATTTAACACCTTCAGGAACAGCATCTGGTTTTGAAATTGGTTTTTTAGGATTTATAAGAGGTAATGGAACACCTTCTTTAAGGAGAAAATTTCCAATCCTTAGTGTATCCTCCTTACTGCCAGCAAGTGCTTTTTTTAAGACATGTTTTAAATCTGGATCAGTAGTTGTATTTAAACCCACTTGATAAAGAGCATGAGCTTCATGGAAAGCTGTAAATGCTATCCATAAGTCCATAACTTCTCCAACATGTAAATGTGGTTTAGGTTCTTCATCAACAAAATTTTTAATTATTGCAGCTATTGATTCAAGAATATTAGTCATAATTCACCTTTGTCAGTTTTTAAAATATATTTTTCTCCAACTCATTTGTTTTTATTAGTAGGGTTTGTGTGGAGTTAAAAACGTAGTATTAGCAATTCGATAATATTGTGCAGAAATGTACTTAAGCTAACGAGTGCTTTTGTTAAGGATGAGGATCGCTGCGGCGGTCTTTTTTCTTGTTGTGCTAACGGGGCAGGTTTGTGGTAAAAGGTTTTTATTCAAATTAACTGATGAAAGATCACCGTACCCATAGGGTAAGTTATAAACGTATTCACTTCGTAATAACGGTGAATGAACAGATGTCCGAGAAAGTAAACAACTTGTCGAAGTCTTACGGAATGAAGAAAAACATATTAATTGGATATATTATCTCTAAACATTTTGAAGATTACACTTACTATATAGTGGAACGTGACACAGATCCAAAGAAAATCTGGTTCAAGTAATTAAATCGATAAAAAAAAAGATGGATGAATACAGCGAAAATCATTACATTCCACTGAGTACAATTGCTATATGAGGGCTTTCCCAGGTTCGACCAAGAGGAAACAGAGCAGTTTTTTACAAATATGCCAGCTTATGAAGGTGAAATTATAAAAGAAAAGGCTGAAGAACTGAATTTGAGGGAGCACTTTTTATACTTCATTATGTCTTTTATAAGCAGCTACTTTAGATGTAAGATTCTATGAATAGAATAAGGACCGGTAGAGGTCTTTTTTTGTTTAAGAAAGGTAACTAAAATAGAGCATTCTTTCTAAAGATGGTGGGATTTTAATAAATGTATATTAACTGCTGATACAACACGAGTTATTCCCGAATAAGTTGTATTGATTTTAAAATAAGGAGGAAATTAAAATGGCAAAGCATGCTTTTAGAGCATTTAATCTTGATAATCAAGTTATTTCTAGGTTTGACGACCCAACCAAAATCTTATTTCCAATGGTGGAATTTGATCTAGGACATGAATATGACCCAACAACATCTACGTTTGTTCCTTCTGCTAATGGTATATATTCAATTTGTGCCGGTTTATATATTGATCCACTTTCTGTAAGTCAACCTGTTGATATGGCTATTCGGGTTAATGGCACATTAAAAACGTTTCTTTTCGGAGAACCTTCTGTAGCGGGAGGAACTATAGTAATGGGGTGTAACATATTACAACTTTCCATTGGAGATAAAGTTGATATAATTATGGGTCACGGCTCTGACATCACCTTATTCGGCGGTAATGATAGATTCTATTTCACAGCTTCTTTGCTTTAAAATCCTTTAAGGGGGGATCGGGGATAATCCACTACCGATAATTTCTTAAATTGACGCGTTATACAATATAGAAATAGCAAGGCTTTGGAGAGCCTTGCCCGTTTTATTTCCCGTCTTTTTTTGTATAAAATCTTGTATAATATTAGAAGATTTCAACGTTAATATCGAGAAGTTATTACTATTTAGTTGTAAAATCGATGTTCATTCAGAAATTAGTTCGTTTTTAAAATCGGTTTGAATTTATAACCAACCAAATTCATTAGTACACATTTCGAAGAAAATGTGCAATAAAATAGAAGGTGTTTATTGAACTAACTGGGTGCAAGAGTTAAAGATGGAGATCGCTACCGCGATCATTTTGCTTGTTGGACTAACGAAGAGGTTTAGTTGAGTAACAAATTTTAAAGTAACATAGTTTCAGATGTGGTAAAATATGTTATTAGTACAAGCTCAAACCATTAGGAGTTTTTAAATGAAAGGGAAATTAGTTTTGACCATAGGGTTTGTTGGTGCTTTAGCATTATCAATCGGTTTTACGAAGAACCTACAAAGTACAAAGGTATTTGCACAAACTGGACAGTCAAAAGTAAAAGTTGAACAAACAGCCACTAATGACGGAGATCAATACAGAGTTATATCAGTAGAAGAGCAAAATCGTAGAGAAGGTAATGGAGCTGAAGGAAAAAATGTTACCACAATTATTTCAGTAGAAGAGCAAAATATGGTGGAAAATAGTTCAGCTCAACAAGGGTTTGTTCCACAAGAAAATGGGACAGGTTTCTTTTTTACTAAAGTAAAATGAAAATAAGAATATAACTCGCTACTTTTCACTAATGGGTGCTTGAGTTTAAAGATGGAGCTGTGATTGGCAGCTCCTTATTATTGTTGAACTAACGAAGAAGCAGGTTAATGAAAGTATGTGTAAATTTATGGTAAAGTAAAAGAGGGGTGGAGTGATGAAAATAAATTCTTATCTTTTACAGTTAGCTATTACTGTAATTGTGATTTTCGGAGGAACTTTTATTATTCGTTATATCAGAACTAGTGAACTTCTATTAGACCAGATAATTGGTGCTTCGGTTGGTGTATTACTTTTAATTACTTCATTAATTTGGAGGAGAATAAACAAATTGGTGTAGTTTTTAAATCAAGAATTGTTTAGATTGTGAAATTTTGTACTTAAACTAATGGGTAGCTATAGTGAAAAATCGTTTTCTAGCAATGATCGCTGCGGCGGTCATTTTTTCTTGTTAAGCTAACGTGCAGGCTAGTTCAAGAAGGAATTCTGTAAATAAGTGGAGAATATTCAATGATATAGCAACACAAATAATAAATATTATGGAGGTTACATTATGTCTACACCCCGTATCAAGCCTGTTAATCCACCTTACACGACTGAAGTGCAGGCGGAATTTGATAAGATTATGCGAGGACAGTCCCCGCTTCTCTTATTTCGTACCGTAGCCAAAAATCCGAGAGTGTTACAGCGGATGATGGCTGGCGGTCTTTTAGACCGAGGCAGTATCTCCATCCGTAACCGTGAACTAATGATTCTCCGAACATGTGCAAATTGCCGTGCAGAATATGAATGGGGTGTTCATGTGTCTGCATATGGGGACAAAGCGCAATGGACTAAAGAACAACTTCACTCTAGTGTCTATGGTGGCGCTGAAGACGAATGTTGGGATACGGAGGACAAGTTGATAATTCGCTTATCCGACCAGCTTCATAAAACCGCAACAGTAGATGATACGCTTTGGGCAGAGTTATCTGCGGATTTCACTGAGGAGCAATTGGTGGAGCTTATCATGCTGGCTGGACTTTATCATGGTGTGTCATTCATATTAAACGCACTAAGCATTCAACATGAGGAATTCGCCCCGAATTTTCCGAGCAATACCTAATCCGACGTAACAGGAAAGAAAACTGCTGAAACCAAGAAATCACATTTGTCCACAATAGTTTGTGAACTAATGTACTTAAACTATCGTGTGCAAGAGTTGAAGAACAGGGCTGTCATTGCGGCAACTTTTTCTTATTGTGCTAATGGGGCAGGTTAATGCAAGAAGGATAATTAATTTTGGCTTAGAGAATATTATGGGTGCTAACCCAAACTAAAATAAATCATTAGAATATATTATATTGGGCATTTGGGAAAAACAATTCACTCCTTTGGAAGGCACAATTATTTGTGCCTTTTATGTGTACTTTTTATTATACCGAAGGTGATAACCCTTTTTTTGTTCCGCTAATGGGGAAATAAAAGAAACCATCCCAAAAGGATGGTTCAGGAAAATGGACAAAGAATTTTTATGTAATAGCTTATTCAGATATAGAGGAAATGTAGTTAGGCTATATTAACATTATTATACTGAGGGAGATATTTTTACCGAGAAAGTTAATGTCACTTTGTTAAACAAAATGAAACAGGTACCCAAAAGGGCACCTAAGTCAAGGTGGAAAACTTTTATTAATAAACTATATTCATTTGTGACTTATTTTGTACGGGCTTTTGTGGGTAACGGGGCAGTATAGTTGAACATGGTCTAACACCTTTTTTCCATTTTTTATAAAATTTTTCTAAATGTATATCCTAGAAAAGAATTTAATTTTGTTCTTAAGATAGGGATGTACACTATGTGGTTTCTTTATGTATCCATTATTGTTTTTAACCTGACTTCCATACTGATGAAAAAAAAATTACGCCCTATTGAGTATTATGCAAGTATTTTTTGGGGATTATTTTTTGCCGAACTTGCTGATCGATTTACTGATAAATATAATATGTATGGATTTTTCGAGCCATATTTTATAGAAGCGAAGACTTTACTTATTTTATTCGGAATCTATCCAGCAGCGACTATGATTATAATTAACTTTTATCCCTACAATCGTTCATTAACGAATAAGGCAATGTACTTAATAGGTTTGTCTGTTTTTTCTACCTTTTACGAATGGTTATGTCTAAAAAGTGGATTCTTGTATCATAAGAATTGGAATATCTGGTTATCTGCTATTTCTTATCCATTTTTATATGGGGTGTTAATGGTCAATCTCAAATTTATTCGTTGGTTAGAACAAAAAATGTCCTATAAGGTAAATTAAAAATGATATTTTTTTATTGCTGTTTTCAACTTATGGAGTGATCTAGTTTCTCAACAAAAGGACTGTTTCTACAGTCCTTTCTTCATTATTGTTCAACTAACTGGCAGATTACTTCAATAAGAATTATCTCAAAATCTCGCAATACCCGTTATAATAAAAATAAAAAGCGGAGTGTACCCAATGTTGTTTTTACGTAGAATTACTCTTTTACGAGAGGAAGTTCCAGATTTTAATACGTATCCATTCACTGTTCCTGCTATAAAGGGAATGGATGCATTGGACTTAGATAATGATTTATAGTTTCATTTTCTTATTGAACAAACGAAAGCAGTTTAGTTCAATAAAGGGATTAATAACATAGGGTTAAATTCCCATTATAAATATCCTGAAAATCAATTATTATTCAGTGGTTATAAACTTAAATTTAAATGTGCGGTTGAAGCATCTAGGAGAAACAAATGAAAACATATTTTTTGGGAAGATTAAAAAAAATTTTACGGCGATTTTCAGGATTAATAGGCGTTATGATAATAATTACTTTGGTCAATTTTTTTAGAAATAGCAAGCTAGATACCAATTCATTTAGTATTATTTTCTTAAAGGACTTAATCGTTATAATCATATTCATTGAAATAATATTCTTAATCATTTTGTTATTTAAACGAACAAAACAACCAGAATAAATTTCCCCCTATTGGAGAGACAGAAATATGAAATTAAGTGACCGTTTTTTTAAGAACAGAGTAAAGCCTATTGTAATTACTCAGTTAATATTGACAATCCCAATGATAATTATCGTATTTTTAATCTTTACATCAAACACTGTGAATTTTTTCTATAATGAAGTTACAGGAATTATTCTAGCAATATCTATGTTTTTAAATGGAATAGAGCAATATATTTTAAAAAAGAATAGAGTTTCAATTGCTTTCTTTGTCCTAACATTATTCATCATTTTAGTTGTCATCCAAACTTTTTATGTTGCAAGTTTAAAGAGATAGTCCGTTTCTTTTTTCAATAAGGATTGTGAAACATTATACTTAAAGTAACGGGTGCTTGAATGAAATAAGGAGAAATGAAATTATGAAAAAACATTGTTGTGAGGATATGGCTTATCACGCTGATTTCGAGTGTGATATACATAAGAACCCCTTTAAATGTCCCGACAAGATAATCATTTTTGATGAAAAGAATAATGACTATGGTTTAATAATTCATGATGGTGGCACATCAAGTATCGGCATTTCTTTTTGTCCTTGGTGTGGTTCGAAAATTTGAAATAATAATCTTCCTTGTTGAAGTAACGGGTGCAAGAGTTGAAGATTGGGATGGCTGCGGCGATCCCTTTTTTATTGCATTAACGGGGAAGTGTAGTAAAAAGGAAATTCTGAAATTCTGGTAATATCGAGTTAAACGAATGGATGGTTGGGGTGTGTTTATAGATGAAACAGTTTGATAAAGTCAGGATTGTGCAAGACATACCTGAAAAGGGGATTACGAAAGGGCACCTTGGTTATATATTAGAAGTTTACGATGATAATCATTTTGAAGTGGAAATATCCGACAGAAATGGTATAACTCTATTTTTAGGTGCATTATCTAGAGATTTCCTAGAGGTTGTTATTTAACTAACGGTTGCTAGAGTTTAAGACCGGGATGGCTGCGGCGATCCTTTTTCTTGTTCGACTGAAAGGGGCAGGTTTATTGACGATGAATCTCAAATAGCATAGCATGTTAAAAAGAATGCAAACTAAAATAGTGGTGCCGATAACGAAAAAAAATTGAGAAAAATACTACTCCGATATCTTTAAATACTGTATTTATTATTATTGGTATCTAATCAATTAGAAAGTCCAATAACTTCATTATTTCGGGTTTGCAACCTGAGAAAGGTTACCGAAAATTAACTATAAGATCGGATAAAAGAAGGAGGTTGGACCCAAAAATTGTCTAACTCTTTGGATAGAACTTCTAATTCTCCTATAAAAGGAGATTCTAATGGAATTAAAAGATTGCTGCCTTTTTTAGGTCCTGCCTTTATTGCTGCTGTGGCATATATCGATCCAGGTAATTATGCAACAAACATTTCGGCAGGGTCTAAGTATGGATACACCTTATTATGGGTCATTTTAGTTTCTAATTTAATGGCTGTTTTGATTCAAACGATGTCTGCCAAGTTAGGGATTGCAACAGGTAAAAACCTCCCTGAAGTTTGCCGAGAAAAATTTTCAAAGAAGACTTCCATACTTTTATGGATACAAGCTGAACTTGTCGTTATGGCAACAGATCTGGCAGAATTTATTGGTGCATCGCTTGGAATCTATTTGCTCTTTGGTATCCCACTTGTTTTCGCTGCTATTATTGCAGCCATTGGTTCTTTCGTCATTTTGGAGATTCAAAGGCGAGGAATGCGTCCGTTAGAAGCTGTTATTACAGCTATGATTTTTATTGTTGTAATTGTTTTTGGGGTTCAAGTTTTCTATTCAGCACCAGATGCAGCGGCAATTCTCTCTGGTCTTTTCACGCTCAAATTTCAGGATGTTGATAGCGTTTTATTAGGGGCTGGGATGCTGGGTGCAACAGTGATGCCACATGCCATTTATCTGCATTCTGCCTTAACACAAAATAGAATTGTCGGAGAAACTGAAGAAGAACGGAAAAAGATTTTTAAATATGAGTTTGTAGATGTCATTATTGCGATGATTATTGCAGGTGGTATAAACGCAAGTATGTTAATCGTCTCAGCGGCATTATTTAATAAAAACGGACTTAATGTAAGTGATTTAGAAGTTGCTTTTAATGAATTTGGAAAAATACTTGGACCCTTTGCGGCAATATGTTTTGGAATTGGATTGTTATCCGCAGGATTATCAAGTTCTTCAGTTGGTACTATGTCAGGTGACATCATTATGCAAGGCTTTATTAAACGACACATACCTATTTATTTGAGACGATTTATAACAATGATACCGCCGTTAGGAATAATTCTAATGGGAATTAATCCTTCTAAAGCTCTTGTTATAAGCCAAGTCGTTCTCTCTTTTGGAATTGCTTTTGCTTTAATACCTTTAATAATGTTTACAAGTAACAAAAAACTAATGGGAAACCTTGTTAACCATTTAGTAACTTCGATCTGTGCGTGGATAATTGCCGTACTTATTATAAGCCTTAATTTATTTTTGTTATATCATACTTTTTATTAACTAATGAACGTTTTTAACGCCTATATATTCTTTTTAAGCTTACGGGTCAAGAGTTGACGATTCAGCTGCCAAAAATTCTTGGTGGCTGTTTCTTATTCAGCTAACGTAGCAGGTTAGCTCAAGAAGAAACAGCAGTTTTTGAAGCCTTAATGGGTTGGAGTAAAAAAATATAGAGAAACTAATTGGATAAATTAACATGTGTTACAAATAATATTTTGAGGAAAGGGGCATAAAAATGATTCCTTCATTAATTCAAATAGGATTGGTTTTAATATCAGGGGCTTCACTATTTTTTTTTACCTAATAAGTCAGTTTATAAATATTTATCTGTTACAACCTTTACATCCGTACTGTATTAAGTGTATGTGCTTTATCAATCCCATATAAATTTTGGGTAGTTAAGGGGAACAAGACAACAACAATACTTACTGATTTATGTTATGTATTCGGTTCCTTCTTGCAGGAACACTGTGGATTTTTCATTTAACCTTTGGAAAATTTCAGCGATATGTTGCAATAAATCTTTTAATGGATATGCTTTTTGCATTTCCTCTTAACTATCTATTTCAAAAATTAAAGGTATATAAGTTAGTTAATTGGAAAAATAAACATATTTTATAAAACATATTTCAGTTTTTCTTTCATAATTTTTGGATTCCAATTACTTTTAGAAAAGTGTGTTCCGTAATTATAAAAGATGATTTTTATTTTTAGGACGCAGGGCTAGGTTCTCTTCTTCTTCTGGTACGGGGCGATTGTTCAATAAGAACCGTCGCTTTTCTTGTTCCGCTAATGTGGTAGGTTAGTGAATAAAGAAATGGTAAAAGGATGTAAAAAGAGGCGGAATAAGGTAATAAAGTTTAATATGTTAAAGTGAAAGTAGGAGATGGTGATATGTCAGAAGATGAATTATTTTCAAATAAGGCATCTGATGTTTATGAAATATATTCAAAAATACTCGATTTATTGAAAACAATTGGACCTTTTGAAATTGAGTTTAAAAAGACTTCTATACATCTTTTAAGTAAATCTTCCTTTGGAGGAGTTCATCCAAAAAAGAAATGGTTAGATTTTAATTTAGTAACAAACCATCAAATTGAACACGAGAATATTACTAAAATTGAACAAGTTTCAAAAAACAGATTTCACAATAACTTTAGATTTCATAGTGAAGACGAACTAAATCAAGAGTTTTTAGTTCTTTTAAAAGAATCATATCAATTAATGAGTTAGTTAGAGAAAGGATATTTATTACCAATGAACAGCATTTTCTTAGGAATTATATCTGTATGGTTGGACAAGAGACCTTTAAATTAAAATGTTTCCTTTCTTCTGACAAACAATTAAATATCGAAAACAATCCGTTCAATCATCTTTTTGTATAGAAAAACTTATTAAGAAACATGCACTAGAAAAAATATAAATCATATATAGGTGATATCCCGTTTGAATGCTTGAGGAGGATATTATGAAACCTATGTTACCTAGTGAAAAATATTTCGGTAATTTAGAACTAGTTTATGCATTTTATGGGGCTATGCCTACAGGTGTTACTGTTTCAGAAACCGGTCGTATTTTCACTTGCTTTCCGAAATGGGGAGACGATGTTAAATTTACGGTGGCGGAAATTGTTGAGGATAAATTGCAGCCTTATCCTAATTTACAAACCAATTTGGTTAATCCCGAGAATATCAGAATGACTTTCATCAGTGTCCAAAGTGTAGTAGCTGATGGAAGGGGAACGCTTTGGATATTAGATACAGCCGCACCTAATTTTTCTAAACCTATTAAAGGAGGGGCAAAATTAGTCGCTGTTGATTTAGAAACCAATACAATAAGAAAAGTATATACCTTTACAGAAAATGTTGTCCTGCCTACAACTTATCTGAATGATGTCCGTTTTGATTTTCGTGTTGGAAAAGCAGGTTATGCCTATATAACAGATTCTTCTTCAAGAGGACCAGGAGCTATTATCGTCGTAGATTTATCAAATGGAAACGCGTTTAGACGGTTAAATGGGGCAAATTCTACTTCACCCGATCCCTATTTTTTACCGAAAGTAGAAGGTCAAATTTTAATGAATCGAAACAAAGATGGTTCAACTTCTCCATTTAGATTGGCGTCTGATAGTCTTGCAATTTCTCCCGATGGAAAGAAATTATATTTTGCTCCACTAACAAGTCGTCATTTGTTTTCGATCTCAACAGAAGCCCTTAGAGACAGAACGATACCAGACATGGATTTAGCTTATCATGTGGAGTATTGGGGAGAAAAAGGTGCGTCTGATGGAATGATCACCGATGCAAAGGGAACTGTTTATGCTGGAGATTATGAAAACAACAGTATCCGTAAGATATTGCCTAATGGCATAATGGAAACTATCGCACATGATTCGAGAATTTTGTGGCCGGATACTTTTTCAATTGGTCCGGATCAATATTTGTATGTCATAGTGAACCAATTACATCGACAGCCTAGATTTCATTATGGAAAAGACTTACGACAGAAACCTTATAGTTTGCTTCGTATCAAAATTGATGAATTTCCTGCTCCGACCTTTTCATAATAAAAATAGTAAATTAATTGTTTTCAATTATATAGTGTAAAACAAACTCGAGTAAGAAAGAAGTATTAACTTTATTTACTTCAGCCAAATAAACTCAAAATGGTTTAAAAGGAACAGTTTATTTGGTGTTAAACTGTTCCTAGAAATTTTCTATAATGTCGGTAAGTTTAATGCTGTATTGATATTATCTAAATCCAAACTGATCTGTTCGTTTGTATCCCAAGCATGGTACCATCCATTTTCTACCATATATGCGGATATTTGTTCATGCATATCAATAGCTTCCACTAAATGGCGAGTGAGCATTTCTTTAATTTCCGGTGTTCCTGCCTCCGTAGCTGCCATGGCATAATTTCTAACTCCACTTTTAGCTGAAATGAGTAGATCCATTGCAACGACTTGATCAGATAGTCCATCCATGCCCGTTAAAGTTTCAATGATTGGATTCATGTTCATTCATCTCCTAATTTACTGCTTAGCGTTGGAAAGGATAGAAGCATATTCTTGTAATTGTCTCGTAGATACATCAATGTCTTGCTGCATAATATCTCTTAATAGCTGATCTGTAACTAACGCTTTCATCGTTTTGGATTTAGTTAAACAAGTGGTCTTAAATGCAGCCATCTCATGGACCTCAAGAACTTCATGTAAGGCGTAGTTCATTTTTTATACCTCCTTCCTCAAGGTTTCAACACGACTTTTATACAATCATCCATTTTTGTGTCAAAAATTTCATAGCCACGCTTTGCTTCACTAAGTGGAAGTACATGACTTACGACATCTCCTGGATCAATTTTTCCGGTCGAAACCAATTCAAACATATATGGCATATAGTGGATGACAGGTGCTTGACCGGAGCGGATATTGACATTTCGCTGCATAATATCTCCAAGAGGGAAACCATTATATCTGCCGCCGTAAACGCCAGTAATTTGAATTGTCCCACTTTTACGCACTGCTTGTGAAGCTATAATAACCGCACTTAATGCTCCGCCATGAAGCTTCATTCCGCTTGCAAGGAACTCCATATCAGTCATTTTACCGTCCATACCAACTGCATCAATGACAACATCAGCGCCGCCTTTGGTGATTTCCTTCAGGTAACTTCCTACATTCTCATGGTCCTCAAAGTTAACAATTTCTACTTTGTTGGTGCGCTTTGCGTGCTGCAGGCGATAATTGACATAATCAACGGCAATGACTCGCTTTGCCCCTTTTAACCAACAGAATTTTTGAGCAAAAAGACCAACCGGACCACAGCCAAGAACAATAACGGTATCTCCATCTTTAACGCCTGCATTGTCAACACTCCAAAAACCAGTAGTCATCGCATCGGCAATAACTGCTAACTTTTCATCTGGTTCTTCACAAGTCTCTGGAATTTTGAAATGAGTAAAGTTGGCAAATGGGACTCTTAAATATTCAGCTTGCCCACCTGGATAGCCACCCGTCGTACCAGAATATCCGAAATAGGCACCCATATCACCATTATCATTAGAATTATCACATTGGCTTTCCAAATGGTTTTTACAGTATTGGCATTCACCGCATGCTATATTAAAGGGGATAATTACTCGATCTCCCTTTTTTAGCTTAGTCACACCTGGACCAACTTCTTCGACGATTCCCATTGGTTCATGGCCAATAACATAGTTTTCTTGCAGGTTAGGAATCATGCCATGAATTAAATGTAAATCAGAACCACATATAGCGGTACTGGTTATTTTAACAATCATGTCATCCGGTTTTTCAATCTTGGGATCTGGAACTTCTTTGACTACAACATTTTTAATACCTTGATACGTTACCGCCTTCATTGGTTACAGCCTCCAGTGTTAGTGTTCATCAGGTGTCCGGTCGAACATACCTTTTCTATTGGTCTCAACAGGAAATAGATTCATTTTGCCAATCATCAAAGTATTGTTGGCAGAGAGTTGGTCTAATTGATATTGTTCATTTAATTCGTATGGATGGAACCATTTTTTACTAATCATTAATTCTGTAATTTCTTGGTGCATGGCAATCCCTTGCATTAGCTGGTTTCGTAAGAGGGTTCTAACATCAGGTGATGCGGACTCCGTTAATGCAACCGCAATATTGCGCACACCTTCTTTGGCACGAAGAAGTAAATCCATCGCAAATGTGGTATCTGCTAGCTCTGGTACGTGTAGCGAGTTTATAGGGTCTAAATAGTCATTGTTCAATGAATTTGCCTTCCTTTCAATTTATTATTGGTGTTGGCCGGTTTTGAGGAACAGGCGCTTCAAAAGGTGCACGTTGATAAACTGCCTGTAATTCCCCAAGTGCTTGCATGGATTGTTCGACATCTTTTTGCATTAATGCTCTCAAATCATGGTCAAATACCAGTCCTTGCATTAGTTTTGATTTCGCTAAGCAAAGGGTTTTAAAATTAATAACTTCATGTAGATCCAATGACTCATGATCAGCTAATTTTTGAATATCCATTTCTAATTACCCTCCTTATTCGTTAGTACAATCCATTGTATTGTTCCAAAAATAGGAGGGAAGCATTCTTAAAATTTTTTTATAATTGGTTAATTATCTTTAATGGTTGGAATATTCATAAAGTGGGGGAAAATCATTTATTGTGATGGCTGAGGATGATTGCTGCAACGGTCTTTTTTCTTGTAGCTAAAAAAATGTTCAACCAGAAATATCTGGTTGAACTTATAATATGAAAGGAAGAAGTGCCTCATCCTTTTTACTTTTATTGTATTAAGAACATCCATCTAAGAAAAATCGTATTTATTATTGAAGAGACGTCTTATAACAGACATTGAAAATCTGACCAATAAAAAGGAAAAAGAAAGCGAATAAAAAGTGTTTTTCCAATTCCACCCCTTTTTATATTTAACAAGACGTGTATTTTTTTCTAGCCATAGCTCAGTAATAGTCATCGGTACACTGAAATACAGAACTTTTAAAAGGCACTGAAGGATGCGGGAATCCTTAGTCAGTTGATTATAAAAGACACAAGAAATTGGGAAAAGTATGTAATCAAACACCACACTTGTTTTAGCTTGTTTTGGAAATCGGGTGGGATATTTAACAAAACCTTTATTTACAACCAGTTTATCGACCAATGATGCATAATAACTTTTTATAAAGAAAACAAGGAGCCAGTCCTTTGCAAGTGGTTTTTTAATTAAGTAAATAAAGGAACTAATACCAAAGAAATAAAGCAATTTTATAAGGTTTTTTTCAAATTTTCGACCCATGTTTAGCGCCTCCATTAGATAGGTTATCTCTGATGCAGGTGGTTATACTTAGGACATTCGAAAATTAGATAAGTAAGATGCCTTAATCCATTCAGACCAAGGGGCTCACTATACCCACCCTGATTCCCAAAAACTCGTCAAGAAACTAGGGTTAAACCAGTCTATGTCTAGACGAGGGAATTGTTGGGACAATGTCCCGATAGAATCATTCTTTGGTCACCTAAAAGACGAGGCCAATATAAAGTCATGTAAAACTTTAGATGAACTAAGACGTGAAATAGACAAATATATTACTTACTTTAACCATCATAAATATCAATGGAACCTAAAAAAGATGAACCCTGTTCAATACAGAGACCATCTTCTTGAATCTGCCTAGGCTTTTTTAAAAATGTCCTTTACAAGGGGTACATTTTAACTTTTGGTAGTTTTATTTTTCTTTAGTCTTGAGCAAGCTTATCCCTATTTAGTGCAACAGGAGGTTTCTCCATCCACTCATTTTTTATCATAAAGGTTTTTATATTTTCTTCATATTGATACACATCTGCAATTATCTTTGCATATGTAGTTTTTAAATCTTTTCGAATACTTACTGCTGCACTATACCCATAACTGGCGATACCATCACGATTAAGTTGGTCTAATAGATAAGATATTAATTTTTCTGAAAAAGGAGATGTTTTACCATCCAAAACATTCGTATCCCAAGTCATTGAAATAGGCAAATCATTTTGAACTAAAATATCACCTAATTTGTCTATAATCTTTAAAGATAATTCTTTTCCTGTTTGCAATAAACTCATTAATTCCTGATTAGATGTAGATTGTATAAATCCTATTAATAAGTTTTTACCAATATAATTCATAAAAACATTTTTGTGTAGCTCATTTGCTTCTCTTGCCGTTAATTCTCTATTATCATTAAAGAAGTTACCCAAAAATCCTTTATCTGCAATTGGCTTTGTTTCATGAGTGGAGGTAATTGAAGGAGGTCTTACAAATACTCCCTTTTCCAATAGAATAGTTGTCGTACGTTCAAATAAACTTGAAAAGTTTTTTAATTGTTCGTGGAAAAAATTGCGAATATCCTCCCTTACTGAATCGGATAGTGCCATACTTGTTAAGGACATTCCAATTTTAGACATATTATTTAAATAAAATAATATAAAAACATCAGTATACATCTTAGGGGCATTTGGGTTTAAATCATCTTTAATGTTAAAGCCATTGGGGATTGGATAGTTTTCACTTCGTAGAACAGATTCAAAAAATTGTACAGCAGATTTAGAAATAGAACCCGCCACACTACAAAGGGATTTAACTTCTTCTAGTTCTGTTGTTAAGGTCAGATACTCCAAAACAACATTTGACATACTATTATTCATAAACTGTTCCCAACAGTGTGCTAACTCACCCGCAGTTAACTTTGCAGCCTTTTTATAATCCATATAATCAATCCCTTTTTAAGATTAATTTTATATTCTATAACAAGTATCTGGTATTTTTTTATCATTTATGTAATATTGCATGGAAAATTAATAATTTTTTGGTTTGACAAGGGAGATATCATAACTAAGTGGGCCTTTAAAAAAGTTTGAGAAATATTGTACTTAAACTATCGGGACTATCGGGTGCAAGAGTTAAAGAAGGTGATCGCTACGGCGGTCTTTTTGCTTTTTGTGCTAACGAGGCAGCTTAGTGTAAGAAGGGATATTAATGTTTTTAGACGAATATTGTATTTTAGATACATATTGAAAGGGTGAAGGCGTGTGGAGGATATAATTAATGGAATAAACCACTGGATACAAACATTACCGAAGGTATATAGCTCAATGTCAGAAACAGAAATATCAAATCGCTCATTACCAAATAAATGGTCCAAAAAAGAGATTTTAGGACATCTATGCGACTCTGCAATAAATAATATTAATAGGTTTATAAAGATTCAGTACGAAGAACAACCATTTGTTATCCAATCCTATAATCAAAACCAATGGGTAATACTTCAGAATTATCAAGAAAGACCACTTGATGAGATATTAAACCTTTTTATAGCATTAAATAAGCAAATCATAAATACTATATCGAATATTCCAAAAGAGAGATTATCAAATCTTTGTGATATAGGAAATAATCAACAAAAAACATTAGAGTGGCTCGTAAAAGATTATCTTAAACATATGGAACATCATATTAACAACCAAATCCTTATTAAAAATAATGCCTAATATTGATACTGCTTCTTTATCTAACGGGTGCAAGAGTTCAATATGAAATCGCTACGGCGGTCTTTTTCTTGTTCAGCTAACGGGGCAGCAGTTTAGTTTAAGTATATTTCTTCACAAAGTTAAAGAAAAGTCGATCTTCCAGCTGTGAAAATCGACTTTTTTTCCGTAATAGACAAGACAAACTAATTCATACAAAAGGCTCCCGTCGTACCACGTAGATTTAATGCACAATCAGTATTTTATCTTTTTCAAATTAGCAGTCTTCGTATAATAGGGGATCAATTTACTAAGATGCTTTTTCTTCTTCGTTCTTAAATTCCAAGCTTTTTGCAGGTGAACCTCCTCTAAAGACTACTAGGAGAATAATAAAAATCAGTAAAACTAGGCTAACCATACCTTTGTCTATTCCCAGCCCACCGTGGCTATGAGACGCTGCCAACCAATCCGAGAACGATGCACCTACTGGACGCGTCATGATATAGGCAAACCAGAAAGCAAAAATTTCATTAAGACCAAATAATCGGTAAGCCAAAGCTGGAATAAAAAGCAAAACAGTAAATAATAAACCTGAAGATAGGTAGCCCAAGTGCATGCTTGAGGCGGTCATATCCCCTGCGGCGGTACCAAGTGCGAATGTTACCAGTACAGTAAGCCAATAAAAGATCTCGCGGCGACGGGTGAAGATGCTGTGTACGGACAGAGTTTTTTCTTTAGAATACCAGGTTATGAGAATGGCAGTGAGTGCCACTATAAAGACGATAGTTGAAACGATGTAGGGAATACCTAGTCCGACCCGAACCACATCTGCTGCCATTGTGCCGAATATACTAACCATAATAACAACTAACCAGTAGACCGCAGGTATGTATCGGCGTACTTTGAACTGTAAGATCATGGCGGCTACAAAAATGAGAACACTTAGGGGTGCAGAAATGAGTGGATTTAGATTCTCAAATAAATAATCAGATGCCACCTCACCCATTCCAGTTGTAAGAAGCTTAGTAATCCAAAAGTAGAGTGTAATTTCAGGAACTTTAGCAAGCAATTCTCTAGACTGATTCATGGTGACCGATAATGACTTGTTCATATTACGACCTTCTTCCAATAATCTTTAATGACAATTAAGCAATTTTTAAGTAGCTTTTACCTCTTTGATTAGTACTTTACTTTCCTCTTAAAATTAAATAGTTTGCATTGAAATTTTAAAGGAACCGCTATTTGCGATTCCTAATATTTTTATTTATTCGCTCCATTTAGGACACTGATTGAATTTTTAAGTGCAGATTTGGACTTGCTGACATCAGGGCTTGATGAACGAACTGCAGCCAACACTACGTCAATGGTTCCATCAATTTTTGTCCAGGTGGTACCATCTATTTTCCTAAGTTTAGGCTCTGATGAGTCCCATTGATGTTCCAAATCGTCAGCACTTTTCTTCGCCAAAGAAAAGTTATTGGAGTTAACATCTTTTAGCATCGTATTTTCAATGGTAGCGAAAGCTGTTAATTGTCCAACTAATGTTGTTGAAGATGCATTTGCTGATAACTTATTTGCGGTGTTTAGGACGCTGAGCGAATTGTTTAGTGCAACTTTACATTTGCTGGCATCTGGATTGGCTGAACGAGCAGCTGCTAATACAACGTCAATCGTACCATCAATTTTTGTCCATGAGGTGCCATCAATCTTCCTAAGCTTAGCTTCTGATGTGTCCCATTGATGTTCTAAATCATCCGCACTTGTTTTAGCCGAATTAAAGTTTTTTGAATTTACATCTGTTAGCATGTTATTTTCAATTTTAATAAATCCTGTTAGTTGTCCACCTAATGAAGCTTGTGAAGAAACTGTTTGTGATGCGATAGTATTACTTCTCCATACATATCCCCCAATACCAACAATTAAGAAAATACAAAGTGTTGCAATGGTTTGTGTCAAAACATTTTTCTTGCTTCCGTTCGGGAGGTTCGTTTCTGCTACTTCTCTTTTTGGATTTATATCAATTTTTGTAACAGCAAGAAAAACTATGATCGCTAAGATAGCAACTAAAAAAATGACACTAGTCACGGTTGTACCCAATCCCAACCCGCCATTAACTTTCGGTTGAGAAAGGAAATCTCCTAATGACGCTCCTAGAGGACGAGTCAATATATACGCAGTCCAAAATGATAGTACACCATCAAGTTTCATTTTCCATGCTAAGAATATACAAGCGATAATAATTATAACTGTTATACCTGTGTTTAAATAACCAAGACCTAGTTGTTCAGAATATAAGTCACCTACTGCAGTTCCAAGTGCAAATGTAAATAGAATGGTAAGCCAATAGAATACTTCTCTTTTTGGTGTAAAAATAGAGTGTATCGAGAGTGTTTTTTCACTTAGGTACCATAATAGAAAAGTTAATCCTAGAAGTACGGAAAAAACGGCTGTGCTTATCTCAAGAGGTATACCTATACCGTCAGTCAAATTATCTGTTACCAACGTTCCAAATACGCTTATCAGCACAACCGTTGTCCAATAAATGCCTGGAACGTATTTCTTTGCTCTAAATTGAAGAAACAACACAATGAAAAACGCTATTCCCATGATGATGGTAGTCAGAGTTAAACCTAATCCAAGGTTGAAATTTATGAAATCAGCAAACGTTTCACCAACAGTTGTACATAAAATCTTTATGATCCAGAAGAAAATAGTAACCTGCGGTACCTTGCTTAACAATTGTTTAACAGCTGGTACTGCCAGCACCGTTTCTTCAGCGGCTGGTAATTTTTTTGGCAAAAAACTCATCTCCTTTTTGTAAGCATCATTATTAAATCTTTACTTCATAGGTGTAATGAACAAATTTAACTATAATATATGGGTTAAGAGTTTTTATTAAAAATCAATTAAACATATATTAAACCTCTATTAAATGTGTTTTCTTTTTTTATCCCCTCATCTTTATTTAAAGTGATATATTGGTACTTTCCCAAAACTAGCCGATAATAAAAAATTAAAGAATATCTAGATTCCTCCAAATACATATCCGCCAACAAAGTCACTTGGAAGTACATGAGTTATTTGAATATTTACAATGGCTAGACCCATTAATATGAGTAATCCGAGCACAGGAACCGCAATTGTTAAATAGTTATTTTTCGAATGGCGAAGAAGTAAAAATAGACAAGCTCCATAAATGACAATCAAAACAGGGGAGTTTATATCAGGAAAATTAGGAGAATGAAAACCTCGGACAAATCCATATTTTTGAAGAATAGAAAAAACCTCCAAGATTGTTTCATGGAAAGGGATTCCACCAAATATGGAAACGACCAGTAACAGACACTCTAACATCCTGTTCTTTTCCTTTACCCAAATACGAATAATTGTAACAGCTATGATACTGATAAGTGCAAATGGCTGTTGAAATACGATAAACCCTTCATTTTATAAGTAAATTTTCATCTTCAGAAATTCTTAATAGTTTCTTTAGAAAATAATAAGATTTAATTGATATAGTTACATTTGTTCATTTTTGATGGCAGAAACATTAATTAAATTGCTGGCAACAGCAAGAATGAGATTACAATTTGAAGAAAGTTATAAAAATATAGATAGAAGCGAGGGGCTAGAGTGAATTACGAAATATTTCAAGCAATTAATCAAAATGCAGGCCATCAGCCTTTATGGGATGGTTTAATGGTTTTCTTTACCCAATTTGCATTTCCGGTTTTTGCACTGGTTTTACTTTTAATGTGGTTTTTGGGCAAGGAAAAAGATAAATATACGGTTGTATATGCAGCGATAACCGCTGTGATCGGTTTGGTTATTAATTTTGTTTTAGGTCATATCTTTTATGAAAATCGTCCATTTGTAACACATCATGTGAATCTTCTGGTTCAGCATGCAAAAGATTCTTCATTCCCAAGTGATCATGCAACGGGTACATTTTCGATTGCATTAACGATATTATGGAGAAAGCATCGGAAGATTGGTATTGGTATGCTCTTGTTTGCAATTTGTACTGGAATTTCCCGTGTTTATGTAGGAAACCATTATCCTTTTGACGTACTAGCAAGCATCATCGTATCACTTGTAGTAAGCGGTCTGGTTTTTGCATTGCAATCAGTTTTTGAACCAATTGGTCGTGCTATTATCACCTTCTACAATCGAATTCCATTGGTGCCCAAAAACGAACATAGCATTTCAAAATAAAAATAAATTTATCAAAAAACACATCGGTTATTTTGCCGATGTGTTTTTACAATCAAAACTAGATAACGGAAGCGGGTTAACTAAAGAAGGAATTTAATCTATAAATAATGAATAATGAGTATTATAAATCCTTTAAGCAGTAGGATGTTAATAGTGAGGTCTTATTCAAATTAACTAGAGTTAGCGTTCTCATTTACAAATAAAGAAACAAATGAGCGCATTGAAGAAATAATGGCCTGAAAACAAGTATCAATTAAAGTAATTCTTTATCAATAAAAGTTAAACGAAGAAATGAACAAATAAATAGATAAAGAGATGATGGAATGAGTATTATATTGGCACTACTAGCAGCTATATTTGCTGCATTAACAGGGATCCTTGCGAAGATAGGGATTATAAATGTAAATTCTAATTTAGCAACAGCGATGAGAACTATTATTGTATTAATGATGGCATTTTTGATGGTTTTGCTAACTAATCAATTAGATAACATTTTTCTGATTAGTATGAAGTCTTTGATCTTTATTGTATTATCTGGAATAACAACAGGATTATCATGGCTCTGCTACTTTAAAGCTATTCAAATAGGAGATGTTTCAAAAGTAGTTCCCATAGATAAATCTAGTGTTGTTATGACAATTCTTTTATCATTTATTATTTTAGGTGAGCCTGTTACATCGATGGTTGTTATCGGAGGTACTCTAATTACAATAGGTACATTTGTATTAATAGGAAGAATCAAAAAGAATTCTGATTCATCATATTCCAATTCATACATAGTTTTAGCTTTTCTATCAGCAATCTTTGCAGCATTAACAGCTATTCTCGTGAAAATTGGTATAGAAGATGTAGATTCAAATGTGGCTACTTTTATTCGTACTATCGTCATTATGATTTTTGCTTGGGCAATTGTATACTTTCAACGTACACATCCTCAAATGAAAACAATATCTAGGAAAAGTTATATTTTCTTATTCTTATCTGGTATAGCAACAGGCTTGTCATGGTTATGCTTTTTTGCAGCTATTTCAATTGGGAAAGTATCCATAGTAGCACCAATTGATAAATTTAGCGTAGTAATTACGATGATTTTAAGTATTATTATATTAAAAGAAAAGCCAACAAAAAACACAATATTCGGATGTTTGATCATTACAATAGGAACCATATTACTTTTAGTTTAAAATTTAATATTTTAAAGTGGAATAAAAAGATCATCGGTATGATGATCTTTTTTCTAAAATGGAACAATAGTAACAAAAGTACTACAATTTGTTAATTGATTATATTAGCTATAATATTACCCCCGATTGTTTAAGGAAAAACTATAAATATACTGCTAAAAAGGTATAATTCTCTTAATAATTTGGAATTATTCCTTTTAGTCAAGTAGTGAGGAGGAAGAGGCACAGTTAAAAATTACAATAAAAGGGCGTCTTTTTAACCGCCCCTTTGGATGATAGTATTTAAGTGTAAAGGCAAGATCAGGGATTGAGTGGTTAAAGATTCTAAATCTAAACGTCTTTAGAAATATCATATATTAACAATTTTCTATGCTTATAAAATTTCTCAAAGATAATACCCATTAAATAGAAAAATAACAAACCAAAACAAATGTGAATGAGTGTAAATTTAACTCCAAATGAAGCAAATTCATAGACAATAACCGGTAATTTTGCAGTTGTCCAAACTCCTAAAAAAAATACAATATAGCGAATACTTGCTCCTTTTTTTAATAATAGGGCCGCAATTGGAAAAGCCACGTAGAGGGGACCAGCTGCAATAACGCCTAAGAATAGGGAGAACAAAATGCCATAAATGCCGGATTTTTCTCCCATATATCTTATAAGTGTTTCTTTCTCCACCCATTTGTCAAGCAAACCTACGAATATTAAGACAGGAGGGAGTAGAAACAGCATATCTAAAATGCTTTTTCCTGTTAATTGAAATGCGTTCCATCCAACGGATTGGTTTATAAAGGTAAGGATCATGAGCCCAAATAATAAAATGAAAAAGAAACGATACCTTTTTAATTCATTCATCCCATCACCACCCAAATAATATATGAAAATAGTAGAGACATTACCAAGGCAGATACGTTGCGGGAATAGGCAAAACTTCGCCCAAATATCTTTTGTTCCATAGGTAAAGTCGTGATTCCTACGGACATTAATGTAGACATTAGTACAGCTACTTGAGGGAGCCCTGCACCATTTTGGACTAATGTGTGTCCAAGGGGAAAGACAATGAAGCTTGGAACTAGGGCAATAGATCCGATAAATGCTGAATAAACAATACCTGTCAATCCAGATTTTTCTCCTATGATGGAAGAAATGAAGGATGGAGTTAAGATAGATAGCGATAGCCCAACGAAAAGCATAATGGATAACATGTCAGGTATAAGATTACGAAAGCTTTTCCATGACTTTGAAAGAGCATCTCTAGTTTTATTACGATCTTTTATAAAAGAAATACTCAGAAAAAGAATCGCCAAAGCATAAAGGATCGCACCACTAATCATGATTGTACCCCTTCCATTCTTTGTATTTATTTAAGAAAAAGGATAAATTTTTCATTTTTTCTTCAATATCTATTTGAAAATCATCTAGTTTTCTTTTTCCAACTGGTGTAATTTTGTACATCTTAATCGGCTTATCTTGATCTGATGTGTCCAAATAAGACTCAACAGCCCCTTCTTTTTCTAATGCTTTTAGGGTGCGATAAAGAATGGCACTATCAATGGGATTGATGGGAAGCTGTTCTTCACATTTCTGCAGAAGTTTCCCTCCATAACTATCTCCCTCTGTTAAAAACAGCAGAAGAAATGCTCCTGTATGTCTCCCTGTATGTTTCATGAATTGATAACCTCCTAAAATATATTACTGTTAATAACAGTATACTGTTATCGACAGTAATATGTCACTAACAGTATGTCCTTTTTTAAAAATTTTTTGTTTAATTTAAAAGAAGAAGGAAAAAAAACGTTGGAAGCCGGTCGATTCAGACTTTGTACATACAATAGTGGAGGGAATTCATGACTTTTCCAGCTATTGCGGGGTATTATAAGAGGTGAGGTGAAGAATTCAGGTCGCGTCCTGAATTTTTATTTGATGTGACAGGCCAAGTTGTATTACTTGAAGCCAATCATGTCTTTAGATATAAATTAAAATAGGAAATATATTAGAAAAGGTGAGAACATGAGTCAATTATCCGAGTTGTTATCCAAACAGCATAATCAAAATGTCGAGGAATTAAAAGAATTGCTCCGGATTCCAAGCATCAGTTCCTTATCGGAGCATAAAGAGGACATTCAAAAAGCAGCTTCATGGATTGCCAATGAATTAGAAAGCATTGGAATGGAACATGTTGAAATTGTCCAGACAAAAGGTCATCCGATTATCTATGCGGACTGGCTTCATCAGGAAAATGCCCCAACCGTCTTAGTGTACGGCCATTATGACGTACAGCCCGTGGACCCTGTTCATTTATGGGAAACGCCTCCGTTTGAACCAACGATCCGTGATGAAAAGATTTATGCCAGAGGGGCAACCGATGACAAAGGTCAGACATTCTTACATATCAAAGCAGTCGAATCCCTATTGAAATTAGAAGGTAAATTACCGGTAAACGTGAAATTTTGCATCGAAGGAGAAGAAGAAATCGGAAGTCCTCATCTTCCGCCGTATTTATCCGAAAATAAAGAGAAATTATCCTGTGACGTAGTCGTTATTTCTGACTCTGATATGTGGGACAGAGGCGTCCCTGCTATCACCTATTCTTTAAGAGGTCTATGTTCACTAGAGCTTTCCCTTCATACCGCTAATTCTGATTTGCACTCAGGCATGTTTGGCGGGGGAGTCCAGAATGCCAATCATTTATTGGTGCAGCTGCTTTCGACCCTTCATGATGCAAACGGAAAAGTAAATGTTGATCATTTTTATGATGATGTCGTGGAACTCTCTGAATTTGAAAAGGAACAGATTAAAGCATTAGGATTTGATGAAGAAAAATTGAAAAAATCTTTAGGATTAACCGATTTAACGGGAGGGGAAAACAATTTTCCATACCCTGAAAAAATCAGTTCCCGGCCAACATTAGAAATAAACGGATTATGGGGCGGTTTTCAGGGGGAAGGAACAAAAACCGTCATCCCGAACGAAGCTCATGCCAAAATCACCTGCCGTCTAGTCCATAATCAAAACCCTGAAAAAATTCAGCAATTGATTAAAGCGCATCTTGAGGAACATGCACCAAAGGGATGTACGGTGAAGGTGTCTCTTGGCGATACAGGGAATCCATTCTTAACGCCGATTGACAGTCCGATGATTCAAAAAGCGGCTGAAGCATATGAAACCGTTTATGGGAAATCGCCGGTTTACAAAAGAGAAGGTGGTTCGATTCCGATTGTATCGGATTTTAACCAATCACTAAAGGCACCTGTTGTCTTAATGGGATTCGGTTTGCCAGATGAAAATCTTCATGCTCCAAACGAACATTTTAATTTGGAAAACTTTGATAAAGGGATCTTAACTATTTGTACCTTTTTAGAACTTCTTAAAAAGTAAAATAGGGCTTGCAAAACTTAAAAAGAGGGATTTACCGAAGTATAACTCAGTTCAACCGTGAACTGAGTTTTTTTATTTAGGGTAAAGAAGTAGTATGTAGTATAATTTTATTGAATATTCTACCTTTTTGAAGTGGATTTATGGACAAGTACAAAAACATTCCTGCCGATGCGGTAAGTAAGAGGGGAGAATCAATAGCTATGAAAACTGTCAACCAATTGATGGATCATGAACATATAAATTGGGTTCAATTGGAAATGTTAGTACGTGAAACGTTTCAGGGGATCCCAAATGATACAATGAAGATCAAGAAATTTTCCGAAGGTTATTCCAATCATACCTACTTACTGACCATTGGGGACTGGGAAGCGGTGTTAAGGAGACCCCCATTCGGTGAAATTCCAGCGAAGGCACATGATATCAAGCGCGAGTATACGATTCTCTCCAGATTGCATGGAGTCTATCCGCTTGCCCCAAAACCCTATTTATACAAAGAGGACCCTGGCATTATTGGAAGGCATTTTTATCTGATGGAAAAAAAGCAAGGGGTAGTTATCAATCAAAGTATTCCTGACAACTATGGTTCCTCTGAGCTGATTGGACCTTCCATTTCAAAAAGTATTATTAATAGTCTAGTAGAGCTTCAACAGGTAGATTACAAAAAAGTGAATTTAATGGATATTGGGAAGCCGGAAGGATTTTTAGAAAGGCAGGTTCATAGCTGGATCAAACGCTACCGTCTGGTCAAGACGGATGAAATTGCAGGCGTAGAGGAACTGGAGGCCTGGCTGATCAAGAATATACCGACAACCACCGATACGACGATTGTTCATAACGACTTTAAACTCAACAACCTTGTCTTGGATCCGAATGACGCTGGTGTGATCAAAGGAGTTCTTGACTGGGAAATGGCAACTATTGGGGACCCGATGAGTGATATCGGAGCCCTGTTAACCTACTGGGGGGAAGCAAGCGATCCTGACATCGGAATTTCGGTGGTAACAAACCAACCCGGCTTTTTCTCAAGAAGGAAATTGGCGGAACGATATGCTCAGGTGAGCGGTCGTGATATAACAGATATTGACTATTATGTGGCATTTAGCTTTTACAAGCTGGCCATTATCCTGCAGCAGCTTTACTACCGCTGGAAAAAAGGAGAGACAGACGACGCTCGGTTTTCGGATTTGCATATTCCCATTGCCAATTTATTTGATTTGGCCGATTTAACGCGAAGGAAAAAAATATTGTAAAATAGTGGAGACAGAAGACCAAAACGAAAATCGGAATAGTCTTCTGTCTATTGTATGTTCAACGCATTTCCTGGTAAAAAACCAAGGGAAAGCCGAATTAAAAATTCATCTTCGATTGTCCGCCATCGACGTTAATGCTGGCCCCGACAATCCAGAAAGCTTTTTCTGAGGCAAGGAAGGCTGCGACATTCGCAATTTCTTCGGGGGTGCCGAAGCGGCCTGCAGGAATATCCCTTTTCACGAATTCTTTGATTTCCTCCGGATTCTCATTCATCCGCCTTATCCAATTGCCAGTCTCGTGCAAAATGCTTCCAGGAGCAACGCTGTTGACTCTAATTCCATAAGGAATGACTTCGTCTGCCAAAGACTTCGTAAAGCTGATGAGCGCAGATTTGGCATTATTATAGGTAACTTTGCCTCCACTTTCCCTACCATAAACAGACGTAATATTAATGATGGAACCCGAACTCTGATTTTTCATGTGTTCTACGGCTAATTTACTTAAATGAACCGCGGAAAAATAATTCAGCTCCATTGCCTGATAGAAGAGATCCATACCGGTTTCCATCACTTTGCCCCCATTGCTGCCACCAGCATTATTGATGAGGACATCGATCGACCGGTTCTGCTCGATAAACGTGTGAATCATTAGTTCGCGTTCCTCTGCATTGGTAAGATCGGCTTGATAAATGGAGACCTTTCCTCCAAGTTCTGATTTGGCCTGTTCCAAAAAATCAAGGTCACGGGCTGTAATCGTGACATTGGCACATTCATCAACGAACACTTTGGCAATGGCTTTCCCGATTCCTTTCGACCCTCCGGTAATGAGTACATTTTTATCTCTTAATTGCAAATCCATTTAAAAGAACTCCTTTATGTAGAAATAAGATTATCACCTGGAATTATGACTGGGTTTATTATCCCAAAAAATCTCAAATAATACGAGCAAAAGGGAATTAGCTTTGCTGTTAATATTAAAGCCGGGGGTGTAATTTTGTTTGCTTTTGTTCCTAATCTATGTCTAGAAGAAGAAGTTCCAATATATGCGAAAGAGTGCAAAGATTGCGGCCTTTATAAACATGGAACAAGAATGGTTTGGGGAGAAGGAAACCCAAAAGCCCCAATTTTGATTACATATTTTCCGAACGAGAAAGCCCATGCGAGGCGTTAGCCGTCTTTAGACATGGGATTATAGTGAGGTCAAATGCGGAGTGCCACGTAAAGCCTAAAAGTTTGTGGTACTTCAAGCATTTGAAAGTATCACTGTGCTTTATTTTTATCCACTTGTTGAAGTAATTATAGTAAACTGATAAAATATATATATGGAAGAATATAGAAGAACTAGCACTACCGTATCATTAATCAACTATCATTTTGTGTTTTGTCCTCCATACAGAAGGAAGATTTTTCTTAATTCTAAAGTTGAACAAAGGTTTAAAGAAAGGGTGTATAAAATATGTGAATCTCTCAAAATTAAAGTTGTCGCTTTAGAATGCGACAAAGATCATGCACATATGTTTCTCAACGAACCGCCAACATTAAGCCCTGCAAACATGATGGCAAGAATTACAGGAGTGACATCTAAACAATTGCTTGAAGAATTTCCGCATCTACAACACTTGCCGAGTTTGTGAACACGTTCCTATTTTGTTTCGACTGCTGGACATGTATCGAGTGAAACGATCAAACGATACAGTGAAAATCAGAAAAAGCATAACTAGAAAGGAGCTGGCACCTATGGCAAGAAAAACTCCCCCGACTTATACACTCGAAATCCCACTAAATATTCCTAGTTGGCAACAACATCGTTTAGAAAAGAAATTCAAGATTGCTCGAAACGTCTACAATTCTTGTCTGGGTGAAGCTCTCAAACGCCATAAACGTGTGAAAGCTGATATAAAGTATCGTGCTTTGCTTTGTGATCCAAAGTCTAAAGAACGTGACAAACAGCTTTCGGAGATCCGTTTAGCCTACGACTTTACTGAATATGGTTTGCACAATTTCGTGAAACCTGTTCAGCACAAATTCAAAGAAAATATCGGCAGCTTTGAAGCACAAAAACTTGCTACAAGAGCCTTTCAAGCAGTAGAGAAACTACATTTTGGAAAAGCAAAAAAAGTGCACTTCAAAGTGTTTGATGATGATATTTCGGTTGATAACAAGTCAAATGCTACTGGCTTGCGGTATGCAGAGGGCAATATTCTTTGGGGAGATAAGCCAACAAAGAAACATCCCAGGCCTAAGAACTGGCTTTGTATCCCTGTTATACCAAAAGCAAAGGATGAATATGCACACCTATCCTTAATGGATAAGACAAAATACGTGCGTATCTTAAAGCGGGAAGTGCGTGGCAAGGTGCGCTATTTTGTCCAACTCATTCAAGAAGGCTATCCGCCAACAAAACGAAATCATAAGGTGGCTGATGATGAAACCAAACGTGTAGGGATCGACATTGGTTCATCCACAATCGCAATTAGTAATGAAGAAACCGTTCAACTTCGAGAACTAGCTCCAGAATGCAATACTAACGAGAAAAAGCTTCGTGGTATTCAGCGAGCTATGGACAGATCAAAGCGTGCCACTAACCATCAAAACTATAATGAGAACGGCACTATTAAAAAAGGTAGAAAGACGTGGACGTATTCCAAGCGTTATATCCAACTTCGCCGAGATCGAAAAGAACTGTATCGTAAAATCGCTGTCCAACGAAAACAGTCGCATGAGAAGTTAGCGAACGAAATCTTAGAACTTGGTTCTGATGTACGAGTGGAAACCATGCGATTTCAATCGCTGCAAAAACGAGTGAAGAAAACGACTCGCAATAGGAAGAACGGCAAGATTAACCCAAAGAAACGGTTTGGTAAATCAATTGCTAATCATGCTCCTGCTATGCTGCTAACGATTATTGACCGAAAACTTAGTTACCAGGGACGGTCAATCAAGAAAATAGATACCTATGCTACAAAGGCTAGTCAATTCAATCATTTGACTGGTGAATATACGAAAAAGCTACTTTCAGATCGTTGGAATGACTTTGGGGAAATTCGTATCCAACGTGATTTATATAGTGCTTTCTTAATAGGAAACACGACTGAAACGCTCAATTCCGTTGACGTGGACTTATGCAACGTAAAATGGGACAACTTTGTTGAACTGCATAATCGTGAAATTGCACGTCTAAAACAACTATCTAGTAAAACTTTGCGTTGGTTTGTCGCATAAACACAAACCTGATTGGTCGTGACAACGCCCAAGAGAAGTCGGAATGGTAAGCACACAAGGGGTCTACTAACGCCTGCTTGGAGACGTGCATTGCTATACGCAATACTTCCGTTAATGTTCTAGGAGAATGTATACCAGTTCTTCGGTAGAAATCCTTCCGCATGGAAAGATAAGAGTATCGTTGAGAAGTGTACTAGGTAACATTTTGCCACTATACCCTAGAACCCCACTGCTTTAGTTGTGGGAGTTGTCAGAGCAGGCAGCATATGAGGTTGGTTTAACAAGTAATGACCTTCATATCACCTATATTTATAAAGAAAACCAACTCGGGCTTATGAAAAGGAAAAAGTATGAACGATTTGCATGAACCATTTAGAGGGCCAGCTTCAAGCAAAGAAACCTAAAGTAGTTTTTTGCATGGGAAACATCGCGGTTCAATCGTTCTTTCAAAACCAAGAGGTTGATGTGAAATCATTGCGCGGCACAATCCAACAGGTGAGGGGGATCCCAACCTTAGTGGCCTATCATCCATTAGCGGTTCGTCGTCGTCCCAATTTATGGTCCTATTTTGCAAAAGACTGGCATGATCTTGCCAAATTATACAATCAAACAAAGGATCCTATTTAATTAAAAGTAAGCTATTTGGTTTGTATATTTCTTATATCTCGACTAAATAATATGAAAGCTAGTGCGATGTATTATGATTTAGGAGATGATGGAATGAAAACAAAGGATAATTTTTTAGAGGGTGCCAAAGTAACCAAAGATAATGCAGTATATGGAACATCTGATAAGAAGGCTAATTTTGGGCCAGGGGATTCAGTGAATGGTCAATCTGGTAAGAAAAAGAAATGAAAACGAATTGACAGCCAAGATGTTCTTGGCTGTTATTTTTTTACAGAGATAAGGATTATGCAGCAATAAAGTGGTGATTATGAAGGATAAATCGAATCGATGGAAAAGAACATAAAATAAGCTGAAAATCGGACCAAATTGCTAAAAATATCTTCAAAAATGAAAATTGTTACATTCCATACGAAATATGAAAGAGATAAGAGAAATAATAAAAGATTTGTGACTTTAGTACAGGACCAGATGGTTTCCCAGTTTTATTGAAAACATATTGGTTGGAGATAAAAAGAAACTAAATGAATAAATTAACAAGTATTACAAATAATATTTTGAGTAAAAGACACTGAGCTGAAAAGTAAAGGTCCTATTCAAGTAACAGGTTAAAGAGTTGATTGAGTTGTCATATCCGGCAGCTTTTTCTTTTTGTGCTACCGGGACGGGTTATTTTCTATGTAAAATATTAAATTAATTTTCAGGGTAGCGATGCTTCATGAAGAGATTTCTTTTCTTTACTTACAAATATAGTTGGTCAAACGTATAGGAAAAGCGGTGTTATAATTGCGTTTACTATTATCAGCAATCTTTATTCTAGCATGTTGGCGTTGGGCAAATATTAAAAACTGGAAACAATACTACCCGACCATTTTATATGCTGTTGTTTTGCAATTGTTATATAGATTTTTTGTTGACGGGGATTATTTTCTTTGGAAAATTGAAGATGATATTTTTTTATTAAACGAAACCTTTTCTTTTTTAATTATTACATTTGTGATTTTTCCATGTTCTGTCTTTCTATTTTTGTCCCGTTATCCCAAACATTGGATGAAACAAATTTTATATCTGGCTGGATGGGGAGCACTGTCAGTAATGATCGAAACTGGTATGTTTTTATTTGAGAGAGTTACTTATCATAATGGTTGGAATTACTGGTGGTCAATGGCATTCGACCTTACTATGTATCCAATGATTCGCTTTCATGATGTGAAGCCAATTCCCGCATGGATTGTTTCATTTTTAATGACGGCATTTTATGTAATTTACTTTAATGTTCCCTTACCAGAACATTGACAACCTTCATTTATTCAATTGGGTAAAAGGGAAAGGTTAAATGTATTCGACAAACGTTGTTAATGAACATTTAGGTGAAGGTGTATTTTTGAGGAATATGAGGCAAAGTTCATGACTTATGAAAATTTAAAAAACATTTATCGCAAGTTACCTTACGTATATCAACAAATTTAATTTTTCTTAGAGTTTTTCTTTTTACTCTAATTTCAGAATTGAATTTATAGCCACACTCACACTTGTTAATGTCTTTTACAATATGAATTTTATGTGCATCATTAATTAGCGGATATAACATGTTTTCACCTCTTTATTTCTAGTTGTTCTTTTCTAAGAACGATTTGATTGTTTTTAGTGCGTAAAGGTGCAGAATGACACTTAATGACAGTTTATGGTGATTTTTGGACGAGTAGAACTAATTTTGGCTCTTTTTCCATTCATAAAACAAACTGCGATTTTTAATTGCCTAATACACTATATATTTGAAAAAGAACAATAGAATAAGATCGCAGTAGTACGGCTTTGAGAAAATTTCCAAAAAAACTAAATAAAGGTAAAATTCCAATTAATCATGGAATTTTATTTAAATTTAGTAATGCATCTGAATTAGATACATTTATTAATAGATTCATTGATATAATCTGTTTATCAAAGTGATTAAACTAATTAATCATTAAAATCCTAAATATTCTTAATCATTTAAAAGGGTGAACTGTTTATGGTACACCTTTTTTGTTTATACTTGTCATAGGTATTTTAACCTGGGAAATAGCTCTTTTAGGTATTTTATTATTTTACAATCTAGGCGCCTAGATCTAATAGATCAAGCGTCTTTTTTTGTGCCAGATTGTGTAATTCTAACGGACTGTTCTGGAGAGAATATATGATAACGTTAATTAAATGAATTTCATATTTATGAAATTATTTCATAATATATTGCGTGACTCAATGATATAAATTATAATATTCACGATTATGAAATTTGGGGGTATGTTTTTGAATATAGGAATGGAAATAAAGAAACTGAGGACTGAAAAAGGAATTACTTTGAAAGAGTTAAGTGAAAAAAGCGAACTATCTGTTGGATTTTTGTCTCAATTAGAAAGGGGGCTTACTACCATAGCTGTTGATTCACTTGAAATACTAGCTGATATTTTGGAAGTACATTTAACACATTTTTTCGATTATCCACGTAAAAGAAAAGATATGGTTTTAAGAAGTTATGAACAAGAAATAATAGATTCAGTAGAAGGTGGATTTATTAAGTATGCTTTAAGTACAAATTTGGAAAATAAACAACTTGTTCCAAGGCTTATAGAAATTCTTCCTCAAAAGAAAGATGAAGAAATATTATCCTATAAGCATGGGGGAGAAGAGTTCATTTATGTTTTAGAGGGTATATTAACAGTTTACATAAATGGCGAGAGGCACGAAGTGTATCCTGGTGACAGTGTTCATTTGGACTCAAATATTGCCCACAATTGGGCTAATTACACTAACAAAAAGGTCAAGCTCATAGCTGTTAATACTCCTAATTATATCTACAATAGTAAGTTTCATGCGACAGATGCTGATTAGTAAAGACATTATATAAAGTTAAAAGAAAGTGATAAGAACAATGGACAAATTTGTGTTATATCTAATCGGTTCTTTTTTTGTAATCGGAGCTATTGATTATATTACCGGAAATCATTTGAAACTGGGTGAAAAATTTGAGGAAGGCATAAAGACCATGGGGGCTTTAGGGCTTGGCATGATAGGAATACTTTCTTTAGCCCCTATATTTACAAATTTTTTATCCTCTGAGATTATTCCAATCTGTAGAGTTTTTAATTTAGATCCTTCTATCGTTCCTGCAGTATTTTTAGCGGTAGATATGGGGGGATATCAAATCGCAGATAAGCTAGCATTAACAAAGGAAATGGGGGCATTCTCAGGAATTATCATTGCTTCTACTTTAGGAGCCACAATTAGTTTTTCAATACCCGTCGCATTAGGGATGCTTTCTAAAGAGGATGAAAAATATTTTTCTAAGGGTGTGCTGGTTGGAATTATTACTATACCTATAGGATGTCTTGCAGCAGGCTTATGGCAAAAAATAAATATCGGCATATTAGTATGGAATCTGGTACCTATATTTGTTTTTGCCATTATTTTAGGGGCAGGATTATTAAAAGCTCCTCATGTTTTTATTAAAGTTTTTAATGTATTTGGAAAGCTGATAATCAGTTTGAGTACTGTTGGATTACTTTTACAAGGTATAGATGTGATATTTGGTGTAAGGCTTGTCTCAGGATTAGCACCATTATCTGAATCTACTGTTATAGTAGGGAAGATCGCATTTGTATTAGGTGGAGCCTATCCTATGCTAGCACTTATTAATCGAATTTTTAAAAATAGTTTTAAAGAAATAGGGGAGAAATTTGGAATTAATTCAGTGTCATTAGCAGGCATTCTAGGAAATTTGGCTAGTAATCTGTTGATATTTGGAACATATAAGGAAATGAATCCTAAAGGAAAAGTGGTATGTACTGCTTTTGGAGTAAGTGGAGCATTTGTATTTGGTGGTCAATTTGGATTTGTATCAGGAGTAGCTCCAGAAATGTTAGGAGCGTTTATAATATCAAAGCTTACAGCCGGAATAATTAGTATAGTACTAGCCGTATGGCTGTATGATCGTGAAAGTAAACAATTTAGTCATAAGGAAAATGGAGGTAATTGTAATGAATATCAGGGATAGGGTAGAAAAGTTAAGGCAGCTAATGAAAGAAAATCAAATGGATGCTTATATAATTCCCAGTTTTGATGCACATCAGAGTGAATATGTATCAGACCATTGGAAAGGTAGACAATGGATATCGGGATTTACAGGGTCTGCAGGTACTGTAGTTATTACATTAGAGGATGCAGGGTTATGGACAGATGGCAGATACTATATTCAAGCTGATAAGCAGCTTGAGAACTCAGGAATCAGATTATTTAGAATGGTGGATCCAGGGGTACCATTTTATACAGAATGGCTCGCAGATGTTCTTAAAGAAGGAAGCATTGTGGGCTTTGATGGAAATGTTTTTTCCATTAATATGGTTAAAAAGATGGAAAAAGATCTAAAAGCAAAGAGAATCGCATTAAAAATGAATCAAGATTTAATTAGTGATCTGTGGGAAGATAGACCGGAGATTCCTAAAGGCCCCATTTTTACTCATGACGTAAAATATGCAGGCAAATCACGAGTAGAAAAATTAAATGAAGTAAGAGAAGAAATGAAAAAAAATGGAGCAAATTATTATATTTTAACTTCCCTTGATGACATTGCATGGCTTTTGAATATAAGAGGGTCTGATGTGCCTAACAATCCAGTTGTAATAGCTAATGTTATCGTAGATGAACATATATGTTATTTATTTATTGATTCTAGCAAGGTTCCCTCTTTGGCTAAATTAGAACTGGAGGCTGACGGAATCGAGTTAAAAGCGAATCATGAAATACAAACATTCTTGGAAAATCTTTCAATCGAAGATGCCATTATTTTCGATGCGGATAAAACAAATATCAGATTATATAATGCCATTAACAGTAATACAAAGAAAATTGAAAGTCCAAACATCACGACTCATTTAAAAGCTATTAAAAATGAAGTTGAGATAAAAAATTTTAAATGGTGTGAAATAAAAGATGGTTTAGCCATGGTGAAATTTATAAAATGGCTAAAAAACTTTGTAGACAAAGAAGAAATTACAGAGATTGCTGCAGAAGAAAGATTAGAAGATTTCAGAAGAGAGCAGGAAGGATTTGTTGGACCTAGCTTTGATACGATAGCAGGTTATAAAGAACATGCTGCGATGATGCATTATAAAGCCAATCAAGAAACGCAATATACTCTTAAGAATGAAGATCTCTTTTTAATTGATTCAGGCGGACAGTATTATGATGGAACAACAGATATTACACGAACGATTGTTTTAGGAAAAATTACCGATGAACAAAAAAGAGATTTTACATTGGTGTTAAAAGGATTTATTGCATTAAGCTCCGTAAAATATTTATACGGAGCAACAGGCTCTAACTTAGATGTTTTAGCAAGACAACCAATTTGGCAGTATGGTTTAGACTATAAATGCGGGACAGGACATGGGGTAGGTTTTTTCTTGAATGTTCATGAAGGACCACAAAGCATAAGGAATAATAATCATGTTGTATTAGAAAAAGGCATGATTATTACGAATGAACCAGGAATATACCTTGAAGGTAAATATGGAATTAGAATTGAAAATATGTTGGTAGTAGTTGAAGACGAGAAAACAGAGTTTGGTCAATTTATGAAGTTTGAAGCAATCACGTATTGCCCTATTGATTTAGCCGGTATTAATATAGATATGTTAACAGAGAGTGAAAAGCAATGGTTAAACAGTTATCATCAAGAGGTATACACAAAGCTAGCTCCTTATTTAAATGAAGAAGAGAAAGCGTGGCTAAGGGAAGAGACTCGGGAAATATAAATAGGTTTGCAGAATACAAGTAATATTTATCGCCTTAAAAAAACAGTGAAATTCACCAACCCTTATGCAGATCTAATCATTGATTTCAGAGAAAAAGAAGCGATTCGAAAATAGAAAAAATTCTAGGCACGCATATAAAAAGGCGTGTCTCTTTTTATCGGGCCATTTAATCATCAAAAACACTGGATATAAATTATTAAAACTGGGATATGAAAATAAACCTCCTCCTTCTAAAAATATCACAAAAAAACATAAATTTTACACAATCAAGATTTGTCCAAATTTTCCTATAATTTAATTATCCTCTTGTGTAACCGTTTGCATGGTATGGATAATTTTTTTGATAGAGGAGGGCTTAAAAATCTAGATAGTTTTGGTTTAGTGAAAAAACATCAAAAATTTCAAGGAGGGAACAAGGTTGTCAAAGAGACCAAAATATTTTAGAAAGATTGTTATGTCTTCTCTTGTTTCAAGTGTTGCAGCTGCAGCCATCGCCGGAGGTGCTTTTGCTGCGTCTCCTAGTAACTCTAGTTCGGGAGGCAATCCACCGGCCCATTCAAATGCGGGCGGTAAAAAGGCACCATCCGTTGAGGCCCATGTTAAGCCTATTATTAAAATTGGTCAGCGCCTGTTTAAGGATCTCAATGCCAACGGCAAACTCGATCCTTACGAGGACTGGCGTTTAACAACAGACAAGCGGGTTGCAGACCTCCTCCCCCGTATGAGCATGGAAGAGAAGGCTGGAATCATGCAAATTACATCACTAAGTACGACTAACATCAACGATTACATTAATAACCGCCACATTCGTTACCTAATCATCCGAGATAACCCTACAGCAGCAAATCTTGCTGCACGGGCGAATCAATACCAGGAAATCGCTGAAAAAACGCCTCTTGGGATCCCGCTCGTATTCACCTCCAACCCAAGAAATCACATTAATGAACAGAATGAGTTCGGAATCAGTGAGGCTTCCGGTCAATTCTCAACCTGGCCTGGCACCCTCGGCCTTTCGGCTACACGGGACCTTGACTTGATTCGCGATTTTGCCGAGATTGCTCGTGATGAGTGGCGCTCTGCTGGCATTCAAAAGGACTATGGATACCAAATTGAAACGGCAACTGAACCGAGGTGGCGCCGTATCTCAGGCACCTTCGGAGAAGATCCGTCATGGAATGCGAAAATTGCCAAAGAACTAGTGCTTGGTTTCCAGGGAGAGGAGCTTAGCAGCCAATCTGTCGCACAAACCGTTAAGCATTTCCCTGGAGACGGTGCTGTGGTCAAAGGCCTCGATCCGCACAATGAACCAGGACAGTACGCTATTTACCCAACACCAGGCAGCCTTTACAAATACCAGCTGCCTCCGTTCCAAGCAGCCATAGATGCGGGTGTAAGCTCAGTCATGTCCTACTATAATGTACCGAAAAATGAGGGCAGTGCCGAACAGCTTCCGCGTGAGCTTTGGCAATCTGAGACCCAGCAATTTGAAGAGGTGGCTGGTGCCTACAACAAGACCATCCTCACTGACCTTCTCCGTGAACGGATGGGCTTCAAAGGCTATGTCAACAGTGATAGCGGCGTACTGACCAACCGTGACTGGGGCGTTCATGACCTGACCATTGAGGAGAAATTTGCGAAGGCAATCGATGCAGGGACAAACATTTTCTCTGACAACAATGACCCAAGCGGACTAATCTCTGCTGTAAATAAAGGCTTAATAAAGGAGAAGGACCTTAATCCTTCCGTGTCCCAGCTGCTTACTGAAATGTTCAACCTTGGCCTTTTCGAGGACCCATATACGGACCCGGAAGATGCTCAGAAGATCGCCAGCTCAGAAAAATCACAGGCCAGAGCGGACGAAGCACACCTTAAGTCCATTACACTATTGCGCAACAACAAAGGTATGCTGCCGCTGACGGATGAAAAAATCGCACATACAAAGCTATACGTTGAAGTTTTTAGCGGTAATAATAGTGCAGTTCGAACAGAAGCACTGAAGAAACAAATCGTGAAGGAAGATCCTACAGTGACCATTGTAAATACGCTTAGTGAAGCAAATGCCGCTCTTGTTTGGCTGCGTCCAAGCCCATTCGAGTTCCCTGATAACTCTACAGTTGACATTAAACTAGGAACAAACACCGGAATTGACGTTGCGAAGGTGAAACAAATCGAAGCAGCCGTCCCAACAACCCTTGTGATCAATATGACCAATTCATGGGTCATAGATGAGGTGGAGCCTGCTGCTGCTGCAGTCGTAGCTACTTACAGCGTCAAATCTGAAGCACTGCTGGACGTTCTGCGCGGACGCTTCAATCCAACAGGCAAGCTTCCAATCACAATCCCAGCCAATCAGGAAGCTGTCGAAAAGAACGCGTCAGATGTCCCTGGATACGCGGAAAAATTCGACTACACCTATACAAATGCTGCTGGCGACGATTACAGCTTTGGATTTGGTCTAAGCTATAAATAATAGGGAAGAAAGAAGATAAATAGCAAGGAAAAATAAATACAGAGAATGGCTCAGTTCATATCGGACTGGGCATTTTCTTTGGAAGGGAGAATGATATTTCGAAGCAAGTTAGGCTGAAAAGTAGAATTAGGTGATTATGGTAGTTGGTTTGATATCACATCAGATTTTTTATTGAAAGAAAATAATAAAAATGCTAATTTTAAAATATATTATATTAGTTTATTAAACTAACAAAATAAGTTAAATACTTTTAAATACAGATCCCACCTAAAAAAATCACAAATTATCCTAAAAAAAGAACATTCAAAAACATTCATCAGATTCTTAAAATGAAAGAAAGGTAAACGTTTTCAATATGGGGGGGAATCAAATGAATGTCATCAAAAAAATAGGGTTAGTCATCGATAATATTTTTGAAAAATTCACTCTATTTTCGTTAGTTGCATTAATTTTGGTCGTAACCACACAAGTTATGACCCGGAAATTATTTAATTTTGTATTTTTTTGGTCAGAGGAAATTACGCTTTTATTACTTGCTTGGTTTGCCTTTATGGCAATAGCGGTGGGATTTCGGGAGTATATCCATTTAGGGATTGATTCTTTCACGAATTTATTTCCTAAAAGCTTTAATAAGGTCTTAGATAAAATCATCAGTGCCTCCATTTTTGCTTTCGGTGTATACCTGGTGGTTCAGGGCTGGGACTTTACAGTATTGATGATGGAATCAACACTACCGGCTACTAAACTTCCAAGCAGTATCACTTATGCGGTTATGCCCGTTACAGGAGTAATGATTTGCGTTTATTCACTTTTACAATTCTTTAACTTTAACACCACTCGTCACAAAGAGATAGAGGAGGGTATGTAATTGGACAGCAATACAATTGGAATTATTATCTTACTTTCAAGCTTTGTCATATTAATCTTACTTCGGTTTCCAATTGCCCTTACGCTTGTTGCATCGTCATTATTAACGGTTATCTATTTAGGGATACCACTTCCGGTAGTTGGCCAGCAAATGATCCAAGGAATGAATTCCTTTTCTTTACTTGCAATTCCGTTCTTTATTTTAACGGGACAAATTATGAGTGAAGGGGGACTTGCTACTCGGATTGTGAATCTTGCCAGCTTAATGGTGGGCAGAATCCGCGGTGGACTCGCCATGGTTAACAGTGTTGCTGCACTTTTCTTTGGCAATATATCCGGCTCTGCAGTAGCAGACGTTTCCTCCGTTGGCTCCGTTATGATTCCAATGATGAAAAAGAAGGGCTACGAAGCAGATTACGCTGTTGGTGTAACGATTGCCTCAGCGATACAAGGTGTAATCGTCCCGCCAAGTCATAATCTTGTTTTATTTTCGTTAGCAGCGGGTGGAGTTTCCATCGCCAGTTTGTTTATGGCTGGCATCGTACCAGGCTTTATTATGTTAATTTCCTTAATGATTACGGGTTACATTATTGCCAGAAAACGCGGCTATCAAAAAGCCGACCCTGTTCCAAAATCAGAAATTGCCGGCATTCTAATACACGGACTTTTATCGTTAAGCCCTGCGGTCATTATTTTGGGCGGGATCATGAGTGGATGGTTTACGGCAACTGAATCAGGAGCCTTAGCATGTTTGTATTCTTTTATTCTAGCGTTTGTTGTCTATCGGGAAGCAAAATTCGCAAATATTTGGAAAATATTAACCCGAACGATGCGAACGGTTTCGATGGTATTTTTCCTAATCGCAGCTTCCGCTTCCTTTGGCTGGATTTTAGCCTTCTTAAAAATACCATCCATGGTAACCGACCTATTTCTAAGTATTTCAGATAATCCGCTTATTATTCTATTGATTATTAATATATTATTGCTTCTTCTTGGAGCGCCAATGGACATGGCACCCATGATTTTAATTATGACACCCATTCTCCTGCCGGTGGTAACGAGCTTTGGAATGGATCCGGTGCACTTTGGGATCGTTCTTATCTTAAATGCAGGGATTGGTCTACTGACACCGCCAGTTGGAACCGTATTGTTTGTCGGATGTGCGATAGGAAAGGTTTCGATACAGCAAGGAACGAAAGCGATGATGCCATTTTTCTACGCATTACTCATTGTTCTCCTAGTTATTACCTATATTCCTGAGGTAGTCATGTGGCTTCCACATCTGTTAGCTCAGTAACCGAAGGATAGGTGAAAATAAAAAAAATTTTAAGGAGGGTTAAAGAAATGAAGAGAAAAAAGATTACAGGGATTCTTGCAGCAACGCTTTTAATGGGAACGATCCTGGCTGCCTGCGGAAAAGAGGAAACGACTAGTTCAAAAGAAGGTGGTTCAAAAGCAGAAGAACCAAAGTATACCTTCCGCTTGGCGGATAATCAGCCGCCAGATTATCCGACGGTTGTGGGAGACAAAAAGTTTGCGGAATTGGTGGAAGAAAGAACAGATGGCCGAATTAAAATTGAAGTATTTCCATCCGCGCAACTAGGGGATGAAAAATCCGTTCTAGAACAGGTTCAGCTTGGAGCCATTGAGTTTACGAGGATTAATTCCAGTCCACTTGCGGAGTTCAATAGTCAGTTTACGGCTCTTGGGCTGCCATATGTATTCGAAAGTGAAGAGCATTTATGGAATTTCCTTAATGGGGATATGGGAACAAAATTGTTAGATGGTTTAGAACAGTCCAAAATGAAAGGGCTTGCTTATTACGATTCAGGTTCAAGAAGCTTTTATTCTACTAAACCGTTAAAAAGCGTAAAGGATTTAAAGGGTCAGAAGATCCGTGTTCAGCAGAGTAAGATTAATATTGATTTCATGGAGGCACTTGGTGCAAGTGCAACGCCAATGCCATATGGTGAAGTATTTAGTGCCCTGCAAACGGGCATTATTGACGGTGCCGAAAATAACATCCCAAGCTTAGATTCTTCTAACCATTATCAAGAAGCTAAAAACTTTATCTTAGATCATCACCAACGAATCCCTGAAGTCTTGTTAATTAGTAAAGCTGCATGGGATAAGCTTTCAGAAAAGGATCAAAAACTTATTAAGCAAGCTGCATTGGATTCAGTAAAGACACAAAGAGAAGAATGGGATAAGTGGGAAGAACGCTCCACCAAGAAACTGAAAGAAGCTGGAGTGACATTTACGGAGGTTGATGATATTACTCCTTGGAAAGATGCTGTTAAATCAATGGTTGATAAATACTCAAAAGATTATCAAGAGGTAATGGATGCAATTGAAAAAGCTCGTCCGTAATCGATAAACAGGCATTCGCCTAGTTGGTAAAGATTTCTATTTACTAACTAGGTCTTTTCAGTTTGAAAAATACAAATGGTAAGGAATGGATCATGATGAAGAAAAAGTGGAGAAAAATAGCGGCGTTTATTGAAACATACATTCTCTTAAAAAATCAGTCACTAATGATTAAGCTATGCGTTTTCTCCAGTTTTCTGGTTATCTTTCCTGTGCTTTCCGTTGGTATCATTTCATACAAACGTTCATCCTTAGAGCTTGAAAATGAACTACGACAATCAAGCAGGCAGGTAATTGATCAAGTAGAGACTCATATTGAATACTATCTGCAGGATTTTGAGATTACCAGCCTAAAAATGATCAATTCTCCTGAACTATCAAGTCTATTGAAAATGAAGTCATCAGAAAGTAAGGAGCCTTTGATCGAACCGACAAGAAACACCCTAAAAACAGCAGAGTATTCAAGAGCAGATATCTCAAATATCACCATCCTTCTCGATGACGGTCCGGTCATTGATACTCTGGGTAAGAGAAATTTCTATCCTGCCATGAAAATGAGGGATGAATATTGGTATTCCTCCGTCCCGTTAAATGGGATGAGTATGCTGGTCACACGGAAGCTGAAATTAGAAAATAATGAGCTGCCCGTTATATCACTAGTGCGGAGACTTTATAACCCAAGAACCCTCCTGCCAGTAGGCATGCTTATTATCGATATCAATTTTAGAAGAATTGAAGAAATCTCTAATAAAGTAACAATTAGTAAAAATGGCTATTTTTTTATATTAGATGCGAATGGACATTATGTCTATCATCCCGATTATTCGAAACTGGGGAAAAAGGTTGAATTCAAGCAGCTTTCTAACCTAAAAACAGAAGAGAGCAGCACGGAAATATTAGAGAATGAGCGGAAAGATTTTGTGACCTATACCTTTTCACGGAACCTTGGCTGGAGGTTTTTAACAGCTGTTCCCTACCGAGATTTAACAGGTGGGATGATTCAAATTGAAAAAACCATATCCCTTACCATTATTATTTCTTTAATCGCAGCCTATTTGATCGGCTTTGGATTTGCCACCAGCATCATACGGCCCATACGCCGTCTCAAGCATTTTATGAAGGAAGTGGAAATTGGAAATCTAAACGGAAGAGTAAGAGTGGATTCAAAGGATGAAATTGGACAATTGACTGCAGGGTTTAATAAGACGGTTGAAAAACTTTCGAATCTCCTGGAGGTAGTATATATTTCGAAGTTAAAAGAAGCTGAAATGTCACTTAAACAAAAAGAAGTAGAACTAAAAATGCTTCAGTCACAGATGAATCCCCATTTTTTATACAATTCACTTGAAACCATTAGGGGAATGGCTTTAGAAGAAGATCAGGAAAATATTGCAATTATGTCTTTCTCGCTAGGAAAACTACTCCGGTATAATCTGAATAATTCATCCTCCACTGTTAGTCTTAGAGAAGAAATCAATTTTTGCGAAATGTACCTTCGGATTCAAAAGTTTCGTTTTGAAGATCGTTTTGAGTATAAGTTTGATATCCCTGATTGGGCAATGGAACTTAAGGTAGTAAAGTTTTCACTTCAGCCATTAGTGGAGAATTGCTTTGTTCATGGTTATGGTCCGGATAATAGAAAAATAGAAATCGTGATTTCTGCCATTCGTCAATCGGAGTCTACCTTCGTGATTCGCATTTTTGACTCAGGTAATGGTATAGACGAATACCTTTTAGAAGAAATAAGGAATCGCATTCAACAAAAAAGGACTTCAATGGACGGGAAAAATATAGGAATCTTAAATGTTCACCAAAGGATTCATTATTTATTTGGGTCTAAGTATGGAATCACGATGAAAAGTGAGCAGGGTATTGGGACAGAAGTAGTAATCCATTTACCTTTACCAGATGATTCGGAGGAGGCGAGAGAATGAAAAAGAGGACGATCCTGCTAGTTGATGATGAGAGATGGGTTCGAACGGCTCTTAAATGGACAACCAAGCAGTTGAATCTTCCCTTGCAGGTAGCCAATGAATGTGGGAACGGATTAGAAGCACTGGATTGGATCAAGCAAAATGAGGTAGACCTTGTCATTACAGATATTCGAATGCCAATAATGGACGGACTTTCGTTTGTAAAGGAAGTGAATCTTTTAAAAAAGAAGCCAGATGTCATCGTCATCAGTGTACATGACGATTTCCAATTTGTTCAAAAAGCACTTCGAAACGGTGTAAGGGATTACCTGCTAAAACCAGTGGAGGAGCTCGATTTAAAAGTATGCCTAGAAAAATGGCTAGACCAACTAAATCTAGCAGAGGCAAAAATGAACGCACCCAATATAGTGGTTGAGAATCTGCCTTCATCCACGATTGAAAGAGTTTTGCATTATATAGAAAAGACCCCATTAGACCAAATTACCCTGAAAGATGCAGCAGAGAGCGTCCATATGAATCCTAGTTATCTCAGTCAATTATTCAAACAACAACTAAATAAAAAATTTGTTGATTATATTACCGAGCTTCGAATTGAGGAAAGTAAACGTTTATTACTAAATACATCGTTAAGAATGTCCGAGATTGCGGAAAGAGTCGGATATTCCGATTTAGCTTATTTTAGTAATAACTTTAAAAGGATAATCGGTTACTCACCATCTGAGTTTCGGAAATCAGTCATCACTCCATAAAATGAAAGAAGTCTAGAGACAAAAAAATAAAGGGTTCCGTTTTCGGGTGCTTTCTTAATAAATGACAAAAGAATTGACGTATGAATTGGCATACTGAATAGTTGTGAGGGTAGATGGTTGGTGATCTTCTTTTCCTATTAAGGAAAGGGTGTGATCGGCCTGGAAAATGTTCTTGATATTTTAAGAAAAATTCTAAAAGGAATTATATTTCCTCCAGTGTAATCGTTAGCAATATAAAAGCCGAACCCCTTTACAAAAAAAGGAGACGGCTTTTTCTTATTTGTTTATTTCATGCAACCTATTTCATTTCAGGGATAGAGTCGGGACCTTTGACTAACTTGCTGCCAATCCCATAAAAAATAGCTGCAGATACAAGGCCAACAAAAGCTACTGAAAGATGTGGTGCGTAGAAGTTACAATATAATGCGATGGCGGAAGACAAAATCCAGACAACGAATGCCATTGGTCTCCAGTTTACTAAATTTGCCGAACCATTCTTTCGTAAAACCAAGCGGTCCATAATCATAATTGCTCCGATAGGCGGAATGATTACCCCAAGAAGAACGAGCCAGTTGAAAAAGTGATTATAAATTCCAGAAACTGCAACGATTAAACCGACTATACCAATAATAAGTGTGATAGGTCTCATTTTTTTACCGGTCATATGTGACCAGCCAACAGCGCCATTATATAAGCAATGTGTACCGACAGAACCCAAATTGATAAAGACAAAAAGGATAGACAAGATGGTAAGCAATGGACCATGTCCTGCTAATACTGACATGAAGTCCCCACCAGTTGAAGTTGGATTTGAGATAACTCCAGTTGCTACAATAATTCCTCCAACAAGCTCGGCAATAAAGTTCCCGATTGGAAAGGCGAAAATGGTTGATAAAATCCCTTCACGGCCATTTTTTGCCCAACGGGTAAAGTCCGCTGTCATTGTACCTGAATCAGCAAATCCGGCGAATACTAACGTTACTGCAGCTCCAAATGACATTGCATTTGAAACATGAGGATGATAGTCTAAAATATCAGAGTTACCGGTTTTCATTGCCATAACAATCGCAATAATGGCAATTAGAATATAAAATGGTGCTGCGATCCACCCTAAGATAGATAAAGCCTTAATACCGATATAAGTTACTGCAACATAGAGAATCCCACCGATGACGGTCATTATTAACAGACTAGCACCAAATGACCCATGCATCGTAGCACCAGTAAGTCCGACTTGAAGAGCAAACCAGCCGATTACAACTGTAGAAAGTAATCCGGAAATAATATAATAACCCGAACGTCCGAATGTCCTTTGTGCAGTCAGGGAAAAGTTCAATCCCGAACGTCCGGCATCATAGCTTAGTAAGCCTACCATGACGAAAAGGAGCAGATTACCAAGCAGCATCGCTAAGGCGCCGGCTTTAAAACCAAGCTGTGCAGTGATTAGTCCGCCGATGACTGCACTGGTTAATACCATTGGGAAACCAAACCAAACAGCTGCAACGGATGATAATTTTTTGCGGTATTCTTTGGGAACAGGAGTGTGTTCGAATTCTGGATCCAATAACTTCTTTTCAACAACGCTGGTTGACATGAATGTTTCCTCCTAGTGAAACAATTTTTTGGTGAGTCTCCAATCCAATAACAAGGCCAAGAGAAAAGTCTGATTTGGACGAAAATCTTTTTTTGCACGCACCTTAAAGCTGAAAGACGGAACGTAAAATTGATTCATACTTTACAAATGACGCCTTTTTAAGGTCAAATAGCTGATATCTAGTTAATAGCTTACCATTTCGCAAAATACTGTTAACGAGTCACCTGGGCAATTAGGAAAATGAAACGTGGACAATAAAAAAGTCATCTCAAGAGGGCGTTTCCCATGGATTTAGACTAATTAGACCGATTTCATGCTTGACATCATTTGACACACTTATTTGTTCACTGGTGAGCAAATAAGCGAAACATGATGGATTAATGTATAATTTGTCGTTTGGGATCCTCCCTTTTTATTTTGCGAGGTGTATCTTTAATAGAGCGCTTTCATTTGACCTTGCAAGATTATTTTATGAGGTATTCCATTTAATGTAATTGTGTAAAAAAACCAAAAATGTGGGCTATCAATTAGGCAGTATGAATAAAAATAAAGGGTTGATTTACTAAAAGGAGTTTTTTTTTGCATGTAAATACTTTTTTTTGAAAATATGGAACCATTTTCTTGAAGAAGAGAGAATCGTTGACCAAGTGTAGAATATGTCCCTTGGATCTTGTAGAAAGACAACCAAACCCAAATGATAGAAGGGCTTTTAATGTAGTAATGACAGAAGAAGGAAGAGCATTATTTGACGAGATATTTCCCAAACACGTTGCAACCATTTCTCAAAATTTATCATTTATCTCGAATGATGAAAAAGAACAGCTAATTGTTTTATTAAAGAGAATTGGAATGGGTGCACAAGATTTGGAAAAATAAATTTTAAAAAGCTAAATAGGAGGAAAAAACAATGACAAATGAAATGTAGGTATTATTTTAGGTAGTACAAGACAGGAAGAGTTAGCCCACAAGTGGGAGAATGGATTAAAGGAATTGCTGACAAACGTGGAGATGCAAACTATGAAATTGTAGATATTGCTGATTATCAATTACCTTTTTTAGGAACAACTGATGGGACTGAACCAGGAATTGCAGCTTGGAACGAAAAACTTAACAGCTTGGATGGATTCGTATTTATCGTTCAGGAATATAATCACAGTATAACAGGAGCCTTAAAAAATGCACTTGATTTCGCTCGTGAAGCCTGGAATAACAAAGCAGCAGGTATCGTTAGTTATGGTTCAACTGGCGGTGCCCGTGCAGCTGAACATTTACGAGGAATAATGGGTGAACTAATGATTGCAGATGTTCGTGTTCATCCTACACTGTCCTTATTTACCGATTTTGAAAACTTTACTACTTTCAAGCCAGCTGAATTACACCTTGATAATGTAAATGCAATGCTTGACCAAGTTATTGCTTGGAGTGGTGCATTAAAAGCTTTAAGAAAATAATCAAATATATATTGAACTGAAATTCGAAAATTATACTACCTAAAAGGGTGATACATATTATACGTGACTAATATGTATCACCCCCTATTTTTTTATGACTTTTTACAATTTAAGTCTTGATAAAACAAGTCTTTCTGTCGTTCCGTGCGTGTTGCTTTGGCACTAAATGGTACGATAACCACTGCCTGTACGGCTGATGCCTACCTTCCGTAGACTACCTTCATATTATTTCCTCCAAAGAAATTGATAGATTTACCCTTTCACCGCACCTTGCGTCAGACCATTTACGAGGTACTTTTGACAGAAAGCAAACAAGATCATAGTAGGAATAACCGATAGTACCGTTCCAGCTGACATTGCTCCCCATTCAATATCATATTTTTTTATAAAAGAATTCATCGCCACCGGAATGGTTTTGACCGATTCCTCATCAATAAACATGACCGCCATAATAAGCTCGTTCCAGCACTGAACAAACGCAAATATTAAGGTGGCCATAATTCCTGGCAGCATTACAGGAACAATGACCTTAAATAATGCGCTTATTCTTGAGCATCCATCAATCATTGCAGCTTCTTCCAATGAGGCAGGAATTCTCTGGAAAAACCCAACCATAATGATCGTACAGAAAGGAATCAACATAACCGTATAGATCAGCATTAAGGAAAACAAATGATTAACAAGCTGCATTTTTGACATCATCATATATAACGGAGCCATACCAATGAAAATAGGGACAATTTGAGTAATGAGGAAGCCGCCCATCACCTGTCCTTTCCCTTTGAATTTGAATCTTGCAAGGACATATCCCCCAAGCATAGAAATAATCAATACAATAAAGGAAGCAACGATGGAAACCAAGAAACTATTAAAAATATAAGTTTGAAAATGAGAGATTTTAAATATTTGAATATAATTATCCAGTGTGAATTCTTTTGGCCAGTATTGAATCGGCAGAGAAAAAATGTCCTTCTGCATTTTAAAGGAAGTAATAATGATCCAATACAAAGGAAAAATGGTGATGGCCAAAAAAATGCTTAAAAAAACTACTTTCAGAGTACGAAGCCAAATTCCAGCATTAGTCATTAAAAATCACCTTTCTTTTCAAATTTTGAAGCTTTTGTGAAAAACACCATGAAAGAAAGAAGGATGACAACGATGATAAGACCTACTGCAGAGGCTTGTCCATAGTTCTGTTCAAACATAACCTTATCAATCAGGTATGTAGAGAGAATATGCGTTGCACCAGCCGGACCCCCATTTGTCATGGAATAGATAATATCCGGGAAGTTGAGAATCCAAATGACTCTCAAGAGAACGGTAATAAAGAGGGTAGGTAAAATATAAGGCAAGGTAATATAGAAAAGCTGATGAAGCTTGTTTGCCCCATCTATTTCAGCCGCTTCATACAACTCGTCAGGTATCGATTGAAGCGCTGCCAAAATCATGATGGCAAAGAACGCTACTCCATACCAAATATTCGCGATAATAACAGAAGCCATCGCCCACTTGGCTTCGGCTAAAAACGCAATAGGTGCATCAATCAACCCTGTTTTGAGAAGAAGATCATTAATGACTCCAAATTGCCCGTTAAACATCCATCGCCAAATGAGCCCAATCAAGAATCCCGACATCGCCCATGGAAAGAAGACTAGACCCTGATATATTCCTCTTCCTTTGAAGTGTTTCCTCATGCTTAGGGCAAGCGCAAAGCCAAGGACCAATTGAAAAAATAATGAGATAAAAACCCAATACACACTGTTCTTAACAACAGTGGCAAAGTTAGGACTTGAAATAACAGCTTTAAAATTATCCAATCCAATAAAATGAATATTCATTAAGTCGAAGAGGGTGTAATTCTGAAAAGCCATAACGGATCCTTTAATAATGGGATAATATACAAATACCGATACTAGAACAATCGCAGGCGCTAGACATAGAAGAATAAAAATCCCTTCTTTTGAGAAACGAAAGGGGGCTTTCTCAGGCTGAACACTTGGATTATTCGGATGTAAAATCTGCTTTTCCATTTTCAAAAGATTTCCTCCTTACTTTAGTAACAGGGAGAAATGGATAGCTTTCGCTATCCATTTCCATTGCCAAACTACTTTTTGTTTTCCGCTTTTTCTTTAGTCCAATATTGGTCCCATTTTTTCAAGAGATCTTTAGCCGATGTATTTCCGGATAAGAAGGCCTGGAGATCTTGGTCAGCGGCTGACTGCCATGCACCCCATCCCTTAAAATCGATTGGTCTTGTCACGTCGAGGAATATTTCCGGTTGTGCGTTCATATCTCCGTACGGTTTAAAATAACCTGTTTTATAAAATTCATCATCAAAAGCATTCTGATGAACTGGAATGACAGAACTCCTTTTTGTATACTCATTGCTCTGTTCCGGATCACTTAGAAACTCAATCAGCTTCCATGCTTCTTTTTTATGCTTAGAATAGGCGGTCATCCCCCAGCCAGGCCCGCTGACTACTTGCTGGGCTACACCAGATGGTCCAATCGGCAGAGGTGCCGTTGCCCATGTTCCATCCTTCAGCTTTTCCTTCGCGGCATCGATGACTTCCGCATCCTGGATCAACATCGCGGTGCTCCCTGAAACAAAGCCTTGCACCATTTCTGGGTAGCCCCAGTTGATCGAATCTGGAGGAGAAACTTCCTTATAAACCTTTTTATAAAAATTTAACGCTTCCAACGATTTAGCTGAGGAGAATAAAGTCTTACCATTCTCTAAGTAAAAGGCATTATCTGGATTAACCTCTTTACCATTGTAAGCCCACATCGTAATTAAAGCGTAATCCCAACCGGTCGGGCCTCCACGAAAACTATATCCATAGCGATTCTTTGATGGGTTTGTTAATTTCTTTGCTGCTTCATAGAATTCGTCCCATGTTTTGGGTACTTCTAGTCCTGCTTCCTTAAACCAATCGGTACGGTAAAATAAGACACGCTCATACAATCCGTTGGGTATGTAGTATGGAGTATTATCTACCCAATTGGCCCGCTTTTTGGCAATATCGTTCAAGGAATCGTAGTTTTTCCATTTCTCTGTGTAAGGCTTCAAATTCTCGATGAAACCATTCATAGCAAATTGTTTGGCATTGAATTCGCGGACTTCCACAACATCAAGCGCCTCTTTAGCCATAAGCATTTGGGTGATTTTTTGGTCCGCACCATTAAAAGGTGGGGAGATCAATTCGACTTTGATCTTCGGATTCGCAGCTTCAAACTTGTCTATTAGCTCGTTGAGCAATGCCGTTCTTGAAGGGCTTGAAAGGCTTTCGATCATTTTTAAGGTAACCTTTCCATCCGAATCTTTCCCATTACCATTCGACTTCGTACTTGATTCCTTGCTGCAACCTACAACAATAGATAGTAATAGGCAAATGGAGAAAAATAATGCAAAATACTTTTTCCTACTTCTCATCTAAATCCCCCCTAAAAGCGCAAAATATAGTTGTTACCATGTCCCACGAAATTGCATGAGAAGTTATAACCTACTTAAAATTGATAGTTTCTAATCACCTCAATCCATGGAACAAAATTAATCAGGATATCATTGATGTCTGAATACCCATAAAGATTACACAACAATGACAACCCTTACATAAATTATTTCAATAATATTAAATACAATTTTATAAATCAACAAATTATTCTAAATATTCATAATAATGTAAAAATATTATAAAAATAGGTAAAGATATTATAAAAATTGCTAAATCTGAGGTAACAAATTGCGCTTTTCATAAGACATCCAAATTTGGACGTCCTTTTTTTGTGTGAACACTTTTTAACAATTTGAATATATTGACCACTTGACCGAACTTTCATCCGAATTGAATCTACCGATAAAAAGTGATTAATTAAACAAAATGCACATAATAAAGGGCAGTCATTTCGTAAACTGCGAGCATTTCCGAAAAGATTAATGGCTACGCTGTGAAGGCAGGAATAACAAGAATTTTCATCCTCATTTATTCCGTCATACTGCAGCGACAATTTTCCTGGAAGCTGAATAATCCGCGCAAGATAATGCGATAAACTATTACGTCACCTTAACGGGTGGCGTATTTATGTACTAAAAAAGAAAAAGCGTCATAAGACGCTCTTGTAAATGCTTACTTTAATCAAGGGATATTAATATATTATGAGGGTTGTCTTATATAGACATGGACAGAGATGGAGCTTATATAAAAAAACCACCCTTGAATTAAAAGGATGGTTTCATATGGAGGATTCCTAATATTGTCTCTTATATACATTTATGTATACATACGGAACATAAGTTCGCATATAATATTAAGAAAGGAGGCGATTATATGGCGATACGTGATCGCGGTATGGTTAAATGGCAGGCAGCATTTCAATTGCCAGAATTAGCGAAGACTCAGAAGGATTTTTGGCTTGATACTAAGCGGGAAAGGAAGCCAATCATTGACGAGCATGAAGCAGAAGAGTTCGACTTACGCATTATTTACGCAATGGAATATAACCATTCGATAAAGCTGATGATATGGGCCGATGGCTTTACGAAGGAAATGACAGGACGAATACAATTCGTTGATCCGGTAACGCATGAGCTGCGGATTGAAGTTAAAGACGGAGAGTTTGAGCGGGTGGCATTCGATAGTGTAGTCGGAGTGAAGGTCGTTGAATAAGGCCGCCTTTTCCAGAAGGGGTTTTGACGTTTCTAACTTGCGTATAATTTTTCTAACTCAGGTGCCTGAAATATCTTTACATTCCCGAAAATTCTGATATTATAGTGCGGAGGTGATAAGCTTGAACATTTCGGAATTACTCAAAGAGAGTTACCGATACGATAAGTTAATCGAAGCCCAGGTCGATAAGAGCCCGGATGAGTTAGTCGTAAGTGATGACGGCAGCAAAACGTTCTTTATTGTTTCACGGGAATTATTTGAAAGTAAACTTCAGCCACTCGGATACGAAATCGTAGTAGCAGACGGAGAGTAATTTGCTCTTCGTTTTTTTTATTTCGCCAGCAACACCGTACGTACATATAAAAAAGCGCCCGACTCAACGCAAGCCGAACGCTCCACCGCTACCTACTTCTGAATGTTAACCTTTTCGAAAGCATTATCGATCGTGCATCTTCGTTTTCTCCGCATCCCGAATTAATGGATAGGCAGGAAAGATTATTTGATGCTTTGGAAATGAGAGGGTTTTTAGTTGAGAAAAAGGGATCATTCCTAACATTATCTCGTGGAAGTGCAGCATTAGACTACCCAGCACTAAAAGCACTTTTAAAAAGTTACAATTTTCCTGTGTTTTGGCAGGGCAATCACTTTCAACTACTTTTAAATCAATTCCCAGTAGCCATGATGAAGAAGATTACAACGAAACCAGGACACGAGTTCCCGGTAAGCATGAATGACTACCATTTTAAATGGAATGCCTTTGGAAATCGAAGAAATGGGTTAAAGGTCAATACGCTTGAATTAGACCCTATATCGCCTGAAAACTAGTATATGAAAAAAAGCTATGAGGATAAATTAACATGGCTTATAAATTAAATGTAAACGCAGAAGAAATTAAAGACAGAAAGATTTCCGCTTTTAAAAGAAATAAAGAAATGAAGCAAATAGTAGAATCCTATAGAGAAAGTGGTGATTATTCATGATTAGTCAAATGGTTTGAAGAGGTAAGTGCAGAATAAAATGGTCAACCCATTTTATTCATGAATTTCTATTTCAAGTATGAAGGGATTTTATTAGCAGAAAGGCAGTGGTTGAAGATGGCAAAGTTTAGACTGGTACGTACTGATTTTTGGAAGAATCCAATTGTTTCTGAGGAGATGACTCCGGAGGATAAGTATTTCTACCATTATTTTCTTACGGATCCACATACGACTAAAACTGGAATCTATAAAATCACCAAGAAACAAATTCCCGCCTTTATCCAGGTTATATTTCCCCCAGTTTTTCATCGCCAATTCTCTCGTTTCAGGATTGTAACGGATCAGCTTGTGGTGCACGATAAAACGTTCCATTAACGAATTTACACTCTCATTCGAATAGCCCAATTCAAAAGCAAAACCTTGATGAATTGTATTTTTTCCGAGTTAATAGATGTGGAGGATCTCTCACTAATTCCATATGTTTCGGAATCCATTCAAAAACAGGATGTGAACAAGAAGAGATGGTTTTCGGCAAGGAAGTTAACGACCAAAATGAAAATAATACTTATCAAGATACTGAATGTGGAGAGCATGACGCTGCGTTGATGCCTGGTTATAAGATACGGGTACAAAAAGAAAATAAAAACAACATCAAGAAGCTAGTAGTCCTAATATAGAGGAAAATCCAGACATCGAGAATCCACTACAGAATAATCAAATAGATGTGAAAGAAATTGTTGAGTTTTGAGACAACAATGGATTTGGTTTTTCGAATGTGAATGCGTAACAGCAGCTTGTACCGGTTAATTTCTACTCGTTGTAAAAAACTTTGGCTGAGAGTTATTAATAAAATCATTTTTTTGAAATAGGACAATCGTATAAGCAAAACTATCAAATTACTAATAGGATGTAATATTAATATAAAGGAGTGTGATAAATTGACATACGAAAATTACATGCGGAATCGAGAAAATAGATTAAGAATCCATAACCAAGGGAATTGTGGCTGCAATCCCCAAGATCGTAACTCTGATGGATTGGGTAATTTTCCTCCCAGAGAATGCCCTGCTCAGGTAAGGGCAACTGGAGAGGTAAATGCAAATTTATGTCCAGGATGTTCAAACGGAGGCAGTACTTTGTTATTTGAATCAGCTGCTGCGGGCTCATTTCTAGCAACAACTATTAATCGTCGTATGGCGTTTGACTCTATTCAAAATAAATTAACTGTAACAGGTATAGGGTTCTATTTTGATGCTGTTACTAGATTCGTTCCAAACTTCGTTGCTACCTTTTCACCCGGAGAAAATAAAATCTCGTTTATACTTTATTTCCAAACTGGAGAAGCTCGGTTAGAATTTAATCAATCAAGTACCATAACTCCGTGTCCTTTACCATCCTCTTAACCACCAGCTGATTCATTTGCAGATGAAAACTAATAACAGCTTTAAAAATATTAAAATACTATTAAAACTATGAGCTATACGTCCGAAATTTGGAAAAACATTGAATGAAAAGATTGTGATATTTAATTTATTTGAAATAGCACAAGCGTATAGCAATATTATCAAATTATTAATAGGTTCAAATATCTTACTAGAAAGGAGTGTGATAAATTGACATTCGAAAATTACATGCTGAATCGTGAAAATCGATTAAGAAACCACAACCAAGGGAATTGTGGTTGCAATCCCCAAGTTGGTAACTCTACAGACGTAAACAGAGGTACAGAGGGCATTTTTTGTGGTTGTCGTGCTTCTAATATTAGAGATATCAGACAAATATTCGTAGACAGAAATAGAGGTGTAAGTAGATATTTAGCAGATGCAGACTTAAGATGTAATGGTATAGGTTGTAGTGGACGAGATAGTGATATTCGATATACATGGAACTTTGATCCTATATTTGGAAATTTTAGGGTTGAAATCGGACCTGGAGGGAGTACCATAACAGTATATGGTAAAGGAGTATTCGAACTCTCTGTCCAAGTAGTCTTTACATGTTCCAGCTCTATTGAAACGGACCGATGTACAAGAGACCATTCTAGGATATTTAATATATAAAACAACCTCAGAAATGGGGTTGTTTCTTTATCCTATTACCACTGGGCTTACGAATGATCTAGGATATCGTTATAATTAAACCAATTTTTTTAATTTGTACAAGCACTTTATTCTATTATGAATATTTTGATAGTGTACTAGTTTAAAAGTGAGGTGATATTTTTGTTTAATGAAAGATATGAACGAGTTAGGGCAAACCAAAGGGATTGTAACTGCGATTTGCCACTCCAAACTGCGGCATGTTGTTCTGGCTCTAACCTAAGAACCCCAGGTATTAAAAGAACAAGCACTCCTGGCGTATACTTTGCGGATGCTGATCTACAATGCTCTACCATTTTTTGTACTGGCAGTGACTCAGATATTATTTATGATTGGAGTATCATACCAAGTTTAGGAAATGCAAGAATCGTAGGAGATCGACGGAAAGTAGGTGACAACAGAGTAGAAATCGAAGGATCTGGTACCTTTTGGTTAACGGTACAAGTTACCTTTCGATGCCAGGTTAATGTTCCACCATTTCCATTTGCAAGCTGTCTTGTAGAAACTACCGTAAAATTCAATCAGTAGTATTATTTGGGGGTGGCTGTAAAGGGGGAATTTGTTAATCCAATTATCTAAGGTGCCATGTAGTCCAACTTCAATACCACCCCTTTTGTTCCATTTTTAAACCAGGTTGTCCACTTCTTTGTTTTTCTAAAAATCCGCATCTACTATTCATACATAAATTACATAAAAAAGAGACGATATTCGTCGAATAATACGTCTCAACAGTTATACGAATTCTTTATTGGCAAAAAGAAAGCCAACATGAATGGTTTCACTTCCTATATTATTGACTGAAACGTACTGCAGCTTCTCTGCGACAAGTGGCATATCCTCTAGTAAGTCTGACGATCGGTACACGGAAAAGCGGAAGTTGACAATGAAAAAAAACCACGACGGTTAGTACAAATTCACCATGTCCTGCTACAAGAACAGTATTGTCTCCAGTCTTAAACGTAGGTCCTTCGATTCTAACGTCTCCACTTATTCGCTGTAAAGTCCATACATAACCAATTAGCGAATCAATTCCAGTACAATCCCCAGCACAAACTAAATCTGCATCTGCAAAATATCGTCCCGGAGTGCTTGTCGGCTTAATACCTGGGGTTCTAAGTCGAGATGAACTGCAACAACCTTCACGAGGATTTGGATTTACTTGGAATCTATTTCTTGATGATGACATGTTTTCTCACCTCCATTTACAAGTAATTATTCTATTCCTGAAGAAGTCTTTCTTAAGGGAGTGGACGATTATTTAAATTATGTGACAGAATACCTCATACTGATTTCCTGAAAAATGTTCTGTTTATTGTTGGGTGAATCTTCTGGTTAAGGATTGCTTACACTCAATAGGAACCCAAACAGCTACTGGACCCGGTATAAACTGCCTGCAAACGAAAGTAACCTCGACAGTCAAATCAAACGTGCCACTTCCACCTACTACGACAGTGGGCTCGGTAGCCTTCACAATAGGTCCTACAAGTCCTACATTTCCTGAAATAGCTCTCAGAGTCCATCGGTATTCAATGTTAACGTCACTTCCAACACAACCAACAACGCTCCCTAATCCCTTACATTGAAGATTTACTGAGGCATAGTATTGATAACGTTGTATTGGAAATATATCGAGAATTCTGGAATCAGAGCATGTACAGATATCAATGGATTCAGCTTCGCTGAAACTCCTATTTTGTCTGCAAGGACACTCTGAATCCAAATCATTTGGATTGCTATATAACCCAGGAATATCTGCGATATAAGGTCTACTATTTGAATGATTTTTTTTATTAGACGCCATTTCTTCACCTCCTTAATGCTTGTACTATTAAAAATATTCAATATTGAACAAATTGTTTGGACTTCTATCAAGATTGGATTAAATATACTAGAAAAAGATTGATAAACGCTTTGAAATCTATAGGGAAGGTTCTTGTGATTCAAATGATAATTTAATTAGGACCACATTAATGAGAATATTCTTGATAAACTGGCAGTGTCCATATCAAGCGGGAACAAAAATAAGAAAGAATATAGTAACTTAATTAGAATTATTTTTAACAAAAGTCTTTCAAAAGGTTTTACTGTAAGAGAGGTTGTTCGGATGTTCTTCATTAGTAAGTATGACAATGGAGGTGAAAGAAATGATTTTGAACTACGATATAATGTAAAGCGTCTTTTCGTAAAAGCAACGCTCGAAAATGTTTTTGAAACATAAATGGAGCGACTAGGAGAATTAAATATCATTAAAAAAGAGCTTTGCCAGTCTAAACAGCAAAGAAAAATTAGCTTTAACTACAACTTTCAAATTTATGACAAATATTAAAACTGGTCTAAAAAAATAGGACTTCCAAATTTGGATGTCCTATTTTTTTTGTGAACATTTTTTAACAATTTGAGTGTATGAACCACTTTTGAATTTGTTAAAGAATGGAATAATGATTATCATTTGATAAAATATGTGCCAGTCTTTGAAAAGAAGATCATAAAAGTTGAAGAATGCCATGTATATTATGAATATGGAAAAGGATATACAGATAGAAGATTTTGTAAAAGTAATGACGCGTAACTATTCTTTATATGAAGATGCAAAAAAATATCAAATATGGGGCAGCGGTTAAACCGTTGGCCTTAGGAATAAAAACCGACCCCTCTCTTAGTTGAGAGGGGTCTTTCTTATTTAGACTCAGCTCGCAATACATAGTTGCCCGCTTTAAAGCATCATTGATCCGAGCTTTATACTCATCATATGTGGATAAAAGATACACAAGTTATTTTGAAAAAAGGTTAAGTAAGGAAGATTTGACAAATCATAAGTAGAAGGAGGATTTGAAATGAAATTTACTATTCGTATTTTCTTCAGTGAAAACAAACTTTAATAATTCAATATTTGAAAGAGAGCTAAAAAAATTCTTAGAGGAAATTAGTGTATCTGTAACAAGTATTAATTTTAATCAATTGGAAGAAAATTACATACATAATAAAAGGAATATTATTGAAATAAATGTTGAAGTTAAAGGGGAATATATCGATTATAGAACCGTTTTTGGTTGTGTATTTTTAGTAATAGATGAACTTTCTTTAAATTTATCTGGATTAGATATAAATGAAGAATAGGCTTCCCTAAGTGCTTTTGTAATTCTAAATTTTTCCCAATAAAAAATTTGTTTTTTAAGGAGGAAATGATGAAAGAATTTATTATTTCATATATAGAAGATAATGAAATTGGTGGCCATAAAAAGGAAATCCTCGTTGTGGGCGAAGACTTTCAATCATGCTATGAAGAGCATATTCAAAAATATCCAACCATGGTAGGTATTGTTCAGCAATTTGATGAAGGGCACGAAGCCATAAATTTCCCCCGCCCAAACAATATTCTAATGGAAAAAGTTACTGACGAAATCTTCGAGGAAGATGAGAAAAAAAGAGAAGTTTATGATGGATGATCTATATCCACATTTCTGACTGAAGTGCTGACCATTTTGTCAATGCTGCAAAATCATAGCTAAAAATTATCGAAAATCAGGCTGCTAAATTTGGTGGCTTTTCTGAAGTGCATAAAAATCCGAACATAGAGCAGATTTATGAGAAACTATAAATAATGAAGGAGCCATTTGCATGAACGTAAATGAGTTCGGCTTTCTTTGGTATCTACAATCAAGTTCGAATATGGTTAATATTTTTTTGAAAAATCTTATTGACACTGCTGAGGATAAAGATTTGAGAAGTGTTCTAGATGAAATCAATTTATTATCTACATTTCAAGAAAAAGAGGCTACAAAGATATTAAATGACAGCGGTTATAAAGAAACGCCATTTTTCAGTGAAGTTGATTTATATAACTCCTCAGTAAAGCTTTTTACTGATCAATTAATCATTGAAATTCTTAAGCATATTACCGGAAATGGGATGCGGGTCCTCGCTTCTCAATATTCAGAACTTACGGATATGAATGTAAAGAAATTCTTTAGTGAAGTCCTCACTAAGATTATGCAAATTGATGAATCTCTTTTAGATTTATTAAAAGAAAAGAACTTGTTACAAAACAGTCCATTTTTATTCATGAAAGCACATGAAAGAGAGAGTAAACTGTTTAAGGTTATATCAACACAATTAAGACCACTTAATGCGGTAGAATTGGCACATATGTACAGTGCACTTCAATGCAATAATGTTGGTGTTGCTCTATGCGCTGCTTTTGCTGATGTAGTAAAAGATGTAGAGGCAAAGCAATTAATTAATGATGGCAAGAAATTAGCATTTCATCAAGCTGCTACTTTATCGGATATTTTCAGGGAAAACGGAGTTAGTACTACAACTGGACTAGAAAGCTTCGCTCATAGGGTGAATGAATCTCCATTTTCAGATAAGTTAATGACGAACCTAATAATGTTTTTAAATCCTATTGGAATAATAAATTTACAAAACGCTGCTGTTTCTAGTTATAAGAAGAATCATGTCAAAATACTAAGTAAATTAATAGAACAGGTCCAAAGTTTTTCAGAAAAAGGGTTTAAACTATTGGTTAAAAAAGGTTGGTTTAATGAACCACCATTAACTAGTAGTTCAATTAATTACACATTGTGAGGATATTGAATTTAGAATTTTAAACCCTCAAAATATTAAAGGAACCTAAATAATTAGAGCTGCCAACTCTGAAAGCTTTTCTTCGTAAAGTAACGTGGAGTGGAACCAAGAGAGTTAAAAATCTAGTCCTATCTTTTATAGCACTTGACTAATATCGAGCATTTAACTTAATAAAAGGGGCAGTCTAACTGCCCCTTTTTATTCATGAAATTTAGTTTTAAAAAACCAGTTGTGAAAAGCTTGTGTTATGTAATCAGTTATCCAAATTGTTATAAAACTCCAATACCAAGTCCATTTTTTATATTTAATTAATTTTGTATATTTCACTGCAATTATTTCAAAGATGACTATTACAGAAGTACTAATAAAGCAATGCAGGATTTTTAAAAAGTTAGAATTATTTTTTGGATAGTACAAACTAAATAAAGCGCACAGTCCAGGATATATAAAGTATTCAAATGAAAAAGAAGGTTTATATGCTTTTTTGAAAAATAAGCGATATGGATAGGAAATTAAGTTTTTTTCTACCACTAGTAATCCAAAAATCCATGTTAGGGCTTGTTTAAATAAAAATACAACTAGCGTTTCACGAACTTTATTTTTTGGTGTTAATTTTATTAATAATATTGACACAATTAGCCAGGATGAAATTTCGATAGTTTTCTCTGCTTTGTATTTCATTAATAATCCTCCTTTAATAAATAGTTTTTACTTTTAGAATTGATTAATTCAATTATTGTTTAAGGCTTTTAAACGAAATAAACAAATGAAACAAATAGCTTAATCCTATAGAGAAAGTGGTGATTTTCTGGGATTAATCGAATGGATGGAAAAGAAAATAAAATAAGGTGAAAATCGAACGAAATTGCAAAAAACGCCTTCAAAAATGATTTTTTGAAGGCGTTTTTAACGTTTTCGGACTAAAAATGGCCTCAAAAATGAAAAATGCAAATTCGCTTTAGAACACCGATCTCGATATCGTAGAAGTACACAGAAGGGGGGCTTTCATAAGGACAACCAAAGGGTCTATTAAAAAGCATCTGACCATTTTATTCAAACATTTCTATATCAAGGATGAAGGAATTTTATTAGGAGAAAGGCAGTGGTTGAAAATGGCAAAATATAGAATGGTACGTACTGATTTTTGGAAGAATCCGAATGTGTCAGAAGAGATGACCCCTGAGGACAAATTTTTCTTTCTTTATCTTCTTACGAATCCATATACCACTCAAATTGGAATCTACAAGATTACCAAAAAAGAAATGGCATTTGACTTAGGCTATTCGGATGAAACTCTAAATTTGATAATGGACCGATTCATCGAACATCATAAAATGATTCGTTACAATCCAATAACAAGAGAGCTCGCGATTAAAAACTGGGGGAAATTTAACCTGGATAAAGGCGGGAAGCCATTCATGGATTGTATTTACTCCGAATTAAAAAATGTCAAAGATACCTCACTTATCCAATATGTTTCGGAAGCCATACAAAAACAGGAAATTCGCAGCCTGTTTGAATCTTTTTGTGAACAAGAAAAGAAGGATTACAGCAATAAAGTTAACGACCAAAAAGAAAATAATACATATCCAGATCCTAAATCTGAAGAGTATGACGATACGTTTACGTCTCGTTATACGATAGGTGGACAAAAAGAAAATAAAAAAGAAAATAAAAAAGAAAAACAACAACAAAAAGCTTTTAAAACCATAATAGAGAACAATCTAGAAATAGAAAATCAACAAAAAACAGCTGCTGTGAAAGAAATTATTGAGTTTTGGGACAACAATGGATTTGGTTTTTCAAACGTGAATGCGAAACAACAGCTGTTATCTTGGTTAGATGACTCTGGCTTTTTACAGCCGAAAGAGGTGATTATAAAAGCCCTGACTATTGCGTGTGCCAATAACAAGCGAAAGCTAAACTATGTGGTTGGGATTCTGAAAAACTGGGAAAATGAATCCTTACTGACTATTGAAGAAATTGATTCATTTCAGACGAAGGAAAAGCCTGAACCAAAACAAAGGCCATTAACTCAATCCATTTCTGCCGGTAGAGATATTCCTAGTGAATTTAAACTCGACCTTACGGCAGGTGAAGATTGGTGAGTATAGCGGAAAAAGCTTTCTTAGGCAGCTTGATAAAGGCGGATTACCTACTGAAGGATACCGTTATTCAACCAGAACAGCTAGAAAGTATCCAGCATAAAGAATTAATGCGGAGAATGCTGGAGTTGCACCGATCCGGCAGGAATGTTGATTTGATTACATTAACAACCTTACCTGATCTAGAGTCTTTGGGTGGAATTTCCTACCTTTCGGAGCTGCAATCGTATGCGGACCCAGAAAAATTTGAAGGAATGGAGAAGCTGATTCTCGGCCTTTGGAAGGAACGAGAAAAGAGGAACATCTTAACCGTTGCAGCTATGAATGATTGGGAGATTGCGAAAGTCATTGTCGAATTGGATAAAATTAACCAAATGAAAATGGAGGATCACACGTCCTTACAACAAGCGATGTCCTTTATCTATGAGGCACCATGGGAAGATCAAAATACATTGAAAAATGCACCAACGGGTATTAAACAGCTCGACGAAGTAACAGGAGGATTTCAGGATGGAGAAGTAACGATATTAGCAGCAAGACCCTCAGTGGGAAAAACCGACGTCATGCTTCATTTTGCCAAAATGTCGGGTTGGGCAGGGTTTTTGCCACTCGTATTTTCCCTAGAAATGCCTGAAAAGCTCATAACCACACGATTAATTGCTTCGACCGGAGGCTTTAACCGTGCCAAAATGCGGGATCCGAAAAAGTTGCTCACACCAAGACAAAAAGATAAATGGTCGGGTGTGATTAATGAGCTTACTGAAACCAATATCCAGATTTTTGATGGGGCAGGTCAAACGATTGCGGAAATGAGAGCGAAAACACGAAAATTAATGCATCAATTTCCTGACAAGAAACCGATCCTATTTATCGATTACTTAACGTTGATTCATTCCAGCCAACATTTCGGAGGGAATTCCCATTTACAAGTAACGGAAATATCCAAATCCCTTAAAAGGATGGCGAAGGATTTTAATTGCCCTGTTATTTGTTTAGCGCAGTTAAATCGATCGGTAGAATCAAGAGCCATCAAACGGCCGATGATGTCGGATATTCGGGAATCAGGCAGCGTCGAACAAGATGCCGATGTCATTTTGTTTTTGTACCGTGAAAAGTATTATGACAAGGAGTCGCAGGATTATTCCCTTGAAATCATCGTTTCGAAAAACAGAAATGGTCCAGTTGGAACCATCGCGGTAAATTATAACGAACATACTGGAAAGATTGAGGACCAAAAGAGACAGAGCCTCACTGTTGAATAATCTCTTTAAGAACTAGCTTATGAACAATAAAAAAATCCCATATTGAGGTGCTATTTATGAACGTAAAAGAACTTTACCTTAATTGTATACATTGTGAACATTCCGCGTTGGCTCATTATATTCACCATTTATTAGAAGAAAAGATAATTTCATTAGAGGACAACATTTCCAAACTAGACTTAAAACAAGCAAATCATCAGAAGGTAGCAGAAATGATTAAAACGAATCTATTAGGTTTTCGCAGTAGGAATGGTATTTACTCTTTAAAGATGAAGCAGAAAGAATTTGCCTTTATCTATGCAGCCAGCAAGCAAGAGGCCATCCAGTTCTATACCGACATCTTTCACCAAACACCGTTGAACTGTCACGAATACTCACTAGATTTCCAGCTTTCTAGAGGAAATGATGTGATTTCGTTTCGAGATATGAAGAAAGAATTCGATCGTTTTCCAGCTATTGCAGGGTATTCTCATAGGGTGTGATGTTATGGCCAAATATATTTTGTTCTTTTCCACAAGGTCATTTATGTAAAAAGTAATTCCTACCTTGTCCTATCGAATCATTTTTATCTATATAAAGGGTGTAAGGTGATAGGATGGTTAGCTAGATTTGGAAAATGCAGACTAACTAATCATCCTGGGGGAATGAAGTAAATAAATGATGGGAGATGCTGGTATTGAAGGAAACAAAAGTGGAAGAAATTTCGGTAGAGAACATCAATTCGTGGATTCTTAGCATTGGTTTAAAGGAAGCCTTTTTATTGTATCAGCTTCATAAATTGATAGAAAACAAAGGTCATTTAATTAAAGGGGAGAAATGGGTAAATATTACCTATGATGAGCTACATGAGCATTTAAGTATTTGGTCAAAGAGTTCGATCAAAAGACTGGTTCATCTACTAGAGGAAAAAGGATACATCGTGTCTGCCAATTGGAATGAATCAAAATTAGATAAGTCCAAATGGTACACCTTAAATTATCAGAAGTTAAAAAAGCTTGATCCTCATACATATCGGAAGTTGATGGCTAGCAGTGGAAATGGTGACTCAGATTCAGCTGGGGATTCAACCGAAATAGATTAATTTAAATAAGCAAGGTGTGGAATAAATGCAGCGTGATCGAAGTTATGCTGCATTTTTTTTTTGTAACTTCGAAAATCATTCCCATGATAAATAGGCAGTTTTGTTAATTTGAGAGGATAGGAGGAGGTTTGGATGAGAAAAAGGATAGTTGGTGTTACGCTAGCCGCAACTGCAATCATTCTTGGGTTTCCACAAATCCAGACGGAAGAACCCAACCAAAAGATCAACATTAAGTCGGATGCAGGAAGTTTTACAAGGCAGGAACCCATTACCTTAGTAAGAACCATAGATGGCGATACGATCAAAGTGAAAATAAAGGGAAAAACAGAAACAATTCGCTATCTTTTGGTCGATACACCAGAATCAAAAAAAGAAGGAATGTGTGTCCAGCCATTTGCAAAGGATGCCTTTCAAAGGAATAACCAGTTGGTAAAGAGCGGCAGATTGACGTTGGAGTTTGAAGAAGGGAATACAAGGGATTCATATGGACGATTGTTAGCCTATGTTTATGTCGATGGAAAAATGGTTCAAGAGACTTTGGTTAAAGAGGGATTCGCACGAGTGGCATTCATCATGAACCCACCTTATAAGTTTCTTAATCTGTTAAGGGAAAATGAAAATCTAGCAAAAAGGAATAAAGTAAACATTTGGAGCCATCCGAATTTTGTGACTAAATGGGGATTTAATGGGTGTGTGCAAAGACAAATAAATCCTTAAAATTTATTTAAAGTAGTAAGTCTTTTTGAAATCGGATTAATTACTTAACTCATTTACTAGTAATTTACAAGAAATTACAGAAAATAGATTAATATTTTCAAAGGAAAATGATAGAATTACTCGTATTAAAGACATAAAATGGGGGGCAATATGAGGAAGTTTATTATTTCAGGGTTGTTTGCATTTTGTCTATTTGCTTTTATCATACCAAATGTCCAAGCAGCAAGCGTTTCGGGGTGGAAATTTGTTAACGGTAATTGGTACTATTACACCTCAAGTCAAACAACCTATAAAGGATGGCTATTCGACAGAGGTTACTGGTACTATCTAGGTTAAGATGGAAAAATGAAGAGAGGTTGGCTTCATCAAGACGGCAAATATTATTACCTCAATGAGATAACTGGTGCAATGAGAACTGGTTGGTAAACGTATAAATGGCAATGGTATTATTTTAATAGATCAGGGGTTATGCAAACCGGCTGGGTAAAGGATAATAGCAAATGGTATTTTATGAACTCCAAAGGTATGATGCAGACGGACTGGGTGGCAAATGATGATGGGTATTACTATCTGGATTCATCTCGCGCAATGAAAATAGGCTGGTTTATCGCAAGACATGCGCTAGGGACCACTAGAGGGTTCGTATATGCTTATCCGAATGGTAAGGCTGCATATAACGAAATGGTCGATTAAGCTTATTTTGTGAATGACGAAGGGGTTTGGGTACCAAGTAAAAACCTTGAAAAATATTACAAACCTTTAAAGATGGCAGCACAAGATAATGGAACGAGACTTAGTGTTCTTACAGATCGGGGTCCTAGTTCCCAGAGTGGTCCTTTTATTGATCTATTTGTTATAGATGTTGATAAAAATGATATTGCATTTAGTTTTTACTACGAACCGGGTAAGGAAACCGACTTTGACTTTACCAGTACCACAGGCAAAGCTGATAGCAAATACACAAGCCTTTATGTTGATTCTGCAATTGCACTAGGATGTCCTTTGGACAAACAGAATTTAACGAACTTAATTACTCAATCTGTAAATCAAGGTGATAAGTTTACTAAGGGTTCTGTATCAGTAACAACTACTAACCAATCGATTGTAATTGATTGGTAATTTTCGAATCTACCCTTCTTATGAGAAGGTTTTTTTTATTGAATAAAGAATACTTTTCAAAGGAAGGAATATTTTTGATGGAATGACTTATTAAATTTAAAAGGTTAGGTGACTGGATTGAGATTATTAACGTGGAATTCAGCCATGAAATTCAGGGAGAAAATTAGTCAACCGCTGGAATTCTCGGCCGATTTATTAGTCATTCCAGAGTGCGAATCATTCGAAAAATGGCGAAATAGTCAATATAAAGAAAAGATAAGTCAGTTTCTTTGGTTCGGTGATAATCCCAATAAGGGGTTAGGGGTAATGGCGCTAAATTCACAATATAAATTAGAAGTACACCCTGCATATTCTGAAGAATTCAAGTATATTATTCCATTAAAAGTAACAGGGCCTGAAGAATTCAATTTAATTGCGTATACCCATTGCTAGATGACTTTAGAGAGTTTCTTAACGTAAACCAGCTAAATAATTTTGTTTTATATGCTTTTACAGAAAATGGAGATCATTTTAATGAAGAAGCAATTGATAAGACACTAAGCTTAATAAAAGAATATGAACAAAATGGAGATAAACTTTTCGACAATAGTGTAGATTTTAATGACTTAGCCTTCATAGAGGATTTCAATAAAACACTAATCAATGTCAGTAATGCAATAGAAAATGCAAAAATACTGGGATATAAAAAAATATAAAAAAATACCTTGTTTAGCAAGAAATAAAAAGCTGTGGGAATTAGTAAGCCGCTCCGTTTTGAGGTTCAAAATGCTAATTTCCACTTCAATTAGCAAACGAATTTGCAATGTTTTTAACAAGTGTTTTGAATTGAAATTAATACGAACAAACGCAAGTTAATTCAAACCTTGCGTTTGTTATTTAATATACTTTCGTAAACTTTTTATCGATTACTTTCAATGAAATCAACTAAGAATTCAGCAATTTTCCTATACTCATCCTCATGCCTCATTTTCCATCCTCGAAAATCAAGCTTCCTTCCACTTTTTAAAGTTATATATAATACAGGTTCATAGTCCGCCCATCCTCTAATCACACGGTGTGGATAAAAATACACATCCTTAACATCTTCTAGTTCAATAGTTTCGTCTTGATACATTAAGCAATCATCATAAAGTTTAAGCTTACGATACGGCAACTGCATTTGATGAGGAATCTTACCCTCTGTAATTACTTTTGGTATTCTCCAACCCATATTTACCATCTCCCATTATAAAATTAAGATTTTAATAACATAAAATTATCCGTATTATTCATCAATAACTAGTCTTCTTTGAATAAATATTTCTATTCTTTTTTTTTAATTAACCTAGAAACTTCTAAAAAATAAGTCATTAAATTTCTTACCTCATCGTCAATAGAAAAATCTTGGATTAAGGCCGCAAATTTCTTTCATATGGGCGATCCAACAGGTTTTAACGGAGTACCCATGTTTTTGTTTAATGTAGTCTTGTATTTCTTTATATGTAGCTATAAAAATGACTCCTATCATGATATTAATAAAAAAAAATATTTTTAGAAAGTTGAAGTTTCTATTCTATTTCTTATACAGTATAATTTTACCATACGGACATTAGGATGGTGACGGAGATGTTAGAAGAAGTAAAGGCTTTAACACAGGAGGCAATTATTGATGCGTTAGATTGGTCTTATGATAAAGCTATTAATGGTGGGATCCCTGGTATGGATACCGCACTTGAGCTTGCAGACAACTATTTAAAAAAGAAGGGTAGTTTAGAAGAGCAGGTAAATAGTTTAATCCGTTGGCAAAACACTAAAAGTGCGGCTAGTGGTTTTTTAACAGGATTAGGAGGTATCATTACCTTGCCCGTTGCGGTTCCAGCTAATATAGCAAGTGTTTTATTTGTACAAATTAGAATGGTTGCCGCTATTGCTCATATGGGCGGGTATAACCTAAAGGATGATGAAGTAAAATCATTTGTTTACCTTTGTCTGGTAGGTAATGGAGCTAAGGAAATTGCCAAAAATACCGGAATTGTTATTGGTCAAAAGCTTGCTATCAATGGGATTAAGAAAATCCCATCTGCAGTTATCACAAAAATCAACCAAGCTGTTGGATTTCGCCTTCTTACCAAATTTGGTGAAACAGGTGCCATAAACCTCGGCAAAGTAGTACCTTTTCTGGGTGGGGTTATTGGAGGAACAGTGGATGCCATAACAACCAATGCAATAGGAGATGTTGCACGCAATATCTTTATAGAAAAAGATAATAAAGGTGATGAACCATTTATCATTGAGGTTAAATAACCAAAGGAATTATAAAAAAAAAGGATACATTAGCAGAATAATATCTGTAAATGTATTCCTTTTTTATAACAAAAATATAATTTACCAACCCAAGGTACGGATTTATACATAATTTCTTATTTAGATTTATATATTTATATATTTATTATTTTTATATATAAAATTATATATATATATATATTATATAGATTAATATATACGGGTAATGTATATAAAAACTGATTTTTTTATAAAAACATATCACTGTCTTCGATCCATAGGTTTTTTAGGTACAAAAATGCACATAATTTTATAATTGGTTCATTTTGTCAATTAATTCTGTTTTTGACGGATTGGTATAAAGCAATGTCGTGTGAATATTACTATGTCCAGCGTGGTTGGCAACCTCGTGGACACTCATTCCTTTAGAGATTGCATGGCTACAAAAGAAATGTCTCAAGTCGTGAGGTGTAATGTCTTTGCCTAGCTGCTTAGAATATGTTGTAAATAAATTATTGATGACCGTTCGATTCAGGTTTGAACCACGATTAGAAATAAATAGATAATCACTATCAAGTGCCTTCCGTTCTTTTAACCATTCCTTGAGGGCTGTAATGACCTTATCAGACATGAAGACAGTCCTTGCCTTGTCACCCTTCCCCTTTATTAATAGCTCCCTAGAGACCAGGTTAAAATCCATCATTTTGATTTCAAGAGCTTCACTAATACGTAACCCTGCATAGGCCATTAATGTAATAATGGAATGGTTTCGTTTCGACTTTTCGTGATCCAGTAAAAGCTGCCTGAATCTCTCGACATCCTTAACATCGATTCTTGCAAGGGAAGCGTATTGCTGCTGTATTTTCAGATTGTCTTTTTTGCTGACCGCATAATCGTTTTGAACCTTAGAATCCATTAAAAATTCATTTAACTTAATTAAAGCACTAATTTTGGCATTGATCGTTTTCGGGCTAGATTTTTTAATTGTCCTTAGATAAGATATGTAATCCTTTACGTTCTCTCTATGTAGCTGTTTAAATTCGGTCCCCTTAGATTCTTCGAACCATTTAAGAAATCCTTTAGCATGCTGCACATAGCTGCTTCTGGTGTTTTCACTCAAGTCTTCCTGGTGCAGGTATTTTTCAAATTGCTCTATCATTTTTGAGCCTCCTGTAAATTATGTTGCATTTTATTTTCTGTGATTCTTGTAAATTATGTTGCAATTCATACCAAAATAATAGACTGAAAGGTGAGGTTTTGTAACATAATTTATATTATGTTGTATTACTAGAAAAAGTATTAAATTAAGTGGTTCAAAAATATTAATTTCTAAATATATACATGGTAAAATATAACTACTTTGAATAAAGGAGATATACATAAATGGGATTCTGGAATAAAGTTGGAAAGCTTGTTGAATTTGCAATTGAAAAAGGACCTGAAGTCATTGAGACACTTCAACAAGAAGGAGCTAAGAAACAAGCATCAATTCAAAAAGAGAGAGCGGCACAATTAAAAAATTACGAAAGAAAAGTAACACAAGCAGCAAACTCAAGTAGAATGAGTAACCCTGAATTTGCTAAAAAGGTTCAAGAGGAAAGGGTTAAAATTGAGAAAGCAAAGGTTAAAATATATACAGGTAATACTGAATCTAATTCAGTAAAAACTAATTCTAACGGTGAGATCACGTTTGGGGGACTTACCGTATCTCAGTGGAATAGTAGATGGGTGAATTTAGGAATATTAAGTTCACTTACTTTAGAAGATTTGAGCAGGTATAACAAGCACATAGGCTTATATAAAGCTGAAATGAATGGAAAAGTTGCTTACGTCGGTAAAGCCATCGAATATAGTAATGGAGGGTTCAGAAAACGACTTAGGGACTACGTTAGAAATAGTGACAGTGCCCGAACTCATCGTTCAGGAAGGAAAATGAATGATAATGCAGATTATCTTAGAATCTCAATATTAATAGTAGGAGATTCAGCAGAGGATGTAGAAACGGTTATAGCGCTTGAAACTGCAATGATTATGAAATTAAAGCCGAACTGGAACGTGCAAAATAACAGAGGTAAATAGTATTATTTCATCTACCCCTTATTAATACTAGGGGAGTTTTAGAGTCTACAATATTAATTGATAAAAGTAAAAGTAAAATTATATGTAAACAATTGTATTAATCTACACAAAGCGAAAAAGTACCCGGGGGTAGACCCCTTAAAGGGTACTTTTTTGTTATATAGCCTACGCCCTCTCTTGTTGGTATTTTAGGCCTTGTTTTTGATAATTTTTTTCTTAATATAACTTGATTTTCAAATAACGAGACGTTTTGTTAAACACGAATGTTAACAAATAATTGGGGGAAAATACCTTCTATATACCGAAAAAATGTAGGTAACACTATTTAGGGAGAAATGTATCAATATCATGAAAATGCAAAAAAAAGGAGAAAAGGAATAATGCTAAAACGCGAAGCTAATATTATGATTCAATATGATAAAGAAACTATTATTTATACCGACGAAAATTGGTGGAAGATCATTACTGAAGCTTTAGCCAATTATTATCATTCAGAGCCTTATCGAGTTGTAGATCAAAGAGACGAAAATATTCTTTACGACTCCAGTATAAACAGAAAAGTATAGTAAGGTTATGAAATGAAAGTTTGTGCAATATTGTACTTAAACTAGCGCGTGCGTTGATCCAAGAGGGGTTAACGCTTTTTTTCCGTTGAGTTTATTGCACTAACAAGGCAAGTTAGTTATAGATTTTTTCCTTTTAGAGCTAAGGTTACAGGAATAAAGTTATATTTAATCATAAAAATATGCTCGAAAACTATAATAAAATGGTAGAATATAACTATTATACTACAAGGCAAGGGAGGAAAAAGATTGGATTTTTTAACTAGGTTAAGAGTTGGCTTTGAATTACTGTGGGCAATACTTTCAGCAGAACCAAAATTAACTGTGATCCTTGTAATATTTTTTGCAGGTTCATTAATTTGGGCTTTTGTGACTAACTATTTAAGACAACAAAAGCTACGGAAATCAGGCATATTAGAAGTAGACAAAATGACTGGAACTGTATTTGAGGAGTATTTACAAGGTTTATTGAAACGTAGGGGATATAAGGTTAGTTTAACCTCGGTAACAGGAGATTATGGTGCTGATCTTGTATTATCAAATACTGATAAAAAGATAGTTGTGCAAGCCAAAAGGTACAATAAAAAAGTGGGACTAAAAGCTGTTCAAGAAATTGTTTCTGCTAAGAACCATTATAATGCTGATGAATGTTGGGTTATTACAAATAACTATTTCACTGCACCTGCTGTGAATCTGGCAATCTCTAATAAAGTAATATTAATTGATCGAGATGTTTTATGAAGTGGATGTTAGAAATGAATAAGGGAGCATAAGTAAGTTCTCGACATTCGGTTTACATTGACTGCAACTTTGTTGATCTAATCTTTTTTAAATATCCTGTTCAACAAATGATGGCTTATTTGTTGAAAGGAACCCAACTGAAAAAAATAATAAGTGAGTGATATAAATTATGAAACCTTTAGCATTTAAAGTAAATGAAACTTTATTGAAAGATTGGGTAAGTGAATGGAAAGAGGAAGAATTTGTTGTACTTTGTAAGAGTCTAAAAACCGAAGATAACGCAGAATACGATCCAACACTTCTATATGGAATTATAAATAAGGTGAAAAGTTGTATTTCAAGCTGGAGAAAAGATATATTGCCTTCCAATGATACTGAATTAATTAATTTTATTTTGGATTTATTAAAAAATAACCGTGCAATAGTTCATACATATTTTCGTACACCACCTAAAAAAAGAGAGTTAAGAATAGCCAATTACTATGAAATATTACTTACACCATTAGACATTTATACAATTAAAAGAATTACCAGCTTTGAGGGTGAAGTGCACGGTGATTTAGATTTATCACTTAAAGATGTTTGTGAAGCTGAAATAAATGTGATGAGTGATGTATTTTGGTTTACATATTTTGACCTTGATAAACCTGCAGAGAAATGGATTAATCCATTAGCAGGGATAGAACAAAAGCCTAGGTTTATGTCACTAGATGCTGCATCACCGGATGAATATACAAAACCTAAACAATATTTAACTTGCAAAATTCTATTTGATGAACAGTATTATAAAGACAATATAGTAAATATCGAATTAAAAAAGGAAGAAGTAATACAACATTTTTTGTATTTTGCAGCGTTAAAAGGTTTTAATTTTGGAGTAACAAATTTTCATCACCTTGAGAGGAGAAAGGGAGGGATTGACAATCCTTATAGTTCCTTTATAATTGAAAATCCATTTAAACTTGAACTTACGCCTTTAAAATATTTTAATGCAGCCAGGTCAACAACTGACTCACGACTCCAATTTTTATCTTATTATAATGTATTAGAATACTTTTTTAATCAAGATACTGAATTTAAATCTCTCAAAAAGGTTTTATCTGATACTTTTAGTTTTAGTGATCATTCAGAAATAGTAAGTTGGTTTTATAATACCAATTTACCTAGGCGTGAGCGAGGACTTTCCAGGGATAAACTATTTTCGATTGCAGCTGAAGTACCTCATGTTAGTGCAAGATATTCTCAAGATATTAGAATAAATAATTATAGGAATACGATCTATACAATTTGTAATAGAATCTATAATTTACGATGTGCAATAGTTCATTCCAAAAAAAGTCCAGGTGAATTTTTTGAACCTGAACCGTCAAATCTTTTAATTGAAAGACATGTGCCTTTACTTGAATTTTTAGCTAATAAAGTTATAAATTCACATCATACAGGTCAGCAGTGGACTTAGTAGAAAATTAATAAATAAAAAAAAGAAACTGAATCATGTAATACCAGTTTCTTTTTTTTGTATCTTAAGGAAGGCTGAGTTAATCCTAAAATAATCGCAAAGATAGTCCCAAATACTGACGCGTTTGTGAAATACTGTACTTAAACTATCGGGTGCGTCTATTGAATAAGATGGAATATAACCATTCGGTAAAGCTGACGTTATGGGATGACGGATTTACTCATGATATTAATGGTCGAGTTCATTTCGGGGATCCTTTTACGCATGAGCTACGCATTGAAGTGAAGCCTGGCGAATTTGAGAGGGTGATTTTCGAAAGTGTGGTCGGAGTGAAGGTCTTGGATTAAGCGGACTACAAGGATAACTTCAGCATAACGCGGTTTGGCGTTATTAAGAACGATTAGAGGATATTTTTAAGCCATCAGGTGATTTTACAAAAGAAGAATTATGTCGAAAAAGGTACAAATTGGATTTTTTCAACCTTTTTGTCTTTCCCTCAATTACAATGAATTCGAGTGTAGACTGAGAGGAGACTTATTTATATACTTGTTAATTTTGTTGATAAAGAAAGGCCTACAATAATTTTAGAAAAGGAATATGTTGATATATTACCTTTAATTGAAATGATAAAAAATAGAGGATTCATTGCCATTTTGCTTGATCCTAATGGTGACAAAACCATACATGGGCGTTTTTTCGATTATGAATATATTCTTTCATCAGACTCTCCGAAAGGGGAAGTTAAAGAACGATTGGCTGTTTCTTTAGATACAAGCTTTAACAGCATTACAGGAATGGATATAGGCAAATAAAGTTGGTTAATGAAAAAGTAAGAGCAATTTTACCGCTCTTACTTTTATTTATTAAATATTTAAATCATTTTAAAATGCTGGAACGCTTCTCTAACGTCATTCTGTTTGGCTAAAGGGCAAGGATGAACCCTGGAGATGGGGGAATGCCTATTTGGTGATTTCTTTGGTTTGAGACCGCAAACTTCTTTCATATGGGCAATCCAGCAGGTTTTTACTGAGTATCCATGTTTTAGTTTTATGTAATCTTGGATTTCCATATAGGTTGCCATTTAGATTCCTCCATTAGAATAAATCAGTAGTCGTCATCGATACCTTCTAAAGCCATCCTAGCAATCCACATTTTTTCAGCAAATGCTTCCGCATTCTCATCATATTCCATAGGAGTACCCTGTATCTTTTTAATTACTTGAATATCCAATCCGGTTTTTTCCTTTATTGCCTCCGCTAATCTAATAGCAATAGAATGTAAGTTGAATTTTTGGCTGTCCTTCTCTTTAAGTGAAAAGAGGTCAACATTATACCCATAAACTTCGTCATAAAGAGTGAAATCGTATCCTGGTTCCTTATCTAAAAGACAGTGCGAGATTTCTATTTTTGCCTCTCTAAATCCTATTCGCCTATGTGGTTTATAAACTTGTAAAACAGTATTATGAAAATGTAAATCAAATATCCCCTTTGAATCGTCCATAAATATCACCAGTCAATTACTAAAATGTTGTTCTTGCGAGTTGAAAAAAGAGGGTGATAACTAAGCTACCCTTTACCCCTTAAATATCCATTTAATACAATATAATGGAATTGTAATCCATCCTAAAAGCACATAAATTACTAAGAATTTAATAACTTTCCCCATTGTATACATCTCCTTTTTATATTAATGACAGGGCATTCATTTGGTTTCTGTTAATTTGGTAAAATATGTTACGCTTACTAATAATAGACCAGTTTGGTAGGTTTTTCAATATAATGTAGATATACTCAACGATATTTTATTTAGCAATACTTAATCCATTTAAAATGCTGTAAAATAAAGAGAAAGGAGGAAGGGTTGGAATAAGATGAAGTTAAATCATTTAATTCTTGTAATTATTATTGGAGTGGCAGTCTATATTGGACTTCATTCAAATTTTAAAACTCATAGCGTAACGGAAAATAATGTTTCCCAGGAGAAAAAGAGCAAAGACATTAGTAAGGAAACAGTATCTATAGAAGATAAGCAAAAAAGTTTTACTGATTTCTATAATAAGGTATATGATTTAATACATAATTTTGAGAAAATTGATACTGCATTAAACACCCTAAGCAAAAGTAATCCTTCTAAATTACAAGCGTACGAAGCATTTACAAAACTTAGAGATTCCATGGAACAAGGTCAAAAATTACCTCTAGGTACATTAATTCCGGAGGCCTTTAGCAAAACGCAAGAAAAAACATTCAATGATATCGTTGATGACTTGTATAAAACTTTTCAATATAGGAAATTTGCATATGACCATTTTTTAAATTATTTAGATAAAAATAGTTTAAAGGAAGAAGAAGAGGCTAAACAATGGTTAAGTAGTGCTCATAGTAGCCAACAGTCTGCAACGATTAACCTTGTTGGTCTCAAAGCTGAAATAGGATTAACTGGAGAGGTAAATTCAGGACAGAAAAAGTAGTTTATCTAAAAACCTTTTTTTTTAGGTCTTTTGGGAAAAGTGAAAAGTAAAAAGTTCCCAGGGCGTGGCCACATGGGTACTTTTTTTTTTACATACAATGTCTGATTAATTAGTAATATCATTCGTAATCTTTCGTTGTAAGGATTTTAAAAACATATCCCTTCTATTGCCACTAGGTGCTTTTAAGAAAGGCTTCCAATCCAATTTGTCTCCTATATCATGGTGATTTGGACATAAAAAGACAAGATTGTCTACATAATCAAAATCATCAATTTTTTATTTTTCAAGTCCTCTTTTATTTCTTTTAGGAATGATGTGATGGGTGGTTGCAATTATTACGCAATCAGTTCTTATTCAATCGGATCAAACCCCATACCCTCGAACAACTTATAACCCTCTGCTCGTATCTCCGACAGTGTTTTATTCTTTTCTTTCACAATCGCATAATCATACGCATTGACTTTTCCGCTTGGCGCAAACTGTTTCGCCCACGCGTTTAAGGAAATAATTTTCCCGTTGAACTCCACATTGTTGCCGATCTGAATGTTCGGGAGAGATGTCTCTTCCTTGTTCCTGAAGTAGATCTGATCGCCTTCAGACACAAGTCCGACATCCAGCATGTGGATGAGTTTCGGGAAACGTTTTCGCGTCCCGTTTGCCTGCCTTCGAGCGGTCGGCCGTTTGTTTTCGTTCGTCAATATTTCGGAGAAGTAGTCGTCATCAGAGCCAAGGGGCAAAAGCTTTTTGATTTCTAGGAGATACTCCTCGTCGGTTTCTCCTTCGATGACTTGCGGCGCAATCTCGAAGCAGGAGATGTCGACTCCTTGGTCAAAAGCCAGGCAGAGGCTGACAGAACGCTTGGGTCGAATCTCGAGGCGACCAAGATGATGCGCTGATCGGCATTGAAATCATCAAAGGCTTCATGTTCGTTAAGGAACGCAAGGATGTTAGCAATGCCGGCCTCGACGGCCTCTTCTCTTTGGACGCCTTCATGCTGGACCAAATAATCGGAGTATACTTTCTCGACGATTTCCTCGACACTGTTGATCTTAGCGAAGGAGGCGGCATAGCGGATAGCTTGGGATTCAAAGTTGTCCTTTCGCGCCCTCATGTCTTCTTCGTCCCGTTTGATCTCAATCACGACGATATTCCCGTTGCTGTCAATCCCGACCAAGTCCGTCCTCTTATTCGCATTGTTGCGGACCTGTTTGCCGATTATCTTGAGCTCGTAGTCTTCCTGCTGTGTTAGAACCTCGATATGTTCCTGTAGGAACTCTTCCAGTGCAGATTCGACGAGGCCCAGGCTCCTATAGGTAATTCTCGATATCTCGTGGGTGTTCTTCTTCATTCTCTTTTTGTTCGGCAAAGTGCCGTCAAGTTGAATCTTGACCAACATTATAACTCCTCCAATTCATATTCCGCTTTTTATTATACCTCCTGTTCCATATTTTTTTATTAAAGAATATTGGCCAATTTTTATAAATGGCTCTGTAAATGGCCATTGTTGACTTATAACAATGTTCATTTGTGCTGGAGGTACGGTACGAAGATTCATGGAAGTACGGGGCAGGGGAGACGCGCCAGGCGCGCAAAATCAAAAACAAGTTTAATAGAGCATTAAATTAAGAAATGATTCCTTCTTTTACTAGTTCCTCAGCAAACTCTCCAACTATGTGGTGCATGCTTCCGATTGTTGGTGTAACATCATCCATTTCAATTATATCTCCTTCTGAATCTGAAAGTATTAATGAAATGTCAAAGCACTTAATAGAATTGCCTCTAATGCCTGTCAACAATTGAAGGACTTGATCCTTTCTGAAAATAATTTGTTTGAATTAATATAATCTTAACACTTGGACATTTGAGCAGAGATAATTTTATTCATCGCTATCGAGATTAATCTTCAGCTCTTCTGCAGCTTTTATCATGATGGTTTTTCTTAAAATATTGCTCGTAAAGAATGACGGCTCCAAAAATTTTTTCGATTAAAAAATCCAATTTAGTATCGAATGGGTCATATTCATTTAGAAAACTTTCCGTAATATGCCGATAAACCTGTTTGACTGATTCGACCAATCGCTTAACCTTATCCGTAAGATCCCTAAAACCAAATTTCGGACTCATGCTTTTACTGTCCATCATCAAACACTGATTTTCTTTTCGAATCATCACATCTAAAGTGAACCTTTGATTACACTTGATGTTATATTCATAATCATTTTCACCTCATCAAAACTTTCAGAGCTACGGATTTTTTTCATTATTAAAGGTGTATTACAAATTTTCGAACGAAAAATGTCTATTTTGTTAACAAGTGATTAATTTTATAAATATAGTTATTTTTTAAATTATTTAATATTTTTGTATGAGTATTTTTCAAAGATTGCGCCAAATTACAGGCAAAAAATTGTATAGATAAAAATAAATATTATATTATACTACTATAACGAAATTTTGTCAAGGTACCAATGAAAAGAAAGTAAAGAATAAAGCTTTGAGTTTAGTTAAATGAATGAAGAAATAAAAATTCAATTTACTTTTTTATATGACAAAAATTATAATAATTTCGGGAGAAGTGATGATAATTGTCGAATCTTACTTCAAGACGTATGAATGAAGGAATTGGCTATTATCAGTTTTGAAAAAGGTACTAGAGATCCAAATACGGTATTCAACACTGGAAATTATTCTGAAGTAGAGCCGATAAGAGAACAGAAATAAGTGAGTTTATTAAAACATCTTTGAAGGGAATGATTTTTATTTTTCTCCATTTATCTTTTCAGCACGTGGAGCATTTACACAGACCAATCAAGGTTGGTCCTTAGAACCGGGCATCAAACTTTAAATGCTGAACGGCCAGCACAGGGCAAGGGCAATTGTCATCCTCATTAAGCCACCTAAAATCGCAAAAGAAACGGCAGAGGAAACAGGAAATAAAAAAGAAATACGAAAAATTCCAGCTTATTTTGAGAAACTAAAGGCCTATCCAGTAGCGATGCAGGTTTATTTGGACCTTCAGAGCAGGAAGAAAGGCAGCTTTTCACCGACACCATTACGGAGAGGAAAGAGGCCCAAATGGGATTAATTATTTAATATGATAATCGTGACACCTATACTGAATTAACAAGAAACGTTGCAATGAAGCTGAAGCATCAATATTAAATTGAACAAGAATTATCCCGACTAACGAACTATAAATCCTCAGTTATCTCACTTACAAGCTTGAGAAATGCCTGCTTGCCTTGTTCGAAGGTAATTTATCAGTCAAAAAAGGCGAAACAAACTTTGGTAAATACAAACCGAATGATGTAATGGTGGTTTCTCTTGCATTTTTTTCTTGCATTTTTTGAAAGCTGGCAAAAGTTAATCCCAAAACAAATGGGCAATCACAGGAAGAGTATCTCGCTTAACGGGTATACAGGTTACCTTGGCCTTATCGATCTTTGAACTAACCCCAAAACGCTTAATGCCCCACCTAGAAGCTATCCTACAACTTAGAAATTTATAAAATTATTGCTCATGGAAATATCATGGTCCGCTATTAATCATCTTTATGACCATAAAGATAGAAGTATAAAACCCATTCATCAACCACCTCCATACAAAGAACAGCCATGAAATTTAATGCATTAGTAAATATGGCATGGATTGGGTATTCTTGTTCTTCAACGATGTATTTTTCCAAACTTATGTCTATCGCAACTTACACGATTCAAGAGCTTTCATCGTTAATCAGAAATGGGCATGTGGATTTTCCAGAGGTTAATAAATTCCATTTTAGAGCTATTAAAAAAAATATTCTTAAGAACGTTTTAACTGAGAAATTTATGTTCCATCAATGGTAGTAAATGTTAACTTGTTTTGAAAAAGAGAAGACTGTTGTACTGACCATATTTGATGGAAATCAACGGCTAAAAGCAATTTGCCAAATCGAAGAAATGGGATATCGCGCTGCAAATATTGACAAAAAAAGGGAACAAACTTCTTCATTTTGTTATGAATACAGAAGTTGCCATCCAAATATTTGAGAGGCTTTTGAAAAGAGGAGTCCGACTAGTTTTATATTGACCTTAACAGAAAAGGAAAAAAGGTAGCTCTATCAAAAAGGATCGCCTTTGACATTGGAAAGGATTGAACAAAAGAACAAATAAAATACTAAAATCCAATAATCAACTAAAAGTAGCTGGAGTGGAAAAAGAATAAAGAGCAGTGGTAAGACCCACGAATAAAAAGATTCTTTCCCTGTCACAGATATGCCAGATTGTTGCATTTATTTCAACTGGGAAAGTGGTACACAGGGCGGTAGATGATCATTATGAAATGTATTTAGAGGCATAGGTATACATCAAGTTAATAAATATTTGATTTATTGAATTGTTCACATTATTTCCACCAGAATGAAACAGGGACACTTGCCATTAATCCTTTACTTGTTAGTATTGCTTTTAATACAAATAAAGAAGTAGAAAAAATAGCTTGGCGGAAACAAGGCATGAACTGACAATTCGAATGAGGCAGTTAAAAATTGGGGATTTCAACAGTACAAATCCCATTTGGAAAAAATTCAATGGCACAGAGAGTGCATGCTATTATTATTTAGCCAATGATAAAGAAAATTTCGAAAAGCTGGTCAAATGGCTGCAACTGTAAGGGAGGTGAAGAGAATGTGAGACAAAATTATAAAAACCCATAGGTGATGATGTCCTGCCAGACTGCACCCATGGGTTTTCGGCAAATTGGGTATACCAACTTTATGTAAGTATACCCTTTTTCGAGTTAATCAAAATTTAAAATCAAATTATTGATAACTTTAACGAAAGTGGGGTAACAGAATGGAAATTAAATATAATTATTTAATTAATAAGAAAACAATTCTATTATATGGAGAAATTCACAAAAATGGGGAATTATACACGTTTGTTATTGATGGGGAAGATATGTTTTTAGTGGCCATGCCGCCGGTCAAACTAATTGATAGGTCATTGATGAGTTATGGTTCTAATTTTAAGGGAGCACTTAAGAGCTCACAACTTCTGCTTGGGAAAAAGAGAAAAATGTATCCAATTAAAATAGATGGTTCACTAGATATATGGGTATTTCCAACAAAATCGTACAAAAATGAAAATTGTGTCTGGTTTGCACTTAATCATGTGAAAAACACTCAACCGAGAGGTGTTAAATTTACAAAAATCTGCCTAAGCAACGGACATACAATTGAAATTGTGATGAAGGAATCTGCTTTTCGTAATAAATGCCGCCAAACAGAGGAACTAAAGGAAATAATTATTAATAATACAAAAATCTCTGAAAACTTTTTAACTGAACCAAAGAAAGGTTTAATGATAGTAGAAAAAAAGGGTTCTTACAAATGCAAAACAGTGGGAAGAGTAAAGGTTATCAAATCAAATTAGGATGATGTTTACTAAATTTGTACAATAGAAAAATCGGCTAATCCTCTGGAAAAATATAAAGGTTTATAAACTTACCTAAATATAGAAAACTAAAATAGTTCAGGTTAATCCGGATACCGCTTATGTAAATTATATATTGACAATGAAGATATTTAAACTCGAATACTTTTAATTTAGTCATTGTAAATACAAATGTAAAGGATTCAGTATCATTTACTGAATCCTTTACAATAATTATTTCAATTCATCAATAATATCATTAATGAATTTAATTAAGTTTAATTTATCACCGTTGTCATTAGGCTTTAAACACAACGCACCAACGCCAGGTAGAACATCTATGGGATTCACACGGAAAAGCTTTTCAATATCCCCAGGATATAATATGTAAGCCCCTTTACTATTACAAATCGCATCAATATATGCATGCATTTTGTTTATGTCTTCCGCTTTGAATCTCCCTACTTCGTTCTTATCGAAGTCAACACGATATTTTGCGTCGAAGAAGACACGTGCACTTAAGCTGTTATTTTTAAAAACCTCAATCGTGATATCAGGATCATAATCTAATGTGTACGTATCTCTGCCACCAATAAAGTATTTTTGGAAATGTACTTTTATATTGAGATTCAAACCAGCAAAATTAACGAAAGTGAAATAGCAATTGTCGTTTTTTTCGTTAAAGAGGATTCTCTCCCTATTAACAGTAAAAGTAATGTGTTTCTCATAAAGACCATGGTTGATTTGTTTAAATGCTTCAACTACTTTAAAGAAACACCAAAGCTCATATAATTTATCAAATCGTTTGGAATCAATTAAATTGTCTATTTCATCATCAAACACAAGCTCTTGTTGAGTGCTTAATATGATATAGTGATGGAATAATTCACTATATCCTTCACGTTTGTTAAGTACTTGAGATTGAAAAGGAATCATCGTTAATGGAGAAATCTCTCTAAAAAAGGCTGATGTAACTATATGATTTAATTTTTTTACATGTTGCTGTATTGATTGAATTAAAGTCTTATTATAGCCAAAAATGCCTTTGTGTGTAATCATTTGCTGCAGTTTTTTTAATGAGTGAATTAATAATGTTAAAAAATACTTAATAAAACGATTCTCATGATTATCGAATGTGTCGAGCGTCTCGTTTAATGTAAAATACACTGGTAAGATGCGTCTTCCTGTATGGCGATAAAAACTGTTTACGAGTTTACTATTCTGAATCTGTGTCGGTTGAATGGGATAATAATCATTTCTTCCGGATACCATGCTAGATATATCCAGGTTTCCAAAAGGTATGGAATCATGAATTGTAACGGAACGTTCTTGCTTGTAATAACTTTGATAGGAATTGTTGAGTATTCTCTCGATAATTTTATAGATATTTTTTTCGGGTCGTTTATGTTCTAGCATGCTCAAAATTAACTTCAGCTTATGATATTCAATCCGAACTTGGTTCCGCTTTGTATTTCGGGTTTTTAAGGTAGTTGGATTATGAAAGTCATAGACTAAATCTAAATATGAATTCTGAATATCGGAAATGACCGTTTGTACAGCCTCTTCTGAAAGTTTTTGGCTAATGATATTTAGTTTTAGTCCTTTGAATGTAGCAGCACCCAAGTAATTTACGAATTTGAGCAGACCTGTACTTTTTGATACATAGGTACCAATCGATTTAAAGTCATCCTTTTTGAATGGTGTTTCATCAATGGTTTCCACTGTATAGGAAGTGACTTCTTCTAAAAATATCTCATTTAAAGATTTATCATATTGAAGAATGGAATCACCACATTCTTCAAACGGCAGTTTCACTGTTGAGGAATCTATCAAATCTGCCATTGCACTTGGATATATAATTAATTGACTATTTCTAAAATATTTAATGCTTTGTTTTGTCACAAATTTCACCTCTATTCTTAATGGTTTAGTTAGTGAAGGGTAATGTGACACTTATTATTCAATGAAGCTTGTGAAACCGTTGTTTTCAAGATTTCGTAAAAGGTATAATAATTTTTTCGCCGTACGTGGGTATTTAAATACATTTCTATAATCTATATTCGTTACATTTTCGAGCTCCTTGCTAAATAACTGCCTTGTAATTCCTTTAAATTCGTCGGCCTGCAATGGTGTAGCTTTAGAGTTTCGTATGTAAGAAAGAATATTCACAAAAGGCTCCCATAACTTCTGGATAGAACCGTTGAACTTAGGTAAAACTTTTTGAAGGAATTGAAAATCTAACGCATCTACTGCTAGATTTGGATAAGATGTAACGCTTTTTTCAGCATTTGTGATATAGAGCGAGATTTCATTGATAACACGATATCCAAAATGCAAATTGAATTTCTCAAGCAATTTATATACCTCTAATAAATCATCCATTACATTTGGAGTGGAATTGGCTAGAGTTTGTGAGATTTCCAATGTAGCTAATTCTAAAGGTAATAAAACAGGGTCATTTTGTAATTTATAGGGTTCGCTAGCAGTTATTCCAGTGCCGGGAGCAGTTCCAGACGCAGGAGCAGATCCAGTTTCAGAAGCAGATCCAGTTTCAGGAGCATTTCCAATTTCAGGAGCAGATCCAGTTTCAGAATCAGATCCAGTTTCAGGAGCAGTTCCAGTTTCAGGAGCGGATCCAGTTTCAGGAGCAGTTCCAGTCACTGGAGCAATTCCAAATGTTGGAGAAATACTTAAGATATTTACATCGTTAAACTCGATTAAATTTGCACGGTCAAGCACTTTAGGGCTAAACATATATGTGGTTTCATCAACATTTACAGTACCAATAACAAAGATATTTAGAGGAATTTCAAGCTTACTTGGAATAAAATATGTATTTGTTGCCTCATCATACCAATCTGCGACTGAAGATACAGTATAATTATTCTTGGGAGGATAAGCTGAATCCGTACTTAGTAAACTATTATCCTTCGAATGTAGAATAATTGGTTGTTGGATAACTATTTTCTTTTTAGTAATTTTAACAATGCTTTCATAAAAAGTTATTAATTTTTCACAGGGTTCACGATCTTTTGGATCTAAATGTGCTAGATCTTTAAGGCGGTACTTTCGTCCACCACTACCTGGACTTTCAAAGATTGTATGTGCTAAACGACCAGGCTGATTGAATTCTACTCGGAACTGTTCTTCAGGAGTTTTTGATTTTGATTTTGAAAACCACCAATCAATAAATATTGTTTTTCGATATACATCAACATCAAGGAATTCATTCTCTACATCGAATCCTAGATTTTTCAAATGAAGTGCCGATAAAAATTGTGCCTGTGAAAGTGTTAGTTTTTGACCAGATGATGTTAATTCTTTTAATATTTCGCTATCTGATGGAATGATAGGTACAGTATCATACTTCCTACTCTCGATACAGCTTAAAAAGTCAGAGAAGTAGTGTTCAACTTTAGCCAGGTTCATCTCATCTAAAAGTAAGAAGAACGGCTTATCTGGTTCCTGGGCAGCACGGATTAATAATTTTAAGAACGGTGTCGTTTCGTATTCACCTGTAATCAAATTGTGGTAGCCAAGTAAATCTTTGCTGTCTTTCCAATTTGGCTTTACAGACATAAAAGTGATTTGTTTCACTAGGTCATCAACGAGGTATTCAGAGAAAAGTTCCGCTATCTTAGATTTTCCTGACCCAGAAATACCCGAGAGAATTAGAAAAGGTTTAGTTTTTAAAGAAAGAGCAAAATTAGTCAACATCTCATCTGAAAAAATAAAATTTCTAGTTTTGAAAAAATCAAAATACTCCAAGTTGTATCCTCCTATACGATTAACTTCATCTTATTTTACCATTTTTCCCCACGTTTTTTTAAAAAAATTAAAAAGTTTAGATAATATGTGTTAGAACGATGGGTTTATGTTTGTAATGGATGACTTTTTTGAAGAGAACTATGGGTATTATTTTTTACACCTAAACAGATGCCAAACTATTAGATTAGAAAAAAGGGTATTCATGATTGATTTAACATAAATGAGGAAAAGCAGTTGGGGATATTACAGCTGCGGAACAAAGAACAGAGTTATTTACTTTGAGGGAAGGAATCTTATACGGAACAAGTTAGAAATTCTTGAGAAATGGAGAATTGAAATCATAGAAGATCAAAATAATAACAATCAAATAAAGGGGATTGAAAGAAGGAAAGTTAAACTGTTTTGAATAGTGGGAAAAGAGTGGCTTGTAAAAGAGCAGCTTTTTGAAAGAATTTTAAAAACAGGATATAAAATGGTAGTTTTTTTTGTGCCCCTCTGCAACAACCCAATTTTTCAATAAAAATCCTTCTTAATTAATTAGATGGTTAAAGGTTTGTGGAAAAGTGAATATGATCCATGTATAAGTTGCTAGCATAATTTAGAATACAAGCCATAGACACTTCCCATGGGGACATTATTGTAGTTTTTTTAATGAATATATGTGGCACAGATAATCTGCAATGATAATGTGGTACGTATTCAAATAAATCTATAGGATTACTTCTCTTTCATCCTCCATTTTAATGGTGTTTTTTTAATTTATAGTTATATTTTCGCAAACTAAAAATCGAATAAACGTTCGATTGAGTTTGGAATTACATCATAATTATGATATAATTAATACATAAAAAAAATGAGGAGAATTATCATTATGTCTATAGATGATAAGATTTTAACTGGTGTACTTGAAAGAATGGTATCCGTTACTGATTTATCTAGGGGAAAAGCTCCTAAAATTATTACTAAAATAGTAGAAGAGAATGAAAACTACTATATAATCAAAAATAATAAGCCAGTTGCTGTAATTCTTTCACTCGAGGAATATAAAAAATTAATAGAAAAAGACAGCGCAAAAACTGTTCTAAAGGAGCCTAAATAACATGCAGCAAGAAGAACTAATTCTTCCAATTGACTATACAGTAATACCTAAGTCTCATCCCCAGCATTATCTAATGCATAAATACTGGGGGAGGAAGAGCCATAATATCGTGGCAGAATACATTAGTCATTTTACAAAAGAGAATGAAACTGTATTAGATCCTTTTATGGGCTCAGGGGTTACAGTAATAGAATCCTTAAAACTTAACAGAAAAGCAGTTGGAGTTGATTTAAATCCAGTAACTAACATGATAGTAGATAACACGATTAAAAATGTAGATTTATTTTTATTCCAACAAGAATTTTCAAATATTCAAAGAAAAATAGAAGAAAAATATAATCAGTACTATAATACATTATGTTCTACTTGTAACTCTGAATGTTTTGCAGATAATTTTGTATGGAACGATATGCAGCTTACGAGAGTGAAATATACTTGTCCTACATGTGGTGTAATTAGAGAGGACATAAAAGAGTATGATCTTAATACTTATATCAGCGCTAAAGAAGAGTTTGATAGGGTAAGAGATGAAAGATTTTTTCCGCAAGATGCTATGCTTAAATATGTCAGAAGAAACGGAAGAACCCATATTCATCAACTATTTAGTGATAGAGCTTTATTAATTTTAACGGATATTTACAAATATATATTAGACGTAAAAGACGAATCAATTCGAAGAATGTTTCTGATGTGTTTCACATCCACATTGCCAAACGTATCCAGGATGATACCAGCAGATGAAAAAAATGTTACAGGGAAATCAGGCTGGCAGATTAGTAAGTTTTGGGTTCCAAAAGTTCATACTGAAAAGAATGTAATTGAAAGTTTTATGCAACGGTTTAATAAGATTCTTAAAGGAAAATCAGAAATAAACAATTTGAATTATGGTGATGCATCCATCCACTGTACATCTAGTGAAAATTTATCTTTTATTGAATCATCAAGTATTGATTATATATTTACTGATCCACCATATGGTGAGTCCATAAATTATTTTGGATTAAGTATGTTATGGAATTCCTGGCTTAATACAGAAGTTAATTACAATGGCGAAATTATTTATGATCCTTATCGTGATAAGGACTATGAAGATTATGAGATAAGAATGAATAATGTTTTTAAAGAACTAAACCGTGTATTGAAGATGAATAGATATTTATCTTTAACTTTTCATAACCGAGATTTAAAGGTTTGGAAAAGCGTTTTAAACTCATGTCGAGTTAATGGATTTCAATTAATAAATATCGTTTATCAACCACAAGCAGTAGCGTCGGGGACACAGGGAATAAATAAGAAGAATACATTTAAAGGTGATTTTATTTACAATTTCCAAAAAATTTCTGAAGAGGAAATTAAGCTTAAACCATTTGAAGGGGACTTTGTCGACCTAATAATAAAGAGTGCTTACAATATTATTAAAAAATATAATGGGGCAACTCCTGATAAGCTTTATTCAGAGCTCATCCCAATTATTGTCAATAGTAATGCCTTATTTGATGATAAAAATAATAAATTAAATGTAGATAACATTTTAGAAGAAGAATTTATCTATATCGAAGAAATGATAAACAACAAAAGTGTTTATATGTGGCAGATTCCTAACTTGCAAGATAAAAATGAAGTTTCAGTTAAAATATTAAAAGATAAAGCATTGAATAATGCAGCATTAAATGAGGAAGTGAAAATATAATATGAATGTGATTGATTTGTTTGCTGGAGCTGGTGGTATGTCAACTGGTTTCGAACAAGCTGGCTTTAAAGTATTACTAGCTAATGAATATATCCCACAAATTGCAGAAACATACCAATATAACCATAAACAAACAAAAGTACTAATTGGTGATATTAGAGATGTGACAATTGAAGAAATGAAACGTGAGATTGGTGATTGTAAAATCGATGTAGTAACTGGTGGTCCACCTTGTCAGGGTTTTTCCATGAGCGGAAAGCGAATCCGCAACACTTCTGAATTTATAGACGATCCTAGAAATTATCTTTTTAAAGAATTCTATAAAGTTGTAAAAGGTTTTAGCCCGAAATATTTTGTAATGGAGAATGTTGAGGGACTACTAACAATGAAAAATGGCCTTATTTTTGAGACTATCTACCATGCGTTTATGGAATTAGGTTATTTTATGGATTACGGAGTTTTAGATGCTAAGGGATACGGTGTACCACAATCACGAAAACGCCTAATAATATTGGGATGTAAAGAAAAGAAAATTTATTTACCTGATGAAACACATGGGAAATCGAAAGAATTAAAACCACTTGTTACAATTCAAGATGCAATATCTGATTTGAATTTTTTAGAATCAGGAGAAGGAAAAGAGTGCATGGAGTATAGGTTTGGCCCGAAAAGTCAATACCAACAAACAAGAAGAAAAAATACTCCAAATTTATATAATCACGTTGTAACCAAACATAGTAAGCTTGCAATTGAAAGAATGAAATTAGTAAAACCTGGTGAGAATCGAAATAATTTACCTGAAGAGCATCAGACAAAGTCCGTTCATAGTGGAGCATATGGGAGAATGGAGTGGGACAAGTGTGCCACAACAATTACAACTAGATTTGATACCCCATCTGTTGGAAGAGTAATACACCCTGAGTTAAATCGAACTATAACAGTCAGAGAAGCAGCTAGGCTTCAAAGTTTTGATGATGATTACCAGTTTTTAGGAACTCGTTCTTCTCAAGGAATACAGGTTGGTAACGCGGTACCACCCTTACTGGCACAAGCAATTGGAAATATAATTATGGCTGCGGAATACGACGATGTAGAAAAGAATCAACAGGAGTTAGTACCAAGTTTAGACTAGAATTCAATTGCTTATTCTCTTCGTAAAACAATTGTATATTTCAACATATACAGCAAAAAGCACCGAAATGAATGAAAATTCGGTGCTTTTTTAAAAAATTTCAATTAGTGTTCTGAACCATCGGCTTGGAATAGTTGTAATAAGTACTTAATAGGATGTAAATTATTTAAATTAATAGCTTTACAATCTAAGGCTCCGTAGTTTTCCGTTGGAGTTTGCTGCAGCGCCTGATAAGTGCAATATCCATAAATTTCTGCCCTAGTTATTGTGTTCGTCAAAATTTTATCATTTGAGACAGTTCCATTTAATTTGACTCCTACATAAAAATGTTTAGGAATTCTATTAAATTGATCAATAGGAATCATTATTCTACTATGAAAAGGTTTGGAAGCCGATTTAACATCAACGGTAAATCCGTTATTTGTAATGAAGTCAAAGTGATCTACATTATTTTCACCTTGGTATATGGTAAACATATCACCTTCAGGATATTCGATATTATTTTGGTGTAATAACTCTAGAAATGCTAATTCAGCCAATTTTCCAACAAAAGTCCTTTCTATACGCTGTTCAATAGTATCATCAATTCTTCTGAACTGATTATTTGTTAGGATAATAGTATTTGCAAAATTAAGACATCTCTGTACCATTTCTTGGTCAATTTTGATTGAAACCATTTTCCCGCCTCACTCTTCTAATAATAGGTAAAAATCTCTTTTAATTCTGGCTTTAAAGGGTTTATAAATTTCTGATGTTATTGGGTAAATAGGTAAATGTATTAAAATATACTTTTCCATTACTTCATCGATAGTTAAATAGTATTCAGTACCTGGGTAAGTAATGCCTCCTATACCTAAATGATAATTATTTAGATATGCTTGTATTTTTTGAATGTCCTCACCTTTTACAGTGGTTCTATCTTTCATTTTGAACTTGCAATCCAACAATATTGTTTTTCCATTATTATTACGAATTATAATATCGGGCACATCAGAAACAGCCCATCCAATCATATCATTCGGTTTACCTTGGTAATAAAACTTAACTGTTTCATTTTGGAATGCTAGACCAGAAATCAACATCTTACTTGTATCTGTTGCCGCCAAATCTAATATATCTGCAAGTACGTAACAACAAAATGCTTCATAAATTTTATCGATATTTTTGATGTGTTGGTAAAATGTATCATTCTTCATAGTAATAACTTGATAATAATTATTTATGAAACTGCTATAAAGGTCATACAGTCCTCCATAGGCTGGATAATTTAGCTGTAGCTTACTTTTAGGGTAGCGATTAATGTAAAGCAAATCTTTTGTGGAAAAATCCTTTAAAAAGGTATTGTTTTTTAAATACATTAATCTTTTAATAAAACGATTATTCTCAATTTTCTTAAAACACTCTTGTCTAATGGAATCATATCTTTCTTTTTTCAACGTTTCTTTTAAAGTAGACAAGAAACGATATATAAGCAACACTAGCTCATAAATTTGTTTATGTTCATTAAGTTTGTAGTGAGTGACAACTTTTTTACCAATAACTGTTTGTGGTTGAAAGTAGCGATCGTTTACTTGTAGCAATCCACTTTGTGAATTAGATTCAGATAAGAAATGTTGATTGTTTCGCAAAAAGGTTATTGTCTTTGGTTTATCGTAACGGCTGGTATTCATAAAGGTTTTAAAATTTTCTGTGTCACGAAGCTGGAAATTTAGGTGATTTATTTTTAAAACAAGTTTTTCAATTATATCGAAATGTTTATCAATCCAATTAAATATGAATAATGGTTCAACAATCTCGTGTTGTCGGTTTTCATGATCATAATATATAAATTGGTTGTTAATCCAAAATATTTCTTTTTGAACAAACTGAATCATTTTATAAAAATCTTCAACTTCCATCTTATAGGAATTGGTATAAAAAAACGTTTGAAATATGATTTTATTATCGTTATTGGTAATATTCAATTTGTGATAACCAATATTATTAATCAAATCGACTAAGGTAGAATAATACCCATTGGAAATCTTTAAAATAAACTGATCGTTTATATATAAGTTATAACTTTCTTGCTTAAGTAAACCTAAAATGGAAAGGGAATACCTAGTTTCAGGAACAACCTTTTCTTCATTATTATCTAATATCAATGAATAATTTGAATTTGTTAATAAACATTGAATCTCCATTTAATCCCTACCTAACATAGAGGAACTATTTGTCCCATATTATGTTCCGCATTGATTTTCATTTGTTCAAAGAGTATTTTACTTTCATACAGGTTGTAGTCCCTTAAAAGCGATTCAAATTCTCCTAATGAATCAATACCCCCTGCTAAGTATGGAAGAATTTTTTGCGCAATTTGTACATCCATGGACTTAGATAAATTGAACTTTGAGAAAATTAAATATTCAACAATGTCCTGGAGAATACCAAAAGTTAATTTGGTCTCTTCTGAATATGACAAAGATTTAGTTAGTTTGAATAATATGTTATAAAATTCTTCATTTTTATTTCTCGAAAAACTACTAAAGTTCATATGCCGAAATACATTAAAAACATCCGACTTTTCCTCAAAACTGTTTTGGGATTGAGCAATAATTTTATCAATAAATAATTTAAATGTATCCATACTTTTTGTAGGTGTTTCTTTTAAAAATACCTCATCGAGTGGATTCTTAATATTGATAATGTTAGCTCGTCGTTTCACGCTTGTGCTAAGTGGATTCCGGGAACTTTCGTATGTATAGGAATTTATTGTCCCCATAAAGTAACAATTTTCGGGTAAAATAACGTTAGCATGGTTAGGAAGCGTTATAGGCATATTGTTTTCAATTCCAGCCAGAATCTTGCTGAAATAATAGTCAATTAAACTCAAGTTCATTTCATCTAAGATAACAAAGAATAATTTAAAATCATCTTTTTGAACCGGATTTCCATTTGAATCTAAATTAAAAAGTCTTTTTGAAAAATCAGAGGGATGAAACTTCTCATCTAGCCCCACATAACCTAATAGGTCGCTCTTGTCAAAGTCCTTTTCGATTGATAAAAAAATACTTTCAACATTGTCCTCACTAACCAATTCAGTAAAAGCATCAATAAATGCTTTACATAATTCTGTTTTACCCATTCCTGGTTTAGAATTTAGAATGACTAGCTTTTGTGTCTTTAACGAGAAATAGAGATTTTCAACTTCCTCCTTTGATATAATTAAATTCCTTCTATTAGTAATAAAGTCGTACAAATGAGTTAATAACTCAGATTCTGATTTTAACTTTTCATAGTACTTCATATAATTCACCTCATAATCTTGGCAAGAGTGGGATATTTTTACCTAAAAATTGAACGTAGTCTCTATAATTTAAAAGCCCATTAGGTAATGAGCCCGGTGAATTAGGCTTGAAACTGTTAATTAGCTCAAAGGTATTAATTTTATCTCTTACTTTCCCAACATCTTTCAAAATAATGGTTTGTGGCTTTCCTTCTGAGGGAATCATCGTTATCGTTTTTATGTATTTTAAAAACTGATAATATCTTTGATCAGGAGGGGAAGCTTTAACCTCCTTCATTTTTAAAACCAATAAATCTTCAATATGATCCATCTCCCTATAATATAAAACAGTATCAACAACATTTCTCCATTCTGAGTATGTTCGTGCTGTTGCCACAAAATAATTAAATTCTACATTAGAAATGGAATATTGCCCTGTTTCTAACCCTAATTGAAGTAGGACTTTGTAAAGTAAAAACAGAGGATATAATTGGAAATCCTCTTTTCCAGCTATCTTGAATAACGGGGTAATACAAAACATTTTTTCAATCTGCTGTTCGATTAAATCTTCATACAAATTCGTTTTTTTGAAGTCCCCTTGGGTCCTCTTTTTTATTTCATTAAATACTGGAGTTAAATCACTCTTCGCATAATCACGTTGGGTCGGATCTAAAAGTCCGTATACCTTTGCTGAAATATTGCTTTTAAACATGGCCGCTTCGAGATTTATTCCGGGATTGTTTGCATTAAATTTCTTACGTACTCTTTCATATTCCTCTTGTGTGGTGTGCTCATCCAATTGGCTAATTAATTGAACAGAATAGCACATTTTAACGAAGTCCTTACTATGATTACCGAAATACCAGTACTTTTTATCTTTTATTTCGCTAACAATTTTATTCAGATCGTAAACCACTTCAAATGACCTCCTCAACCATAGATTAACAATTAAATTAATTTTATATTAATGAAATTTAGGGTAATAGTAGTTATTTTGTTATTTAATAAGCAATGACTAGTGGGTATTCATAACTACGATTAACTAATTTATATTTTATACAAACTTACTTCTTGATCATAGTATTTTCTTCCAAAAGGAAGATTTAATTATAAAAAGAATAACTTTATGTTCTTTTTTTTATTTTGACTTATTAGTTATTTTCACCATTAAAGAATTATTTATAATGTTTACTCCTGTTAGGAAAATGCAGTAGGAATAGTATACAAAAAAATTGTTAGTTTGATTTCGGAGATAATTTAGGGTATTTTCAACTAATCATTATAAGTTTGTGGTGGTGCAGATTAAATATTAACAATAAAAAAGGGAAATAAAAATGATGAAAAAAGAAGAAAGAAAAAAATTAATAAAAGAGATAGCAATCAATTATGAACATCAATAGGGGTGGGGGAAGGCATTGGAAGTGGTTGGGGCTATTCCTACAAAGTTCTTTTCTGAAAAAACCAGTATCGATTTACTAAAAGAACAAAGGAATGACGGAAGTGAAAAACGAGTACAAGAGTCATATGAAAAAGTTGTAAAAAATCGGATAAACTTTACCTGATGCATTATTAACTTAACTAACGTGTTAAATATTCGAAAAACTACTGACACATTTGTATTTTAAAAATATACATCCCAATAAATATGCTATAATTTTACAAATGATATTTTAATAAATAAAAGGAATATTTGCGTAATTTATTAACCTAGATATATTAAAAAGTGTGTGTTGAGGTGTACTAGAATGAATTTAGATACAATACTGATAAAAATTGGTCATTCCTATAGGGAAGGTATTACTGCCGATGAATTGTATCATGCAACCAGTGTGAGTTGGAAAATTGGTGAAAGGAGGTTGCAATCTAATGAATACAAATATTATTGTGCAGTTTATAATAACGAAATTAAAGAAGTATATAAACTTGTTGGATACGAAAAGGATTTACATCCTGACAATGAGGGCAGGTTTATTTTAACTGGCAAATTAGCCGATGAATTATTGCGTTCTAAACTGATTGGGTTATACGTTGGTGATATACATAAAGGCTCAGGAAACCCCATTAAATATGAAAAAATGGAAAATTTATTACGTAAGGCAGAACTAACTTCAGAAAATGGTGAACAATCAGACTTAAGTGATAAATCACCTAGCCAATTTGATGAAATGATCAAACACCTGCTTTATAAATTGGCTGAACAGTTTAAAGAAATTCAAACCCTTGGTACCAATAAGCCAAATTGGATTACAAAAATCGATCATACTGGTGTCTTTGTAGAGACATTACGTTCTAGGGAAAAATATTCGAAAGGGGAAAGTAAGTACCCTTATTACAACATAACATTTGAATTTCTCTTGGATGCTTGGAAGGAGTTTTCCGCCAATAGAACGGCTTCTGCAAATGATTTTATTAAGACTCGGGGTAGGTCTTCCTTTGTGATGGCTTTCTTTACCAAACTGCCTTTTGTTGAAAGTATTGAAAAAAATAATATCATTTACATAAAATTAATGGAATATACTACTGACCAACTTCCTGAGGCTAGCTCAGAGCAAACAGTTAGCCTGCTAAATGAAATTATTCAGGAAAATCTAGAACCTAAAAAAATCTCACAACAATATAATGACGATGCGATGAAAAGGTTAAAGCTGCGTGCTCGCCAAGGGCTTAAAATTCTGGGGTTTTTGACGAATGAATATAGTATTCAAAAACAAATTGTTTCTGGTTATGTCTCTGCACCCAATAAAGAAAAGTTTTTGGCTATTCAAATAAAGCAGAGCGAATATCTTTCTGTAATATTCAAGTTACTCACTTTTCTACAGGGAAAGCCCAAGTCGGAAAAACTCGTCTTTTTATCTGAAATTGGTATGCTACTAGTTAGAAATTCCCAAGGCCAAAACCAAATGGTACAATCAGTTGCAGAATATCGGACAAGAAATATATTAAATTGGTTTAAAAATACGGGAATGGTAGACGAGGAGTGGAATGTTTTGAATGAAAAAGAGCTGCATCCCGTGAAAACCATTGAACCGAAAGATATAATTTCTCATATTGACAAATACATATCGAGTAAAGGTTTTTACTATGAGAAAGAAGAAATAATGAATTTATTTTTATCAATAAAGACAAAACCATTTGTTATTATATCTGGTATATCAGGAACCGGTAAAACAATGGTTGTTAAATGGTTCGCTGAAAGCTTAGGTGCGACAAAGGAAAATGGCCAATTTAGTCTAATCCCTGTACGTCCTGATTGGAGCGATGGTTCAGATCTTCTTGGGTATCGTGATATTAAAGGTGAATTTATAGATGGGCCGTTAACTAAAGTGTTAAAGCAAGCAAAAGAAAACCCTGAGAAACCCTATTTTGTACTATTAGATGAAATGAATCTGGCTCGAGTTGAATATTATTTTAGTGATTTTTTAAGTGTAATGGAAAGCAGGGAATGGAAAACCGGGAAACTTGTTACACACTCTGTTTTGCCAGTGGAAATTATCGGTGAGTATCTTGGTATTCCTGAAAATGTTTTTATTTTTGGGACAGTTAATATGGATGAAACCACTTTTCCTTTCAGTAAAAAGGTACTAGATCGGGCAAATACCATTGAGTTTAACAGAGTAGCATTAAATAACTTCAGCTTTCTCGAAGAGCGGCAGCCAGTTGAAGCAATAAATTTAAATAGCTCCCATATTGTCAGCCGTTTTCTTCATCTAAAAGAAGCTTATGATGAAAACATGGACATAGTACGCATTGTTTCAAATGAGTTAATGAAAATAAACTCTATTCTTGATAAGATTGGAGCCCATGTTGGCTATCGGGTGCGCGATGAAGTCTCTTTTTACCTAATCTATAATAATGAATCGGAATTATTAAGTTTTAACGAAGCTTTTGATTTTCAAATCATACAAAAAATTCTCCCGCGTATCTCTGGAAGTGACTATCGCGTATTTAAGGTATTAAAGGAGCTTTATACCTATTGCACAGGCGTTAAAATTAATGATGATAGCCTGGATAACTTAAATGATGGCATTATGGAAGCCTCATATCCAAAGAGTGCAATGAAATTAGCCGAAATGATCAGGAGGTACGATATAGATGGGTTTACTTCCTTCTGGATCGGCAGTTGAAGATGTTGAACTCGTAGTAATAGAAACCTCTGAATTAAGTTTGTATATTAAGGGGAAACCATTTCACGAACGGTATGAAAGCCTTAAAGCCTATCGTAAAATGAAAAATCAGGATAGAATGTATTTCTCCTATGACGGAATTGGTATTGAACACGCCCGAGTCTATGACGTGGAAAAGGGAAACCTTGGGCCGTACCAAAAAGAAAATCAAAAACCTATATTTTTTGAGAATGGCGTTTATCAATTAGTTGTTACTTCAAAAAATGGAATTCCTTTGTCGTTTCATCACGAAAATCCTGCTTTAAGAAAAGCAGTAGGGGTGGCTGGGTTCGGGTCCAACCAATTACTAATGGGCAATCTTTATTTCCCTAATGAGGTAGGTTTTTCAACCTTTGAGATTTACGAAGGAAATCAGCAACTGTTGGAAGTTACTCTGGAAATTTTTCCTTCTAAACTGGATTACAAAGAGGACTATAAACGTCTTATTAATGAAGTAAATGAAGAAGTATACAATTTAGCTTATCATTTTGTGAAACGGACTTACTTACATGCATCAAGTTCACCCACCGATAAACCTACATGGTCAGAGTTTTATCGGTTATTGGATGCACACTTTATAAAGTTTATTAAGGCCGTTGAACGTATAGAAACACAGCCTCATCATGAGTTAAAAACTGTTTATCAGAAAGCTAGAGGCGATCAGCTCAGGCGAATCGATTCCATTGGCCGTAGTTATTTACGAAAACGCCCTCAGCTTTTCCAAGAAGTGAATAACGGTATCCAAATACATAGTAAAACTTTCATGCCTACTCATGGGTTGATGAGTAGAAAAAGTATATCTATAGATACATTAGAAAATCGATTTGTCAAGTGGATGATGAACAGGGTTATTGATAAGCTAGAGGGCTTGACTAAGAAATTAACAAAACAAAAGGGACCTTATGAAATTCAAATAGATGAATGGCTGTTAAACAAAATCAACCGAATGAAGAATCAATTAAAACTGAAAGTCCAAAGTTATTTTTGGCAGCAAATTAGCCAACTAGACCGGTCAGTGATGAGTTTAGTTATTCAAATGGCTTCAGGGTATAGAGATGCTTTTCAGATTTACATAATAGTCTCAAGAGGACTCCTTTTAAATGGACGTTTTTATCAGATGTCTGTTAAGGATGTTGCTTCTTTATATGAATACTGGACTTTTATTAAGCTAGGACAAATCCTTGCACGTAAATACACACCAGTTTCTCAAGACATAGTTAAAGTCAACCGGGACGGACTATTCGTTAATCTAGATTCATCTAAATCGGCAAAAAGAATTTTCAAGCACCCGATTACAGGAGAAAAAATTATTCTTCATTATCAAAAACCGGACCGTTCCTTGCCAACTGTTTCACAAAAGCCGGATACTGTACTAAGCATCGAGAAGAAGGGAAAGGATTTTTCATATAATTATATATTTGATGCAAAATATCGAATTGATTTTGCATTAGAAGGCTGCTATTACTATTCCCAGTATAACGGCGCTGGCCCATTAGAAGAAGATATTAATACGATGCATAGATACCGTGATGCATTGGTTATTAAACATGGATGGGAATATGAAAGAGAAGCATTCGGGGCCTATGTTCTGTTCCCTGGATTTTTTGAGGAGGATTACGTAAATCATCCATTTTACACCAGTATTGATAAGGTGAATATTGGCGGCTTACCTTTTTTGCCAAATACAACAAATTTAGTTGAGCAATTTATCGAAAATCTCATTGAGAAAAGTCCTGAGGAATTACAAAAAGAAGGGATTCTACCTAAAGGTACAAAAGAAGAATGGATTTCGTCATTGGATAGTAAGGTTATGGTTGCTAACGTAAAAAGTAATTCAGAATATAGGAAGTTCCTAAATGATTGCTTCTTTATTATTCCAGTAAAAAGTCTGAAAAAAGGATGGCAGGAAGCAGAATTTATTTCCCTTTATCTTCCAAGAGGGGTTTCAAATGAATATAACGGGATTTATTATTATAGCAAGATCGATGAATTGCAAATTGTAAAGGGATCAGAGGTTCATTCTGTTAATGTTGCTGATGCTGGAGAATATGCCTGTTTTAAAGTAAAGCCTTGGAACAAACTGGGACAGGTTATTCGTCCTGTTCAATATGGAATTAGTGTCTACGTCATGACAACTTTAAATACTTTAAAGTATTCTAATGAATTACCAGAGCTGTTTATGAAGTCTAAAGAAGAGGTGACATTGTGGAGAATGCTTCGGAGGATCTCAAATCAAATTAAAGTTGATTTGGACGAAAAGATGTTGGATTATGCTAACAACATCACTTACCTTAATTTAAGAAATCTAGATATTCAAATTGACCACTCAACAAACTTGCTGGAAATTGAAAATTCTGTAACAAAGAAAATCTTAGATCTTAAGCTTTTAGAACAAAAGCCGTCGAAAGTTTTTAAAGAGATTTTGGACATGATTGAGGATTGAGATTAACATGTAGAGAATGCCAAGTAGATTCTAGCAAATGATGATACTTGGCACTTTCCTATTAAGTAGCATAAAAAATTTGTCGCTTCTTAATGATTGTAAATACCCGAATTATGGATACTAAATAATCCATAATTCGGGCTTTTTTGTACTCATTTCCTATATATTTTTTAATATATTAATAAATCTATGGTATATAAATGAAGGTAATCCCTTAATAAATGTTGAATAAATTTTTTGAGGTGTTTTGATTGAATCTTATTTCTTGGAATTTTCAACGGAGAATATCGAATAGGGAATATATGGAAAGTCAGTAGATCTTTCCCCTGATATTGCCGTAATACAGGAGTGTCCTCTTCATAGGAAATTTCAGGGTTCTTTTGACTATGAGGATGCTATCTGGGTGGGGAAAGATCAAAGTATAGGGTTATGTATTGTATCCTTTTCAAAGAACTATAAAATATAGGGAGTGAAGGAACTGAGAAAAGCCTACATAATTAATAGCAATAGTGCAAATCGGCCAGATGGAGAAACTGAAAGAGACATGTTGAATAACGAAAAATGTTCTGCTTATTTCTCTCCATGGAAAGAAAAAATAGCTCAAATTCAACCAAATGATTTAGTATTTTTATATAGTAATGGCAAAGGAATAATTGCAAGGGGAACATCAACAGGAGTAGTTGAAATAGCTGATTATATTAATCACGAAGGTTTCCATGAAAATGAGGAATATTATATGCATTTAAATCGATTTGAAATATTAAATAAACCGGTATCATCATCTTCTATTAATAAAATAGTAGGTAGACATGTGGTTTTAGCACCCACAATGGTGCAGTTGGATTATGAACGGGGTCTAAAAATTTGGCAAGCGATAACAAAGGATTATTTGTAAAAGATGTATGTTGAATATGAAGGATTTGGTCCAAGTTAGCAATAAAAATTGATAAAAACTGCCTTTATTATATCTTCATGAAAAGCGAAAAAGAGCGGGAAGTGTCACTTTTATACATAGGGATGACCAGAGCAAAGGAATATCTTTGCTTGTCCTATTCAAGTGTATCTGAGTTTACTGAGTATCTTGATCAAAAATTAATAGAAAGAATTCAAAAGAAGAATGCAATCGAAAAAGTAAATTAAACCTAGAAAGATAAAGAGTTGGCTTTTTGATGATTTCGGAAAGGACATCTCTTTTTTGCCTAGATGTTATTACATAGAAAATGATTAACCATATATTCAAATGCTGAACTATATTTAGGGAAAACTTAATGTCGAATAATGATATTGGCAGGGATAGAAGAAACTATTAGTCTTTATCCTAAAACAATAAACCTCTTGTATTACGGTAATATAATTGAGGAGATGATGATCATGACGACCTTTGATATTCGATATAATTCGAAATCAGAACAAGTAGAATTGGTATATCAAAATGGCAAAATAAATGTTTTAGCTACAGATTCTCCAACACAACCCCTTAAGTCACCAGATGAAACAAAAGAAGTATATATTTCTCCATTGGAGTAGGAAGAGTGGGAAATCTATTTCTTGTGGATCTTGAAAAAGGTGAACAAGAAGAACTAGTTATCCACGAAAATAGCTATATCCCTAAGAACATCATTTGGGATGATAATGAACATATTTATTATGCCGTTTTTTGGCTATATTGTGTAGAAACCATCCATTTAAATAAACATTGTTATCGAAAGAAACATCGTTGTACCAAATTTGGGCAATAAAGTATTTCAAATTAATGAGCAGAAATTGTTCCATTTTACTTGACGGTCACACTCCCCTTTACAATTTTGTGAAAACGATTTGGATTAGCGATAATTTATTTGAAAAAATGCTATAATTGTTTATGGTAAATAGTTTTCCTTTTTTATGAATTCCCACCATAATTATCCTTCTAATCTCTGCCATAAATTCTTTCACGAAGATATACTTTTGATCTCACTTTCATTCATTTTTCCAACTTAATTACTATTTTTACAGCAGTCTTCTATGTCTATCAGACTTTACCTATAAATTTTTCGAAGGGAAGGTGTATCTTTTCGATCAGAAAATAACTAAAACTTCATCGCTTTCATTTTTTTGAGGAGGTATAAATTATGGCATCTTTTTTTCGCCCAGTGTCTTGCCCTGATTGTGGAAGAATTGCCATTGAAGATCATTATTATAAAACTGGAGCAGGTTATATCATCTGCCAATGCTGTGGTTGTGAAATTGATTGCGAAGCAAAATATGATAGAGAAAATAATACTTCTTATTTTGAAGAGGAAAAAAAGAAAGGGGTATGGAAAGTTATTTTTGCAAATGAAGGATGGAATCTTCTGTAGTAATCGATTAAAGAGTCCATTAACCTATGAACAATTTGAAAACTTTAAATGGAAATTTTATGAAGTTGATGTGGATCAAGAGAAGAGTTACCTAGTTTCTTATCAGAATGGTGAATTTAAAATTTTGTTGGGTAATGTTCCTGATTATTTTCATTTGTCATTTGAGGAATATGTCGAAAAATATGGATATGATTATATATAGAGTAATATCAATAATGTAGTTGATTTTAAGGATGCGGAAGTAGGGGCGGACGCTGCTAGAATAAAGAAATTTATGATACAATTTATCAAATGAGTGGTAAGTTATTTTTCATCTTATTGAACCGGAGGCGCATGTAAATGAAATGGTCTGAAGTACGTCAGCATTTTCCAGAACGTTGTGTCTTAGTAGAAGCATTAAAATCAGAAATAATGGGTAAAGAAAGAGTCATTGAAGAAATGTCAGTTATCGATGAATTTGAAAACGGCAATGCTGCATGGAAAGTATATAAAAAACTTCATGCGGAAAATCAAAGTCGAGAATTATATATTTTTCACACAAATAATGAGGGAATAAAGGTAATTGAGCAGCCGTATATAGGAGTGCGAAGAAGAGTATGAAATTTGTTATGGAGGACCAATTGCCTCTAGTTTCTGTTCATATCGAATACAATGGAATGAAAAAGAAATTTAGCAACGTGCTCCTTGATACAAGCTGCTCTTCATCCATTTTAGATACTGATTTGTTTGAAGATATCGGGCTGATGCTCGATTTAGAGAATGACATTACAAGAAAAATGTATGGAATTGGTGGTAGTGAAATCTGTATAGAACAAAAAGTTAGCGGCATGACAATAGATAAATTCAAACTTTGTGATTTTACTATACAGCTCGGTGATGTTAGAAAAATCCATGGATTCAATGGGATCATAGGCAGTGATTTTTTTCTGGCGAATAAGCTTATCATCGACTTTGAAAATATGGAAATACGTACTAACTATGATTTCTAAACACTATATCATGGAAATCGTTTGAAATTGAGCAATATTGTCCAAGATTAATAGGAATCCCAGCATGATAGTATCATTCTGTCAAACTATGTTAACATTGTTCCTGACTTATAGAGGGATACAACATACTGGAAGTAATTTTCCTTAAACAATCTGAAGAATAAATGGATGAACTCTTTCCTAGACTATACTAAATGATGGATAAAAATGTTTACTTTTGCCCCAGTCTAATCGTTGCAGTACTGTCATTCAAACAAAAATAATCCACCCTTGAGTTTAGGGCCGCGGGTGGATTACCACTCTAGAATAGCCGACCCCCTCCTGAGGGAACCCTCTATTGCCTGACTGGACATGTACTGCATGTCTAGTCTTTTTTATTTTATTTATTAATTTGGCTCTTTTTGTATAGGCTCTGTTAGATCAATGAGTGTAATTCCAAAACCAATATTGATTTATTAGTAAAATAATTTGAAACGTTAAAGTGCTAAAAAGCCGTGCGAATAGGATATTAAATTGTCGATAGTTCCATTATCTTAGAAGAAATTTATTTTGTTTGCTAAAAAAAGTGGTTTATTGACATCGGGAAATAACAATATATTTATGTTGGAAATAATAAATTTATAAGGGTAATTCAAAATACATAGAGGGGAGAATTGGTTAGTTTCATTTTAAAGAGAAATAAATAAATAAATAAATAAGCGGGGCAAGGGGTGTATAACTTGAAAAGAGTTTCTATGTTCCTAACATTTTTAATGTTACTATCAATCTTATTACCTATTAAGTCTATGGCTGCTACAAATACAAGCCCAATGCACCGTCTGCACTTACATTTAATGCTGCTTTTGCCCTAGCTGAACTCGCTCCGGCAAATAGGCTGAAAAACACCATGATTGCCATGAAGCCGGCAATGTATTTCTGATAAACATGTTTGTTCACTATATATAACCCTCCAACGTTTTATTACACCTTGGTTATTTTATCATAACTACTTAGTAAATCATAGACAGAGCATCGACCCATCTTACATCCATTTTTTGTACTAGGCAGGACTTTTTTTATAAAAAAACAGAGAGGCTTCCCGGCCCCCCCGTTTAAAAATTATATGTGTGAATAGTTTGGTGCTTCTTTTGTGATTTGAACATCATGCGGGTGGCTTTCTCGCAGGCCTGCACCTGTCATTTTGATGAATTGTGCTTTTGTTCTTAAATCATACAGGTCTTTTGTTCCGCAATACCCCATTCCTGAACGAAGGCCGCCAATCAGCTGGTAAATTGTTTCGGATAATGGCCCTTTATATGGAATGCGGCCTTCAATTCCCTCTGGAACAAACTTTTTATTATCTTCTTGGAAATAACGGTCCTTTGAACCTTTTTCCATCGCGGCTACGGAACCCATTCCCCGGTAAACTTTAAAGCGGCGTCCTTGGAAGATTTCCGTCTCTCCTGGGCTTTCAGATACCCCTGCTAATAAACTTCCAAGCATGACGGCATGACCGCCGGCTGCGAGCGCTTTGACAATATCCCCTGAGAATTTAATTCCGCCATCGGCAATAATAGTTTTTCCATGCTTCAACGCTTCCGTTGCACAATCATAAACAGCGGTAATTTGTGGGACACCTACACCTGCAACGACCCTTGTGGTACAAATTGAACCTGGACCAATTCCCACTTTCACAACATCGGCCCCCGCTTCAATCAAATCCTTCGTAGCTTCAGCAGTAGCGACATTTCCTGCGATAATTGTCAAATCAGGATATGCTTCTCTAATTTGTTTAACCGTGTCGAGAACGCCCTTTGAATGCCCGTGTGCTGTGTCGACAACAACGACGTCTACACTTGCCTTAACAAGCATATCAACCCGTTTCATGGTATCGTTTGTAACGCCGACGGCTGCACCGGCTAATAAACGCCCTTGGTGGTCTTTTGCTGAGTTAGGGAACTCAATGACCTTTTCAATATCTTTAATGGTGATTAATCCTTTTAGGACACCTTGATCATCTACTAGCGGAAGTTTCTCAATTTTGTGCTTTTGGAGGATTTTTTCCGCTTCCTTCAAAGTAGTGCCTACTGGAGCAGTAACAAGATTTTCTTTTGTCATTACGTCAGAAATTTTAAAAGAATAATCTTGGATAAAACGCAAATCACGGTTGGTAATAATTCCAATCAGTTTTTGCTCGTCCATGTTATTCACGATCGGCACACCTGAGATACGGTATTTCCCCATTAGGTGCTCTGCATCGTATACTTGGTGGTCTGGGGTTAGATAAAATGGATCTGTAATGACTCCACTCTCTGATCTCTTTACTTTTTCAACCTGCTCCGCCTGCTGTTCAATGGTCATATTCTTATGGATAATCCCTAAGCCGCCTTGTCGGGCAATCGAGATTGCCATTTCCGATTCGGTAACAGTATCCATGCCCGCACTGATAATCGGGATATTAAGCTTTACATTAGGCGACAACTCTACTTGTAAATTCACATCTCGCGGCAATACTTCAGACTTACCAGGAATCAACAACACATCATCAAACGTTAAACCTTCTTTTTCAAACTTAGTTTCCCACATTTTAACGGCCTCCAGGACAAAAAAATTTATTTGTAGGTTAACAATTGGACAAAATACTGTCAAGGAGAAAGTATTAATTTGATTTTTCTGAAAAAGGTGATTTTAATTTGGATATTCAATTTAAGGATTGGAAAAGCTTCGCCTGCTTCTTTTCAGCAGAATACTGCCAAGCTTTTTTAAGAAAATGTTACCAAAAAGGCGGAGTCGAAAATCCTGCCAAAAGTGAAAAAAGTAGCGTTTAATCGTACTGAATTAACAAAATTGGATCAACAACAAAGCAAAAGTAACATGATCAAAGAACATGGAAACGTGTTTCCTTCTCAAACAAATTCCATTCAAGTTGATAGCAGTTTAATTAGACCCAGCTCTGATCGTGAAGAAGGTAGGAAAGTAGAGATCTCCCCTGATTTGTATAATTTTTACCAATGGGACATTAAGCGAGTAACACATTACGGAGCTAGCTTTAAAAATAATAGTGGAACTCAAAATGTTGTTGTAGGGATTATCGATACAGGTGTTGATTATACTCATCCTGATTTAAAAAGAAATTATTTAGGTAGCAGAAACTACGTACCTGCAAATGCAAATGGGGATTCTTCAGAAACAGGAAGTTCAACCGATATCATGGACCGAAATGGACATGGAAGCTATGTAGCTGGTTCTATCGCTGGAAAAGGACGAATTATAGGAGTAGCTCCTGGAATTGGATATAAATCTTATCGTGTGTTTGGAGCAGAAGGTAGTGCTTCAACTTCTACCATCGCACAAGCGATAGTTGGGGCAACAAATGATGGTGTCGATGTCATTTCCATGAGTTTAGGCGGATATTCTGTAATGGGACAAATTTTTTGGACAGATCCAAGCACAGGGAAACGATATAACCTAGGAAATGAAGTGGCTGATTTCCTTCTATATAAAAGAGCTGTAAAATATGCCACTGATCATGGAATTACGGTGGTTGCTGCAGCAGGAAATGACGATATCAATATTACAGCAAAAGGGAAGGTAACAGATTTCCTTAACCAAGAGTATGCGAAAGATGGTTATTCTTTTGTCGGGGCAGGCTTTGAGCAACCTGGATTAGATCCTGGTGTTATCACTGTTTCTGCTACAGGACCAATGGATACGAGAGCTTCTTATTCGAACTATGGCCCAGGTTCTATTGATGTAACGGCACCAGGCGGTGATGGCCAACGTTATGATAAAGGATTATGGTATTTAGATCTTAATATGGGTGCTTATAAAGACAACGATTATATTTTCATGGCAGGGACTTCTATGGCAGCACCAAAAGTATCAGCTGTTGCTGCCTTACTTATTAACAAATATGGTAAGGTAGGACCTCAAAAAATTGCTCAGATGATTAGAGGTGGTGCTGAGGACATTGGCGAGCAAGGAAAAGATCAGTATTTTGGTAATGGAATGGTTCAAGCACCATATGAAAAAGAAGATCTTCCAGCTGAAGTAGAATGGCATAAGCAGTTTGGTGGAGCACTATGGGAAATGGGTTCGAAAGTTCACCAAACATCAGACGGCGGCTATATTATGGTCGGAGCTTCTGAAACATTCTCAACAAAAGGTTACTTTTTAGATGAAGCAGCAGGCTTCTATAAACAAGATACGGATTTACTTGTTGTTAAGGTAGGGAAAGACGGTAGAACGGAATGGTATCGCCCACTAGGAAGTGAATCCTTACATGAATGGGGTAATGATATTATTCAAACGAAAGACGGGGGCTACTTAGTATTAGGCTATTCCGGTAAAGATGATGGAGAAGAAACAACCGATGTATATTTAGTTAAATTATCGGCAACTGGAGAAACTCAATGGGAGAAAACAATCGGGACAAAGGATGTGTACGAAGGTGGTATTTCCTTCATGCAAACCCCAGATGATGGGTTTATCATGACAGGTTCAGTGGGAGTGAATGGAGGGAATGACATTCTCCTACTTAAAATCGACAAAAATGGGAATAAACAATGGGAAAAAACTTACGGTGGCGAAGCGTCTGATACTGGAAATAGGATAAAGGCAACAAGTGACGGAGGATATATCATTGCTGGGCAAACCTATTCCGTTCAACTTGGAAGAAAATCTGATTTCTATTTAGTGAAGGTAGATGGAAATGGAAATCTACAATGGGAGAAGAAATTTGGTAAAGGGGATATGATAGAGGATTTCCTATATGACGTAGTAGAAACAGGTAATGGAGATTACATGCTAGTCGGAGATTCAGAGACTATTACTTGGGTAGGAGGATTCTTTCCACAAATAGTGAGTAAGAGTTATTTTGCAAAAGTAAATAGCCAAGGTGAAATCAAGTGGGAAAAATATGTAGGTGATGGTATTAACACCCAAGCTCCACAAAGCTTGATCAAAACGTCCGATGGAAATTACATGGCAGTTGGATATGAAAGATCTCCTGAACAAAACGTTGATTTAGCTCTTTGGAAATGGAATGATAATGGAAATCAGATTTGGAAGAAAACGTATGGAGGTCCTTTAGCAGATTTTGGTCAGTCCATTGAAGCTACAAAAGATGGGGGCTATATCCTTCTTGGTCATACACATTCCTTTGCATCTGGTGATGTGTCCGATAGAGATATGTATTTAATAAAATTGAGTAGTGCGGTTAATAAATAATCAAAAAAAATCGAACGTCCCAGTGATGGGACGTTCGATTTTTTTGTAGATTTTTAATAGTTTACAAAAACTTGAAAATCCTTTAATGAGTAAGGAGGACACATAAATATCCGATTAGGGGGCCGTCCACAGCCAATTGCCTGATGGGGAATTTGAGCTACTGTTAATTCCCAAAAGCAGGAAATATGAAAAATATAAATCCCATTGATCAACTAATGTTTCTACGATTATTTTACATGAAATAGGAGGGAAGTAATTTTTTCAACCTTAACAGGGTTTTTTAAAAATGAGAATCTAAATTGGCACTATGAACACTTTTAAAAATATTTAGGAGGGATTTCTTTGTAATTTACAGAATAATTGTATAAATGCAATTATTAAGGCATTTCTGCAATTGGAAAAATTTTAAAAATGATTGGAGGAACCCATTTTGTTTACGTTGCAAGAGCTAGGTGAAAAATTTCCATTTGGTTTGCTATTGGTCGATTTCAAAGGAAAAATTCAATATGCTAACCCCATTTGTGAAGGAATACTCAATTTGAAGAAGCCTTATATGAAATATATTCAAGAGGTATTACCGGGAAGTAATATCATAAAAGTCATTAAGGATGGGATATTTGGGATACCTGAAAATATATCCAATACCAATATGTATGTGATGAGTATTTCTTTAGTTCAAGGAAAACTCGGTGGGATTCTTTTTTTAGATAATAATACCTATCAGATGTTCTTAGACAATTCTCCAAAAGTTAGGGACTTAAAACAGGAATTAGAAGCGATTATGAATTTGAGTGGTGAAATGGTTACGATCACGGATGGTGAAGGAATCATATTGCGTGCGAATAATACTTGTGAACAAATTCTCGGTATAAAGGAATTTGAAATAGTTGGAAAATCTGCTTCCGTTTTAGAGAAAAATGGGTTTATTAATGATTCTTCAACCCTTCATGTGATTCGGAAAAAACGTAAGGTAACTTTGAACCAAACAACAAAAACGGGACGCCGATTGTTGGTTGAAGCGCATCCAATCTTTCATGCAGATGGGTCATTGAGCAAGATTATAAATATTTCAAAGGATGTAACAGAGATTGCGAACCTTCAGAAGAAATTAGAAGAGACAAAAGCGGTTCTCGATTTTTATCAACAGCAGCTTCAAATTTTGGAAAAGAAGGATCATGGTTTAGTGTTTAAATCAAAATGCATGGAAGAGGTTTATGAGCTTGCTTGCAGAGTGGCAGATGTAGACGCCACCATTTATATCCATGGAGAAACCGGAGTCGGAAAGGAAGTATTGGCTAGAACGATTCACCAATTAAGTAATAGAAAGGATGCTCCTTTTATCAAAATAAATTGTAGTGCCATTCCGGAAAGTATTATGGAATCGGAATTGTTCGGATATGCAAAAGGGACTTTTACTGGCGGGAATAAAGATGGCAAAAAGGGGCTGGCCCTGGCAGCTCATAAAGGCACTTTATTTTTGGATGAGGTCGGAGAATTACCGCTTAATTTACAAGCTAAATTACTGCAACTTTTGCAAGAAAAACAGTTTACCCCATTGGGAGAAACAAAGCCGGTCCAAGTGGATGTCCGTTTTATTGCCGCGACAAATCGGAATTTGAAGGATATGGTCAAAGAAGGTACATTCCGGGAGGACTTATTTTATCGTTTGTTTGTCGTTCCAATAATCATTCCCCCTTTAGCTGAACGAAAAGAGGATGTCCCCTTTATGATCAGCCATTTTTTAGATAACTATAATCAAAAATACAAGCTCTATAAAACGATTGATAAAGAAGTTGTGCAGTTATTTATTGATTATGAATGGAAGGGGAATGTTAGAGAATTACAAAACACGATTGAGAGGCTTGTTCTTACATCTCCAACACAACATATTGACCTAAATTCTTTACCGGATACATTTATTACATCCTCAGTCAAAGCAATTGACAAAGTTCCTGAAAATTTAAATTTAAAGCAGCAAATGGAGTTATTTGAAAAACAATTGATTCTTCAAGCATTGGAATCCTCATTCACAATGAAGGAAGCAAGTAAAAAACTAGGGGTAGATCCTGCTACTGTTACTAGAAAAGTGCAGAAGTACAACATAAAAATTGCAAAAATGCAATTTCAGTTGTAAATACGCAATATCATTAATTGTTTGATTATTAGGAATTTTCCGGGTTATTTTTCTCTTTTGGTGGAAAATAAATTGCAATTCTGCAAATATGATAGAAAACTCTTTATCTCGAATATTAATTTTTCAATATTTTTATATTGGCACGGTACTTGCATTATTAAGAAGTATAACAAAAAAGGGAGGAAATGCGTTATGAAATTATTTGGCGTTGATGTAGGGGGCACTTTTACGGATGTTATCTTCAATGATACAGAAACACGATTTACGGCTATTCACAAAGTGCCAACCACTTCGGAAGACCCTTCTACAGGTGTTGTCCAGGGGATACTTGAACTTTGTGAGCGTGCGAATATTGAAAAGTCTCAAATCGACCATGTTTTTCATGGAACGACAATCGCTACTAATGCGATCTTAGAGTATGACGGAGCTAACACCGGTATGATCACGACCGAAGGATATAGGGATATCATCCATATCGGACGCCATCAGCGGCCTCAAAACTATTCTATTATGCAGGAAATCCCTTGGCAGGATCGTCCACTCGTGGAGCGGAGAAATCGGTTAGCCGTTGCAGAAAGAATGGGTCCGGCAAAAGATCAGGTTATTACCCCGTTAAATGAATATCAAGTCCGTGCGGCTGTTGCGGACTTAAAGGAAAAGGGTGTCGACTCTATTATTGTCAATTTCCTATTTTCCTATATTAATCCTGCACACGAACAAAGAGTAAAGGAAATCATTGAAGAAGAATATCCAGAAGCATTCATCACCATTTCATCAGACGTTTCTCCGCAATTCCGTGAATTTGAACGCTTTACAACTTCTTCTATAAACGGCTTTGTTGGACCTAAAGTTAAAAATTACATTCAGAATCTTGAACAGAGGCTGAAGGAAACCGGCATTCCAGCTGAATTACATATCATGTGCTCTAATGGAGGGGTAGCAACACCCAAAACGGTTTCGGAAAAGCCCGTAAGCACTCTTTTATCAGGCCCTGCTGCAGGAATATTAGGAGGCGTTTGGGCTGGTGAATTAACCAATCGTCAAAAATTGATCACCTTCGACGTTGGCGGCACTAGCGCCGATATCGGAATCATTACCGACAGTAGTTATAGTGAATCTTCTGCCCGTGATACCTGGATTGCCGGATATCCTGTCATGGTGCCAATGATTGATATTCATACAATTGGAGCTGGAGGCGGCAGTATTGCCCACATCGATGAAGGTGGTGCGTTCAAGGTAGGCCCTCGAAGCGCAGGTTCCCGTCCGGGACCAGCTTGCTATGGCCACGGGGGATTAAAACCAACAGTAAGTGATGCCAATGTTGTACTGGGAAGGATCGATGAACATAACTTCCTTGGTGGAGAGATGAAGATCTATACGAATGCCGCTTACAAGGTAATTGATGAATTATCCGAAAAAATAGGATTAAGCAGAGAAAGGACAGCTGAAGGGGTTCTTCAAATCATGAATAACAACATGGCAAATGCCATCCGGGAAAAAACGATTCAAAAAGGGGAAGACCCAAGGGAGTTTTCATTGGTGGCCTTTGGCGGTGCAGGTCCGCTCCACGCTGTGGACGTCGCCCAAATTTTGAATATTCCGGAAGTCATCGTTCCATTGTATCCAGGCATCAATTGCGCAACAGGTCTATTAACCACAGATTTAAAGTATGACGTCATCAAAACGGAGTTTATGTTAAGCACCAATATCGATTTCAACATTTTGAATGAAGACATTACTGTTTTGGAAAGCCAACTGCTTCAACAATTGAAAGAGGATGGGGTAGCAGAACAGGATATTGAGATTCATCGCAGTGCCGATTGCCGATATGCTGGACAGGGATATGAACTGCGTATTGATTTGCCGAATGGGCTGCTAGATCATGAAACAATCATTTTGGCATTAAATAGTTTCCACGAAAGCCATAAAGCGGAATATGGACACAACTTCTTGGAAAGCCCAATAGAGTTGGTCAACATTCGTGTAACTGGTTTGGGCTATATGCCAAAAATTGAAAAGAAGGCCGTTCATCATGAGTTTACATTAGAGGATGCCTTATTAAAAACTGGAGAAACGATTTTTAATATTAATGGAAGTCTTGAAAAGGTAGAGACAAAGTTTTACCAAAGAGAAAAGCTTCCTGTAGGTCAGGAATTTTATGGTCCATGTATTGTTCTACAAAAAGATACAACCACTGTCATTCCTCCAAACTGCAGCGCTTATGTAGAGAAATACGGAAATATCATTATTAAGGTAGGTGTATAATTGTGGCACAAACTTTAACAAACAAAATCGATCCAATTACAGTCCAAGTAGTCCTTGGTGCTTTAGAAAACGTGGCAGTTGAAATGGGGCACAAGCTTGCCCGGATGTCTTATTCCAGTATTATCCGCGAATCAGAGGATTTTGGCTGTGCGTTAGTGGATTTCAAAGGGCAGCAATTATGTGAGTCATCACATAGTACACCGCTTCAATCTGGTCCTATTCCAGGATATGTACAAGGGATCCGCCAAATCATGGAGGAGAGAGGCGATACTTTCTATCCAGGTGATGTCATTATGCATAATTCACCGTATCACGGTGCATCGCATGGTCCGGATGTTGGGTTCTGCATTCCGGTATTTTATAAAGATGAGTTGATTGGCTTCTCTGTCACTACTGCGCACCATCTTGATATCGGTGCATCTACACCGGGAAGCTGCGGAATTGTAGACGCTGTAGATGCGTATGCGGAAGGTCTTCAATTTAAGGCCATCAAGGTGTATGAAAAAGGGGTTAAAAACCGATACATTTGGGATATTTTACGTGATAACATCCGGGCACCGAAATTGGTCGTTGGTGACATGGAGGCCCAAATCGCTGCCGCCAAAATAGGGGCACAAAGGTATATCGAAATTATTGAAAAGTATGGGTTGGACACGGTCCAAGCTGCCAGTGAAGAATTGATGAATTATTCTGAGAAAATGATGAGAGAGGCAATTAAAAAGCTGCCAAATGGCGAATACTCAGCTGAAGGGTTTTTAGATGGATATTTGGATAGTGAAGATCCAGCTAAAAAGGATTTAAAAATTAAGGTGACGGTAAAGGTGGATGGAAGTGATTTAACGGTTGACTTGACAGGGACTTCACCACAAGTGCCAGATAGACCAATCAATATGCCATTAATCGGGACTGTGGACATTGCCATTAATCTAACCCTAAGATCGATTTTATTGGATTCAACTGTATACGGGAACTTCCCGCAAAATTCTGGCTTGATCAGACCAATCAAGATTGTCGCTCCGAAAGGAACAATGTGTAATCCCATTTTCCCAGCACCGACAATCGCACGGTTCAACGGCGGGAATATCGTGGCCGATACCTTAATGAAAGCATTAGCCCAGGTGGTTCCACATCAGGTCAGTGCTGGTGTAGGAAACCTTCAAGTTGTCGCTTTTAGCGGCAAAGATAAAGATGATAATTACTGGGTTTACATGGATATTATGGAGGGCAGCTACGGTGGAAGATATGGCATGGATGGCATGGATTCTGTCGACACTTTATACGCAAATACAAGGAATAATCCAATTGAAGATATTGAATCCCACTATCCATTAAGAGTAAACCGCTATGAGCTGAGAGATAACGAAAGTGCTCCAGGTAAGTGGCGAGGTGGAATTGGTTCCATTCGTGAGGTCACTTTCTTAGCAGAGGGAAGTGTTTCAGTGGAAGCCGACGGGTATAAGTACGCTCCTTGGGGTTTTAATGGAGGAAAATCGGGTGCTGTAGGCAGCCTATCCCTTCGCGACAATGAAACGAATGAAGAAGTAAAACTTCCTTCCAAACTGCCAAATAGAAAGGCACATGAAGGCAGTACCATCCAGCTTGTAGGTCCTTGCGGAGGCGGATATGGAAATCCGTTAGAAAGGGAATCGGAAAAGGTTCTTTCCGATTACCTAGATGGATTTATTTCAAAAGAACAGGCATTAACGGAGTATGGAGTTTTCATTAATGATGCAGATCAAATAGATTATGAGAAAACTAGCAAACTAAGAAACCAGTTGTGTTAAACATGGAGGATACAATGAAAACAATGACCATCAACAAAGAAAGGTTAAAGCTCCATATTGAACAGCTAGGTGAGATTGGAAAGACAGCCGATGGCGGAGTGCAGCGTCTTGCCTTAAGTAAGGAAGACCGCGAAGCTACTCTTTTGGTTGCCGAATGGATGAAAGAGGCCGGTCTATCGGTGAGACATGATCACTTTGGAAACTTGATTGGGCGAAAAGAGGGGCAGAATCCCTGCCTCCCGCCTATCATGATTGGTTCCCACATTGACTCTGTACGAAATGGCGGGAAGTTTGATGGGGTTATTGGAGTCCTTGCCGGGATCGAAATTGTTCATAAGTTAACCGAGTTGAACATCGTTCATGAACATCCAATTGAAGTGGTTGCTTTTTGTGAAGAAGAAGGCTCACGGTTTAATGATGGGTTATTTGGAAGCAGAGGCATGGTCGGTAAAGTAAAATATGAGGATCTGCAAAAATTGGATGAAAACCAAATATCGAGGTATCAAGCGCTTAAGACTTTTGGCTTCGGCATTGAACCTGATTTCATTGACCAATCAGTACGGAATAAGGGTGATATTAAGCAATATTTCGAGCTGCATATTGAGCAGGGGCCATTTTTGGAAAAGAATGATTACCCTGTCGGTATTGTCAGTGGGATTGCAGGACCTTCTTGGTCCAAGGTGAAGCTCGTTGGAGAAGCTGGTCATGCGGGAACGGTTCCGATGAGTCTCCGCCGAGATCCCTTAGTGGGAGCAACGGAAATCATTCAAGAGCTAGAAAGACTTTGCATGAACGATCCTGAGGCACCTACTGTAGGAACTGTCGGAATTATTTCAGCCTTCCCGGGCGGAGCCAACATCATTCCAGAATCAATCGAATTTACCCTTGATATTCGGGATATTGATTTGGATAGAAGGAATCAAGTCGTCCGAAAAGTAGAGGAGAAGATTATTCAGGTTAGCAGGAACCGAGGGCTGGAATATGTCATAGACAAAAACATGGAAGCTCAACCCGTCAAGTGTTCAGAAAATCTAATCCAATCGTTGGTTGAAACAAGCAGGGATCTAGGGATGGAAGCACCCATCATGGTAAGCGGAGCAGGACACGATGCCATGTTCTTGGCGGAAATTACCGAAATAGGCATGGTGTTTGTCCGATGCCGGAACGGAATCAGCCATAACCCAAAAGAGTGGGCAGAAATAGAGGATATCGCTGCCGGTACCAATCTGCTCTTTGAAACAGTTTTAAAGCATATATGATGCAACAGTATGGCAGTCATCGTTGACTGCCATACAAGGAGTTTATCCAACGGAATTTTTCGGAATATTTTGTAAATTAAAACAATCTCCTAATGTCCACTTCAAAAAGACAATTTATACAAATTGTCCACGGATGGTGCCTGACACCAAAACGGTGAAACCAAAATTAAAATTAAGGAGAAGTGATCCAGTTGGATTCCAAAACTATTATTAGAAACCCGGATTCTTCATTATATAATGAGGATCTTGCTCCGATTCCCAAGGAAAAGAGAACCTGGGGTTGGTTATCTTACTCGGCGATCTGGATGGGAATGATTCACAATATTGTTTCCTATGAACTTGCAGGCGGCTTGATTGCCATTGGAATGAGCACTTGGCAAGCATTAGCGGCAGTTATCATTTCCAACGTATTCTTAATTGTGGCACTTTGGTTTAACAGTGCTGCTGGCGCCAAATATGGTCTGCCCTTCCCTGTTTTGATAAGGGCATCGTTTGGTTATAAAGGGGCCCATTTCCCTGTAATGATTCGTGCTGTTATCGCCATTTTTTGGTTTTCGGTGCAGACGTACTTGGGCAGTAAAGCAGTTGGTGCCATCATTAGTGTCGTTTACCCTGGCTGGGATTCCCTTGGATCCTACTCATTTTTGGGAATGGGACTAAATGATTGGATCGGCTTTGCAGTATTCTGGCTGATGCATGCCTGGGTGATTTCACATGGAATGGAGCGGGTAAGAAATTTTGAATTGTGGGCTGGGCCACTAGTAATAGTTTTAGCTTTAGGATTGGTTTTTTGGTCAATCAAAGTAGCAAATGGTATCGGGCCTATTTTCGCCGTGGAGGCAAAAATTTCTGGCGGGGCATTTTGGAACAGCTTTTTAATCGGTGTAACGGGGATGATAGGAGCATTTGCTACTTTAGTATTAAATATCCCTGACCTCACACGTTTTGCCAAAAGCCAAAAGGACCAAACTATCGGCCAGGCTGTTGGATTACCGATAATGATGACGTTTTTTGGTTTGATGAGCATCATGATTACTGTGGGAACAATTATGGCCTTCGGTAGACCGATTACCAATCCGGTGGAAGTCCTGCTCCAATTTAAAAATCAACCTGTAGTGGTCTTATTGGGGGCATTCGCCCTATTAGTTGCTACTCTCTCTGTCAATGTTGTTGCAAACGTTGTTTCCCCGGCATACGATTTGATTAATTTAGTTCCTAGTAAACTCAATTTTGTTAAAGCAGGCATTATTTCTATAGTAGTAGGAGTATTTTTTGCACCATGGCTCTGGATTGATAATGCAAATTTAATCTTTACTATTGCAGGAGCAATTGGAGGTGCACTAGGACCGGTAGCAGGCATTATGATTGTAGATTATTATTTAATACAAAACCGTAGCTATGATTTAAATAGTTTCTTCGTTAAGGATGGGGATTACACCTATAGAAATGGATGGAATCCGCGGGCTTTTGTCGCAATAATACTAGGTGCAATTGTGGCCTTAATAGGCCTTGTGGTTCCTGCACTACACTCTCTCTATACTTATAACTGGTTTTTAGGAATAATAGTGGGCGGACTTACCTATTATTTCTTGATGCGATCTAAGCAAAACCAGGCAGTATCAACATCGGTAGAAAAGAAAGTTTCAAATGAATAATACAAACATAATAAATGATTCAACCTGCAATTTTACCTTTCCCAACATCTAGATTCAATAGCATAAAGCATTCTGAAATAAGTTAATGGTTTAGATTATGAAATTGATTGGGAGGATAAAAAAATGAAAATTAAAGTAATCAATCCGAATACGACGTTGGAGATGACGAAAGGAATTGAACATGCAGCCTTATCCGCTGCGCGTCCTGATACACAAATACTTGCAGTAAGCCCGAAAATGGGCCCATCTTCAATTGAATCCTTTTATGATGAGTACTTAGCCATTCCTGGGGTGATTGAAGAGATTAAAAAGGGAGAAGAAGAAGGGGTGGATGCTTATGTTATTGCCTGCTATGGCGACCCTGGATTACAGGCAGCCAGAGAAGTGACTGACAAACCTGTGGTAGGGATTGCGGAAGCATCGCTTTATTTAGCATCTATGCTTGCTGCGAGATTTTCGGTTGTAACTGTGCTGCCTAGAATTAAATCGATGTTAGAAGAACTCGTTGATTCCTATGGTATGAGTAAACGTGTCTTAAACATCAGATGTACCCCACTCGCAGTGCTTGATTTTGAAAGAGATCCTGAAGGCGGCATTGAAACATTAAGACAGGAAGGAAAAAGGGCTGTGGAGGAAGATAAGGCAGAAGCTATCTTGCTTGGATGTGCAGGTATGGCTGAATTTGCAAATAGCCTTGAAAAAGAGTTAGGTGTACCGGTTCTCGATGGAGTAACAGCGGCAGTGAAATTTGCTGAATCCATTGTCGATCTAGGTAAGAAAACAAGTAAGCTTAACACCTACAAATACCCTGAGAAAAAAGAATACATCGGCAACTTAGCCAGCTTTGGTGTTAGTGCCGTAAAGGAAAAATAATTTTTAGCTTCAGCGATTGTTAAACAGCAAATGTACCCAGGCAATTTCCCACCTAATTTTAGGTGGGGATTTTTTATTTTTAAATAATAAATATTTTTTTAGTTTAATAGATAAAATTGTTGGTTGATAATAATGTAAAAACTCGAAATATTTAAGCCAGTGACTTTTACGAGTGATGGAATATAAGAAAACGTATGGAGGTCCTTTAGCAGATTTCGGTCAGTCCATTGAAGCAACAAAAGATGGGGCTATATCCTTCTTGGTCATACACATTCCTTTGCATCTGGTGATGAATCCGATAGAGATATGTATTTAATAAAATTGAGTAGTGCGGTTAATAAATAATCAAATATGATCGAACGTCTCAATGATGTGACATTCGATTTTTTTAGATTCGATACAGAATAGAAAAATCCTCTTATCAAAAAATTATTCCTAAAATATTTCTAAAAATATTGAATTTTTAGTCATTTTTGAATATCATTATCTCAAAAATGACTAGGAGGTAAAAATGAATCTAAGCGAGAATGATACGATTCTATTAAAACATATTTTAGAGCATTCTTTTGATGAAATCTTTATTGCGGATGCAGCCGGAATGGTTTTATATACAAGCCAGACCACTGAACTAGTATTTGGTATTCCCCGCGAGCAAATCGTCAATCACAACCTTTTCGACCTTGAAAAACAAGGACTTTTTTCTCCTTCTGTCATTGCCAATGTGTTAAGAACCAAAAAGAAAGATACACTCATTCAAGAAACCATCCTTAATCGAAAACTCATCATCTCCGGATACCCCATTTTTGATTCATCAGGCCTATTAATCGGCGCGATGAGTGTTTCAAGGGATATAACGGAGTTCGAGTATTTAAAAAAGGAAAATGACCAGGTCGCAAAGGCATTACAGCTCTATCAAGAGGAAAATGAAAAACTACGAAAACAGGCTGCCAGCCCCTTCTTACATAGGAATGATAAGATGGCCAAAGTTTTCGATATTGCTTCAAAAGTAGCAAATATAAACGTTACGGTCTTACTTGAAGGGGAGTCAGGCACAGGTAAAAACCATATTGCCCATATGATCCATCAAATGTCTTCAAGAAAAGCTGAGCCCTTTATTGAAATGAACTGTGGTGCAATACCTGAATCTTTATTTGAGTCAGAGCTTTTTGGATACGAGGAAGGGGCTTTTACCGGTTCTAAAAAGGGCGGGAAGAAGGGTTATTTTGAATGCGCAAGAAAGGGAACCCTTTTTCTCGATGAAATCGGAGAACTGCCTATGAATCTTCAAGTGAAATTACTGTCGGTTTTGCAAAATCATTCCTTTATGAGAATTGGTGGAACGAAAGAAATAGAAGTGAACTGCAGAATTATTTGTGCCACCAATCAACAATTAGAAACGCTGATCAAAGAAAGGAGATTTAGAGAAGATCTATATTACCGGATTAATGTCGTAAAAATAGACATTCCTCCACTAAGGGAGCGAAGGGAAGAAATCATTCCACTCATATACGAGATTACCGAGCAGCTGAATCGTAAATATGGTTTAGACAAATATTTTACCCCAACAATGGCCGCCTGGCTAAGCCAGCAGCAATGGCCAGGTAACGTCAGAGAGTTACGAAACTACATTGAAAAACAGATTATCACAACAAGTGGTAACGAAATTGACCTCGAATCAGATGAGGATACAAATCAGAATTCCTCCATCGATGCAAACCAAGAAATCCCTTTAGACGATTACATAGAAACACTGGAAAAGGAATATATCGTGCGGATGTATCAAAAATATCCCAGCAGCATTAAACTGGCCGAAAAATTGGGAATTAGCCAATCCACTGCGAATCGGAAAATCCAAAAATATGTCGGAACCAGGTAGTCAATTTTGACTAATGTATCGACCATATTCCCTTTCTATCAACGCTGGCATGAAAATTGCATTCTCCATTAGTAAGAAATTTTAAAAGGAGGCAGTTTTATGTCAAATCAAGATGAAAAACAATTTTTAAATTTACCTTTTACGGGAATCTGTACGTTTGGGAAATATCCTGTCTGTCCAGATTTGGATCAATTAAATGCGGATGTAGCTGTCATTGGAGTACCAAATGATATGGGCACCCAATGGAAGTCAGGAGCAAGAATGGGACCAAGGGGGATTCGTGAAGGTTCTACCCTTTACAGCTTTGGCTTAAATGGGGCCTATGATATTGAAAAAGACATTATGTATTTGGGACCTAAATGGAAAGTGGTTGATTGCGGCGATGTGGACATGGTCCATGGGGATCTCATGCAGTGTCATGAAAATACGGAAGCAGCCGTACGAAAAATAGTCTCAAAAGGTGCCATGCCGGTTGTATTAGGCGGCGATCACTCCATTACCATCCCAGTTGGTAAAGCATTAGAGGAATTGGGACCATTTCACGTCATTCAAATCGATGCCCATTTGGACTGGGCGGATCATCGTTCAGGTCAGCGTTATGGTCACGGCAGCAGTATCCGCCGGTTATCAGAAATGGACCATGTTCAGAGGATCTTCCAATTTGGGATTCGGGGAATCAGCAGTAGTCTTAAGGAAGATGTCGAGGCTGCACGAGAATACGGCAGTGTCATTTTATCACCTAGACAAATCAGAAAAATGGGAATAGAAAATGTAATCGAAATGCTTCCAGAGGGAGAAAAATACTATGTTACTTTAGATATTGACGGACTGGATCCATCCGTGGCACCGGCAACAGGCACACCTTCACCAGGAGGATTTATGTATGATGAAGTTAATGAAATGCTAGAAGGAATTGCCAAAAGAGGGAGGGTGATTGGCTTTGATTTGGTAGAGGTAGCACCCCCATATGATCCGGCAGGCATGACAGGTCAAGTAGGTGCCCGGTTAGCATTAGATTTACTGAGCTTTGTTTTAAAGGAAAAAGAGAATGCTGAGGACCGCAATTTGCATAAGAAGGAAGTTCACTCCTAGGATAAATCAAGAAAATAATTGATAACAGGGGGAAGGTCTATGAAAATTGAGACAAGAAGCATTGAGTATATTCCAGCAAATGAACGGCATGGAAAACCAAGAGGATTATTTTCCGTTTGGTTTGCCGCCAATATGCATATTACCACACTTGTAACCGGATCACTTTGTGTCACTTTTGGTTTAAATCTTTTTTGGAGTGTAGTAGCTATTATTGTGGGGAATTTACTAGGAGCCATTTTCATGGCATCCCATTCTGCTCAAGGACCTAAACTTGGTATTCCGCAAATGATTCAAAGCCGTGCCCAATTTGGTGTTATTGGCGCGGTGATTCCTTTAATTCTCGTTATTTTTATGTATTTAGGCTTTTTTGCCAGCAGCGGGCTGTTAGGGGCACAAGTATTAAGCAGTGCCTTAAACCTTAATTTAACTGTAAGTATCATTATTCTGAATGTCATCACCTTTATCGTGACAATGGTTGGACATGATCTTATTCATAAAATCCAAAAGTATTTAACCTGGGTGTTTTTTCTCGTCTTTATTGCGGCTACAGTTATTGTCTTTAAACTGCCTGTTCCGGCAGGAAGCTGGTCTCCAAGCGGGTTTAATCTGCCGATTTTTATGTTAAGTGTTAGTGTGGTCGCCACTTGGCAGATTTCCTATGCACCATATGTTGCGGACTACTCCAGGTATTTGCCCATTGATACCAATTATTCTAAAACCTTTTGGTATACGTATGCAGGGACCATTTTAGGAACGGTTTGGATGATGGTTTTGGGAGTCCTATTGACTACGGCCATTCCGAATTTCTTAAGTAATTCTGGTACGAATCTCGCGAACCAGTTTGGGAGCCTCTCTATCATTATGTTTGTTGTGATCATCTTAGGGCAGCTTTCCATCAATGCGTTTAATCTATACGGTGCCTTTATGTCAACGGTAACCACTGTGGAGCCTTTTTCAAAAATTAAAGTGACGCCAAAGGTCAGGATGTTTTTCGTTGCTGGAATTGCAGTGGTCGGTACTTTGCTCTCTATATTAGGACAGGGAAATTTCTTATCCAATTTTATCGACTTTATTTTATTTATTAGTTACTTCTTAATCCCATGGACAGCGATTAACCTCATTGATTTTTATGTTGTCCGCCACGGGGAGTATAGTATTAAAGATATCTTTGATCTTAATGGTAAGTACGGAAAAATTAACAAAATTACCTCTATTTCTTATATCATTTCTGTCATTGCGGAAGTCCCTTTCATGAATACTTCTATTTATGTAGGACCAGGAGCGAAAGCAATGGGAGGAGCAGATGTTGCCTGGATTTTAGGACTAGTTGTTCCGTCGGTGCTTTACTATGTCTTGATGAAACGTAAATTAAAATCTGAGGAGACCATTGAGGGACCTATCTCCTTTGAAGATGAACAACTTCACAAAATTTAATGTGTTAATTTTTCAAGGATAGAAAATGGGAATAGACGATTCCCATTTCTATCCTTTTTAATGAAGGAGGAATGACGATGAGCAAGAACTTTGAACTACCGAACCCCAGTACGATGCCCAGATTTTCGGGAATCCGTACGTTTATGCGATTACCGTATCAACAGGAAATCGACAAAAAAGATTTTGTCATCCTCGGTGCACCCTTTGATACTTCTGCGACTTACCGCTCTGGTGCGCGATTTGGCCCCGAGGCCATTCGCCGCAGCTCTGTCCTGCTAAGGCCGGCAAATGTTTACCATCAAATTCGTCCTGTTGATTATCTGGAGGGAGTGGATGGAGGAGATGTTATGGTTATTCCCGGCAACACGGCTCAAAGCCATCAATACATTACGGAGCATGTCAAAGCGTGGGCGATGGAGGGGGTGGTTCCGATTGTGCTTGGCGGGGATCACTCGATTTCTTTACCGGAATTACGGGCACTCGCCAGTGTTCACGGTCCATTATCTCTTATTCATTTTGATGCCCACGGGGATACATGGGACGAGTATTGGGGAGAAAAGTATACGCACGGAACGCCTTTTCGCCGGGCGTTTGAAGAAGGGATCATTGATCCGTCTCGTTCGATTCAAATTGGGATGCGCGGCACCGTCTATGATCCTAATGATATTAACGAAGCGCGGGAACTTGGGTTTGAAGTCATTACGGCCGATGAAATGCGGGTTATCGGGCTCACAGAAACGATGAAGCGCGCGCGCGAAAGAGTTGGAAACAACAAGGTTTTTCTCACCTTTGACATTGACTTTCTCGACCCGGTCTATGCACCCGGAACCGGCACTCCAGAAATCGCTGGATTTACGAGCGCAGAAGCCCAGCAGATGCTGCGCCAGCTCTCAGGAATAAACTTTATAGGCTTTGATCTGGTAGAAGTGCTGCCTGCACTCGACCCCACTGAAGTAACAGCCTTAACAGCCGCCAGTGTCGTCTTTGAATTTTTAAGTTTATTGGCTGTTGCGAGAAGGGAACATACTCAATCATAGGACTGGGAGTATGTAAAAACGGATGCCATCTTAACATGGCATCCGTTTTTACATTACATTGCTATTATTTCTGATTTTCCTGTAAGACATTGCTTACACGATATATTTTCCTCGGCCGTCCTTTCGCGCTAGGAGCCTCGTCCCCGATAATTTCGGCAATTCCTTGTTCAACCAAACCAGTTAGAATTCGCCGGGCGTTTCTTGGAGTCATTTTTAGCCATTCTGCAATCTGTGAGGTAGTGATAGAACCATTACCCATTCTTTTTTGAACCGATAAAATTTTGTTGAAGGTTGTAATCGTAATTCCACTGTGTTTAAGTTTCTCACTTATTTCCTTGTTTTCCGTCCGGTATTGGTAGGTGATCGATTCTTGTTCTTTTAATGGTCCTTCAATATTTCCATTATCATCAACGAGGAAAGCACAAAAAGAGTCATAGTTTTGGGCATGATGGATGGCAAGACGAGCATTCTCTTCAGCAGATAGGGCCGTATCACCGTAACCTATCCCAATATTAGACGGCATGTCCGTAATTAACGCTAATTTTTCCAGAAGAGAACTAATTGGCTGCTCCGTTTCTTCCACCGAACCTCTTGTGGAAAAAATAACAAAGATGCCCGTTCCCACTGAGACAAACGATCCTGAAATTGATTCAGCAAAGTTTATAACGGCAGCCTGAATTTCTAAATGTAATCGGTGTAAATCATATGTCACCATGTTATGAACATCTTTTTTCTCTATTCCTTCAACCTTTACGAGTATGGCGGCAATCTGTGATTGTTTAAAGTGCAGTGTTTCCCACTGTTGAACGGCTGATGATAATGTTTCGCGTATGTTGCTTCTTGTTGGAGTCACTCTATAAGCGGGAATGTTCTCCTTGCGCAATTGATCATAAATGGCCCGTAAACATGTGACACAAAGATCCACTTTCCCCGTTCGATAAAGTTGTTGATGAAAGGATAGTAGATTGCTAACAGGTGTTTCATTCGTATACTCATGGACATGAATTTGATTGCTCGGAATTCCAAGATCTCGGAAGGTTTCATAAACATCTCGTTTTGCTAGCATATCAATACTGGCCGTCTCAACGTTCTTCTTATCGTTGTAACCGATTTCAACTAAAGTCTTGGTTAAACTTGCACCATCTAATTTAAAGAGGTAATAAGGTTGGTTAACGCCGCTCTTTAGATATGAATGATAAAGAGCCGGCCCTGTCAGGATCCAAAAGTCTACTAAATGTTGATTATTTCGGATAATCTCTGACGCTTCCTCCGTATCCCGATAGATGAAGGGAACAGGCTGGAGCCGGTCACTAAATTCAGTTGCAATTTCAGAAGTAAGACGGATATAGTCATCTGGTCCGATAAATCCAGCTCTTGGTTTCAAAGTATCCCCCCAAAAATGTTGTTTCCTTGTAACTATAATTTACTATTTTTGAATAATCTTCTTCAACTATAAGTTTATCTCATCTTTCAAAAATTTCCAATATAAACATATTGAATATTGAGAAAATTCCGTTGACAATCGTTCTTTTGCGCTGTATAGTCACATTAAAGGAATACATTAAGAATAATTCCGTTAATAAAAAAGGAGGAATGGTTATCACATGGATTCATCAACTAAGGATTCCCGAAATACTGTCTCTACAGTGGAACAAAATCAATATAAGCATGTTATCGGACACTTTACGACCGGTGTCTCGATTATATCCGTAACGAATAACGGAATCGATTTTGGGATTACAGCCAGCGCCGTCAGCTCCGTTTCTGTTGAACCTCCCATGCTGCTTGTTTGTGTCAATAAAAATACGGGAACATGTCATGCGATATCGGAATCGAAATCCTTTACAGTCAACATTTTGACGGAGGATCAGAAAGATTTAGCCCTGCAATTTGCTAAGGCCAATACAGATAAATTTAAGAATGCAGACTTTAGGTATGGTGAGCTCGGAAATCCTGTCTTTAACCAAACATTGGCTTATCTTGAATGCCGTGTGGTGGAAGAAGTTACGGGAGGAACACATTCTGTTTTTATGGCGGAAGTACAAACCGCTCATGCAGCCACAGGTGAACCATTGGTTTATTATCGCGGAAAGTTTGGTCAATTTATAGAAAATAAGTGATAAATTTGGGGGAGGAAATCGAATGGCATTAATGACAGGTAAACAGTACCGTGAATCACTGAATGACGGCAGGGAGGTCTATATTGATGGAGAAAAGGTTCGGAATGTAGCCGAACATCCATCCTTTAAGCCGATTATTGATGTAAAGGCGAGAATGTATGATATGGCGCTTGAAGCCAAATATGCCGATACCTTAACGGCAAGACTTCCTGATGGGGAAATCGTATCCCGTGCTTACAAAGCCCCTGAAACAAAAGAAGACTTAGCAGCCATCCGCAAGCATGTCGAAACCGTACTCGATGATCTTAACGGGGTCGTTTACCGGGTGGGGGACGAAACGATTGGGGAAATGTGGTCCCTATATGACGCCCAGGATAAATTGAATGAAATCGATCCAACTTATGCAAAAAATATAAAGTATCATATTGACCGAGTGGCAAGGGAAGACTTGTTCCATGTATCAGCCAACACGGACCCGAAAGGTGATCGAAGCAAACTGTTCAGTGGAAAAGACGGTGGGACACTGCTTCATGTCGTCGAGGAAAATGATAAGGGAATTGTCGTTAAAGGGGCAAAATTTGAGACAGCCGCCGCTTATGCCCACCAAGCCTTCGTCAAACCGACGATTTTGGACTGGAATGCCGGATCTGAGAAAATGGCCCCATTTGCCTGCGGATTCATCTGCGATATGGGCTCGCCGGGACTTAAACATATTTGCCGGACTTCCCTTGGTAAAGACCGAAATGCAGAAGATTATCCGATTGCGACAAAATTTGAAGAAATTGATACTTTACTTATTTTTGATAACGTCTTAATCCCTTGGGAAAATGTCCTTTTCCATCGCTCCTTAGATTCTGCCGCCTATATACGTTCTACTCTTCATCGCTATTCTGCCTTTAATTACACCCTTAGAATGCTTCGCCGAGCCGATTATTTAATCGGAGCAGCCTTATTAAATGTCGAACAAACCGGTTTAACCCATCTGCAGGCCGTAAAAGAAAAAATATCTCAATTAATCAACTACCGTGAGGGAATCAATGCTCATTTAACCGCCGCTGTTGCGGAAGCGGAAAGAAGTCCGGGCGGATTAATGATGCCAAACCAATCGCTTCTTTATACCGGCCGTGTATTCGCACTAGCGAACTTCCCAGCCATGGCCCATTTAACAAGAGAACTTGTCGGTGGCCAATTAGCGGTAACGCCGGATTCAGCAACGATGGCAGATCCGGAAATCAAGCAATATTTTGATGAATATTATGCTGTTGGCGAGTGGACGCCTGAGGACCGTGGGAAATTACTCTATTTTGCAAGGGACTTATTAAATTCCTCCTACGCAGGCCATCGAACCACGTTTGAATTATTTGCCCAAAGTCCGCCTTTTGCGCAACAAATGGCCGTGTTTAATAACTTTGATCTGGAACCACAGCGTGAATTGGTGCGAAAGGCAGCAGGGATCAACCAGTCCGTTCGTATTTCCAGCCGCTAATTCCTTAAGTTAGAAAGGAGTTATTCCATTGGAAATTCATCCAACTGGTACGCTAAAGCTTCCATCCTCCGTGCTTACCATCGGTGCATTTGATGGTGTGCACCGCGGCCATCAGGCTTTAATTTTAAAAACAAAAGAACAGGCAAAGGCTCATGGTGTTCCATGTGTGGTCTATACCTTCGATCCACCGCCGAAGGTCCATTTCAAAAAAGGCCAATTGATCACCTCACTGGATGAAAAGCTCAACCGCTTAAAGGCACTTGGCGTGGATTATGTTATCGTGGGCAAATTTATTGAATCATTTATGAACAAAACGGTTTCTGCCTTTATTGAAGAGCTGCAATTCATCCACCCCGTTGAAATCTGGGAAGGACCTTGTTTTCAATTTGGAAAAGGCCGTAGTGGTACCATTGAAGATTTAAAAACTCATTTTCATGTCGGTGTATTACATCCGATGCAATGTGAACAAGGTGAAATTATTTCATCCACACGTATTCGTTCCCTTCTAAAGCAAGGAAATTTTTCGTTAGCGAAAAGCCTTCTTGGGGATATCCGTTCTATTTCCTTTTTGGAAGAAAGAAACTACGCGGGAACGGCCATGAAAGCAAATTAGTAGAGTGAGTGAAAATCCGGAGCAGCAATCATGGTGTGAAACCATTCGTTGCTCTCTTTTTTATGAAACAGAAAGAAAGTGAGGGCATAAAGGTTTGAAAATAAATCTTAGCAGGTTACAAAAAGACATTGAACGATATGCAACATATGGGAAAAATGAACACGGAGGTGTTACGAGACCTAGTTTCTCTCATGAGGATCATCAAGTCCGAAGATTGTTTATCGAAGAGTTAACGGAATTGGGCCTGCAGGTAACGATTGATGGTGCCGCCAATATTTGGGGCAAATATGAAGGCACCAGCAAAAAGAAAGGGAGTATTGTTATTGGATCCCACTTGGATTCCGTTCCCAATGGAGGGAAATATGATGGGCCGCTGGGGGTACTAACGGCAAAAGAAATCATCACAACATTAAAAGAACATCAGATCAAACTGAATCATGATCTTGAAATTGTTTCCTTTACGGCAGAGGAATCAAACGATTTCAACTTATCTACCTTTGGCAGCCGCGCATTTGTTGGGAAACTAAAACCTCAAAACTTACGAGAAACCCGTGATTCTAAAGGAGCTCTCCTTCAGGAAGAACTGATGAAAGTGGGAGGGGGACTTGATCAATTCTCCAACCTGGAGTCGATGCAAAAAGAGAAAAAAGCATTTATTGAAATCCATATTGAACAGGGGCAGCGGTTAGAAAATGCCAATATTTCTATGGCGATTATTGATAGAGTCGTAGGGACATTTCGTAGTTTCGTTACCGTAATTGGTGAAGCCAATCATTCCGGAACCACGATGATGAACAATCGAAAAGATGCTCTCACCGCAGCAGCTGAAATGATACTTGAGGTAGAAAGGTATTGCAGAATAAAAGGAAATATGGTGGGTACAGTTGGAAAATTAACGGTCACACCGAATGCGGCCAATATTATTCCTGGCCAAATTGACTTTATTTTAGAGGTTAGAGCCGAAACGGAGGAAGCCATTCAAAACGGGGTAAACGCCATCAATCAGGTTTGGCAGAAGATTGCTGAAAAAAGAGAGGTAGTCATCCAGCAAGAAGTCTTTCTAGATCAAAAACCTGTTGTGTTAGATGAGGACCTTGTAGCCATTCTTGAAAACACTGCCAGTGAAATGAATGAGCCTTATTTGAGGCTGCCAAGCATGGCCGTCCATGATGCCGCCCATATGGCAAGTGTCACCAAATCAGTTATGGTCTTCGTGAAAAGCATTGGCGGGAAAAGTCATTGCCCTGAGGAGTATAGTGAACCTTACGATATTCAAAAAGCAGCCAATTTAGTGTTGCAGGGCATTGTTCAGTTGGATCGCAAGATGTCTGAAACAGAGCTTAGTGTTTAATTAGAAGGAGAATTATTTTTTATAAAATATTGAATCTTTTGAAAATTGAATTGACTTAATACTATGGACCTGTTATTTTTAATTAAAAGAATAATTAAAGAAAATATCCGTAAATAAAACAACATACTCTCCCTAGAATCTACCGCCTATTTTCCTTTCAACTCTTCAAAGCATCAGGACTTAACCCCAAAACTACCATATCGATCACCCTGTCATTGATTTTGCCCATATAGGTTTTTACATTTACAAATTTCTATATAAGTTAAAAGAAAAAAGGGGGACAAAGTTGGTGCATTCCAAAAAATTAGTTGTTAAAAAGATGGTCATGTTTTTGGTATTAGCCTTCTTATTGGTAGGGTGTTCAGCAAAAAATTCTTCTACTGGTTCTAGTAACTCAGCAAGCGGTGACACGTTACGTGTTGGTCTTCAAGCACCCATGACCGGTGATAATGCCCAATATGGACAGGATATGAAAAATGGTGTGGAGCTCGCGTTTAAGAAGATTAATAGTGAAGGCGGGATCAATGGGAAGAAGCTTGAGTTAATCGTAGGGGACGATAAGGCCACTCCATCTGAAGCCGTTGCCGTAGTCAATAAAATGATTAATAACGATAGGGTAAAGGCCATTATTGGGGGTTATAATTCCTCGCCAACTTTGGCTTCTCAAGAAGTATCCGGACCGGCAAAAGTGCTTCATTTAAACATGGGGGCCAGCCCTGATTTGTCTAAAACCAAGAATCCATACCTTTTCCGTGTCATTTTAACGGGTTCCGTATATGTTCCTGCCGTGATGAATTATATGGCAAAAGAAAAAAATGTGAAGAAAATTGCCGCGATATTCGAAAATACCGACTATGGTATCACGATGTATGATGCTGCCAAGCAATCAACGAAAGATCTTGGGGTAGATTTTATCACGGCTGAAAAATATAACCCAGGCGATAAAAACTTTTCGGCTCAATTATCCAAGATTAAAACGCTAAAACCGGATGCCGTCATGGTCGTAGGCTTGTACAATGAGGTCGCCTTGATCGAACAGCAGGCCAAGCAGGCTGGGTTAAATGTCCAGTTCTTCTCTCCAGATGACTCGATGTATTCAGAGCAGCTGATCAAATTGGGTGGAGATGCGGTAGAAAATCATATTTTTGCCTCCATGATTGATTTAAATGCCAATACTCCTCAAATGAAAGAGTTTAAAGCTTTAGCTGAAAAGAATAATGTTCCTGCCCAGGCGAATACAGCCATTGCTTTTGACGCAGCCATGGCGATTGCCAAGGCATTAGAAAAAGGCGGAGGAAACGCCGATAAAGACCGTGATGCCCTGGCAAACATTGATATTTCAGGAATCACAGGTCCGATTAAATTTGATAAAAATGGTGATCGTTCCAACACACCAATGATCATGCAAGTTCAAAACGGTACCTTTAAAGTGATTAAAGATTCAGAATAGGGGGATAATTTGTGTTCGTAGATCAATTAATCAATGGAATTGTCCTCGGCAGCATTTATGCGTTAATGGCAATTGGTTACACCATGGTGTGGAATGTGCTGCGTTTTATCAACTTTGCACATGGTGAAGTCTATATGGGAGGGGCATTCGTGTCCCTTTATCTTCTATTATTAGATACGCCGATCTGGTTAGCTTATCTCGGTGGCGTATGTGCAGGGGCTTTTCTCGGCTATCTAATGGAGAAAGTCGTTTACATGAGGATGCGAAAGGCACCAAAGTTAAATTTGCTGATTGCAGCCATTGGGATTTCGATTGTTCTCCAAAACGTTGCTCAATATATTTGGGGGGCAACACCTGAGCGATTAAACTCACCATTCCTGTCCAAGAATTTTACGATTGCTGACATGGAGATTAATCAGCACTACGTTTTTATCATTATCCTAACCATCCTTGTCATGATCGTACTAGAGCTATTTATGAATAGAACGCTAATGGGAAAAGCCGTTCAAGCAGCCTCGCAAGATATCAATGCAACACAATTAATGGGAATTAACGCAAATAAGATTATTTCAATCACATTTGCCATCGGTTCAGCTGTCGGTGCTCTTGCGGGTATATTAGTCGGACCTGTTTTCCTGGTGTATCCAACGATGGGTGTATTTGCAGGCCTGAAAGGATTTACTGCTTCCGTTATGGGAGGAATGGGGAATATACCAGGTGCCATGATAGCCGGTTTATTATTGGGGATCATTGAGAGCTTTGCTGCTGGTTTTATATCCTCTGGCTATAGGGATGCAGTCGCGATGGTCATCTTATTATTTATTTTATTAGTTCGTCCTCAAGGAATCTTTGGCAAGATCATTCAGCAGAAAGTGTAAGGGAGGAGAAGAGATGATACAAACCAATAAAACAGTTTACCGGAAATTCCTGTTGATTCTTGGAGTGATCGCCTTATTTTTCCTCCCCCTTGCCGTTACCAATCCATACGTGATGTATGTTATTAATCTCATTTTAATCTATACCCTGTTAGCCTTAGGTCTAGATTTAATTGTTGGTTATACCGGGCAAGTCTCAGTTGGACACGGAGCATTTTTCGGAATTGGCGCCTATGTTGCCGCCATATTGTCCAAAAACCTTGGATTTTCCTTTTGGGTAAATCTGCCGTTATCAATCATCCTAACAGCGTTAATCGGGTTTATCATTGGCTTTATTGGCTTGAAACTTATTGAAGAATACCTGGTAATGGCGACACTGGCATTCGGAACGATTATCTGGCTTGTCTTTTTAAATTGGACAGATTTAACTGGCGGACCAATGGGGATTGCAGGTATAACACCTCCGCCTCCGATCAAAATCGGCACCTTTGAATTTGTGTTTTTTCAATACCAGGACTATTACCCATTATTATTACTCTTTGTTTTCCTTGGTATTTTGGTTACAAGGTTAATCATTCGTTCTGGATTCGGGCGTGCCTGTACGGCCATTCGCGATGATGAACTTGCGGCTCAATCGATGGGAATCCCTGTTTTTAAAACAAAGGTCATTATGTTCACGATTTCAGCTGCTTTCTGCGGGGCTGCAGGTGCCTTATACGCCCATTTCCTTCGTGTCGTTAGTCCGGAAACCTTTACGTTTTCGATGTCCGTCACCATTCTAACGATGGTCATGATCGGCGGCCAAGGATCGATTGCAGGGGCGGTGATTGGAGCATCCATCCTGACTGTTTCCTCGGAGGCCTTGAGGGAAACCCCTGAATTGAGAATGATCATTTACGGATTTCTGATCGTTGTCATGATTATGTTTTTCCCTAAGGGAATAATGGGATTATTCCAGTTAGTCAAAAGACGTCTACAGAAAAGAACGATTCAAACACCCGAAACAACTCCAGAGAAAGAGGGGTTAAGTTATGAGCATTGATCTCCATAATGATTCCGCTATACTTACCATCCAAAATCTTTCTAAATCTTTTGGAGGCGTTAAGGCCGTTAACAATCTATCGTTTTCTGTATTGCAAAACAATATTCATGCGATTATCGGTCCTAACGGAGCAGGAAAAAGTACGTTATTTAACCTTATTACGGGAGTTATTAAACCAGATATGGGGAACGTCCAGTTTTTACATCAAGACATTACATCATTGAGACCAGATAAAATTGCCCAGCATGGGGTTTCACGAACGTTCCAAAATATTCGATTATTTCCAGATATGACAGTGTTTGAAACGGTGTTAATAGGAACCTATCAATTTACAGGCGGAAATCTACTGCCTGCCTTTTTCCGGACCAAAACCTTTCGGAACAAAGAATCAGAAGCGAAAGAACGGATTGAGGAAACCCTGAAATTCGTGGGATTATGGGACGTTCGAAACGAGTACGCTGCCCAGCTTTCATATGGAAATCAAAGACGTGTCGAAATTGCTAGAGCATTAGCCACGAATCCACATCTGTTATTACTTGATGAACCTACGGCCGGAATGAATCAGAAGGAAACGCAAGAGCTGATGAGTCTATTTTCAGAGGTGAATCAGCAGGGGATTACCATCTTAATCATTGCTCATGATATGCATCTCGTATATTCGTTATCTAACCAAATTACGGTGATAAATTTTGGAGAAAAGCTAGCAGAAGGTCCTCCTGAAGTGATTCAAAATCATCCAGCTGTATTGGAAGCCTATATGGGGAGGGCTGAAACGCATGCTTAATGTTCAAAATCTAAGTACCTATTACGGCCAAATATGTGCTTTAGACAATGTTAGTTTAAGGGTGGAAGAAAGGGAAGCCGTTTCCGTTATTGGGGCAAATGGTGCTGGTAAAAGCACGCTATTAAAAACGATTATCGGAGAGATCCGTCCCAAAACTGGAGATATTCAACTGTCAGGCAAATCAATTGTTAAAGAAAAAACGTTTAAACTAGTAAGCCAGGGGATGTCGCTAGTTCCAGAAGGAAGACATGTATTTCCTTTACTCTCCGTTTGGGATAACTTACTTTTAGGCGGTTATACGCTGCCAGCTAAATATCGCCAGCAGCGGGCGGAAAAAGTAACAGAACCTTTTCCAATCTTAAGAGAAAGAAAGGATCAATTAGCAGGCCTTCTTTCTGGGGGAGAACAACAAATGCTAGCAATAGCCAGGGCGATGATGACAAGTCCAAAGCTATTATTATTAGATGAACCGTCCATGGGTCTTTCTCCCAAACTAGTATTTGAGGTTTATGATAAAATCACCGAACTGCATCAGCAGGGAACGACGATCCTTTTGGTCGATCAAAATGCGGAAATGGCGATTGATTTTTGCAGCCGCGGCTATGTTTTAATGGCAGGGCGTTTAGCCGGACAAGGAACAAAAAGCGAGTTAAAAGAAAGTGAAATCGTGCAGCGTTCCTATCTTGGATCTGCTTAGATTCAGAATTATTCCTATAAAACATACCATTAAAGGAGGAAATATTATTATGTCAGTTCATGGTGAAACAAAAAAAGTGGAAATTCAAAGATTTCGAAAGTTCAAAACGGATCAGTTTTATCCGAAAAACATGGGAAAACCAGAACATCACATTGCGAATGAGTTTAGCATGGCTGTTCGAGCAGGAAATCGCATTTTCTTGAGAGGGCAGACAGGATTTGATTTGGATGGGAATTTTCACGGAGTTGGAGATGTGGCAGCACAGGCGGAGATGGCTTGTGCATGTGTTAAACAGCTAATTGAAGAGGCAGGCGGCACGATTCAGGATATTTGTAAAATAACTGTTTATCTCATGCACCGTGAAGATAGAAGCAAAGTCTATCCGGTGATCGCTAAACATTTTAAGGATGTCTATCCGTGCAGTACTGGTTTGCTCGTAAGTGGATTTGCCATGCCTGAGATGTTAATGGAAATTGATGTAGAGGCCGTCATTAGCGAATAAATCAAGAAAAATTACGACAAGGAGGAGAAAAATGACATTTTCGGTAGCAGGACGCTGTTCTTCCACAGGTGCCTTAGGGGTAATTGTTACGTCCAGTAGTCCATCCGTTGGGGCAAGATGTCCCTGGGTTAAAACAGGAGTTGGGGCTATTTTAACCCAAAACGTTACAGATCCAAGATTAGCTGGCATCGGTTTTACGGTGTTGGAGAATGGATTTGATGCAGAGTCCACAATCCGATCGATGAAGGAAGCTTCTCCGTTTCCAGAGTACAGGCAGCTAGCGGTTGTCGATTCAAAAGGAAACTCTGCTGCTTTCACAGGTAGTAAGGCTTTAGGTGTACACGGAGAATTTTGTGCAAAAAATGTTGCAAGTATCGGGAATCTTCTCAGTAACTCTAAGATTCCGGAAGCCATGGGCCAGGCGTTTCTAGAAACTGAAGGCCGGCCATTGGCTGAAAGGTTAATTTTGGCGATTGAAAAAGGCTTTCAAATGGGTGGGGAGCTGGACCAGGAGCATTCGATTGGTCTTCTGGTCTATACGGATGAGCCATTCGCCTATGTTGACTTAAGAGTGGACTATAGTGAACAACCTCTTGAGGATTTAAAGAAACTTTGGGAAATCTACAGTCCACAAGCAGATGACTATAAAGTAAGGGCGATTGTTCCAGAGTTGGCTCCATCTTATGGCGTTATAGGAGATGAATAACCTTTAACCGGGTTATCACGAAATCTGTTTCAAATAAATTAGAACCCCGCTAATCTATGATTAGCGGGGTTAGTTATTTTAAGTAGTCAAAAAGTCACTTCAGATTACACAGCAGGTCAAAGGGCATCCTTGAGATTGCCCTTTTTGTTTTCCCCTTATCTTTTTTTCGTTTTCAATAAGGCCGCGTAGTTGAAGGTAGGCGTTGAATTTCTCCTCAGAGGAAAAAAAGAGGGAGACTTGGCGGAGAAGTCCTATTTTCATGAGGGGGCGAGCGATCTCCTGTTTGTTTTCCAAATTTGCGGGGCGGTCCACTTAAGTATATGGATTGATGAATCCTACTCTACGTGACCATTAGGGCGTACAGCTTTTTGCATTTTTAGACTTACCCTTTCCGAATGAGACATGCTTTCAGACAACAAGATTAAATAACACCCCATCAAATTGAATTAGGGCACAGCAAACTAGCCCAAACTTATACAAAATAAACACCAAAATTGGAGTTATAATATTCAGAAAGTTCCGTTTTTTACAATATATTTATTTTTTTAGATGTTATATTATTTCTATCTAGTTTATAGAAGAGATTTTTTACAGGGAGGGAGGTCCGTTTGTATCAGACAAAAAAATTTTCGAAGGAACATATGACTAAATGAAAATGAAGTACTAGTATTAAAAAATCCTTTCACATTCTACCAACGAATTATTTTGAAAAACGCTAACTGAATTAACTGGTTGGGCTCAAGTAACTATTTAACTTTTTTAGAAAACGCTTACACATAAATTTCTACTTTTGTGACGGACAAGACCAAGTTTAGGCAATTTAAATGATTGTATTTAACAGCAATAATTCCATCGTATCTTTTGCTTTTATTCTCTTGATTAAAAACATCTACTAAATTTTAAACAGATTTTTGTAAAGCAATACTATCAACTTCTTTCCAATCACCATCTCAATGGCTTTAGTCTAATGCCTTAAGGTGAGAGTTTTCTGTCGGGATATGATAAAAGGGAGGTAAAACAAATGTCTGTTGAAGAAAGAGAATTAAATATTGAAGTAAAATTGCCTACTGATATTTCAAAATTTGGTTATACGCAAGAACTTGATCGAACGATGAACATTTGGCAACTAACGGCATTCGGACTAAACTATATGGTTCCTATTGCTCCTGCCATTATTTTTGGATTGTTGCTTCAAACCTCAGGTGGAACGGTAGCACTTCCCTATTTACTGGCTGGAGTTGCTATGCTTTTCACTGCCTTCAGTTACTCGGTCATGGTCAGGAATTTCCCGCTTGCAGGGTCAGTTTACAGCTATGTTGGAAGAGGATGGAATCCACATTTGGGATTTATATCTGGATGGGTATTAACATTGGATTACATATTAATCCCAACGGTTACTGCATCTAGTTCAGCATATTTTGCCCAACAATATTTTCCCGGAATTCCTTATTGGATTTTATTAGCGATATTCTCAATCGGTACAGGGTTATTAAACCTATTCGGTGTTGAATTAATATCCAAATTGGGATTAGGACTTCTCATACTTGGTGAATTTGTTGTTTGGCTTTCCATCATTATTTGGGCTCATGCCGTACATGGTGGAATGGGAACTGGGACTTTATTTAATGCTGAACCCTTTCATTTTACCAATTTTTCCACTTTAGCTGCTGGTACTTCACTAGCCATCTTTAGCTTTCTGGGCTTTGATGCGATAACAACCTTAGCGGAGGAAACGAAGAGACCCAAGAGGGATATTCCAAAGGCGATTTATTGGTGCATTGGGATCGGAACAATAACGATGTTTGCATGCGGATATTTTGGGATGCTCGTCATACCTGATTGGCAATCTCATATGAATAATGAAACTTGGGTAAATACCGTATTATTCCAAGTATCAAAAATGACAGGTGGAGATGGTTTTGGAATCTTTTTTACAGCAGGGTATTTAACAGAATTAGCTGTCTTTAATCTTGTGGCAACTGCTGCAGGAGCACGCCTTTTATATGGAATGGGTAGAGACAATCTGCTGCCAAAGAATGTATTTGCAAAAGTGAATAAAAGATGGAAAACACCTCATTGGAGTATCCTTATTATTGTTTCCATCGAATTTATCTTAGGCCTTAGCTCAAACATGGCAACACTTTCAAATCTAGTAAACTATGGTGCGTTATTCGGATTTGCTGCATTAAATTTTTCGGTGGTTTGGCTATACTATGTGAAGAAAAAAGGAGAGTCATCAATAAAACTTGGAAGTATACCAAATTGGAAACCATCAGGAATTAGCCATTTCCGTTATTTGGTATTGCCAATCATTGGATTCCTGATCATCTTGTATGTATGGATAAGTATGGATCGATTGGCACAAATCATTGGCACTTCATGGCTTGTCATTGGAATCGTCTACTTGGCAATAAAAACAAAAGGATTCCGTAAGCTTCCGCCACAATTAGAATTATAGAATGATAACTTAATAATACATTTTAGCAGGAGGAGATCCATTCATGTTGACGCCATTAAAAGGGAAAACCGTGATCGTAACAGGGGCAAGCAAAGGGATTGGGAAAGGAATTGCCGAAGTTTTTGCAAGGAAAGGAGCAAATGTGGCCGTTGTTTCTAGGAATATAGAGATAGCAGAGAGCAGCGCAGATGAAATTCGGAAAAACGGAGGAATTGCAAAAGCATTTGCAGGAGACGTATCAAGCCTAGATTCCATGAAAAAAATGGCAATTGATGTAGCTTCTTCATTTGGAGGTGTGGATATTCTCTGTTCCAATGCAGGGGTATTTCCAAACTCCTCCATTGAGGATATGAGTATTAATGAATGGGATCTTGTTATGAATACGAATGCTAGAGGTGCCTTATTTGCTATTCAGGCTTGCCTTCCTTTTTTAAAAGAAGCTGAATATGGCCGTATTATCCTTACATCATCGATAACAGGACCGGTTACTGGCTACGCCGGTTGGTCACACTATGGAGCAAGCAAGGCGGCACAGCTTGGATTTATGAGAAGCGCCGCATTGGAGTTGGCTCCACACAATATCACGATTAATGCGGTGATGCCAGGTAATATTTTAACTGAGGGATTAGTAGAATTAGGGGATGATTATATAAATAGCATGGCGGCCACAGTTCCAATGAAACGAATTGGCAAAGTTGAAGATATTGCTTATGCAGCCCTTTTTTTGGCCTCCAAAGAAGCAAACTACATTACAGCTCAAACAATTGTGGTGGATGGCGGCCAAATTATTCCTGAAAGTTTAGATGCATTAGCCTAAGTGGTTATATGATAAAAAAAAGAAACCCTCCCTTTTGAAAAAAGGAGAGGGTTTTCCTGTTCATCTATTTTCCCTTTTAAATGGTTTAAGAGTTATAAAAAATCTCCCGAAATCTTTCAGGTGATAAATTGGTAAAATTTTTGAATGAGTGAATAAAATGCGACTGATCATGGTAGCCTTGTTCAAAAAGTATTTTTGACAGATCATAGTTATAATCATTGAGGATAACTTTTAAGGCGTTTTGGAATCTAACAATCAGGCTAAATTGTTTCGGGGAGACTCCAATTTGTTCTTCGAATTTTTTTCTTAGATATCGATCCGTATAGCCGATTTCGTCAGATAACATCTCAATTTTTATTTGTCCTTTGGTGGAGTAAATCTTTTGAATTGAATATTCGATGATGAGCTGGCTGGGAGACTTTTCTGCTTGACGCTTTTCCATAAGCCTTTCAAACAATTGGATTCTTTCCTCAAAAGTTTGAGCCTCGACAATTTGTTCGGCAAATGTGGGGTCCATCTTGATTACATCGTTAAGGGGAATTTTCTGATCCAGTAATCCTTTCATATTGTAATGAAAGTAAAAAAGTTGTTGTTCAGGATAAAAGCGGACCCCAAAATAGTCGCAATCCTCTCGAAAGCCTTCTTGGATTCTCATTCTTTTGGACGGGGTTGTCCATAAATATACTTCTGGTTTGCTTGGGTGACAACAAAACAAGAGATCGAACGCACCGTCCGGGATGATGGAAACGAGCTTTGCCCCATTTTGTTTTATCTTAAACTGGAAAAATACCGCGATATTTCTTTTACATAAAAAACTTGTGGGTTTTTTCTCCAAATAATAGTCAGAGTTTTTTTCAATTTCAGGTTGAGATGGTAAATAAGAAACTGTTTTTGGCTGACTATATAAATTCAAACTTTATAACCTCCCTCAGTAGACTGCTCCAAGATTATTTAAGAATAGTTGAATCTATGTATTTATTCTTTTTTTTATTATACAAATTAATAGACATAAATTAAAGAATATTATTCTGAATGTTCCGATTTTTACAATAACAATACTTTTATTGATGTTATAGTAAGCCTATCAAGTTTGAAACATTGTCATATTCCAAGGAGGGATACAGTTTGTATTCGACTAAAGAAATATCGAAAGAACAAGTAATTCAACAATCTATTGAATGGTGGAATCCTGGAAAAACAAAACAATGGCAAAAGGATGGCGTTGACTTAGTTATTGGGAAACGAGAGGGCTACTATTTTTACGATATGAATGGAAATAGATTAATGGATGTCCATTTGAATGGAGGTACATACAACTTAGGACATCGGAATCCTGAAATTATTTCAACCTTAAAGAATGCATTAGAAGAATTTGATATCGGAAACCATCATTTTCCATCCATCACCCGGGCGCAGCTTGCAAAAGCACTTGGAAAGGCTACTCCTGACAGCCTTCACTACTCCATTCTTTCTTGCGGTGGGAGTGAAGCAATCGACGTTGCCTTAAAATGCGCCAGATACGCCACGAAAAGAAAGAAATTTGTCTCAATCATCAACGGGTATCATGGCCATACCGGATTAGCTGTATCACTAGGAAATGAGCGGTATTCAAAGCCGTTTTTAAGCGAGGGGAATCCATCGGAGTTTATTCATGTCCCATTTAATGATTTACATGCGATGGAAGCTGCATTAAGAAACGAAGACGTTGCCTGTGTCATTATCGAAACGATCCCAGCAACATACGGTTTCCCTCTTCCTGAAAAAGATTATCTTACGTCCGTAAAGAGGTTGTGTGAGAAATATGGAACACTCTATGTTGCCGATGAAGTGCAGACTGGTCTTATGCGCACAGGGAAACTATGGGGAATCGAACATTATAATGTGGAACCCGATATATTGGTCACTTCGAAAGGCTTTAGCGGTGGAATCTATCCAATTGCTGCAACGGTCGTAAGTAAAAGGGCGGGCCAGTGGATGAATGAGGATGGGATGGCACATATTTCCACCTTTGGAGGTTCTGAATTGGGATGTATTGTAGCAATGAAAGTATTAGAAATTTCCCAAAGAGAAGAAGTTGTCCAAAATGTGAATTTTGTTTCCCGCTATTTACGATATGAATTGGAGAAGATCAAGCAGCGCCATTCAGACTTCTTTGTTGGAATTCGTCAATTAGGTGTTGTGATGGGGCTCGAGTTCGATCACCCGCAAGGTGCCAAGCATGTGATGAGTTCACTTTATGAAAATGGTGTATGGGCCATCTACTCCATGCTTGATAATCGCGTTTTGCAGTTTAAACCAGGTCTTCTTTGCGACAAGAATTATTGTGACGAGCTGCTGGAACGTTGTGAACTTGGAATTAAGCAGGCAGCAAGAAAACTGGACTATTAATCGAAAAACTGGATTAGGAGGGAGAAAAAATATGGGAGTAGCAAATGAACCATCCTATGCAGGTGTTTTAAATATCTTTCATGAAGTGGCAAAAAATTCACTCGGATTGTATCCCAAATTAACCAATGCAAACATCGAGCTCTTAAATTACTCAGAGAACGCTACCTATCTAGTGAGAGATTTTGCAAATAATAAGAAATATATTTTACGAGTCAATCGTCCTGGTTATCACACAAAGGAAGAAATTGAAAGTGAGTTACTATGGTTAAAATCAATCAATCGGGATAGCCCGATTACTGTTCCTTTACCTTTCCCTGGGTCAAATTGGGAGAATGTTCAGGAAGTTCATTTACACGATGAACAATCACCATTTTATTGTACGTTATTTGCTTTTTTAGAAGGGGAATCGCCAAGTGAGGAAAATGAACAAGAGTTAATCGTTCAATTTGAAAATCTTGGTGAAATTACTGCCCATCTCCACAATCACAGTATAAATTGGAAACCGCCGCAAACAATCAATCGCTGGTCCTGGGATTACGAAAACGTCATAGGGAATGATCCTATATGGGGCAGATGGCAGGATGGGAAGGGAATAACCCCACAAAGACTCGAATTGTTCCAAAAGGTATCGGAAGTGATCAAACACCGGTTAGATCAATATGGAAAATCTAATGACCGCTTTGGTTTAATCCACGCCGACTTGCGTCTCCCCAATTTAATTATTGAAGATAAAGTCATTAAAGTGATTGATTTTGATGACTGTGGATTTAGCTGGTACATGTTTGATTTAGCCACTTCATTAAGTTTTATTGAGCATCAGCCATATGTGCCCGACCTTATTCGTGCATGGGTGAAAGGATATCGTAAGGTACGCCCGCTATCGAAACAGGAAGAAGATGAGATTCCAACCTTTATCTTAATGAGGAGATTAATGCTCATCGCTTGGATCGGCAGCCATGATAACCCTACCAGCCAAGAACTCGGAAGTAAATATACAGAGCAAACGGACGCATTAGCCATTCGATATTTAGAAAGATTTAATTTGTAGGCACATTAATTTTGACAAACTGTACAGAGCTATAAAGATTTGCTGAATGGAGGGCAGGACTGAACATGAATGAAACGATAATTAAAGAAATTACGAAACTCGTTCTCTTAAAGTTGGAAGAGCATGATGAAGCTTTTCCTCTTAATAAAAATGAAAATAACATAACCAGTTTCAAGAATTCGGGAAAAGAACATCAGCCGTACACTGCCAATCCCAAACCACTATCTAATGAAGAGATAAAATTGTGGGATACCATTTCCTCCAGCTTGAATGGTGGTAACGATAAAATTCTTTCGAACAATAAGCCTTCAGCAATTACATCACTGGAGGTTTCAGAGTTGAAAAAATGGGAAGAAGTAGCTGCCATTATTCGGAAAACTGCATCGCAAAATGAAGCAAACACAGAAGGGCAAGTTAAGTTATATACAACATTTTATTAAAAGGTAATTTGCAATGAAATAGGTTGAAAGTTGACAAAATGGAGGAATAAACATGACAAGAATAATTGATGGAGCTTTAGGGATGATTGAAACAAAGGGGCTCGTAGCTGCATTAGAAGCATCGGATGCAATGGTGAAAGCAGCAAATGTAAATTTAATAGGAAAAGTGCACGTCGGTGGTGGAATCGTAACGGTTATGGTAACAGGAGACGTGGGAGCAGTGAAAGCTGCAGTAGAATCGGGAACTGCTGCTGCAGAACGTGTCGGACAGCTTTTATCCACTCATGTGATACCTCGTCCACACAATGAATTGGAAATTATTTTACCGGGATCTGATAAAAAATAATAGATTTTCAAAAAGCATTTTGTAGTTTCGTTATTTTGGGATTCATATCCCTGCCGCTATCTTGGACACAGAAATCTTTTGATCATTTTTGAGAAGAGGGAATGATGTTGTACGGTGCGATTGGATTGCTCGAAACAATGGGTGTGGCAATTTCTATTATAGCAGCAGATGCTATGCTAAAAGCAGCAGACATCACAATTATTAAACATGAGACAAGAGATGTTGCACTTGTCACTCTACTGATTGGCGGCGATTTAAGCTCTGTCAGGACAGCGATTGAAGCGGGAGCCATGATTGCAAAAAAAGCCGACTCCCTTCTAACATCCGGGGTCCTGCCAAACCCGGACCTTGAAACAAAGCAGTTTTTCCAAAAAGAGGTAAATTCACGTTGGGTATCCCAGCTAGTTCAATAACAATCTATATATCTATAAGGTAGTGATGACATGTATGCAGTAGTTGACCATGATTTACTTGCACTACAGGAAATGAGAGAAGTCGTTCGAAAGGCCAAACAGGCTCAGCTTAAGTATATGTCGTTCTCACAGGAACAGGTTGATCAAATTGTTAAAGCAGTCGCAGATGCAGCCTATGAACATTCGTATGAATTAGCTGTTCTTGCTGTGAAGGAAACTGGGATGGGCATGATTGAGCACAAAAAGATGAAAAATGATGTCGCCTCTAAAGCAGTATATGAATCAATAAAAGATGAAAAGACGGTTGGCATCATCAGGAAAGACAAAGTCAAAGGAATGGTTGAAATTGCCGCACCATTCGGTGTAGTTGCCGCGATTATCCCAACAACCAACCCAACCTCAACAGCTATTTTTAAAACGTTGATTTCTTTAAAAACACGGAATGCCATTGTGGCCAGCCCACACCCGTATGCCGTGAAGTGTACAACCGAAGCTTTGAAAATTTGTGAAAAAGCTGCTACCCGGGCCGGGGCGCTAGAGGGGTTAATTGGCTGGCTATCCTTTGCTTCCATGGAAGCAACACAGGCACTAATGAAGGATCAAGATGTTAATTTAATCCTTGCCACGGGCGGAGGCGGACTCGTTAAAGCAGCGTATAGCTCCGGGAAACCGGCTTATGGCGTCGGGCCAGGAAATGTTCCCGTTTATATTGAAAAAACAGCAAAACTAAAAAAAGCTGTATCAATGATTGTCGATAGCAAGACATTTGATTACGGTACCATCTGTGCGACGGAACAGTCGATTGTCGTGGACCAGGAGATTGCCTCAGATGTGATTCTTGAGTTGAAACAGAACGGGGCTTATTTTTTAAATCCGGAAGAAAAGAAAAAAATGGAAAAGGTCATATCACCTGTTCCAGGAAAGGTAAATCCTGCGATTGTCGGAAAAAGCCCTGTGTCAATTGCTGAGCTTGCAGGGATTTCAATTGATGAAACAATTCGTCTCTTCGTTGCTGAGGAAACTGAAATTGGCAAGCATGCCCCTTTCTCATTAGAAAAGCTATCGCCGATCTTTGCACTTTATCGTGCAGAAAATACAGCCGATGCCAAAAGAATCTGCAGTCAGCTGCTCGATTTGGGAGGCAGAGGCCACAGCCTATCGATTCACACGGAAAATGAGCATGTGGCTAAGGAATTTTCCCTGGACATGCCTGTATCAAGAATCTTCGTCAACACGCTTTCAACATTGGGAGCAGTTGGAGGTACAACAGGTTTTGACCCATCCTTTACATTGGGATGTGGGTCGTTCGGAGGCAATATCACTTCAGACAATATTACCGCCAGGCATTTAATGAATATAAAAAGAATGGCTTATGGAATTAAAGAAGTGTCAATCCCTAAAAAAGGAATTATGAATCCGGACCGAAGTACAGCCGTGATACAAGAGTCAGCCCAGCAGAATCGGATTGTTGAAGAAGTAATCCGTGAAATAGGCTTAAATGAAAATTATCAGGCAGCTGATATTGTCCAAATTGTCGTACAAGTTGTAAAGCAATTCAATAAAGATCAAGGAGGAAGATAAAATGCCAAGAGAAATGACGGCACTTGGAATGATTGAAACGAAGGGCTTGGTAGCATCCATTGAAGCAGCTGATGCAATGGTGAAGGCGGCAAATGTGCACCTTGTTGGTAAGGTCCATGTAGGCGGAGGAATCGTGACCGTGCTGGTTCGCGGTGATGTGGGTGCAGTAAAAGCGGCGACTGATGCTGGGGCAGCTGCAGCCAACCGGGTAGGTGAAATCTTGTCAGTCCATGTGATTCCAAGACCTCATAATGAGCTAGAAATAATTTTGCCACAAATCCCTAAGGCAGTCCCTTCAGAAAGTGAACCGGATTTATCGGTAATACGATAGGAAATCTTAACTATTTGGGGTTTGCCAAAAGTGAGGTGAAAACAAAATGGAACATCCCTTGCTTCAATCAATCGTTGAAGAGGTTCTTCAACAGTTGAGCGAAAAACAGGCACCTTTAGAACAGCACCTGATCCCTATAGCTGTATCAGCACGCCATGTGCATGTATCAGAAAAAGATCTGGCTGTTCTGTTTGGAGCCTCTTATCAATTGAGGATAAAGAAACGGCTTTCCCAGCCCAATCAGTTTGCTGCTGAAGAAACAGTAACAATCGCGGGTCCAAAAGGAACGATTGAACGCGTTCGTGTCCTTGGTCCGGTAAGAAAACAAACGCAAGTGGAAGTAAGCATAACAGATGCGAAAAAGCTTGGACTTGACCCGCCAGTCCGGCAATCTGGCCACCTAAATGGCTCCAGTCCAGTGACCATCATAGGACCGAAAGGAAGCCTCTATTTACAAGAAGGCCTTATCATTGCACAATCGCATATTCATACAAATCCTGCAGATGCGAAAAAGTTTGGATTTGAAGATGGCGGTTTTGTTACGGTTCAGGTGGATACTGCACGGCCCATTACCTTTGAGAGGGTTTTAGTCCGGGTTTCACCTTCGTATATGACTGAAATGCATATTGATACGGATGAAGCTAATACCGGATTAATCCAAACAGGCCAGCCTGGGAGGATTATTATCCACCGGCAGCCGAAGGTTATCCAGGGTTCCCCAAAAATTACGGATTTTCCGGAGGAACGTTCGAATCATCAGGTTTTTGGTGGGAAATTATTAACCGATCATGAAGTACAAAAATATGTAGGTGAAACTATTTATATTAAAAAAATGAGTATTGTTACCCCATTGGCAAGGGATACAGCCCGCGTTACCGGGAAGAAAATTGTGATTATTGATGCATAAGGTGGGATGACATGCGGCTTGGGATTGTGATTGGAAGTATATGGGCAACAAGGAAAGAGGAGGGCATGACCGGGTTAAAACTCCTAGTAATACAGCCCATTAAACCGGATGGGTCTTTCATTCAAACACCGATTATTGCGGCAGATCGAATTGGTGCCGGCAAGGGGGATCAGATAATATTTGCAGAAGGCAGCTCAGCGCGGGCGATTGTGCCTGACGTCGTTTCTCCACTTGATGCAGCGATTATCGGAATTGTAGATCAGACAGAAATATGATAGAGAAGGTGAATGGAATGGCAAAAGCAATTGGAATGATTGAAACCTACGGGTTAATAGCCTCGATTGAGGCTGCAGATGCTATGCTGAAAGCGGCAAATGTCACCATTGTTAATCAGGAAAAAATAGATGGTGCACTTGTTTCGATTTTGGTTGAAGGTGATGTTGGTGCGGTACAGGCTGCTGTTGAAGCGGGAAAAGAGGCTGCAGCAAGAGTGGGTGGGCTGCGAGCTGCACATGTCATACCAAGGATAGATAATGAAATCTACGGAGTCATGAAAAAGTCCAAATAATTGGAAGGAAATAAAGGGGACGATTCCTCAAGAAATCTAAAGGCATTGCCTAATTACGAAAAAAGAATGGAAGGAGGAGAAACATGGTTTTTAAACGTCCAAAAATTGCTGTTATCGGGGCTGGTCATACGGGCGCAACAACCGCTCTAATGCTTGCACAAAAAGAACTAGGGGATATTATTCTCGTGGAAATACCGGAACAGGAACAGCCAGTAAAAGGAAAAGCACTCGATATTCTCGAATCTGGTCCTATTTTACGCTTCAATGCCAATGTTAAAGGAACATCGGATTATGCCGATATAGAAAATGCTGATCTTGTCATTATTACTGCTGGCATTCCACGAAAACCAGGCATGAGCAGGGCGGATCTCGTCTCAACCAATGCGGGTATCATTCACTCCATTTCTCTTAAAATCGCAAAATATGCACCAAATAGTTACATTCTTGTCTTAAGCAATCCTGTAGATGCGATGACCTACGTTTGCTATAAGGCAACACAATTTCCAAGGAACCGGGTGATTGGCCAGTCAGGTGTTCTTGACACAGGAAGATTTAATACTTTTGTAGCAGAAGAGTTGAATATTTCAGTTGAGGATATCTCAGGATTTGTCCTGGGCGGCCATGGGGACGAAATGATCCCATTAATCCGTTTTTCATATGCTGGAGGAATTCCGCTTGAAAAGCTGATTTCGAAAGAGCGCCTAGACAGTATAATAGAAAGAACTAGACATGGCGGTGGCGAGATTGTTACTTTACTAGGAAATGGGAGTGCCTATTACGCTCCATCCTCCTCACTTGTCATCATGGCAGAAGCAATCATCCGCGACAAAAAGCGCATTCTTCCTGCAATAGCTTATTTGCAGGGGGAGTATGGCTATAAAGATTTGTGCTTAGGAGTTCCGACAATAATTGGCGGAAATGGAATCCATAGTGTAATTGAACTTCCATTAAATATAAATGAAAAAGAAGCCCTTGACAGATCCGCTAAGTCAGTTGAAGCCATTTTACCTATTGTAAACACTTGACTTTTTAGCATTATGTTAATTGGGAATACTTAAAATGATATATTATAATATGGGTGCCTTTTCCTCTTCAAAGTAAATTACTTTTAGGACAGGCATTATGTTCGTTTTTTAAAGGTGTAATATACATAGGAATAACAAGGGCGAAGGAATATCTTTGCTGTGCTTGTCTTATTAGGGGATTTGAGTCACGGGGGATTTTAATCAAATATTACTAGAGAGAAACAGGAAGAAAATTTAATTTGAAAAGATTAATTTGGGCCTATCATCATTTAGGCTCTTTTTTTGAAAAAATGATCTATAGTATGGTGAAATTATTATTGTCCTATTATTAAGGTTTTTCTATATAGTTGTTTTAAGATAAAGGAACTAAGAAAATGTAAGGTATTTCTAGGCGATGTACAGAATAAATATATTTATATGAATCGTAGAGCATAAAAGGGTAGACGAAATTTCGTCTACCCTTTTATAAATATGAAAGCTAATACAGAAATTTGGGGGATTCTAATGGAATACGTATATGCAGAAACCTTAAAAAATGAATTCAAAGTGTTAGCAAGTTTTTACACCGAACAGGTTAGAGGAGAGGAGTTTCACTGCCGGAACATTGCTTTTGTTATGCAAAAAGGGAAACAAAATATTAAAAGACCAGATGCATTTATCATTTTAATGAATCCAGGCACATCTGCTCCAAAAGGTAAAAAATCTACCTCTCCGTACTTATATTTAGAAGCACCCAGTAAATTACCATTAGTGGAGGCAAAACCGGATCCCACCCAATACCAAATTATGAGGTTAATGAGATTAAAGGGCTGGAATTGTGTAGGGATATTGAATCTCTCCGATATACGTGCTGGTAATTCAGATGATTTTAAGATTCTATTAGAGAAGGCTGAGTTAACTGGTTTTCATTCCCATAGCATTTTCTCTTCGACTAGAGTAAATGAGTTAGTGTCCATTATCAATTGCAGCAATGGACCGATTATTACAGCTTGGGGAACAAATGAACTACTCGAACCTTTGGCGAATCGGGCATTAAGTATATTACCTTCATCTCGATTAAAAGGGTTAGAGCATATAAACAAACCCTTCTATTATCATATCAATCCAATTTTAAAAGTACGGCAATTAGAAGTTCTAACCAAGCTACACGAAATGATATAAAAATTAGTGGGGGTTAAGTATTTGGATCAAACAAATTAATAAAGTATTTACATCAGATACAGATAAAAGCCTCAAGAGTAGAATATGTGAAAGGTTCCTGTGGCCATTTTTAGTGAAACTAACACAGCAGGTCAAAAAGGGCACCGTTGAGGTTGCCCTTTTTGTTTTCCCTTTATTTATTTTTCGTTTTCAATAAGGCCGCATAGTTTGCCGCCTTTTCGGGTGAAGCAGTAAGTGATTTCTCATAACCCTTTTGGAAACTGCTTTTGTACGCCCTCACAAACCTTTGACCAAGTATCCGCTCGGCCGCCTGTACGGCATTCAATTCCGGATGGGCATGAAGGTAGGCGTTGAATTTCTCCTCAGAGGAAAAAAAGAGGGACACCTGGCGGAGAAGTCCTATTTTCATGAGGGGGCGAGCGATCTCCTTCTTGTTGTCCAAACTCAGCTGGGATGTAGGTACCTGCTGCCAAGCACGGGAGATTCTAAAATTATGCCGGTCTTCAAGCCCGGAACGGATTCCTTCATAAAAGCCTTCTTTCTTCCCCATTTCGACGGGATCCGGAGGCGGCTGGCCGTCAGTGTGAAGGGCGCCTGTCAAAAGGAAGCCGGCAAATATGAAAAAAGCCATAAGTTTCCGTATCACAGCTTTTTGCTCCTTTCTGTTTTTTTCGTTTCCATAGTATAACCAATCATTTTCTTCATATGTAGGAAAGAAGATGGAAATCTATCTAGGAAGCTTAACTTTTTTTCAAAAATGAGGAGGTTAGTTTCAAAAACAAATTATGAAAAATGGCTCTTGTTACATAAGGCCGAGTATTTTATTCTTAAAAAAAAGACTAAAAATCAAAAGATTTAATAAATTGCAGCAAGATAAGATTTTCAAGCGATTGTTAATAGGAAGGTAAGATACATGCTTTATATATGGGATATTGAGAAGATCATTATAAATACATTACAAGAGCTAAAGCTAAAATTTAATGTTGAATTTAGCGATAAACTCACTGCACCGATGAGTTATAACTTATCGACAAATACGATAAAGTTTAACTACATCCAAATTAACGGCTATAACGCTAAAATTAACTTTAAAGTTAAAGCAACAGATGAAAACTTTGTGAAAATTATTCTTTACCATCAGCTAGGTTATTACTTAGAATTCAGGAAAAATCCACGAGTTTTAAAGACCCTCTATTATGGTAAGGAAGAGGAAAAGAAACAGCTTTTGGAAGAAGTCGAAGAGAATGCGTGGGAACATGGAAGAACATTCGTACCCATACATCTGTTAGAAGCTTATGATCAAGTACGTGAATTGGATAAACATCTGTTAAAGTAGTGAATCGATGATTCTATTATAAAATTGATAGTAAAAAATACTTAAGAAAGTGGTTGAACAATGCAAGTTCCAGGATCTATCACTCAAGAAGAAGAAGCAGAGCTCCCTTTTTTCAACAGCCATGATGAAGCTTTTATTTGGTTTAAGAATAAATACGATAATAACTTCATATTTACCGGTTCTGAAATGATCGACGAACTGAAATGTCATTTTTATTATTTAATTATTAATCGGGAAATATATGAAGCCGGTCAGAATGAATTGGTGACAAAAGGCATTATCACCGATGCCATAAAATACATGGGCAGTTATCAAGAGGTGCAAATTTTTGATGATGGAAGTATTCATGTCGCACATTAAATCAAAGCTCATGCTTAAAAGAGTAAAGGGTTCCGTTTTCGGGTGCTTTCCAAATAAATGAAATGAGAATTGACGTATGAATAGGCATACGTCTTTTTTCTTTATTTATCAAGGTTTCCGCGGAATTTCTTTAACTTTGACATAGTAATTGACATTATTATTATTTGCATAACATTAATAAGCTAGGAATGGTTCCTAGCGTCCAGTTTCTGAAATAGTATTTATTGCTCCTTTCCGCCAGCAAGTGATTCTCGGTCACTTGCTGTTGGAGGCTGCTCTAACCATCCATTTTTTATCATTAGGTTTGCTCCGTCTTCTGCAAATAGCAAAAGTTCTAAAATTAGTCGCTGGTAATGAGCACCTATATCTCTTCTTGAATTGACACTCAAAGCCGAACCATAATAGGAAAGGGTTAATTGTGTAGACAATTGAATTTGGTACATCATATATTTATCTGAAAAGGTTATAGAAGTAGAGTTCGTGATCATCGATTGCCAGGAAGTAGGTGAATTTAATTTGTCTGCTTTAAAGACCGATTCAAATATTTGTATGTGTTTATTGGCAATGTCAAGTCCCCTTTTGAAATGTTGACGAACCTCTTTTGATTGGGCTACTTGGACGAATCCCACTTTTAAAGCAGCATGTAATTGCATTTTTAGGACGTTGAAAGTAATATCACCAATTTCGATAGCATTCAAGGGACGACGATCTCCAAGCCATCCAGTTAAAAAACTTTGATGCTTTACAAAATCGATCGAATCCGGTGGAGTAATAATAGGAGGTCGAGTAAAAAGTCCTTTTGAAAGCATTAAATCAATGGATTGATCAAAAAGCTCCATCGTTTCGGACATACAGGTTATATAATACTTACGTAAGTCAGAACGAACTGAAGTACTAACAGACAAAGAATATCCTGTCATGCCTTGCAAAGACATGATATAAATATAATTTAGATAGAAAGGGTCTTGAAATAGACGTGGTGCGTGAATGTTTACGTCGTCTTTTTCTGTAAACCCACGTGGAATAGGGTAATTTTCATTTAACATGAATACTGTAATTTCTTGGATATGCTTTTTGGATACTTCAAGGGAAGTCTGGTAGATTGATTTGACTTCGTGATCTTCGATATGTTCGAGTGCATAACGAAAGAAACAAATGGACATTGTATCAAAAATATATTGAGTCCAAAGGCTTGCAATTTCCGGAGCAGTTAATCGGATTGGGATATGTCTCTCCAAGGTTCATCCTCCAATTTACGAAATTGGTTAGTGTTTTTATTATTTTCTTAGAGAATGAAAAATATGTTAAAAATCGGAAACTTCGACCATCATATTGTGAAAAATTGTACTTAAGTTAAACGGAAGCAAGAGTTAAAGATTGGGATGGCGGATGCGATCCCTTTTTTTTATTGCATTAACGGAGTAGGTTAGCTAAACAAGAATAAAAAGCGTTAATTCACTTGGAATAACGCTTTTTATTGAGGTAACTTTCTAAATTTGAGCTATTCCATACTTAAAAACTGCCTAATAGACAAACTTGCATATTCCAAATAATCTTCTCGTGATCTATTGCTGTTCCTCTTCCAATCGATTGAAGCCCCGTAGATTATCCAACTTAACATGGTGGCTATGGTTCTTAACTTTTCATCACTTTGATCCTGATATTTTTTTAATAGTGATTGAAAAATAATCTCTTCAAGTTCCTTTTTTAATATGGTTTCTATGTTCACTGCCATATCATCATAACTTCTTTGACATCGGTCTGATAGGCTCATGTGAAAATTCGTAGTTGATAAAAATAAGCTCTTTAGCATATTTATTACTTAAATTAAGGAGCGTACATAAATTATACCTTTTTCAAAGTCAACGTTGTCCATCTTAAAGCAAGAATTTCTCCTCGTCGCTTTCTGGTAAAGATTGCTAATAAAAAAATTAAATAATTGTCTCGAATCCCATTTTAAGAAAAATTTAGTTTTGACTCAAGGAAGATTTTGTTTAAATGCTTTAATAAATTGTTTACTATGTTCGGATAATTTTTTGCGTCTTGATCGAACAATTCCAACTGAAAAGCGTAATGGATGAGGAAACACAAAGGGAATTGTAATAATGCTACCATTTTGAATACTAGTAAGTTTGTTTAAAAATAAATTCATTGTAATAATAAAACCCAAACCCTCTGATACTGCTTCAGTAATAACATTAACGTTGTTTGTTGTAAATAATATATTTATATTAGGTACATAGTTAATCAGTTCATTTGCATACCCTGCCAAAATAGGATCTTCTGTAAGAATCAAAGATTGATTAGCAAGATCCTCAATTTGTACCTTTTCTAAATAAGCAAGGGGAGAATTTTTGCTGGCACAAATTACTGTGCCACCTTCGAGAATGGTTTCAAATTCCAAATCGGGATTAGAAGCTGCCATTTCGTCAGTAAATATTGTAATACCAAAATCAGTCTTTTCCGTTTTAACGTCGGACAAAATTGCATTAGGATTTTTTTCAAAAACTTCTACTTGGCTATAAGTGTATTTTTTTTTATAAGTAACAAGTGCGCTTGGGATTACTAACATAGCGTTAGGACTGACAGATAATGATATATTGATTTTTTCAGGATATATCTTTTGATGCGCAAAAATGGAAATATCTTCGACCTTTAGCATAATTTCCTGCGCCTTACTTACAATAATTTCTCCATCTTCGGTAAGCTCAGCACCCAATCTAGAACGATTAAATAACTTTAATTGAAGTTCCATTTCTAAATTAGTTATGGCTTTACTAATACCAGACGGAGAAATATGAAGATTCTCAGCAGCTTTAATTAATGATTTTGTTTTAGCAACCTCAAGTAAGTATTCCAATTGTATTAGATTCATAGGATCACTCCGATTCATTTAAGTGAAAAATATTCAACTAAACCTCACTAATTTACACTTTATATTAACTTAAAGAGAAAGTATATTAATTTCAAAGATGTTACTCGTTCTTTGAAAATTTTTATTCGTAAATGATGGACAAACCAAAATTAGTTTTGGAGGTGTAATTTATGGTGAATATTTTTTAAAAATTTTCACGAAATAGCCAGTGCAGGAAGCTTTTTGTTGAAATAATCATGCTAAAAGTGAGGGGTATGAATGGAACTAGAAAAAAAATCCGGCTGTTGTTTGCCAAAAAAACAAAAATCAACTGTATCTCAATCCTCAGGATTAAGTGTTGTGAAAAGTTGTAAGGGGAGTTCTGACAAAAATGCAATTTACGTTCCAGGTGGCGAATTTTTAATGGGAACCGATGATCCTGAAGGGTACAAGGACGATGGTGAAGGACCAGTACGTAAAGTAAAAGTTGATCCTTTCTACATAGACGCTTGTACTGTAACTAATTCTCAATTTGAAGAGTTTGTATCTGATACAGGCTACAAAACTGAGGCAGAAATTTACAACTGGTCTTTTGTTTTTCATTCGCTTGTGTCATATGAAACACGAACGAAGGTTACTCAATTTGTTCAACAGACTCCTTGGTGGTTAGTTGTTAATGGTGCGAACTGGAGACATCCTGAAGGGCCGGATTCAACACTTAAAGATAGACTTGATCATCCAGTAGTTCATGTATCATGGAATGATGCTATAGCATATTGCAACTGGGCAGGGAAAAGACTGCCCACTGAAGCAGAATGGGAATTTGCTGCTAGGGGAGGTTTAGAACAAAAAAAATATGCTTGGGGAGATGAATTACTACCCAACGGTCAATATTATGCAAATATTTGGCAGGGGCAATTCCCCAATGAAAATCGAAGATTAGACGGATATAAAGGAACTGCCCCAGCTCGATCATTTCCACCGAATAAGTATGGCTTATATAATGTTTCAGGAAATGTCTGGGAATGGTGTTCTGATTGGTTTAGTCCAACCTATCATATATATGACACAAAAGAAAATCCCAAAGGTATACCAAACGGAACATCTAAGGTAATACGTGGTGGCTCTTATCTTTGTCATGAATCTTACTGTAATCGTTATCGAGTAGCTTCCCGTAGTTCCAGTACACCCGACAGTTCAACTGGACACATGGGATTTCGTTGCGCTAAAGATGCTTAATCAATCATTTCACGAGAAATTTTAACAAGTGATTTTGATTTCACTTTAAAGGTGTTTCAATAGTTTAATATGCCCAATGAAAGTTAGATTAACAAATAAGTTTATTTCTAGATTAAAGGAGACGAAAAAATGAAAAATAATATTGTATACATTGTCCTTGACGATATGGGTTTTTCTGACCTAGGTTGCTATGGTTCGGAAATTAAGACGCCTAATATAGATCGTTTAGCACAAAATGGATTGAGCTATAATAATTTTCATGTTACGCCACTTTGTTCCCCAACCAGAGCAAGCTTATTGACAGGTAGAAATCATCATTCTGTTGGTATGGGGGTTCTAGCAAATTTCGATTTAGGTCCAGATGTACCGAACTCACGAGGTAAAATCAAATCTTCAGCAGGAACATTAGCGGAAATTCTAAAGGAAAATGATTTTAGTACTTATGCTGTAGGGAAATGGCATTTAACACCAATATATGAAGAAACACCGGCTGGTCCTTTTGATAACTGGCCGTTGGGAAAAGGTTTTGAACGGTTTTACGGATTTTTAGATGCTTGCTCTGATCAATTTACACCTACTTTAGTTTACGATAATCATAACGTGGAGCCTCCCAAAAAAACTGGATATCATCTTTCTGAAGATCTTGTTGATCATGGAATAAAGTTTATTTCTGATCACGCTTCAATTTTTCCTGATAAACCATTCTTTATGAATCTTGCATTTGGTGCGCAGCATTATCCCCATCAAGTCCCACAAAGTTATATCGATATGTATAAAGGAACATATGCAAAAGGATGGGATCAAATACGCGAAGAAAGATTGGAACGTCAAAAATTATTAGGAATCGTACCACAAGATACAGTGCTTGCGGAACGTAATCCTGGTGTGAAGGAATGGGATAAGCTTACATCTGATGAAAAACGACTTTTCGAAAGATTTCAAGAAACATATGCAGGGTTCCTAACTCACACAGATGAACAGATCGGTCGATTCGTTGATTTTCTTGAAGCTATTGGGCAATTGGACAATACGATGATTGTATTTCTTTCTGATAATGGGGCGAGTCAGGAGGGGGAATTTGATGGGATTTTGGAACCAGATTCTTATTATAACGGAATTCCAACGACTGCTGAAAAAATGTTCGATCGCATCGATGAAATTGGTGGACCAAATGCACACCCTAATTATCCTCGTGGGTGGGCTCAGGCAAGCAATACACCGTTTAAATACTATAAACAAACAACTTTTGACGGAGGAATTCATGTTCCTTTGATTTATCATTTCCCAAATCGAATCAAGGATATTGGAAGTGTCCGTAATCAGTTCCATCATGTCATTGATATCACTCCGACCGTTCTAGACTTGGCTGGAATAAGTGCACCTAAAGAAATCAAAGGAGTTAAGCAAATGCCGTTGCATGGAAAGAGCATGCAGTATACATTTGATAATCCCAAAGTTCAAACTATCCGTGAAACTCAATACTTCCTTATGGGAGCACAGCGAGCGATTTGGCATGACGGCTGGAAGGCAACCTCTTTTCATACGAAAGGAACACCTTTTGAGGATGATCGATGGGAATTGTATAACACGATTGAAGATTTTTCTCAATCCAATAATTTAGCTGAAAGGTTTCCAGAGAAACTGAATGAATTAAAGGAAATCTGGTTTGTAGAAGCTGAAAAATATGATGCTCTCCCAATTATTGATAAAACGATTGAATTATTTTCTTATGTCTCCCCTGATGATAGAGTAAGAAATCGTACAGAGTTTACTTACTATCCAAACATGGGCTATACTCTTGCAATGCCATCTATACTTAATCGTTCTTACAAGATTAAAGTACCGATTGATTGTCTAAGTAAAGAAAGTAAGGGTGTATTAATTGCGCACGGAAGTCCAAACAGTGGATATACAATGTATATTCAAAATAACCGTATATACTATGAGTATAATTATGTGGGGACTGTCTATAAAATTGAATCTAATCTAGAAATACCAGTTGGAAAGTCAACGATACGTTTCGAATTTGAGAAAACAGGTCAATTTAAAGGAAAAGGCAGCCTATTTATCGATGATCACCATGTTGGAGAAGTTGATATGCCAAGGACCTTACCGTTTTTGATTTCAATGGAAGGATTATCTGTTGGACGAGATGCATATTTACCTGTAAGCAAAAACTATGCAGATAGAGGAGACTTCGCATTTACAGGGAATATCCAAAAAATCGAGTTTATTTTGCAAAATGATTAGGTTGAAGTTTTTAAATAGGGTAGAACATGTTAGTTAAATGAAAAATGTTCATTAAACAATCTTTTATAAGGTTTGAACTGTATTACGGTAACCTATAAGTTCCTTGATGGGGTAGGTGTCTATAGTTCGAGCCTAGTTGGATTATTAAAAACAGACTCTTGGTAATCCTTGATTATCAAGGGTTTTGTAATACGCTCTAAAAACTAAAAGAATGACCCATTTATAAAGTAACCCTATTTAACCTCGAGGGAGGAGAACGGGAAATGCAACTAAAAAAGAAGACCAGATTTCGAAACATTTTCACAAAAATGGTTGCTCGAATAGTATTTTAAGTAGCCACTTCGGTTAGGTCCTGTGAAGCTTTAGCTATACAATAGGTATGGCTTAGGGAGTTGAAAGAAATAGAACAATAAAAACAGCAGTTTTTTCAGGTGGCTCTATATTATAGAGTTGCCTTTTATTTTCGTCATGTGTAGGCATTAATTACATATTTGGTGTTGTATTTTTTTGAACAAGGAGATCTCATAACTGAACCGAGTAGATTTGTCGGTAATCGATCTGATTTCAAGGTCTGCAATACCTTTTCTAAGGCAACTTTAGTAGTAGGATTAGGTAAACTAATGTTGCTTAACAACAATCATTAAAACCTTCTGTTGCTTCACGGATTTATTTAACCTATAAAAGTAAAAAGATACAACACTATATCTAGTGATGTACCTTTTTTATATTGTCTGACATTCTATGAGAGTCCTTTGTTTATCCTTTAACACTTGGGTATTCATTATTGAAAGGACCTTTTTGTCATTTATACTATTATAGCATCACTAGAATATACTCAGAAATGATGACCCCCGCATGATGTTTCAATTGCTTACAGAGTTAAACCACCATCTACAAGTGCAATTGAACTTGTGGCAGCCCTTTTTCTTGTTTTTAGTAACGACTTTAAGTAATTCCAATATTTTTCAAAATACAGGTTGACAATTTCTCTAGCGGGTATTATATTTGTGTCTATAAAGAAAAAAGCCGAGTAAACTAGTAGGTTAAGTAAGGATAATGGAATTCGAGAAGCATATGATTTTGCACCTCACTATTAGTCTATATTCTTTTCATAGAATACCTTTATAAAAACAAATTTTTTAGCCGGTCGGACTACCGAAGGCTCCTATCTCAATTAAATGAGATTAGGAGCCTTTTTTGTTAGTTTCACCAGAATAGAAAGAAAAAAATGATGAAATCTGCCGATTGGACCGCCAAAGGCTTTTCAAACAAATAGGCGCCTTTTTTATTAAAATCACGTCCAGTGATGTGGAAAGTATGTAACTCATTGGTGGGAGGTGACATGTAGAGATCATAGTTACATTAGAAGGACTAGCATTTTTTTTGGTCATTTTTCAAGAGGGTATTAAACAAATCTATTTAACCAGTCATTCAAGGAGAATGACTGACTAATAGGTTGTTTAAAAGATAAAAAACAGGGGTGAAATAAGTGAAAAAGAGTTTTAAAAGTTTTATAAGCATTATTTTTCTAGCGATGATTCTTTCAGCTTGTGCTCTAGACTCATCAAGTTCAAAACAATCTGCTGTACCAGAAAAGAAAGTAAATACGCCTGCAAAGGACAGAGGAGTCAAAGTATTTAAGGCAGCAAACCTTTCAGCATTACCTGAAAAGGCCAAATCCCGAAAAGATTTATTTATTGCAGGAATATCTGCCCCCGGCGGTGTTTTTTTACCGTATTTCTATGAAAATGGGTGGGATGGGAATGCCACGGATCCTATTTTTGCTCCATTGGTTAACCTAGATAAAGAAGGCAAGCCTGTTGGAATTCTAGCAGATAAGTGGAACATATCAAGTGACCAGCTTACATATACGTTTCATTTAAGAAATGGAGTAACATTTAGTGATGGCTCTCCTGTAACAGCGGATGATGTGGCCTTTACCTTAACATTGCTGCATGATCCAGCTTATGAAGGATACCAAGATATATCTCTTGCTGCCATACAAGGCGGTAAGGAATACAAAGAAGGGAAAGCGAAAACAATTGAAGGTATCAAAGTAAAAAACAAGCAGACTATTGAAATCACAACCACCGAAGTAAACGCGAAGGCGCTGCTCCTATTAGGCGGTCAAGTGTTATCAAAAGCCTATTATGGCAAAGACTATGAATATGGAAAACTTGATTATTTAAAGGATCTTTATTCAAAGCCGCTTGGAGCAGGTCCATACAAATTTATCAAATATGTCCCAGGACAAGAAATCCGTTATGAGGCAAACGAACATTATTATGCAGGGAAACCAAAGACAAAAAATTTAATCTTTAAAGTCATCGATACTTCGACATCACTTCAATTATTTGAAACAGGAGAGCTTGATTATGCTAGCTTCTCTGCAGATGACGATACAGTGGGACAATTGCAAAGCTTAGGATTTGCTAATGTCCGAGTAGGTCCAGTTAATGACTTTGGCCTTATTTATGTAAATAATTCTCGTCCACAGTTTAAGGATAAGAAAGTTCGGCAGGCGCTTATTTATGGTTTGGACCGTCAAAAGATTGTAGATGTCAAATTCAAAAGTTATGGTGAAGTCGCTAATATACCAGTTTCAAAGGTTTCATGGGCTTATAACGATAAAGGTATTAATAAATATGAGTTTAATGCTGGAAAAGCAAAAGAATTACTAGATCAAGCAGGTTGGAAGGCAGGAAAAGATGGTATCCGTGAAAAAGACGGAAAACCATTTGTTATTCACTACCTAACGAGAACGGCGGAAGACCCCATCATCCCAATTGCTAAGGAAAATTATGAGGATATTGGTATTAAATTTGAACCTGAGATTATGGACTTTAATGCCTTAGTAGCAAAATTAAACAAAAAAGATTATGACTTTGCGTCCGTATCGACTTCACAAATTTTAGATCCAAGTGACCCTGTAGAAGAATTTGCTACGGGTAACCCGAATAATGCTGCCGGATATTCGAATCCAAAGGTAGATGAGCTAATCAAAAAAGGGCTTAATACATTAGATATAGAAAAACGTAAAGAAATCTACCATGAGTTATATAAAGAATTGAATGAAGATCCACCTGTCATTTTGGTTCATTACCGCCAAAGTGCAAGAGCCATTAGCGGTCAAATAAAAGGTTTAATTCCTGATAATTACACAGGCATCGGTGCTAGCTTACCAAACATTTCGATTAAAAAGTAATGATTGAGTGCCTGGCCAAAAGCTAGGCACTTTCAATGTTAGGAGAGTTCAAATGAAACAGTATGTATTACAGCGATTTTTACAAATGATCGTGATATTATTTGGAACATCTTTTATTATCTTCTTCTTGTTTGCTATTCTTCCAGGCGACTTCATTGATTCTAATATTAGTTTGACCCCGCAAAGGGCTCAAGAATTAAAGTCTCTTTATGGCCTGGACCAACCTATATTACACAGATACTTAAACTGGCTCGGAAATGCTCTTCATGGTGATTTCGGCTACTCATTAAAACATCAGGAAAAGGTGCTATCACTTTTAAATAAATATGTCTGGAATTCTTTTTTTGTTGCCATTTTTGCTCTCATATTAACGTGGTCCATTGCATTATTAACAGGAGTATTATCCGCTATTAAACAATATTCCTGGTTTGATGGCGCTGTAACATTTTTGGTGTTTGCAGCGATGTCGTTTCCTTCCTTCTTCATTAGTTTGCTCTTTATTAAATGGTTTGGAGTAGATCTTCAGATTTTGCCGATTGGGGGAATGATTGAAACGGGCAGTGAAAATACAGGAGTTTCCTATTTACTTGAAGTGGGAAAGCATATGATTCTTCCAGTAACAATCTTAACACTTTTAAGTGTCGGATCTTTGACCCGATATTTTAGAACAGGAATGCTTGAAGTGATTCGCCTGGATTATATACGAACTGCAAGGGCAAAAGGCTTAAAGGAACGTGTCGTTATATTTAAACATGCTTTAAAAAATGCGATACTTCCAGCGATTACACTTCTTGCATTTGAACTGCCCGGTCTTTTTTCCGGAGCGATTATCATGGAGCAAATCTTCAATTGGCCGGGGGTTGGAAGAATTCAACTAGAATCTGTTAGTTTCCGCGACTATCCCGTTTTAATGGCCTTTACAATGTTTTTATCTTGTCTGACTATCATTGGAAACTTTTTGGCAGATGTTACTTATGCAGCGGTTGATCCTAGAATTCGGTTAAGATAGGAGGGAAAACAAATGGAAACACAAAGCTTACTTGTAAAACAACAAAATTCGAAGACAATCGTTAAATCACCATCTTTATGGAAGCAAACTTACCTTCGATTAAAGAAGAATAAAATGGCGATGGTCAGCCTGTTTTTTCTGATGTTTATGTTTTTGCTTAGTTTTATCGGGCCGTATTTCTCTCCTTACATACTTGACAGAACCGACGTCGCCAATATGAACCAGCCGCCTAGTGCATCACATTGGCTTGGGACAGATAATTATGGACGGGATATTCTGACAAGATTAATGATGGCAGGACAAATATCCTTAACGATTGGTATTGCTGCCATGTTCTTATCTATTCTCATTGGGAGCTTACTTGGTGCTATCTCTGGTTTTTATCGTGGTATCGTCGATTTAGTGATTATGAGATTAGCAGATATATTAATGTCCATACCTGGGTTACCACTATTGTTGATGATGGGCGCCATACTATCTGAATGGAAGGTACCAGCAGAATATCGACTATACCTCATCATGATCATGCTCAGCTTCGTCGGGTGGCCTGGTCTTGCCCGTCTGGTGAGGGGGCAAATTCTATCATTAAAGGAGCAGCCTTTTATGCAGGCAACAGAGGTGCTCGGTTTAAGTGACCGTCGAAAAATATTCCATCATCTTATACCAAACACGGTCCCTATCCTCCTAGTGGTAGCAACCTTAAATGTGGCAGGATCGATATTAAGCGAATCGGCTCTAAGTTATCTCGGGCTCGGTGTTGTTCCCCCCACGCCATCTTGGGGAAATATGATGGATGCAGCTAATAATTTTATGGATTTCAGGAAACGGCCTTGGCTTTGGATTCCACCAGGGACAGCCATATTCCTAACAGTGGTTTCTATCAATCTGCTTGGAGACGGACTAAGAGACGCGCTTGATCCAAAATTAAGAAGGTAGGTGAGGGGTTATGAGTGAAATGTTGTTAGAAGTGAACCATCTTGTCACGAACTTTCATACAGAAAACGGCATCGTTCAAGCAGTGAATGACGTTAGCTTCTCCATCCGTGAAGGTGAAACCGTTTGTATCGTTGGCGAGTCAGGATGTGGTAAGAGTATAACCGCATTATCTTTGATGCAACTCATTCCTGAAAACGGAAAAGTAGAAAGTGGAGAAATTCTTTTTGCTGGTAATAATTTATTGCAATTAACGAAAAAGGATATCCGCCGTCTCAGAGGGAATGAGATTGGCATGATTTTTCAAGAACCAATGACTTCTTTAAATCCTGTTTTTACCATTGGAGAACAAATGATAGAGCCGATTATGGAACATCTTTTTCTAAGTAAAAAGGATGCATATAAAAAAGCAAAAGAACTGATCACGATGTTGGGAATGCCTAATGCAGAAAAAATAATCCAGCTTTATCCTCATGAATTAAGTGGGGGGATGCTGCAGCGGATTATGATTGCTATTGCCCTTAGTTGTAACCCGAAACTGATTATTGCAGACGAGCCAACAACTGCCCTGGATGTTACGATTCAAGCTCAAATTCTGGATTTACTTAGAGATATTAAAAAAGAGTTTAAAACATCTATATTGTTAATAACCCATGACTTAGGGGTCGTAGCTGAAATGGCAGATTATGTCGTTGTCATGTATGCAGGAAAATTAGTAGAAGAAGGACCTGTTCTTGAACTTTTCGCCGACCCGAAGCACCCTTACACAAAGGGGTTACTCCAAGCTAAACCTGTAATTGGCGAACGAAAAGAACGACTATACACAATTGCAGGTCAGGTACCTAATTTAACAGATTTAAAAGATGGATGTTATTTCGCTGATCGATGTGAGCATGTCCAGGGGATTTGCCGTAAGAAACAGCCTGATTTGACGGATGTGGGTCAACATCAAAAGACGGCGTGCTGGCTGTATAAGGAAGGTGCAAGATGAGTGATACATTAATAGAAGTTTCTAATCTAAAAAAGTATTATACTTCTTCAAAGGGATTATTTAAAAAACTTAGCGATCCAGTTAAAGCAGTTGATGGCGTAAGTTTTACGATTAAAAAAGGGGAAGTCTTCGGACTGGTAGGTGAATCAGGAAGCGGTAAGTCAACCATAGGCAAAACCATATTACGCATTCAAGATAAAACAGGAGGAGAAGTAAAATATAAGGGACAGGACATCTTTAATCTTTCAAAAAAAGAACTGCGCCATTTACGCGTCCAAACGCAACTAGTTTTCCAAGATCCATTTAGTTCATTAAACCCAAGAATTCGGGTAGGTGATGCCATTGGTGAAGCCGTGGTGGAACATGGGATTGTTTCAAAACAAGAGGTCCGCGCGCATGTGCTAGAGGTTATGGAAAAGTGTGGTTTATCCCCTTTCCATATTGATCGGTATCCACATGAATTTTCTGGAGGTCAAAGGCAGCGTATTGTCATTGCCCGGGCTATGGCCTTAAATCCGGAATTCATTGTAATGGATGAACCTGTTGCATCCCTTGATGTATCTATTCAAGCTCAAATCATTAATCTTTTTAGTGACCTCCAAAGGGAAAATGGGCTATCATACTTGTTTATTTCCCACGATATAAGCGTGGTGGAACATTTATGTACGAAAATTGCTATTATGTATTTAGGTAATATTGTGGAATTAGCATCAAAAGAAGACCTATTTAATCAACCACTACACCCTTATACGAAAGCACTCCTTTCAGCTGTTCCAATTCCAGATCCGACGGCTAAAAGAGAACGTATTTTATTAAAAGGGGATATTCCAAGTCCTATTAATCCGCCTTCCGGTTGTAAATTTCGATCAAGATGCCCATCAGCAACTAATTTGTGTTCAGAAAAAATACCTGAATATCGTGAAGTAAACAAAGACCACTTTGTTGCATGTCATTATGTATAACGTGATGACATTCAAATAGTAGGATTTGCTGTGACTGGAGATGTTTGTATTTTGTTCATAAAGCAAATCAAAATATCAGGCAAAAAAGTGCTGGAAAGCCAGATGAAGGGAACAAGGAAATATAAAAATTGTTGCCGCCCAATCCAAATAGCCTGGAATGGATGAGTATAATAAACAACCCAATTTCTCCTTTTAATTTTGAGAAATTGGGTTATTAAATAAAGAAAAAAATTTTACTTTGTAAATTTACATCTTTCTACTTAAGGGAATTAGCAAGGAAAAATTAAACAAATAAGGGCTACGCAATCTGAGAACTACACCTTGTACCAACTTGTCCTGATTGTAATAAATCATTTAAGGCTTGCTGATTAATTAATTCATATAAATCAGAAGGTGGGTCTAAGAAAATTCCTCTCCGATTAGCAACAGAAATAATTATCCCTATTTCATAATACATATTTTTCGTAAGAATACCTTTTTCAATATTATTAATAATTTCATAGTAAAAACGAATTAATAACTCTTCAGGCAACTTTTCATAGAAATTCATTTTTAATTCACCTCAAACACCACAATTGTAGGCCTGTTCAATAATTATACTATTAATCGTATATAATTTGTGTAAATATTGTGTAAAAATTAAAAACATTATGATCTTTTTATATTGAAATGGAATGTTTGATAATCGACTGCACCCTATAACCTAACAATCCACCTTCTTCAGCTAAGGGTGCAAGAGTTAAAGATTCGAGCTTTCATTGAGGCAGCTTTTCTTATTTAGTTAACGAAGCAGTTTGGTTGAACAATCATTATTAGCTTTTTTCCACAATCGGGCCAGGTTGTGGAGGATTGGAAAATTTCAGTTCTTAAAATAATAAGATTATTAGAAGAAGGAAAAAGCTGTGTATTTATTGATGTAAATTTATGTCTTTTATGTAATAAGTATATTTTGTAGAAATATAAATTTACAATTCATACATAGTGAAAGTGGGAATTATAATGGCAACAGGAACACATACAGTAGAAATTCCAGTAGATGTACAAGCAGTGTGGGATTATGTTAGTGATCTTGAAAAATGGGCAACGACAGTACCGGCCTATAAAGAACATAAAATTATAAATGACAAGCAATCTATTTGGACATTTGAAGGTAGTGTGAAAGGTATTAAAAAAACAATACAAGCGAAGGTAGATATTACCGAATGGAATGAACCTTCAAATATTAAGTTTGTACTAAAAGGTTTATCAGATAATTTTACAGGCAGCGGTCACTTTACTTCAGAAAATGTAAATAGTAAAACAACAATGACTTGTAGGGTGGAAGTCCATGCAGGCGGATTATCGGGTGCGGTGTTAACACCAATTATTAAATGGGCTGTTCCCAAAGTGGCATCTCGTTTAACAGAATCTATCGCACGTAAAATTGCAGTATTCTCCTAGTTAAAAATCGCTTCATAGGAAAAGATGTTAACAATCTAATTAATGTACTTAAACAAAGGGAGTAAGAGTTTAATATCCAGGGCTGCCATCTTTGGCGGCTTTCTTCTTGTGCTAACGAAGCAGGCTAGTGAAAAAAAGCCCCAAAGTATATTTTTACTTGGGGGCATTCCTTTCATTGGGAAGATATTGCACTTTCTTAGGTGTAAATATAACTACATCAGAAGAATAGATTTCAATTTTTAAATTGTGTTCGATCGGTTTTGCAAGTTAGAGGTGAAGTTCGTGAAATATACTTGTCCTTGTTGTGGGTATAAAACATTAGATGAAGAACCACCAGGAACATATGATATTTGCGGTATTTGTTTTTGGGAAGACGATGGACTTCAATATCGAGACTCTGATTATGAAGGTGGTGCAAATGAGGTTTCATTAACACAAGCACAACAAAATTTTATTAAATTTGGGGCTTGTGATGAAGGCAGTATTAAGTTTGTAAGAAAACCAAATCAAGAAGACATTAAAGACCCGAACTGGAAATCGTTATGAGTATACATTTGCATATATGATTATGTTTCTTATTCAAGTAACAGGTGCAAGAGTTGAAGATCAAGGCTGTCATTTTGGCAGCTTTTCTTATTGTGTACACGGGGCGGGTTAGTTGAAGAATCTGTTTTTTCATTTAGGCTGCCGAGTGTAAAACCTACAGGGAAAATGCTAATAGTTGAATTACGGATAGGGAAAGTGCAACGTCATTATAAAAAAATAAGGCCGGCAGGGGGCGGCGGAACAGATACTTCCGCTTTTTTCTCTGCCAATGCTGTAACCACAGGTAAATAGCTTTTGTCTTTATTGCCACTAACCTGTTAAAATTAAAACATACACCACTTGTGAAACACGGAATGGAAACCCGTTGGATTGCCGAAGGAGAAATATGAAGGTGATTGGGGGAGAAACGTTGAAGAAACGGTCAAGGTTGCGTAGACGGATTCGGGAATGGCTAAACAAGAGGAAACAACAGAAAGAAGAGAACCCGCTACCGAGTTTTGTAAACAGTTGGACGAATCGCCATCAGGAAGAATTGGAAAAGCCAAAAGAATTTTATAAAAATGAAAAACCAACCGAGGAATAATGACGGCTGCGATGCTTCCATAACGAAGGATCGTTTTTTTCTTATTCAAGTAACGGAGCAGGTTAGTTGAATAAGAAAGAGAAAAGACATTCCTTTGGAATGCCCTTTCTAACAGATATTTTCTTTAGTAGCAATATCTCTCACAACATCTTCTAATGTAACATTTCTTAAAACCTTCTCCATTGCCAATTGTGCTGCTGTGAATAATGGTTCAATTGTATTTTGGATGTTCCTACCTACGGGACAATCAGGATGTGGACTTTCATGTATGCTAAACAACTCTTTCTCCTGTACAACATTCACTGCCTTATATACGTCGAACAGAGTGATACAAGATAATTCCTTTGCGAGTTTAGCACCTGCAATTCCTGGGTGTACCTCTATCAAACCAGCTTTTTTTAGCATTCCCATTAGTTTTCTTATAACGGCTGGGTTCGTGTTAACACTCGTAGCTAAAAATTCAGAAGATGTTACTCCTTCATTATTTAATTTAATTAGAGCCAATATATGAATTCCTACTGCAAATCGACTGCTGATGGACATGTTCAGTCACCACCCCTTTTAACTAATCCTTATATTATTTTATTTCTTCATCATGTAATTGTTTTGATTACAAGTTTATTATACCAAAATACGAACAAAATAATATATATTATTTTGCCTGTTGACAAATCGACCACATGTAACTAAAATGAATACATGTAATTGATATTGTTACAGATAAAATTTAACTGGAGGGAATATTAATGAAAATTTTAGTAACTGGAGCAACAGGAAAATTAGGTTCCAAGGTTGTAGAATCATTGTTGAAATCTGTACCTGTAAGTAATTTGGTGGTGAGTGTCCGAAATCCAGAGAAAGCAGAAGGACTTCGTAATCGTGGAGTGGAAGTTCGTCAAGGTGATTTTGACCGTCCAGAAACATTAGATAATGCTTTTAAAGGGATTGACCGATTATTAATTATTTCTGCCGATGGTGACAATGAAACAAGAATCCAACAACATGCTAATGCTGTCCAAGCAGCTGAACGTGCAGGGGTAAAATTTATTGCTTATACAAGTTTAGCCAATGCAACAGAAAGCAAAAATTTAATGTCTCCACCTCATGTTGCGACAGAAGCAGCCATCATTAAAACGGGTATCCCATATTCTTTCTTACGTAACAATTGGTATTTGGAAAACGAAATTGGAAGCATTCAAGGTGCTATTGCAGGAGCTCCATGGGTAACTTCTGCTGGAGAAGGTAAAGTAGGTTGGGCACTGCAACAAGATTACGCAGATGCTGCTGCAGCAGTTCTTGTTGAAAACGGTCACGAAAATACAGTTTATGAACTTTCTGGTCCACTTTTAACTCAAGAAGAATTGGCATCTGCTCTTGGTAATGTATTGGGTAAAGAAATACCTGTACAACAAGTAAGTGACGAAAAATATGCAGAGATCATGAAAGGTTTAGGTTTGCCTGATTTTGTGATTCCGATTGTAGTAGGAATTCAAGAAAGCATTCGCAACGGTTCACTAGAAGTTGAAAGCAATGATTTTGAGAAAGTTCTTGGTCGTCCAGTTACTCCAATTAACGAAGCACTCAACCAACTTGTTAATGTAATTTCATAAACAAAATAAAATTTACTTAACAGAACCGACATCAAGTCGGTTTTTTTGCAGATCTATAATCCTAAAAAGGAGATTATACGGTTGGACCTATTGTTCCAAAAGGAACGACATTAACATATCAGCAAAGGGATGAATTAGCATCCTGTTATATTTCTTGTCTGGAATTAGCAGCTGAAATTGAAGATATAAAAACCGTTGTTTTCTGTGCAATATTAACAGGGGTGTTCGGTTTCACTAAAACAGAAACTGCTCAGATTGCAGTTACTACAGTAAACCAATGGTTATCGGAACATCCAATTCATTTTTGAAAGAATTTTTTTATGTGTTCGGGAATGAGGATTACAGTGTATATTTAAATGTTTTTGCTCGATGATTTTCAGGCAAACTTTTTGCGACTTCTCAAACTAGAGAAGTTTTTATTTTGACAGGGTATTGTTTAAAATGAAAGTTTGTGAAGATATGTACTTAAAGTAACGGGTAGCTTGAGTTCAAGATTGATCGCTGCGGCGGTCTTTTTTGTTAGTTGTGTTAACGAAGCAGTATAGTCGAAGAATGTGTTTTCATTTAAGTATTGTAGATGATTTAATAAAAGTATGCTTAACCATATTCAGTAACTTTAAATATAAAAAAATTCAAATCCATAGGGGGAAAGATGGTAAAGGTAAAAAGCTCTATTTTCACTGTTTGTACTATTAATGCTTGTTAGTTGCTCTAAAGTTGATAATATAAGAGACCCTATTTCAATCAAGTCTGTAGATTTGGAATATTGTGCAACAAGTCTTCAAGGTACTGAAATTGATTCTTTGATCATTAATGCAAACGATACTGTAAAAGGAGACAAGGTTTATCTCCAAACCGAAGATGATTATCACTGGTTTTTCGAAATGCTCCTCGAAAACAAAACAGAGCTCTTTGAAGAAAAGAAACCAAATACCTACCTCGTGAAAATCCGATTTTCGGAAGAGAATTGGAGTATTGACTATGACCCAGGTAAGTATAATGGAAAAAAAGTTTCATTTTATATCAGTAATAAATTAAGAAATGATTTTATTAATATGTACAAAATAAAACATCCAGTTAGTACCATTCTAAAGAATCCTATTGTTCACCCTAATGGGAATTTGGAGGGATATGTGACTGTCAGCAGTGGTAACCGTACATTGGTCTTAGAAGAGATTGCTCTCTCATTATATATGTCAGATTTGTCAGATGAAAATTCACCGTGGAAATCTTGGATAATATCAAAAAAGGTCGTTATCCCACCAAATACTGAAAAGAGATTTCCATTTAAAATTAAACTTCCAACAGAAACACCAACTTCTGAAAGCCAAGAAGCGATATTTTTAAATACGGAGATAAAGCCAATAGAACTTTATATTGATGACTATGATGAAATAAAAATTTTTAAATAACTGTAGAAAGTTATTGTTCTAGGGAGGCAACCTTATTTTATTTACGAATTGCATTATTTTAGGATTCCAGCTGCTAATTCTTAGGCACCTTTTCTTGTTAAACTAACGAAGCAGGTTAGTGAAAGAAGGAGAATGTGGTTCCCCTTTTCTTCAAGAATGAATGTACCATTGTTTTGTATCGTAAAAAATAAGGAAAGAGCATATCAAAGATTAACGGTTTGTTGCTTTCTATAAGGAAGTAGCTAATTCAAGGCTTTTCTGAAGTTGGGTTCACATTTTTGAAAAATAGAAACAAGCCCTAATAAATCAGCTGTTTTCTTTTTGCAGGAAGGAGTAGGTTTGTAAAGAAGCTTTTTGTAGATTTTTTAGAGAGTGGCTTTTGCATGAATATTTTTATACATTTGGAACATGTGGAGTGTATAGTAATTGAAGTCATTACTATAATTCTTGCGGTGGTGGCTTCCAGCCCCGCCTTAACCGTATTAGATAAAAACCACTATTCAAATTATCTTATGGTAATACTTTACATTTTCACAAATAAGAGATAATATACATACATATATATGTATGTATTTATGGAGGGTAGCATCTTGCCAAGAAATAAATATCCAGAAATAACGGAAAAAAGAATCTTGGATACAGCAACAAAGTTGTTTGTGGAAAAGGGATGGGAAGAAACTACCATTCAGGATATTGTTGATGATTTAGGAGATTTAACCAGAGGTGCATTTTACCATCACTTTAAATCTAAAGAGGATATAATAGATGCTGTTCTCAATCGATTGGCAAATGAAAACGACCCTTTCAAAAAGTCTAAAAATATCTCTGGATTAAACGGACTAGAAAGGTTGAGAATGGCTTTTTTATTGTCATTTGAAAATATTGGACAATTAGAAGCCATTAAAACGATACCAACGATCCTAAACAGCCCCAAATTGATTGCCAAACAATTACAGGATTGTGTCAATTCAGGGGCTCCCGATATACTCGCCTTTATCGATGAAGGGGTAATGGATGGGTCTATTTCTGTTCAATATCCTAAGCAGACATCCGAAACATTTATGCTGCTGACCAATATTTGGTTAAGTCCTATTATCTTTTCAGTGGACACGGAAGAATATCTATTAAAAGTAAAACATTTACAAGAATTATTTAATAGTATCGGACTTCCAGTGATTGATGATCAGATAATTGATATCCTTGAAAAATTTCATAAATCTATTTTAAATATCTAAGTGGACTGCCATTGGGCAGTTTACTTTTACATAAATACATACATTTATATGTATGTAAATGCTTTAGGAGGAATTTGATATGGATTATGAATCTGCAGTAAAAATATCTGGACTAGTAAAGACCTTTAATCAAAAAGAAGTCATAAGAAATTGTAACATGACCGTTTCAAAAGGAAGAGTTTATGGACTATTGGGCGTAAATGGAGCCGGAAAAACAACAATTTTCAAACTGCTATTAGGATTACTTCATCCCACTGCCGGACACATAGAAATTTTCAGCGAGGATATTCGAATTAGTAAAAACAAAATTCTAAGGGATGTAGGAAGTATGATAGAAACTCCCATATTTTACGAACATTTATCCGCTATTGAAAATTTAGAAATTCATCTTTCCTATATGGGTATTCAAAATACAGATATTCAAAAAACGTTAGGAATAGTTGGGTTACAAAATATAGGTAATCAACCTGTTTCTCAATTTTCTCTAGGTATGCGTCAGCGTTTAGGGATTGCAAGAGCAATCATCCATCATCCAAAACTCTTAATTTTGGATGAACCGATTAACGGGTTAGATCCAGTGGGAATACGGGAAATGAGGGAGCTTTTTCAAGAACTTGTAAAAAAGCATGATATGACTATACTTGTTTCCAGCCATATATTAAGTGAAATCGAACAAATCTCAGATGTTATAGGAATTATCGTAGATGGAAGCATTGTTGAAGAAATAGAGTTAGCCTCTATCGAAAAGGATTTTGCAGACGGCTTAGAAGAATATTTTTTTAGTATTGTGAATGGAGGAATGAAACATAGTGGTTAACCTATTGAAACTTGAATTGAAAAAGACCAATATTCGTACATACATTATTTCAGCCTCTATCATTGGAATCTGTATGTTAGGAATAATATATCTATTCGCCTATGCTCCAAAGATTGAACCAAAAGACCCGGACATGAAAATGTTTGCAGGATATGAAAATATCATTCCATTATTTAATACAATATGTATGTTTGCCTTCAGCTTATTATCATCTGTAATGTTTTCAAAAATAGTAATTGAAGAATATGCAGGGAAACGCACCACTCTGCTATTCTCATACCCTGTCAGCAGAAGAAAGGTTTTTCTGGCAAAGATTGCTGTGGTTTCACTGTTTGTGGTAACTGCAATGATCACCTCATGCATAAGTATATTTACTATTTTTGGTATTAGTGAATCTATTTCCCCAGTGGTAGACGGAAACATCACTTTTGAAATTATTAATAGGGCTGCCAAAACCACATTTTATATGTCTATTTCTGCTGTTAGTGTTGGTATTATTTCTATGGCTATCGGCTTTATAAAAAAGTCTATACCGACCACTATTATATCTTCAGTCTTGCTTTGCTCTCTATTAAGTAACATCGTGGCAGGTTCTATATCTGCGGATAGTGCAATCATTATTTTCACAATAATTCTTGTATTGATAAGTGTTCTTGTCATCAACATAATGACAAGAAAGATTAACTGCATGGAGGTATGAGAAATATGGAACAAAAAATTGAAAATGTAATAGATCATACTCTTGAAAACCTCGCACCGGTATTTTATCTGTCTAGTATAATAATGGGTATTCTTTTGGTCTTATTAGGAATTTCATTATATTTCCTTAAATCATCCAAAAAGAAGTCAAGAACTGTCTGCTTGAGTTGTATAGGAATAGGTATATTCTCCATCCTCAGTGGTATTATACAAATGTAATACTAACAGCTGCCACGAACTAGAAGGAAAATAAAAGCGTTATAAAAAGATAATTTCATTAATAGATGTGATTATCGGATGGAGGACCAAATAGAATAAAACAAGTTATATGTTTTATCTAGTAGGTTTATATTTATATGGTAAATTGGGGACAAATTAGGAAAAAAGGAAGGGTACGATTTGTCTTATCATATGTCCCGTCATATCGATACCATTAGTTATTGATTATTACATAATTAAATTTCTTCTCAATTCATTTCGATGGGCTTTTATCTTCAGAGAACTTTTGGTTACATGGATAATTTGTATAATAATGGGGCTTGTATTAAGTTTATTCGGTCGAAATAGGTTGGAGAATAATTGGCAAAAAAACAAGTCATTTTTCGAATAACATGGAGGCGGTGATCCAGAAGGATTGTCGCTTTTTATATGGGAATTTAAGTAATACGCTTAATGTGACTAAAGAAGCAGGTTAGTGCAAAAAGGTATCTTTGTACGAAGCCGAGAATACCTATACATATAAATCACTGGTGCTTGAGTAATAATATTTCAATGTAAAATAAAAGGGACGGAGGGAACTTTTATCGGAACTTTAGAATGGATACAAAAATGGTACTTACAACAATGTGACGGGGACTGGGAACATCAATTTGGTATTAGTGTTCAAAATCTCGATAACCCAGGATGGATGTTAACAATTGACCTTGAAGGAACAAACTTAGAAGATAAACATATGGACAAAATAGAGATTATTCGAAATGAGCAGGATTGGCTTGATTGTTGGATTGAATTTGATAAGTATAAATATAAGTTTCATGGAGCAGGAGGACCTAATAATTTAGAAGAAATTCTTACTATTTTTAAAAATTGGGCAGAGTTATAATTATAATAAATCGAATTATATATGTGAAAAAATACACTTAAAGTAACGGGTAGCTTGAGTTGAAGATGGAGTTGCAGGCGGCAGCTCTTTTTTTCGTTGATCAACTAACGAAGCAGGATAGTGGAAGTAACGTCTAACACTTGTCCATAAGCCAACTAAAATGGAACAAGCCGAGAGCTTTAATTCCCTCAAACAAATATATTATAACAACAAAAAAACCGTCCATACGGGGAATTTGTACCAAACAAAAAAGTTTTAAAAAAGAGGTAAGCACAATCTGTGATCACCTTTTTTTAACTAATGTGGAAATAGAAGATACGAAATACTTATCCTTATGCTAAAGTCGGCATTCTTAACAGAGAATTTAATCTATGTTTGAAGTTATCCATTAAAAATGCTGCTTTAATCAATAAAGAAATTAAAACGGAAAATAAGCGAATAAGTTTTTTCAAAGCTATCCCCCACATTGAGATTTAGTGTTAAAAATAACACCACCATAATTCTGTGCATGAAAATTATATTTATTGATTGTTTGTAATGATTTGAGTACGGTCCTCCATTTGTGGAGGCTCTTCAAACCACCCTTTTTTTATCATAATGTTAATTCCTTCTTCACCGTAGAAAAAGACATCCTTGGCAATTAATGTTGATTGCATTATTAAATCTCTTCTTAAGCTGAAAAATGTCCCAAAACTCATTCCTACAATGGCGAATCCGTTGAGGAAGGTGGTACAGTGCATCATCAGTTTGTCAGAAAACGGCGAGACTGTGGATGTAGTGACTGTACTTCCAGAAGTAGCAGAGAAATGAACATTTGCCTTTATAAGCATTTCCTCAAAGGTTTGAATTTGTTTCTTCGCAAGTTCCATCCCTTTTACACAATATTGTTTTACTTCTCTGTCCAGGGCACATTGGGCAAAACCAGTCATCAACTGCAATCCAACATTATTAGATTCAATTCCGTGGTGCAAGATGCCCAATTCAATATCGTTGAAGGACCGTTTTTGGCTAAATGGGTTTAATCCCTCTAAATATTCTTTGCTTTTTATAAACTCCGTTGTTTTTGGCATCGTTACTTTTGGAGGAAGGGTAAGAATCCCTTTTCTTAGCAAATAAAGAGTAGCTAGTTTATAAATTTTGAGAGTAACCACATTCAGCCCTTCAAATATTGTCATGACATCGACATGGTAAGCCATATTCATACTGATGGTGTATAAGCCCATGCTCATTTCTTTAAAAACGCGAAGGAGCATAATGTCAAACCCATTGTCGTATAATTTTGGAGCGTCTAAGTTAACATCTTGTTTTGTAAATCCAATCGGAACGGCAATTCCTTGCTGTTCGAAAAGATTTTTCATCAACTCTGTATAAAAACTGACTTCTTGCCAGCATATCCCTAAAAGGTTTCTTGCTTCCTTGTCATCTGCTTTTTCCAAGAAGTATTCCGTAATTCTTAGAATCATTGTTTTTTCCATGTATGTAAGCCAAAGCATTCCAATCTCCGATGCACTTAAAGGACTTTTATCATCTAACATGTGTATCCTCCGCTGTCTTTTTTTTATTTTTTACAATATATTGAAATCGATTCATAAATTTCAATTAAAGGTCAGTTGCTTCCTTGTTTCATTACACGATTGTCTTTTACAAAATATTGATGGTATTGCTCGGTGATGAAAGCATACGCAAGGTAAAGTAGTAATGCTAATGTACCGTTATTACCTTATTATGGGGATTCTTCAGATAAGATTTACTTCCACCAAAGAGTTTGTGAAGGTTTACACTTAAACTAAAGGGTAGCTTTAACTCAATAACGAGTTATTTAATAAGTCGAGAATATGTGAGTTTTTATTCATTACTTGTTTACTTTCGGCTTATTTGCTAGAAAGTGACATAAATTCACATAATGGATTGTAATCTTGCAAACACATTCAAAAAATGGTATTCTAAGGAAGAATTATTTTTGTTCGGTGTAAAGGATAGTATTAGTTGAACTATTCATCTAAATGATCACTGGGAGCAAGGATAGTAATATATGTGTGCAAAAGCACACAGCAGGAGGAAACACACTTGGAACAAGGTAAAGTAAAATGGTTTAACGCAGAAAAAGGTTTTGGATTTATCGAACGCGAAGCTGGAGACGATGTATTCGTTCACTTCTCAGCAATCCAAAGCGAAGGTTTCAAATCTTTAGACGAAGGTCAAGCAGTTACTTTTGAAGTAGAGCAAGGTCAACGTGGACCCCAAGCTACTAACGTTCGTAAAGCTTAATAATAAATAATAATGTTGGATATAGACAGGCTCTATTTTAGAGTCTGTTTTTTATTTACCTTAAAAACAAGGAACCCCACTCACGAATGAGTGGGGAACATGTAAACAGTAAATCAAATGGTAAATAAAGTGTATCACATAAACACGAAATCTCCTAATTATCATAGGTCATATAGATTTCTGAACTGATTTAGTTAAGAGTGACTTAAATGGTCATTCATTTTTTGTATGCAACACTAAAGATCATTATTTATTACTTTTCAGCTACTGCATCTTTAAGAGCTTTACCAGCCTTAAAAGCGGGAACTTTTCCAGCTGCTATCTGAATTTCTTCCCCAGTTTGTGGATTTCGACCTGTACGTGCAGCACGTTCATGAACCTCAAAATTACCGAAGCCAATCAATTGAACTTTATCACCATTTTTTAATGCTTCCAAAATAGTATCAAAAACTGCATCTACTGCTTTAGCTGCTTCTTTCTGTGAAAGTTCTGCGGTTTTGCTACTTGATTAATGAAATCTGTTTTATTCATTTTATAATCACTCCTTTAAAGACTTTACAATCCACAGGAGACGTACCTTAGTTGTAACATAGCGTACATTAGTTCGCAACTCTAACCTTATTTTTCTTGAGCAACCAAAGAAGCAGTTTAGTTCAATCCATTTTGGAGTGTATAAACCCTATATTTAAGTATGATTTAAATGATTAGTTAATCTGAAGTGAATTAAGATTGTGAAGAATTATACTTAAAGTAACGGGTTCGATAGTTAAAGAGGGCGACCATTATATAGATGGTCAGTTTTTATTTCTATCCATATCCGTATAAAGGGAAATTCCATAAATGACAATAAACCACCAATGATAGTTTTTAGCTTTCACTTACAATTATCATGAGGTGGTTTATGTGTTTATTTCACCAATGTTATTACAAAGAGTAGACCAGCCGTTTGATGATAATGCGTATATAACAGAGTTAAAGTTGGGTGGCATTCGGATCATACTTTCAAAGATTAATAATTAAGTACGGCTTTATACTCGTCATAATAATGAGGTTACTGCCAATTTCCCGGAACTATTAACTATAGATTTACCAGACGGAACCGTGTTGGATGGTGAAAATATTGTTTCAGGGGTTGACGGTAAACCGGATTTTGAAGCAATGATGAGCCGGTTCCAATCAAACAGGAACCTATTAGTAAGTGGAACATTAAGTTACGTTGTGTTTGACGTAATCAAATATAAAGGGAAGTGTGTTACCATGCCAAGGCTTAGAGGGTACAGTCCTAAAGCGTAAGGATTCCCGATATGAGGTCTGTAAACGCAGTCAGGCATAGCTCATGGTGATTATTACCAATAAGATGATGTGATGATTACCGGACTTAGAAAAAGTGAATTTGGGCTTCTGTTGAGCTTTCTAGACGGTAAACCAGCTGAAGCAATGGAATTTATGCCAACGGCAGAAAAGATGAAAACTATATTGGTTGCAATGAACTTAAACTAATAGCAGTGTACTGAAAGCATACTATTAAAGAAATTTTGTAATAATATGCTTTACTACATGATTATTCAAAAACGAGTAGGAAACAGATGAACCTATTCTTTGAAGTAATCTGCTTATTTCTTTATATTACAAATCATACAAAATTATTTAGGGGGTACATTTACTTGAAAAAGCGGAAAATGGGTATAGCAATATCGCTTCTACTTGCAGCTGGAACACTCTTAGGTGCTTGCGGAAAAGCCAATGACAACAAAGGGAATGAAGCAACTAAAGGTGGAGAAAAAGGAAAAGCTTTCTCTGTAGGGATGGTTACCGATATAGGAGGTGTTGATGACAAATCATTTAACCAATCTTCCTGGGAAGGTCTTCAAAAATTCGGTAAAGAAAACGGACTGAAAAAAGGAAAGGGCGGATATGATTATCTTCAATCTACTTCTGATGCTGATTATGTGACAAATTTAAATACACTATCTCGTCAAGGTTACGATTTAGTATTTGGTATTGGTTTTTTAATGCAAGGTGCAGTTGATGAGGTTGCCAAACAACAAAAGGATACTAAATTTGCCATCATTGATTCTGAAGTAAAAGAACCAAATGTTGCAAGTGTTCTTTTCAAAGAGCAAGAAGCAGGATTTCTTGCTGGGGTTGCAGCAGCACTTACCACGAAGTCTGATCATATTGGTTTTATCGGAGGTATGGAAAATGCTGTAATTGAACGTTTCCAAGCTGGTTACTTAGCTGGAGTAAAAGCTACAAAACCCTCAGTAAAAGTCGATGTTCAATATGCTGGTGCTTTTGACAAATCTGAGGCTGGTCAATCTATCGCTTCAAAAATGTACTCTACTGGTGCAGATGTAATTTTCCACGCAGCTGGAGGTACAGGCAATGGATTATTCAAAGAAGCAACTGATCGTAAAGCAAAAGAACCTAGCAAAGGAATTTGGGCAATAGGTGTTGACCGTGATCAAAGCGATATGGGTCCGGATGTAGTTCTTACTTCTGCTCTTAAGCGTGTTGATGTGGCCGTACAAGATACTGCGAAAAAAGCACAAAATGGTGATTTTCCTGGTGGACAGAATATTCTTTACGGATTAGCTGAGGATGGTGTAGGTTTATCTCCTATAAATGCTAAGGCAGCCAACAAAGATGCTATAGATAAAGCTGTTAGTGATTGGACAGATAAAATTAAGTCTGGATCTTTAAAAGTTCCTGGAACTCTTGATGAATTAAAAACATTTAGCCCTAAATAGTAATGGCTGTAAAATTGTGAGTGTAATACACAAGCTTATTCATTCATGGTAAAATCTAATTGAGTCCGATTGATTTAGATAATTATGTAATTTTTAAAAGGGGACCTTTTTGTAGTAGCCCCCTTTTTTGTTCACTAAAACGGTACGATGCTTCAATATTTCATAGGAAGAATAGTGGAACAAAATAGAAAAAACACCCGTGAACAGCTACTCTTCAAAAATAAATTAATATTTCTATGTTGAAAAATCCATATTAAAAACATACCAAATACCCCTAAGAGTTTGGTATACGTGTCCCTCCTTATATAGATGGTAAGGAGGGATTTTTCATTTTAATAAAATTTAATTTAAAACTTAAAAAAGCCTGGAATCTTACTAAGTCTTCGATTTATAAGAGTGTATGTTCTTGTATAATATATTGGGGTGATTTCATGTCTTATTAAATTATGCTGACAAGAAAAATTACTGATATGAAGGGACAGTTGCAAACCCAGGTTCAAGTAATGGATTCAAAAGCTGGACGGATCATTTATTTCACTTTAGATGAGCCTTGAAAAGGAAGAGTTGCCGGAAGAACTAAAGTTATACATTCGGGGTATATTGCCGGATATTGAGAAAGGCAGATGGCATTATACAGGTAACTTTCATAAATGACAGTAACATGGATATTGTGAAGGATTTCACTTAAACTACCATAAAAATAAACCTCTGTGAGTTAGAAAAAATGGCAATACTTGAATAGACGCAGCTCAATCACTTTTTAAAAAGGGAGAGCGCCTGATCGAGATGTTTGTGGTTATAGGGAATGGATTAGGATGCTTCAGATATTGTTACTTTATAACCTAAGTTTTCTAATCTTCGAACGGAATGGCGGACAATGGAAGCTTGCCTTTGTCTATCAAAATAATCTTCTCCTAAATCTACATACATTTCTTTTCGAGTGAGAAGGTAATATGCGATTCGTAACATCGCATGTGCAACAACGATAGCTGCTTTTTTCCTTCCTTTCCGACCAGCTGTACGTCTATACAATGCGCCTAGATAGTTCTTTGACCCTCGAACTGATTGAGCTGATTCTGTAAGTGCAGATCTTAGATACTTATTACCCTTTTTCGATCTACTAGATTTCCTTTTACCAGCGCTCTCATTGTGTCTGGGGACTAAGGCTGCCCATGAACATAAATGCGCCGCAGTAGGGAACTGATTTTTAATATCTGTACCAATCTCGGCGAGGATTTGCTCGGCCATTCTTGTGGCAATACCAGGTATGGAATCGAGGCGCTCAATATCTTCTTGATAAGAACTAACTCTTTGGCTAATATCCTGATCTAGCATATCGATTTGATCTGTTAGAAAATCAATGTGCGTTAAAATTGTCTTTAACATTAACCGTTGATGTGGGTTAACATATCCTTGAAGAGCTAATTCAAGTTCTTCTTTTTTCCGTTTCATTGTACCTCGAGCGAAGTTTGCTAGTTTTTCAGGGTCATCCTCACCACTTGCCAATGCTTTAAGCATTTCCTTTGATGATACACCCATAATATCAGTTCAAGTGGATTGCTGCTGCGGTCTTTTTTTTGTTTTGCTAACGATTTGTTCAATTAGTATCTAAGACTTTTTCATATAAAAAGTCCAAAAGGAAGTAGCCTTTTGAACTTTTGGTTCGAATTCCTATATTGCTTATTACGATGTATTATCGCTGGAAGGGTAAAAAATCTATTTAGGGACTATGGACAGCAAATACAGAAATCTTTTTGAATATCAATCGTACCGCTGATTATTCCTATTGGATCAAGTGAACCATTTACTCTGACTTCCCATCTTATAGATACACTTTCTGCATCCTCGATTTGAGCGACAACCTGTCCTATTGTAACAGGCTCAGGTCCAATAGAGAATGGGAAAATAGGGATATCTATATTGATCTCTCTATGACCATGACGTGGTTGTACAACCAGCTGTAAGACACGTTCAGAGCCAATTGGCCCTGGGGTTATTCCCGAAATCCTAACATTAATTAATGCCTTATAGTGATTATCAGTATGATCCTCAAAATAGGTAACAGGATTAGGTGAATCTGAAGACGCACTTTGTTGGGCAAAAACGATCACTGCATTATGACTTCGTACCTCACAATTATTTTCTTTTTTTCCCAAAATACTTACCCCCTTTTTTATATTAAGGTATGAAGTAGTTTAGAAAGTGCTTGTACAAGATTAATAAAAACATTAAATTTATAATTTTTGGACTGAATTTAGATGACAATTCAAACAAAATACGCATTATATGAGAGGTGTGCTTGTTCAAGTAACGTGCAGATAAGTTGAAGAAGTGAAGGTTTTTCTTTAAGGCAAAATAGGAGGACTACTTTAAAGGAGGCTGTACGTTGTTCTAGTCTGATATTGATATTAAGTAGGATTTATGCCGTTTCACCACCTTTAAAAAAATCATAGATTGGTATAAAACAATTAAGGTGGTGAAAAGTATGAATACGATATTGACGGGGCGAATTGTGCTCCCCAATGACCCAGAGTATCCAAGAGCTCGGATAAATTATAATCTAAATCTCTCTAAGTTTCCTGGTGCAATAGTTTTTTGCCAAAATGTAAGGGATATCGTTAATGCATTAAAGTGGGTTAGAGAAAAAAACGTTCCTTTTCGGTTAAGAAGTGGCAGACATAGTTACGAAAACTTCTCCCTATTAAATCGTGGGCTAGTTATAGATACAAGCGACATGGATCAAATATCTGTAAATGTCAAAGAACGAACAGCTTCGATTCAAGCAGGCTCCAATTTAGGACATGTATACTCCACGTTATGGGATTACGGAATGGCCTTGCCAGGTGGTACAGAGTTTAGTGTTGGTCTTTCTGGATTAACATTAGGCGGGGGAATTGGGATGTTATCAAGAATTTTTGGACTCACATGTGATAACCTCATTAGTCTTCGAGTTGCTATTCCCAAAGGGGAAAGTGGTGCAGAAATTGTTGAAGCTAGTAAAGAAAAAAATTCTGACTTATTTTGGGCATGTTGTGGGGGAGGCGGTGGCAACTTTGGTATTGTGACCCAATTAAAATTTCGGTTACATCCAATTACCAATGTATCCATCTTCACGGTAGAGTGGGACTGGGAGCAATTAGAAGAAGCATTCCAGGCTTGGCAAGATTGGGCGCCATTTACGGATCCAAAATTAACCTCTCAAATAGAATTACATGCAAAAAGTAAAAATTTAATTATCGCAGAAGGGCAATATATAGGGCCATCGGACAAACTTAAAAAATTAATTAGACCACTCGTGAAACATACAAAACCTAGAAAAATAGAAATCTCCAACGTGCCATTTATTAAAGCTGTTGAACATTTTAATGATCCGGCCGGCAATATTCCTTCTTTATTTAATCGATCAGGTTCATTTATTTATGAACCCCTTCCTGCAAAAGCTATTTTTATTATGAAACAATTTCTAGAGAAAGCACCAAACGAAGAAGCCTCTATTTGGCAGCAGTCATTAGGTGGTGCTGTTAAACACATTTCTCCAAAAGAAACAGCGTATTATCATAGGAATGCGATAATTGCACAAGAATATTTAACAAAGTGGACCAATGAAACAGAAGCAAGAAAAAATATTAAGTGGACTGAAGAATTGAGAGTCGCATTAAAACCATATACAAAGGGTGATTATGTCAATTGGCCAGATCTTTTTATAAAAAATTGGCCAGAGTCTTATTATGGGGAGAATTTTAATAGGCTAAGAAAAGTTAAAACAGAAGTAGATCCTCATAATGTATTTCGTTTTAAGCAAAGCATTCCCCCATTTGATATTAGTGAGGACTATTTTTTATCTTAAAGCCTAAAAGATTATACATATTAATAATTAATTTCACAGTTTCAAAGTTTAGGTAAACCCAATCGTCAGCAAGATTATTAAATAAGACTTTCTTTAAGAATCGGGCATTTTCCTATAATAAGGAAAGTGCCCTAATTAAACTAAAGCCAAATTCACGTATTTGGATTGCTTATAGAGTTAAACCACCATCCACAAGTGCAATTGAACCAGTCATATAGCTTGCTTTATCTGATGCTAAGAAAACCACCATTTCAGCAAGCTCGTTCGGATCAGCATAACGACCCATTCTCATATTTGAAAATTCTTCTGGAACATAACCGCCTTTTTCAAACTGCTCAGCAACACTAGCGGTTAACGCTGTTTGAACACCGCCAGGGCAAAGCGCATTAATACGGATTCCTTTTTTAGCATATTCTAATGCAGCACCTTTCGTTAAACCGATAACTGCATGTTTGCTGGCAGAATATACAGCAACACTATGCTCAGGACGAATTCCTGCAGTAGAAGCCGTGTTAATAATCGATCCGCTTCCTTGCTCTTCCATCACTTTTAGGACATATTTCAATCCAAGGAATACTCCTTTTACATTGACAGACAAAATCCGGTCAAATTCGGATTCTTCAACTGAGGTGAAAGGTGCGAACTTTTGGATAATACCTGCATTATTGAAAAATATATCAATGCGGCCATATGTTTCGACTGCTTTATTTACATAGTTTTGCACATCTTCACTTTTTGATACATCAGCCTGAACGAAGATTCCTTCTCCACCTTGCTCTTTCACAAGTTTTAAAGTTTCTTCCCCTGTTTCTCTATTGAAATCAACTATGACAACGGTTGCTCCATTACTAGCAAGTTTCAAACTGCTTGCTCTGCCAATGCCACTTCCTGCACCAGTGATAACGGCAATTCTATTTGCTAATTCCATGTTCATTTCCCCTTTGTTTAAGATTTCTTACATCACCTATTTTATTGCTGATTAAGAATGAATTATTGTATTATTCTACGGATAATAGTATTTTCTTATTGTAAAAAATAATAATGTAAACGATTTAAAAAACGGATGGAGTAGATGAAATAGATGGAAATATCCATGGAGGATATGCAATATATATGCCAGCTTATTTGGGAAGTTCATGGAATACCAGTTTATTATGTCAATGGATTTGGTGAGTTCGAGTACGAATTTTCAAGCAGTGACCTACGGAGTAATCCCTATTATGTTCCATTTAAAGAGCAGATAAGTGTATACACGTATGAAGAGGATCCAAGTGAGTTCCCTATCTTTTTTTCAAATTCAAATTTGAATTTTTTCTTTGTGAATCTTAAAAAATCGAACTATTTTTTAGGTACTATTATTGTAGGACCTGTCCTTGAGACCGAAATATCGGATGAAAATATTACAAAAATCATAGATGCTTTTAAAGGAAACATCAATAAAAGAAATCTTATTGAATATTATCAAGCCGTCCCCATTATGGATCATCATCAGCTACTATCGATTAGTTTAATGGTTTATTATTTGCTTTACCGTAAAGCGTTAGATAAAACGCTGGTCCTAGAAAACAATAAAGCGATAGACCTTGGTGTCATACAATCAGAGAATTTAGATGTTGAACTTTCAAAAGGGAGAAGGAATTTCATTTTTCATTCCAATCTTTCTTATGAACGGGTATTGCTTGATTATGTCAAAAACGGGCGGATCGATAAATTAAAGGATATCTTCGATTACTCTATTGTGGGTGAGGCAGAATTAGGATTATTGTCGAGACGGAGTCGCTTACGAAGTGAAAAAAATTTAATGATAACGGGCATTGCCCTTGTTTGCAGAGCTGCCATTGAAGGGGGCTTAAATGAGGAAACAGCCTTTACTTTAAGTGATTATTATATTCAACAAATTGAGGAATTAGGAAACCTAAAGGCCATATTGAGATTAACGGAAGAAGCCATAAGTGATTTTACCAATCGTGTTCACTGTTTAAATGTAGAAAAATATTCTGCACCCATAACGGCTTGTCGACATTATATTTACAACCATCTTTATGGAGACATTACACTGGAACAACTTGCAGAAATGTGTCAATTAAGTCCCAATTACTTATCATCTCTTTTTAAAAAAGAAATGGGTATTCCTATAAGTGAATATATTCAACAACAACGAGTAGACGAAGCAAAAAAGCTGTTGGCTATATCAAGTTATTCGATTTCAGACATAAGCACCTGGTTAAATTTCAATGATCAAAGTTATTTTATAAAAGTATTTAAAAAATACACAGGTTTAACCCCTAGGCAGTTTAGAAATGATCATTCTTCACACCATCAATCGACATGATGGGATGAAAATGTATTGTATAATAACGGTGCTGTTTACTTGAAGAAGGATTTTTGGGGTGAACTTTTTAAAAGAGAGTAAATAGGAAGTGAATAAGTAAAGGAGAGATATTTTTTGAAAAACTTTATTTGTGAAACTTGTGGAGTTCAGTATGAGCGTTCAATTGAAGCACCAAAAAAATGTTTGATTTGTGAGGAAGAAAGACAATTTGTTAGTTCCAAAGGTCAGGTGTGGACCACATTAGAAAAGCTGATAGAGGTGGGGACATATAGTAATATCATTAAACTCCAGGAAGAAGGATTACATAGTATAAAGACTAATCCAAGTTTTGGAATCGGACAGACAGCTTATCTTGTACAAGATAAAAATTACAACTTATTGTGGGATTGTATTACATATATTGATCAATCAACCATTTCACATATTAATAAATTAGGCGGAATTGATGCTATTGCTTTATCACATCCCCATTATTACTCTAGTTTAGTAGAATGGGCTGAAACATTCGATGCTCCAATTTACATACACGAAGATGATAAAGAATGGGTGACTAGAACAAGCGAGAAAATCATTTTTTGGTCTGGAGAATCTCTAGAATTGCAGGAAGGTCTTATCCTTCAAAGAATTGGAGGACATTATAAAGGCGGTACTGTTTTAGAGTGGAAAAATGGAAGCAGTCAAAATGGAATTTTATTAAGTGGAGATATAGTACGCGTCGCAGCTGATCGTAAGTGGGTGAGTTTTATGTATAGTTATCCTAACTTCATTCCTCTGCCCAGTGTAACAGTTGAAAGAATTGCAGATAGGATAAATGATTTTACATTTAATCGATTATATGACGCATTTAATCTAATTATTGGAGATGATGCAGATTTGGTGGTTCAAAAGTCAGCAAAAAGGTATATTGAAGCACTAAATGGAAAATTATTTAATACTTAATTTACTAATTTAGCAGGAAAGCTTGAAGAACTTATGAATGAACTTTTTTCTCAAAAGCATGCGAGATTTACAAGGTTACGATAATTTTTAAAAGTGCTTTTAGACAGGATAGTAGTGGGATAACTGGAACGATATTCTGGTACCATTTACATAGTGCGTTAGTTCAATAAGAAGTACTAAAATAAAAGCCTGTATCAATGTTTACTTGGTAAACAATGATACAGGCTTTTATCTATCGGAATTTAATTGTCCTTATTATAACTTTTTCACAAATTCAGATTTTAATTTCATAGCTCCAAAACCATCAATCTTACAATCAATATCATGATCTCCGTCAACTAAACGGATATTTTTAACCTTTGTTCCTACTTTTAAGACTGAAGAACTCCCTTTTACTTTAAGGTCTTTGATTATTGTTACAGTATCACCATCGGTTAAGACATTTCCATTTGCATCCTTGAAAATCCTATTATCGTCATTATTTTCGGTTTTTGAATCTAAAGTCCACTCATAAGCACATTCTGGGCAAACGTAAATAGTTCCATCTTCATAAGTATATGTTGAATTACATTTTGGGCAATTTGGTAAATTTGACATTATTGCATTTCCTCCGTTCATCTAATCCTTTTTATTACTATTTATTATCTTTCTATCTCCACTTATATTTGGATTGTTTTCCACGGGATCTACCGTATGCTTGTAGGTATATGCTTTGGAAGTTGTTACAACACTTAAGAATAGCACAATTAAAACAATCAAAACCCCAACAATAATAAAACCCATTATCATTTTATTCACCTGACTTCATTCATTATTAGCATAACGATTATTATAGCTAGTTATGTTGCACAGAAACACTCCACCATATAAACTATATTTATATCTGAATATTTGAATATAATATAATATGAATCTACACCTGATTTTATATTAAGTCAAAGGTTTTTTAGATAAAGTGCTTTGAAAGTTTATTCATACGATTTATAAAATATTTTATAAATACAACATCAACCCTTTTTGAACTCTTAGATAAAAAGGATATAAAATTTATTGAAAATGTGGGGTAAAAATGAGTATTGAAATGACGAAAGATGAAATAATTAATTACGGTTTAAAAATATTTGAAGAAATTGGAGCAAATGAAATTTGTAGGGTCTGTATTAATAGTGGAAATTCCTGTTGCTTTGGATGCGAATTTATAGAAGACCAAGTTGGCTGTCAAAAAAGAAATACAGCATGTACTGCTTGGCTATGTGGTGTGCAACGCTATTATTTTAATGACATAGGACTATTAGAGGAGTGGAATGGATTTTGGAAAAAAGTTCCAGGTAGAATTTATAGGGCAGACCGAACTCCCGAAGTGATTACAGTGGACAGGTTACCAAAAAGTAATCATTTTAGTAAAGATAAAGGAAAAAATGTAGCAAAAGAATTAGAAATTTTTATAGCAGGTGGAGGTAGTATTGATAAATTAGAAAGAAAGTTAAGCCTTGATTTGGAATTTGGTAACCTATATTTAAAATAAGCTGCTACCTTTGAAATACACTTTAAAGAATTTAAAAATAACTTTTAGACTAGGTACAGTTAATGAGTTATTTATGGAAAGGATTCCTGTTATATATCAAGGAAAAGATTATTTAATAATTTTTCAATACGCATCTGGTTACTGTGAGATTATCCAAGAAGGGGAACCCAATTATAAAGTTAAACTGGCGCATTTTTCCGAATTGAAATTAAAAGGAGCGTGATCGTCTAATGGCGGTCATTTTTTGTTAGTGTTCTAAAAGGGCTGTTTAGTAACAAAGTATTGAGTTTAAAGTCAGGGTAAAACCCGAAAATTATTATGTGTAGAAATAAAAATAATATGTTCAATAGCTAAAATAATTATTTTTTATTAATAGTTGTACATAATTTGAATGAATTTGTTCATGATATTAGTATCGGGTACGTAACGGTTGAGCCCAGATTTATATATGCTCTTTTAGGGTGTATAAAGGTCAGCCAAAGATTATATACAGGTCATCTAATCATGGTTTGTGTATAGTCGGAGGGAAGATTCTATATGGTGGAGAAAGGTTTTATTGTAGTCGTACCTCTAGAAGGTATTATTACAATAGGGTCCCAATTTATCATATAGGGTCGAGCGAAGATCGTATCGAGTGCCGCAGACTAAGTTGAGTACATGACTCAATAAAGTTAACGTTCATATATAGCCGAGAGGTTATATATGGGTGTACAGGTATTTTGTACGGTCGAACGAACCATTATTATGGGTGGTAAACTGTTTATTTATGGTCGAAAGATTATAAATAGGTAATCAGCTATTCATAATAGTGCAAGGTAGATCGTTACGTGCTCGTACCTTCCAATCTAAATACATATAATTTTAAAGATGATATGTAACAATTAAGTCACCTTCAAAGGTGACTTTTTATTTATGTAACATAATACACGTTTTGTTACCAAACTGATAATGGTCATTATTGAACGATTGAAGATTTAGGGCTTTTATCTTTGTATTTCTTTTTTATAAGAGCCACAAACAAAAGAAAAAGCGGAAGTATGATTTGAATACTGGGAAAATAAAAAGAACCAGCCGTAGTAAAGAATTGCCCCATCTGTTGAAAATTTGGAGCTACCCATATACTGAATATAACTTGAAGAAATCCTATTGGAAGTACAAACGATTTGTAATCAGATACATTTAGCCACTGAGCTACTCCAAGTACAAGCGCGTAATAAATAAGCGAAAACTTAACAAACATACCAGTAATCCAAACTGCTATGACAATCGATTCAACATGCTCGAAAAAATCAGCAAGGCTGATATACCTAAAAACATTCATTACTGGATATAACAATTCCGTGGTAGACCCGCCAAATACAAAAATGGTAGTCAAATTTGTAATCACCATGGTCAGTGTGATAGCCATTACTGAAATCATCCCCCATTTTCCTCCTTTTTCATCCTTCAAAAAGGGCAGCAAAAAAGACATGTAAATAAAATCACCATACCACTCAATTGGAAAAAAAGCACCTTTTAAAGAGGGTTTAATCCCATTTCCCATGACAGGAAGCATGTTACGTGGTTCCATCTCAGGAAGAACCATCAACCCCATCAGCAGAAGAGGAAACATGAACAATGGAAGAAAAACCAATGCCGAGCGGGCAATCACTTCCACTCCTCCTTTTACAGCAAATGCACTAACTAGTGTCATACCAACAATCACCAATACGATTGGGGTTTTTGGAAGGACGGAGGTGATGATGAACTCGGCATACTCCCGTATAACGAAACCGCTGTTATGAAGGAAAAAAAACAAGTAGTAAATCCCCAGTGTTTTCCCAATTAAACGCCCCAAAATATTCTCACTGTACTGAATAATATTCTTTCCGGGAAAATGCTTGTGCAATTGAAGAAAAACAAGTACTATCAGTAAGCCAATAGGACAGGCCCATATCGGGGCTATCCAAAGATCCTGCTTTGCATATGTTGCTGTAATAGAAGGAACTGTAAGAATTGCTGTAGCTAGGATGCCAGGATACATCATAACGCCCATCTGAAAAGCAGAAATTTTCCCTTTTTCAATCATTTTCTTTTCTCCTTTTTATAGTGTTCTTTATAAAAGAAATCCAGATTTCACGCTGTGCAAACTTGCCCGTAATAGCTGGAACAACAAGTAGAGCGTTATGTAGAAAATCTTTTACATCGATAATATTCTTTATACGTTATGGATTAGTAGGAACAGGCTGTCTTTTATTCCTCATCTTTTTCTTTATGATTGCAATCAGAAGGAGCAACATCGGAATGAATGTCATTATAGATGGTATATAAAAAGGGGAGATTGTCCTTAAAAACCGGCCCAATTCTTGCCCATTGGCTGCTGCCCAAATACAAACCAGACATACAAGAAAACCAATAGGAAACACAATCGGCCGGTAGTCGGACAGATTTAACCATTGGGCTGTTCCCAGAACAAGTACATAATAAAACACTGAAATTTTGATGAACGCTCCCATCACCCAAATAATGACCACGACTGCTTCAAGATGTTCAAAAAAAGTCGCAACACTAATGTATCGGAAAGCAGTAAGCACTGGAAAGGCATAACTTGTTACTGATTCACCATACAAGAGAAGGCAAACGATATTGATAATAACTAAATGTAAGATAATAACAATCACTGAGATTATTCCCCATTTTCCCCCTTTTTCACGATCCTTTAAAAAGGGAAGAAACATTGAGATAAGGGAGACTTCGCTTAACCAACCTTGCGGTATTACAGCACCCAGGATTGAGGGCATCATACCATGTTCCATGATTGGAACGATATTCTCTAGTTTTAAGTCAGGAATCAGTAAAATAAACAGTAACGGAGTAGACATAAATATTGGAACAAACACTTGAGCAGCTCTTCCCAACACTTCCAAACCACTGAGTACTGTAAAAGCACAGACCAAAATCATCCCCCCCATGACTACGAACATCGGGGTTCTCGGCAAAAAAGCTGCAATAATGAAATCCGCATATTCCCTGGTTATAATGCCACTTGAATGCAATAAAAAGAACAGATAGATAAGCCCAATGATTTTTCCTGGAATCCGTCCGATAATATCCCCACTGTACTGAATAATCGATTTTTCTGGAAAGTGCTTGTGCAATTGATACACGATAAACAAACTAAAAAATCCAACGAGTGAACCGAAAATTGGCGAAATCCACATATCACGTCCCGCGACCTTGGCGGTAACGGATGGAACCACAAGAACAGCAGTTGCTACGACTGTTGGTTCTATCATAAGTGCCATCTGAAAGGCAGAAATTTTTCCTTTCTCAATCATGCTGTTTTCTCCTTTTTAACATCCCATGATCTTACTATTACTCAATCAACTTACCAAGCGGTTTAAAAAGTTTTTCAATCATCTGTGTAGGCCCTGGCATGTCTGGAAAGAACACAAGGAGAATGGCAAGCAGCCATCCCATCGCCGTTAAGGTTACAAAGGCCGCTTTTTCCTTTTTTTGATTTTGCTTCATTTTTGGCCATTCAAATAATATGAGGAGTACCACACCTACTGTTATTGCAAACACAGTCCATATCATTTCTTTTCTACCTCATTTTCTGGAACACCCGCTGGTGTAGTAGTCAATCCTGGTCGGCGTATACGCGTTTTAATTGCTATTTTTACGTCTACCTGCGGAAGGACCTTATCCCAATGATCTTTGACTTTCTCCCATTCTTTTGGGTATTTACGGTGAAACGCATCTGCAAAACCAAACGCATCTACATTCATCCCGTTCTTTACTTGTATAAGGGGTAGGTTCAATCGTTGTTTGATGTCTTTTTCTAACTCCTTTTCTATCCTCTTTGTAATGTCAGTGCTCATTATGTCTAAATGGCTCCCATTTTGCACAATCGTTCCTTCTGATGTGATCTTTGCTAAGATTTTCCACTTTCCATTTTTGATTGTAGGGATGAGCTTTGTCTTTTCACGTATGGGATCTAACGATATCGTTTCCCCTTTTTTGGGGTTTACCGTTACCGCAGTTACTTCGACTTCATTTCGTAACCACAGCAGTCCTCTAGTTACTTTGGTATCAATTTGACCGACCATTTTATCTTTCTTGAAAATAGCAGTCCCGATTATATTAGCAATCGTTTCTTGTTTGTTTCCAGTCAATGGCGGTAATGTTTTAATCAATGGCAGGAGAGCCGTACCCGTATCACCTTTTAACATCTGTTCAAAATCTTTCACGGTAACGCTCATACCAATATGCATCTCAGAAAGCTTTCGAAGCGCTTGTCCCACATATAGCTCTAAGGGTGGCTGTAATTCAAGAATATTGGCTGCTTTGCCTACACTAACAAACAAATCGGCCCGTTCTCGAGGTTCTGGGTGGCGAAGCCAAAAGTCAATTTGCTTATGTAAGCCTCCTGCTTTAGCAAGCTTTGTCCCAATAATATACACTTTACAATGCCCCCAAAAGATTTTACGCGGAAATTCTGTCTGGAGCTTTGACGTAGCATCAGCCATATTTTCTCCAATCGCAGATCTTACCAAGACGGTGGGGCCTTCTCCGCCACCGCCCGCTCCCTGCTGCCCACCGCTCACAGCCCGAGGAATCAAAACTTGAATGGTAAGCTTGATGTTTTCCCCTTTTTCTTTGTCAATGGCAGCCCCCAATACCAGTGCCGTGTCATTCACTTCCCGTCTGTCCCAGCAACCGGTAAGCAGGAAACTAGCCGAAAACAAGAGAAGAACGAGGAATAATTTTGTCATGCTTTGAGACAAAAAGTGGTTCATCTTTACACACATCCTTCTCGTTTTTTCTTCACACTACGATTCGTCTCCTTTTCCCGGATTCGGTTTTTGCCCGGGGGCTTGTCGATATGGATTGTATTCACCAGTTAAATGGGGGCGTTTATTCATCCCCCACCATGGAGCTCGAATCAAGGAATCTTTCAATTCATTCTTCTTCATAGGAGCGATTGGTGAAAGGTATGGTTCCCCAAACGAACGCAACCCGCATAAATGGACGACGATTAATATCACCCCAAGCATTATCCCAAGCAACCCGAGCGAACCGGCAAGCAACATAATCGGAAAGCGTAGCATTCGTAAAGCAATCCCTTGTGTATAGTGCGGCACCATAAAGGACGAAACGCCTGTAATCGCAACAAAGATAACCATCGGAGCGGATACTAATCCGGCTTGAACGGCAGCTTGACCGACGATTAAAGCGCCAACAATACTAACAGCAGCCCCGACCTGTTTCGGAAGCCGAACCCCTGCTTCACGCAGCGCTTCAAATGTTATCTCCATCATTAATGCTTCCACAAGTGCCGGAAAGGGGACAGTTTCCCGTGAAGAAAACATACTGATCAGCAAGGCTGTCGGCACCATCTCCTGATGGTAGGTTAGAACCGCAACATATAGAGATGGCAAAAGAAGAGACATCAACATAAACACAAAACGCAACAAGCGGATAGCTGAGCTGATCAGGAAACGCTGATAATAGTCTTCTGGCGACTGCAGTAAGGAAAAAAAGCTAATCGGAGCAATTAAGACAAAGGGAGTACCGTCTACTAAAATCACCACACGCCCCTCCAGGAGATTAGCAGCGGCTACATCCGGTCTCTCTGTATTGATAAGCTGAGGAAAAGGTGAATAGGGATTGTCTTCAATCAGTTCCTCGATATAACCACTTTCCAATACACTGTCTATGTCGATGCGCTGTAACCGGTTTTCGACTTCCTCAATGAGGGTTTGATCTGCAAGTCCTTTCATGTAAGCAATTACAACATGAGTATCCGTATAGCGCCCAATCTTCCTCGATTTCATTTTGAGGTCAGGGCTTTTGATTTTACGTCTAAGTAGGGAGGTATTGACGTGCAATGCTTCCACAAAACCTTCCCGCGGCCCACGTACGACACTCTCTGCCTGTGGTTCTTCAATCGATCGTTTTTCCCATTTGCACAACCCCAAGGCAAGTCCGACCATTTCTTGTTCTACTAAAAGAACGGGAAACCCGACAGAGATATACTCTATGCACTCTGTAACCGTTTTGACTTCTTTCATTTTTGAAATATGAATCTTTTTCTCTAACAATTCACGTGGACGAACCTTACCTTCTGTTTCTGACGCAAGGGGGGCGAGTACATTATCATCAACTTCTTCAAGATTAGATAAGCCCTCAATAAATATAAGAACGGCTCTTGTTTGTCCACCAATCAAAAATGTCCGAAAGACTACATCCATGCAATCCTGATAAATGGAGTGAAAAACGTGCAAGTTTTCATCCAGATCAGAAGAAAGCAAACCTTTTTGCCCGGTAATCTCTTGTTGTGTATTGAGTTGTATTTGCTCATGGAACCTTTTTCGGTTTTTTCGAAACAACATGGACGCGCCTTCCTTTTGTTCAAGGTTGTATGGAAAATCGTGGTGAATTTATTTTGTGATTTAACTAGTGAATCTATCCTGTTTAATTGGAAAATTATCCAACCATTTCAATATAACGTTTATTTTATGTTTGCTTTTGTAAATGTGGAAAACAATATGTATCTATAAACCACTCAGCCTCATTTATTTTGTCTAAAGGTAGAGGTCTAGCTATTTCAGGTAGGGTTTGTGATTGTATAAAAAACATTATTTAGTAAAAAATACAAACGTGAAAATTACCTATTTTAGACTATCTAAAGGGGAAATAATATGGAAGGCGAGAGTCTCTAGTTGAACAAGAGGGATATCAAGACAATAAATAATAAGGTCGTAAGGTTATTACAATTACACTGAAGAGGAAAAATAAACATAAGACAATTGGAGAATAAAGGGGATAAATAGATAATGATCGAAAAAGGGAAAATCTCAGCTCTTCAGATGGGTATGATATTATATATTATCGTATTGGCCACATCTATTTTGTCCCTTCCAGCAGTTGCAGGAAAAGATGCAAAACAAGATCTTTGGCTATCACCGATATGGGCGTCGATTATTGGTTTTTTAGTGGTGTTTATTCTCTTGAAACTGAATACTTATTATCCTAAGCAAAACATTGTTCAGTATAGCGAACATTTAATTGGAAAGCTTGCAAGCAAGATTCTTGGTTTTATTTTTTTGTTTTTCCATCTGTTTTTGAATGGAATTGTCTTACGTGAGTATGCTGAGTTTATTGCAAACTTCCTTCCCAAGACTCCACTACTAGTGGTAATAGTTAGTCTGGTTTTAGTCTGCGCGTCTGTAGCATACGGAGGACTAGAATTGTTAGCACGTGTGACACAAACTTTTTTCCCATTATTTATTTTTCCCCTCCTGATAATGGGGATTCTTCTTTTACCCGATATGAAAGTCCAAAATATACTTCCAATTATGGGAAATGGTATTTTACCATCTTTACAAGGTGCGATTCCAATTCAATCATGGCTGGGTGACTTTATATATATTAGTTTTTTTCTTCCATTTTTGAAAAATCCAGAAAAGGGACGGAAATGGGGCTTAATTTCTGTTGTAACAGTTGTGCTAACGATGGTGTTTACAAATTTAATTACGATTTTTATAATGGATGATACTATTAAAGAACAGATATATCCAGTAATGAATGTTGCTAGGTATATCAGCCTCTTTCAATTTTTTGAGCATCTTGAATCGATTGTAATGGCTATATGGGTTACTGGAATATTTATAAAAATTTCAGCCATTTATTATGTGCTCGTACTCGGGGCAGCTCAGTGCTTAGACGTAAAAGATTATAAGCCATTTGTCTTCCCATTTGGTTTTCTACAAATAATATTTGGTTTTTGGGTAGCAACTAGTTATCAGCAACTAGTTTCTTTTTTATCTAAAAGTGGAATTTTTTACTTTTTTTCTTTTGAAGTTGTACTCCCTCTGTTTCTTTTACTTATTGCATTTATAAAAAACATAAAAATAAAAAGAACGAATCCAGCCAATATCCAATAACATTCATTATGCTAAATTAGCAACTATACGAATGGTCAATTATGCAAATCTCAAACCTTATATATAATTCATAAAAAAGGGGGGAGGGGGCAGAGTTAATGGTTCAGCTTCCTTGTAGTTAAATCTTGATTTTCCGCAATCAGTCGCTTTTCTTGAATAAGAAGGCGACTTTTTGTATTTTACTGGATTCTGGAACAACACTTATTAGGGATTGGAGTTATATTAAGGTTTAGAAGAGATTATGAAGGATTACACTTAAACTATCGGGTGCTAGAGTTTAAGAAAGGATTGCTGCAGCGATCCTTTTTTTCTTGTGGTACGAACGGGTTTAGATAGTTACAATACGCGCTAAGGAGGATTTGGAATGAACAGAACGGAATCGTTACTTCAAAACTGGGACTTTTGCTACGATAAAGAAGATTGGTATCCGCCCCTCGCTGACGCAGTCAAATCGCTTACGGCGGAGCAAGCAGATTGGCGACCGGCTGGCGAGCATGCGAACACGATTTGGGAGACTGTTGAGCATTTGATTTTTTACAAGGAACGGTTGCTCAAAAGAATTACCGGTGAGGAATCGAAGTATCCGGAAGGTTTAACGAATGACGATACGTTCGCAGTCGCTTCGAAAACGGTGAGCGATTGGGAAGTCACGCAAAATAGGCTAAAAAGCGTCCATCTTGGCATCCGTGAGCGTATTACGAATTTAAACGTTGACCAATTGCAAGCTCTTGTTACTAATCGTCCATTAGACGAGTGGTTGAACAGCCTCATTCTCCATGACGCTTATCATACGGGGCAAATTATCCTGATCCGCAAGTTGCAAGGTTCTTGGCCATCGCGCCGCTCTTTTGAATAGGGCAAAAGAGTTTTTTTAATTTCGTTGTTTTTAACTAAATTTTTGTCTTACCTATTTTAATTTTTCTAAAGGCCGAAATATACAAGGTATATTTTCGGCCTAATTTCATTCACCAGCATATATTTATTTCCTATTAAGCTGATTGCTTTTTGTTTCGTTTTGTTTGTTCTTCTTCCTTTTCATTTGATTTTGGCACTCTAAATAATAATATCAAGCCGGCATTAAACATAAGAGCCCATACAAGTGCGAATTTATTACCACTAAAATATATCCCTATAACAGGTATTAAAAGTAACGTGATGTTTTTGAAATAATAATTTATTTTAGGATTGATGACCATTAAAACTGAAATAATAACAAGCACCGAAGCTATCATGTTATTCCCCAAAAAGGATTGAGTCAGATAATTTACATAGCCGTAGTACACAAATGATCCGACTATTGCAAATAAGGAAAGATAAAACCTTATCAATGAATTTTTATAAAACAGGATCCAAACGGCAAGTAAATTAATACCTGCACACACTCCAAATACAATTAAGGTATCTTTGAAATTACTAATCGGATTGTTCATATAGTTCAGAAGGTATTTGAAGTTGAAGTAAACGGCTCCTACTACCAAAATCTTAAAGACTAGTTTTAACCAGAACATCTCCATCTTCTTTTTCTTATTTGACGACGGGAACCTGAATTTCGGAATTACTCTTGCAAAGCCACCATTAATGGCTTTTTTCTTGTTCCTCCCCGTGGACAATTCTTTATCTTCTCTTTTTTCTCGTTCCCTTTTTACATCTTGCCTTGTGGGGTAATCTCTTTCTATATATTCTTCATCATAAGTATTTTCTAATTGTTGGTCTGATTCTGAATTAAAAGCCAATGCGTATTCACCTCAAGTATTTTAATTATGTAATAATATCATATTTATTTAAATTAAGTTATTCAAAGCTTTAGCCCCCATAATGGTGATTCTTGCTCAGATTAGTACTTTTTTCATAGCATATTTAACTAAAGTACTAACATAGTTTAAACAGGGAACTATTGAGATAATATTCCAATAGGTGTAAATATTTACATAAGCTAATCTCATCGTCCCATAGCTCAATATAAATCAATCAATTTACGTGAAACGAAGGGGGAATCAGTATGCCGACTTTAACAGGGTTTCGGCCCAGCTCAGCCGGTTTTAAATTTAGTAACAGCTTTCCACGTGTGCCACTAAAAACAATTACTGTTTTGGGTCAGCAGCTTTCGATAGGGGATGCATCTAACGGCCTTTGTGGCGGGATGGTTTTTGCTGCGAGGGATTACTTTGAAGCAAAAATGCCGATCCCGCCGAATCTAACAGCACCTTCTTCTGGTCCATTCTTTGATTATATTGCGAACCGGCTGATTGATAGTTTTAATTTGCCTGGAGGTCCACTTAAGTATATGGATTTGATGAATCCCACACTACCGGATCATGAAACAGCAGCGAGTAAAATAGGTCTTGCCCCACACGGCAGGGCGTGGAGAATGATCAAAGAGGAATGGCCAAGAATAAAAAGTGATCTTGATAGCGGAAAGCTTTCACCGCTTGGTTTAGTCAAAGTTAAATCCCTAGATCCTTTTCAGCTTGGAAAAAATCATCAAGTGCTAGCCTATGGGTATAATTTGAATCAAAACGATCTGTCAATCAACATCTATGACCCAAATTGTCCAAATGATGATAATGTAACGATTTCCTTAAATATTGGGAAGCCTGAATCCACAACCACCGTTGTTCATTCCAGGTCATCTACTCCGATTTATAGTTTCTTCCGAACAGATTACTCGTTTAAAAAGCCGGTGGATTATAATTGGATTTTAAGCGGTCCGTTTGCTGCAGGGGATGATATGCAGCCTGGAGAGAAACTCCAGATGGATCAGGCCATTCACTCAAGCAGTGGTACTTATGCGTTTGTTTTCCAAGGTGATGGAAATCTCGTACTCTATAAAAACATCCCTAATAGTCCAAGAAAAGCGATTTGGGCTTCCGGCACCAACGGCAAGGGGCAGGTGGGAATCTGTATCATGCAAGGTGATGGGAATCTCGTTATCTACGATGCATATCAAAAACCGATTTGGTCATCCGATACGTGGACACACCCGGGCAGCAGGCTTGTCGTTCAAAACGATGGGAACGTGGTCATATACCGGCCTGATGGAAGGGCAGTCTGGGCAACGAATACGGTTCAAAGATAAAAGTAAATTATATTTGTCACCAGCATTTGCTGGTGTTTTTTTTACGGCAACGTGTACTAACTTTTTAGTTAGGCACGTTTTTATGTTTCATTGTTCGTTTTTTTCAGCATTTCAAGTATAATGAACCATATTCAGATTATGCATATGATATTTCTTTGAGAGAAATCCTATAAATAAGCCGGATAATACAAAAAAACGAGGTCAATACATGAGTGAAACAAGTTTTGAAGGTTATCATTTAAGCGATGAAATAAGAAGATCATTAGAGGTATTAAAATATGAAGCTCCGACAGAGGTTCAGAGTAAAGTCATACCATTAGCATTGGCAAATCAAGATCTTGTCGTAAAATCTCAAACAGGCAGCGGCAAGACTGCGTCGTTTGGAATTCCTATTTGCGAATTGATTGAATGGGAAGAAAAATTACCACAGGCCTTAATCCTTACACCAACCAGAGAGCTGGCTGTTCAAGTTCGTGAAGACATGACGAATATTGGAAGGTTTAAGCGGATTAAAGCAATGGCCGTTTACGGAAAAGAACCTTTTACGAAACAAAAAGAAGAGTTGAAACAAAAAACTCATGTCGTTGTCGGTACCCCAGGGCGTGTGATGGATCATATTGAAAGAGAAACCCTGGTCTTAGATAAAATAAAGTATCTCATTATAGATGAAGCTGATGAAATGCTTAATATGGGTTTTATCGATGAAGTAGAAGCCATTATTAATCAACTCCCTTTAAACAGAGTAACCATGGTATTTTCTGCAACATTACCTGAAGATGTTGAAAATCTCTGTCATAAGTATATGAAAAATCCTGTTAATGTAGAGATTGAGGCTGACGGGATTACAACGAATACAATCGAACATCGTCTAATCGAAGTGAAGGAAGATGAAAAAATTACGCTCCTGAAAGACGTTACTGTCGTTGAAAATCCGGACAGCTGCCTTATTTTTTGCCGAACAAAAGAACATGTTGATACTGTCTATACCGAATTGGAGGAATCCAATTATTCTTGTGAAAGACTTCATGGCGGATTAGAACAACAGGATCGGTTTGCTGTAATGGATGGTTTCAAATTGGGGAATTTCCGTTATTTAGTTGCCACCGACGTAGCTGCACGAGGAATTGATATTGATAATGTGACACTTGTTATCAACTATGATGTTCCAATGGAAAAAGAGAGTTATGTCCACCGCACAGGCCGAACCGGCCGCGCGGGAAATGAAGGAAAAGCGATAACGTTTGCAACACCTTTTGAAGGAAAATTCGTTAAAACGATTGAACGGTATATTGGCTTTGAAATTCCAAAAATGGATGCACCAAAGCCACATGAAGTTGCTAGTCAGAGGGCTGCTTTCGAAGAAAAAATCAGCGGCCGACGAGTCGTAAGAAATAATAAAACCGCACGAATTAACCAAGATATCATGAAGCTATATTTTAGCGGTGGAAAAAAGAAGAAGCTTCGAGCGGTAGATTTTGTTGGAACGATTGCGAAAATTCCTGGAGTAACGGCAGATGATATTGGGATTATTACGATCCAGGATCAAATGTCCTATGTTGATATTCTGAATGGAAAAGGCTCGCTCGTTTTGCAAGCTATGGAGAATACAACCATAAAAGGGAAGAAGCTAAAAGTTAGTAAAGCACATAAATAATGAAACCCAGCAAGGACGATTATGCCACACATAATCGTCCTTTAAACTTGTGTCTCATATGCTCGAAAATCGAAATCGTTTCCATGGAAATTAATTGTTTACCCTTGAGCAAGGTTCAGGGTATAATAAACATTATTATTTAGGATACCGAAATAACACAACAGGTAAAAATCTTCTTTAATAGAAAGGCGATGGACATTGAATAAACCTAGTGGAAAAAAACGAATACAGCTTGCCATACTCCTTGGATCACTTGGACTGTTAGGACCTTTTACAATCGATACGTATTTACCGTCCTTTCCAACGATTGTAAAGGATTTTCATACGACTGCTTCACTCGTACAAATTAGTTTAACTTCCTGTTTATTAGGATTGGGATTAGGGCAATTGTTTATTGGTCCTTTTAGTGATGTGAAAGGCCGCCGAAAACCCTTGCTCATCTTTATCACATTGTACTTACTTGCTTCTATCACATGTGCGTTGGCGCCCAATATCTATTTTCTAATCGTTGCTCGATTAGTCCAGGGCTTTGCTGCTGCCGGCGGACTTGTGATCTCTAGAGCGATTGTCCGCGATCTTTTTAGTGGAAGGGAACTGACCAAGTTTTTTACCATGATGGTGTTAGTGGGTAACCTCGGGCCGATCGTGGCACCGATTGCCGGAGGGGGCATTCTTGCTTTTTCCAATTGGCATGGGGTTTTCTTAGCTTTGGCTATTATCGGTGCGGTGTTGCTCTTTATTGTTGCTTTAAAATTAGAAGAATCGCTTCCAGAACAAAACCGTGTCCCAAGCAATTTACCGCAAATCATGAAAAACTTTGGTTCATTATTCAAAGACCGAACGTTCATGGGCTACGCACTAACGCAAGGTTTTACTACGGCAGGAATCTTTGCCTATGTATCTGGGATTCCGTTTGTCTATCAGAATATTTACCATGTCACACCGCAGCAATTTAGTTTATTATTTGGGACAAATGGAATAGCCTTAATTATTGGAAGTCAGTTGGTTGGCCGCTTGGCAGACATTATCCCGGAGCGGAAATTCTTAAAGATTGGGTTAGCCATCTCTACCATATCAGGCTTATTGTTACTGATTGCACTGTTATTAAAAGCTCCGCTTTTCGCGGTCGCAATTCCGATTTTCTTTTTTGTAGGTTCGATCAGTATTATTGGAACCACATGTTTTGCCTTAGCGATTGAAACGCAAGGACATATTGCGGGAAGTGCCTCTGCATTACTTGGTTTATTGCCATTTGTCCTTGGCTCATTATCGGCTCCACTTGTGGGAATAGCAGGGGCGTATACAGGCGTTCCAATGGGCTTGGTCATCTTTTGCTCCAGTTTTCTAGCTTTCCTATCTTATTATGTGTTGGTAAGAAAAGCTTCACTGCGCATACAAATTTCTAATGAACAGTGCTCAGTAAAGAAACCTAGTATCTAAAAATATAAATGAAAAGGAGAACACATTTTCGTTAACCCGGAAATGTGTTCTCCTTTTTTTGCTTAATAGGGAATCCCCTCCGCCTCAGGCTTGAGGGAGAGGGGCACACCCTTGGAAAGAATTTTATTCGTCAACTATGTTTAGGCTGCTACATCTCTACGTGTAAATATAAGCCAGGAAATCAGATTAAACACTAGGAAATAGACAGCGAGCACAACGATGGAAAAGGACTTGAAAAGGATGTCCGGCCAGGTACTGGGTGAGATCGGTATTGGCGAACAACAGGTACTTGCTCCAATCGAACCGATGCAGTGCACCTAAAACAATCCTGCCTCCAAACAAGGCGCCAATGGAAAACCCAATTGCCATCGCGCTGCTTCGGAAGGAGGATGAGATCATAAAGGCCATGGTTATGTACATGACCGTGGATACCCCATTAAGCATATACGTTTTCCACAGATTGAGAACCATATTCTTTTCCACGATAAGCCCATCCTCATTCATGCTGACCAACGGCAGATCCATGTAACCAAAACCGTATAAGATTCCGTTAACTAGGACGGATATGACAAACAGAGTGAGTAATAACAGCATACCGAACAACAGAAAAGAGATATACTTGGAGACGAGGATCTTAACCCGGCTAGCCGGCCTGATGAGCAGCAGCTTGATAGTACCGAACGAAAATTCACCCGCCACACTGTCTCCCACAATGATGATGGTGAAAATGGTAATTAGGATCATCATATTAGCTGAACCGTTCACGCCATCCCACATCGTACCGTCCGTCGAGCGAATATTTTGCTTCAAGTGATAATCGTTAAGGACAATCTGCTCCTGATAGAACTTTCGGTCATCATCAATTTCCATTCAGTTTTTGTAAAAACAAAAAAAGCACTCCCATTGTAAGGAAATACTCTAGGATTTATCTTATAAAGGGCTTTTTTATTTAAAGGTATCATTTAACTGAGGTATTTAGTCGGAATTTAGAGTATAATCAATAGGATGCGCCTTAGATTAATGAATCGGAGAGAACCAAATGTTTTTTCGCTTAATGTATCATATCGTCTTGCCTATTTATGTCATTTTTGTTATTTTTTCCTCGATAACGTTGAATAGATCCCAAAACCATTTTTTAGTAATCTTACTGGGGATTCTTTTTATAACAAGTATTTATTTGGAAAGTATTTATCCGCGCTATAAGAAATATATATCAGCTATTGAATTAATTTTGTTACTATTATTCCATTTTACGAGTCAGCTGAATTGGTGTTTCTCCATTTACATCATTTTACTAAGTAAGTTCTTATTTCAAATCAGAGGAGCCCTTAAGGGGATTTTTCTTGGTTTTGTTATGATTGCATTTTACTCAGTTATTCGAATTTCGTATACTCCTCTTGATTCCTATAGCATCCTGGCGATTGGGTCAGATTTCTTAACTTCCTTAGCAGTGGTACTGATCATTCAATACATCATTGAAGTGGAAAGACAAAAAAATGTGCTTAAAGAAGAGAAGAAGCGGGAAGAATTGCGTTTAAAAGAGGAAAAAATGAATCTTTTAAGTGAAATGGCTGCTGGACTCGCTCATGAAATCAGAAACCCTTTAACAATCATTCAGGGGTTTCTTCAACACTCCAAACATAATCAATATAATATACAGCCTTGGTATGATTTATTCTTGAGTGAAGTCAAAAGGATGAATAAATTAACGACCGAGTTTCTTCAATTTTCAAAGCCAAATGTTTCTTTATATCAGTCTCATTCCATCCATGAGTGTCTTACGACAGTAATCTCCTTAACTGAATCTAGAGCCAACAGTTTAGGACATCAGATCGTATACAGGGAGTACAATTCGCATCTTTCTATACAGATGGATTTCGATAAAATGGTACAAGTGTTTGTCAATTTAATAAACAATTCCATTCAATCGATGGTTGATAGCGGCACGATTACGATCCGATTGTTAGAAATTAACAACAATGCGGTTGTTGAGGTTATGGACACGGGTATAGGTATTAATAAGGCAGATTTGGAAAAAATCTTTAATCCATTTTATACAACGAAACCTGATGGAACAGGGCTGGGGCTTTCTATTTGTCAAAAAATCATTCTGGATCACGGGGGAACCATTGAGGCTGCAAGCACTCTGAATCATGGAACTTCGTTTACCATTTGTTTTCCTATTAATAGTGCCGAATGAAAGTAAAATAATAATAGAAAAACTGCCAGGCTTCTTATTCCTGGCAGTTTTTCTTTTTAATCCCTTACAATTTTGTGAAACGTGATTAGATGTGTATTATTTCTTTCAGTTGCAGCCCCCTTTGAGGGAGCCAACTTACAAGAATTCCGTATGAAGATTGGCGACAGTTAAGCATTCTTCATAATAATTATTTCAAATGTATTAGCTACTGATTTGCAGCAGTTAACTATTTCTTCTAGCCCCTCATAAATTTGTTTGTATTTAATAATGCGGATAGGGTCTTTTTCTAAAGTAAATAAATTTTTAATGGATTCACGGAAAATGTGGTCACAATAGGGTTCTTTTTCTTTAATTTTGATTGCGTGTTCTCTAATATTTAGCAATTTCTTTTTTGATAGGAGTTCAATAGCTGCATCAATTTCGGATGTACAATTTTTGATGGCATTAACAAATTTAAGAATAAAATCGTCCATTTCCATCATGGAATACATTTCAAATAGGGCAGCTGTATGGTATAAACCGTCCAAAATATCATCCATGCATATTGAAAGAGCTAAAATATCTTCACGATCTATTGGAGTAATGAAAGTATTATTAAGTTCACTAATAAGATCATGTACCATGGTATCTCCGTTAGATTCAAATTCTTTCATCTTCTCAGAAAAAATTTTAAGATCATTACCATTATTTAATTTAAAGTCAGCAAAATAGTTAGCACTTTCTTTTAAGTTTAAAGAAATACTCTTTAAATAATTAAAAAACTTGTCATTCTTTTTTGCCATTAAATTACCCCCACATTGTCCAACAAGTGTAATTGCCAAAAAAGATTCTTATAAAAACTTTATCCATACTCTTTTACATGCAATTACTATAATAAATGCAACTATCAGTCAACTCGTAACGGCTTACGTCCAACCCGCTGGTCAATTGGATTGTCTACCGGACATTTAGGCTAATATGCTCTAAATAGTTGAAAGATAAGGGATCCGTATACAGTAAACTCGATGGGGGAGTTCCTGGGCAAACGAACTGGTTAGAACCTGTCAATGATAAATGGTATAATAAGTTATTATTTTATATAAAAAAGTCGATTTTCCATTTTTGTGGGAGTCGACTTTTTTATATAACCTGGGAAGAATTGTACTAAACTAAATTGACGGAGTTATTAAAATTCCTTGTAAAGAGAGGATCGTAAAATATGGGGATTGAAATAAAAGATACGTTAGCGAAGAAAATTCTCACTGAAGCAAAGGGGTATTTGGATGTAGGATTTACTCATTCATTAAATCCTTATAGCGGATGTGGGTATTCATGCAAATATTGCTATGTAAGAGAAATGCCAATTCAGAGATTCAAAGAAATCCCGTGGGGACAATGGTTGGACATAAAAACAAATGCAGCTGATAATTACCGAAAAGAAATCATCAAACTTCGTAACAAACATAATCCCGTGAACATTTTTATGTCCTCCGCAACAGACCCTTACCAACCCATTGAGCGTAAAGCAAACATTTCAAGAAAGATATTGGAAGAAATGATTCAAAACCCGCCAGATTTTCTTCAAATTCAAACTCGAGGACCACTTATTACAAGGGATATTGATTTGTTAATACAATTGAAAGAAAAATGCGAGGTCCTTGTATCCATGACGATTGAGACTGATAGAGATGATATAAGGAAGATTTTTGCACCATATGCACCTAGTATTAAATTGCGGGTAAAAGCATTAAAGAAACTTCACGATGCAGGAATATCCACCCAAGCTTCCATTTCTCCAGTTTTGCCGTTTACTCCTGAGTTTCCAAAAATATTGCATGGAATTGTGGACCATATTTGGATTGATACTTTATCCATTGGGGATGGGGCGATGGGGAAGCGATCAGAGAGATTAGGAATGCCAAATTTATTTCATGAACATGAATTATCAAAGTGGTACCAAAAAGATCTACACATTAAGGTGGAAAAACATTTTAATAAATATTTTTTAAAGGGAATAGTGCGAGTTTCTAAACAGGAAGCATTCCCAAAATAAACCTAAAAAAGCAGGAGGGGCTATAGTCAGCTATTATGGTGTTAGCGAAATCGAAGTTTATAAGGAAGGAACAAAAGAGAAGTGCCAATCATGACACTTCTCTACCTTTTATGAAATAACAAAAACTGACATTAAAATGGGTGATTCTTACTTTATGATTGAATAGCATGCTTTTTGGACTCCGTTGGCCAGAAATAGCCGATAATTGCACCAACTACTGCTGGTAATATCCATCCAAGACCAATACTGTAAAGCGGTAAATATTCAATATACGCAGCTTTAATAGATTCGAAAAAAGAAATGGCCGCCCCCGGCATGCTTCCAACTAACGTGCTGTAACCATCAAAGAAACTTACACAAAAAGTAAGGAGCATAGACGCTGCATATACACTTTGCTTATGATTAAAAAATGATGAACAGAGCGTCAACAAAATTAGAACAATCGCCAAAGGATATAATAACATTAATACCGGAACAGCATATTGAATTATATTGTTTAAGCCAAAATTAGCAATGATAAATGACATAAGGCTTAAGATAAGCACGAACATTTTATAGCTTACTTTTGGGAAAATACTATTGAAAAATTCACTACAAGAGGTAATGAGTCCAATGCTCGTTTTTAAACATGCCAGTACAATTATAATGGCAAGAAGGATCGCACCAAATTCTCCAAAGTAATGCTGGGCGACTTTAGCAAAGATTAAACCGCCATTATCGAATGTACCGATGATAGATACGCTTGATGCCCCCATATAAGTAATGAGGCCATAGATCAACATCATTAGTGCCATAGCAAAAATGCCTGATTGCCATGTTGCTTTTGCAATGGTCCTCTTATCCGTAATCCCTTGTCCCTTAATAGCATTGATGACAACAATACCAAATGCTAATGAAGCAAGGGCATCCATCGTGTTATACCCCTCTTTAAAACCAGTTATAAATGCCAAATGGCTGTAATCACCCGTTGGCGTTCCGAAGGATCCCATAGGTTTGACAATCGCGATAATAATTAAAAAGAATAAAAATATTAAAAATGCAGGTGTTAGATATTTTCCGATATAGTCAATAATTTTCGCAGGATTTAATGAGAAATAGTAGACGATGGCGAAAAATACAAAGCTAAAGAGCCCAAGATATAAACTGGCGTGATCAGGATTAATAAATGGTTCAAAACCGACTACGAAAGGTACTGTTGCTGTACGTGGAATCGCGAAAAACGGGCCAATTGTTAAGTAAAGGGCCATGGCGAAGACGACTCCAAATTTCGGATGGACCCGTTCTCCTAATTCACGAAGTCCATTACTTGCAGATAGTCCGAATGCTAAGATCCCCATAAATGGCAAACCAATTGCTGTTACTAGGAAACCAATTAAAGCTGGCCAAAAGTGAGTACCGGCGACTTGTCCCATCTGAATAGGGAAAATCAAATTTCCAGCCCCAAAGAACATACCAAACAACATCGTACCGATGACTGCATATGTTCTGAATGATATTTTTTGATGCATACATGTAGCTCCTTCTAGATGAATTTCATTTATTTTAACACCATTTAGAATTGTTGGCTATCCTATAATGACTGCTTAATGGGAGATTGGAAGTAAGTCATGAATATTTTGGGTCGTTTAAATGTTATGCCATTGAAGTTGAAAACGCTTTAAACTCTGATCCGGCGGTTCAGTAATTGGTAGTGGCAGGTGCTTCTTATTAATAATGGGTTGAGGTCGTCCATTGCGAAGTGACTCTGAAACCAGTGATGCAAGTGAGTGAGGAAGAATTGATTCTTTTTTATAAGGGGAAGGTCGGATATCTTATATTTTTCATTAAAATCACAACAATGTTGTTAATAATTTATTAATAATTATGTGTTAGAATTCAGATCAATATGGGTATTTACTCTAATAAAGTCTTCATTGAGATTCTTGATTATTTATTTTAGAAAGGTGACCTTCCTCAGATGACGGTGTTTTTTTTCTTAAAAACAGTAGGAATTGTCCTTATATTGAAAGGAATTAGAGATTCATTTTTAATACTTAAGGAGCATTTTAAAAAGAAGATTCAATTTAAATTTCGTCTAATTTCCATTCTAAAAAGTGGCTATTACTTTTTAACAGGCTGCTTTTTATTTTATTTTCAAATCCTTGATATGCAATTACATCAACTGTATTTCATGGGAGCATTCTATTTTGGAATGTCCACCATTTTTTGGCTTATCCTTAATCAACTAGAAAGAGAGGAATAATCGAGTATTTTTTACTACAAAAACCATAACGTTGACTGTACGGTTTCGTTTGTGATATATTTAACATATTTAGAAAGGGGTGAGTAAGTTGGGAAGTTGTATCGGATTGGTGAAATAGCCAGTTTAATGAGCATTTCAAAAAGAACGATTGATTATTACACCCAAATAGGCTTACTGAACCCTGTAAGGTCGGATTCTAATTATCGGATGTACGGAGAAGAGTCTATTCAAATTTTAAAATTGGTTGAACATTATAAGACTCTTAATATGCCGCTTGACGAAATTAAATCTTCGATAAAAATGATCAATTTTGATACTGTCATTGATAAAGACAAAATGGAAAAACATTGTGAACAGATTGCTGTTCTCATGGAGCATCTTAAAGAGGAAATAAAGGTAATGGAGCCTATTCTTCAAAAATTAAACGATGATGAAAAAGAAATGCTCGTTAATAAACTTTCCTTACAGGGAGTTACATTGGCTCAAACATTGTTATTATTATTTGGTTAAAGAGGTAAATGTTTAGATGTTGTTCCATCCAATGGATGGCTGCAGCATTGATTTCTGTTCTTGAATTATTAAAATTTGTCATGATTTTCTTTCAATGAAACAATGAAGAACAGGAAGATTAATATCTTTGGATTATCTTAGACTAACTTTGTTTTACTAAAATAGGAGGTGTATTCCTTACTTAACTATTAAGTGAGGAGATTATTGATAATAATTAATTTGATTACCATAGCAATTTTAATTGCTTTTACGGCTTTTTTCGTATCATATGAATTTGCCATTGTTAAAATACGAGGTTCACGAATTGATCAACTGGTTGCAGAAGGAAATAAAAACGCCATTGCAGCTAAAAAAATTATTACTAACCTAGACGAATATTTATCAGCATGTCAGTTAGGTATTACAGTCACAGCATTAGGTTTAGGTTGGCTGGGTGAACCAACGGTAGAGCATATCCTTCACCCATTGTTGGTCAGCCTTAACCTGCCAGAATCTGTTTCAAGTATTGTATCATTTGTTATCGCCTTTGCTTCTGTAACATTTATCCACGTTGTGGTAGGAGAACTAGCTCCCAAAACGGTTGCGATTCAAAAAGCGGAAGCTGTCACTTTATTATTCGCGAGACCAATGATTCTGTTTTATAAAATTATGTATCCTTTTATCAAATTATTAAATGGATCTGCACGTTTGATTATCGGCATCTTTGGCTTAAAACCTGCTTCAGAACACGAAGTTGCTCACTCGGAAGAAGAACTTCAATTAATCATTTCCGAAAGCTATAAAAGCGGGGAAATTAATCAATCTGAGTATAAATATGTGAACAACATATTTGAATTCGATGATCGAATTGCAAAAGAAATTATGGTGCCACGTACAGAAATTGTAGCGCTGGATAAATCACAAACTTTAGCAGAATGCCTGGAAATCGTTAAAAGCGAAAACTATACAAGGTACCCAGTCATCGATGGGGAAAAAGATAACATCGTAGGTATGCTAAACATGAAGGAAGTTTTAACGGACTATATCATTAACAATAATTTAAATACTCCAATCGACCAATATGTACGTCCTGTGATCCAGGTTATTGAATCGATTGCAATCCATGATTTGTTATTAAAGATGCAAAAAGATCGCATTCATATGGCAATATTAGTGGATGAATATGGTGGTACGGCAGGTTTAGTAACGGTCGAGGATATTCTAGAGGAAATTGTCGGTGAAATTCGAGATGAATTTGATGCTGATGAAGTTCCAGAGATAAATAAAATTAATGACAATAAAACAATTGTAGACGGAAAAGTGCTTATTGAAGAAATAAATGATTTATTTGGATTAGATTTAGAAGACGAGGATATTGATACCATTGGTGGATGGATATTATCCAAAAAGATGGATGTTGTCGAAGGCGATATTATTAATCATGGTGAATTTGACATTAAAGTCCTTGAAGTTGATGGGTATCATATCAAGTCTTTAGAAATAGTAAAAAAGCAAGAATCTCTTGCTTAAATAGATGAATCCCTCTTAATTAGAGGGATTATTTTATTTCATTTCTATCCCGTATAAATAATACATGTGTTGACATTTAAATTCTTTATGAAAAAATCATTTCGAAAATGGATCGATAGAGGAAATTTAAGATTATAAAATAAAAAGTCGGCTTCTGAGATTGGAAGCCGGCTTTTTCGATTTCATTTTCCTTTAAATACCCGAATATCATGAAAAGGTTATTTGTGAATGAAAGGAAAAAGAGGTTCCTTATAAAAATCTTTAATGTTGTAGTGTTGATTCTAATTAACATAATTCAAACGATTTGAATATATAAATACACATAAGAATTTTTCCTGAAAACAACTGGACGAACGCACACACATTGGAGGAAAGTATGCATTATTTGTCTATATTGTTAATTGGTATTGCGTCGAATCTAGATAATTTAGGCATTAGTGTTTCGTATGGATTAAGGTCAACACGAATTCCATTTGTTTCAAATTTAATTATTGCAATAGTTTCCATGTTTTGTGCTTATCTTTCAATCAATGCAGGGGAATTTATCTCAAAGTTTATTTCTATCGGATTGGCCAATTTTGCAGGTGGTTTGATTATTATTTTTATCGGGGTTAAATGCATTGTAGATTCCTCCTCTGCACATTCATCTCCAATGGAAGTGAAAGTTGATTCTAATTTTTCTAATGTTATTACTCATCCAGATTCAGCAGATATAAATGATGATAAAGTGATTTCTATTAAAGAGTCGATTTTCTTAGGATTTGCGTTAGCAATCAATTGTTTAGCAATGGGATTGGGAGCAGGTATTACAGGTGTTTCGCCTGTTTTAACCACCGTATCTATTGGAGTATTTTCCTTCTTATCAATTTGGAGTGGAATAAAACTTGGCAGTAAGATTTGCGATATGAACATTGGCAGATACTCTAATATTGTTGCAGGTATCCTGTTAATTTTGATTGGTGTTTATGAAATGATTGTATAAAGAATCGATAAAAAAAGAGAGTTGGTTTTTCCCAACTCTCTTTCGTTATAATCTTAATTCAATCAATGGCCGTGTGTATTTTTGAATCAAATAATTTCCTAATAATATGCATAGCCCAAGAGAAAAAATTATGAGCATCAAGTAATGATCTGAAACTTCATCTAGTACATCATCTGAGACGATGGTTTGAATCGTTTTTATGATAAATCCGTGCAGGAGATATATATACAAGGTCCTTTGGCCAATCTCCGTCATTTTAAATTCATTAGTTGGAACAATGGCCAAAAAGCCATAAATAACGATTAAAGTTACTAAATATTGTGAAGAACGTAACAAACCACTACCTAGTCCCTTCAAGCCCATATTCGCATATGAAGTATCACCTAGCAGCCACGGTATACCATCCTTTGGAAAGAAAAATCCCACAAACAGCATCGTACATAAAAGAATAACAAATCCAATGAAAGTTGAATTTTTAACTTTTTTAACAATTTTTAAATGCTTCGGTTCCAATAAAAAACCTAGAAGAAAATAAGGAAAAAACACAAAAGTTCTTGATAATGATAGATAACTGCCAACATTATCAATATAACCAATGCCTATACCGATTGCTATTGCTATAACAAACCCAATCCATTTCAATCTTGCAAAAACATAAAGGAGTAGATTCCAACTGAATAAACTTAGTAAAAACCACAATGTCCAATGCGGCTTGAGGAGATCGAAATTAAGCGTGGATTCATGCCCATTCATATAATAAAAAATAGAATAAATCACTTGGAAAATTAAATAGGGTAATAAGATCTTCTTTACCGTTTTTAAGAAATAACCTTTCTTATTGAATCCTTTAGAAAAATATCCAGAAATAAGGATGAACGCTGGCATATGAAAAAGAAATATGACCGAGTATAAAGAAAATAGAAAATCGTCATTACCTTTTAATGGGCTAATCACATGACCGAATACCACTAAAAAAATTAAGATAAATTTTGCGTTGTCGAAGTAAAGACTTCTCCTATAAGAGGAAGCCATTTTAATGAACACCCCCTAGTTCTTATCCAAATCCATTAAATTTTGTGAAAATCCTCTAATATTATACCTCCGGTAATTCCCTTTTCAAGAGTGCATTAAACTAGTAAATATGTACTCTTCTGTTAAATAATGGGTTAATAGCTTACAATTTAAAACGGTAAGTCGAATTTGGGAGTTTTATCATTTATACAAGTGGAATGTTTTATTTTTATACATGTATTTTTACTTTTTCAACTCTTAAAAAGTTTACAAAAAATTGATCCTATCAATATTTTCCATATTTATTGGGACAATATAAAAAACAAGAGTGGGGGAGGTAAGCATATGAAAATTAGGCAGTTTATTGAGTCAGTAAAAAAAGGGAACAAATCTTCAGCATTTGCCATGACCGGTAATACGCTTATTGCTGTAACTGAATTTATAGCAGGAAGCATTAGTGGGAGCGGAGCTATGTTTGCCGCAGCTATGCACTCATTAGGAGATGCAGTTAACCAATGTTTCATTTTTATAGGAAGTGTTTTATCTCAAAAAAAACCGTCAAAACGGTTTCCAAATGGTTTCGAACATTTGAACCATATTTTTGGCATGATTGCCGCATTGATAGTCTTCGCAATGGCAGTTGAAACCATCTCTGAGGGATGTCATTTCATTTATCATCCTGTTGAACCAGGTAAAGGTCTTTTGATGAACATATTTATTTTAATTCTAAACCTGGTTATTGATGGAGCAGTTTTAATTAAGGCAATGAAAGAAATAAATCATGGTTCTGGGATAACGGTAAAAGGGCTCAGAATTGTCCTTGAATCATTTAAAAATGTCGGCAGAGCCACTCCTCCAACAAGATTTGTCTTCTATGAAGATCTTGTGTCCGTCACAAGTGCCTTATTGGCCTTATTTGCAGTAGTAGTAACCTCGATTACAAATTTACATCTTTTAGATGGAGTATTCACCGTCATCATTGGATTGTTAATGATAGGTGTTTCAATTCGTTTGGCCTACGATAATATTGTAGAACTAATTGGAGGCTCAACAATTGTGAGATTAAAGAACGAATGGGAAAAATAACATGAATAGGACGTATAAATTTATGTTAAAAAAGGCGTAAGTTGAGAGTCAAATGTTTTGCCAAACAGGAGCTTCGGTTCCTGTTAAACCGTTTGACTCAATATGTTGTTCTTTAAGTTTATAAATTGGTTATTGACAAAAAAAAATATAAGTATTATTATTATCTCAGATTCAAGATAATTTAATTCAAGATTTTTTGAGGGGGTGTAATGAATGGAGAGGAAATGCAATAATCTTCCCTTTCTGATATTAATGCAAACATCTAAAGCAATTCATGAACGAATAAAAGAAGAAATGGCCAAAAATAAGTTAAGTATTACGGAATTTTCTGTTTTAGAGGTACTTTATCAAAAAGGGAAACAAACGATTCAACAAATTGGAAATTGCATCTTGATCTCAAGTGGTTCGATGACCTATGTTATAGATAAGCTGGAGCAAAAAGGTTTATTAAGCCGAAATGCCTGTCCAGATGACCGCCGAGTGATCCATGTGACATTAACTGATGATGGAAATGAGCTAATGAATGTCATCATGCCAGAATATCATGATTCTGTTAATCAGATGTTTGAATCATTAGATGATGATGAGGCCGAGACATTGGTGCAGCTTTTGAAAAAAGTAAGGGATATCGTTTAAATATCATTTTTTTTATTAATATATCTCGAATCCGAGATAAAAAATTTTAGGAGGATTTTAAGATGATAAATATCGGTTTATTAATCATTCGTTTGGTAATTGGTTTATTATTCGTTGGACATGGAGCTCAAAAATTGTTTGGTTGGTTTGGCGGCCATGGATTGAAAGGAACTGGAGGATGGTTTGAATCCATTGGCATGAAACCGGGAGTAACCATGGCTCTTATTGCAGGGTTAGCAGAATTTGTTGGCGGAATATTGTTTGCATTAGGGCTTTTAACCCCAGTAGCAGGAATTTTGATCGCTGGAACTATGGCTATGGCAATCATAAAAGTTCATGCGCCAAACGGATTATGGATTACATCAAATGGATATGAATTTAACTTAACATTACTTGCAGTGGCAATTGGTGTTGCCTTAATCGGTCCTGGTAAATATGCTTTAGATGCTTTTTTATTCTAAATATCTCAATTTAAAGATTCTTAAATTAAGACAAATAATTGAGTTTTAAATCCTTAAAAGGAACAAAATAAAGTATCTTGTTTAGTTAAATACTGGATTTTAATTTATAATTTTAAATTATAAAGGAGTGTTGAAAAAATGAGTAAGAAAACAATGGGTATTCACCATATCACAGCAATCGTAGGGCATCCGCAAGAAAATGTGGATTTTTACGCAGGAGTTTTGGGATTACGTTTGGTTAAGCAAACGGTCAATTTTGATGATCCAGGCACCTATCACCTTTATTTCGGTAATGAAGGTGGAAAACCAGGAACCATTATTACATTCTTTCCATGGGCTGGAGCACGTCAGGGAGTCATTGGAGATGGTCAAGTAGGGGTTACTTCTTATGTAGTTCCGAAAGGTGCCATGAAATTCTGGGAAAAAAGGTTAGAAAAATTTAAGGTACCTTTCACAAGAATGGACCGCTTCGGAGAGCAATATTTGGAATTTGATGATCCACACGGTCTTCACTTGGAAATTGTGGAAAGAGAAGATGGAGAAATAAATACCTGGACTTTCGGTGAGGTTGCACCTGAAGTTGCTATCAAAGGTTTTGGCGGCGCAACTCTATTATCGACCCAGCCTAACAAAACGGCTGAATTATTAGAAAAAGTAATGGGGCTTGAATTAGTCGGTAAGGAAGGAGATTTCGCACGTTTTCGTTCCACTGCTGATATTGGAAATATTATCGACGTTAAATTAACTCCAATCGGTCGTGGGCAAATGGGTGTAGGAACGGTCCATCACATTGCATGGCGGGCTATTGATGACGAAGATCAATTAGATTGGCAAAAGTATGTGGCTGCGAATGGATATGGCGTCACTGCTGTAAAGGACAGAAACTACTTTAATGCCATTTATTTCAGAGAGCATGGAGAGATTCTATTTGAAATTGCCACTGATCCTCCAGGTTTTGCTCATGATGAATCGCAAAAGACAATGGGAGAAAAATTGATGCTTCCATCGCAGTATGAGCCTCAAAGAGAAAAAATTGAAAGAGTATTATTACCATTTGAAGTAAGAGAACTAGACTGATTTTATGAAAAGGGATGATTTCTTTGCTTTCAATCGATCCAGCCACATTGTCCGAAAGAGAAAATTATAAATTTCTAATAGGCAGCATCATACCTAGACCGATTGCTTTCGTCACCACCATTTCAAAAGACGGCGTTTTAAATGGGGCACCATTTAGTTATTTTAATATCGTGTCATCCAATCCCCCGATGATTTCTTTATCTATACAACGGTCATCGGGGAAACAAAAAGATACAGCGAGGAACATCATGGAGTCAAAAGAGTTTGTGGTTCATATTGTGGATGACCACAATGTTGAAAAAATTAATAAAACAGCCGCAAACCTTCCTCCTGACGAGAGTGAGATTGAGTTAGCTAACTTAACTCCAGTTGAAAGTGCGAAGATTTCAGTTCCTGGAGTAAAGGAAGCAAAAATTCGAATGGAATGTTCGATGGAGCATTCCATCGAACTAGGTGGCTCAGATACTCCAGGATGTGATTTAATTATAGGAAAAGTTGTTCAATTTCATATCGATAGCGATATTTATGAAAACGGAAGAATCGATCCAAGGAGATTAGGTGCTGTAAGTCGATTGGCTGGAAATAACTATGCTAAAATTGGTGAGATCTTTGAAATTGAAAGGCCTAAGTAATTGGAAAATAAGAATTAGTAGAAACCTTGCCTCCAGTGGAGGTTCGTGTTTTGGAGGGAGATAAATCATGAAACATATATTCAATAAGGGACAAGATCCAACAAAACCAACATTATTATTGCTTCATGGTACTGGTGGTAATGAATTAGACCTGCTTCCTCTTGCGGGAAGAATTGATGAAGAGGCTTCAGTCTTAAGCGTCCGAGGAAATGTATTAGAAAATGGAATGCCTAGATTCTTCCGAAGATTGGCGGAGGGAGTATTTGATATAGAAGACCTTATTTTCCGAACTAAAGAACTAAATGATTTTTTAGATGGGGCAGCTGAGAAATATGGTTTCGACCGAGATAATATTATTGCCATTGGATACTCAAATGGAGCCAATATAGCTGCAAGTTTATTATTCCACTATCAAAATGCCTTAAAGGGCGCCATTCTTCATCACCCTATGGTACCGAGAAAAGGAATTGAACTTCCCGATTTATCGGGGAAACATGTGTTTATTGCTGCTGGTTCAAATGATCCGATTTGCTCACCAATGGAATCAGCGGAATTACAATCATTATTAGAAAATGCGAATGCGAAGGTAGAACTACATTGGGAAAATAGAGGTCATCAATTAACAATGCAAGAAGTCGAGGCTGCAGCCGACTGGTATCGCAAGGTGATAATCAAATAAACGTGCCAATAATTAAAAAAAACTAATCGGGAGCACTTCCGATTAGTTTTTTTGTGGATAATAAAAACACCAAAGATGGGTGATAAACGTTTAGGAAAATTGGGAAGGACGGTTCTAATCGCACATAAAGCCATTAGAACCTTCTCCCCGGCATCCAACATTTCATTAATTGGTGTATGCCTTTTTCAATTTGGTCCAATGGAATGCTGCCGAAACCTAATAGGAAAGTTGGATATTGATAGTCAATGGGACTTAACAGATAATCGCTTACTGGATAGATGGCAATATGGTCCTTTGCCGCCATTTGTTTTAACTGATTTTCCCCTTTTGACAGGGGAACGGAAATTAAAATGTGCATTCCTGCCAGGTCTCCGGTGATCTTGACATCCGGATAATACGTTTCTAATATCCGGGTTAATTTTTCATGTTTTTTGCCATAAATTTTCCGCATCCTGTTTAAGTGTTTGGAAAAATAACCATCTCTCATAAAGTCAGCTAAAATATGCTGATCGAATCTCGGTACGGTTGATGAGTAAAAACTGAATGTCTCCTTATATTTTTGCAGTAAGGTTGAAGGTAAGACACAATATGCAACACGTAAGGAAGGCATTAATGATTTGGTAAACGTGCTCAAATAAATAACTTTTTCGTTTTGGTCTAATCCTTGTAAAGCGGGAATAGGTTTTCCAATATAACGAAACTCACTATCGTAATCGTCTTCAATGATGTAGCGATTTTCATCTTTTGCTGCCCAGTTTAATAGCTGCGTTCTTCTGGTTGCTGATAGAACCGCACCCGTAGGGAATTGGTGTGAAGGTGTAATGTAAACAACATTGGCAATTGTTTTTTCAAGTTCATCCACTATTAAACCATCTTCATCAACCGAAATGGGGATGGCCCTATTTTGCAAGTGTATTTTTGGGATGGCTGAATATCCGGGATTTTCAAGGGCGAATTTTAAATCATTTCCAAGTAACCTTAGAATCATTGGAAGCAGCTGTTCCGTTCCCGAACCAATGACAATTTGTTCAGGCTTACAAACTATCCCCCTTGATTGATAAAGATATTTAGAAATTTCAGCTCTTAATGCGTATTCTCCTTGAGGGTCTCCAATTTGTAACAACTCTTTTGAACTATGATCATATAAATTTTTTGCATATTTTCGCCAAAGTGAAAAAGGGAAGGAGTCTGAATCAATTTTTCCTGGATGAAAGTCGAATTGATATATTTTTTTTTCGACCTTTTCTACAGGCATGTTTAATAGCTCTTTTTCAATATACGGTAATTCATCAATCTCTTCTACAAAAAAACCAACGCGGGGTTTAGATCCCACATAGCCTTCTGCGATAAGTTGGGCATAGGCAATTTCAATGGTTGTTTGACTGATATTTAAAAATTCAGCTAATTTTTTTTTGGATGGTAATTTGGTGCCAACTTCAATTTGTTTTTGGATAATGGCGTCTTTGATACCGATATAAAGCTGTTCATATAAAGGTTTTGCTGTACTTTTATCCAATTTAAACATGAGCATATCCATCTGCAATCTCCCCAACTGACCATATTAATTTTTAAAAAATTGAACCTTTTCTTAAAGTCAATTTCTATTATACTAGTAATCATCAAATATATGGAGGTTTTTTTATGAAACAAGTTGGAACTGAAAGAGTAAAACGTGGTATGGCAGAAATGCAAAAAGGCGGCGTGATTATGGATGTCATTAATGCCGAGCAAGCAAAAATTGCAGAGGCTGCAGGTGCAGTTGCTGTTATGGCTTTAGAGCGGGTACCATCCGATATTCGAAAAGCTGGCGGCGTAGCTCGTATGGCCGATCCTCGAATTGTAGAAGAAGTATTGAACGCTGTTACGATTCCAGTCATGGCAAAAGCACGTATTGGTCATATTGTCGAAGCACGTGTATTAGAATCAATGGGCGTTGATTACATAGATGAAAGTGAAGTATTAACACCTGCTGATGAGGAATTCCATTTATTAAAAAGCGACTACACCGTACCTTTTGTATGTGGATGCCGCGATTTAGGGGAAGCTGCTCGTCGTATTGGAGAAGGGGCTTCCATGTTACGTACGAAGGGTGAACCGGGAACAGGAAATATTGTCGAAGCTGTTCGTCATATTCGTAAAGTTAATTCACAGGTAAGACGCGTTGTTAGTATGAGCACAGATGAATTAATGACAGAAGCAAAAATTTTAGGTGCACCATTTGAATTATTATTAGAAATTAAAAAATTAGGGCGCTTACCAGTTGTAAATTTTGCTGCTGGCGGGGTGGCAACACCTGCCGATGCCGCTTTAATGATGGAACTTGGAGCAGATGGTGTATTTGTTGGATCAGGTATTTTCAAGTCTGATAACCCAGAAAAATTCGCACGTGCCATTGTAGAAGCAACGACGCACTATCAGGACTATAAACTAATTGCTGCAATTTCAAAAGAGTTAGGGACACCGATGAAAGGTATTGATATTGCAACGCTAAATGCAAGTGAACGTATGCAGGAACGTGGTTGGTAATATGTTGAAAATTGGGATACTTGCCTTACAAGGTGCAGTCAGAGAGCATATAAGACAAATTGAAGAGCTTGGCTGCAGGGCCATTTCAGTTAAATCGGCTGAAGATCTAAAAGAATTGAATGGTCTTGTACTGCCTGGCGGAGAAAGTACAACAATGCGGAAACTGTTGGACCGATACGAGTTGCTTGAACCCATTCGTGCTTTAGCCGCCGCGGGAGTTCCGATGTTTGGAACCTGTGCAGGCCTGATTTTATTGGCAAAAGAAATCGTTGGCTTTGATACGCCTCATCTAGGGGTGATGGACGTCGTCGTCGAACGGAATTCATTTGGTCGCCAAGTGGATAGTTTTGAAGTCGAGATGTCCATAAGAGGAGTGGGGAAGGATATTCCTGCTGTTTTTATCCGGGCGCCGCATATCGTTGCAGCAGGCGAAAACGTTGAAATTCTCGCAAAACATGAAGAGCGCATTGTTTTAGCACGAGAAGGCCAATTCTTAGGATGTTCCTTTCATCCGGAATTAACAGAGGATCTTAGAGTTATGAAGTATTTTATTGAAATGGTACGAGAGAACACAAATGTTTTAGCTCATTAGGAGCCACTGTATAACGACATAAAAGTCCTAAATTAAAAATCCCTTTAAATCAACATTTTGGGGTTTTATTTAGGACTTCTTGTCGTTAATGAGGGAAATGAAAGTCCTAAAATCAAAAGGTTAAAATGTAGACGAATGTATAAATTGCAGGATGAGAAACTTATTAAACTTGTTAGCGATTTAAAACTTTATCCTAAGGGTATTGACAAAAAGATTTATAAGTATTATTATTATCTCATATTCAAGATATTTTAATTCGAGATTTTTTAAGGGGGTGTACTAAATGAAGAGGAAATGCTCAAATTTGCCCTTTTTGATATTAATGCAAACAGCTAAAACTATTTATGATCCAATAAAGGAAGTTAAGGAATAAGGAATAAAGAATAAAGTATAAACTTTCATTTTTTTTAATACATTATCTCGAATTCGAGATAAATAACATTTAGGAGGATTATAAGATGATAAATATTGGCTTATTAATTATTCGTTTGGTAATTGGTTTACTATTTGTGGGTCACGGTGCTCAAAAATTATTTGGCTGGTTCGGTGGCTATGGATTAAAAGGAACCGGTGGATGGTTCGAATCCATCGGCATGAAACCAGGAGTAACCATGGCTCTTTTCGCAGGGTTAGCAGAACTTATTGGGGGACTATTGTTTGCATTAGGACTATTAACACCACTTGCCGGTATTTTGATTGCAGGGACTATGGTAATGGCGATTGTGAAGGTTCATGCACCTAACGGATTATGGGCAACAGCTAATGGATATGAATACAACTTAACTTTGCTTTCAGTTGCGATTGGTATAGCTTTGGTCGGTCCTGGTCAATATGCCTTAGATGCATTTTTATTCTAATAAAAATGTTCTTTTACGAGACCTTTTCCCCTAAAAGGGGAAATTTAATTTCAAACATAAATTTGTAGAGGTAAAGTTAAGACCCTTAATTTTAATATAAATCCAGGAGGGATATATAATGAACCATCTAAAAGGAATACACCATGTAACAGCAATTACTAGCAGTGCAGAAAAGAACTATGAATTTTTCACCTATGTTTTAGGTATGCGTCTAGTTAAAAAAACGGTCAATCAAGATGACATTCAAACCTATCATCTATTCTTTGCAGACGATAAAGGCAGCGCAGGCACAGACATGACTTTCTTCGATTTCCCTGGCATTCCGAAAGGGGTACATGGTACTAACGAGATTTCAAAGACATCTTTCCGTGTACCGAGTGATGAAGCATTAAACTACTGGGTAAAGCGTTTTGATCGTTTAGAAGTCAAACATACTGGAATCAAAGTACAATTTGGTAAGAAAACTCTCTCTTTCGTTGATTTTGATGATCAGCAATATCAATTGATTTCAGATGAATTCAATAAAGGAGTGGAATCTGGCACACCTTGGCAAAAAGGACCAATTCCACTGGAATATGCAATTACTGGTTTAGGACCTGTTTTTATCCGTATTGCCAACTTTGATTACTTTAAAGAAATGATGGAAAAAGTCCTATTATTTAAAGAGACGGACAAAGAAGGGTCATTCCATTTATTTGAAGTGGGGGAAGGCGGGAATGGTGCCTCGGTCATTGTAGAATATAATGCCATTCTTCCTGAAGCCCGGCAAGGTTTTGGTACGGTTCACCATGCAGCATTCCGTGTTGAGGATCGCTCTGTTTTAGAAGAATGGATTGAACGAATGAGTAGTTTTGGATTCCATACTTCAGGTTATGTAAATCGTCACTTTTTTGAGTCGTTATATGCAAGAGTGGCACCGCAAATTTTATTCGAGTTTGCTACAGATGGTCCTGGTTTTATGGGGGATGAACCTTATGAAACTCTTGGGGAAAAATTATCTTTACCACCATTTTTAGAGCCTAAACGTGAAGAAATAGAAAAATTAGTCCGCCCAATTGATACAATGAGAAGTACAAAGGAATTTATCAAAGAATAAAAAAATTAAACGTCATATAAATTATTCAAATAGAACCTTGCGTAGGTTCTATTTTTTTGTTCATACAAAGTAAATTTTGATTTCAATTTTTCTTGTCGTTCCGAAAGAAATAGGAACAGTTTCTTGAATTCAAGAGACGCTGGGATAACAGAGAGTTTAATGAACAATTGACGTTAGATTAATTTTAATACTTTAATCTAAAAAATATAAACTGCGTAAAATATAAATTTGACGCAGTTTATATCATGAAGTAAAATATTTAAGGAGGTGTTATTATGGTTAATCAGGCAAAACAAGAAAAATTCAAAAAACTTCAAGCCTTGCTCCGAGAATTGCCGTGGTATGTTGAAGAATACATAAATCATAAATTAAGAAATCTTTCGACCGCATCCCTGTATAATTACTGCCATGATTACAAAATCTTTTTTAATTGGATGCTTAGTGAAGGTCTATTTGAAGGTAGAATTGAAGATATTCCGTTAGATCGCCTAGAACGATTGACTGTGATAGAGATTGACGGATTTCTTAACTTTTTAAACTTCCAATTAAATAATAAAGAACTGACCGTAAATCGTAAATTATCCGCATTAAAATCCTTGTTCAACTACCTTCAAAATATTGCTGAGACATCGGAGTTAAAACCTTATATTAATCGGAATATCATGGCGAAAATTGATTTTAATGAAGTTAAAGAAAGCATGGAAACGAAAGCTACGAAAATGGAAGGAAAGATTCTACTTGGTGATGAATACGAGAAATTCCGCTTATTTATTGCCAATGATTATGGTGAATTGACCAAAGAAAACAAGAGATTATCCTACTTTTATCAATTAAATAAAGAACGTGATACTGCAATTGTATCGTTAATACTAGGATCTGGACTTCGCCTTTCAGAGCTGGTCGGAATTGATTTAGACGATATTGATTATAACAAGTATTGTGTACGAGTTATCCGAAAAGGAAATAAAGAACAATTCGTTTATTTTAGTCAAGTAGCTATGGCTGACCTCCAAGAATATTTAGCAGTCAGAACTGCCAAATACAATGTTGATAAAAATGAAAAAGCATTATTTGTTAGTGGACCAACTGGTCCTAAAGTAAAATCACGAAGATTAAAAGTTAGAGCCGTTGAAAATCTTATTGAAAAATATGCTGCTGCATTTGGCAAGCCGTCATTATCCGTACATAAGCTGCGTCATTCATTTGCAACTAGATATCATGCTGAAATAAATGATGTGCCAAAGCTAAGACGCCAGTTAGGTCATTCATCGATTCAAACGACGATGATCTATACGCATATTAAGAATGATGATTTAAAAATTGCGGTTGATAAAATGGATATGCCGAAGGAACAAATAGAATAAAAGCTGCCATTGCTGTGGCAGTTTTTTTGAATTAATAAGTTTACATAATATAATTATAATAAACAAAATTTAAAACATCTCAAAATCCAAGTATACTTAAGAAAGTGAGACAGAATAAAAAATTTCACTTTTTACCTACTTCATTTCTACAAATTTTAAGTCGATTTCTACAAATAATACGCTTATTTCTACAAATTTTAAGCGGATTTCTACAAAATCAAGCACCATTTCTACAAAAAACAAATCGATTTCTACAATTCAAGCGATAAATTGGAATTACACCCCCTATTCCCCGCCTAAAAGACACAAAAAAAGCGTTCAGGAAGTCTATAGACTCCCTGAACGCCCCTTCTCTATCCTACATTCTTCATCGATTTTCCGCCAGTAAACTGACTATTATACAAATCCGCATAGAACCCGCCTTTTTCCAGCAGTTCTACATGAGTTCCTTTTTCTATCACACTTCCATTATTCATCACCAAGATTAAATCAGCATCACGAATCGTTGAAAGCCTGTGAGCAATAATAAAACTTGTGCGTCCCTGCATTAAGTGATTCATTGCTCGTTGTATTTGGATCTCAGTCCTAGTGTCAACGCTGCTTGTTGCTTCATCAAGGATTAAGATGGCTGGATTAGCGAGGATCGCTCTGGCAATCGTTAATAATTGCTTTTGACCTTGAGAAATGTTGGAGGCTTCTTCATTCAAAATGGTGTCATACCCTTCTGGCAAGGTTCGGATGAAATGATCGGCATTGGCTGCTTTTGCTGCCGCTACAATCTCCTCCTCCGTCGCACCTTCTCTTCCATAGGCAATATTGTCGCGGATCGTGCTGTTAAACAGCCATGTATCTTGCAGCACCATCCCAAATAAACTTCTCAGATGCTCCCGTTTTAAGTCCCGAGTATCGATACCGTCTATTAAAATTGAACCGGAATTAATTTCATAAAAGCGCATCAACAAGTTAATCAGCGTCGTTTTTCCAGCACCGGTTGGACCAACAATCGCCACCCTCTGCCCAGGCTTCACATCGATATTCATGTCACCGATTAATGGTTCATTTTCTTTATAGCCGAATGAAACATGGTCGAATTTTACTTCACCTTTTGGCTCCAAAATCTCTTTCGCCGCAATGGCTTCAGGTACTTCTTCGGCTTCATCCAATATTTCAAAAACACGCTCAGCACTGGCTATTGTCGATTGGATGACATTCGCAATCATCGCCGTTTGAGTGATTGGCTGGGCGAATTGGCGGGCATATTGGATAAACGCTTGAATATCACCAATTTCAATTGCCCTTTTTGTAACTAAAATACCACCTGCCACAGATACTAATACGTAGCCAATATTATTAATAAACGACATTAATGGCATGATCATCCCGGATACAAATTGTGCCTTCCAGCCTGATTGGTAAAGCTGCTCGTTGATTTCCTCAAATTTTTCAATCGACTTTTTCTCATGGCCAAATACTTTGACCACTTTATGTCCGGTGTACATTTCTTCAACGTGCCCGTTTAGCTGGCCAAGCGATTTTTGCTGTCCTTTAAAAAAGGTTTGTGATTTTTTTGCAATACTAGCGGTGGCCACAAAGCTGAGCGGCAGCGTAACTACCACAATTAGTGTCATTAAAGGACTGATGGTAAGCATCATCACAATAACTCCAACTAATGTAACAACCGAAGTGATAAGCTGAGTCAAACTTTGCTGCAGAGTCGTACTGATGTTATCAACATCATTGACCGCACGGCTAAGTATTTCACCATGGGTCCGCGAATCATAATACTTTAATGGCAAACGATTAAGCTTATCTACCACTTCTTTACGGAGGTTATAAACGGTCTTTTGCGCTACTCCTGCCATTATATATTGCTGAATATAGGAAAATATCGCACTTAAAATATACAATCCAATTAACAGCAGGATGATTTGACCGATGTAGTCAAAGTCTATTTTTGCACCAGGGACACCGCTTATCTTTTTCATTAAGCCTTCAAATAGTTTCGTGGTGGCTTTCCCCATAATCTTCGGACTGACAATGGCAAAGATGGTGCTTATGATTGCTGTAACCAATACAGCAAGAAGCTGAAATTTATGGGGTTTTAGGTAGCCAATTAATCGTTTTAGCGTTCCTTTAAAATCCTTTGCTTTTTGGACAGGCATTCCCATGCCGCCAGGTCCAAATCCGCGTCCTCCAGGCCCGAAACCCGGTCCCCGCCTTTGATTATTCGTCTCATTGCTCATGCGATTTCTTCCTCCGAAAGCTGTGACATCACAATCTCACGATATACAGAACTTGTTTCTAAAAGGTCTTTATGCTTCCCGATTCCAACAATTTCACCATTATCGAGGACAATGATTTGATCTGCATCCATAATCGTACTCACACGTTGAGCCACGATCAAAACGGTGGAATCGATGGTTTCTTCTTTCAATGCGGCACGCAGTTTGGCATCGGTTTTAAAATCCAATGCGGAGAAGCTATCATCAAAGATATAAATTTCTGGCTTACGAACCAGTGCCCTGGCAATAGATAAACGCTGTTTTTGACCACCCGAAACATTCGTTCCCCCTTGGGCGATAACGGCATCGTATGCACCCTCCATTGTGAAGATAAAATCAGAAGCTTGGGCGATTTTTGCCGCATGTTGGACTTCTTCTTCCGAAGCATGTTCTTTTCCATATCGAATGTTTTCAGCGATGGTACCTGTAAAAAGAATAGCTTGCTGGGGGACAAAACCAATTTTTGATCTAAGATTTTCTTGCGTCATTTCACGCACATCAATCCCGTCTACCAGGATTTTTCCACTATCCACATCATAAAAACGAGGAATTAAATTAATAAGTGTCGATTTACCTGAACCGGTTCCGCCAATAATGGCTGTCACTTCTCCTGGGTTCATCGAAAAAGAGATATTCGTGATGGCAGGCATCTCTGCACCTGGGTAGCTAAAGGTAACATTTTGAAACTCTACCTGACCTTTTTTGCTTTCACTTGATAACGGCTTCGATGGATCCGTAATATCAGCGGTAGTCTCAAGTACCTCGTTTATTCTAACAGCAGATACTGACGCTCTTGGGATCATGACGAACATCATGGACAACATGATGAACGAGAACATGATTTGCATCGCATACTGGATAAATGCCATCATATCCCCGACCTGCATATGACCATTGCTGATCCGTATGCCGCCAAACCAAATGATCGCGACGGAAGTAAGATTTAAGACAACCATCATAATTGGCATCATTGACGCCATAATTTTATTAACCTTAATAGCTGTTTGTGTTAAATCCCAGTTGGCCTCATTAAAGCGGTTTTTCTCATGCTGGATACGGTTAAAGGAACGAATGACACGAATCCCCGTTAGATTTTCTCTCAATACCCGATTTAGATTATCAAGTTTTATCTGCATCGCTTTAAAAAGAGGAATACCCGTTTTTGCAATAATCACGATAGCCAAAACGAGGACTGGCAGCGATACTGCAAGAACTAATGTTAATTTGGCATCTTTTGAATAAGCCATAATGATGCCGCCGATACACATCATTGGTGCCATTGCCATCATCCTGAGCATCATCACTAAAACCTGCTGCACTTGTGTTATATCATTGGTAGTTCTTGTGATCAAAGAGGCAGTTCCAAGTTTATCAAACTCATGCAAGGAAAAACCGCCTACATGAGAAAAGACTTTTGTACGAAGTAATTTTCCGAAGCCTGATGCAGCTTTTGCAGAAAAGAAGCTTGCGGTAATGGAACAAACCATCCCTCCTAACGCAACCAACAGCATATAACCGCCAATTTTCCAGATGTAGTCTGTATCTCCTTTGATAACACCTTTATCAACGATATCAGACATTAAGGTGGGTAAATAAAGCTCTGATATCGACTGTAGAAGGACTAGACTTAAAACTAAAATAATCGATAATTGAAATGGCTTAAGGAATTTGCTCAATTTCAACAAGGTTCTTCCACTCCCTCTATTTAACGTTTCAGTTCATAAAAATATCTATGGACTTTGTTTAATAATTCCGCTAGCTTTTCACTGTCCTCTTCACCTAGGTAATCAACTAGTCCCAGATATTTTTCAAAAAATGCCTTTCTAGCGTTCTCGGTGAGTTCTTTTCCCTTTGGAGTAAGTTTAATTCTTACGGCACGCCGATCTTGAGGATCTATCATTCGTTCGACTAAACCTCCTTTGTCGAGGTTATTAATGATTTGGGTTACCGTCGGAGGGGTTACCTCTAATATTTGACTAATTTCAGAAACCTTCATTTCTGTTTCTTTCTTATTCGCCCCCTCATAAATAACAGCCAGTACCTTGTACTCGCTCGGATTATATCCGTTTATTTTTTTATCATGCCATCCCGTCTTTCTGAATTGAATAAAGGATCTAAGTAGTTTTTGCACAGTGGGATTTTCACGGTCTGCCATAATCACACCTCTAATTTAATTTATATACCTAATAATTAGGTAGCCTAATTATATTCTCGCAAAGCGGTATCGTCAATTTTAATTATGAATTTTTAGATTAAAATTTGATTAGAATTCATGCGCCTTTCAATTAAACATTGTTGTTGATTTGCGCTCCAGGTGCGAGCGGTTCGCGGGCGTGCCGTGGAGCCTCCTCGGCGCTTTGGCGCCTGCGGGGTCTCCCCTGCCCCGTACTCCCGCAGGAGTCTTCGCACCTTCCGCTACAATCAACAGTGTTAAATATAAACAATACCCATTAACAGAGCCTTCAAATAAAAAGACTCCCTTTTTTAAAAGAGAGTCTTATTAAACAATTATTCACTTGGAGTATCTGGTTTTTCTTCTTTCCAAACGGTTGTCACTTTTCCATTTTCACCTTCATCAAGGATAAAGGAACCGTTCGAGTAACGATCACTAAATTTAAGATCCGCTGTTTTTAACGTTTCCGTATATCCTTTATCCGTCTGAATATAAATTTCATCCTGTTCATTAGCTGTGACAAATCCCATAATCCGATGTGGATTGGATTTAAGCTCTCGCAGGATTACCACTCCGCGTTTTGCGCGTGTAGCTTTTTCGAATTCTTTCAATTTCATTCGTTTCACAGAACCGCGTTGTGTCGCAACGACAACAGTTTCACTACTGTCTGGGGAAATGATTTTTCCGCCAACGACAAAGTCGCCATCCTTAAGGTTAATGCCCTTCACTCCTGCTGCACGCTGACCAACAATACTGATTTCTTCTTCATCAAACCAAAGAGCATAACCATTATGGGTAATGATGAAAATTTCCTTGGCCCCGTCCGTTAAATGCACATCAACCACTTGGTCATTATCCTTCAAATTCACGCCAACAAGCGGTTTAGAGTAACGCTGAGCCTTATAGGCTTTAAGCTCGGTTTTCTTAACCATTCCATTCTTGGTCACAAAGACTAAGAATGCATCTGCTTCAAAATCCTTTACCGGAATCGCCTGAATGATTTCTTCATCCCGATCAATCGGAATAATATTGGCAACATGCTGGCCAAGGTCTTTCCAACGGATATCAGGAAGCTCATGAACTGGGCAGAATAAATAATTTCCTTTGTTGGTGAAGAGGAGCAGGACATCCTTTGTATTCATATCCAGCTGTGCCAGCTGACGGTCGGTTTCTTTCATTGCAAAGTCCTGTCCGCCTGATGCTGCATAGGAGCGCTGGCTTGTCCGTTTTACATAACCATCTTTCGTAACCGTCACAATGACATCTTCACTGGCAACCGTCACTTCAAGATTGATTTTAAGCTCTTCAATTTCTGCTTCAATTTTTGAACGGCGTTCATCAGCAAAGCGCTTTTTCACATCTTTTAATTCTTTTTTGATAACAGAATGCAGTTTTGTCTCACTCGCTAGAATGCTTGTAAGCTCTTCAATTTTCTTCGCTAATTCCTCGGCTTCATTTCTTAAAGCGGTAATGTCCGTGTTGGTTAAGCGATAAAGCTGTAAAGAAACGATTGCCTCAGCCTGCAGCTCGGTAAAGCCGTACTTGGCGATTAAATTGTCTTTTGCATCACGTTTATCCTTCGATGCACGGATGGTCGCAATTACTTCATCAAGAATCGATAATGCTTTCATTAAGCCTTCGACAATATGCTGACGTTCCTTGGCTTTATTAAGGTCGAATTGTGTTCTTCTTGTCACAACTTCCTTTTGATGTTCAATATAAGCATCTAATAATTCTCGAAGACCCATCAATTTTGGACGCTTATTGTGAATAGCTACCATATTAAAATTATATGTTACTTGAAGATCACTATTTTTATATAAATAGTTCAAGACGCCTTCTGCATCTACATCTTTTTTTAACTCAATAACAATTCTAAGGCCAGTTCGGTCTGTTTCATCGCGGACCTCTGATATTCCTTCTACTTTACGGTCCAGACGAAATTCATCCATTTTTTTGACGAGATTGGCTTTATTTACTTCATACGGAATTTCAGTAATCACGATTTGCTGTTTCCCGCCCCGTACCTCTTCAATTTCTGCTTTGCTGCGGACGATGATTTTGCCTTTACCAGTTTCATAGGCTTTTTTAATTCCATTTATTCCTTGGATAATACCGCCTGTAGGGAAATCAGGACCCTTGACGATCGTCATTAGTTCATCAACAGAAGCATCGGGTTTATCCATTCTAAAGATTACTCCATCGATGACTTCTCCTAAATGGTGTGGAGGGATATCGGTCGCATAACCTGCAGAAATTCCGGTCGATCCGTTAACAAGGAGGTTCGGAAACATTGCTGGTAAAACAGTTGGTTCCGAAGATGTATCATCAAAGTTTGGGATAAAATCTACTGTTTGCTTATCAATATCACGCAATAACTCAGCAGCTATCGCGGAAAGACGGGCTTCAGTGTAACGCATGGCAGCAGGCGGGTCACCGTCAACGCTTCCGTTGTTTCCGTGCATTTGCACAAGAACATTTCTGACCTTCCAATCCTGACTCATCCGTACCATCGCATCATATACGGAGGTATCACCGTGAGGGTGGTAATTACCGATAACGTTACCAACGGTTTTGGCTGATTTACGGAAGCCTTTTTCATGGGTGTTTCCTTCGACATGCATCGCGAATAAAATTCTTCGCTGTACTGGCTTTAAACCGTCTCTAGCATCCGGGAGGGCACGTTCCTGAATAATATACTTACTATACCTTCCGAATCGATCGCCTAGTACATCCTCAAGAGGTAAGTCGCGGAATTTTTCGTTTGCACTCATCCTTCAGCACCCTCCTCAACAACTGTAATATTTTCATTTTCTAAAATAGATTCATCTTCTTCCAATCCAAAAGCCACATTACTTTCAATCCATTTACGGCGTGGTTCTACTTTATCACCCATAAGAGTGGTAACACGGCGTTCTGCTCTTGCAGCATCATCAATTTTAACGCGAATAAGGGTACGTGTTTCTGGATCCATCGTCGTTTCCCATAGCTGATCTGCATTCATCTCACCAAGACCCTTATAGCGCTGAATCATATAACCTCTGCCAACCTTTTTCATGGCACCCTGTAATTCATCTTCATTCCATGCATATTCAATAATTTCTTTTTTACCGGTCCCTTTACTCACCTTATATAGAGGCGGCAGGGCAATAAACACTTTTCCTGCTTCGACGAGCGCTCTCATATAGCGGTAGAAGAATGTTAACAATAAGACTTGAATATGAGCACCGTCTGTATCGGCATCGGTCATAATGATAATTTTATCGTAATTGATATCTTCCACATTGAAATCAGACCCTACACCACCGCCAATTGCATGAATGATGGTATTGATTTCTTCGTTTTTAAATATATCCGCCAGCTTCGCTTTTTCGGTATTAATAACTTTACCTCTTAAAGGAAGGACCGCTTGAAAACGGCGGTCACGGCCTTGTTTGGCAGAACCGCCTGCTGAGTCACCCTCAACAAGATAAAGCTCATTTTTTTGTGGATTCCGCGACTGGGCTGGTGTCAATTTACCTGATAATACGGCTTCCGAACGCTTCCGCTTCTTGCCGCTTCTTGCGTCCTCGCGGGCCTTTCTCGCTGCTTCCCGTGCTTGGTAAGCTTTAATAGCTTTTTTGACAAGGAGAGAGCTAATATCAGGATTTTCCTCTAACAGGTAGGAAAGCTGCTCCGAAACAACGGCATCTACAGCAGACCGTGCTTCACTCGTACCTAGTTTTCCCTTTGTCTGCCCCTCAAATTGGAGCAGTTCTTCCGGAATCCTAACAGAGACAATAGCTGATAAGCCTTCGCGAATATCGGAACCGTCCAGGTTTTTATCTTTTTCTTTCAACAAGCCAACCTTACGGGCATAATCGTTGAACACCCTTGTCATCGCGGTTTTAGCACCTGCTTCATGTGTCCCGCCATCCTTCGTGCGGACATTATTGACGAAAGATAACACATTCTCCGAGTAGCCGTCGTTAAATTGGAAGGCAAATTCAACTTCAATTCCATTTTGTGTACCATCAAAGCTAGCAACAGGATGAAGAACATCTTTTTCTTCATTTAAATACTCAACAAAGGCTTCGATTCCGTTTACGTAATGAAAAACTTCATGAAGGTTATTACGTTCATCATTGATTTCAATTTTGAGCCCTTTCAACAGGAACGCTGATTCTCGTAACCTCTCACATAAGGTTTCAAAATTATAGGTTGTGGTCGAAAAAATCGTGGGATCCGGCTTAAAATGAATCGTAGTTCCCGTTTGATTGGTTTTGCCGATTTTTTCGAGTGTAGTGATTGGCTTCCCGCCATGTTCAAATTGTTGTTCATAGACAAAACCGTCTCGCTTTATTGTTACAGTTAGCCGCTCCGATAATGCGTTGACGACTGATGCACCAACACCATGCAAACCACCGCTAGTTTTATAACCGCCCTGGCCAAATTTTCCCCCTGCATGGAGAACAGTTAAGATGACCTCTGGAGTCGGTTTCCCCATTTTATGCATCCCAGTAGGCATACCGCGGCCTTTATCGATTACGCTTATTGAATTGTCTTTGTGTATTTTGACAATGATGTGATCACCAAATCCGCCAAGCGCTTCATCGACTGAATTGTCCACTATCTCATAGACGAGATGGTGGAGTCCCCGTGAATCGGTGCTGCCAATGTACATTCCTGGACGCTTTCTAACGGCTTCTAAACCTTCCAGAACCTGTATGGCGTCATCATTATAATCAAAAGCTTGCTGATTCCTTGCCACTAAAATACCCCTTTCATACCCGAAAAAACGTAAAAACATTTTACGTCGTTAACATGCTATAATAAAAAAAGTGAATTCATTCTATGTGAAAAATAATAATTAGAACGAGTGTTTGCTACATAATTTTACCACAAGTTCTTGCGGCGTCTATGCTTTATTTTAGCGATTTATTTCGATTTGGCAAATAAGTATTTTCTAACTACATATTTTTGTCATCTGATTTTGGTGCCTTTTTGGGCGAAAAAAAGTAAAAAGCCGCATATTTTATAAGCAGCTTTTTGGTAAAAATTTAGTATTTTGTTAACGCGTGCTCAACCTTAATACACCGGTCCATAATAACAGTGTATCCTTTAGACTTTAGGAATTCATAGGCTTCTTCATTGACAAGGCCTTGCTGGGCCCAAAAAACCGGTGCACCGATTCCATCGAATTCCTTCGCAACATCAAACAACTGTTCGGAGCGGCGGAACACATTTACAATGTCAACTGGACCTTCTACATCCTTCAATGATGCCACCGCTTTAACACCCAGAGCCTCATCAATGGTAGGGTTGACGGGAATGATTTCATAGCCTGCATTCTGCATAGCCGCTGAAACTTGATAAGAAGTACGGTCCGGATTATTACTTAATCCTACGACAGCAATTCTTTTTGCCTTTTTTAAAATACCTTTGATTTCATCACGGCTAGGATTTTCAATCGCCATTGGGATCCACTCCTAATTATATTTTCCTTTTAGTTTACCTTTTTCTAGCAAAAAAACATAATAAACTGTTCTAACAGGAAAAACTTATTTGGATGGATTGTTAGTAAAAACAAGATACCTTTGGCAGTAATATACTGAATCGGGCACCATGGCTGGTATTATCTACACTCATAGAGCCATTCATTTTCTCAATAATCAGTTTGGACATATGAAGTCCGAGGCCGGTGCCTTGCGTGCGCGTTGTAAAATATGGCTCAAATACTTGATGGATATGTGCAGAGTCAATCCCGCCGGCATTATCGATGAAGTCAGCTTTAATGATGTTATCGGTTTCCGTTAATTTTATGATGATTTTTCGATTAGGAATTTCCTTATGTATAAAGGCATCTCGTGCGTTTGTTAAGATATTAAGCACGACCTGGCTGTATTCATTTGGTACTCCATAAGCCATTTGCTGACCCCTGTATTCAAATTGGACCACAATCCCATGGTTCTGAAGGCTTAAAGAAAAAATAGACAAAGCCTCTTCAATGGCATCACCAACAGAAAAGGTGGTTTTTTCTTTGTTAAATTTGTAAAATTTCCGAAAATCATTTATTGTCTCTGACATCTGTGTGATTTGACTCATGCTGTCCCTTGTGAATCGATCTAAGTATTTGTCGTTAATTTCCCCATATTCCATGGCATCCTTTAAATCATGGATTAGGAGGGTTAAACTGTTTAAAGGCAGCCGCCATTGGTGGCCAATACTCGCTAACATTTCCCCGATTGCAGCAAGGCGCGATTGCTGAATTAACAGGTTCTCCTTTTGCTTGTTTTCTGCGGCAATCTCCTCAATCCGTTTCTCCAAATAACGATTTAATTGAATGGTTTCTTCATATTTTTCTAACAATGCCTGGTAACTTAAATCATTTTCCGTTTGCATGTTCATCACCCTCACTCCCTTAGAAATATTCTTGGAATATAAAGATAAACCGACCATTTTTTTGTTCGATCTGGCCGGTTATTCTTCATTATGTATGGTTGTATATTTTAATTATATTGGGCGTTTCCATGGCTTTCAACGGATTAACAAATCGTTAGAAAATTCTCCATATTTTTGTAATAAAATTGACTCTAATTGTTCTTACTTTAGAAAAAAACCGGCAACAGCCGGTTTTTATTAAGCCTTTATTTTTGAGTAATCGCTTTGCTCGAATCCAAATTTAATGCAGTCCATGCCGTTTGATCGCCAAAATACCTTGACCAGGTACCAATGCCGGCAAGCTTATATTTAATTGCTAAATCTGCTCGCTTTTGTAAGGACTGTACATCTTCAATCCAAATTTTATAGGTGGCTTTTTCAGCTTCTGAATAATATTCTGCATAATTTTGACCGCTTTCTTCATCGTACGAGGGCTGTAATCCCTTTTCAGTGATCCATGTTTTTACCTTATCCATTGCTAGTGCCTCAGCAGTTAGTTCCATCGTTCCATCTAGCTTCGTTTGTTCCTTCCAAAGTCTCGCATATAAAGGAACACCAAGGACTAACTTTGTATTTGGAACCTCTGTCAGCAGTTTCTCTAGATTGCTTTCGACCCATGGAAGGCTTGCTACACTACCAGCATCAGTGGAAGCACTTGTGTGTTCATCATAGGCCATCACGATTAAATAATCAGCAATTTGAGCGAGTTTCGTTCTTTCATAGAAGGATGACCAGTTGTTATTTTCACCGGCCGAAAAGGTAATATCCATAGAAACGATCAATCCAGCTTCATGCAAGTATGGTGCTGCTTCCCTGATAAACTGGGTCACGAGCGGACCATCCTCTGGATTTACATTTTCAATATCAAAATTAAGCCCTTGTAATTGATACATCTGGCTATATTGCAGCAATTGGCGAATGATCTTTTGCCTTGTTTCATAGTCTTTAAATGCTTCGCCTGTGAGCTTTGGATCAAAGGCATTAGAAAACACTCCCCAAACTTGATAGCCTTTCCCATGCGCCCATTTGCTATAGTCAAGAGAAGCAAGATTTTTTAACGTTCCATCACTTCCGGCTAGTGAGAACCAAGTTGGTGATACCACATTAACGCCAGTCAATTCAGGGATTTTTGCAGTATCAGGATTTTTCTTATAAACTGCTTCCCACGTTAATTGTATCGGTCCTTTCAATTTCGGCAGCTGAAAGGTCTTACTTTCTTGGTCTATCGTGATTCTCACTGCTTTCCCCTTCTGGACGTATTCTTTTTTGATATATCCACTAATGCCATTGGTTTTCCTAACAAGATAGAAATCTTCCTTTTCACCTTCAATAATCACGGCTTCCTGTTTTTTCATATCAGCCGTGTAGGGTGATCGCCATGTAGGCTTACTACGAAGTCTTAGCTTTTCTTCCTTAACGTCCTTATCTATTATTCTTGCAGTCTCGTATTTTTCACCATCACGCTGAACCCAAATGGCTTCACTTCCCGGTAATTGCTTGTATTTTATGGGGAAGAATGAAAGGATTGAATCAATAGCAACGAAAATTTTTCCGTCCTTCGATAGAATTGGTGACAACTGTAAGGTAACCCCTTTTTGATTGACAAAATAGGATAATGAATCTGTCGGCATTTGAACAACTTTGTCCTTTGTAGTAATAATCACAGATTTTGATTTTTGATCATAAAGGATGGACGGATCTATTTGTTCTTGTAAAAATGTAAGCGGGACAAACACAGTATTCCCTTCAACAATGCCATTTCCCTGCTGGTTCCCATTATACAGTATCGGATTTTCCCCTTTAAAATAAGTTATTTTCTCTGTCGAGGCAAAAGGATAGAAAAATAGAAAAATCGATGAAATGATAAGCAAACCTGCCCCTATCAATCCACCGAGAATTAATTTTGGTGAAATTGTTTTTGACTTTTGATATTCAATGCGTGCCATGAGATAGTTCCTCCTTGATTCTATCGTAAGGTATCATTTGGGTATTGAGAAGATATTTTTCTTTATTAGGTGTTTTTTCATGTTTATATCCAAGCTGCATAGTGTTTTTTCAGAAATACATGGTAAAATAGAAGAACTGGATCTTTTATAGAAGGAGAAATTATCAATGGTTCAAATTATTTTAGTCTTGATCCTGGCTTATTTGCTCGGCTCTATCCCCTCAGGTTTAATTATTGGAAAAGTGTTTTATAAGACCGATATCCGTCAGCATGGCAGCGGGAATTTAGGCGGTACCAATACCTTTCGAACCCTTGGGGTAAAAGCAGGTTTAGTTGTTACCCTGGCTGATATATTGAAAGGAACGTTAGCAGCAGCATTGCCACATTTATTTCATCTTGACATAAATCCTCTATTAGCTGGAGGTTTCGCTCTTATCGGACACACGTATCCCATCTTTGCCGGGTTTCGCGGTGGGAAAGCAGTTGCCACTTCTGCCGGTGTAATTCTGTATTGCGCACCATGGATGTTTGTTGCGGTCCTAATTGCTTTCTTTATTAGCCTATACATAACGAAATATGTTTCACTATCTTCGATGATTGCAGGAATTATTGCGATTCTTTTTACATTAATATCAGGGTTTACTCGAGAATGGGACATCCCCTTACTAATTGCTGTAATATTAATAGTAACCTTTGTCATTTACCGGCACCGGGCAAACATTAAAAGAATAATCAATAAAACTGAACCCAAAATTAAATGGCTCTAAAGGAACTGAACGGTCCTTTAGGGCCTTTTTTCATAGAATTTTCATAATTATTCCATGCAGCCCGTATGATTTAAGGTAAAATAAAGTTATATAACAGTACCTTTTGGGGGTGTTTTGGATGCAAAAAGTAAAGATCGACTATCATTTTTCAACGGTAGTATCAGACAGTAATGATGTGAATGAATTTATTGTTGAATTTTCTCCTTCTCAACCCGCCGATACCACTCAACCAAAGGTCACAAAAGATTTTGATGAATTAATTGAGTTCCTTCTGGAAATAGACCAAAATGAATAATTAATTGGCTGTGTTAAAGATTATTATTGATGTTTTACCCCTGTTGATTGGAGTGGAAGGCGCGAGACTCCTCGAAAATGCTAACGCATTTCCTTCGTGCGTGGGCGGATTCGAGGATGCAATTCAATGTCCTGCGGGAGTACGGGACAGGGGAGACCCCACAGGCGCTTTGCGCCGAGGAGGCTCCCCGAACCGCCCGTGAACCGCTCGCGCCTGGAACGGAAATCAACACGCAAGTTTAACACTGCCAATTCATTAAAAAAGCGGAGCCGCCATTAGCTGGACCTCCGCTTTTCTTTATTTCTGCAGCATTATTTTAATATTTACCTGAAATATTATATAGTAATAATAAGAAACCTACCATTAATAGGAGTACATATGAAAAAAAGAGTCATTGTACAGTCTTTTATTATTATATCTATTTGTATTATCGGAACCGTTTACATCCTTCTTCAGCAAAAAAATACGGACAAAAAAGAAAATAATCACTCTTTCCAGAAACATAAACAGCGGCCTTCCTTGATCGAAAATCGAGAATTGCAGGAAAAGGTGACACTTGGTGCCATCGGGGATATTCTGATCCACAATCACGTTTATCAGGATGCCTTCAATGGAGCTTCCTATGATTTCGTTCCAATGTTTGAAAATGTAAAGACATTATTGGAAAATCCAGATGTCCTTACGGCAAATCAAGAAAGTATGTTAGGAGGAACAGAGTTCGGGCTATCAGGCTATCCAATGTTTAACAGTCCCCATGAGGTTGCCGATGCCCTTGTTGCAACGGGAGTCGATATTGTTTCAACGGCTAATAATCATACACTCGATAAAGGCGAAAAAGGAATTCAGTCCGAAACTGCTTATTTGAATTCGATCGGTTTACCTCATGTTGGAAGCTTCCTTGATGAAAAAGATCACCAAAAATTAAGGATAGTCCATAAAAATGGCATTAAGCTTGCCTTCCTAGCCTATACATATGGAACGAACGGCATCCCTGTTCCAAAAGGAAAGGATTTTCTCGTTAACCTTATCAATCGAGAAGTGATGAAGGAAGAAATTCACCGTGCTAGAAAAGAAGCGGATGTAGTGGTGATGAGCATCCATTGGGGAAATGAGTATCAGCGAATCCCGACGAAAGAACAAAAGGATTTAGCACAATTTCTAGCGAATGAAGGTGTTGATATCATCTTTGGAACGCATCCCCATGTCCTTCAGCCGATGGATTGGATTGAAACGAGCGATGGCAGAAAAACATTCATTGTATATTCCTTAGGCAACTTTATTTCAGCCCAGCACGGTGATTACAAAGATATTGGCGGGTTAGCAACCATTGATATATTCAAACACATTTCCGACAAAGGAAATTCGATAGAGCTTTCAAATCCTGTTTTTTATCCAACCTATGTGACGAGTCAGAAAAATCATCATTTTCGTGTCGTACCGTTAGAAAAAGCAGGCGGCTTTGGACTGCAAAATGCGGAAGCAAAATACAAGGAAATCCAATCCCACATGGTTCAGTGGCTCAAATAGCGGTGATTTTTAATAAATCTTATCGTTATGCCTAAATAGAGTTATCATTTATAATAACAATGAGGAAAAAGGAAAGGAGACCGCATGAAAATACACATTTCAAAAGAAGCAGCAGCGTGGTATATCGAAGAACTCAATATTAATAATGGTGACTTTGTCCGCTTTTTTGTAAGGTATGGCGGATGCAGCACCGTTCAAAGTGGATTTTCACTCGGTGTTTCGACCGAGGAGCCAGTCGATATCGGTGCGGCCGCAAATCTAGATGGGATTACTTTTTATATTGAAGAAAAAGACTTGTGGTACTTTGATAATCATGATTTAGTCATTAATTTTCATTCTGATTATGAGGAACCTGTCTTTGAATATAAAAAAATGGATTAAAAGAATAAGCACAGTTGAAAAGTCCTTATTTCTCAACTGTGCCGTTCATCCATATATGCCTCGTTAAACCTTCCTGCTTAAGAATCTCTTGCTGGCGAGGGCCAATTAAATCAAAATGAGAATAGCCGTCGATTCGGTGATGAATCCACTCTTTTTTCAAACCGTATTTAATCCCCCATTCTGCCAATTTTTCAAGATCCGAACAGCCCACCTTGGTTACAGTCTTACAGCCAGGGAAACGGTCATCCAGCCAGTAATGGGTTAAAAATGCAATTTCCCCGTTATCGATTTTCCTTTTCCATTCGATTAACTCTCGCCTTTTTATGCCAAAAGCCAATTAATTCACCCCAATGCTTCAATCCTTTTTCTTAATTTCCTCATACTTTAAATACCATTCCGGAAATGTCTTTTTAAAAGAAGTTGGTCTGAAATTATCTTTTCTAACAATAATATGGGTGGATTTACCCTCGGCACATACTTCTTCATCCCCGTTGAAAATGGTATAACCATAGATGGTCTTAATTCCATCATTTAGTTCAACCCATGTTTTGACGAAAGCTTTATCACCATATCTTAACGGCTTTTTGTAGGTGATTTGAATATCATAGACGGGAGCATAATAGCCTGCTTCTTCCATTGAAAGATAACTATAACCAATATCTTCAATAAAGCCTGTTCGGCCTAACTCAAAAAATTTTAAATAATTAGCATGATAAATGACACCCATCATATCGGTATCTGCGTAGTAAAGCTGGATTTCTCTATGAGAAACAAAATAATTATCCACAAAAATGTTCCTTTCTTTTTTCGTTTATTTACATTTCATCAATGCGTTTATAACATCGGCCAAATCCAGAAATAATGACATTTCTAGGAGATTTGTTTCCTGCCCTGTCATTAATCGAGCAGCCTGTGCTTGAATGATTTCATCGACTAAATTGGTTGCAAAGCGGCCATTCCCTTTGAAATTTTCAGCTTCCAACGTTTCACGCAGCAACGTACTTGCTTCTTTTGTCAATTGATATTGGAATCGGCCTGCATAGACTTCCATAATGGACAGCATTTCTTCCGTAGAATAATCAGGGAAGAAAAAGAACTTTTTAAACCTTGAACGGAGACCGGGATTACTTTCTAGTAATTCGTCCATTTCGTTTGGATATCCTGCCAGCACGACAACCAAATTTTCATTATGCTTTGTCATTTCATCGACAAGGGTATCAATGACCTCTTTCCCGAAATCACCGGTTGTGTGGCCAAGCAGTGAATAGGCTTCGTCGATAAACAGAACTCCCCCAAGGGCTTGCCTGATCATTTTCTTTGTTTTCCCTGCAGTCTGCCCCACATAGCCTGCTACAAAATCGGCGCGGCTGGCGACAATCAGATGCCCCCTCTTTAAAATGCCACACTCTCTCAGCATTTCAGCATATAGTTTGGCAACCGTTGTTTTCCCCGTTCCTGGATTTCCTGTGAAAACAGCATGAAGCTGAATCGGTACTGTCGGCAGTCCTTGATTCCGTCTAAACTGCTGCATTTTTACAAAAGAAATCAGTGCATGCATTTCATTTTTGATGGAATTTAAACCAATTAACCTGTTTAATTGATCCTTTGGTGAATCTACTGTGTTCGATTTCTCAATCAGGAAATCTTCCTTATTTAACATCATATAATCCATGAATTCATCGTTGTTAACCTGTTTTTCTGAGCCCTTTTTAAAAATAGCATCCATAACAATGTTCTTAACGGTTCTAGCATTTCCGAAAGTGTCATCCACCCGCTCCATATCCAATCGGTTAACCATTTCGATTTTCGCTTCTTCCGTCATAAAATAGTCATTCTCTGAAGCAATTTGTTCAGCAATCCTCACTAATTCTTCGTTGGAGTAATTAGGGAGATGAATGAAATTAGATTGTGGAAAGCGGCTTCGTAAACCAGGATTTGCATCTAAAAAAGATCGCATTTCTTCCGGATATCCGGCTAATATGACAGCGAACTTTCCTCCGTATTCCGAACTCGTCATCATCGAAACAAGTGTATCTACAGCCGCCTGTCCATAGTCATTTCCTGATTGGCCTTCCCGTTTAAGGCTGTAGGCTTCATCAATGAACAGCACTCCACCAATAGAGCGTTCAACGACTGCTTTAATGTTTTCTTCAGTCTGACCGACAAAGGCCCCGACCAATTGTGCCCGATTCGTCTCGACCACTTCTTCATGTGGAAGCACACCTAATTCGTGATAAATTTTAGCCAATAGGCGGGCAAGTGTGGTTTTCCCGGTTCCCGGATTCCCAGTCAAGATCATATTAAGGCTTAAATCATCTTTAATTTGGAAACCGATTTCCTTGCGGGTCTTTTGATACTTGATAAATCGATAAAAATCGTTGACCCGTTTTTTTACCTGATCCATTCCGATCATTGTGTTCAGCTGGTCCAAGGCAGTGTCAAAAGTTTCTTTGATGTCTTCTTTTTCTTGAAAATGACTTTGCCACTGCAGTTTAAGATCTTCCACAGCTGCCAAATGTGCTTTTAAATCATCATAAAAGGTGGAGGTATGAAACACTCCGGTGATGGACTGGTCATATTCTTCTGCTGCCTTTAACAAACTGACGGTTTCGGCTATCGCAGCAGAAAGCAACTCAAAAAGCATTTGATACTTTGCGGTAATATTATTGTCTGTCAGCCCAGTGGCAAGGTTCCTTTCCTTTTTCAACTCAATTAAGGAATCGTCCGCCACTGATAAAAATCGTTGGCAAATTTGTATGTATTCTTCAGCGGTTTTCTTTTTAGCGGTGCGGTTATCTGTTTCCCTAATCGATGGAAAAGAAAGCTGTGTCAATATATCCTTCCATTTATTCCAATCAGACTGAAGCAAATATTTCTTGGCTTTTTGATTATGTGGATTTAACTCCAATGCTTTGTCAAACCAAAAATCGGCCAATGAATCCTTTTTATTCCGCGCTTTTCGTGAAATCGCTGCAAAGGTTAAAAGCTTTGATCGTGTTAGTGGATTTTTTTCCTTCCCTAACAAACTCATCAATAGGTTTTCATCAGATATAAAACCCTTTTGGTCCAATTCTGTTTTCCAACGGATGATGTGCTGCTCTGTTATTACTTGATTGTTAATTTGTTGATTCAATATCATCACTTCTTTATAAAAAATTCCCTTTTATCTTACCATAATACAAGTCCTGAACCTAAAAAAAGGATCCGTCCTGTTCGACTAGATCCTTTACCCGTTTAAGTCTAAATTTTCTCAGGTCTCATCCTGGATTTCTGCTCGGAATGATTCAACACTCTCACGTCTGCGCTCATTTTTTTCTTCGATTTGCTGGCGTTGTGTTTCACTATCCGTAAAAGAAAGGGATTGCTCTGCTTTTTGAATATTGTCCTCAGTATTTTGAATCATGGCTTGCAGCTTTTCAGCATTATCGCTGCGATCATCCGGTTTTGGCTGGTTATTGTATTGTTCCATTTGTAAATCCTCCTTCAATATAAATGGTACAGATATAGTTTGTCATGGGGGGTAAAAAATATGTGAAGAATTTCAACTAAGGCTATTTTCGCAAAGATTGTTGTTTTTCGTATAAGTTCATCAACCCGTTAACTAGATTCTTCGTGGCATCTTTTCGTAAGAACATTTGCGAAAATTGCCTAGAAACTTTGTAAAGGCCTCTTAACAAGTGCTGGTAGCAACAAAGTTTACGAAAAGAGCCTTAACAAAAAAGACCCGCGGGCTTAAGCCTGAGGGTCTTATATCCAATAAAAATTATTCACCTTTTGTTTGAATTACCTGTGCATGCTTGCCAGATGTATCATTCATTTTGTTTCCTTTATTTCCACTAATTCCTTTAGGTTGTGTCCCAAGATGATCTGGACGAAAACGTTTTGTTTGATAGCCTTTACCCATAGTCATAATCCCTCCTTGGTTATATTTTGTCCATGAGGATTACAAACCATGATTGGCAAACTTTGTGATTACTCCGCTTTTCCGAGGCGTTTTTCTTCTAAGCGCTGTTCGATTTTTTCCATTGCAGCATGGTCTTTCAAAAGTTGAGATTTATTTTCTGATACTAGTTCTGCGAATGAGCGTTTTCTAGGTTTTCTCATTACTATCACCTTCCTTATTTCCTATTCTAACAGTTATTATGCCCGGAAACGGTTGTAATTATTACAACTTTTTGAAAATTTATATAAGATAAAAAAAAACGCTGGTATTATACCAACGTTTTCCATTACTTTAATTTACTTGCATTATCTTTCATTATATCAAGAGTCATGGCTCCGGTAAATTTATTCTGAATGATGCCTTTACTATCTATAAAATAAGTAGTAGGGATCGATAAAATTTGGTAAGCTTCATTGACTTTATCCTCAGCATCAAGAAGGATTGGGAAGGTGATTTTGTTTTCATTCACAAATTTCTGGACTTCCAATTGCGGGTCAATGTTGACTGCCAAAATGACAAGATCTTTATCCTTTTCTTTGTAAAACTGCTCCATTTCAGGCATTTCAGCTTTACAAGGCGGGCACCATGTTGCCCAAAAGTTCAGCATAACTTTTTTTCCTTTTAAGTTCGATAGCTTGACTGTTTCACCAGTCAATGTTTTTAATTCAAAATCAGGCGCCTTAGCCCCGATGGCTAAGCCTTCCTTATTCACTGAAGCAGTACTTGCGGTATCGGGTTGTTCTGTCTTTTTCTCCATAGCCTGTACAATTGCTACAGTTAGTAATGAGATTAAAACCACAGCAGCAATGACTTTTTTCATCATACCCGACTCCCTCCTTTATCCAATCATATTTGCTACCATTGATTTTACACTATAATTCCTATTGAAACAAAGGTTGGTTATGCCGATTCTGTGACAACGTAAACGTTATTTTATAACCTAACCTTGCTGATATCATAGTTGCTTCTGTTCTCTACTTTTTAAAAAGTTTTGGAAGCTCTTCTTGGTAATTCCCTTTTAGTATTCCCTTTTCCGTAATGATTGCTGACACCAATTCATGTGGAGTGACATCGAACGCCGGATTAAAAACCTTCACACCTTCTGGGGCTGTTCTTTTCCCGAACCCTTCCGTAATTTCCGAAGCCTCCCTTTCTTCAATAGGGATATCTGCACCTGTTTTCGTTTCTAAGTCGATCGTTGAGGTTGGAGCAGCAACAAAGAATGGAATATCATGGGCTTTGGCCAGTAATGCCACACCATAGGTTCCAATTTTATTGGCTACGTCTCCATTGGCAGCCACGCGGTCACATCCTACAATAACAGCCTGCACCCAGCCTTTTTGCATCACCATGGCGGCCATACTGTCGGTAATCAAGGTGACATCGATTCCTGCTTGCATCAGCTCCCATGCTGTCAGCCGGGCTCCTTGCAATAATGGTCTTGTTTCATCCGCATACACTTTGATATCCCAGCCATTTTCTTGCGCCAAATATAGCGGTGCAAGAGCTGTTCCGTACCTGGCTGTAGCAATACCGCCAGCATTACAATGTGTTAGAATACCCATCCCATCATGAAGAAGTGTTAAAGCATGCTCGCCAATAGATCGGCAAACCTCTTCATCTTCTGTACGGATTAAATGGGCTTCATTTTCAAGTGCTTCTTTAATTCGGGCAACGGGTAGGTCTTTTTCATTATTGGCACAATCATCCATTCTTTTTAAAGCCCAAAATAAATTGACTGCTGTTGGCCGGGAAGTCGCTAAATAGTCAGCTTGTTTTTTAAATACAGAATAAAATTCGTCAAAGGAGTTCTCTGGTGCATCTTTTATGCCAAGCAATAATCCATAGGCCGCAGCAATCCCGATGGCTGGTGCGCCGCGAACCTTCAATTGTTTTATTGCCTCCCAGGCATCTTCAATTTTCGTGATTTCTAGAAACTCCGTGATCTCTGGAATTTTGGTTTGATCTAATATATTTAATATTCCGTTTTCGTAATAAACCGATTGTAAAAATGAGCTTTCCACTTAAAAATCATCTCCACTTCTATATGTATAAGTCTGCATCTAAAGCTGAATTTTCTTACATACCATAGATATTGTAACAATATCTTGAGGAGATGCAATATTTTTAATTTTTATTATGGCCGTATCATTTTTGTTTCTATTATTTTCTGAAAATTGGTAAAATGAATTTACGTTGAGGAGGGATTTTTTATGAAAATTCTCGTATTAGGCGGCAGCCGTTTCTTAGGAAGAACGTTTGTTGAGGAGGCTTTAGCGGAAAACCATGAAGTGACCGTTTTTAACCGCGGAAATCAAAATAAGGGTTTAAAGGATGTTGAATTTATTACGGGCGATCGGTTTGGTGATTTGAAGGAATTGGAGAATCGCTATTGGGATGCTGTTTTGGATACCAGCGGTTTTATACCGTTTACAGTACAAAATTCAACTCAAGTTTTAAAGGACCGGGTGAATCAATATACCTTCATCTCCAGTATTTCTGTCTATAAAGATTGGATTCCTGTAAATTTGGATGAAACTTATCCTGTTTTAGAAATGACCCTGGAGAAAGCGAATGAACTCACAAAAGATGTAAATGGCCCTGTTTATGAATATTATGGGCATTTCAAAGCATTATGTGAACGGATAGCTTCGCAAAATTTACCTGGTCGAACGTTAAATATTCGCGCTGGACAGTTAATTGGACCAAATGACTATACTGACCGCATTCCCTATTGGGTACATAGAATTTCTAAGGGTGGGAAGGTTTTGGCACCTGGTAATCCGGAACGCAGAGTACAACTGATTGATAACCAAGACCTTTCGAACTGGATCTTATCGATGATGAAAAATCAAGCGGCTGGGACTTATAATGCAACAGGGCCTGATTATTCATTAACCATGAAGCAGTTTCTGGATGCCTGTATTAAAATAACGGGCTCAAATGCTGAACTGGTTTGGGCAGATGAGAAATTTTTGGCTGATCAAGGAGTGGCGCCTTGGACAGAAATGCCTCTTTATGTTCCTGAGAATTATCCGATTTCACCTGATGTAGAGCAGCCTTGGAAAGGAACCTTTTCCATAAATATTGATAAGGCTGTTTCAAGCGGACTTACCTTTAGACCTCTTGAGGAAAGTATTGCTGATATTTATGCTTGGGAAAAGACACGTACGTTGTCGGCAGATGACTGGAAATCCGGGATGCAGGAAGAAAAAGAGAGAGCTTTACTTGAATTAATACAAAATAAATGAGGAAATTTCGATTCGCCGATATTTTATATCTAAGACTGAAAAGAGCAGGTCCGCCCTGCTCTTTTCAACATATTAACCAATTATTTTTCTTTTTTGTTTTAAAAGGTCGTTAAATTCTTGATCCAAAAGCAGATATTTCGGGTCTTTTTGATCAAGAATCGATAATTCTCCTAAAATGGAGGCAATCCTATTTTCTATAATTAACAAAGTCTCATGATGATCATTCTTTTTGTTATCTTTATTTAAATATTCCTCAGGGTTCATTTCAACTCGTTTAATCGTTTGTTCCTCAAACACAAGCAATCGGTCACAAAGTTTATTTAAAAAATAATAATCATGGGAAACGGTAATAATGGTCCCGGTAAATTCGCTCAAAGTTTTTTCAAGCTGCTCGCGGCTTGGCAAGTCCAAATGGTTGGTGGGTTCATCAAGGATGAGGACATCGTAATCCCGTACTAACATATCAACCAATTTGACTCTTGTTCTTTCACCAAGACTTAACGTGTTAATGGGCTTTGTGATATGCTGCTCTTTCAACCCTAGATTCGCTAACAAGGTACGGGCTTGAAGTAGGCTTTCTCTATCCGTATATCCTAATGCTTCAAGCGCCGATTTATCAGACGGCAAATCATCCACATCTTGGCTTAAATAAGCGATTTTAAGGGAGTCACTTGTCCATAGATTGCCTCCCGATGAAGCAATATGGCCTAGAATCATTTTAATTAAGGTTGATTTCCCGCAGCCATTTTCACCTAAAAGACCAATTCTTTCACCGTGAATAATATAAAAATGAGCATCATGAAAAAGATCCCGCTCCTCGAATGTCATGGAAAGTTTCTTCGCTTCAATAATTCGCTTTCCTCTTTTTCCGTCGGTTTCAAACTGAAATCTTACGTTTGCATCTTCCATTGGTTTCTCAATTTTATTGTTATCTAATTCATTTTGCAGCCGTTTCATTTTTGATTTTACTTGCGCATCCCGTTTTTTCGCTTTAACGCGATGATATTCCTTCGTGCCATAATCTCTGCCTTGTTTCGTAGAAGTACTATGAGCTTTATCAGACCATGATTTAAGCTGCTCCATTTGCAGTTCGATGTCTTCTACTTTTCTTTGCTGTACTTCATATTGGTGCATATGGTCTTTAAACTTCTTTTGTTTTTGCTTTTGATACTCGCTATAATTCCCATTGAAAAAATGAATTTTCTTATTTTCTAATTCAAATATCCTGGTAACGGTCTTATCCAAAAAATGACGATCGTGCGAGATGATAAGTACAGCCCCTGAAAATTTGTCTAATTCAGATATCAACCATTCAATTCCCTTATAATCCAGATGATTTGTAGGTTCATCCAATATTAAAAACCCTGGCTTTGAAGCCCAGATCATAGACAAGGCGAGCTTCAGCTTTTCACCACCGCTTAAATGGGTTAAACGACTCTCTTCCCATTCATATGCTTTCTTAAGACCAAGTTCACTTGCATGCTTAAAAAATTCAGTTTCCTTGTTCATGGCAAGAGACTGTTGAAAATCACTAACTTCGTAATCAATCGACTGCGATAGGTACCCAATCTTAAAATCTTTGGAAGCCTCAATTTGGCCGCTATCAGGGGGAAGTTTTCCTGAAAGAATATTAGCCAGCGTTGTTTTGCCAGTGCCATTATACCCCACCAGTCCAATCCTTTCCCCATTTTTTATGTCAAATTGAATATTTTCGAGTATTTTCACAAAGTTAAAACTTTTATTTAATCCAGATACTTTTATTATTTGGTTCATAAAAAAACTCCCTTCATAAGAACCTGAAGAGAGTTTTATGTATGATCGGTCGACAAATAAGCCTAAAAAAGGCTATATATACATCGTTATACGATCAGGACATAAAAAAGGACAGACTTATCCTATTCTTCAGGTTCAACATTTTTCGTTATTCGAATCATGTACTGAAAAATAAGATTATAACTTCATCGGCCCAAATTCATTCCTTTTCGTTTGATAGTTCCATTTTATTGAAAATCAGATAAATTTGTCAATCAATTCTTCAAAATTAACAGTTGAATACGGAATTTTATCCTCTATCCTCTGTTTTAGATCTTTTAATGTAAAGGTTTGCCAATCCTCAAGATGCTGCAAATCCCACTTTTCCAAAAATAAAACATATAAAAAAATCTCTCTTATTTTCAGGAAAATAGGAATTTGTTCAAGCAGGTGTCTGCTAATAGGGTGTTCTGTTTGATAACCATTTAGAAATTGAACCCAAAAAGTCTCACTAAAATCAGTCCTCTCAGGGACAAAAGATGTAGACTGCCAGTAGGCATGATAAAAGGAAACGGCTAAATCATAGGCAAACCAATGATAGGCACAATCATCAAAATCAAAAACGGTAATCCTGCCGTCATTCACCATGAAATTTCCCTGATGAAAATCGTTATGCATAAGACCGAACAAATTAGGGTCTTCATTATAACGTTTTAGGAATTCAAGTAGTTCTAGATATCGGTCAGCAATCATAGTTGAAGATATTTTCGGAATAAGCCTAAGAAGATCAGGTTGGTTTCTTGTCCATTTGGGTCTGTCCAACTTGGCATCCAATTTACTAGATACCTTATGCATCTTACCTGTCAACTTACCCCAATTGTAAAATAAAGTAACATTCCAGATTTTTTTGTTTGTTACATCGACTGGAACTCCTTCAGCTTTTTCAAAAGCAACAACATAAAACTTTTGTTTTTGATATTCCACTTCTTCAATCATACGTTCATATTTAGAAAGTATTGGTTTCGATACTGAAATACCATATTCTTCAAAAGTTGATACGAATTTTAATTCATTTTCGAGCCCAGATAAACTTCTTCTTGTTCCATTTGAGATTCTAAAAACTAAATTGTTACCGGTATGATCATGGGAATAGACTGAATTATGAAATCCGGTACTAATCGGCATTAGTTCAGAGGCTAAGATATTATATCTTTCTGCTATGATATTTTGAATCATTTTCTTTTTCCCCTATGACAAAATTAATAAAGAGCTTTTTGTGACCGTTAATTTAAGTAAATGGGGGCATTATGTATCGCTACTAATTACCGTCGCCCTTGATTTTTGAAACTGTTTGGCATTAAGAGCCTCTCCTAATTACCGTGACCGTTCATTTTTGGTGTGCATGAGCATTAGCAGCCTCTCCTAATTACCGAGCGCGTTCATTTTTGGCGTGCATGGGCATTTTGAGCCTCTCCTAATTACCGTGCACGTTCATTTTTGGCCTGCATGGGCATTTTGAGCCTCTCCTAATTACCGTGCGCGTTCATTTTTGGTGTGCATGAACATTAGCAGCCTCTCCTAATTACCGAGCGCGTTCATTTTTGGTGTGCATGAGCATTAGCAGCCTCTCCTAATTACCGAGCGCGTTCATTTTTGGCGTGAATGAGAATTAGGAGCCTCTCCTAATTACCGTGACCATTCATTTTTGGCGTGAATGAGAATTAGGAGCCTCTCCTAATTACCGTGACCGTTCATTTTTTGAGTGCATAAGCATTAGGAGCCTCTCCTAATTACCGTCTCCCCTCATTTCGGAAAGTCATGGGCATAAGGAGCATCCTATATTTACCGTAAAATACTATTTTTATTCTATTTGGGCATTAGACGTCACGCTTACACCGTCATTTTCGATCAAGACAGTTTTTAAGAAAAAAACACCATGCAAGGACGCATGGTGTTTTTTACATAGAGATTATGCTTGTAATTTCTCACGAAGAACCATTTGTAGTATGCCGCCGTGACGGTAGTAATCAATTTCCACTTCAGAGTCGAAACGAACAAGAACTTCGAATTCTTTCTTGTTGCCAGCTTCGTCAGTAGCGGTTACTTTTAGAAGATCACGTGGTTTTACGTTTTCGTCAACCTGAACTTCAAATGTTTCTTTACCAGTTAAACCAAGTGTTTCAGCACTGTCTCCATCTTTGAATTGAAGTGGAAGTACGCCCATTAACACAAGGTTTGAACGGTGGATACGTTCGAAGCTTTCAGCTAGAACTGTTTTGATGCCTAAAAGGTTTGTACCTTTCGCAGCCCAGTCACGTGAAGAGCCCATTCCGTAATCTTTACCGGCAAGAACCATTAGGCCTGTGCCGTCTTCTTTGTACTTCATACAAGCATCGTAAATAGATGTAACTTCGCCAGTTGGCCAGTAAGTAGTGAAGCCGCCTTCTGTGCCTGGTGCGATTTGGTTACGGATACGGATATTTGCGAAAGTACCGCGCATCATGACTTCGTGATTACCACGGCGAGAACCGTATGAGTTGAAGTCACGAGGTTGAACGCCTTTTTCTAACAAATATTTACCAGCTGGAGTATTCTTGCCGATCGCTCCTGCAGGTGAAATATGGTCAGTTGTTACAGAATCACCGAATTTACCTACAACACGAAGTCCAGTTAATGGCTCAACAGTGCCTGGTTCTGGTGATAAGCCTTCAAAGAATGGAGGGTTTGCAATGTAAGTAGAATCCTCATCCCATGTATATAATGGCTCATTGCTAGTCTTAATTTCGTTCCAACGCTCGTTGTCGCCGAAGACGTTCTCATATTCTCTACGGAATAATTCAGGAGTAACCGTCTTCTTAACAACATCATTCACTTCAGCAGTAGTTGGCCAGACATCTTTGAAGAAGACATCGTTACCGTCTTTATCTTTACCAATTGGTTCAGATGCGAAGTCGATGTTCACTGTACCAGCAAGCGCATAAGTAACAACTAGCGGTGGTGAAGCCAAGTAGTTAGCTTTAACAAGCGGGTGAATACGGCCTTCAAAGTTACGGTTACCTGAAAGAACAGATGTAACTAATAGATCGTTTTCCGCAATTGTATTTTCAATTTCTTCTTTTAATGGACCGGAGTTACCGATACATGTAGTACAGCCGTAACCAACAAGGTTGAAGCCGATTTGCTCAAGGTAAGGAAGCAATCCGGAATCACGAAGGTATCCAGTTACAACCTTTGAACCTGGCGCTAAAGAAGTTTTAACAAACTTAGGAACTTCCATTCCAAGTTCAACTGCTTTTTTCGCAACAAGTCCAGCACCCACTAAAACATATGGGTTAGACGTGTTTGTACAGCTAGTGATCGAAGCAATCGCTACTGCACCAGTTTTAATTTCAGTCTGATCGCCGTTGTTGAAATTAACAGTCGCTGTTTTTTCAAGTTCATCAGCTTGTAAGCCAAAGCCTTGGTTGCCTTGTGGAGCAGAAACAGCTTTAACGAATTCTTCCTTCATTTTTGAAAGTGGAATCAAATCCTGTGGACGCTTAGGACCAGAAAGGTTTGCTTCGATTTCAGAAAGGTCGATTTCAATTACATTTGTATAAACTGGCTCTTCAGATGGATCGAAGAATAAGCCGTTTGCTTTGCAGTATTGTTCTACAACATTAATACCTTCTTCGTCACGGCCTGTTAAGCGCATGTATTCTAAAGATTCACCATCAATTGGGAAGAATCCGCAAGTTGCACCATATTCAGGAGCCATGTTAGCGATTGTTGCACGGTCTGCTAATGGAAGCACAGACACACCAGGGCCGAAGAATTCTACGAATTTACCTACAACACCGTGGCTGCGAAGTACTTGGGTTACTTTAAGTGCAAGGTCTGTTGCAGTTGCACCGTTTGGAAGTTCACCTGTTAATTTAACACCAACAACCTCAGGTACTGGGAAGTATGAAGGCTGACCAAGCATTCCTGCTTCTGCTTCGATACCGCCAACGCCCCATCCAAGAACACCGATACCGTTGATCATGGTAGTATGGGAGTCAGTTCCTACTAATGTATCAGGATATGCTTCTAATTCTCCGTCGACTTCTGCAACGTGTACTACATCAGCCAAGAACTCAAGGTTTACTTGGTGAACGATACCAGTTGCAGGCGGAACCGCACGGTAGTTGTTGAAGGACTTTTGTGCCCAGCTTAAGAACTGATAACGTTCTGCATTACGTTCGAATTCAAAATCCATATTGATTTTTAAAGAATCAGCTGATCCATAAGCATCAACCTGTACAGAGTGGTCAATAACAAGGTCTACTGTCTTTTCTGGATTAATCTTATCTGGGTCGCCGCCTAGGTCAGCCATTGCTTTTCTTAAGGAAGCAAGGTCAACTACTGCAGGAACTCCAGTAAAGTCTTGCAGAATAACACGAGCTGGCTTGAATGGAACGTCCACTTCCTGAAGCTCATTTGTTCCCCATTTTGCTAAGTTTTCAACATGCTCTTTAGCAATTACACGTCCATCGTATTGACGAAGGACAGATTCAAGTAATACTTTTACGGAATAAGGCAATTTGGATACTTTCCCAATGCCTGCTTCTTCCAATGCATTTAAACGGTAGTAGTGATACGTTTTGCCGTTTGCTTCAAAGGAAGAACGTGCGTTAAATACATCATTTTTCGCCATGTGTAAAAAACCCCCTCGTTCGTCATAAATAAACAAATTTCACGAAAAGTTGAAAAGATTGAATTTTCCCATCCTGCTTCACTTTTCTCACAATTCATATCTTAATACAACCAATTACATAAGTAAATAACAAGAAAGTTATTGCGGTTGATAAGTTTTTCTTATGCTTTTTTATGTAAGTTGTTCTGAATATTTTGAAAATGTTGTCAAAGCACAATAGATTTTTGCAATGGGAAAATACCTACTTTCCTTATTATTATCTCAAAAAACTTTTTAATTGTCATTTTTTAAAACTAGAAAGGAAATAGTAAGATTATTAGGAGGTGATTATGTGGTTAAACGAAAGTCTAATCATGTCATTCCAGGGATGAATGCAGCCAAGGGACAAGGAAAAGGTGCCGGTTTCAATGAGGAATTGGCAAGTGAACCGGAATTAACTGCTAAGGAAAGAATGAATAATAAAAAGCGCAAGAAAAATCAATAAAAGCAGGCGGACATTCCGCCTGCTTTTTCCTATTCTGTTTGATTAACTTCCGTTACCATGGACTGCAAATCTTGCTGAAAACGCTCTAATTGAGCTCGTTGATGTTCAGATGCTACTTCAAGTGCATTTTCAATTTGCTGATAGGCTTCGTTTACTTCGTCTTTTAAGTGCTTAAGCTGATGCCCATAACTGGCACTATCGCTGACAATCGTCTCAAATAGACCTTGTGCATTTTCATATCCTTGCTGTGCAGCTTGAAACGCCTGCTGTTTATCTTTATGATAAGGGAACTTGTCTGTCATTTCATGATTCACTCCTTAAAATTGTATACCGTTAAAATGCTCAGAACGACAAAAAATATTCAGCATAAAAAGAGTTAAGCTCTGCATCCTAACTATTAGGAGGGATGAAAATGACTAACAAAAACACAAGTAAAGATATGCGTAAAAACGCCCCAAAACAATCCGGCCAGCCAGAACCCATGAGCGGCTCTCATAAAGTAAAGAATCGGAATCATACCCGAGCCAAGCATAATTCACATCATGACATGTAAACGAATAACCCCCTCAACCATCATGAGGGGGTTATTTAGTTAAATTTTCCCTAAAGCTTCGATTATTATGGCTTCTTCTTCAGCTGTAACGGTCCTAAGATCAATTAGAAATTCGTCTTTTTGTATTCTTCCTATAATGGCAGGCCTTGTTTCGGTGCGTAGTTTCCGACCAAGCTGCTCGGCAGACATGATATTATGTTTTAAAGCAATGACCATTGTCGGCAATGTTACATCCGGCATGGTTCCTCCGCCTACCTGACTTGTATCTTGAAAAATTTTTGTTTCATATTCATTAGTTCTTTGTAATAAGTTTGTAACAAAACCATGACACCTTCCGTCTAATTCGTTAAGAGGAACTAATAAATCGCGAATTACAGGGATATTGTGCATTGCTTTTTCGCCTCGGGCATAATCGATTAACGTCCCTTCTAAAGCGGCAAGTGTCATCTTGTCAACCCGAAGGACTCTTGCTAACTGATGTTTTTTCAATCGGTCAATAATTTCTTTTTTCCCAGCAATAATCCCAGCCTGAGGGCCGCCCAGAAGTTTGTCACCACTAAAAGTCACAACGTCCGCTCCCATTTCTATAACCTCTTTTACCACCGGTTCGTCGCCAATTCCATGTTTTCTAAAGTCGAAAAGTGCACCACTGCCCAGATCTTCATAAAAAATCACATGATCCAGCTTTTTGGTAAAATCCACTAATTCCTTGGTCTCGACTGACTTTGTAAAGCCGACAACCTTGAAATTACTTGTATGTACCTTCATAACAATAGCGGTTTCTGGGGTTATGGCTTTTTCATAGTCGTAAAGATGAGTTTTATTGGTTGTTCCTACTTCTATAAGATTTGCGCCGCTTTCCTCCATAATGGAAGAAATACGGAATGAACCGCCAATTTCAACTAACTGTCCGCGTGATACAATAACTTCTTTTTTCTCAGCAAAGGCCCTTAACACAAGATAAACTGCAGCGGCATTATTGTTAACTACCATGGCCGCTTCTGCACCTGTAATATCTTGGATTAATGCTTCAACATGACTGTGACGTGAACCTCGTTCCCCTTCCACTAGTTTATATTCAAGATTCGAGTAATTGCGAGCGGTTTCCACCACATGTTGAATGGCACTTTCGCTTAACCTTGCTCTGCCAAGGTTTGTATGTAAAATCGTCCCTGTTGCATTAATAACATTTTCAAGTGTAAGAGAAAAATGAGATTTTAATCTTTTTTCAAGCAAGTCAAAAACTTCATTAATAAATTCCATTGTACCGGGGTTTGCTTTTTGCCAATGCTCGTTTAATATAGAAGACCTAATATCATCTAATACTTCTTTCATCTGTTTTGAAAGTTGAACAAAATCCAACCGACTTACCTCTAAGAGTGACAAAAACCGATTATGGTTCTGAAACTCATGTACAGGTGGAATCGAACGAAGCCATTCCTTCATGACCAAAACTCCTTCGCGCTGGTTACTAGATAGGTGAAATATTTATTTTATTATAACATTTTCACGTTTTTATGGCTGATGAATAATATGAAACGAGCAAGGAGGATATGTAAATGAAAAAAAGGAACACTGCTCAAAATCGATCCATCGATTATGAACTAGTGGAAAAATGGATGAAAAATTACTTTTTGGATCCTCTAACATCCTTATGTGATTTTACCCAATTTCGCATTGACTTATATGAAACAGATGACGATTGGATTGTTGAAGCGGTACTGGATGAATATGACAGTTCAGAAATAACTGTGAAAATGGTAGATCGAAGACTTGATATAACAGCGCAAAAACAAACCTCTTCTTTATCCGCAGCATCCTCAGAAAGAGTACGTACCATCGATTTCCCCTTCTCCATTATTGATCATAAAGTAAGCGCTGCCTTTAAAAACGGGGTGTTAGAGATATTTATTTCAAAAACGGAAAAAGGACTTGGAAAAAATCGTTATATTACACTGCCTTAAAATCTTTTTTTGCAGTAGTTTACATAATAGTATTACTGCAAAATTAAAAAACCCTCATATGGTATGAGGGTTTTATTTATTTTGCTGCTATAATTTCAATGATTTCTTCTGTATCCGGAAAAACGCCAGTATCAAGTTTAGAATAGATTTTCTCCCCGTTAACCGTTACTTCGAAAGCGCCACCGGAACTTGGGATGAGCTCCATCTTTTTTATGTCACGAAAAAAATGGTTAAATAATTCTTCCGCGAAACTCGCGGCTTTTGGTGCATAGTTTCATTGCATGCAAAATTCAACGATCACATGATAATCTTTCATATATGTACCCCCTTTAAAGCTCTCTAAAATCTCTATAGTAGAAACATTTTATCTTACAGCTTATTCTACCGCAAATGTTTTGCCTCTATAAGCGAAATTGTTATACTATTTAAGTGGAGGTGGACATGTGATGAGTGAACAAGAAAAAATTCGCCTGACTTCTTTATCAACTAAAGCTGGTTGAGGCTGTAAAATTGGTCCTGAGGACCTGGCGCAAGTTTTGCGTCAATTACCAAAACAAGACCCTGTCCCTGAATTGTTAGTGGGACATGAAACAAGCGATGATGCCGGTGTATACCGATTAACAGACACTATTGCCTTAATTCAAACGGTCGATTTCTTTACTCCAATTGTGGATGATCCTTATATGTTTGGACAAATTGCGGCAGCCAATTCATTAAGTGATGTCTATGCAATGGGAGGCGAGCCGAAAACGGTTCTAAATATTGTCGGATACCCGATTAAAAAACTTGGTGCCGATATGTTGGCAGAAATTCTTCGCGGTGCTGCTGACAAAGTAAAGGAAGCTGGCGCTATTACCGTTGGCGGCCATTCTATCGATGACCAGGAACCAAAATTCGGGCTGTCAGTGACGGGGATCGTCCATCCAGATAAGGTTTGGAAAAATGTTGGGGCAAGACCTGGAGATGTACTTGTTTTAACAAAACCGATTGGGGTTGGCATCCTTACCACTGGAATTAAAAGAAGCGCCGTAACAATAGAGCAGGAACAAGCTGTCACAGAAACGATGGCCATGCTCAATAAAATTGCTGCCCAAGTTTTAACAGACTACACCCCTCATGCTGTAACGGATGTTACCGGATTTGGATTACTAGGACATGGCAGTGAAATGGCTCGCGGCAGCAATGTGAGCTTCGAAATATCAAGTTCACAAGTGCCTGTACTAGAAGGTGCTATCGACCTGGCGAAGAATGGTGTTGTACCTGGGGGTTCAAAATCGAATCATAAATGGTTAAATGATGATGTTGCTTATGAAGAGATTCTTCCTGAAGAGCAGCTAGTCCTTTGTGATGCCATTACTTCTGGGGGCCTCCTGGTTTCCTTGAGTGAATCAGATGCACAGCAATATATAGAAGGACTCCATTCGAATGGATTAGTACAAGCATCAATTATTGGAAGAGTAACCGAGAAAAAAGATAAGCTTATTTATGTAAAAAGATAAACAGCGAAGGCGTCCTTCGCTGTTTTCTTATAGATAAGAAAGCGTACAATTCGACTTTGAGAATTGTCAGCTCCAGCGCCCAGCGACTAGTGTCCTTCGCACTCCGCCCTACGATAAGTCAACATCGAATCGACTTGAGCTCCGTGTTTCCTTTATCTCAGTTGGAGCGCTCCACAAGGAACGCTTCGGCAGCATAAGCATCGCACGAAGAAAAAGCGTGAGCTTTTTCGAGGAGGCCATACGTCGCTAGACGGGCGCTTCCGCTTTTCTTATTAACTGGATATTTTCATGTGTAATTTTCGCTGCAGCTTGTCAAGCATATCTTTCGTCATTTTGTCTAAGTCGTAGTCGAATTTAAAGCCCCATTCCTCTTTTGCTGCCGTGGAATCAATAGAGTTTGGCCAGCTGTCAGCAATCTTTTGACGGGCAGGATCCACTTTATAGGCAATTTTAAATCCAGGGATGTACTTCCGAATACTTGCAGCAATTTCTTCAGGATCAAAGCTCATCGAACTAACATTAAATGAATTTCTATGCATTAATTTGGATCCGTCTGCTTCCATTAATTCGATAATCGCATTCAATGCATCTGGCATATACATCATATCCATATAGGTGCCTTTATCAATATAAGATGTGTATTTACCATTTTTGACTGCTTCATAGTAAATTTCAACAGCATAATCTGTTGTTCCTCCGCCTGGTAAGGCAACGTATGAAATTAAGCCTGGAAAACGCAATCCACGTGTGTCTACTCCAAATTTATGGAAGTAGTAATCAGATAATAACTCGCCAGCTACTTTATTTACCCCATACATGGTGGTAGGGCGCATAATGGTATCCTGAGGTGTATCATCCTTTGGGGTTGTTGGACCAAAGGCTCCGATTGAGCTTGGTGTGAAAAATTGTGCGTTTACCTCCCTTGCTGTTTCAAGGGCATTCATTAGACCGCCCATATTTAAATTCCAAGCAAATACTGGTTTCGCTTCAGCAGTAGCAGATAGCAGTGCGGCTAAATGCATGACCGTATCCACTTTATATTTTTTGGCAATCTCAACCATGGATTTTAAATCGGTTACGTCTACGATCTCAAATGGACCGCTTTGAGCCGCTTCACTGTCATTCTTTTTAATATCTGTAGCGATTACATGGTCTGTTCCATAAATATCTCTTAACTTCATCGTTAATTCAGAGCCAATTTGCCCTAATGCACCTGTAATTAATATTCGCTTCATGATGCTCCTCCACCTCAATCAATTTAGTCTTAAATAATACCCATTTCCTTGCCGACTTTTTCATATATTGAAATGGCTTTATCCAGCATTTCTTTTGTATGTGCCGCAGTTGGCATATTGCGGACCCGTCCTGTACCTTGAGGAACGGTCGGGAAGACAATCGCTTTTGCATAAACGCCTTCTTCATTTAACCGCTTGCTAAATTGTTGAGTAAGTGATTCTTCTCCAATGATACACGGTGTAATTGGCGTTTCGCTGTTACCGATATTAAACCCTAATTCCTTTAATCCTTTTTTCAGATAGTTGCCGTTTTCCCAAAGCTTTTGATTAAGCTCAGTGCTTTCCATTAAGATCTCAATGGACTTTTTACTTGCAGCCACATCTGCCGGGGTTAATGAGGTTGAAAATAGGAAAGGACGACTGCGAACCTTTAACCAGTCAATCAGGTTTTTCTTCCCGGCAACATAACCGCCGACAACACCTATAGCTTTTGAAAGTGTTCCAATTTGGAAATCAATCTTGTCGGACAAACCAAAATGCTTGACCGTCCCTGCTCCTTCCCCAAGAACACCAGAACCATGGGCATCATCGACATATGTAATTAAATCAAATTCTTCGGCAATTTTTACGATTTCAGGTAATAAGGCAACATCGCCATCCATGGAAAATACACCATCTGTAATGACCATGATTTTATTGTATTGGCCAGATTCTTTCGCTTCCTTCGCTTTTGCACGTAAATGTTCCATATCAGAGTGGTTGAAGCGGATAATTTTTGCTTTTGAAAGTCTGCATCCGTCAATGATGGAGGCATGGTTCAATTCATCAGATAATATCGCATCATTTTTATCCATAACGGCTGAAATAGCGGCCATATTACAATTAAATCCGGATTGGTACGCAATTGCTGCTTCTGTATGTTTAAATTCAGCCAGCTTTTCCTCTAATTCAACATGAAGCTTCAGGGTTCCATTAATGGTTCGAACGGCTCCTGCACCGACACCATACTGAACAATCGCCTCAGAGGCTGCTTTTTTTAATCGCTCGTCTGTTGCCAATCCTAAATAATTATTAGAAGAAAGATTGACAAGCTCTTTACCGTTAATGGTAATCATTGGTCCGTTTGGACTTTCTAGCGGGTCTATGACATTGTAAAGACCTTTTCCTTTTAAATCTTCAAGATTTTCGTTTAAAAATTGCTCCAAAATGTTACTGGACATTTTCAATACCCCCTATATTATCTAAGCATCCTTTTGTCGTTTTAATACATACATTTGTCCACCCCAAAAAGACACCGATATCTTCGCTAAACGCCTTTATTAAAGGATTCCTGTAATATACTTTATCACACTTTTTATAAAATGTTCATATGTGGAGGACAAAAAATAAAAATAATTTTATGATTTTAGATTGCCCAACTCGCGAGAAGGATATTTTAATCAGTTCGCTGCAAAGAAAAAGAACCAATCCATTGGAAAGGTTCTCCCTTTATTAACTTGCCTGTTGATTTCCGCTACTTGCGCTTCGCTTTCCGCGGGGAGGTCCTGAAGCCTCCTCGGCGCTTTGGCGCCTGCGGGGTCTCCAGTGACCTCTATATCCCGCAGGAGTCTCGCGCCATCCGCTCCAATCAACAATGTTAAAATATTAACATTGTCCTTTAAAATTGTTATATTCCGGTTGGCCATGTTGCTAAAAGCCGTTCGCTTTTTTCTCTTTTTGATGTTAATAAATATTCAAGCGATTGGCAGAGGAATTTCCTTGTTTCATTTGGCTGTATGATATCATCGATTAAATGTTTGGCGGCCGCTTTGTATGGCGAACTGTCAAAGGACCAAAGCTCTAATAGTTTTTTACGATCTTCACTTGGATTTTCTGACCTTGCCAACTCCCGGCCGAATACGACGTTTACTCCAACCTCTGGACCGGTAAAATTGATTTCCGCAGTTGGCCAGGCTACCACCAAATCCCCGCCCATGCCAGGCCCGCACATATTTCCATATGCCGCACCGATACTTTTACGAATAACGACGGATATTTTCGGTACGGTTGATAAGGCGAGCGCTTGATTCCAAACCATAATTTTTGTCGGCATCTTTGCTTTCTCCGCTTCGCTGCTGATCCGGAAACCCGGGGTATCATGAAGAAAAATGAGCGGAATATGGTAGGAGTCGCACAGACAAATAAATTCAGTGGCCTTTTGGCATTCCTGTGGTCCTGGAGCCCCTGCATAATGACTTGGCTGGTTCGCAACGATTCCGACAACATGGCCGTTCAAATGGGCAAAAGCAGTGATCAATCCTTTGCCAAACTTCCTCTGAAACTCAAAGGTAATACCATCATCTACAATTAGATCAATGATTTTCTTCATATTATAAACACGGTTGCTTTGCTGTGGTAAGATGGTCAATACTTCATCGACCAGGCGATAAGGATCATCTGCAGTTGCCCTCATTCGAGGCTTTTCTCCTGCATTTTGCGGCATGTACGAGAAATAGGTTTTTAATTGCTGCATGCACTCTTCTTCGGTTGCACCATCTTCATCAATTTGTCCTGTATAACGGTGATGCACATCGACTCCGCCCAATTCTTCCGGTGACAATTTTTGACCATTAGCTAGCTCCAGCATACGTGGTCCCGCTATCGCCATGCATGTTCCTTGAAGCTGGGTAACAAAATCGGATGATACTGCTGCCCAGGTCGGCCCCCCAAAGCTGTCGCCTAATATAGCCGTCATCGTTGGAACTTGGCGATGAAGCGTTAGCATTTCTCTCGGGAATAACTTATCACTAATTCCATCTGAGCCCATCCCATCCGGCATCCTAAGGCCGCCGCCTTCATGAAGTGAAAAAATCGGCAGCCCATTTTTTATGGCAAATTCATGGATACTTTTCGATTTTCGGATATGGACATTCCCTTCTGTGCCGGCAAAAACAGTCTTGTCTCCCGCTTGGATAACAGCAGGTCTTCCATTCACTTTCCCCACACCGGCAATCAGTCCGTCACCATAGCTTTTATCCTCTGCACCTTTCACATCTGAGGTATTTAACATACCTAGCTCCATGAATGTACCGTGGTCAGCTAACATTTCAATTCTCTCTCGTGCAGTTTGCAAACCCCTTCCATGCTGGGCCGCAATTTTATCCTTGCCTCCGCCTAAAAGGGCTGTTTCTTTTTTTGCTTGAAGTTCTCCAGTTAATTGCTGTAAATGATCCATGAGTTCCCTCTCCTAATTCTCTTTTAACAATTTTCTTAGTACTTTTCCAGACGGTGTAGCTGGCAGCTGTTCAATTATTTCCACATATCTAGGATATTTATAGGCAGCCATATTCTCCTTCGACCACTTGATAATATCAGCAGACGCTACTTTTTCTTTTTCCGTGTCCTTCAACACTACAAAGGCTTTAACTACTTCCCCTTTTACCGGGTCAGGAACCCCGATGACTGCGGATTGACGAATAGCAGGATGTAAGTTAAGCAGCGCTTCTACATCTTCAGGAAAAATACTATATCCCGAGCATTTGATCATTTCCTTTACTCGGCCCTGGAAAAATAAATAACCATCTTCATCAAGGCAGCCAATATCTCCGGTATGAACCCATCCATTCTTTAATGTATCGGCAGTGGCATCAGGGCGGTTTAAATATCCTTTAAACACCCCCGGATTTTTTACGATTATTTCCCCTTGTTTACCTGGAGGCTGATCCTCACCTGTTTGAAGATTAAGTATGCGAATTTCCGTATCATAAACAGGAATGCCGCAGGACCCAAATTTAATTTTTTCCTTGGGCATATAAGTATCGCAGGTGTGGGTCTCACTTAGACCATAAGCGGCTTCATAAAGAACACAGCCGTTAGTGACCTCTTTCCATTGTTCAGCGAGTTCTTTTGTTACTTGAACACCAAAACTCGTTGCTAAATTTGTTTTTAAACTCGATAAATCTTTCTCTGCAATTCCAGGAATTTGTAGGATAGCCCAGTTCATTGGTGCAATGCTGTACCAATAACTGACTTTGCATTTTTCAATGGCTTCAACGGTTGCGAATGGGTCGAATTTTATAAACAAGACACAGGGTCTTCCAGAATAAACCGGTGTATTTAACCCCATAACCATTCCTGCGATATGACATAATGGCGCACTGGCCATAAGTATTTCATCCTGGCTCATTCCATTTGCCTGTGCCGAGGCTGCCGTTTTAAATAAGGCATTCCCGTAGGTGAGCATCGCACCTTTTGGACGGCCGGTAGTCCCTGAAGTGAATACCATTAAACCGACATCATTCCATAAATCCACTTCTTCTTTCCCATCATGGGGAATTTCAGTTTGGAGAATGGTAGCGAATTGATCGGTCTCAGAAAAAGATAGCTTTGGAAATATAAATTCTTCAGGAAAGTTCCAATCTGTTTGGTCTGGGAGGAAATCATCATAGTTTGTCATAACAATAAAATTCAGAGGACGTACTTTTTCGATTGCTTTTTTAATAAGGGGAATACCTTCGGAACCGGCAATTATTCCTTCTATCGGCGCTTCTTCTAAGTAATAAACCAACTCATTTTCTTTAAACATAGGGTTTAGCGGGATGACGATACCGCCCAATTTTTGAATGGCAAAATGAGCGATGATATATTGCGGACAGTTTTGCAGGTAGAGCGCAACACAGCTTCCCTTCTTAACCCCTTTATGGTGCAAGTAATGTGAGAACTTGTTTACATAATCTAAAAGCTCTCCCCAGCTAATCTCTGTGCCATAAAAAATATAAGCTAGATCCTTCGGCCTTTGTTTTCCGTGTTGTTCTAAGTAATCAACTAGCGGCTTTTCGCCCTGTAAATATTCCAGTTGGACCGGTAGCTGGTCTGGCCAATAAGGACGTATTCTTTCAACCATTTTCATTCCTCCTCACAATCTTACTGACTAGTCAGTATTTCCTGGTAAATTAATTTTGAATTTTCTGACTACATAAATTAATAGTACAGGAAAGTGAATAGTTATTCAATGCTTGTCTTTACCTGTGGTTCCCATCCATGAAAACTCTTTCAAAAACCGAACGAAAGTTATTAATTAACTTTAATTATTCGTTTTTTTGTAAAAAATGATTGATTTACCTTTTCAGCATGCTATAATGTGAATAAATTCATAAAAGTTTCACTCATATAATCGCGGGGATATGGCCCGCAAGTTTCTACCGGATTGCCGTTAACAATCTGACTATGAGTGGGTAATGAGAAAGCCGTGAATTCGGACTCTTTCTTTTTCCTTTCGGTTAAAGCCCAAAGGTCATTGCCCCACTCAAATGTTGAGGTGGGTAATGGCTTTTGGGCTTTTTATTTTTCTTAGGGGGTACAACATGGAATTATTAAAAGACAGAATTAAAAAGGATGGAAAGGTTCTTTCCGAGCATGTGTTAAAGGTAGATTCCTTTTTAAATCATCAAATCGATCCAGAATTAATGCTAGCAATAGGAAAAGAATTTGCTGAAAGATTTGCAGATGAGAAAATCACAAAAATTGTTACGATTGAATCCTCTGGCATTGCACCTGCAGTGATGGCTGGTTTATATATGAAGGTTCCTGTTATTTTTGCTCGAAAAAGGAAATCGTTAACCCTAAACGATGATTTATTGACAGCCACCGTCCATTCTTTTACTAAAAAGGAAACAAACGAGATCTCACTTTCAAAAAAATATTTATCAAACGATGATCGAGTGCTGGTTATTGACGATTTTCTCGCCAATGGACAGGCTGCCCTTGGTTTAGTGGAAATTGTCGGACAGGCAGGCGCTCAGATTGCCGGGATTGGCATCGTCATTGAAAAGTCCTTTCAGGAAGGAGCTCAACTTTTAAAAGAGGCTGGCTTTCGGGTCGAATCCTTAGCAAGAGTTGCTTCTCTCTCAAACGGTGAGGTTAGCTTTGTAAACGAAAATGTAGAGGAGTTAGTATAATGAAACAACATACATTCAAAATCGCTTCTTTAGGAATTCAACATGTGCTGGCAATGTATGCAGGAGCGGTCATTGTCCCCCTTATCGTAGGCGGCGCTCTTAAATTTAATGGCGAACAACTAACTTATTTAGTTTCAATTGATATTTTAATGTGCGGGATTGCAACTATTTTACAAGTTTGGCAGAATCGCTTTTTTGGAATCGGCCTGCCCATCGTCCTTGGATGTACGTTTACTGCTGTAGGTCCAATTATCGCAATTGGAAGTCAATACGGTATTTCAGCTATTTACGGCTCCATTCTTCTATCAGGTCTTATTGTGATTCTTATTTCTGGCTTTTTCGGAAAATTAATTAAATTTTTCCCTCCAGTTGTTACAGGATCTGTAGTTACCATTATTGGGATCACTTTAATTCCGGTTGCAATGAATAACATTGCCGGTGGTCAAGGCAGCCCTGATTTTGGTTCCCTTTCGAATATTAGTTTAGCTTTCGGAACTTTACTATTTATTATCTTGCTTTACCGATTTACGAAAGGTTTTATCCGTTCCATTTCCATTTTACTAGGCTTAGCTGCCGGCACTGTTGCAGCGGCTATTATGGGAAAAGTAAATTTTTCAGCCGTGGGCGATGCTTCATGGTTTCATATGGTAAAACCATTTTACTTTGGCACCCCTACTTTTGAATTGACACCGATTATTACCATGACATTAGTTGCCATTGTTAGTTTGGTAGAGTCGACAGGTGTTTATTTTGCACTTAGCGACATTACGGGTAAAAAATTATCGGAAAAAGATTTAACCAAAGGTTACCGTGCTGAGGGTCTTGCAAGTATTATCGGTGCATTGTTTAATGCCTTTCCATATACCACCTACTCACAGAACGTCGGCCTTGTCCAGCTTTCTGGAGTAAAAGGTAAAAATGTCATCTATACGATGGGCGGAATGCTTATTTTCCTAGGATTTGTACCGAAAATTGCGGCATTGACTACAGTAATACCTACCCCTGTTCTAGGTGGCGCAATGGTAGCTATGTTCGGAATGGTTATCGCTTATGGAATTAAAATGTTAAGTAAAGTAGAATTCGCATCTCAAGAAAATCTGTTGATTATCGCTTGTTCTGTTGGCATGGGACTTGGTGTAACCGCTGTTCCTACCCTTTTTGACCATTTGCCAGAGAGCATCAAGATTCTCACCAACAATGGGATTGTTGCTGGCAGCTTGACCGCCATTTTCTTAAACATAGTGTTTAATGTCTCTAAGCGGAGCAAAGAGCAAACAAATGTTCATGAGTTAAAAGCGTCCTAATATAAAAGACGGAGCTATTTCAGGCTCCGTCTTACTATTTCTATTAAATCTGATAGATTATTTTGGATGGGTGCATTTTGTGCCAAATTTCTCGTGCTGCTCCCTCCAATGTTATCACTTCCTGAACCTGAGACCGTTTTTGTAACCGATATTGGAGAAATAAAAACCGCCCCGCCAAAATTTACTATCCCGCCAGAAATGGTCCCAATTGATATTCCGTCTTTATTAAAATCCAAGCCTTCCCCTTCTTCCAATCCTTTTAAATAGGATATGTACAAGCTAGAGGGCTTGCTTAAACTTCTTCATTAGGAAAAGTAAATTTTCATCAAGATGCAGCTTTTTTTTCTAACTTACAGATCCACTTATATAATCCAAGTAAAGAATGAAAGTAACTGGATCTTATTCGATGAGCCAACGAACCATCTTGATAACGATGCGAAAGCTGAATTATAACGAGCATTAAAAGCCTATAAAGGTACCGTTGTTTTAGTTTGCCACGAACCAGACTTTTATGAAGATTGGATTACAAAAGTTTGGAATGTTGCAGAATGGTCACAATTAACAGTTTAAGAAAATCCATCACCCCCCTGTCCTTTAGCAGGGGATTTTCTTATTAACACTGGGTTTTCATCTAATTACCACTATTTTACTATTCAAATAATCGATGGATATTGATAGGATAAATAGATTTATTGAATTTATTCGATAAAATCCTTTACTTATAATGAAATAGGCTAAGACATTTCTACTATTTACAAAATTAAACGAGGTGTATTTTATAATGAAAAAATGGCTTTCAGTCATCATTCTTGCAATGTTAGTATTCTCACTAGCAGCTTGCGGTCAAAAGAATGATAAAGCAAGTGACCAGAAAAAAGAAACCAAAAAAACCACGGAAGTATTTAAAATTGGTGCCATTCCTGACCAAAATGCTGCAGACCTAGAAAAAGGCATGACGGCAGTTGCGAAATATTTAAGTGAAAAAACGGGGATGAAGGTTGAATTCGTTCCTTCTGTTGACTATGCAGCCCTTGTTACGGGATTTCAACGCGGTGAAATCAACATGGCCTGGTTTGGCGGTTTGACAAGTGTGCAAGCAAGAAACCTTGTGCCAGATGCAGATTCGTTCGCTCAAAGACCTAGAGATGCAGAATTCCATTCGGTCTTTATTACTCAAACTGGATCAGGAATTAATACCCTTAAAGATTTAAAAGGAAAATCGTTTACGTTTGGAAGTGAAAGTTCAACTTCCGGGCATTTAATGCCACGTTATTTTCTTTCAGAAGCTGGTATTAATCCAAATACGGACTTTGACGGAAAACCAAATTTTTCAGGATCACATGATACTACTTATAAATTAGTTGAATCAGGTGCGTTTAAAGCTGGTGCTTTAAATGAAGCGGTTTGGCAAGTTGCTGTAAAAGAGGGAAAGGTTGATACTAATAAAGTCAAAGTATTTTATACTACTCCTGCCTTCTTTGACTATAACTGGACCATGAATAGCAATGTCGATGATGTATTCGGAAAAGGTGCAACGAAAAAAGTAGAAGACGCGATTCTTTCCATTACAACTGATCAAAAAGATATCACGGACTTTTTCCAAACAGATAAATTTGTAGAAACTAAAAATGATAATTATCAAAAGATTGAAAAGGTAGCGAAAGAGCTAAAGATCATTAAGTAGTAGGTGTTAACATGTCTTCAAATAAAATGATTGAAGCAAAGAGCATATCAAAACATTATGAGCGGAAGATAGCCCTATCTTCCCTTTCTTTTTCTATTAACAGAGGAGAAACCGTAGCCTTAATTGGACCAAGCGGTGCGGGAAAAACAACGCTGTTGAACTCGATTGCAGGGTTGCTCACACTTGAGCATGGCGATTTACTGATTGATAACATGTCCATAACCTCTTATAGAAAAGGTACAGTTTTTGCGAAAAAGGTTGGCGTAATTCGCCAGCAATTCGATCTAATTGGACCACTCGCCGTGATTCATAATGTGCTTGCCGGTAAATTGGCTGATTGGGGGTTTATGAAATCATTATTCTCTTTACTCATTCCTCAAGAAAAAGCTGCGGCCATCCAAGCACTTGAGCGAGTTGGCTTACCTGACAAGGCATACGAAATCACTTCGACTTTATCAGGCGGCGAACAACAGCGTGTTGCAATGGCGAGATTAATGGTTCAAAATCCGGAAATAATCTTAGCGGATGAACCGGTAGCATCGCTTGACCCTGCCCGGGCAGATGATATATTGGCCATGCTCACGAATATCGTTTTAGAACGAAAACAAACGATGATTGCCAGCTTGCATTCGGTGGAATATGCGCGCAAATATTTTTCTAGGATCATTGCCCTTAAAAATGGAGAATTATTTTTTGATTTGCCAACAGAAAATGTAACGGACGAGTTGTTAGCGGACCTTTATCAACTAAAGGAGCGCGGGTAAAATGAGCAGACTCGTATCCTCTTTTCGATTGCATAATCGTTTTATGCTGACTTTATTGTTGGCGGCCATTTTTATTTGGAGCCTCTTCTCCATTAAATGGAATGCTGATTTATTTCATGCAGGTGGTATTCCAACGATGCTGCAGATTTTTGAAGGTCTGTTTCATCCAGATTTTTCACCAGATATTTTAATGAAGGGCTTAGAGGCCGCCTGGATAACCCTGGCTTACGCAGTCGCCGGTATGTCACTTGCTATCCTATATGCGTTTGTCGTTGGTATCCTTGCTTCCGGAACGTTAACTTCGAGCAGGGTTGCTCGTCTTTCATCTAAGATATTTTTTAGGGGTGTTTTAGGATTTACCCGATCCATCCATGAGCTCATTTGGGCCTGGATTTTTGTCGCTGCGGTCGGGTTGTCTCCTTATGCGGCCATTTTTGCACTTGCCATTCCATATGGAGGGATACTTGGACGGATTTTTGCTGATATGTTAAATGATGTCCCTATCGAGCCAATTAAGGCTTTAAAATCCACTGGTGCCTCCAAGCTTCAAACCCTTATTTATGGGTATCTTCCCCTCGTTTGGGCGGATTTGATCAGCTATACCATGTATCGGTTCGAGTGTTCGATCCGTTCCTCCGCGATTATGAGTTTTGTAGGTCTTGGAGGGCTGGGTTATCAAATTCAGCTATCGCTTGCTGATTTGAAATATGATCAAGTTTGGACTTATGTATTTTTTCTAATTGTGCTTGTTTTATTAGTGGATGTTTGGAGTAATTCGGTGCGAAAAGTACTAACTGAACGAAAGCGCCGCCGAGGATTAAGCCCTGGCTGGGGTTCATCTCTTTTCGCAATTTTACTAATTATCGGTTCTTGGGTTTTTATTACTAGCGGTGATAAGGCAAATTTATTGGAATTGCTATCGGATAAAAATCTTGAATATGCGAAAAAGTTCTTTGGAGGCCTAGTTGGGGTGAATGAAAAACACCCTGCATTCTTGGTGACAAGCGAATGGTCATCTGCTTTAAAACTAACGCTGGAAACGCTCGAGATGAGTATTATGGCAATTGGTTTTGCAACGATCGCTGCCTTTATTACGGTAATCCCGGCTGCTAGAAATATGGCCAATGGAAGTTTGACGTCAGTAAAAAAATGGTATAACTGGCCCCTCTTCGGAATCGTTCGGATTATTTATATTTTTTCAAGGGCGGTCCCTGAGCTAGTTTGGGCGATGATGATTATTTTTATTTTTAAACCAGGGCTTTTGCCTGGAGCGATTGCACTTGCGCTTCACAATTTTGGGATTCTTGGGAAGCTGTGGGCGGAGGTCATTGAGGATATGGATCCGAGACCCATACGTAATCTAGCTTCTGCTGGTGCGTCTAAGATTCAAATACTGTTTTACGGTATCCTGCCGACCGTGTTACCAAGATTTCTTACTTATATTCTTTATCGTTGGGAAGTCATCATGAGGACAACGATTGTTGTAGGTTTTGTCGGTGCAGGTGGTTTAGGAATAGAATTTAAATTAGCGATGAGCTATTTTCAATATACCGAGATTACCTTATTATTGTTATGCTATATGATTCTCGTCATCATTGCCGATTTTGCGTCGGAGAGTACAAGAAAAGCCGTCAAATAAGAAAGAACACACTTCAATGATGTGTTCTTTTTTTATTTAGCATCATGTTATCATTTGATATCAACATTCTATATATTTGCTAGCAAAGTGATGCATTTGCACTATCCCCTTATTAGCTCATCTTTTTACTCTCCTTTATTCCTATTAATCTAATAAATTTTCCAATTTTAAGCAGCGATTAGTATAATAGATTATATACACTAAAATTGGTTGTGATAGAAATGTACAAAATAATGATTATTGAAGATGACCCAAAAATAAGCTCGATTATTTCTGAACATCTTTTGAAATGGAAATTCGAACCATACGCAATAGTAGATTTTGAAAATCTAGATTTACAACTAACTGAAATAAAACCCCATTTAGTTTTGCTGGATATTAACCTCCCAGCTTTTGACGGGTTTTATTGGTGCAGCAAATTTCGTCAACTCTCAAATGTTCCGATTATCTTTATTTCTTCCCGGACACAAAACATGGATATCGTTATGGCCATGAATATGGGCGGCGACGATTTTATTCAAAAGCCGTTTTCTCTAGAGGTGCTTATGGCAAAAATCAACGCTATATTAAGAAGAACCTACACCTATCAACAGCAGGAAAAAGATTATATTGAACATCAGGGTTTAATGCTCAATATAGAAAAAAGCAGTATCTCCTACCTGGATAAGGAAATGAATTTGACGAAGAATGAATTCCATATTCTTTATTTACTCATGAAAAAGAAGGAAAATATCGTATCTCGTGAGGAATTGATGCAAGCCCTATGGGAAAGTGAGAATTTTATTGATGATAATACTCTGACGGTAAATATTGCACGGCTGCGAAGAAAATTAGAAGAAGTTGGCCTGGCTGATTTTATTGAAACGAAAAAAAGACAAGGGTACCTAATAAAATGAGCTTAATGCAATATGTTTCAGATCAAAAATGGCTTTTAATAACTTTTTATTTCATCATGCTCATTATCTCAATATTAATTTCTGTTGACCCAGCCTTAAAGGTCTCTTTCGGAAGCCTGCTATACTTAGACTTCATTTCAATTATCATGTTTAATGTATATTTTATAGGTTCTTATTTTAATAAGAAAAATCAATTGGATAAATGGCAGCAAGTCTCTTTAAATGGTCTAGGTTCATTAGTCGAATCAGCAACACATGAACAACAGATTTATTTGGAAGCGTTAAAGCAATTAGATGCCTTGTTTGTAAAACAAATACATAAACGGAATGAAAATACAAAAGAACAGCTTGAATTTATGACACATTGGTTTCATGAAATCAAAACACCAATAGCTGTCAGCCGATTATTATTAGAAACAAAAATGGATTCCGGTAGCTTATGTGAGGAAATTGATAAAATCGAGGGATATGTAGAACAGGCATTATACTTTTCCAGACTGAATGAATTTAATAAAGATTACCTTATTCAAGAATTTGACCTTGAAAAACTGATAAAAGAAATAATCAAAGCAGAGTCTAAAACGTTTATTTCCAAAAAGATTAAAGTAGATTTACATGTCCCAACTTTGACTGTTTTAAGTGATAAAAAAGCATTAACTTATATAATCCGGCAGCTGGTGCACAATGCTTTAAAGTACACGATGAAAAATGGTGAGATCCATTTTGTAATAAATCCTGAAAAAAGGAACCTAACCATCCGGGATAATGGGATTGGCATTCCTTCAGAAGACCTCCCTCGTGTTTTTGAAAAAGGCTTTACAGGTAATAACGGAAGAACCCATCAACGCTCAACAGGAATGGGGCTTTACCTAGCCAAAAAAACGGCAGAAAAATTAGGTCATGGGCTTTCAATATTTTCTACTTTACACGAGGGCACTGAAGTGGTTGTTTATTTTCCAGATCGGTCAGATACTCTATATAAACTATAAAAAAACAAGCTCATTAGCATATGAGCTTGTTTTTTGTATTACTTAATAATTCTTAAATAGTTAGAAGTTGTAAAGCCATAATAGACAAGATAAATGATCAAATACACTAACAGGCAAGTAATAAATGGCAGAAACATATTGATTTGTAAAAAGTCGGCTAGCACATATGTGACGACGGCACTATTTGTAATAGCCAATAGTAACGGCAAGAAAAAAACAAAACCTACTTGTTTAGCAACAGACTTCTTGACCTCCTTCTCAGGCGCCCCGATTTTTCTGAGAATCCGATAGCGGTCTTTATCAGAAGTTGCCTCGATTAGCTGTTTAAAATAGATCAGGCTTCCTGTCGCGAGTAAAAAGACGAGACCAAGAAAACTTCCGATAAAAATGAGGAGTCCATAAGTTTCTAATCCATAATGATAATTCTCATAAAAGCTGGAATAGATCGGCAAACTTTCCGCATAACGATTAGGGTTAACAAATTGACCGAGATCGTGATTCAATTTCTTGGCAGTTTTTTCATTAGTCAATTTATAAAGATATAATTTTTGCGGTGCAGTTTTCTCTTTTAATTCATTAAATAGGGTGTCACTGATAACTACAGGAAAAAGCTTTTCACCCTGATTCAATAGAGAATGATGTTTATAAGAAGATATCGTAATCTGCTCATGATTAGGTAGAGATAATGTCTTTCCTGTATACGGATCGGACTTTACATCAAGATTGCCATCATAAAAGGTGAATGCATCATGTTTTGAAAGATGGATTTGCTCGTTAATCCCTCTGTTTTTCATAAGAGACTGATACGTGTTTTTAGATATTAATAGAACCTGAAAAGAATCATTCATTCTGCCCAAGGCCGATGTATCAGCTTTAATCGGCAGATATTCAGCAATATTTTGATATTCCAGCGTTTTTGAGGCCGATTTTTCAACAAGCTCCTGCATTTGTTCATTTAGCTCTTCATCCTTCATATTGAACATATAACTATATGGGTTATCCTTTTTTGAAAAAGTGTTGATATGATAATAGAAACTATAGGTTGAAACACAGGCAAGGATGGTCACACTGCTTAATAATGAGATGACCGTTAGAATAATGACATTGCTTTTAATACGAAATAAAAGGTGTGTAAGACTAAGTAAATTTTCCCCTTTGAAATAGATGGATGTTATTTTTTGTAGAACTATTAAAATGTAGGTAATTAGTGAATTCATAAACAAAAAGGAACCTATTATTAAAAAAATAGCTGACAATAATAGACGAATCCCACTATTGGTGATCGGAACAATTTCTTGTGGATTCACAAAAAATAGATAGGAGATTCCTAGCAGAAAAACAGCTAATAAGCTCAAAACGGCCGACCCTCCTCCCCCCCGCTCCCCTTTTCGTTCAGCTTTAAAAAGCTCGGATAGAGAAAAGCGATAGATTAGGAAATAATTATAAACAGAAGCCAGGATGATGATGAAAAGAAAAACCAATAGGGTTTGGAGCAAGGCCTGTGGACGAAATGAAAAACTAACAACCAAAGAAAAGCCCATCAGCTTAAAAATAATCATCATGAACAGTTTGGAAAACATTATTCCCGCCAAAACCCCAATTACTAACGCCACACCCCCGATAAGCAAATTCTCTAAGAAGAGTAATAGACCAATCTTTTTCCTGCTCATTCCAAAAAGTAAATACAAGCCAATTTCCTTTTTTCTCTTTCGCGTAAAGAATGAATTGGAGTACCAGATAAAGATCGCTGCAAAAATCATGAGAATAATAGACGCCGCTTGAAAAGCCGGTTGTATTTTTCCGAGTGTGACACTGGTTCCCAACAGTTGTTTATTAAATTGTAATGAAACAAAAGTGAAATATATCGAAATACTAAAAATCATGGAATTTAAATAAATGAAATACCGGCGGATATTTTTCTTTATATTTTTCTTAGCAATGCTAGACAATGTCATATTGGCCGCCTCCAAGTGTCGACAAGATATCTAAAATCTGTTGAAACATTTTCTTTCGACTATGCTCTCCCTTTCGAATTTCGGTATAAAGACTGCCATCTTTGATAAATAAAACGCGCGAACAAAAACTGGCAGCATAAGGGTCATGGGTAACCATTAGAATCGTGGCAAGCTGTTTTTGATTCAAATCGGTAAGTGTTTGCAATAAATGATAGGCTGATTTTGAATCTAGGGCACCGGTAGGTTCATCGGCAAAAATAATCCTTGGTGTGCTGACAATTGCACGACAAACAGCCGTTCTCTGCTGCTGTCCTCCAGAGATTGCATATGGATATTTTTCTTAAATGGAGTGAATACCGAACATTTCGGCCAGTTCATTCACTTTGTGATTGATTTCTCCTGCTGAAGTACCCGTAAAGGCAAGCGGCAAAAGAATATTCTCTTTAACGGTTAAGGTATCAAGCAGGTTATAATCTTGGAAAATAAACCCCATTTTGCTACGGCGAAATTCGGTTAATTGTTTTTCTTTTAAACGAGTAAGGCTTGTTCCATCAATGCAGATTTCTCCAGATGTGGCCGCTTCAATGGTTGATAAAACATTGAGTAAGGTCGATTTTCCTGCACCAGATGGTCCCATTACTCCAACGAATTCTCCTTCTGTCACCCTTATATCAATATCATGAAGCGCATGGAAGGAGTTCCTTCTTGTGCCAAAAACTTTGTTAATTCCCTTAGCATCTAAAATGGTTTCCATAATTATCACTCTTTCCTATCAGTTCCTTAAGTTAACTATAGGAAAAATACACCTTCATTTCCATAATTTTTCCTTACGCTTACACTGTTTAATCTTACATTTTCGTAAGGGCGGGGATACGATGAAAATAATTACCCAAAAGCTTGTATTCATCCAACGATTTCCATTATCCTAATGAATAGAACAACAAGTTTTGGGAGTGAAAATACATTTGCAAACAAAAGCAGCTTTGCCAATATTATTTGTAGTGATGTTTTTAGTAATGGTGGGGTTTGGAATCATTATTCCTGTTTTACCCTTTTATGCCGAAGAAATTGGGGCTAGTCCCACAGAATTAGGGCTGCTAATGGCGGTCTATTCGTTCATGCAGCTCATCTTTGCCCCAATGTGGGGACGTTTATCCGATCGGATTGGCCGAAAGCCGGTTATGATGATTGGAATTACTGGACTTGCGCTATCCTTTTATATTCAAGCAATCTCCACAGAGCTTTGGATGTTATTTGCCGCACGGATCATTGGCGGCACCCTCTCATCAGCCAATATGCCGACGGCGATGGCGTACGTTGCTGATATTACAACAGAAGAAAACCGTGGGAAAGGCATGGGCATCGTAGGAGCAGCCGTAGGGTTAGGATTTGTATTTGGTCCGGCAATTGGCGGAATTTTCTCAAAAATTAGTTTGAATATGCCGTTTTATCTTGCCAGCGGTTCTTCTTTGATTACGTTGATCCTTGTTTTTCTTTTATTAAAAGAATCAAAACTCAATAAAAATGACTCTAAAGAAAAAAGGCGCTCCATTTGGGGGGCATTTAATCGAAACGTCGCTGTTTTGTTTTTTGTGCAATTATTAATCTCTTTATCCCTTTCTGGCCTTGAAGCAACCTTTGCCTATTTTGCGGCTAAAAAAGCAGGCTTAAATTCTACAGAGCTCGGTTATATATTTATGATCATGGGGTTTGTGGGAGCGATGGTCCAGGGCGGCTTAGTCGGAAGGATGACGAAAAAATACGGTGAACCTTCTGTTATTCAGGTCGGAATCATTGTTTCAGCCCTTGGGTTTGGTTTGATATTACTGGTTAATAGCTTTACTACTGCTGCTATCTTTTTATCGATTTTTGGGATCGGAAATGGTGTAATACGTCCGAGCGTCTCTTCCCTGCTCACCAAAACATCAACAGCAGGACATGGCAGTGCCACTGGACTGCTTTCTTCCTTTGATTCATTAGGAAGGATCATTGGCCCGCCATTAGGGGGCTGGCTGTTTTCAATAGCGATCGGCCTCCCTTATATTTCAGGTGTGATTATCTCCATGGCAGCTCTGGTTCTCTTTTTTCTTTTCCGCCCTCAGGTAAGTACGGTAAAGACGACAAACATGCAAAATTAATCGGTAGGCATATGTGGTTAGGACATGCATAAAATGGTTGCAAGAATATTTTTGATAAAAGGAGTCCGGCGCATGAAAAACAAAACCGTCATTAGTGTATTTTTCCTTTTAGTCATATTAGGTTTTGCAGCCTATTTAGATTCACCTTATTCATTTATTAACAAGAATTACGCCTATTCCGACGACCAGCCTGTTATGGCACAGCCTGTTGAGGTTGAAAAACCCGAGAATGTTCCTGAATTGGTAGATAAACTGGAAAAAACGAAAAAGGAAGATGGGTATATTATCGAAACTTACGAGGAATACGAGGTCTATAAAGATCAGAACGGGAAAGTAATCAAAAGTGAACCTACAGGTAAAACAGAAACGCTAAAATACTGGGATTATAAAGATTAAGACCGCTCAATTGAGCGGCCTTTTTTTATCATGTACCGCAGTAGGTACGGTATGGCCGGTTGGATGGTGCAGGCAGTGAGCAGTATTCCTCGTGTTTAGGCGAAACTGTGTATGGGTTTGAAAGAACCTGAAGCAGACTTTCCATCACACTGTAATCTCCCTGATTGACGGCGGCATCCAGCGCCTCCTCAACGCGGTGATTACGCGGGATTACTACAGGATTTGAGTTTCGCATCAATTGCTGTGATGCTTCTTTCGACTCCTCCTGCCTTTCTAGCCTTTCCTCCCACTGCTTATGCCATTGAATAAATTCTGGTGTTCCAAACATTGCCGTTTCTTCTAGCTTATCCATAGTTAGGGCTCTGAAGGTATTTGTATAGTCGGCACGATACTTTTGCATTAAGCCAAGGAGATCATCAAATAAGGAATTGTCCTCTGCTTCTTCGTTAAATATTCCTAGTTTTGCCCTCATTCCCTCAAGCCAATGACGCCGATACAATTCCATGTATTCTGAAATCGCCTCTTGGGCTATTTTGACCGCCTCATTCTCATCTTGATGCAGCAGCGGCAGAAGACTTTCTGCAAATCGTGCGAGATTCCATCCGCCAATATATGGCTGATTGCCGTATGCATAGCGGCCTTGCTGGTCAATCGAGCTGAAAACTGTATCCAGGTCGTACGTATCCATGAAGGCGCACGGGCCATAATCGATGGTTTCACCGCTAATGGTCATATTATCGGTGTTCATCACCCCATGAATAAAACCAACCAGCTGCCACTTTGCAATCAGTTTTGCCTGGCGCTTAATTACTTCCTTAAGGAGTGACAGATATTGCCCCTCGCCTGATTGAACTTCTGGATAATGGCGGTCAAGTGCATAATCAGCTAGTAGCCTTTGATCTTCTACAGTTCCCCAATTTGCTGCATACTGAAAAGTACCAACCCGCAAATGACTGGCAGCCACACGGGTAAGAATAGCTCCCGGCAGGTAGGTTTCACGGATAATCGGTTCACCGGTTTCCACTACTGCGAGGCTGCGCGTGGTCGGGATGCCAAGTGCATGCATGGCTTCGCTGATTATGTATTCGCGCAGCATCGGCCCAAGTGCCGCCCTGCCATCACCCCCGCGAGAGTATGGTGTTCTTCCAGCCCCCTTCAGTTGAATATCAAAGCGTTCCCTTTTAGGGGTGATCTGTTCGCCAAGCAGCAAAGCACGGCCGTCCCCTAACTTGGTAAACCCGCCAAACTGATGTCCCGCATATGCTTGAGCAAGTGGCGAAGCTCCATCAGGTATACGATTGCCAGCAAAGACAGCAACGCCTTCTTCGTTTTGTAACGAGTCGGCCTCCAATCCTAGATCTTTTGCCAATGAGCCATTTAGTATAATCAACTTCGGTGAACGGACAGGAGTTGGGTTTTGGCTTGTGAAAAATATTTGAGGCAGACGAGCATAACTATTATCAAAATTCCATCCCGTTTCTATTCTTTCATTTGTCATTGAATCTCCTCTTCTCCTTTTTTTTAATACCATAAATTCTTCCGCTTGGATTTAGATATATTTTGTCATTTCTAAAATTAATTTATTTATTTCTTTTTTATCACAAAAGCTAGTAAAAAATAAATGAAAAAGGTAAATGCGCTTTGCATTTACCTTTTGAAACCTTCATTATTTATTTGTTTGATTTCCTTTTGCGTCGCGTTGAACTTCCATTTTTGTTACAGGAAGATATCCTTGTTCTTTTAAAAGAGTGTTTTGAACATCATCTGACATCATATAGTCAAGGAACGCTTTTGCAAGGTCAGTTGCTTCACCCTTTGTATAAGAGTGTTCGTATGCCCATACTGGGAATTTACCAGATTGTACGTTTTCAGCAGTTGGTTCTACACCATCAATGGCAAGTGGTGTTACAGTGTCATCAGTGAAGTATGAGAATGCAAGGTAACCAATTGCACCGTCTGTTTCATTGATAATCTTTTTAACAGTGTTTGAAGAGTCTTCTGTTACTCCTTCAGCTGGTGTTGCACCATCAAGAGCGAACTTGTTAAATACTGCACGTGTTCCAGAAGAATCAGGACGGTTTACAAGAACGATTTTTTGGTCTTTACCGCCAAGTTCTTTCCAGTTTGTGATTTTACCAGTGAAAACTTTGATTAGGTCTTCTTTTTTAATATCTTTAATGCCGACTTTAGGGTTAACAGCAGCAGTCATACCAACAACCGCTACTTTGTGGTCTACAAGCTGATCAGCTGGGATGCCTTCTTTTTCTTCAGCGAATACGTCTGAGTTACCAATTTGCACAGATCCTTCAGCTACTTGTGATAGGCCAGTACCAGATCCACCCGCATTTACTTGGATATCAACATTAGGATTTTTCGCCATAAACTCTTCAGCCGCTGCTGCCACTAATGGCTGCATTGCAGATGAACCTGAAACGACTAATGAGCCGGAAAGTTCTTTCTTTTCCTCCGTTTTTGGAGTTTCCTTCTTGGCGCTTCCTTCTGTTTTCTCAGTAGAAGCTCCGCCTCCACATGCTGCCATGATTACCATTAATGCTGCGAATACTGTAAGTAGGCTGAATTTTTTAAAGCTTTTCATTTGCTTTATTTCCCCCTAAGAGTAATGAATTTTTGTTTCGCTTTACATTTACTAGTATAGGAGAAGAGTATTAATCCAGTTTTAATAGAATGTAAAGCTTTTGTAAAAGTGTCCTCAGTTAGTGGAACCACACTTTATCCGAATAATGCTAATATCCTTGTTGCACTTCAAATTTATAGCCAAGACCACGAACAGTTTTAATATAAGCCGGCCGCTTGGTATCCTCTTCAATTTTTTCTCTTAAATGGGCGATATGCACGTCCACAATTCTTGTATCTCCTGCAAATTCATAATTCCATACAGAACTAAGCAGGTGATCGCGAGTTAGGACTCTGCCCTTATTTTGCGCCATGAAATGAAGCAGTTCAAATTCCTTTAATGTTAATTCCAGAAGATTTCCTTTAAGGTAGGCTTCGTATTTTTCAGAATAGATTGTTAATTTGCCCATTTTTATTTTTGGTCCATTTATCTGCTCGAGTGCATCTTCCGCTTGAGCCTGGGTTCTTCTTAAGATCGCTTTTACTCTGGCAATTACTTCTCTTGGACTAAAGGGCTTTACCATATAGTCATCAGCGCCGAGCTCAAGACCTATTATTCTATCAAATTCATCATCCTTTGCCGTTAGCATTAAAATAGGAGTCATAACCTTATCCTGACGAAGCAATTTACATACCTCCATTCCATCCAGCTTAGGAAGCATTAAATCTAATACAATTATGTCAGGAGCTTCAATTGTTGCTAAACGTTTACCAGTTTCACCATCCATCGCAGTAATGACTTCATAACCAGCCTGCTCCAAATTATATTGAAGGAGCGTTACAATGGACTGTTCATCATCAACAACAAGTACTTTATTTTTCATCAAATCACCCGCTTAATAGTAAGATATAGACTTTTCCTAAGAAACTAGCTCATACCTCCATTTTGTAAATATAGTTCTATTAAACGAAAGGAATATTAATGCCGCGTTTTGCTTTTGTTAAGGGAATGCAAATTTTTTGTAAAATAAGTAAAAATAATACTTTTTTCCTATTAAACTCACAAAATTCAATGGACCATTTTCCTAATGAACAGTAATAATTAAAAGGGGGTGACATTTAAGTAGATTCCACTTATGTTTAGCCACCAGGATCAAACCTTCGCTGAAATGAGAGCAATTTCTAATCTATAAGCAAAAAAGGGACTTGCCCTGCTCGAATGATATTAGAACTAACATATAACCCTTTAATCTAATTAGCATCGAAGAAAATTCATCAATGCTTAACCGTGTATAAAGACTGCCAATTCTACTAATTGCCCTTATTTATATAGCTCAATAATAAATTCACTACCTTCACCAATATCACTCTTTACACTGATTTTACCTTGGTGGGCTTCAATCAAATGTTTAACGATTGCTAGTCCAAGTCCAGTTCCGCCAGAGTTTCGGCTTCTCGCACGATCAACTCGGTAAAATCGCTCAAAAATACGAGGGATTTCTTCTTTTTTCATTCCAATACCAGTGTCTTTTACATGTATCCGTACTTTGTTACCATTATCAAACAGGAGCACCTTTACATTTCCGTTTGTCGGTGTATAAGTAATGGCATTGTTAATTAAATTGATAAATACTTGCTTTAAGCGGTTCACATCCCCTTTTATCTGAACTTGCTCCTCCTTACAGATTAAATCAAGGTGGATGTCTTTTACTTCTGCTTTCCCATTTAAGAGGGTTATAACCTCTTCAAGTAATTTGTATAAATCCATTTCTTGGATGTCCAATTTAAAGCCTTGCTGTTCAATTTTTGAAAGCTCCAATAAATCCTGAATGAGGGATTGAAGCCGTCCACTTTCTTTTAAAATAATCGAAAGGAAATATTTTAATGTATCTTTATTGTTCATCGCCCCATCCAACAGTGTTTCAGTAAATCCTTTAATCGAAGTAACAGGTGTTTTTAATTCATGTGAAACATTTGCAACAAAATCTTTCCGAACCTGCTCTAGTTTTTTTAGTTCTGAAATGTCGTGAAAAACGAGTAAAACCCCTTTCCAAACATTATTTGTTCCAATGATCGGCACACCGTATACAGCAAAATATCTTCTTTCTATAAATAATGGGATTGGTAATTGTTTACTGACATGTTTTTCAGTCCGAAATACTTCAGTGACTATATTACAAACTTCCTCCTGATTAATGACTTCAGAATAAAGATTTTCTAAATAATCAGTCGGACTGCCTTTAAAAATTTCAATAAAGCCTTTATTGATTAAGCTAATATACCCTCGTTTATCAATTAAGACTAAACCAGATCCCATATTTTCAATCAAAACACTGAGATGTTCCTGCTGTATTTCTTGTGATTTAACGAGTTCTTGAAGGTTTTGAGCCAGCCTATTTATAGATGTTCCCAACATTCCCGTTTTATCAGAACCATTGACTTTTGTCCTGGCATGATAATTTCCTTCTGTCAATTCAATCGCGACATTTGTAGCCTCGATGATGGGTTTTGTATATCTTGAAAAAATTCTCTTTCCAAGATAAATAATGAGTACTAAGAAAATGACAACAAAAATGAAAATGGTACGCATGATTTCATTTTTATGAAGATCACTTAGTGTTTCTTGAAAATTGCTATTAAATAACTGACCGAGCAATACTCCTAATCCAAGGAATAAGGAAAATATTAGTATGATGAATATAATTAATAGCGTATTTCGAAATTTTGTCATTCGCTTAAATGCTCCTCAAGCTTGTGGCTAAGACCACGAACCGTTTTAATATTAACAGGCCTCTGTTCCTTTAAGTTAGGCTTCACATTTTTCAGGATAGATTGTTAAGTTGCCAATTAATTTTTGGCCTTTTATATGAGAAACTAGCTTAAATCTCCAGTTTGTAAAACTTGCTCCATGTTATTAATCTTTTGTTCTAGATCTGTAATGGATTTCTCCAGAATTTCTGGATTCACTGTACTATTTAGTTGTTGATTAACGGTTGCTGCTGCGTTATCGAGTGAATTCCATTCTTCATAATGCTCATCAGAAACCAAATTGTAAAACTCATGCAATCCATTACTTATAGCCTTCATTTCTTTTTTCATTAACTCGTAATTCTTTTCGAATTGGTATTGTTTTAGCAATGCAAAATGGTGTTTTACATCACTGATGGGATTTTTACTGCCGTGGGTCATTTTGTCATGATAATTATCGTAAACCATCATCATATGCATCCCGTGAGTCGCATGCGGACCCATATGGCAATGAATAGGCCAAATTCCAGGGTTGTCAGCCGTTAATAATAAATCATATTTTTCTCCAGGGCCGATGGTAATCGTATCCTTAGTCATCGGATTTTTAATGTCACGGCCATCAGAAGCGACAACCTTGAAATGGTGGCCATGGGTATGAAATGAATGTACCTCCGAACCGGCATTAATCAACCTTATTAAATAGGTCCCTCCCTCTTTCACATGGAGAGGCGGTATTTCAGGATCAATTTTTCCATTGATCGTATAATATCTTGCTTTTCGATTGGTTGTGTCATATTCACCATCCAAGTGAAGGTGTTCCGCAGCCGTTCCAACATACTGGTGGGCCTCCTGGCCTTCAGCAAGGCTTAATAGCGGGTCTCTTTCCGAAAGAAGCAGTGTAAATTCACCATTGGTCTTGTATTTTGGCTTTTTCGGCTCTACGATAATTGCTCCGTATAACCCCATTTCTGGATGTCTGTCCGGTTCAACATGACAATGATAGAAATAGGTCCCTGCTTTAGAAGCATCAAATTCGTAGGTAAACGAATCGTGATTCATGGTTGGATGCTGGCTCATCTCAGGGGTTCCGTCGCCTGCAAAACTATTATCAATCCCATGGAAATGTATCGTGTGCAATTCTTTTTGCTGATTGTGGAATACCACTTTGACGTGATCTCCCTCGGTTATACGTATTTCCGGCCCAGGAACGCTAGGCTTGGTTGCAGGTGCATTTTTTTGGGGATCCCACAATCCAAAACCCCATGAATACAGGGTAGTACCCTGGGCCATTTCCTGTTCCATATCCGCGGCATATAGATGAAACACCTTTGTCTGCCCTTTTTCTGTTTTAGCTGACGCTTCTTCTTTCGTTGCATAAATGAAGACAGCAGAAAAGACTAAGAGGCAGCCCATGATTGTAAAAAGTATAAATGAAGGAAAACGTTTCATGTAAGCACTCCTACGTTGTTTAATTTATTTGAAAGGATAATCCTTTTGTGTCCATTATTCAGATAACAAGGAAAAAACCCCGGAAATCTTAAGATTACCGGAGTATGATTTTAAAACAAACGAATCTATTTAACTCTTAATCCATATAGCGATTAATCTTGATCGTTATCTTGCAAGTCGCCAAGTTTAGGCATTCCAGAAATATATCCTACTCCACCGGTACGATCAATACCAATTTCTTTCTCCATTGCTGCTTGTAAATCAGCTTTATCTACTGCTGTTATATTCTTGCCTTCAAGTTCATCCCCCGGATGCTGGAAGTTGCTCATAATATAAGAATGTCCTCTGCGGTTATCCACTGCAGCTAAACCAGTTGCTTCTGCACCGGCAGGAACGGATAAAATTCTTGTTAATTCTTTTGTATCGACATTATAAGCCCAAACGAAGTTATTGGTATGCATGCCGCTATCCTCACCGATGAATAGTGTTCTTAATGATTCAGAGAAGCTTAAATTATCGGTATTGGCTACTGAATTCACATCTGCTGTATTTCCATATGAATCAGAAATAGCCTTTCCATTCGTATCTAGTAAATCTTTACCTGCGATTAATCCGGACATTTTCGAAGCAACATATTCACTTTTAATTGATTGTCCATTGCTGTCCTTTTGACCAGCTGTTAAATCCAATTGATACGTCACACCGGATTTAATTTTTGGCAGTTTCATATCATCAACTGGATCTGACGAATTTGCGGTCATACCGTTGCTTTGATCCGAAATCGCAATGTAAACTTTCTTATCCTTTTCGTTTAGAGTTACACCTTCCATTTTGTTAAATTCAGATGTAGCTCCAAGTAGTGCAGCATAACGGCGTGACTCTAAGAACGCTGCCGCTTTTTCCATTCCTGGTTTTACTTTCAAGTATTCAGTTTTTCCATACGAGTATTGCTTAATTGCTTTGAAGCCGGCTTTTGGAACATCAGAAGTTTCGAAAATATCACTGAATTTAACCTTGCTGTCGATAATATCTTTAATTTCTTTATCAGAGGCATGGCCAAGTTTAATCCATTCTAAGTTTCCAGCACCACCATTTTCCGTTCCTGTTTGGTGGAATTTTGCCGCATATAATGTACCAGCAGATAGATCCTTCGCTTTATCCGCTACATACATAAACATCGTCGTATAGGAGCCGTCGTCACCAAAGAAGGCTGTACGATTATCCGGCATCATTTTCATCAATTCGTGAGAAAAACGGCCAATACTGTAATGCTTTTCAACCGATGCGTTCCCATCTTTGTTTACCGAAATTTCAGGAATAAACCCATAGAAGTATGGATTTGCTTTTTCTGCTTTACCAAAGTAAAGCTTAGCAAAGCTTTCTACTTGTGCTCGTACTGAAGAAGTTGAATTAGATTCAAAAGTACGGGCATCCGGTTCATACTCCTCTGACCCTAAGTGGGTATTCCACGGTGAAAGAGATCCGTTACATGGGATCCAAAGACCATTTACACTTGAAAAATCAATTTTTTTAACCGCTTTAGGTGTTAACTCTCCCGTTTTCTTATCCTGGTCAAGAGTTGTTAGAGACATGGATGCAGGAACGATACCATATGCGGATTTGCCAGCGGCATCTATAGTCTGGTATTCATAATGAGTTACCATGTATAGTTGTCCGTTAATTGGCTTCATTAAACTATTAGAATCGGGAGCATCAGAAACATAATATGTCGGTTTCCCTTCCAAACTTGTATCCATAATCGGATCACCATTTACATCAATCGGAGTACCGGCTGGAATCAGCTTGCCTTTGTTAATGGCTACTTTATCTTCAGACTTGAAAAGTCTCTTATAAGTAAGTGGGAAATTCTTCACTTCACCATTGCTGTACTTTACTTCCATTGATGCGTTTGTGTAAGTTTTAACCATTTCATCAATCTTTTTAGGAGCTTCCATTCCAATAAATCGAACCGAGTCGATTTTCGCATCCCCGCTGCTTGCGAACGTAGGTGTTACGGCTGGAATCGTAAGTGCCAATGCGAGTGCAGCGGCTGCCCCTTTTTTGCCAAAACGGATTTTTTTCATATTTATCCTCCTCAATTGCATGCTTTTTTCTCTACGTATCCATTAAACAAAAAGAATATTAATGGCACGTTTCTCTTTTGTTAAGGGAATGCAAAGATTTTGTAAAGTGAAGAAAAATCATCCTTTTAGACTATCAACTTTATTAGGATTATTGAGGCTTTTTACCTGAATTGATAAAGAAAAAAAGGGTCAGCTGCGGTTAGCGGCTGCCCCTTTGATTATTGAAATTGGAAATCAAATCTATGCTGAAATTTTGGACTGTTGCGAGGTCTTTGTTTTTCTCCCTCTTCCACTCATCCACTCATACATGATTGGAATGACTAAAAGGCAAATAAGCGTCGAACTGATCATGCCCCCTACAACAACTACACCTAATGTTTGTGACACGATGGTGTCTGCTTTACCTGACACAGCTAGAGGAAGCAAAGTTAAAACAGTTGTACATGCCGTCATTAAAACGGGTCTGACACGTGTAGAGGTCCCGCTCATGATAGCTAATTTTGGTTCAAATCCGTCTCTTAGATTTCTTTCAATTTTATCAACAAGGACAATCCCGTTGGTCACGACGATCCCCGTCAACATCAATAATCCCACTAATGCTGCGAGATTCCATTCAAGTTTAAAAATAAACATTCCGATTACTGAGCCAATAAAGGCTAATGGGATACAAATTAATACGGTCATGGGAGCTCTCCATCCCCGAAAGACAGAACTTATGATGATTAGTACAAGCAAAATGGAAAAGAATAAAGCAAGCGCCATTTCGTAAATCATTTCATATACCTGCTGAGGAGCACCCACGAATGAATACTCAATACCCTCCGGCAGCGGAATTTTTCCAAGTGCCGTTTTGACTTGTGTTGACACTTTTCCAATATCACTGGAAATGATGTTTGTGGTAATCACAGCATACGGATGTCCATCCTTATCCTGTATCACCGATGAACCTGTTGGCTCTAATGTTGCAAGCTGATCCAATCTCACGCTTTTTCCATCCTTATCTTGGAAGGTCTCACCGCCCATTAACGTAAAGATATCCTTTGAAGTGCCATTTTGTTTATCGGTATGAATAACAATTGGAAATTGATTTTGATTAATTGAGATGAACCCTTTTGTTCCTTCCGCGGTATATTGCTGAATTCGATTGATAACGTCCTCCAGCTTAATACCAAAATGTTCGATTGCCTTGCGGTTTAGAGTAATCTGATACTGGGTCATATGATCATCAGCTTCCGCGGCCCCTTGTACGGATAGACCTGGAATGAGTTTAAGCTCGTTTCGTATGGTCTGAGCCATTGTTTCTAGTGTTTGACTATCTGAACCTGTAAGATTAATTTTTAATTGGGAATCATCGCCTGCAATATTTTGATTTGAAACAGCGTAAACAGCTTTGCTTGACAACGAGTTTAATTGATTTTGTAAACTCTTAATAAAGTCATTTACATCCGTACCGTTTTTAACCTTTATGGATAAATTGGCAATATTCGGTTTCTGAAGCCATCCGCCTCCTGCATCGAATACATCATCCGATTGAGGAGTAAACGAAGATCCAAGTCCTGAAGAAAAGGACTCAACTTTAACATTCGTTCCCAATAAGGCTTCCAATCTTTTTACTTCTGCATCGACATCGGCTAAAGAAGTATTTTGAGGCATTTCTATTTGGACAGCGATTTGACCAGTTTTGGCCGTTGGCAAAAAATTCACTGGCAGGAAGGCAGCTCCCAACGATGTTAATAGAAATAATGAAACAAAGGTTAAAACTACTTTTTTCTTGCGGTCAAATACCCAAGTAAGAATTTTATGGGCAAACGATTCTAATTTATCCACGCCAGACACCGGTTTCCCCTTCCAAAACAGGTTGTAAAGTGCAGGAACAACCAAAATGGAAACGAATAGGGAAATAATTAAGGCAATGACCACAGACCAAGCAAATCCGGAAAAAGCTGAACTCACCATACCCCCAATAAGCGCGATTGGAACATAGACGGCAACCGTTGTCGAAGTTGATGATACAATCGCAGGAATCATTTCTCTTACAGCCTGTGTCAGCGTGTGAACGCTTGTTTTCACGTTTGCCTCATGTACTTTACGGTTCATATTATCAAGGATCACGATCGAGTCATCGACTACCCGGCCCATGGCCACAATAAGTCCTGAAACAGTAAGAATATTGAGACTAATACCCATGGTTTTTAATAAGCCAGTTGTCGCCAAAAGACAAATTGGCAGTGAAAGGACAATTAATAAAGTAGAACGGACTTTTCGGAAAAACAGAAAAACACAAATCATTGAAAACAAGCAGCCTAATAAACCTTCTTTTATTAGACCTTTTAGAGAGTCATTAACCTGCGCTCCTTGATCAAATAAAATAGAAGCCTGAATATCTTTATTCTTCAATGCAGGAATATCTTTGATTTTGCTCTTTATCCGATCAGATACATCTGTAATATTGGATGTTGAAGTCTTTAAAACATCTAATAGGACGCTTGGTTTCCCATCGGTTCTTGAGATCGTCTCCAGGTTGACAATGGAATTTGAAATGCCTGCAACATCTGATAGAGGAACCGTTTTGCCTTCTCCGTTATGAATAGGCAGCTTCAATAGATCTTGTTGAGTTAAGCCCCACCCAGAAACTTGGACAGGAATAGATACCTGGTTGTTTGACACCTTTCCCTCTAATCCAGTCCTATAGTTTTTTTCAAGTGATTGTTTTACGTCATTAACGGTTAAACCGGCTTTCGTTAAATCTTCCAGTCGAAGGCTAACCGCATATCCGGCTGTTCCGCCTCCTGATACTCGGACATCTTTTACTCCTGGTACAGTTTTCAATCGATTGACGAAATCCTCTTGAATAGAGGATCGGAGCATATTTTCTGAGATATTTTCAGATGAGCTCATCAGACTCATTCTTATAATGGGCATGGAATGAGTACTAAGCCGTGTTACCAGCGGTTTATCAATCCCAGCCGGCAATTTGACATCAGCCAATACTTTTGTAACCTGTTCCTCTGCTTGTTCCATATTAAAATTCATAGGAAAGTTTAGACTGATCAACGACCCGCCATTAAAGTAGTTTGTTTCTACATCTTGAAGACCATCCACGACCCTTACTGCCTGTTGGATAGGTTCTGTAATTATTGCTTTTACTTGATCTGCTTGGTAATTATCTGCACGGACTGTTACCGAAAGGGTTGAATTGTTGATTTCTGGCAGGTAGTCCCTTTGTATCTGCCATGCAGACATTCCACCCCACACGAGTATAAGAACTATTAAAGTTAAAATAAGAATTCCGCGCTCCATCATTTCATTAATCAATGGTTTCATGTCATTTTATTCGGGCAATGAAGCCCGAAACCGCTCCCCCTCTTTTTTCAGTAATTGGATGGTGCCAATGGCGGTCAGCTTTATCTATAAATTTTCACGTCCGCCACGACTGGCATGGTATAAATCTTTCACAACAATAGCTACCCTTTAGGATAGCTATTGTTGTGTTTCAAATTAATTTTCGATTCAATCCCTTATAAGAATAGAAGAAATTGGCTATTACTCATTGTCAGTAGTAGTCGGAGCAAAGCTTTCAGGCTGTTTTTCGACCTCTTCTGGTGCAAGAGCTTTTTTCTCACCTGGGTATGGTTTATCAAAGCCTTCTGTCGCATACCAAACGGCATGATTTTGCATATTTGCGTTGATTTCATCCGGTACCGCATTTTTGCCGGTTAACTTATCTTTGTTCTTGTTGGACCACTGTGTCCATTTTTTCGAAAGTTCCTTTGCCTCCGGTGTTACGTTGGTTGTGTTGGCAAGAACTGCCGTATTGGCTTCCGGTGTTCCGTTTAAGGTGTCAAGCGGGATTTGGTTTGGCACAAATTCGTATGGTGTAAAGTCCGGCTTGTTCGTAAATAGTTCACTCATTGGCTCTGCAGCTGCATCGTTTTGGTTCATTGTCGGAATTCCAAGAATCTGCTCAATACTGCGAACCATATTGATGACAGTCCAATAGTGGCTGTTTGTAATCCCTTTCTTCACCCAAGGACTGATGACAAATGCAGGCTGACGATGTCCGTCAACGTGATCTAGACCGTTTTGGGCGTCATCTTCTGTAACGATAATGACAGAGTCTTTCCAGTAAGGACTGTGTGAAATCAAGTCAACAATTTTACCGACAGCCAAGTCATTATCCGCAACCATCGCTTGAGGTGTAGGGAATCCTGAAGCGAGTCCGTTGGTATGGTCATTCGTTACCCACATTGTCGTAAGTGCAGGTAAATCATTGTTCTTCACATGTTGTTCAAATTGTTTTTTGAAAATTTCAAATCGATATTGGTCTGGTATGCCCATGTCAAACGTTGGGAATGTTTTATGTGTAATTGGTTCTAGTGACGGAATATCCGTTTTTGCTTCATAGTTTCCAATCGGAATATGAAGATCGCCTTGCTTTTGGCCAGAAAGAATTAAATAATCATTATACCAATCAGTCCAAGAGCCTTGCGGCAACGTTCCGGTAAAAGCAGTTGTATCTTCTCCGAAGTTTTCTACAGTCTTGCCATGTTTAAGGGCTTGATCCCATAAATGGCCGGTAGGTGCATATGCCATCGCATCTCCAGCACCACCAGGATAGCTTCGAACGTTTGCAGCATCTGTTTCTTTATCCTCATAGTCATTGTTGGTTCCTTGCATTACCCATTGGTGTCCGCTTGCTGATTGGATACCGCCAACATAAGTATTGTCCAAAAGCGGGAACGTAGTAGCCAGTTTATGCAAGTTAGGAGTTACTTTTTGCGGGAACTGCGTTAAAGCTACTTCTCCGTTTCCTTTTCCAACATCACCCAATACTTGGTCATATGTCCGGTTTTCTTTGATAATATAGAATACATGTTTAATCGTTGAAGGCTCACCGATACGTTCAGGCATCGCAACAGGCTTTCTATTGTCACGCGGTTTCGCGTTAAGATCCTTTAAGCCGTACCAGTTATTGTTTTTGTACACTTGGTCTGTTCCCTTTGCTAAGGCCTGTGCAGTCGGGAATGGAATCAAGGAAAGTGACCCTTGCTGCGCATAGGAAGAGTGACCGTTTACGGTTATTCCTTGGATGTTCAAATTACGTGTCGGCCCGCGTGATCCAATACCATCAGCATTGGCAACGACCAGATTTTTATTGGCTGAATCGACTGCGATATCGACCGGGAACCATGCTGTTGGTAAAAGTCCTTGCAATTCAGGTGCCTTATCTGGAGCCTGCCAGTCATAGACCGCAATGGCATTGTCACGGCCAAGGCTGACCATTAACTTGCCATCCACCATTTTAACAGCGTTTGGAGCTGAACCTTTTGGCGCATTTGGATATGGTTTGATGTCGATTGTTTGGACCACATTATTTGTCTTTGAGTCAATAACAGAAACGGTGTCACTATTTGTGTTGGTGACAAATATGTACTGACCTGACTGTGTCATCCGTTCCGGCTGCACGCCAACTGTAATGTTTTTAACCACTGTATTTGTCGAAAGGTCAACCACTGCAACGGTTCCTGTTGTAGTGGCACCTGTTTTATCTGTCACAACTGGAGTTCCAGAAGAGTCAACCGTAGTGTCGCCTGCTTGAGCTTTGCGGCCGCCTTGGTTTGTTACATATGCGAAGTTACCGTCAACTAATACGCTAGTAGGAGCATTTTCGACGGCAACTTTGGTTAGTGCGCCAGTTACCGGATCAATGACACCAAGGCTGTTGTCACGGTTTAAAGCAACCAGAAGCTTGCCGTCTGGCGCAACTGTAATATCAAGCGGGTTGATATTACCGCCGACAGATGCTTTAGGAAGATTGATAGATTTTAGAACTTTTGGAGTACCATCTTGTCCAACAGACAGAACGACCACTTTACCAGTTGAGCTTGACGACCCAGTTGCATATAGCTGGCTTCCGTCTTTTGAATAAGCCAAGCCCCACATACTGGAAAGACCTAAGCTGATATCCTGGGCTTTCATCACTCCGCTTGAAAGATCGATGACATTGATTCCAGTGCCGCCGTAATTGTTGCGGCCAACGATGGTTACTGCAGTCTTTCCATTTGGATTAACAGCAACAGTCATCGGGTTCCCGCCAAATTCAATTTGTTTTCCTGCAGGTGTAATCAACTGGTTAACAGGTGTCTGCACGGAACCATCTGCTTGTTGACCCACTAAATTGCTTCCAAAAACACCGTCTTGCGCAGCATAGACACCCGCAGAACCTAAAAGCATGGTACTTAATGTAATTCCCGCAAACAGCCTTTTCTTTTTTCTAAGTTTCTTTAACATCTCTCTCACTCCCTTTTTTTGGTACGGTTTAAGATTACTCCTGTTTTATTAAGCACTTATTGATTAAATGTTAATTACAAATTAATAAAATTCTGACTAATTATCTAAAACTATCGACCTAGTTCAATTTCGAGCATTTTTATTTTTTAAAAAAAGGCTCTGTTAGACTTAGTTGTTGATTTGCGCTCCAGTCGCTTCGCTTTCCGCGGGCGTGCCGTGGAGCCTCCTCGGCGCTTTGGCGCCTCCGGGGTCTCCCCTGCCCCGTACTCCCGCAGGAGTCTTCGCGCCTTCCGCTCCAATCAACAGTGTTAAAAATCAATACTGTTCTTTAACATAGCCTTAAAAAAAGAAAAGCTGCCAGAATGGCAGCTTTTCTTTAAACTACTGATTTTTTTTCAAAACAAGTCGAATCATTTCAAACAATAAGAAGTTAAAAAATATCCAGACACCGCCATAGACATATCCGCCAACAATATCACTTGGAAGAATTTCGCTCGATGCTATCTTTGCTATGGTTACCCCCAATAATACGACTATGGCTACTATGGGGCCCATAATTGTAGTAATTGTGTTTTTCGGATGGCGGACAAGTAAAAATAAACATGTTCCATAAATAGTGATGGTTATCAACGAACTTATTTCAGGAAAAGTATCAGAATGAAATTTCCCTACGAACCCTAGCGATTGAAGTGAGGAAAAAATCTGTATGACTGATTCATGAAACAACCTTGCTCCTAAAATGGGAACAATTAGTAGAAGAAACTCAAGCAGCCTGTTTTGTCCTTTTCTCCAAATTATGATGAGGGTTATTCCAATTATGGCACCGAAAGCATACGGAGATTGGAATAATTGAAATAAACTCATCCATCTCATATAAATAGCTGCCTCAACCAAATATTCAGTGACATCATCAAACTGGCTAAACTCACCAAATAAATAGTCTTGAGCCATACCAAGCATCAATGTCACCATACCGATTAATACGAGAGTAAGAAAAATGAGAAAGAGTTCTGTTTTTCGAATGGTTTTAAGATGATGAAGCAGCCGTTGTGTGAACCGTATAAAAAAATCCTTAATTTGATTTTTATAAAACCGGTAGGCCAAATAACCTGCCAACAAGATTGCAAAAACAATGATAAAGATAATTAAATATTTGCTTGCTGAATGATGGAAAGCCTGCCACCTAGGGCCCAATACTTTTCCTAAAGTAATAAAACAAAATCCCCACAAAAATGATCCAATATAAGCAGGTAGTATAAATTTTCGAAATGGCATTTGTGAGATCCCCGAAATATACCCCGTAAAATGCCTGATTCCCGGTATGAAATAAGCGAAAACTAACAATTTACTTCCTGAACGCTCGAACCAGGCAGCTGTTTTTTTATATCTTTCCGGTCCCATGTGGATGTACTTTCCGTATTTTTCAATAAGTTTATATCCTCCTGCCTTCCCAATCCAATAGGTTACCGTAATGCCCGCACCGCCTGCAGCAAAGACCGTCAGGAGTGCAAAAATATAATTCATTTTTCCCTGAAAGACAAAATAACCAGCGTAACTCATTAAAAATTCTCCTGAAATGGGCAGCGCCATAAGCTCCAGGAAAATACCTATAAATAAAATCAGATAGCTGTGATGTTCAAATAAAGTGATTAAATGTGACATTTATATGCCTCCAAATTTAGAACCGAAATAGAACTTGTATGGATTCTTCCCACCTAGCTCTATTTAAAATGCTAGCATGAATTCTTCTTTCATTTTGCATCTTAATCAATTATTAATCTTTTATTAAGGGAACATACACGTTCGTTTTATACACTTAAATTGCCCAAATATGGGAGACTGTATCATTCTAGTTTGATAAGAAAATTACGGGAGGCAAAATAATGAAAAGATTAGTAGAGGCAACCATGCAAAGAGCCATTCTGATGATTGTTTGTGTGGTTATCATTTTAGCCTGGGGCGGTATTTCTGCTTATCAGATGCAAAGAGACTATTTGCCGGGAATTAATAATACTACCCTTTCTGTTAGTATGAGAGTGCCTGGTTACCAAGCAGCTCAGGTCAAACAGCAAGTAACGGATAATCTGGCAAGTGCCGTCAAAACAGTCGATGGTTTATCCAATGTTGAATCCACTTCTTATGACGGCGGATTGTTTATGAGTTTGTATTTTCCAATGAATACAGACATGAAGCAAGCAGAAGATCAAGTAAACAAAGCGTTGGCAAATGCAGACCTACCGTCAACCATTACAAGTACACCCTCGGTAACACGATTAACAACTAGTTCATTCCCAATTTTGACTTATAGCGTAACAAGTTCGAAATTGGATGAGCAAACATTACGTTCTACTGCCACACAGGAAATTGTGAAGCAATTAAAATCTGTTCCTGGTGTATCAGATGTATCCGCCATTGGTGGAGCAAAAGATGGTTATGTATTAACTGTCCGCATGAAAGACCTAGTGAAAAATGGATTAACTTTAGATGATGTAAATAAATCGTTTGCTTTGGCTGTTCCATCCATGCCGCAAGGGAATATCGTTAACAACCAATTATCGATACCTGTCTCTTTTGATGGGTTACCATTAACTGAGAAGCAAATGGAAAACGCAACAATTAAGAATAAAGAAGGAAAAGTTATTCCTGTTTCAGCGTTCGGTACGATCACGCATTCTTTGAATGACGTTAAAACTGTTTCCCGAACTAACGGAGCACCAAGTGTTACTTTAAATGTAATCAAGACACCATCAGCCAATATCACGGATGTGGCTGATCAAGTAAAAGATCGTGTTGCACATCTTCAATTAGATACCGTGAATCCAAAAGATGTTTCGTTCAAAGTTCTACTTGACCGTGAAAAAGAATTAAACAGCTCTTTATTCGGATTAGTTCGGGAAGGCTTGCTTGGCTGTTTATTCTCGATGATTTGTGTGTTCTTCTTCTTCCGAAATGTTAGAAGCACATTATTAATTGCGATTTCACTGCCAATTTCTTTACTAGCAACAACTGCTTTCTTAAAATCAATGGGTATTACATTAAACATTTTAACCGTATCTGGTTTGATTGTAGCAATGGGTCGTATTGTCGATGATTCAATTGTTATCTTGGACAATATGTATCGTAAACGGGAGGAATCAAAGGATAAATCTCTACTATCCGTTCTAGCATCATCTGTTGTTGAAATGCTTCCAGCTATTTTGGGCTCAACGCTTACAACAATCGCCGTTTATATTCCGATTGCTTTTGTCGGCGGGGTAATTAGTGCATCTTACAGTGGATTTGCTTGGTCAGTCGTCATTGCACTTATTATTTCATTCTTTGTTGCGATGCTTGTCATTCCTGCCCTTGCTTTTATGGGATGGAAAGGCGGCAATACAGCAAAACAAACGGTCAAACTTGATAATACAATGAAACCTTTATTGCAGTCTGCTTTTAAACACAAAAAAGCGATGATTATTGTTTCTATCTTAGTCTTTTTAGGTGCTGGTATCTATTCTGCTTTCCTTCCAGTAAGTTTATTGCCTAGTGGAAAAATCGGACAAATTGCCATTAAAGCTGAATTGCCTAAAGGAAGCACGTTAATTCAAGTTGATTCGGAAGTGCAAAAGATTGAAAAAACATTAAAAGAGAATCCAAAAGTTACTGCGTATTCAGCCAACTTTGGCTCAACCATGACACCGCAAAGTGATGACGTGTTTGACCAAGGAGGCGGCTTTATCACTTATCCAAATGTCGCCAACCTTGCTGTTGTGCTGAAGAACCAAAAGGATGCTGATTCTGTCATTAAACAGTTACAAAACCAGCTTCCGACATTATCTAAAGATGTTACTTATACTGTAACAAGCCAGAACATCTCTGGTGATGATTCACAAATGCGTATCTTATTTACAGGTTCGGACCAAACAACATTAGACCAAGTTGCTCAAGAAGCTAGAACAAACTTATCCAAGGTTGCAGGCCTAAGTGTTGACGGAAAAGTTGATTTAACAAATGGTTCACCGAAGTATAAAGTGACTTTTGATCAAAAAGCAATTGAAGAAAAAGGTGTTAAAGTTTCTGACATCCTGGGTGTGATTAGTCGTTACATGTCTGCTTCTAAAGATGCAACGATTACGATTGATCATAAAGCCCTTCCTGTAGACCAATTTTTAGATCAAATTGCATCAGGAACCAACTCTACAATTTCATTAAATGCTTCTGCAGATGATGTTTTAGCATCTCTTGCGGCTGAAACAGTTGCTGGAAATAATGGTGAAATGGTTCGTTTTGACCAAATCGCAAAGATTGAAAAAGACCAATCTCCTTCAACCATTAGTGAACGAGATGGTCAGCCATTCTCCCTTGTTACAGCACAGATTACATCTAATGATATTAGTAAAGTGTCGAGCCAGGCAGATGAAGCTCTAAGCAACATGAAGCTACCTAAAGATGTGACGTATTCATTAGGCGGAATTACTCAACAAGTCAAAGATATGATTTTCGATATGTCTGTTGCGGTTGCATTCTCGATTCTTTTAGTATTGCTGATTACTTCTTCTATTTTCAAAGGCTGGAGAGCACCACTATCAGTACTATTAAGCATTCCACTTGCATTAAGTGGTGTGGTTATCGCATTGGTTATATTCCATGGTGAATGGAATCTTGCAGCTTTAATCGGTATTCTAATGCTTACTGGTATTGTTGTAACAAACGGTATTGTGTTAATTGATAAAATTGAAAGAAATCGAAAAGAAGGAATGCCTGTTAAGGAAGCTGTATTGAACGGTAGTCTTTCTAGGATCAGACCGATCTTAATGACAGCTGCTGCAACAGTCCTTACTTTGTTACCACTTGCATTTTCACACAATGCCGACACAGTAATTTCTCAAACGCTTGGTATTGTCGTTATTGGCGGTATGGTAACATCAACAATTAATAGCTTTATTATCATTCCTATTATCTATGAGTGGCTGCATAAAAAATCAGCAGTCAAAAACGCGAGTTCAATAACGCAAGGCATACACTAATAAATATTCACACCCAAAAAACACCGACTTCTTAGTCGATGTTTTTTGGGTTATTTCATTTCATTCAAGGGACTTATGATTACCCTCCCCTTCTTCTCAGCGATCTCCTTTAAGCCCATCCGAATCATGCGAAATACGAGAATCCATGATGCGGTCATCAAAACGATTTGTCCAACCGGAAAAATACCTGGAATCGGAGCATCCCATAAAGCATGCAGCAAAACCACGATAAAAAATATCCGAAGGAATTTTGCTTTTATAAACATGTTTAATTCCGGATGTTTATCCCCTTGTACCATGCAAAATGCGGCACCAGTCAATGCAGCCCAAGCAACATGTCCGCCAGGTGCTAAAAAACTGCGCCAAAGGATGGTGGAATAAAGGCTTGAAAAACTACCTGAAAGAAGTGCCCTTAATGCATAACCAGCAGTTTCAAACGCTGCGAAGCCAGCGCCAACCGCAGCACCTATCAGAAGACCGTTAAGAATATATCTGTACTTAATGTTGCGCACGAACAGGATAACTGTCGCAACCTTTGCCAGTTCCTCGGCGATTCCTATCGTGATGGGATTGATGTTATGCCTTAAGATATTAAAAAAAACAAGGGCGACCAGCATCGATAGAATACCGCCGATAAACACCACGTAAATGACTCTATAAAAAGCAATATTCTGAGGTGCATTCATTTCCCAGAAGAATATTAAAGTAGTAAATGGCACCGCAAAAGCACCTACAATAATAAGTCCTGGTAAGAAGTTAATATTTTTGAACAAGCTGACACCCAAAAACAATCCAAGGAAAGCAATAAGTGCAATGATGAAAACCCTCGTAAATAGCCAAGGTTTTGGCCATGTTTCCTTTACTTCCTCTATTTTAGGAGTAGTAAGCGCTGTTCCAACGATAAAAAGCCGTTCAGCCTCAAGAATACTATGATTTCGGAACACACGTGAAAATATATTTTGAAATTTTGGTTCAACCGACCGTTCAAATTTAGGAACCATGTCTACATAATGGGCAAATTCATAGAAATAGCTGTTTTCATCCTGGTTACCATTCTCAGGGCGTATAAACTTTTCGCCGCAGTTTAAGCAAAACTTTACCCCATCTGGATTAACATAAACACATCCCGGGCATTTCATTGGCTTCTCCCCTTTCATTTTCTAATCTTAAATGTGCTAATAAATGTATGATTCCCTTTTGAAACCAATAATACCAATACATTTTTTGCAAAATTTTATCGCAAAAAAGGCAGGAGGATTTGAATTCCTTCTGCCTTTTTGTATTAATCCGATTTGCCAAACAGAACGGAAGGATTTCCAATTAATATCCAGTAAATGTCTAAAGTTTCGAAAATTTTGTAGTAAGAGAGAGGAAAGATGTCATAAGTGGCAAAAAAGATGTAGTAAGTCTTCTTGTATTGTGGGATTTACCAATAAATATCCAGGAAATGTCGTAAGTTTCGAAAATTATGTAGTAAGTAAGCGGAAAGATGTCATAAGTGGCAAAAAAGATGTAGTAAGTCTTCTTGAATTGTCTGATTTACCAATTAATATCCAGTAAATGTCGTAAGTTTAGAAAAACACGTAGTAAGTTAGCGAAAAGATGTCATAAGAAGCGAAAAAAATGTAGTAAGTCTTCTTGAATCCTCCTCTTATATTAAAAAAATCTATTATTGATTTAAAAAATCATCGAAATGAAAAAGCGATTCGTGATTTCAACATCATGAATCGCTTTTTAGCTTATAATCCTATTTCTTTCAAAATACTTTCCAATGTAGCCCCTTTATACGAATTTTTAGCCTTTGGAGCTTCGGCTGCAGTAAGATTTTGTAATACAAAGTTTTTGATAATATAATTCATGTCTTTTCCATCCACCACTTTATCAAATCAATGGTTCTTTTTCGAATAATTCCTCGTTGTTTTGCATCACGAGGGCATCATGCCAAAGCCTTAATTTCAGTTGAAGGTTTTCATATTTGTCCGTTTCTTCTTCTAGGCTGATATTTAATCTTTTTGACAATAAGTATGTAATTTCCCCTGAGTATTCCGTAATATCTCTTTCTATCTTCCTTAAATGTGTAACAGAGCAAATTCCTTCACAAAGCTGACTTTGGGTCAATCCAGCTTTTTTTCAATAAAATTTGATAATTTTCCCATCAATCATTCATGCACCCCATGTTGGATTTTATCCATAATTATAGATTGCTCGTTATATTTTACAATAAATGTCGGTATTGTAATAGACAAATATAGAAAGTGAAAATTTTACAAAGCAAGATTACTGGCTTCCCTTAAATGCGTTATAATGGAGAAAAAAGGAAGTGACCGGCGGGGATATGGCTCCACTAGAACCTAAAAAAATTAAGTTGATTATTGCCGATGATAATTCATTTATCCGGGAAGGCTTAAAAATAATTTTAAATACATATGAAGAATTTGAAGTGTTGGATACGGTGAATGATGGAAAAGAAGCTATGGAATATTGCATAAAGCATGTGGTGGATATTGCCTTGCTGGATGTACGCATGCCGAATATGAATGGTGTGGAAGCAACGAAGCTCATTAGCGAACAAACGAAAACCAAACCAATCATTTTAACTACCTTTGATGATGATGAGTACATATTGGAGGCCATCAAAAATGGCGCAAAAGGTTATTTATTGAAAAATAACGACCCGGAACGAATTCGAGATGCGATAAAGAGCGTCATGAACGGAAACAGTATTTTACAGGATGTTGTATTAGAGAAAATTAAATCTAACTTATCGGAAAATAAAGAAACAGAATCGAAAATTGACGCCTCCCTGTTTACCGAAAGAGAACGGGAAATCATGTCGCTGATTGCCAAGGGCTATTCAAACAAAGCCATTTCCAAGCAATTATTTATTTCTGAAGGAACTGTCGCCAATTACATCACTTCAATATTAGGGAAAACAAGATTAGAGCATCGAACACAAATAGCCATTTACTATATTACTGGGAAAGTTGAATAAGATGGATTTTTGGATTATTTTTAGCAAGCTCGCTTTATTAATTTTTATAGCCTTTACCTGTGTCCGGACCGATATTAGTCACATTTCATGGGTTGTTTTCGCTATTCTGCTTTATTTCTGTTTGAATATCACTTTAAATATCTTTAAAAGGATTTCAATAAAAAGAATCCTGCTGTTACTTTCAATCGGGATATCGATTACATCCTATTTTGAAATAAATTCGTTGTTTATTTTACTTTTACCGTTTGCTTTGATTGAATTGACTGCTGATTTTTTTAATAAAAAAATAATCATCCTGCTCATTTCCATAGTCCCTATAATAAACATTAATGAAGCATTACAGCCTCTATATGGGATAGTAACGATTTTTTGTTTCATGATTTTTACCATTATATCAGTGTACGGGGATCGACTAATAAAAAATGAAGAACAAATGGATTCAATGAGAAAAACGCTTCAAAAAATGACCAAAAACCTTAATGAAAATACAGAATACATCCGCCAGTCAGAATACACCTTTAAATTAGAAGAACGAAATCGAATTTCACAGGAAATTCACGATAAAATCGGGCACTCCATAACGGGGGCACTTTTTCAAATGGAAGCAGCCAAGCGTTTAATCGAAACCGACAAACTCAAAGCAACAGAGCTGCTGCAAAATGCCATTAATATTTCCAAGGATGGAATTGAAAACATTCGATTGACTCTAAAAAATATGAAGCCCCCTTCTGAGCAGGTGGGGATTCATCGGATCAAGTTGATGATTGACGAATTTGCCGCAAAACATCAATTTAAAACAGTCCTGACTCACGATGGCAATTTAGATATCATTACCCCGATTCAATGGAAAATCATCCATGAAAATACCATAGAAGCCTTAACCAATACCATGAAATATTCCAATGCAACGCTCGTCTCAGTTGAATTGAAAGTGTTAAACAAAATGATTCGTGTAGAAATTAAGGACAATGGTTCCGGTGCGGATAAAATTAAAAAAGGGCTAGGTATTATCGGGATGGAGGAACGCACTGCTTCCTTGAACGGGAAAATTATTGTCGATGGAACCCGCGGATTTTCTGTCACCACCCTCCTCCCCATTCATTCATGAAAAACTCACGCAAACAATATGAATAATCTCATGTGAAAAGAATGAACGATTGCACTTATTTCTGTTCATTCTTTTTTTTATACTTAAACCATACAAACGATTTAGGGGTGAAAAAATGAACGTTTTAGAAATCAAAAATTTAACAAAAAAATTCAGTGATTTTATTGCTGTCGATAATATGTCTTTAACGGTTGCCGAGGGAGAAATATTTGGATTCCTGGGTGCTAATGGAGCAGGAAAAAGTACCACCATCAATATGATTGCCGGCCTTTTGCGGAGTAATGAAGGTGTCATCAATATCCTTGGTAAAAATGCGGCCAAAAACAGCCGTTTTGCCAAGATGAACATTGGGATGGTTCCTCAAGATTTAGCGATCTATGAAGACATGACTGCCTATGAAAATGTGAAATTCTTTGCTGGTCTCTATGGACTGCGGGGTCAGGAACTAAATGAAAGAGTGGAAGAAGCGCTGGAGTTCGTCGGTCTTCAGGATAAACATAAAAGTTATCCTAATAGTTTTTCGGGCGGGATGAAACGAAGGCTGAATATTGCCTGTGCCATTGCTCACCGTCCAAAACTGATCATTATGGATGAACCAACGGTTGGAATTGATCCACAATCACGGAATTATATCTTAAATTCCGTTCGAAAATTAAATGAAATGGGCTGCACCATTATTTATACCAGCCACTATATGGAGGAAGTCGAGGAAATCTGTTCTCGCATTGCCATCATTGACCATGGCAAGATCATTGCTGAAGGTACAAAGGAACAGTTAAAATCTATCATCACCAATACGAAGGATTTATGGATTGAAGTCAAATCAACGGAAAAAGTAAATGTGGAGTCCATAAAAGCAATCAATGGAGTTGAAGCCGTACAGATTGATGAAAATCTTATCAAAATAAACTCGGACACCGGCGTTAATAATCTTAATAAAATCATTGAGCATTTTATCAATAGTCATCTTGAAATCCGCTCTCTTCAAGAAAAAGCGCCAAACTTAGAGACTGTTTTCTTAACATTAACAGGGAGAAACCTGCGTGACCAATAAGGGGGATTTACTTTGAACATATTGAATATTGCTTGGAAAGGAATTAAAACGGACTTCCGGGATACTAGGACCTTGTTTTTTATGCTCGCTTTTCCGGTCGTGCTGATGCTTGTACTCGGATCTGCCTTATCGAATACCTTTGGAAATAGCCTTCCTGTGGATGACATTCATGTTCTATATCAAGATACTTCACATAGTGACAATTTTAATCAATTTATCGATGCCGCCGAAAAATCTGGGATTCACTTTCAAAAAGTGACCGAAACCATCAATCCCCAAAATGAAGTAAAACAAAGCAAATATGATGGATATGTAGAAGTGACACAACAAGGTTTACAGCTATATGTCAATAACGGGAATAGCATTGAAGGGAGTATCCTTCAAGGAATGCTCACTTCCTATGTTGATAAATACAATATTGCTTCAGAGATCATGAAGGTTGCCCCTGAGAAGCTGGAAAGTGCCTTTACTCACAAACAGAAGGATGATTTTATTAAGGAAACATCCGTCCTTCCAAATAAACAGCCTGGTTCGATGGATTATTATGCGATAGTGATCACAACGATGATTGTCCTTTATGGAGCGATGTCATCAAGTTCTTTAATTATCAGTGAAAGGGTCAGAAAAACGGCAGATCGTTTAATTGCCTCACCAGTGAGGAAAAGTGAAATTTTTATCGGGAAAGTCTTAGGGAGTCTTGTAAGTAATACCATTTGTGTCCTATTAGTCATTTTGTTTAGCAAACTATTTTTTAAAGCAAATTGGGGCAATCATTTAGGTATGGTTATCCTCGTCTTGCTGACAGAAATCATCTTTGCCGTAAGCATGGGAATTGGGCTCAGCTTTTTGACAAAGACAAGTGCAGCTCCAAGAATTATCATCATGCTGTTTGTCCAGTTAGCGTCATTTTTCGGTGGGGCATATTTTAAAATTGATAATCCGCAAGGAATCTTTAAATTCATTACGGAGCTCTCTCCCCTTACCTGGGTAAATTCAGCCATTACCAAAATGATTTTTGCAAATGATCTTTCAGCAGCCATTCCTGCAGTGACCATCCATTTGACTGGTGCACTCATATTCTTACTTGTGGCTGTCATCTCTTTACAAAAACGGGAGGGATTATAATGAAGGATATCCTCTGGTTAATTCAAAATACACTAAGTGTAACGTTCCGAAAAAAGAAAAATATTATTTTATATCTATGTATGCCATTAATCGGTATCTTTATTTCCCTGCTCGTTTATGGCGGGGATCAAAAAGCAATCCTGCATGTCGGAATTGTCAACCAGGACAATAGTGAAATCGCATCCGATACCATCAAATTTCTAAAAGGCTTGGAAAATGTTAAAGTTGTAGAAATTCCAAATGCAAAGACGAAAGATAAAATCATTTCTGGCGATGTGGATAGTGTTATTACCTTTGAAAAAGGGTATTCAGAAAGTGTATTATCCGGTAATCCTGCGCATATCCAGATTACTTCGATCAAAGGAGCTCAAATCACGGGATTTGTTAAATCCTATTTATATCAATATGTTGATAATATTTCGACGATTAGTATTGCCGCTGCTGGAAATCAACAAACTTTTAAGCAGATGTATCATGATTTTCAACAAACCAACTACAAACTGACTACTCATTCCTTAGAGGATACATCCAAAAACAAGAATATGACCAATCAAACAATTGGCTTCCTAATCATGATCATGCTTATGTCTGCAGGAAATATGTCAGAGATTATTCTTCTTGACAAAGAAAACAGAACCTATTTCCGCTTGCTTTCGACCCCCATAAATGCACGAAAATATTTATTAGCGAATGTCTCAGTGAACATGATTATTATGACGATTCAGGTTCTCATCACGTTAACGATCATGAAAATCCTTTTTAATATCGGCATTAGCATGTCATTTTGGCAGGCAGCGTTCGTGATGATTCTATTTTCATTTATTTCAGTAGGGCTCAATTTAGTGATTGTTGCATTTTCCAATAGCAGAAGTGCTGCAGGAGCAATGCAGAATTTGATTATTACCCCGACGGTTATGATTTCCGGTTGCTTCTGGCCGGTCGAAGTAATGCCAAAAACGCTGCAAAAAATAGCTGATTTCCTGCCACAGCGCTGGACCTTGGCTACCCTGACAAAACTGCAAGAAGGAAACTCCTTCAGCAGTTTATCATTAAATTTTATGATTCTGATTGCTTTTGCGGCAGCCTTTTTCCTTATAGCCGTTTATAGGTTCAGCAGAAATAATTCAACTCAGAACTTTGTGTAAAAAAAGCCTGTTCCTTTCTTAGGAACCGGCTTTTAATATAAGGTTCTTAACAATCACCGTGCTTATTTAAATGCAATGGCGGCGGGATGAGCCACCCTTTCTCCTTATTTAAGCGGAGTACTTTTGCCCCAAGTGCTGCCTTTTGGTTGTGTATTTGAAGAAATAACATAGCTACGTCTTCCCTAATTGATTTACCTATCACTTGACTGCTGGTTACAAGCCCTGCAGCAATATCTGCTGAAAGTGTTGCGGCAATAGCAGGATCCGGAACTCTAGCTCCAACCGGAATATCCTCCAAACATGCCTCGGGAGGCTCTGGTGCTGCCGGCGGTAAACCAATACCATTTTCTTTTAAGAGTTCTTCCACTTGTTTCTTATCATGCTGGCAATTATCTATTGCTTCTAATAATAATTTTTTTAAATCATCGTCACCTGCATGGTTAATCAAGGTTTGATATCCTGCAATCATACCATTTCCTGCTAATACAGTTGCCCAAAGGTCAAAAGCTTCACCGTAGTGTAATGGTTCCTCTTTAGGATTTCCACTTAAAATTCCCATTGTTGCCCTCCTTAGTAGATAGGAAAATGAATTCATGTAAAGTGCCACCTTTCTTAAAGCACATAAATAACCTTCCCAATACTAAATAAATTAATGATTCTAAAATTTAGTACATTGTTCCAGTTCCTTTTAATTTAACATCTGATTTTACATGAAATTCAAGTTTGGGGTACAGGTTCTTCCACTGATATAATTCATTTTTCGTAATTCCATGTTTAACCTGATATTTAAGCCCCAGGCCGAGCGGGTCTACCTCTAATTTCTGAAGGTGTTCCAGGAAGTTTTTTACCCTTGCACTAACTAAAATTGCGGCTTTTTTTTCGGATTCTTTTATATCGCTCCTGCGATGCAAGTTTTTTTGAGATTCTTCTATAAATCCTTTGATTTTAATTTGGACGTCAACATAAGGATTTCCCTTTTTCGGTATAATGATTTTCATGTTTGTTTTCGTTTGTTCTGCATTTACAAAAATTTGATCTTTTCCTTTCCCAACATCTATTAATGCTGTCTTTTCTGGATTTAATAGTTCATTTAATAATCTGGTTTCATCACGATTTAATTCAGCTTTTATTGTCTTTCCTTTTAATACAACTGAGGTATTAATTTTAAAAGAACCATTTATCGGTTTAATAATTGGTAAATAAGGATCTATACCACTTTCTCTTAGTCTCATATAGTAATCATTTAATATTTCGGACAAGACGTATGGGGATCTATTTGTTACTTCATTAAATGCCAAAACTAGAGCATTGGCTGGCAGTCTTTCCGATTTTACTTTCCAAGAAAGTACTTCTTTTGCTGATGGCTCACCAACAGCTACATAAGTAATGCCCTGGATATCGGGACGCTTAATAAACCATTTCATAAGGTCCAATTGATTGCTTTGCATGATTTTTTTATCCAAAACAATCACCCTGCAATGCCCAAAATCTAATTTTTTATCTACTAATGATTGAATCACTCTAATAGCTTCCGAAATTGAATTTGACTCTTGGGTGATGATTTGAAAATCCGATTTACCTGCCTCTACTTGTGCGGAGGGAATTGTTAATTTCAGCATGACACGAAAATGATGTTTAGCATTTTCAGGTTGATCGATTCCAATCGCTACAACAAAAAAACGCTTATCAATATCATTAAATTGGCAGCCAGCCAAAAAAAATGTAACCATTATAAAAATAATTAATAAATGATATTTCATGCCTTTTGCCTCCTGGAGATCAAGTAAACCAAAACTACTAGCATAAACTCAGCAGGGAAGCGAATATTGAGCCACAGTTTGACAATATAAAAAAATTGTCTTTGGTTAGTTATTGCTTGCAAAATAAGGGTAAGAACCCCCATTCCAATTAAGAACACAAATGTAAATAGTTTTTCCCTTTTTATATTAGTCTTAGCAGAAGTATTCTTTCCAATGAATACCCCTTCTAATAGTTTTAATCCAATATGCCAGGTGATAATCCCGAATAACAGTACCAATAAAAGGTATAAGCACAGAGTCAAATATAAAACCCGTTCGATGAAACCAAATTCCATCCTTAAAGAATCTGTAATAAAGATCCATGGAAAGACAACATCGTTTACTCCATTAACACCTAAAAAGCCCATCGGGATGAAAAAGGTTGAGCAAAGGACAAAAATCCCAATAATAGGAAGAGTCCAGAGAACCTTTATAAGTTTTCTTGAATCAATGAACCGATTTACAATGGCCAAATTAATATATCCAATAAAAATATAAGTGGCTGCAGATATCGAACTGTAACTTGGAATTTGCCAAATAAAATGACCCATTCTTTTTATATGGTCAAAATAAAAGAATTTACTTGTGATGGCTTTAAATAGAATAAAAGCTACCATAGGGGCAGCAATGACAATAATGATTTCTGTTAAATAAAGGATTGAATCGGTTTTCTTTGAAGCTCCAAAGATTATGATGAAAAGAAGGAACCCCAATATGAGTAGTAAGTTCATTTCAGGATTAAGATACAATTTGACTACATAACTGTAAGAAACTAAAGCAAATGTGCCCGATGCCATCCACATAATTCCCAAAAATACTAAATACGGGTTACGAATATAGGCCGGAAATTTCTCGTGGAAGATTTCTGGAAGTCCTTTTTTGGGAAATCTGCTCATTCCAATGATAAATAAAAAGATAAATAAACTGCCGATGATTATGCTAATTACTATAGATATAATGGAGCCATGAAATCGATCTTGCACTAAAACCATCGGGACATTTAATATGATGTTCAACATCATTGTCAACATGACTATATAGAAAAAATGACGAGTCAAATTAGTGGTGTCCCCCTTTTGGGACATTGGTTATGGTTTCAATCTTATCCGAAGACCCCCATGATATCGATAAAAATGGAGTTCCGAAGCTTCGCATATCTACTAAAATGCATAATAGTACAATTACTCCGCCTACTAATCCGACCATACCAAAGAAACAGGCAAATAAGATTAAAGGATACCTGATACAGCGAATCGCAAAACTCATGGCGTTGACAGGGATCGTAAAGTTTGCAATTGCCACAAATGCTGTGACGATAATCATGATAGAACTAACAAGCTGCGCCTGCTGCGCCGCTTGTCCAAGAATGAGTCCGCCTACGGTCGTAGCGGTTGGTCCAATTGCTTTTGGCAGTCGAATACTTGCTTCGACTAGCATTTCAACGGCTAACATCATAAAAAGAACCTCATAAAAGGATGGATATGGGACCCCCGACCTGCTTCCGGCAATTGTTAAAGTTAATTGTGACCTAAGTATTTCTGGATTATAGGACGTGATAGCAATATATAATGCAGGCAGGATTAATGTGACTAGAAGAGCCAAATAGCGAACTACTATCATAAGCATTTTTATCCAAAAAGAATGAAATAAATCATCCATGGAAGAGATAAAATCAAAAAAAACGGCCGGAAGAATCAATGTGAATGGGGTACCATTGATCAAAATAATAACTTTTCCTTCCGCCAGGTTCAGGACTGTTCTATCCGGCCTTTCCGTTATCATCATTGTAGGGAATAAATGAATCTTCCTTTTATTTAAGGCATTTTCTAGTTGTCCTGCAGACTGAATAACATCTATATCGATTTTACTCAAACGATTTTTTACCTCGTTTATTACTATTGGATCTGCATAATTAACATCATAAAGAATGGCGATTTTGGTCTTTGATAATGTCCCAATTGATTGGTATTCAACCTTTAATTTTTCAGATGGGTACCTTTTTCTAATAAGTGCAAGGTTTGTATTTAAATTTTGTGTAAAAGCTTTCTGGGGGCCTTGAACAACCATTTCTACGGTTGCATCTTCTGGCTGGTTATTTAATACTGATATAACTTTATAAGAATAAATTTCGTTCGAAAAAAAGATTAGAACATTTCCTAATAATAACAAATTTGTAAGATCTTCTTGATTTTGTATGACTTGACAATGGGTTAAAGATAACAAGTGCAAAAGAAATTTACTTTCTTTTTCACATAACATCAATGGCTGGATAATATCGGTTTTAATTTTTTCTGCATCACATAGGTTTTGGATATAAACCAGGTGTATTGGTTGGTTGTAATACTCAAAGGAATGTATGATCAGGTCCTTCGTTTCTTGTAATTGCTGCTTCAAGGTGTTAATAATTTTATTTTGAATTTTCATACATCCACACCTTTTTAAAAGTGAAGTTATTGTTTCTTATTTGCCAATTCCTAGCAATTTCCTGCCAGCGGCGGCTGCTACAGCCAACCGTATTTTATTAATAATTCGGCTCCGTCCTCTGCATATATTCCTGCTTCCGTCATTAGCTTCGTGAATTCCAAAGCTAAATCCCTTCTTTGAGAAACGGATGCACCAGCACCAAAATATCCAATGGATGGATAACGAGTCGTTTATATATTGAGTCCAAAGATTTGCGATTTCTGCTGATGGAAGTTCTGCGTTATGCTAATATTTTCCACTTAAAAGCCTCCATAAAAGTAGATATATTTGTATACTTCACCTTTTAATAAGTTATTAGCCTAACTTTTTCTTTCCTATCGAAAGAAATATGTTTTATAGTTCCTTGAATAAATTTCCATTTATATGGAAAAATATATCTTACATCATGAAGTACAACATCGAAAAAAGGTCTGGGAATTATCCCAGACCAACTCACACTATCAATTTTTTATTAACTCTTTTGAACTTGATCCACTTGATTGTTTCCATATCCAGGGACACTGCCCGCATGCTCTTTATGATATTTTGTTCCTGAACCCTGCTGGTATTTACCTTTTTGGTTCTCATTTCTGTTTCGTTGTTGATTTGACATGAATATCTACCTCCAAAGTTGAAGAAGGTGAGCATGTTCTATTGCCCATCCTTCTATTTACTAACGACGATGTTCAATAAGGTCATATACTCCCAAAACGATGTGAGCTAATCCGAAACCAAAAACGGTATTGGCAATCATTTTATTTGTCCCCCGTTTTTGTTTTAATGCATATCCAGTCGCGGTTACGGCTGAGCCTAATGCAGTTGGTATTAAACCTTCTCGAATATTCATGTATAATCCCCCTACATCGAAGTTAGAAAATGGTGTCAATTCACCATTTTTAGTGTTGCCTTAAAGGATGCATGTATGCTTATTCCAGGTGTTTTAAATATCTATAAGATAGTACCAGTCTATGTGAAATATTCCAATTTTGCATTTGGGAAAAACTTTTCCATATAGCCGTATAGGTGGGTTTTTAAATCCTCTTCTTCTTCTTTTTGATAAATGTATTTGCCAATCCCATATTTCCCCCATTTATATCTTCTTTTTTCTTCATCCAATTCTAATTTTGTCATCGGATAGTTTTTTTCAATTACTTTTTTTGCCGGTTTGGTAAAACGATGTTGAATAAATTCGAAGGTTAAGTCCTCCTTAGCCTCCGGAGGCAATTCTGCTTCCAAACGTTCAAACATATGTTTATACCCTTCCTCCCACCCCTCATGCAGGTAAATGGGAGCAACAATGAACCCAAGCGGATAACCGGCTCTTGCGACTTTTCCTGCTGCTTCAATCCTTTTAGCCAATGGCGAGGTCCCCGGCTCAAAGTTTTTAATGACATAATCGGCGTTAACACTAAATCTAAATCTTGTTCTCCCATTATGTTGCGCATCAAGGAGATGATCCACATGATGAAATTTCGTTACAAATCTAAGTTTTCCAAGTTCTGATTTTCCAAAATGCTCAATGGCTCTTTTTAACGTATGGGTTAAGTGATCAATCCCCACAATATCGGAGGTACAGGAGGCCTCAAACCTTGTCAGTTCCGGAGCCCGCTCCTCCATGTATTTATCGGCAGCTTCCAGAATCTCCTCGACATTCACGTATGTTCGGATATATGGTTTACTGCCCATTGTTGTTTGTAAATAACAATAGTGACAATGCCCCATACATCCGGTCGCGAATGGGATGGCATACTCTGCTGAAGGCTTAGAAGTATCGAATTTCAATGTTTTTCTTATTCCAACCACCAGTGTTGACTTTGCAACTCGATATCTTTGGAAGTCATTGTCACCGGGCAAATTTCTAACTTGATTATGGGATGTGGTATATCGGATTTCGACATCCATTTTTTCGAATTTTTCTAAAAGTTCTTTTCCTAATGGATAGTCCAGTGCATCCGGCTCAAAGTAAACCAATTTAGGCGTGAAAGGGTTATTCATTCCAACCTCCCTTCTGAAGCACTGCCATAATAATAATCAAAGGCTTGATTTGCCTCTTCTTCTGTAGAATAAACTGCCATATCATTGGAAAGCGGGTAATAGGTTTCGTACAAAAATAACGCTAATTCATTGGGCTGTTCAGGATTATTGACAACTGCAGCAGCTTGGATGTTTGCAACATCCTGTGTATGGGGATTTCGGTAAAAAACATAAACAATATCACCAGCATGGTAATTTTGACTTTCCATTCCATCACCTTTTCTTCTTCGCAATTAACCATTTGTAACTCATTATTAAAATTTTTCCCTTTTCGCAGCTAATATTATGTTTTCTTGATAATGGAAATTAATGATCGATTAGTATAGGTTAGTTAATTATGAGGAAATTAATATTGACTTTGAAAAAAGGAGCGGAATCCATGAACGATCAAAATTTAAAAGAGAAGGTTATCAAGATTATCTCTGATCACAAAACCGGTGTCCTTTCATCGGTCGAAAATAATAAGCCCCATTCACGCTATATGACGTTCTACAATGATGACCTTACCCTGTATACACCTACAAAAAAGGATACTGAAAAAATTGAAGAAATCGAGAAGAACTCATCCGTCTCTGTCTTATTAGGTTATGAAAAGAATGGACAAAGCGACGCCTATGTAGAAATCCTTGGAACATCTAGCATTAATGAGTCACAGAATCTTAAAAAGCAATATTGGGATGAATCATTCAATCAATGGTTCGAAGGCCCAGAAGATCCGAACTATGTGTTTCTTCAAATCGTGCCTGAAACTGTCCGGATCTTAAATCTTCATGGTGAACCGCCACAAGAAATTACTATATAAATCCATTTGGCTCTTTTTACTGATTATTTCAAATCTCAGTTAATAAAGCGCTCTTCCTGTTGAAGAGGTTTTACTGCCGAGTATAATACAATCTGAAGAGAATACGATCCTAAAGCGTGCATGAAGAGGAGTATCCATGAAAACAATTAAGCCAATTAAATTAGGTTCCTACAAAGAAGAGATTAGCGAACAATTAACTTCTGCAGAAATGGGGAAACTTTGGGCTACCTATATGGGAAACAGCATGTCAACATGCATTTTAAGTTATTATCTCCAACATGTGGAAGATAAGGATATTAAAACGTTATTAGAAAATGCATTAAGGCTAAGCCTAGAATTTATGAATACAACGAAAGGAATTTTTGAAAAGGAGAACTACCCTATTCCTAAAGGTTTTGGGGATGAGGACGTTAACCTTGGAGCTCCCCGTTTATATCAAGATCAATACTATGTTCATTATCTGAAATACGCTGGAAAAGCAGGTATGAGTATCTATAACGTTGCAATTCCTCTTGTCATTAGAAAGGATGTTAAAGAATTCTTTAGATACTGTATGGATGCCACAATGGACTTAATGGAGCAAATCAATGAAATTTTAATGAATAAGGGATTTATTATGAAACCTCCTTTAATTCCAATACCTGAAAAGGTGGAATTTGTTCATCAGGACTTTTTAAATGGTTTCCTGGGACATGTCCGTTCTTTACATGCCTTAGAAATTGCCCACCTTTACGACAATATTGAAAATAATGTAACGAGCAAGGCACTCATTTTGTCATTTGCACAAGTGGTAAAGGATGAAAAGATTCGGAAATTGTTTGAATGGGGCAGGGAAATGACCACCACAAGTATTGAACACTATATGAAAATGCTACATAATGAAAATTTACCTACTCCTTCTTTTTTGGACGATTTGGTGACAGCATCAACTTATTCACCATTTTCAGATAAATTAATGCTATTTCATAAAATGGATATGTTTTCAATGAAAATAAGAGCATTTGGTAATTCAGCTGCAGTTAACGGAAGGCATGATATTGCGCTAATGTATTCCAAGTCGTTAATGAAAATCGGACAATTTGTTGAAGCGGCAGCAAAAATTTTTGTTGAAAAAGGCTGGATGGAACAACCTCCGCATGCAGTAGATAGAAAAAAATTAGCATCTGAATGAGGTAAAACAAATGTGAATCCAAATGAAAAATTATTATGGAGCATTGCTTTCCCTGGTTTTGGTCAATTGCTTAATGGGAAGTATGTAAAAGGTATCCTCTTTATCTTTTTAGAATTTATGATCAACATCCGTTCACATTTTAACGAAGTAATCATGCTTAGTTTTAATGGGGAAATTGAAAAGACATTTCTTCGCACTGAATTCCAATGGCTAATGTTTTATCCTTGTGTTTATTTTTTTGCCATGTGGGATGCATATAATGATGCAGGTGGAGGCAAAGAACCTTATTCATTTCTGCCATTTGCACTTTCAGCCTTTTTTGTCACTGTGGGGCTTATCTTTTCAGCAAAAAAAAGGTATTCGGGATGCTGCTTGGAACAGTCTGGTTTCCAATGTTAGGTGTGATTCCTGGGGTTTTTATAGGGATATTAATGAAAAAAGTATTAAGAAGAGAATAAAGCTTGGCGAATGCCAAGCTTTTTTTGCCTATTTCAACAGAAAAGAAGAGCCATCAATGACTTCTACATCCCCTCGAGCTCTTATTTCCTCCATTAAATGAAAAAGTGCCTCATCTTTTCTTTTGGCTTCAATCATACAATCAATTTGTTTGATGCTCCCTTTTATTACATTTAAGAAATCAAAGAACATGTTATTGTCAACATAGTCGGAATGGTGGCGAAATTCTTTTTGGCTTTTTGGACTTGAAATATGCATTTTTATGGGCAGCGGAGAATACTTCCATGTATGAATGATCCGCTCCCAATTCACCTCCCAGTTTGGATTCTCATGATGGGCAAGGTGATGATGATAATCGAAAACGAGCGGTATTTCTAATTTTTCACATAAATAAAGAGTATCTTCAAGGGTAAAGGAAGTATCATCATTTTCAAGCATGATCATTTTTTGAATCGATCTAGGTACAGCCATCCAATTATCAACAAAGCGTTCCAGTGATGTTTCAGTTTCTTTATAGTTCCCGCCAACATGCATGACACAGCGGTGAGTTGGGTCAATCCCCATTCCCTTTAATAATAAATAATGCAGCTTTAAGGTTTTGATTGAATTCTTTAAGATGTGGTCCTGCTGGGAATTAAGTAAAACAAAATGATCTGGGTGGAAATCAACTCTCATCCTATGCTTTTTGACAAACTCACCAACTTCATGCAAACTTCTTTTTAGTGGTTTCATATAGTCCCAATCAAGCAGTTCTTCATGATTGGCTAAAGGGATTAATCGGGAGGTTAGCCGATAAAAATGAATGTCAGAAGCGGCATTATGCTTAAGGATACGTAATGTATTATGCAAATTTTCAAGTGATATTCGCTCTAATTTGCGAATTGCAGCCTCCCGATCATCAATTTTCTGGAATTGGGCGAAGGTCATTGTTTTGGAAGGGGAAGCGTTTTTCAGTTCCATGCTCATAGCTACATAACCGAGACGTACAATTGTCATTTGTTCACCTCATCAATGATTTAGAGAAAAAATAGCCTGTTCCATTTGGAACAGGCTGATAATATTAAACTTCCCTTTTTTCTATTTCGCACTCTAAAATAATAGAGAAATCTGACCAATTTACAATTCGCGGTAAATCCAAATCTCGATTATAGGATTGATCTCTTACAATAAGTTTTGTTGATTCTTGAAGTAGTGTATTTAGAACTGCCGGCTTATCATCGAAGTAATAATCCAGTTTTAAATTTTTGATGATGTCCACTTTTTCATGATCCTGCATCCCGTAGAAAAAACGATCATCACGGATGGGAAAACCCCGTTCCTTCATCCATTCCATTGTCTGGTCCCGATACCCCTTTGGCCTTGAGGTAATGTAATAGATCTCATGCCCTTGTTTATCAAGTAGCTGCAACGTTTCAACCGCTTCGGGATAAGGCGGGCAGGAGGTAAAATAAATTTCTTCTAATGATTGCTTCCACATTTCCTTCCCCTGTTCATCCGTTAACCCAAAAGGCTCATGGATCTCCACTCTTTTCAGCTCGTTAAAATGCTCAATCGGTACCTTCTGATTCAATTTTTTATTATAAATATGGAAAGCGTGCTCCCTTAAATTTATTAACGTATCGTCTATATCAAAGCCGAATTTCATTTTAATTACCCCTCATTTTTGGTAAAGCGGATAGCCGATAAATTTAAAATCCGGCCCGATGTTGGTAAAAGATCCACCCGAAAGCTCGACAGCCTCACTCATTTTTTCAAAACCTTCCCCCTCTAGGAAGGTTGGGGCATGCTTACCACCGATTAGTTTAGGTGCAAAATAGAGGACCACTTTATCAATGAGTTGATTTTCTAAAAAAGATGCGTTGATTGTTCCCCCGCCCTCAATTAATAAAGAAGAAACCAAATTTTCTCCCAGGATATGTACAACATCATTAGGATCAACATGTTTGGATCCGCTGGTTTGAAAAACCTTTATTCCTAAAGATAATAATGCCGCTTCCTTTTCCTTATCGTAATTCTTACTTGTAAAAATCCATGTTTCTGCCTGTTTATCGGTGACAACTTTAGATTCTAAAGGTATTTTTAATGCGGAATCCATTATGATACGGATTGGGTTGCGTCCATTTGGAATCCTTGTTGTCAACTCAGGATTATCCTTGATGACGGTATTGGCACCGACTAGAATCGCCATATTTTCATTTCTAAGATGATGGACATCTTTTCTAGCTTCTTCTGAAGTAATCCATTTACTGTGGGAGGTATGAGTAGCGATTTTGCCATCCAAGGTAATTCCTGATTTCAAAGTTACAAATGGCTTTTTCTTTACAATGAATTTATTAAATACCTCATTCATTTGTTGGGATTCCTTTTCACGAACCCCAATTATGACTTCAATCCCAGCATCCTCAAGAATTTTAACACCGTTTCCGGCAACGATGGGATTAGGATCAAGTGTTGCAATCACTACTCGTTTAAGGCCTGCCTCTACAATGGCAACGGCACAAGGACCTGTTCGTCCCTGATGGGAACAAGGCTCCAGAGTTACATAAATGGTACCTCCCTTGGCTTTTTCGCCCGCCATCCTCAGGGCATGGATTTCCGCATGCGGTTCACCGGCCTTTAAATGGGCTCCGATTCCAACCACCCGGTTGTCATTGACAATAACAGAACCGACCAATGGATTTGGATCTGTCTGTCCTTTCATGGCCCTTGCATTTTGCAGGGCCAAATCCATATAAAATTCATGACTAGTCATTTGGGCAAGACCCCTCTTCTTCTTTTAAATGACCGGAGCGATTAATTTTTGTCTGAAGGTATTTTTCATTATACTCAGATACATCTCCCCATAATGGCCTTCTCCCTGAAACAGGTAAACCGGAATTCTTTAAAGCATCTAATTTTTTAGGATTGTTAGTCATAAGAGTAACTGGCTTGGAACGTAAGGCTTTAAGGACTTGGATAGCATCGCTGTAGTTTCTAGAATCATCTACAAACCCAAGTGCTTGATTGGCTTCAACGGTATCATAGCCATTTTCCTGAAGAATATAGGCCATTGCCTTGCTGAATAGGCCAATCCCTCTTCCCTCATGGTTCGCTAAATAGAATAAAGCCCCTGTTCCATGTTCAACAATCATTTTCATGGATTGTTTCAATTGATATCCGCAATCGCATCTTTTACTGCCAAAAATATCTCCAGTGTGACAGATGGAATGCATCCGAATGATCGCATCATCGCCGAATTCAAAATCCCCGTAGGCAAGGACACTGGATTGCTGAAATTCTGCTAAATTGGCGGAAGAAAGTTTGTCAATGATCCTTTCAAAATCCTCGGTTACTTCGTCGCAATTTAGCCAGCAATACCATTTGAAAATTACCGTTTCACCATATAAATTAACAGGAAGCCGAATGGGTCCAACTAAATAGATAGCTCCTTTTTGCGTTTTAATTAATTGAATTTTATCTTCTAAAACCGAAAGAACCTTTGGCTCTAATTTGGTTTGCTTCAAATGAAATCCCCCTTTTTTATTTATTATTTGTTAAAGTTTCAAAAAAACGCAAGGAATATGACTAAAAAAGAGGGTGGTTACAACTGTATTCCTACGTTAAACTATAAATAAAGATAATGATGTGGAGGTTCTTTTTTTGGAGAAGATTAATTTATCTATTGAACAGTATCCTTTATTAAAAAGCCTTAAATCCCTTAAGGAAGAGCTTTGGCTTAATCCAAAAATCGAAACTTTTCATTCAGGAATGGAAAAGTCGCTGGTAACTTTTGAGGATGTATTGGATGCAGAAGAAAGATTAAACCGTTTTGCGCCTTATATTGCCAGCGTTTTCCCTGAAACAAAAGAGGCTAATGGCATTATTGAATCACCATTAATTAGAATACCTTCTATGAAGCAAAACCTAGAAGGTGATTACGCCCAATCGATTTTAGGTGAATTACTGTTAAAATGTGATAGCCACCTTCCTATCTCTGGATCAATTAAAGCTCGAGGCGGCATTTATGAAGTCCTTAAACATGCGGAAACTTTAGCCTTAACACATGGACTGTTAACGCTCAAAGATGATTATTCCATCCTTGATAGTGATCGCTTTCGGACCTTTTTCTCGCAATTTTCCATTGCTGTAGGTTCTACTGGAAATTTGGGATTGAGTATTGGCATTATCAGCGCCAAGTTAGGCTTTAACGTGACAGTTCATATGTCCGCCGATGCCAAGCAATGGAAAAAAGATTTGCTGCGCAGTAAAAGTGTCACAGTTATTGAATACAGTGCAGATTACAGTAAAGCGGTTGAGGAAGGACGAAAACAAGCAGAAGCGGATTCTTTCTGTTATTTTGTCGATGATGAAAACTCACACGATCTTTTCTTAGGTTACGCAGTGGCTGCATTACGCCTGAAAAATCAATTGGAAAAGTTGGACGTGATCATCGATGAAAATCATCCCTTGTTCGTTTATCTTCCATGTGGTGTCGGCGGAGGGCCAGGAGGGGTCGCCTTTGGTTTAAAATTAGTGTTTCAAGATCATGTCCATTGTTTCTTTGCAGAACCGACTCACTCTCCTTGTATGTTACTTGGCTTAATGACAGGACTACACGATAAAATCGCGGTTCAGGATATTGGAATTGATAATATTACAGCTGCCGATGGTCTAGCAGTGGGCAGACCTTCGGGATTTGTCGGAAAAGTCATCGAGCCGTTTTTAAGCGGCATTTATACGATTAGTGATGAACAAATGTATAAGCTATTAAAGGATTTAGTGGATACGGAAAAGATCTATTTAGAACCTTCAGCATTAGCCGGGATGATTGGTCCAATTAAATTAGGCCAAGATGGGACGGATTATTTACAAAAACATCATTTAACAGAAAAAATGAAAAATGCTGTTCATATCCCTTGGGCCACCGGCGGAAGCATGGTGCCAGCTGATATTTTGGAGCAATATTATCAGCTTGGACATCAATAGGGAAACGCCATTCACTTCAAACAATATCAGGCTATCGAAATACTTTCGATAGCCTTTTTTTATTCTTTTTATTTAACAATTCATTTTTAAAATAGTCTGTTGATTTGCGCTCCAGGCGCTTCGCTTTCCGCGTGCGTGCCGGGGAGCCTCCTCGTCGCTGCGCTCCTGCGGGGTCTCCCCTGCCCCGTACTCCCGCAGGAGTCTTCGCGCCTTCCGCTCCAATCAACAGAGTGTTTTTAATAACAATCTTTTATTTACCTATTAAAGGATGAATAAGTGGTGAATTCATTGTTTAAGCCAAAAGGGACTAGCCAAAATGAACATGATTTTGTATCTATCGATGAATTTGTACCGATGACCATCTTCTTCGCTTGATTGATAAAAATATTGCCTTTTCGGTGTGTCCTTATTATAACGATAATAATGAATGCTCCAATAATCCCTCTAATTCTTTTTAATGATGAAGATAAAGGTTATCTTTATGGCATTCAATCTGAACGTTAAGTGGACAAGAATCTAATTTAGCCAGTTTGGAAAAGTTGTGTGTTGCAATTCCCTTGTTGGTCTTACCTCCCTGTTGATTGGAGCGGAGGGCACTCGACTCCTTCGGGATAAAGAGGTCACTGGAGACCCCGCAGGCGCCAAAGCGCCGAGGAGGCTCCAGGACCTCCCCGCGGAAAGCGAGTGCCCGCAGCGGAAATCAACAGGACTGATAGCAGAGACAATCTATTCAAAAAGATTCAAAAAAAACGCCATCCACTTCGAATGGCGTTTTTTTAGAGTTTCAGTTTCGTAATAAAAAACAATTCGTTTTGGAACATATCTAATAGATCTTCGAATTTGGAATTAATTAAATGAGGAAAAAGATTTTCGAGTGCTTCGTAGTAATCCTGGCCTAATACTTCGCGGAGAATGACATACTTATTAAAAAGCAGTGCTTTTTCAAAATCAATACCCAGCTCATAAAGTCCTCTAAACAAGTCTTCCTTAGGTATTTTTTTGATTTTCCGATAAATCTTTTCATTTTTTTCAATAAATTTTTCATTTAAGTAATGGGTTACATAATCAGTATAGATCATTTGGCCAATTTCATTGGTTTCTTTCTTGGAATAATTAAAACCAATTACACGGTCCCCTTTATTTTCACGAATGATAAAAGTTTTATTCCCTTGTAAATGGGTAATGAAATTTTTAACGCTTTTATCAAAAATTTTGTTAAATTGAATGATTTGATGCAGTTTCACCGCAAAGTCTTTGTGTTCCTCGCCGACGACAAAAAGCCGGTCCACGATAGGTAAAAGCTTTAATACTCCTTCGGATAACTGGCTTGAGGCATCATAGATGATGATATCGTGTTCCTTCTTCATCTTTTTTACTTTTTGTTTTTGTTCCGCCAGAGTTAGCTTGGAGAATTCATGGAGGAGATGATTCGAAGGATCCTCTTTTTCTAGGGAGCCATAGGAAATGAATGCAACGGATAAATTAGTGTTCGTTTTCAGCCAATGAAATACAGACAAGGACAATTCTGTTACGCCCGACTTTGCTTTTGGCGAATAAAAGCCAACCAAATACACTTTTCTCACCTGCCTTTTATTTAATAATATTCAAAGGGAAAAGAATGGGTATAGACATTCCCCCGATACCACAAAAAGAGCCGAACACAACCGCGTCGTCTCTTTTTCTACTATAAGATTTGGTGAGTATTTGAGTATGTCCTTGGTGAAAAACTTTGTTCTGTTTGCAGCATATTTCTAAGCATTTTTAAGGACTCAATTATATAAGGACCTTTGTTTAGCATGATACATGCAGCTTGCTTTCCATATGAAGCATCGGTCATTTCTGCACGAGATGGAATGCCTGTTTTTGTTAATTTCTCTAAAACACCTGTTGCCCAAATGGCTGGGATATAAGCGGCAGAGCAAATTTGAAGGATATCATCCTGGACACTGGCCAAGTTTTCCGGTCCTACTTCCACAGCTAAATCCCCTCTTGCGATCATAATACCAAAGCTTTTAAACTTTAAACCTTCAAGAATAATTCTAGCTGTCTGGTGAACCGCGTCCTTTGTTTCGATTTTTGCCACAACCGCGAGATGCATTCCATCATATCTTTTCATTGCCTCACGAAGTTTTTCCAAGTCTATAGGAGAATGTACAAATGATATTCCCACAATGTCGGCATGCTCGATAATAAAGGGTAAATCATGAAGGTCCTTTTCCGTTAAAGCGGGAACATTTAAGCTTGGAAGTGAATCAGGCAGATTTACACCCTTTCCTTCCTTTATTCGAAGGGATTTATTAGCCGGTGTTTGAATGTTAATTTCAATGTAATTTGATGTAATATGCTGGACGACTCCCTTGATTTTACCATCATCGATAAATATCCGATCCTTTAATCTGACATTACGAAACGCTTTTTCAAGTGTAACGGGAACACCAGCGGGACCATCAGTCGAAGCCGGGTGCCCTGGCTTTTCAGGGTCAAGGTATAAACGCAAAATGTCGCCTTTTATGACAGAAATTTCGACCTGCTGAAGCTTTCCGATTCGCACTTTTGGACCTGCCATGTCCATGTATATTTTGCAAGTGCGATGATTATAAATCCCCTCGTCCTTTAACTTTTTTTCCGCCTCTCGCAATCCTTCGATGATTTGTTTCCAAATCCCTTGATGATTGTGTGCACAGTTAATCCTGGCGATATCCATTCCGTTCAATAATAATTCTTTCATCACTTCAGGTTCGTAAATCATTTTGGCATCTAAAGTAACCATTATTGCAGAATGAAGCTGCTTCTCCCTTTTTCCAAAAAGCTCTTCAGATTTTCTTTCTGAAATTTGTTTTGCATCAATCGGTGTGGGAATAGAGAGTCTGGCAGGTGGCGCTGTTTTAACATTAAGGTGGTTTAATATTTTTTCCATCGTAAATAAAACGTGCAAGTTGGAGAATTCCAAAGGTGTAAGCCCTTCAGCCGCTAATGGTATATACAATTCACGTAAATGAAGTTTTCGAAGTGCTAAAAAGGCAAGCAAGTTATCCCGATTTTGCTGCCCATCTTCCAATGAGAATTTTTCTAATGCCATTTCACTTTCTTGAATCACTTGATGATAAAGGTTTAATACTTTTTGAGATAGTTCTTGTTGGTTAATTGAGACATTAACCACACTATTCACTTCCTTGTTAACACTGAATTATCCATTTATTTTATTATTCAAGGATGAAGAAAGTGAAAAGTAAATGAGAAGAATGGTTTGTATTATCATATAAACGTGAAAGGACCAATACATTTTATAACCCTTCTCATAATGATAGAGACCGATTTTTAGGCCGATCCATTCAATTAAGACCGAAAAACCGGACCAAATTAAGATATATAGAATTGTATAAAAACCTTTGATTCTTAACCTTTTGTAAAAATACACAAAAAAATAACCATAGGGTCCGTTCATGACATAAGTTAAAAAATCCATTACCTCATAACTGGATTTATCATTCACATCATATAGATCCCAGGGGCTGACACTGGTGGTATGATCAAAAAAGGTAACAAAGAAAATTCCAAATAGATAATAAGCTATCCCTTCTATCAACGGAAAAATTTTTGGTAAAACGAATATAATCACATTTAATCCAATGATACTGACAATAACAAACCATTCATTCCAATCAAAGGATGTATCATATACCACTTTCATGGTCTTTGCTCCTTTTTTGAGCATATAAAACAAGTCTGGTGAGTACTAAACCAATGAGCAAATAACAACAATGGACAATAAAACCACCAATATGAGTCCAATGGGTATACCGAATGATCTTGAAATAAATAAACAAAAATTCAAGTCCATTTAAGAGCAGTAAAAAGAATAAAAAGGACAAACTCTTTTTGTATGTATCTCCCACATTTAAGAATGCATTAACAAATAGAAGCACAATTATAGGAATCAAGATGTCCCGATATAAGAGAAAAGCGATAAATAAAAATGGATCTTGGGTTGATTCAATCTTATCCAAATTGATTGTCATTATCGTATTATAATTGGTTGCGGCCATGGCTAAGACCATATAAACCATTGAGTTTTGTAAAAAGGACAATGCTTTATGTTGAAAGAAGAAAAATAGACAAAGGATTAAGGTAATTCCAATCGATACTGGCAGGCCAATCAAAATGAACTCCTCCGAATTCCATCGTTCTCGATTTTTCATTTGGCCATAGTATGGACCTCCGATAACAAATTAATGCTAAAAATAAAAATTAAAAAGGACTCATCCTTCGATGAATCCTGGCAAAAATTATGGAACAAAAACGAGTAATAACCATAAATACAAACAAATGAGCGTAAAGACCAACGTTAGCGGAATGACAAGGGCTGTCACTTTAATATATTCCATCCAGGTTATTCTAATCTTATTTTTCTTGAGGATATGCATCCAAATTAGCGTTGCTAAAGTTCCGATTGGAAGAATCAGCGAGCCGACATCACTGCCAATTATATTCGCGAGGTAAACAGTTTTTATTAGGAGCGGGTTTAATCCCATATCCGTTAACGCCAAGGTTGAGATCATTAATGCGGGGTGATTGTTAAAGATGTTGGAAAGCAGTGCTGTTATCAATCCCATGGTTAAACTGGCATGCAATAAGCTGTCGTTGACTATTGGTTTGAGATGGTTTATCAAAAAGCTTGAAAGGCCAATATTGTGTAAACCAAAAATGATAACATACATGCTAAAAGCAAATATCAAAATATGCCAAGGAATCTTTTTGACGACGTCCTTAGGATTGGTCTTTAAATACACCCATCTCCAGATTAATAAAATGATTGACCCGAGTACGGCGACCAAGGATACCGATATGCCAACAAAGGATGCGGCAAATAAACTAATTCTTACAAAAAATACAAAGATCAGCATACTAATCATGAGCTTTTGTTGTTGATTAAATAAATCTTCTCTATTATTCTGCAATGGGTGGTATCGCCGGTTTTTTTGTAACGGGATACAAAAGGAATGGTGGCCGATCTCGCGGGGAATGTCTTTCTTAAATACTAGGAACAATAATAAGGAAAGGAAAAGTAATCCAATTACCCCTGGCACAAACATCATTTCTGTTTGGAGATATAGGTCCATTCCAATAATTTTTAATGCAATTAGATTCACAATATTACTAACACCAATCGGTGCACTTGATGCTGTTGCAATTAACGCTCCGCTCAACAGGAATGGTATTTTTTGTTTATTTTTCAATCCTAGATTATTTAATATTAAAATTAATATTGGTGTTGTTATTAATATACTGCCATCATTATTAAAGAAAAGCGTCATTAGAAAACAGAGCAGTAAGGTCAACCAATATAGGCGAATACCTTTCCCTTTTGATAATTTCAACATAAGAGCTGCCGTCCAGTTAAAGAAGCCAAAGCTTTCAAGCACAATTGCCATAACAATAGTCGCGATAATAGTAATCGCAGCTCCGGTTACCTTGGAGCTGATATCTAGTAAATCTCCTGTTGAAACGCTTCCACTTAAAAAAACAAGGATGGCTCCTATCGTTGCCGGAATTGCTTCGTTCATGTTTTTTGGACGGATAAAGATCATAACCATTGTTAGAATAAAAGCAAATATGGTAATGAGAACCGTCGATTGATGGTACATAAAAATTAATTTACTCCCTTCAAAGAGTTTCGTTCTTAATTTTCCGTTTCTTCATTTCTTGTCCTTGCTCTATAGTACGTCCCTTTTATGAGGCTTGACCTAAACGAATATCTCGGATATGTAATAAATCAGCATTAATCTATAAAAATTCATATAGATTTTTACCTATTTTTTTCTATATAGGCAGATATCACTATGGGAGATCACTAGGCTTATGTACGATGAATTCGAAGAAAATTAGAATTTATTAAGTTATTGGAAATAATAAATAAATAACCGATACTGATGATCAGTATCGGCGTCTACTTTTATGGCTTGTGAAATTGAATATTGCTACTTACCTTAATCCCTACTGCTCTTTTAGCTGCCGGAACCTCTGCTTCCACGGGAACCTCTGCTTCCACGGGAACCTCTGCTTCCACGGGAACCTCTGCTTCCACGAGAACCTCTGCTACCGGAACCTCTGCTGCCGGAACCTCTGCTGCCTGAACCTCTGCTGCCGGAACCTCTGCTGCCTGAACCTCTGCTGCCGGAACCTCTGCTGCCAGAGCTGCCAGAGCTGCCAGAGCTGCCACCTTTACCTTTTTTACCTCTGCTGCCAGAGCCACTGCCGGAACCGCTGCCGGAACCGCTGCCAGAACCCCTGCTGCCTGAACCTCTGCTGCCTGAACCTCTGCTGCCAGAACCTCTGCTGCTAGAACCTCTGCTGCTAGAACCGCTGCCAGAACCCCTGCTGCCAGAACCCCTGCTGCCAGAACCTCTGCTGCCTGAACCTCTGCTGCCAGAGCCGCTGCTGCCAGAGCCGCTGCTACCAGAGCCGCTGCTACCGGAGCTGCCACCTTTACCTTTTTTACCTCTACTGCCAGAGCTACTGCCGGAACCGCTACTACCAGAACCCCTGCTGCCAGAACCCCTGCTGCCTGAACCTCTGCTGCCTGAACCTCTGCTGCTAGAACCCCTGCTGCTAGAACCCCTGCTGCTAGAACCGCTGCCAGAACCAGTACCTGTGCCTCCTACAGATCCACTTCCACGGCTGCTGCTTCCACGGCTGCTGCTTCCACGGCTGCTGCTTCCACGGCTGCTGCTTCCACGGCTGCTGCTTCCGCGGCTGCTGCTTCCGCGGCTGCTGCTTCCACGGCTGCTGCTTCCACGGCTGCTGCTTCCACGGCTGCCAGAGCCGCTGCTACCGGAGCCGCTGCTACCGGAGCTGCCACCTTTACCTTTACCAGGACCTTTTTTACCTCTACTACTGCTGCCAGAGCCACTGCCGGAACCACTGCCGGAACCGCTGCCAGAGCCACTTCCTGTACTTCTTCCTCTGCTGCTAGATGATGACCGACTGCTGGAGGAACTTGAAGAACTCATTTGAGCCCTGCAGTCATTATTATTTCTTTTACTTGTAGGATTGTTATCCATAAAGCCAACTACGTCGTTTTGTTTTGCTTGGGAAAGTAAGTCTGAAATATCAATTTTTAAAACCATTTTTCCACCACTTTCTAAATAATTTTATTTTCTATTCCAATTTATGTAGAATCAGCGCAATTGCCATAGACAAACATATAATTTTAACCCGATATTTTTTAAGTTTATAAACACATACGGTGAGTAAACTGCATATATCTAAAAAAAATATTGTTTAGGAGAGAATTCAAGTGTTAAAATATGAACTTTATATCAATCCTAAATGGTTAAGGAAATTAAATAAGGACATTTGGAATGATGACTTGGTCCCAGCAGAATTAAAGATAGGAGAAAATCGCTACTCAGTTAAAATTTCCTATAGAGGTAATGTCATTAGAGATAAGAAAAAAAAATCTTATCGTATCCTATTTGAAAAGCCAACTATTGTCGATGGTGCCCATGAAATAATCCTAAATGCGGAATACATTGATGTAACGATGAGCAGAAATAAACTTTCCTTTGATTTATTTGACCGCATAGGTGTTATTGCACCACATTCAAAGCATGTGCTCCTATATGTTAATGGATATTGTAAAGGCATATACCTAGAGATTGAATCGTTTGACCAATATCTCCTAGAAAAAAGGAAATTACCAGAAGGACCAATCATTTATGCAACCAATAATCGAGCCAATTTCTCATTACTAACCAAAAAAAAGGAACTGAAAACCCGTTTGAGCCAGGGCTATACTATAAAATATGGAACTACAGAGGATCTAGAGGAATTAGAACAATTTATTGCTATGATTAACACCTTAAGTCATGAAGAATTTGAAAAAGAAATCCCAAAAGTATTGGACATCAATCAATATCTAAAATGGGTTGCTGGAGTTGTTTGTACTCAAAACTATGATGGTTTTATCCATAATTATGCATTATATAAAAATGGTAAAACTCAATTATATGAAATTAGCCCATGGGATCATGATGGCACTTGGGGAAGAAATATTCGCGGACGCTTGATGGAATATGATTACGTTCCGTTTACTGGGTATAACACCCTCACAGCAAGGCTTCTGCACCTAACACCTTTTAAGAGAAAATATAAGGACATCCTTTCCAATATTTTGGATCAGCACTTTAATTCTAAAGTACAAGAGCCCATTATTAATGAGCTTTTTGAAACATTAAAACCTTATATGAGTTTAGACCCATATATTACTTCAACTCCAGACAAAATAGATGAAGAAAAAGAGGTCATTTTTGATTTTATTCAAAAAAGAAATGCTTACATTAAAGATGAATTAACAACTTTTATCAAGTAACAAAGTATATGGTTAAATATCATATACTTTTTTTTGCCTATTTTTTTCAAAATCGATAAAAAAAGGCTACTTGTTTAGTACAACAACACACCGAGATACATATTGATGTAGTGTAAATGTTTATTTAATTTAAAGGAGGAAAAAACTTTTATGAATAAAGACATGATGAAGTCTTTGGTCGGCAAAATTATAAAAATTGACCGGGGTGGTCCAGAATCAAGAATCGGAAAGCTATTAGATGTAAATGAAGATCACCTAGTCCTTCTCACTGAAGATGAGGGTGTCGTTTATTACTACACCCATCATATTAAAAGTGTGACGGAGAATGCAAAGGAACAGCTGGAATTCAATATTGAAGTTCCGGAAGGTTTCACGTACAAACAATCAGAAAGCTTCCATGATCTGTTAGATTCCTTGAAGTTCCAATGGGTCAAAATCAATCGGGGCGGTCCGGAAAAATTAGAAGGTGTCCTAAGCGATATTAATAACGATTTTGTTTCCTTAATCAACAAAGAGGAAATCGTTCGCCTTTCCATGTACCATATCCGCAATATCAGTTATGGACTAAAAATTGAAAAGGCTGAGGAAGAAGAATCAAATAACCAAAGCAGCCAAGAAAAAATGTCTTCTTCTGATAAACAACAATCAAAACAACGTGTCGTAAAGTCTGAATCCTCAAAAAGCCAATATGCAAAATAAAAAAAGATAACATCTTTGTCGCTTCTCGAAGGAGAAGCGACAACATTATAAAAGGAGGATTATTTAATGGGTACAGAAAATTTCTCGTCTACATTAGATTTATTACTAGGCTACAACGTAAATCTATATGTAGGTGAAGAAGTATATAAAGGAAAACTTATTGGAGTCGAACCCGATCATGTCATTTTAGAAAATGAAAACAACTACATCTTTTATTATAGTCTTGATCAGGTTCAAGCAATCACGAAGAATACTAAACAATTTCAAGGCGAAGATACAGAAACTGAATTCTTAAAAACACAAAGCTTAACGGAAGTATTGAATTCATTGAAACAATCCTGGGTAACAATTTTGTGCTTAAACAAGCGGTCCTTTAACGGTATATTGAGCCATGTTGATACTGATTATGCTACATTGATTAGTGGTGAAGAAAGGATTTTAATTAAGCTGACCCATATTTCAAATATTTTAAAAGGCTTTATCCAAGAAAATGAAAACTCTAACTCTAACTCTAACTCCAATCAATCTGAAAAACAGGATAATGTAAAACAAAAACAGGATAATGTAAAAGCAGAAGATAATAAAAAGGAAAAGAACGCGAAAGTAACCGCTCAAGTGGCTTCCACCGAATCTTCAAAACAACCAGTGGCCTCTTCGTCTAATGAGATCAAAGCAGAAAAAACATCCAATGAAATCAAAGTAGAGAAAAAATCCGAAGAAAACGTTAAATTTATCGCGGAAGAAAAAGAACAACAAACAAAAGTTTGGTCTCAATCCATTAAGAATGTTACTAAAAAGTTAAATGATGTTACAACTCAAAAAATCAACAATGAAATCAGAAAGCATAAAGAAGAACAAGTTCAAAACATCCAAAAGCAAGAAAAACAACGAGCAGTGGAAAACATCCAAAAGCAAGAAAAACAACGAGCAGTGGAAAACATCCAAAAGCAAGAAAAACAACGAGCAGTTGAGAACAAAAACACGCACATCAAAGAAGAAAAACCTGTAGCTCAAAAAGTAGTAACAGAACCAAAAGTAGTAGCAGAAGCAAAAGTGGTAACAGAAGCAAAAGTAGTAACAGAAGCAAAAGAAGTCCAGGTGACGCAAAAACAAGAACCTATTGCACCAGTTTTTAAATCTAAAGAAATCGTTACTATACCTAAACAGGCTGCAGAAGAGAAAAAGAATGAACCTGCTCAGAATAAAAAGGATGAAACAAGAAAAGTGGAACAGCCAGTCAGAGGTTTCCGTTTTTCTGGTGAACCTGTAACACCAAGGGAATTGGAAAGAACTTCATTCTTCTCAGGATGGCCAAATAGAAGCAATAAGACAAGATTCTAACGCGCAGATTTCATAGCTTATGAAACCATTTATGAAATATCCCAAAAATCACTACGATTTCACTGAACCTTTAAACATCCTAAGATATTTACAAAAAAAGAGTGGGGATGAAATATTTTTAATTCATTGCAAATCCGTTTCAACCCAGCTCTTTTTGTAAATTGAAATTTAGAGGAAAGGATGTGAGTTGATGAATTTAAAAGATAATATCGGTAAATATATTAAACTAGAAATCTCCGGAAAGAAATTTATAAGCGGAATACTCTGTGATATCGGCAGTGATCTATGGGTTGTTTTCAACGGATATGATTACCTTTACATCCCAACCATTCATTGTCAAAATTGGCAATTTTTGAAACAAGATGAAATAGATGAAATTAACCTGAATGACGATTTGACGCCAATATACAATCATAATGAAGAAATTTCATTAAGAAAAACCTTAACAGCAGCAAAAGGCATTTTCACAGAAATTTATGTAACAAGTAACCAAGCACTCCATGGTTATATTATTAGCATTATGAATAACTATTTTGTTTTCTACTCCCCCATTTATAAAACGATGTTTATTTCCCTTAACCATCTAAAATGGTTGATTCCATATACAAACAATCAACGACCTTATGGATTGAGCAATGCTAATCTTCCAGTAAACCCTAGCAACCTAACCTTTGCCAGATCGTTTGAAGTCCAAATTGAAAAATTAACGGGAGAGCTGATTATATTCAATATAGGTGAAAATGAGAATGTAATAGGAAAAATCCAAGGAATCAAGAATAATTTTGTTGAATTAATTAGCGCGAAAGAAGACCCAGTTTATGTAAATCTTCAGCATATAAAAACGGTTCATATGACATAGAATCCTCAAATAATTTTTGGCAATGAATGAAACAAGCTTATTAATTCAATAACAAAAATAGAGTGTCTAAAACGACACTCTTTTTAAAGGAATTTTATTTGTTTTCCACATAAACGGTCTCCGACTTATTGGGCACACGTAAATATAAGCGTTGAAAGGATATTCCAAATAAAAAGGAAACCAGGTACATAGAGCCAATCATGTCAAAAATAACATGCTGCTTGACAAACAGGGTTGATATGATAATCAGCCCTCCAGTTACATGAATACATAAATTGTTTATCAGATGTTTATTTTTAATATGAAGTGAAGCAAGCATCACTGCAAATGTGGTAAGGACATGTATACTTGGGAAACAATTATAGGGACGGTCATTCTTATAGATCCATTGAACCATACTAGTTAATAAATCATTCCCTTCAAGGCTGGGCCTCGGTACGGTTGTTTGGAAAAAGAAATAGATAATGAAGCAGATAAGCTCCGCAACAACGATTAATATTAGGGTTTTGAGATACACCTTGGTATCCTTAAAACAAAAATAGACTAAATAACAAAAGATGTATCCATACCATAAAATGTACGGAATGATAAAAATCGATACGAACGGAATCGCATGATCAATGGGTGTTGAAAGGTCAACTCCCTTTTGTGCACCAAGATTTAATAATTGATAGATCTTGGCAAGAAGCGGAATCACCAACAGGAAAAGCAAGTAGGGTGCTTTCTTCAAATGAATTTTCACGCTGTCGTCACCCCCAAAATATGAAGTTTTTTTAAGCGATTTATAGTTTTGAGCGTACGATTTCCGCCTCATTTACAATTTGATTGATTAGGTCACTAGCACATAATTTCCGTGCCAGCCTCGGGCTTTGACCAGCCCAAAGGGACATATTTTCGGGATTTCCCTTTGCGCTTGAGTTTTTTCTTATCGCTTTTGTTAATTCGTTTTGTATTGGATAGTCTGGCAGTTCATCTTCAAAACTGGACATTTTTTCAATGAAGCGATTGCTTACCCCTCTAGCCATTTTTCCAGAAAAGGCTTTGGTAACTACAATTTGCTCTTCTGTTGCTTGAATAATCGCTTCTTTATGAATTGGGTTTGCACTGCTTTCTTCACAAACAAGAAAAGCAGAACCCATTTGGACCCCAAGGGCACCAAGTGATTTCGCAGCAATCAATCCTCTGCCATCCATGATTCCGCCAGCAGCAATAACCGGAATGCTGATTTGATCTGCCACTTGTGGAATTAATGACATTAAGCCTATTAAGCTATGCTTATTTTCAATGTGAAATGTCCCGCGATGCCCCCCTGCTTCTGTTCCCTGAACGACAACAGCATCCATCCCTGCTTTTTCATTGATAAGGGCTTCTGATACCGTTGTGGCTGTTCCGATTAAGACGACCCCGTTTTCCTTAAGTTTGTTAACCATTTCAAGCGGTGGAATGCCAAAAGTAAAGGAACAAATAGGCACATTTTCATCCAAAATAACCTTTAGTTGTTCATGAAAACTTTGTAGGTCTTCCTCAAAGCTTGGAAGTGTTACTTTATCCTCAACACCCAGTTCTTCCAAAATTGGCTGTAATAAGGTTTTGGCGATATGCAGCCTTTCTTCATCAGCTTCATATTTTGCAGGTACGAATACATTTACCCCGAATGGTTTATCAGTTAACTGCTGAACTTCTTTAATCTGAAGCCGGACTTGTTCAGGACTCATATAGCCAGCCCCAATCATCCCAAGGGCCCCTGAGTTAGAAACGGCTGCCACTAACTCAGAGGACGTGATTCCCCCTGCCATCGGCGCTTGAATGATTGGATATTTAACTTTAAGCAACCTTGTAAAATTATTTTCCCACAAGAATTTTTGCCCCCCTGTTCTGTTTTTTCTGCTAATATTTCCCTAATTAAATTTTACCATTGTTTAAACGTGTAGCAAGAATAAATTCATTCAGGACTAGTTTGATATTGTGATATGATGGAGCCATCTGAGATGAAGTAGGTGAAATAGTGGAACGGATTGTTTTATTTGATGGTGTCTGTAATCTTTGCAATGATAGTGTGCAATTTATTTTAAAACGAGATATCAATAAATCCTTTAAATTTGCTTCGCTCCAAGGTGAAACCGGTCAAAAGCTTCTGAATCAATACGGCTTAAATCCCGCTATGAATAGCTTTGTACTCATCGAGAACAATAAACCTTATCTAAAATCGACTGCTGCATTAAGAGTTTGCAGGAAGTTGAGAGGTACTTGGCGACTATTTTCACTCCTCATACTCATCCCTAAGCCCTTCAGAGATTTCGTCTATGGGGTTATCGCCAATAATCGTTATAAATGGTTTGGTAAAATAGAAAGCTGCCTGCTCCCTTCTCCGGAATGGAAAGACAGATTTTTGGATTGACCCCAAAAAAGAAATGCCATTCAAGAGGGAATGGCATTTCTTTTTTGCTTTACATTTCATTATTATGATTTAGGATGGTTCAAGTCCCAAATGATGCCGAATGCATCTTTCACTTTTGCATATTTTGCACCCCAAAAAGTATCCTGCAATTCCATAAAAACGGTACCTTTTTCACTTAGTGCGTTATAAATTTTTTGAATTTCTTCTTCGCTCTCTAATTCAATGGCCAATGAGATATTACTTCCGACTGTCACCGGATTTCCTGGAAAAGCATCGGAAGCCATTAAAAATAAATCGTCTTTTTTAAATTGAGCATGAATAATTCGGTCCGCTGCCTCAGGTGGTGTCGGATAATCCGCTTCGCCATACGTTTGCAGGTTTAATACTTCCCCGCCAAATACTTCCCGATAATACTCTAATGCTTCTTTTGCATTGCCATCAAACATTAAATATGGTGTAGCTTGTCCCTTCAAATTGAACACTCCTCTAAAAATTAATACCACTTTTATCATTCGATCTATGTAAGTAAAATTCCTTTGTTTCCAGAACAAACGTTTCAAGTCAACAAATACTATTTTTTCTAATTGCTAATTTTCCTATACGTAAATACATTCTAAGAACCCTGATATGAAGCTTTATGAAATTGGCCTATATGTTTAAAAAGCAGCTTCCCATCTGCATGGATCTCAGCATCATTCCATAACTTCAAGAACATCGCTTGGTACGTCTCAGGTACCCAAATGTAGTGATGGATGTAATCCGTTAGAATAAAGCCGCTCTTTTGCCAAAAATGGATTCTTGCCAAATTCTCGGGTTTTGCCTCGGATTCCACTTCAATGACCAAACTATTAAAGGATTCGGAGGTTATGGACCATTCCTTAATATACTGAATCGTTTTCAAACCATACCCCTGGTTTTGAAAATTCTGGTGAACAGCCAAATAATCAATCAGCAGGGCTTGGGTACCCTTCAGCTTTCCAGTCAACGCCATCGATACTACTTGGTCACCGACAAATCCCATATGTAAAAAGCAAATTTCTTTCCGAAACATATTACGAATAATTTTTTCAGGTTTAGCGCCCTTCTGAGCAAATGCTTGATGATAGATAGGACTGACCATTTCCCATACCTTCTCATCCCACTGATGAATCGTTTTGAATTTCACTGCTTGCATTCCTCCATAAAAATGAATAAAGCTTTGTTGTTAATTTTACCAAAAAGCCCTCGAAGCAAAAAAAAACCTTTGAACAAAAGTCAAAGGTTCCAACGAGAACTTAGTGGTCAAGGCTAAGCTCTCACATTAGGAGGTCTAAACTCAGAAGAATTTAAACATCTTTATTTTACCATTTTCTTAATATTCTTTCAACACTTCAAAGCTGTAAAGAGTAAAAGTGGTTCAAAAGGCTCAATTGTTATTTTTTTATTTGCTGTGTTAAACTTGGCTGTTGATTTGCGCTTCAGGCGCTTCGCTTTCCGCGGGCGGCCCGGGGAGCCTCCTCGGCGCTTAAGCGCTGCGGGGTCTCCCCTGCCCCGTCCTCCCGCAGGAGTCTTCGCGCCTTCCGCTCCAATCAACATTGTTAAAAAATCAACAATGTTCTTTAACTCAGCCTTTTTATTAAAAATAATTCGTTGACAAACTTGTATATACAAGCTAGAATGAAAACGTAATCAAAACTTGTATATACAGGTTGTTAAATTTCCATTTGAAAACGTCATCATCACCTGTATATCTATATAAAAAATAATTTGAATCGGGTTATTCCCATTCACCAGGGGGAAGTCATATGTCAAAGTACACAGATCCTTCAAAAGATCTATTGAAACACATTGGCGGTAAAGAAAACATAGCAGCCGTCACCCATTGTGTAACCAGAATGCGGTTTGTACTCAATGATCCTAGTAAAGCCGATGTAAAAGAAATTGAGTCAATTGGACTAGTAAAAGGCACGTTTACCCAAGCGGGCCAGTTTCAAGTAATCATTGGAAATGAGGTTTCCAGCTTCTACAACGAATTTGTCAAAATAGGTGGTGTAGATGGAACTTCAAAAGAAGAAGCCAAAAAAGCAGCGAAGCAAAATCAAAACTGGCTTCAGCGCATGATGGGTCATTTAGCGGAAATATTCACACCATTAATCCCTGCCCTTGTAGTCGGCGGTTTAATCCTTGGTTTCCGAAACGTAATCGGTGATATCAAATTATTAGATAACGGCACGAAAACCATTATTGAAGTATCCCAGTTCTGGGCTGGTGTCCATTCCTTCCTATGGCTGATTGGGGAAGCAATATTTCACTTCCTTCCAGTTGGAATCACCTGGTCTGTTGCGAAGAAAATGGGTGCATCTCAAATCCTTGGTATTGTTCTTGGTATTACCCTAGTATCGCCGCAATTATTAAATGCTTATGCAGTTGCCGGTGCAAAAGAAATTCCCACATGGGATTTTGGTTTTGCCCACATTAAAATGATTGGGTATCAAGCACAAGTAATTCCTGCGATTTTAGCGGGCATAGTATTAGGCTTCTTGGAAACAAGATTACGTAAAATTGTTCCAAATTCAATCTCTATGATTGTTGTACCATTCTTGGCATTAGTTCCAACTGTATTAATTGCTCACACGATTCTAGGCCCTATCGGCTGGTCTATCGGTTCTGGCATCTCTCATGTTGTTTACTCTAGCTTAACATCAGCATTTGGCTGGTTATTCGCAGCAATCTTTGGTTTTGCCTATGCTCCTCTTGTTATTACAGGTTTACACCATATGACGAATGCGATTGACCTTCAATTGATGAGTGAACTACACGGAACAAACCTATGGCCAATGATTGCCCTATCAAATATCGCCCAAGGTTCAGCCGTTCTTGCGATGATCTTTATTAATCGTAAAAATGAGGAAGAAAAGCAAGTATCCATTCCAGCAGCAATCTCTTGTTACCTTGGTGTAACAGAGCCTGCGATGTTCGGTATCAATTTAAAATATGGTTTCCCATTCCTTGCTGCGATGATTGGTTCCATGATTGCAGGTGTCGTATCCGTAGCCAGCGGTGTAATGGCTAACTCCATTGGTGTCGGCGGTCTGCCAGGTATTTTATCAATCCAGCCAAAACATATGGCAATGTTTGCAATTTGTATGCTGATTGCGATTGTGGTTCCATTCATCTTAACGAATATCTTTGCAAAAACAGGTGTTAAAAAGTTTTCTATAAAAAAATAAAACTCCATTAGGAGGGAGACAGACTCCCTCCTATTTGACATTAGAATTAAAAAAATTTAGGTGGGTGTTTGAATTGGCAGCATCATGGTGGAAGAATTCAGTGGTATATCAAATCTATCCAAAAAGTTTTTATGATACATCAGGAAATGGTACCGGGGATATCCAGGGTATAATCGAGAAGCTAGACTATTTAAAAAATCTTGGTGTCGATGTACTTTGGCTCACCCCTATTTATCAATCTCCACAGCGTGATAACGGTTATGATATAAGTGATTACTACCGGATTCACGAAGAATATGGAACAATGGAAGATTTTGATCGGCTGCTCGAAGAAACTCATAAACGCGGGCTTAAAATCATTATGGATATTGTCATCAACCATACGTCAACTGAACATGAATGGTTTAAACAAGCAAAATCCTCCAAGGATAACCCCTATAGAGACTTCTATATTTGGAAGGAAGGCGAAAACGGCATGCCTCCGACAAATTGGGAATCAAAATTTGGCGGTTCTGCTTGGGAATATGATCAGACAACAGGGCAATATTACCTTCATTTATTCGATGTCACCCAGGCGGATTTAAACTGGGAAAATGAGCAAGTCCGTACTGCTCTATATGAAATGATGCATTTTTGGCTTAAGAAAGGTGTCGACGGCTTCCGGCTTGATGTGATAAATCTTATTTCCAAGGACCAGCAATTTCCTCAGGATGACAGTGACGGACGCAAGTTTTATACTGATGGCCCGAGGATTCATGAGTTTCTTCATGAAATGAATGAAAAGGTTTTTTCAAAATACGATATCATGACGGTTGGTGAAATGTCGTCAACGTCCATTGATAACTGTATAGGGTATACCAACCCTGATCGTGAAGAGTTAAACATGATTTTTAGTTTTCATCATTTAAAAGTAGACTATCCGAATGGGGATAAATGGACGAAGGCGGAATTTGACTTTCAGGCCTTAAAGCAAATTCTTTCAAAGTGGCAGGTGGAAATGAATGAAGGCGGCGGCTGGAATGCCCTTTTCTGGTGCAACCATGACCAGCCTCGTGCAGTATCCCGTTTCGGTGATGACAAAAAATATTATAAAGAGTCGGCTAAAATGCTGGCAACAGCTTTGCATATGATGCAAGGAACCCCTTATATTTATCAAGGGGAAGAATTCGGAATGACTAATCCAGACTTTGATTCGATTGACGAATACCGCGATGTTGAATCGATCAATATTTATAGCATCAAGAAAAATGAAGGCCTGGCTGAACTAGAAATTATCGAAGTCCTTAAGCAAAAATCCCGGGATAACTCTAGAACTCCAGTTCAATGGAATGATAGTTTTCATGCAGGTTTTACGACGGGAACTCCTTGGATTGAAACTGCGGACAATTATCCAGAGATTAATGCTGAGAACGCACTTCTGGATCCGTCATCCATCTTCTATCACTATCAAAAGCTAATTCACTTAAGGAAAAAATATGATGTGATAACGAACGGCAATTTCGAGTTAATTTTAGATCAGGATGATGAAATATTTGCTTACGTAAGGGAAAATGGACCGGAAAAATTACTGGTCATAAACAATTTTTATGGAAACGAAAAATTAATCACCCTCCCTGCCCATTTGCATCTTGATGATTATATTAGTGAAATGTTAATCTCAAACTATACAGATTCCCCTCCATTAAAAAGGGAAATCCAGCTGCGGCCATATGAGTCGTTTGTGTATCACCTGAAAAAATGAACGGAGAGGTCAACATGACGAACAAGTATCTAACCATTTATAACACTATTGTCGAGCAAATAAAGAGCGGTGAAATTCCACCGCAGACGCTTCTCCCTTCTGAGAATGAATTATCCGAACAATTCAATACCTCCAGGGAAACGATTAGAAAAGCGTTGAATTTGCTGTCGCAAAATGGCTATATTCAAAAAGTTAGAGGCAAAGGTTCGATTGTGATTGATCTTTCGAAGTTTGATTTTCCCATTTCGGGCTTGGTCAGCTTTAAAGAGCTGGCACAAAAAATGGGCCGAAAACCAAAAACGATTGTGAATGAGTTTTGCTTAATCAAACCCGAAACCTATATTCGCCAGCAACTTCACCTTTCAAGCAAAGACCTCGTTTGGAAAGTAGTTAGAACGCGAGAAATGGGCGGAGAAAAAATTATTTTAGATAAAGACTTCTTAAGTAAAAAGAATGTTCCCCATTTAACTGAGGAAATTTGTGCGGATTCCATTTATCAGTATCTTGAAAACGACCTAAACATGACCATCAGTTTTGCTAGAAAAGAAATTGTCGTAGAAGAACCTACCAACGAGGATCGGACCCTTCTGGATTTGGAGGGCTTTCATAATATCGTTGTGATCAAAAACTATGTCTATTTAGATGATGCAAGCCTTTTCCAATACACAGAATCAAGGCACCGTCCTGATAAATTCCGTTTTGTTGACTTTGCGCGAAGATCACGGTAAATCAAAAGGAGACCCCTAATATTTCAAATGGGATCTCCTTTTTCATATTTTTTTAGGCATGGTTCCCTGCTAAATAATCTTTCAAAGCGAATTGCAGTGTCCCTTTGAAATCCGCTACCTGGTCCAAATTTATACCCAAATGAATCAATATCTTAACTATTTCTCCACGTAACCCCGTTACAACTGTTTTACACCCCATCATGGCTATGCCATTAATAAGATTCATTAATGAACGAGCGACTTCGGATTCCATCTGAGCAACACCCGAAAAGTCAATGATGAGTGTTTGGATATGTGAATTTCCTATCTCTGAAATAGCTTTGTCTTCAATTGTTGAAACACGGTAGCTATCAATCTGCCCGATGAGCGGTAAAATGCAAATATTAGAAGAGATTGGTATAATCGGAACAGAAAGATTTTCTACTAATTTTCTTTGGGATTCTAGCAGTTCATCCTTATATTTGGTATAACTGATGAAAAAATAGTTTAGAAACTGATCGATCATTTGATTAATATTTTTTTCAAGTGTGAAGAATTCTTCTAAATCCGACATAGAATTCGTGCTTGCTTTGTAATTATAAAGAAAATCCCATAATGTTCTGCGAATGGCTTGAACCCACTCAAGCTTAAAGGCAATTGTTAAAGAATACCTTGCCCATGCCACACCTTCCTGTTTGGCAAAGGAGATTAATTCATGCTCTCTTCCTTCTACAACAAACATGGCTAGTTTGTGTGCATTTTTTAAAAGATTGATATTGCCCAATGTATGTATTTCTTCAATTTTATCTCTCACATTAATTGCTTCATTTAATAAACAATTTTCAAATTTTGCTCGATTAGCGACAAAAAAATCCTTTAACGTACTACTTTCTACCACATCAAGCTCCAACCTTTTCACACCTCTTTTTTGTAAGTTAAATTGTTTGGGCAATCGAATTGTAAAGGTTGTCCCCTTTTTTTCCTCGCTGTCAATATGGATTTTCCCCCCATGCTGATAGACCACAGAAAACACTTGAGTTAATCCCATACCTGTTCCGTGATCCTTTGTGGTATAAAAAGGAGTACCAAGTAAAGACAATTTTTCTGTTGGGATTCCAACTCCGGTATCTTTAATACTGACTATCAGTTCATCATGAGCTGCAAAATGACTAATCGTTAACTTTCCATTCCCTTCAATTGATTCAATGGCATTTTTTATCAGATTGAAGAAAGCTTTTTTAAATTGATTTTTCTTCCCATAAATCGTATAGTCCGTGTCTTTAAATTGAGTGACTACCTGAATATGGTATAATTTGTCTTGAAATAAATTAAGGATGGACTCAAGCTCTACTGCAAGGTGAAAAGATTGCTTCTCTTCTTCTTCCTGATCCGGCTTAGAAACTTGAAGAAGATTATTTAAAGTTGTTAAAGCATTATCCAATTCTGTTTGTGCAATATTGACATAATCTGATTTGTTCTCATGTTCAAGGAGTTGTAAAAAACCCTTTACTGCCGTTAGCGGATTTCGAACTTCATGTGCAATACCAGCAGCAATTTGTCCTACAGATGCTAGTTGGCTTAAATGATTATTACTATCTAACTGCCTTTGATACGTGTCCTTCACAATGACAATACCCTTTCTTTTATTACAAATTTTCTACTGCCTTAAAACAAATTCAATTATTTAGTATTTCTAAATAATTTTACCAAAATTTTCAGAAAATTAATAGGTTAAATATTCCTAGTACTATATAAATTTTGAAAAAAGCACCCTTATTTAGGTAAAATAATTGTAATTAGTTATGGGGGGATGAGTATGTGCGGCCGGTTCACATTAACAACGAGTGTCGAGGAAATTATTGAAAGGTTTTTGATCGATTCTTTTTTAGAAGAAGAATTATTTTCGCCCAGCTATAATATTGCCCCCTCCCAGTCCGTCTTGGCGGTCATTAATGATGGAACTTCAAACCGAATGGGCTTTTTAAAATGGGGGTTGATTCCACCCTGGGCAAAAGACATGTCCATTGCCAATAAAATGATTAATGCTCGAGCTGAAACCTTAGCTGAAAAGCCAAGTTTCAAAAATGCTTTTAAGAAGAAACGCTGTTTAATCCTCGCCGATAGCTTTTATGAATGGAAGCGTCATGAAGATAAAACGAAGACCCCGATGCGGATTAAACTTAAAACTGAGGAATTGTTCGCGATGGCAGGCCTTTGGGAGCAATGGAAATCACCAGAGGGTAAAGCTATTTTCTCCTGCTCGGTTATAACCACGACTCCCAATGATTTAATGGCAGATATTCATGATCGGATGCCGGTAATTTTAAAGCCTGAGGATGAAAATACCTGGATCAATCCCACTATTTCCGATGCAAACTTTTTAAAACAATTCCTAGTGCCGTTTGATCAAAATCTTATGGAGGCTTATGAGGTTTCCTCACAAGTTAATTCTCCTAAAAATAACAGCATTGATCTTATACAAAAAATTTGTTAAAAATTTTTTAAAAATGGACATGTTCACTACATGCAAGTCCATGCTTGTTCATAAGATGTATTACCCATAAAAGTTTTCCTTCTTTGGAAAGTGGTTACGCCACTTTCTTTTTTTATTTTCCTCCCAATTAAAATCCCTTATAATGGATAAAGGATTGGAAAATGGAGAGGAGAATTTGGATGGATCAGTTGGTCAATAAATTTCGGAATATTCCCACAACGTGCATTTCAGATGCTATGGAGGGATTAAACAACCTTCACCCTTCAATTAAACCGCTTAAGGAAGAATATAAGCTGGCTGGACGAGCCCTCACGGTTAAAATTCCTGTTGGCGACAACCTGGCCGTCCTAAAGGCAATCCGGGAAGCTAAGCCTGGCGATATTTTGGTTGTAGATGCAAAAGGAGATCAATATCGGGCGATTGCGGGAGATTTTGTCGTTGGTATGGCACAAACTCTTGGTATTAGCGGAATCGTTGTGGACGGTGTGATACGTGACATCGTTGGAATCCAACAATTGAACTTTCCTGTCTTCTCTAAAGGAACTGCCGTTGCTGCAAGTGGAAAAGCTGGAGTTGGGGAAATTAATGTTCCAATTTCATGCGGCGGTACTGCAGTCAATCCAGGAGATATCATCGTTGGCGATGCCGATGGTGTCGTTGTTATCCCTCAAACAATCGAACAAAAAGTATTAACAAAATCTCTTGATAAATTTAAAAAGGACCAAGCTAGAGAAGCTGCTATTACCGGCAACCGGGAAGCGATTATTAAATACTTGGATGAAATGTTATCAAAATAATGCCAAAACCCCTTTTCCATAATGGTTAAGGGGTTGATTACTATAATTTCATATGTAAAATGTACATCGGTCCCTGCCGGCCCATAGCTCGAATTCCTTCATCAATAAAGCCGCATTTTTTATAGACATGCTGAGCAATGGTATTTATTTGGTTAACAGCAAGGATAATTTCATTTTTTCCTGGAAAATGCTCTTTCACGAATGCAGGCAATAATTCTAAAGAACTCTGAGCAATTCCTTTACCTTGAAAGGATGAATCCACTGAATAAGCTCTCAAAAGCAGAGCCTGCTTATTATCAGAATAATCCTTCACCCCATTCCAGCCATGGAGGACGAAAAAACCTGCAAGCTTATCTTCATAAAGAATCAATATGGGAACACGCTCTTCTTCATTTTCACATGCGTGAATGGCATCTATTGGATGTGCAGTGAATCTGGACTGTTCCTGAGACAAATAATAATTTGCAAACAAGGTTAAATTCTCAGGTTGATAAAATTCTAAACGGGTTATACCCTTCGATATGGATTGTTCCATCCCCTATTCCCCCCTTAAAAAGCTAGCCTTCCATTTGATAGTATATCAAATTGATATTGTATAATAAATCAAAATAGTCCGAACCTTGTTCGGACTATACCACAACTTAAGTATTCATTATTTTTGATCCCATAAGTAACTTACTACAGCATCATATTCTTCTTTCGATAATGAAGCTGGGGCTGATTTTGGCATATTCTTTGAAATGAAAGCTTGTAAATCTTCCTTCGTTTTAAAATCTGTATGGATTCTGTTCGCATCGAGTACTTTTTGACCACCTGTAATGTTGCCAGAACTATGGCAGGTTATACAGCTTTTTTGAAATACTTCATCCCCCGCTAAAGCAGTCGCCGGTTTACTCTCTTCCTGTTTTGCAGGTTCTTTCGCTGGTTCCTTTGCGCTATCGCTGTCATCTTTGCCGCAAGCGCTCATTATACCAATCAAAAGAATAAAAAAAATGGCAAATCCAAAAATCTTTTTCAAGCCGCCACCTCGATTCTTATAGGTTCTTAGAATTGCAAAATAATCGGTAATTCCTAAATCCATATTATTGTAAAAGCTGTACAATTATTCCTATGCGCATAGTAAAAAATGGACATAAATCATTACGACAACAATAGGATAAAATACCTATATATTCCTTTGGAATGGGGATGTTATTAAATGAAACCTATACCAATGAAAATGGAGATGACAATATGACCGACAGCAAACAAGCTCACGAAGAAGAACATCTTGAGGCTGCAGACCAAATTAATAGTTTGCATACTTACAGCCTAGCAGCGAAAGATGATTCAATAAACACGACCGAGCACATCACAGCAAATACCCTTGCTGAACCTGCAAAAGCAGCAAATGATGCGGCGGAAAATATGGTGGAATCGAAAAACCAATAAGAGAAATTTAAAAAAAAATATTCACCTTCCTAAAAATGTCATATCCTTCAGATCTGAACATAAAATAGAATATACGTTCGTAGGGAGGCGAGGATTTTGGTTAAACAATCCTTGATTACAGGTGAGATGTTAGTCAGGTATTACGAACTAAATAAACAGAAAAAAGAAATCGAGCTCGAAATGAATGCATTAAAAGATGCTTTTCAAAGTTATTTTAATCATTTAGTTGGCATTGACAATAAAGGCGAGATCACTATCAGCGGCTATAAGCTGCAAAGGCAAATTCGGAAAACGGAAAAATATCATGAAGTGGAAACAATTAAAAGATTAGAAGAATTAAAGATGAATGACCTCATCCAAGTCGTGAAAAAACCGGATGATGTAAAAATCAAAGCTGCCCTTAATCTAGGATTTTTAAAAGGGGATCAGTTGGATGGCTGTATTATTACTACAACAACCCCTGCGATTTCTGTTAAGCCGATAACACCAAGATAAATTTTATCTCAAAAAAGGAATCTACATCTTTAATCTGTAGGTTCTTTTTTCATTGGTGTTAAAGGCTATTTTCGCAAAGATTGTTGTTTTTCGTATAGGTTCATCAACACGTATAACAATATTCTTCGTGGCATCTTTTCGCTAGAACATTTGCGAAAATTGCCTAGAAACTTTGTAAATGACCTTTAATAAGTTCTAAAAGTGCAACAAAGTTTACGAAAAGAGCCTTAATAAATAATGGAGGATTTTCAAGAATGATGGAGAAATACATATATGTAAACACTTACATACCTTTTGAAAGGGGTTATTAGGAAATGGCAAGTCAAGAAAGTTTGTTAGTTCGGCAGTATTTAAAGTCTTTTTCGTCCAACCAATCGGCAGAATTTAATCTAGAAGCAGCTCGGAATGGATTAGAGGCTTTATCTGGTTTAACTCCGGTTGCATCCGATATTAGCGTAGAAAAAACAGAAATCGAAGGAATTCCAGCAGAATGGGTAGTGGCTCCAAATGCGGTTGTTGATCGTGTATTCCTTTACCTTCATGGCGGCGCCTACATTATGGGAAGCTGTAACACTCATCGGTTTTTAGCTTCTAAGCTTTCAAGATCTACTACTGCTCGTGTTTTAGTCCCTGAATATCGTCTTGCACCAGAAAATCCTTTCCCTGCAGCGGTTGAAGATGCGGTTAAAGTGTATCGCTCTTTAATTTCTTCGGGTATTTCTCCTGAACAAATCGTCATTGGCGGAGATTCAGCTGGCGGCGGTCTAACCTTATCAACGCTGTTAACGTTAAAGGCCGAAGGAGATAAATTGCCTGCCTTGGCTGTTCTTCTGTCTCCTTGGACGGATTTGGAAGGTACGGGGGAATCAATGGAAACTCGTGCAGCAGTTGACCCTTGGCTATCTCCTGATTCTTCTCGTGTTGTCCCGGCTTTATATATCGGTGATTTGGATCGTCGTCATCCGATTGTTTCACCAATTTATGCTGATTTATCAGGTTTGCCGCCAATGCTTGTGCATGTCGGCAATGATGAAATCCTTTTAAGCGATTCGGCCCGCCTTGTTGACCGTGCCCGTGCAGCGGGAGTTGAAGTCAACTTTAAGGTTTGGGATGATATGTGGCATGTCTTCCAAACCTTCCAAATTCCTGAAGGCCAGCAATCAATCGATGAAATCGGCGATTTTGTTGTAAATCAATTAGGGTAGTAATAAAAGGAACGCTTGGAATTTCAATCCGAAGCGTTCTTTTTTTTGGTTGTATAAGTTGTAGGCTTGGTATTGGATATTAATGTTGAATTTCCAGGAAAAATCCAGGAAATGTCGTTAATTTTATAAAATATGTAGTAATTACGGGATAATTGGTCGTATGTTGCTAAAAATAGGTCATAAGTTTTGATGGTTCGAAGGGATTTCCAGTTAATATCCAGTAAACGTCGTAAAATTTAAAAATTAAGTAGTAAATGTGGGAAAATAGGTCGTATGTTGCTAAAAGTAGGTCATAAGTTTTGATGGTTCGAAGGGATTTCCAATTAATATCCAGTATTTGTCGTAAAGTTTAAAAATTAAGTAGTAAATGCGGGAAAATAGGTCGTATGTTGCTAAAAATAGGTCATAAGTTTTGATGGTTCGAAGGGATTTCCAATTAATATCCAGTATTTGTCGTAAAGTTTAAAAATTAAATAGTAAATGCGGGAAAATAGTTTACAAGCCGGGTACCGAGACCCAACCCTCTGGCCTTTGGATCTACTAAAAGTAACCTTATCTTGGCGATGGAATTGCCGCCATCCACGACAAAATCGGATCCAACCACTTCTCCGTCCATTTCGGCAATCCAGCAGTGTTTTTTATCTGGATTTAGATTCTTGATAAAATCAGCAGCTATTTGTGCCACAAGTGCTTCAACTGTTCATTCCAGCTGTATTCTTCCGCATAAAGGTCGCCATGTTTATGGATGACCATTCTCAAATCGCCAGGTTTGTGGTGCCTGAGAAGATATAAATCCTTCTTATCTGTCAAAAATATCCCTCCAGCATTCTTTAATTCTATAATACCAATTCTACCAGAACCAAACAGAGTGCCCAAGCTCGTCAGTTTATCCCTATCACGGGCACTGTGAACCACTCAGAGTGCCTGCTCCCTCTCGTTTTTCCATCTCACGGGCACTGTAAGCCATTCAGAGTGCCTGCACCCTCTTGTTTTTCCCACTCATGGGCACTGTGAGCCACTCAGAGTGCCTGCTCCCTCTCGTTTTTCCATCTCACGGGCACTGTGAGCCACTCAGAGTGCCTGCTCCCTCTCGTTTTTCCATCTCACGGGCACTGTGAGCCACTCAGAGTGCCCGACCTCTTCGATTTTACCCACTCATGGGCACTAGCGAGGAAAATAAATGGAATTAAAAAACAGACCCATCAATAGGGTCTGCAATTAAAGCTTATTCGCCTAAATCAACATTGTGATACACTTGCTGCACATCATCTAAATCTTCTAAAGCATCGATCATTTTTTCAAACTTCGATTGTCCGTCCTCTGGCAGAGTAACGTCGTTTTGTGCCAGCATAGTCAATTCAGCAACCGTAAAATCAGTGATTCCTGCATTTCTGAATGCTTCTTGAACCGCATGGAACTGATCAGGCTCAGCATAAACGATGACTTGATCTTCTTCTTCGATGATGTCGCGCACATCTAAATCAGCTTCCATTAGTAGCTCTAGTACTTCTTCTTCTGTCTTACCTTCCACACCAATAACAGCAGTCGCATCAAACATATAGGCTACAGAACCGCTGACACCCATGTTGCCGCCGTTTTTACCGAATGCCGCACGAACGTCTGAAGCGGTACGGTTCACGTTATTTGTTAATGCATCGACAATCACCATGGAACCGTTTGGACCAAAGCCTTCGTAACGAAGTTCAGTATAGCTTTCCTCTGAACCGCCTTTTGCTTTATCAATGGCACGGTCAATAATATGTTTTGGTACATTGTATGTTTTGGCACGTTCAAGGACAAATCGTAAAGCTTGGTTGGATTCTGGATTTGGTTCACCTTGTTTTGCTGCTACATAAATTTCAACACCAAACTTTGCATAAATACGACTTGTATTTGCGTCCTTTGATGCTTTCTTTTCTTTAATATTGTTCCATTTACGACCCATATGAACACTCTCTTTCCTCTTTGAATCTACATTTCATTATAATCATAAATAATACTGGTAAACCTATTAATTATTTATGCTCTACTCATTCACAGATAATATTATACCTCAAATGGGTCATTTGTTAAGGGATATTATATAAAAATTATAGGTGCCTGACACCAATAAAAATTTTTGCTTTAGAAATATAGATAAACGCCAAAAGTGGTTCAGGCTAGACTGAACCACTTTTGGCAGGATTATCGCTACACTAGCATTTGAAACAAGGTGCTATCTTTGTTGACTTCCCGATAAACGAATCCCTTTGTTTTGATCCGGTCTATTAATGGATAGTAATCGTCTTTATCCTTTAACTCAATTCCAACCAGAGCCGGGCCGGTTTCACGATTATTCTTTTTCGTATATTCGAAATGGCTAATATCATCATTTGGACCGAGGACGTCTAATAGGAATTCACGTAATGCACCTGGCCGCTGCGGGAACTGAACAATAAAATAATGCTGCAGGCCTTCAAAAAGCTTCGAACGCTCTTTAATTTCCTGCATTCTTCCGATATCATTGTTCCCGCCGCTGACGATACAAACAACCGTTTTGCCTTTAATTTCATCTGCGTATGTATCTAAGGCCGCAACGGAAAGTGCTCCAGTTGGCTCGACGACAATTGCATTTTCGTTATAAAGAGTTAATAGGGTCGAACATACCTTTCCTTCAGGAACAACGATGATATCATCAACAATTTCTTTACAAATGTTGAAGGTCTTAGTTCCCACTGTTTTAACCGCTGCACCATCAACAAATGGATCAATTTTTTCAAGTGACGTAACTTCACCTTTTACGATTGATTCCTTCATTCCAGGTGCTCCTTCAGGCTCGACACCAATTAAATGGGTCTCAGGAGAGATGTGCTTTAAATATGTTCCTACACCCGCCATAAGTCCGCCGCCGCCGATTGCACCGAATAGATAATCGACTTTTTCTGGACAATCATTAAGAAGTTCAACCGCCACCGTACCTTGACCCGCGATGACGTCAAAGTCATCAAAAGGATGAATGAAGGTTCGGTTTTCAGCACGGCTGCATTCCAGCGCCTTTTCAGAAGCATCATCAAAGGTATCTCCAACTAATACAATTTCAACACTATCCTTGCCCCAGAATTTCACTGAGTTTACCTTTTGTTTAGGGGTTGTGGTTGGCATGAAAATTTTGCCGTTAATTTTTAATAGATGACAAGAGTAAGCCACTCCTTGGGCATGGTTGCCTGCACTTGCGCAGATAATTCCGTTTTGCATTTCTTCAGAGCTTAACTTTTTAATCCGATTATAGGCCCCGCGAATTTTAAAGGAACGGACACTTTGCATGTCTTCCCGTTTTAAATATACATTACAGCCATACCGTTCAGATAATAAATGGTTAAATTGCAGAGGAGTTGGCGAAATCACATCCCTAATCGTGTGACTTGCAATGATGATATCTTCTACATTCAGCGTTTTTTTCTCTACTTGTTGACTCATTTTCTCGGTTCCTCCTCATATTCAAACATCAATCTTTTCTTATTTGATGATGGTTTATAAACAACAAAAAACCCGTCCCATATGGATAGGGACGAGTTGTTCTCGCGTTACCACCCTACTTCCGCAGCAAATCTTTCGTTGCGGCTCTCGATAGACGTACAGCACTTATCACTTAGCTCTTCGTACTTGTACGCATTCCGATATAACGGCGGAATTTACCGGTATAGCTTACTGATTCCGTTCAGCTATACATCTCGGAGATGATCTTCAGAAGGCCCTGCTATCGACTCCCACCAAACGTCGACTCTCTAGGAAACATGGAGCAATCCTACTCTTCTCGTCATTGATTTAAGATTAATTTTTTATTAGGGTACCACCGAAAAAATGCTCTGTCAATATTTTTTGACTATTTTTTATATTTAGACAATTTATAAAGCGCTTACATTTTTGGAAAGACATTTGTCCTCCCAAGGAGAACAAATGTCCACGAACGGTGCCTGACACCATTATTTTTGGTGTTTTATTTCGCCGTTGATGATGGTCATTTCAATCTCAGTTGTGAGGAGCTCATCTGGGTTTTCCATTGTCATTAGGTTTTTGGAATAGACGGTCATGTCGGCTAGTTTGCCGCGTGTGATGGTTCCTTTTATATGTTCTTCGTTGGTGGCGTAGGCTCCGCCGATTGTAAACAATTTAATTGCTTCCAATACAGATAATATTTCTTTCTCATTCCAGCCTTGATGGGTTTCTCCTGGGGCTCTGCGGGTTACGGCTGCATGGATACCAAGCAATGGGTCAACAGGCTCTACTGGAGCATCTGATCCTCCAGCACATAAAACTCCTGCATTCAGTAACGTTTTCCATGCATACAAATATTGTTCCCTTACATCCCCTACTCTTTCTCGTACCCATGGATAGTCCCCTACGACAAATCTTGGCTGGATGTCAGCAATTCGACTCCTGTCCGCTAATCTCTGGACTAAATCCGGACGAACCAGAGAGGTATGAATGATGCGGTCACGATGGTCCACTGTCGGAAATTGGTCGAGTATGTCTAAAACATTTTCCAGCGCTTTATCTCCAATGGTGTGTACGGCAATAGGCATGGAAAAGTCACGAGCCTCCTTAACAATCTCATATAGGGCATCCTGATCAAGCATCGCATCCCCAAATTCGCTTGGAGCGTCATGATACGGTTCAGAAAGCAGTGCTGTTCTCCGGCCGAAGGCCCCATCAGCAAAAATTTTGATTGTCCCTATTTGAAGCCTCTCATTACCAAAACCAGCATGCATTTCTCTTTCTTTCAATCGTTTAAGAAAAGGATAATCAATGAGGAGATTACACCGTAAACCAACCTGCTCCTGATTCAGTAATTCATCATACAATCGATATGTTTGATCAAGCCCTCCTAAATAAGCAGGGTCATTGGTATGTACACTTGTTAACCCCATCGAAATGGCAAAATTCATGGCATTCCGCAATCCACTTTTTAATTCTTCGTATGTTTTATCCGGAATGTTTTTCGTCACGAGCTTTGAAGCAGATTCCAGCAAAAGTCCAGTCGGCTTTTTCGAAACTGGATCCATGACTACGGTTCCACCGACCGGCACTTCAACAGATGGATGGTACCCGCTCCTTTCTAAGGCCTTGCTATTCACCAAAAATGCATGGGTGCATATTCGCTTTAGGTAAATGGGACAATGCGGCGCAACATAATCCAGCTCCTCGATGGTCGGAATGGTGCCCTCAGTGAAAAGATTCTCATCCCAGCCCATACCAACAAGCCAGGTCCCTGGAGGAATGGTTTTCGCCCGTTCCTCAATTTTCCTAAGCATTTCGCTTTTGGACTTCACTCCTGTTAAATTGAGGTCTAAAAGATTAAAAGCAACACCTGAAAGATGCAAATGGCTGTCAATCAGACCAGGTGTAACCGTTCTGCCCTGTAAATCAATGATATCAGCATCTTCGTTTCCCCATTGAAGAACCATATCGCGATGGTTTCCTAAATCAATAATTCTGCCATTCTCAACTACAACTGCTTCTACTAATGGCAAATTCGAATCAAGCGTATAGATTTTTCCATTGGTAAAAATCGTCTTTGACATTGCCGCTCCCCCTAGCCATAAAAATTGTTTGACATATTTCTTCTATATATAATACCAAAGATGATAGGTTACTCGACAACTTCATTTTAAATATAGTTAAACTAAAAAAAGAGACCACCTTCCTTAAGGAAAGTAGTCTCTTCCTAATGCTATTATTTTTGTACTACCCAATCTTGAACATTATAGAACATACCAAATTGTTTTGGTAAACCTACTTTTACCTTTTTAGATACCGCTCCCATCAAGTAATCGGAATAAAGGGAAATAGTAGGCACGTCTTCATGTAAAATTTCTTGAACTTTATTGTAAATGACTCTGCGATTTTCAGGATTTGGTTCTAATTTTCCTTTATTCAACAATTCATCCAACTCTGGATTGCTATAACCCGCAAAGTTATAAGGTCCGCCTGTTCCATAGAAGGCACTTACATCAGGATCCACTTGATAAGGTATTCCAAGGAACATTAAATCAAAATCATGTTTTGCCCCTTTTTGCATATGGGTAGGGAAATCAAACTTTTGGATTTGAACATTTAAACCGACTGCTTTTAGATTCTCAGCTATAATAACGGCTGATTGTTCACGAACCTGGTTGCCAATTGGAACATTGACGCGAATTGGTTTACTCTTATCCCAGCCTGATTCCTCAATAAGCTTCTTTGCCTTCTCCGGATCATATTCATAGTTCTTAATATCTTTATCAAAATAAGGGTGGAGTTTTGTATACGGCCCATCTATGATCTCAGCCTTACCTTTTAGCAGCTTGTCAACAATTTGAGGTCGGTTAATCGCATAGGCAATCGCTTGACGCATCTTCGGATCAGTAAATGTTTTAGTATTCATGTAGATTTCTTGATAATCATAGCCTTTGCCGTCTACAGCCTCGACATTCGCCATATTTTTCACCTTTTCAACATCTTGGATGGCAATGGCTCCAGTGGATGGGTAATTCAAATGAATTTCGCCCGTTTGCAGCTGTGCAGTCATATTGGCTTGAGGCACAACTTTAAAGAAAAGCTTTTCGGTCTTCGGTGCCCCGCGGTAATAATCAGGGTTCGCTTTATATTCCACCTGTGTTTCCCCTTTGAAATTTACAAGTGTATAAGCACCATCTGTTACAGTCGGTTTCAGCATAAATGGATCTTGATGAAGCTTTGCGGGATCTTTATCTTTTAGGATATGGCTCGGAATGGTTCGGATGTTGATTAAGTTCCCTTTAATATAGTTAGGGTCAGTCGGTTTTTTTGTATGAATGATAAACGTTTTCTCATCGACGATTTCGATACCTTTTACCGTTTTTTCCCCTTTAGGCAGCTGCCCATTATCATCTAACCCTTCAATGATATTAAGAGTTTTCAGGCCAACGCTTTGAACAGCAGGATTTGCTAAAGTGTCAAAGGTGAATTTAACATCCTCTGTTGTAACAGGCTTCCCATCCGTCCAATTTGCTTTTGAATTAAGTTTAATTGTAAAAGCTTGATTATCTTTTGTTTCAAAGCTTTCTGCTAACTTAAATTGGAATTCCATATTTTCGTTTAGTTCAAAGAAAGGGTCGAATAGAATCGATGATAGAGTCATAGCTCCTAAATCACGGGCGTTGATCGGATTAAGTGTACCTATTGCGTTTGAAACCCCCACCACAATGGTATCTCCCAAACTTGCAGCTGTATTCCCCTTTCCTTTGTCCTTTGATGAAGACGATGTTTCATTTGTACCAGAACATGCACTTAAAAATAGCAGCAAAGCAATGGAAAAAATGGTTAAAAACTTTACCTTCCCTATTCTCATCTCTGTCCCTCTTTTCCTTATAAAATATTTGATTAGCATTCTACAGAACTATTTCAATGTTTTCGGATCAAGTGCATCACGCAGCCCGTCTCCGATAAAATTGATAGCTAAAACAACTAGAACAATCATTATCCCTGGAGGAACCCAAAGCCATGGCTGCGAGGTTAATACCGTTAAGGATTGGGCATCAGTCAGCATATTTCCCCAGCTCGCTGTTGGCGGCTGTACCCCCATGCCCAGAAAACTAAGCGATGCTTCTACAATGATGGCAGCCGCTATTCCAAACGTTGCCTGGACAAGAATAGGTGCAATCGCATTCGGCAATATATGCTGAAATAAAATCCTTGGAGTACTTAACCCAAGCACCACCCCAGATTTCACAAAATCAACATGCTTTAACGAAAGAACGCTGCCCCGGACAAGTCTGGCAACTGACGGCCAGCCGAGAAGTCCCAATATCCAGATAATATTTAACAAATTAGGTCCGAGAATACTGACGACTACAAGGATTAACATCAGGCTTGGAAATGACATGAAGACATCGGTTAAGCGCATTAACACGATATCTACCCATCCACCAAAGTAGCCTGAAACCGCACCGACAATCGTACCTATGATACTATAAATCAAAACAGCACCAAGGCCGACTATCATCGATACCCGGGAAGCATAGATTAAGCGGGTAAAAAGATCCCGTCCAACTTGATCGGTGCCTAACCAGTGCTCCGCGGATGGCGGCGCTGAAAATTCATCATAAACCTGAAAGGGTTCCTTTGGTGCAATCAAAGGAGCAAAAATGGCAACGAGGATAATGAAAAGCATAAAAATACTCCCGGCCACCGCTAAACGATGCTTCATAAAGCGTTTTACGATAAGCTGTAAAGGTGTTTCCTCCTTCCCCAGCTCTGTATTAGAAATGGGTGGTATTTCCACTTCATTTTTGATACCAGTTTCCAGCATCGGCATAAACGATCCCTCCTCTCCTACTTATATTTAATCCGTGGATCCACAAACGAATAGAGAATGTCCGTAAATAGATTTGCAAATAAAACCATAAAAGCTGTTAAAAGATTGAGCGCCATCAGAGTTGGATAATCCCTCGACATGATGGATTGGATGGTAAGTTGTCCCATTCCCGGCCACTGAAAGACCTGTTCCGTAATAACCGCCCCTCCAAGTAAAAAAGGAATTTCAAGACCGATAATCGTGATAATCGGAATGAGTGCATTTTTTAAAGCATGTTTATTGGTTATGACGATTTCTTTTAATCCCTTAGCCCTGGCAGTCCGCAAATAATCCTGTCCCAGTACCTCTAGAAGACTTGCTCTGACATAGCGGACGTATTGTCCGGCAATTCCGACCGCCAAAACCATAACCGGTAGGATGAGATGCTTGATCTTATCGAAGAAATCATCTTCACTCCCGAGGGTCGACATCCCTCCTGCAGGAAGCCATTGTAATTGTACAGCGAAGATATAAATAAGACCCAAGCCAAGGAAAAAATGCGGAATGGAGATCCCAAAAAAGGAAGTACCGGTCGCCAAATAATCAAGTTTGCTATATTGCTTTACTGCACTTATAATTCCGATTGGCAATGCAATAATTAACCCTATGATAAGGGCAAGAAACGTTAATTGAAAAGTAGGACCAATCCTTTCTAAAATCACTTTCGAAACAGGTTCATAGGTAGAAAACGAGTAGCCCAAATTGCCCTGCACCAGATTACCCAGCCAATGAAAAAATTGAACCCATAAAGGGTCATTCAAGCCTAATTGTTCTTTCCGTAAATTGAGAAGCTCTTGTGAAGTGTTGGGGTCAACATACATATCAACCGGGTTCCCTGGCGCCATATTAATAATGATAAAGTTGACAATCGTTACCCCAAATAAGACTGGAATTGCAATTAATAGCCTGCGAATTATATATGGAACCAAATTTGCCCCCTCCTTCTAAAACGTATCTTCTTACGCTTCATTAATGGCAAAGCATGCAACACTATGTTCCATACCTTTAAGAACCGGACTTTGCTCCCGGCAAATCGCGGTTGCGATTGGGCACCGTGTATGAAAACTGCATCCGCTCGGCGGATTTGCTGGGCTCGGCACATCGCCAGGTATGATGATTCTTTCTTTCGACCTTAGTTCAGGGTTCGGAATAGGATAGGAACTTAATAATGCCTTAGTATAAGGATGCTTTGGATTACGAAAAATTTCTTCTGTTTTCGCTACTTCAACGATTTTCCCTAAATACATGACGGCAATTCGATCACTGATGTATTTCACGGCACCTAATCCATGGGCAATAAATAAATACGTAAGGTTAAATTCCTTTTGCAAATCCTTTAAAAGGTTTAGGATTTGAGCCTGAATTGAAACATCCAAAGCAGAAACGGGTTCATCACAAATAATCAATTTTGGATTAAGAGATAAGGCTCTAGCAATTCCAATCCGCTGCCTTTGACCGCCGGAAAATTCATGAGGATAACGATTTTTATAGCTTTTAGGTAATCCCACCAATTCAAGAAGTTCATCCACTCGTTTATGGAGGTCTTCTTTCTCAACTACTCGATGAATTTTCATCGGCTCCTCTAATAGATCCTTGATTCGCTTCCTAGGATTCAAAGAAGAATATGGATCTTGAAAAATTATTTGCAGGTCCCTGCGAATACTTTTCATCGTTTCACTATTTGCTTTCGTAATTTCCTGCTCCTGAAAGAAGACTTTTCCCTCTGATGCATTTTCAAGCCTTACAAGTGTTTTTCCAATGGTTGATTTACCACAGCCAGATTCCCCTACCAATCCAAGTGTTTCACCGGATTGAATGAAAAAATCGACCCCATCCACTGCTTTAACATGTCCAACCGTTCTAGAAAGGATCCCTTTTTTAATAGGATAATAGGTTTTTAATTTTTCTACTCTTAATAGAGGATTTGTTCCCTTTTCCATCGTGATGGTCATTTGACTAATGCCTCCTTTGGCATTCCAGTGATCTTACCTGGTTGAACATCCTCGATTAACCAGCATCTCACTTTGTGACCTTCCTGAATTTGCTCAAGTCCAGGCTGTTCCTGCTGGCATCGCTTTGTGGCATGTGGACATCTAGCATGGAATCTGCAGCCTTGCGGCATATTCTTCAAACTTGGGACTGAACCAGGAATTGAGGCAAGCCGCTGTTCATTTTCATATTCCAAATGAGGGATGGACGCCAATAACCCTTGTGTATAAGGATGCTTTGGTTCCTTAAAAAGCGTGAATACATCAGCCTCCTCCACGACCTGCCCTGCGTACATGACAATGACTCGATCGGCAGTCTCGGCAATAACTCCAAGATCATGGGTAATGAGCATGATAGCCGTATCTGAATCCTTTTGTAAGTTTTTCATCAAATGTAAAATTTGTGCCTGTATCGTTACGTCCAGTGCTGTAGTTGGTTCATCCGCGATAAGAAGCTTCGGTTTACAAGCCAAGGCTATGGCGATCATCACCCTCTGCCTCATCCCTCCCGATAACGCATGCGGATACTCCTTCATGATTTCCTTTGCCCTCGGAATACCAACCTTTTTTAACATTTCCACAGCATATTCCTTTGCTTCCTTACTATTCATTTTCAGATGAAGCTTAATTCCCTCTATCATTTGATTGCCAATGCTGAATACAGGATTTAGGGAGGTCATAGGTTCCTGAAAAATCATAGAAATTTCATTCCCCCTGATTTCTCTTAATCGTTGTTGTGTTACCTGTGTCAGATCTTCATTACCGAAAAAAATATGTCCATTTTTTACTTTTCCGTTTTTACCGAGCAGACCCATAATCGACAATGAAGTAACACTTTTACCGCAACCAGATTCACCCACAATCCCGATAGTTTCACCCGGTTTGACAGAAAAACTAACCTCTTCAACCGAAATCACTTCTTCCTTGTCCGACTCAAAGGAAATTTTTACCTTATCAACTTCAAGCAAAGGTCTCATCCGCTCACCACTCTTCCAAAGATATAATATTAAAAATATTCAGTCTTTTCACATGCTGTTTCATTACCGTTTAACTTGATTAACACTATTTAATCAAAGTATTGAAATGAAAAAAAGGGACTTGGATTGACATTTCGTATCATTAATTGACAAGCAAAAAAGGATTCCTCTTGTTGAACCATTAAAAGTATTGTATATTTTGAATATTATAAAATTTGCCAGGAGGTGTACGAATGTATAATTTGGTGATTGCTGATGATGAATATGAAATCCGGCATGGATTAGTAAACTTTTTCCCATGGGAAGAAATTGGTTTCGAAGTGATTGGACAGGCATCAAATGGTAAAGAGGTACTGGAGCTGATTTCGAAGGGCAATACTGATGTATTACTCTGTGACATACAAATGCCAATCATGACTGGCATTGAGGTGATAAAAGAAATTCACCAGCAGAATTCACCTGTAATGACTATTTTTCTAAGCGGTTTTCAGGAATTTCACTATGCCCAGTCAGCCATTAAATATGGGGTAAAGAATTATATTTTGAAACCGACTAAATTTTCGGATTTAACTGAAGCGTTTACTCAAATCAAGAAAGAGCTCGATCTAAGAAATCCCTCCTCTCCCCTATCAGAAATTGCAGCAAACGTAAAAGATGAGGACCCTATTATTCAAAAAATAAAAGATTATGTAAAAACCAATTATAAAAACGCCACCTTAGAAGATGCCGCACAAATTGTTTTTATGAACCCCCATTATGTAAGCAAGTATTTTAAACAAAAAACTGAAGAAAATTTCTCTGACTTTGTCTTTCAAATAAAAATGGAAGAAGCAGCAAATTTATTGAAAACGATGCAATATAAGGCATATGAGGTCAGCGAAATGGTCGGATACAGCAACGCCAAGAATTTCACGAGAGCTTTCCGTAAATATTTCGGTATTAGTCCGAAAGAATATAGACTCATAAATTAAGGACTCATGATACATGGACTCACTTAAACGCTCCTTTTATATTAAAAATTTAATCAAACTTCTCATTCCAATGCTCATTCCTATCTTCATTCTAGGATCTATCGCGATACCCTTAATTCATTTCAATTTAAAGGAAAAAATTAATCAGGAAAATCTGAACCTGCTTAATCAAATTCAAATGAATGTGGAAATGATCTTTGATGAATTGAATTCGATCAATTTAACCATTGCCGCTAGTGCAGTTGAATTTATTGATCTGCAAAACATGCTAGAAAAAGAATGGCTTGACCAAGAGGATTATGTAAAGCTGGCATCAATCAAAAATACGATTGATTCCCCTGCTATAGCACATCCATATGTTGATTCCATTTACATTTACATACAAAATGACAAAAATCGTTTTTTAACCTCTACCACCGGCGGAGTGGTCGACCTTAATACTTTTGAAGACACTTCTTGGTACGAGAGTTTAATTAAAGAGAAAAGTAGTGATAAAGTATGGACAAAGAAAAGAACCATCGTTCGGAAGCCAGAAAATTTTCCCGCTAAAAAAATAGAAGTCATTTCCGTATATCGAAGTTTTACTCTTGCAAATGGCGATCTTGGTTACATTGTCTTGAATGTAAACACAACTTATTTGAAAGATTATCTAAATAGTTTATATAAAATGCCAGGACAAAATATTTTGGTGATGGATATGACTAACCAGATTCTCTTTGAAAACCATCCAGTCCATTTAACCTCTTCTGAGATTGAGAAAATGGTTACTACACAAAATGAAATCGACACCCTGAAAATTCAGAACGAAGCTTCTATTGTTTTTAAATTGGAATCTGAAAAATATAGTTGGTTGTTTTTTTCATCTATTCCGAAGAGTTCTCTTTATAAACTCCCGTATCAATTGATTATGGTTACGATAATTCTACTATTCTTGTCAATCATAGTTGGGGGAATTTCAGCTTATTTCTTAACGAAAAGAAATTTCGCCGACATCCGTTCTATTATCACCATTTTAAATAAAGCAGAAAAAGGTGAACCTCTCCCACATTTACCAACCGTGATAAAGGATGTTCACAGCTTTATTATTCATAAAATCGTGACGAACTTTATGGAGCAATCCTATATGAAAGTTCTTCTTTCGGAACGAAAGTATAAAATGCAAGCACTGGAACTATCTATGCATCAATCACAATTAAATCCTCATTTTTTATTTAATACACTGGAAACGATTAATTGGAAGGTTATTAGTCTTACGAAGAGACCAAATGAAATTAATGATATGATCGATCATTTGGCAAATATCCTTCGTTTTTCTTTAGATGCAAATGATGATTTAGTGGTATTAAAGGATGAAATTAAACATACGAAAAGTTATGTGGAAATTCAAAAGATCAGGCACAAAGATCAATTTACATGTGTATGGGAATGGGATAATGATGTTGAAAAATATTATGTCGTAAAACTCTTTCTGCAGCCCCTTATTGAAAATTCGCTCGAGCATGGCATGACGGGATTGGAAAGAACTCTTTCCATAAAGGTGCGAATCAAAAACAGTGCATCATTCCTAAATGTATCGGTCATTGACAATGGTACGGGAATTGGAGCGGAAAAATTAATGGATATTCGCTCAAAATTGGAGTCAGCTTATTCCTCTTCTGATCATATCGGTCTTTATAATACGAACAAGCGGTTACAATTAACCTATGGAGAAAAACACGGAATTACCATTCGAAGTAAGCTCGGATGGGGAACGATAGTAGATGTGAAGATACCAATCAATTAAATTTAGAATCTATAAAAATGAAGCCGGCGAAGAGCAAAACAAACTACCCCGCCGGCTTCTTTCCGCTTCATGTTTAATTTTCATTTAAAAATTTTAAGGAAGTCCGTACAAAATAATGAACCCCAAGAATCAGAGCCCCTTCTTTTACATCAAATTTTGGATGATGATGCGGATAATTTTCAGCAGGATTTTCGCTTCCTGCGCCCAGGAAGGTAAAACAGCCGGGAGCAACCTCGGCAAAAGCTGAGAAATCTTCACTTCCCATCAAGGCTTGGGAGCGGACAAAGTTGCTTTCCCCAAAGGTTTCCACAATCGTATGTTCTACAAGAGAGGTAATATTTTCTTCATTTATAGTTGGACTATATCCAAAGTTATAGTCTAATTGATAGGTTGCATCGTGAGCCGCTGTCAGCCCCTTCGTTAACTTTTCAATCCAAACTGGAATCTGCTTGCGAATTTCAGGGTCAAACGTACGGACGGTTCCCCCGATTGTCACACGATCAGGTATGATATTATTGGCGGTTCCTCCATGGAACTGGGTAACTGAAATAACGGCACGCTTGCTCGCATCCACTTTGCGGGAAATAAGCTGATTGATCCCATTCACAAGCTGTACTCCAATCGCAATGGGATCAACCGTTCCATTGGGTTCTGAACCATGTCCCCCCTTGCCCTGAATTAAGATATCAAAATCATCACATGCTGCTGTCACATCTCCATAACAAAGGGAAAATTTCCCTAATGGACCTTGAGAACCAAGGTGAAGCCCAATTACGCCATCGATCCCCTCTGCTGCCCCTGCCTTGATCATCTCTTGTGCACCGCCAGGGGACAATTCCTCCGCATGTTGAAAGAAAAATCGAATTTCCCCATTTATTTCGTCCTTTAACTGGGAAAGGACTTTTGCAGCGCCCAGCAGCATGGCCGTATGCCCATCATGTCCACAAGCATGCATGACTTCGTTTTTTTGCGAGGCAAAGGGCAAACCTGTTTCCTCTTGAATGGGCAAAGCATCCATATCGGCTCTCAAGCCAATCACCCTGCCTGGCTGTCTGCCAAAAAGGCGTCCCATAACACTTGTAGGAGTTACCCATGAAACCTCAATATTTCCGAAGGATTGCAGTTTTTCAAATACGTATTTGGAGGTTTCGACCTCTTCAAATGAAAGCTCAGGATTTTCATGGAAATGCCTGCGCCATTGGACCACCTCCGCTTCAACGGATTCTACCATGTTTTGAATATCGACGATTTTTTCAATCACAATTTTAGCCTCCTCTATTTTTCATTCAAAAATTTTAAGGCTGATTGCACGTAATACTGTACACCAAGAATTAGAGACTCTTCTTTCACATCAAATTTAGGATGATGATGCGGGTAATTCTCTTCCGGTTTTTCACTTCCTGCACCTAAGAAAACAAAACAACCTGGGGCAACTGCCGAAAATGCTGAGAAATCCTCTCCTCCCATGATGGCTTCGGCAATCACGCGATTGCTTTCTCCAAACGTTTCCACAATGGTTTGATCCACCAATGCGGTGATCTTCTCCTCATTCACAACGGATGAGTATCCAAACTGATAATTCAATTGATAGGAAGCATCATGGGCTTCGGATAGCCCTTTGGTAATTTGTTCAATCCAAACTGGAATTTGACTGCGGATCTCCGGATCAAAGGTACGAACTGTCCCGCCCAGGGTCACGCGGTCAGGGATGATGTTATTGGCTGTTCCTCCATGAAATTTTGTAACCGAAATAACTGCACGTTTACTGGCATCCACTTTTCGAGAAATAATCTGATTGATTCCATTTACAATCTGAACACCAATTGCAATAGGATCTACAGTTGCAAAGGGTGCGGACCCATGTCCACCTTTACCTTGGATTTCAATATCAAAAGCATCCGTTCCAGCTGTTACAGGACCATAGCATACGAAAAATTTGCCGGCAGGAATTTGCGACGCAAGATGGAGTCCAATTACTCCATCAATTCCTTCTGTAACACCAGCTTTAACCATTTCTGCTGCGCCACCTGGGAAATGCTCCTCAGCATGCTGGAAGAAAAATCTGATTTCCCCTTTTAATTCGTCCTTTAATTGAGAAAGGACCTTTGCGGCTCCTAAAAGCATGGCAGTATGTCCATCATGACCACATGCGTGCATGATATCCTTGTTTTTCGAGGCGAATGGCAGTCCTGTTTCCTCTTGAATTGGGAGCGCATCCATATCTGCTCTTAAGGCCACAACTTTGCCTGGGTGGCTGCCTACGATCCGTCCCAATACACTTGTAGGAGTTACTTTTGAAACTTCGATACTACCGAAGGCTTGGAGCTTTTCAAAAACGTAGTTGGATGTTTCAAACTCTTTAAACGAAAGCTCAGGATTTTCATGGAAATGCCTGCGCCACTCAACTACTTCCTCTTCAACGGCTTCAACCAATTTCTGAATATCAACGACTTTCTCAATCATATTCCTTTACCTCCTCCAAATTCTGTATTCAAGATAATTTTAGAGAAAAAAGGTGAATGAAAACAACAAAAATTTAGAATATTCGAATAGTTGCCAAATAATGAGTATTTTTCTTAAAACAAGAGACCTTTTTTAGTATTCTTTATGCTATATTGAATTCAGAAGATTCTAAATACATAGGAGAGATGAAAAATGAAGATTCCATACAATGGGTATTCCCCTAAAATTCATGAATCTGTATTTGTCGCACCAGGGGTTTATTTGGTTGGGGATGTGCAAATTGGGAAGGATTCAACAGTTTGGTTTAATGCGGTGTTAAGGGCCGATGAGGGTCCAATTATTGTCGGAGAAAGATGCAGCATCCAGGATAACACCACCATCCATTTATATGAAGGATGTCCCGTCATCATTGAGGATGATGTTACCGTTGGCCATAATGTTATTTTGCATGGGTGCAAAGTTGGCAGGAATTCGATTATCGGAATGGGTTCTACACTATTGGATAATGTCGAGGTTGGTGAGGAATGCATTATTGGCGCCAATACACTCCTAGCTGGTGGAATCAAAATCCCGCCCCGCTCCCTTGTTGTCGGCTCACCAGGTAAAGTGGTACGTGAGTTAAACGAGAAGGACTTGCAATTACTGAAAATGTCCAGTGAATCTTATGTTCAAAAAGGAAAGGAATATAAAGAAATATTGGAATAATGTAAAAAAAATGGTGCGGGATAGTAACGGGTTCTCTTTTGGGGTGCAAAAAATCAATTTACATTTTTGCGTGAATTACACAGGAATTCACGCTTTTTATTTTCTTGATATTATTACACTCTTTGATGTTATCTTTCGTTTTTGATTTACTTTGTTAAACAAGTTGTTAATTTAAAGTAAAAGCATTTCTTTGTGATGAGAAATGCTTTTTATTTTTGTCAAATTGAAAGGAGATTTTTTTAACAATAATAATATAATAAAAGACAATACTAATTTATTGTAATACAATAAATCTCGTGTTAAAATCATTTTGTCATTTAATAAGTGAGGTGTTTATTTTATATGAATGGTAAACGAGGTTCAACCATTTTCTTAAAGGTAATTATTTTTCTGGCTGGAATTGCAGTGCTTGCTTTATGTATATTTTTCGTACCCCGTTTTGCGAATTTTGCATCAAAATTATATCCAAATATTGCCTCATTGAAATTTCTCATTTTCATCGTGATGTATGGAGCGGCTGTACCTTTTTACTTTGGGCTCTATCAGGCTTTCAACCTTTTACGGTACATTGACAAAAACACAGCGTTCTCGGAATTATCTGTCAAGGCATTAAAGAACATAAAATCCTGTGCGATTACAATCAGTGGTTTGTATGTATTAAGTTTGCCACTCTTTCATGTTATAGCGAAGAAAATTGACCCTCCTATTGGATTAATGGTAATCATCATCGTTTTTGCTTCGTTGGTTATCGCCGTTTTTGCTGCTATCCTCCAACGGCTTCTACAAGAAGCAATTAACATAAAATCAGAAAATGATTTGACGGTCTGAGGTGGAGGATATGACAATTATTATTAATATTGATGTTATGTTAGCAAAAAGGAAAATGAGCGTAACGGAGCTTTCAGAGAGAGTTGGAATTACTATGGCGAATCTTTCTATTCTGAAAAATGGGAAAGCAAAAGCGGTTCGTTTTTCAACATTAGAAGCGATATGTAAGGCTTTGAATTGTCAGCCAGGTGATATTTTGGAGTACAAAAGCGACGAAGACAATCAATAAAAACAGACAACAAATTTTTTAAACGGGAACAGATAGATAATTTAAGGGATAGCTATTATGCTATCCCTTCATTGCGTTTATTGATGTTATTTACTCAGAGAATTGCTAGGCTTTCATTTACCGATGTAGAACTTTTTCCGTCCTCGCGGAAAATGTACCGAGTTTTTTTCGTATTAAAATAAGAAACTAATTATTGTGTAATAATAATTGGTCCGTCTTTCGTAAGAATCAATGTATGTTCAATCTGAGCGACAAAGCTTTTTTCAGTAGCATAAGTCCATTCGTCGTCTTTCTGAAACACTTCTTCTTCATCCGTAGAGATAAACGGTTCGAAGGCAATGACCATACCCTCTTTTAGCAGCTCATCATCCCATGGTTCATAATAATTGTAAACATGGTCCGGTGCTTCATGAATCCTGCGGCCAATTCCATGCCCTGTTAGATTCTTAATAACGGTTAACCCATGTTGTTTAGCAGTTTGGTGGACGGCTTTGCCGATCCCGCTTTTTTTAGCGCCTGGTCGTGCTTTCTTAAGACCAGCTTCAAACGCTAATTTTGCCACATCACAAACTTTCTGCAGAATGTCTTTCCCTTCCCCGACTACAAAGGAAATGCCTGTATCAGCGAAATAACCGTTTTTAGAACCTGAAACATCGATATTAACAAGGTCACCTTCTTGAATATCCCGCTTACCAGGAATACCATGTGCCACCTCATCATTGACACTTATACAAGTATATCCAGGGAAATCGTACTCTCCTTTTGGAGCAGAAATGGCCCCTGCTTTTTCAAAAAGCTCACCAGCGATATCATCCAATTCTTTAGTGGTAATTCCCGGCTTCGTTTGACGAACCATTTCATCCCTGATGGAAGCCACAATTTTACCAATTTCCTTTAAACTTTTAAAATCTTCTTCTGTTTTTGCAATCATCGTCTACTACCTACTCTTTATTTTAATGTAATCATTTTAATATTTTACCTTTAGTTGCGTGAAAAATCCAAGAAAAAACAATGATAAAAGGCCTCTCTCATTTCAAAGTCCATTTTGCATCATAATTCCGCTTACTTTGCCGATATAATTCCATGGATTTAAAACCATCCCCCAAAACGGTTTCCATTTCGAGCAGGCGTTTTTCCTGGGTTTCTTTTCTTTTGGCACTGTATACATACCGTGCCCAATCCTTTTGATAGCCAGGAGTTAGGTCATTATAGAAATTTAATAAATCCTCTTTATGGTTTAAATACTGTTTAATGTCTTCCACATGATTAATATAATCATCCACACATTGACTGGCCTTTGAGCTTGCCGCTTTCTTTGGTTCGGATTTCAATCCTACCACCGTGAACACATCATTTAAACTCACCATTCTGGCGAACTTAATATCGCTTCCGGAAACATAGCCATCTTCATCCACACCAATGCCGGGGAAAATACTATCGCGTTCTATGTATTCCTTATATGTTGGATTCCCTTTTTTCGGATAAGCAAAGAACAAATACCCTTTATCCCTCAATAGTTTCTTTTCAATCACAAGCTTAATTTGTTTGGAAAACTCTTCTATGCTGAAGACAAAGAAAAAGCACATATCGTATTGTTCTTTTTGAATCGATGAATCGAATTCAAGGTCATTAAAATCGCTCACAGCTTCTGGCAGGCCAAGTATGAGCTTCTTAGGATATTTTGCAAGATTCAACTTATCAACAATCGTTTTTTGCGAATTCACTTTCATTGCTCCCTTAGTCTCTATTTCCTATAGTATAAATTTAAAAACCCGCCCTCGTCTACAATGGAAGGCGGGTTTTCAATCTTAATTTTCTCTTAAAGCAGCCGTTTTGGCTGGAATGAAGAAGCTTAATAAGACCGTTACCAGGCTTAAACATAATGCATACAGAAAGACGTTTTTCATACCGATAGAAATGCTAGCTGCCTGGTTAATAAGGAGACCCATAATAGTTACCCCAATTGAAGTCCCGATGTTTCTCAAAAACATTTGTAAGGAAGTTGATACTCCTTTAATATCTGCGTCAGCAAATTCCTGAGAGGCAATGGTACCAACCGCAAATAATAAGCCAAAAGAAACCCCTTGGACGGTCAAAATTAGAAACATCCCTAAGTAGGATAGTTCATTAAGGAATAAAAATAATGCCAGTCCTGATAAAGCCGTGATAAAGCTTCCAATGATAAATAAATTTTTATAACCGAATCGGATAATCCATTTCCCAGCCGGCGTGCTTCCAAACATCCAGCCGATGGCAATACTTAAGAGAATCAGCCCGCTTTTATAAATGCTCATGTGGTTTCCTTCTTGCAAATACAGAGGAATAAAGTTGGATGTTCCAAAAAAGGATAGACAGTAGACCAACATAAAAAGATTAGACATGAGGATTCCCTTGTTTTTAAACAACGAAACAGGAAGAAATGGATGCTGCTCTTTCTTTTCCACCAAAACAAAGACGATCAATCCAATAAAGCCAATGATCACGAACCAAAGGGCATTGCTGACATTTGTGGCCAGCAATAACAGGGAGATTGAAATCCCGAATAGGAAAAAGCCTTTAAAGTCGATATAAGTCTTTTTAAATTCAGATTGTTCCTGATATGGTATTAAACACAGCACGGTTGCAATACCTATTGGGATATTGATGAAGAAAATCCATCTCCAAGATAAGGCTTCAACAAAAAAAGAACCTAGAACAGGACCGACAATAGAGGAAATGGCCCAAATACTGCTAAAGACAGCCTGGATTCTCCCCCGTGTTTCGATGGTGAATAAATCACCAACGATGATGATGGAGAGTGGAATCATCCCGCCGGCTCCTAGGCCCTGTATTCCCCTAAAAATGATTAGCGTCACCATCGAGTTCGCCATGCCGCACAGGATGGAGCCGAGAGTAAATAAGCCGACTGCAAACATTAATAGTTTTTTTCGACCGTACATGTCTGAAAGTTTTCCGTAAAGTGGAACGGTAACGGTGCTTGCCAGCATATAAACGACAAATATCCAGGCGAATAACTCCATCCCGCCAAGCTGTTTCACGATGGTCGGGCTTGCCGTTTGCATGATGTTGGCATCGAGTGCCGAAATGAGGGTTGTTATTACTAAACCCCAGAACACATATTTATTTTTGTTCATAAAACCTCCTGAAAAAAAGACATGTTGATTTTTAACTGCCTATTTTTTACAATACTTCTCCTATTTATCATTATAGCAAAATCGGAATCTATTTATCTAATGTTTTTCAATAAAAAAAGGCTGAAGGAATTCAGCCGTGATTACATAATTAAATATCCGCTGCTATGGAATTGATACCATTTTCCTGCAATATATTGACGGTTTTGAACCATTTCGCCGCTTTTTGTTAAATAGTAGGTTTTATCCCTATCCTTGATCCAGCCGGTTGCCATCGCACCAGTGGAGGTTAAGTAGTACCATTTATTTTTGTCCTTAAGCCATCCAGTCGCCATTGCGCCAGTTGGCTTCAAGTAATACCATTTCCCGCCGATAGACTTCCAGCCTGTTTGCATTTCACCCTTGCCATTTAAATAATACCACTGGCTGGCATTCTTTAGCCATCCTGTTGCCATTGAACCGTTTGGATTTAAAAAGTACCATTTCCCATGGTCATCCACCCAGCCGGTTTGTTTGCTGCCTTGCACCGCAATTGATGATGGTCCATAAATGTTTACAATGGAAATCCCGATATAATAAAATTTTAAAATTTCATCGTAAGTTTTTCCAGCATCGGCCATGTTTTTGGCGCCCCATTGACTCATGCCGACACCATGACCATCACCTAATCCCTTGACAGAAAATGTATCATTATCCGATTTAAATTCAGCCACTAAATAACTCCACATGACACGATTCCCAATAATGGAGCGGACTATTGATGCACTTACATCGGCTATGGCTAGACGCTTGAGAATTAATTTCCCATCGACATCCACGTTATCTTTCTCTAAAAACTCGACCGTAATGCTCCCTTTGTTTACTCTGCCGCCAGAACCGGCAGCATATAAAGAAAATTCAGGGATAGCCGTGATTTTAATTTCATTATTTGCATAACCATTGGCATTTAACCACATTTTAATATTAGATGTAATCGTCTGATCTGCTTCTTTCGTTGTGGACCACCATTCAGAAGACTTTGCTAAATCTAAAGAGGAAATATCCATTTGTCTTTTATGAAGAGAAAAGCTCCAAACTGTTTTGGGGTCATAAGGGTCTTGCTTGATCGCTAAATAAGGAACGAGTGCCGTCCCCCAGGCATTAGCGTTGTTCTCAGTCCGTCCGCCGTTGCTTGCGGAATATACAGCATTGATTAACCGCCCGTTATACTCGGCAACCTGCCCCTTCGTATCTTCAACCGCTTTTGTCGAATTCGCAGTCCAATTGTAGCCGCCGTATACTTGATAAGCGATCGTATCGTCAATAACACCACGAGTAGTGTAGCTCATCGCATACGTTCTTGCTGCAACAGCTTGCGTTTTAAGGGCTTCAACATCCCATGAAGGATACATTTCAATGGGCACAACCCCTTTTAAGTAATCCTCCATGAACACAGAATTAATCGGACGAACATATCGCTTATTTTCCACCTCAAAATCAAAACTGCCAAGATAGATGCGATTATTTATGGAAAGCTGGGAATTCGGCTTAACTGGTTTAGTAGATAAAACATTAGAAGAATATAGAAGAGCGCCATTTTTATATAAAGAGATTTTTCCATTTTCCTGTTTTACTAGATAACTAGTACCTGATATTAACTTTATATTCTGGTCACTGGTAAGATAATCGCCATTTGGTTTTAGCGTAATTTCGGTTTTGTTGCCTAAATAATTAATCAACTTCACTTTAACGATTGGTTCTGCCTGTTCGGCAAAAATCTTATTATGGGGAACCAACGGAACAACGATTGTAAAAATAATCACATATAGCAGGACTTTTTTCAATCTATTTTTCCCTCCGAAACTATTAATAGTACCAAGTGCTAGGATTATCATATATTAATAGTTCAGAAGCCCTCAATGGAATATATTTTCCAAATGTAAATCCTTTTAAACTTGAAAGTAACGAATGTATGAACTACACCCTAACATAAGAAGCTTAAATGTGCATTCATTTAAGAAAAGGATCAATTCATGATATTGTTGGAGGGGGTTAAAACGGTTCGGCCGCAATTTTAAACGATTATATTCGTTAATCATATCGTCCAGTTCTTGGCTGCAGAGAATTGTTTCTTCGCATTGGAGTCCTTTTGCCAAACCTATTTTTATCATCTCGTCTCTTTTCTTGTTTATTGCCTTTTCTAACTGTTCCTGTCTCATAGCAAAAATACACCTCAGAAAATATGTAATAATTTCGAATACTGTAAACAATTGACGCAAAATGTATTATATCACGTTATCGAATTAGTAGTATCGTTTCGCTAAAACAAGCTAAAAAAAGACGGGATTCCAATATTTTCGACCTTTTCATACAATGAACCGCTAAAATCGACATCTTCTCACAAAAAAAGAATCCCCAGTCCTTGGAGATTCTTTTTGAACTATGAATAGCTGTATTCCTTTTTCAGCAATGGCTGTGTTATCGTCGGCAAAACGATTTCAATTGTTGTGCCTTGATTTATTTTACTTTGGATCATTAGCTGGCCATTATGACTTTCAATAATCCGGTAACAGGTCATTAAACCGAGTCCTGTTCCTTTTTCTTTGGTCGTATAAAAAGGCTCACCAAGAGTGGCGATCCTCTCAACAGGAATACCTACCCCTTGATCCGTAATTTTTATCGAAATATTTCCCTCTTCTCTTTCCTTTACGTTCACAAAAATATTACCGCCATCCGGCATAGCTTCAATAGCATTTTTTAAAAGATTTAAAAATACTTGCTTTAACTGGTTTTCCTCACAGCTGATTGTCGGGATTTCCCCTTCAAAATCAACGAAGATTTCCACGCTGTTTAATATGGATTGGGTATTCATTAGGGTGATGACATCCTTAATTAACACCGTTACATCTTTTTCAATAAAAACAGCCGCGGTTGGTTTTGCCAAAAAAAGAAATTCACCAACAATCGAATTGATCCGTTCTAGCTCTGCTAAAACTATATCAAAATACTCATCCTGCTGCTGATTGGCCTTAAATAGCTGGATAAAACCTTTGATTGAAGTAAGTGGATTGCGGATTTCATGGGCAATCCCGGCGGCCATTTGCCCTAGTAATGCCAATTTCTCAGACTTTTGTAACAAACGGTCAGTTTGCTCTTTTCGGTCGGTAATGTCCTTCCCAATCGACAGAAGAGCCTCTTTACCACCAAATACGATATTCATAGAGGAAGCCTCAAAATAAAATATCGTTCCGTCAAGCCGCCGTGCTTTGTATTCAATCGTATTGACCGGCTGTTTTGCTTTTTTAATTTGCTTATATCGCTCCAATAAACGTTCCTTATATTCAGGAACAATGAAATCCATAATGGTTTTTCCGAACAATTCTTCTTTATTCTTTGCACGAGCCATGGATAATGCAGCTTGATTTACATAGATAAATTTATGGTCGTGGGTAATATAAACCGGTTCAGGTAAGGAATCGATCAATTTCTTGTAACTCTCCTCACTGTCACGAGCTTTTTTTCCCAAGTAGCGAGCTTTATCATATTGCCATCCGACCACCCAGGCGATGGCGGTAAAAATTAAAAAATCAAGCGTGAAAAAAGGATGGTGTTCGAAGAATCTTTGATATATTGTAAAAAGTATCGAAATGGATACTAAAGAGATTTGACCCATGTGTTTCATTGCATTGCCCCTTATATAGGAAAATTGTCTTATAACAAATTTCGGCATAATCCTATATATTCCTTCTTCTAAATCTATGTTTCTTTATAATAATAGCAAAATAATAATAGATGGGAATAATCTTTTTTAAAAAAGGAAAAATCCACCAGGATCAATTGGTGGATTTTTTGTAAATTTTAGTCGACTGATTTCAGGTATTCTCCTACCACCTGCAAAAATTCCTCCGGCTCTTCTACATACGGCATATGAGCACTGTTCTCAAATACGTGGAATTTGCCATTATTTGTCAGCCTGCTAAAATACTCGGTTGATTCCGGTGTCGCCTCATCAAAACGACCGCAGGTGAACAAAGTGGGACAAGTGATTTCCTTTAATTGGGAAGTACAATCGAAATTTTTCAAGTTTCCTAGTACTGTGAATTCAGACGGTCCCCACATAATATTGTATACTTCTGGATTGCGATATTGGGAGCCTTGTTTCAACCATTCTGGATACGGATCCATTCTGTTTACGAAGTTTTTATTAAACTCAAGCGTTGCTTCCTGATATTCCTTAGAATCTGTCCTTCCCGATTCTTCACAGCGTAAAATGATTTCTTGAATCTCTTGCGGCAGCTTTTTCAGGTTCCGCCGCTGATCTTCCTCCCACAAAGGAGCGCTAAGGCAAGGACTAGAAAAAATAACACTTTTCACGCCGCTTGGCTTTGTTAAACAATAAGCTGCAGCCAGCGTCGTCCCCCATGAATGACCTAAAATATGTACTTTATTTAAGTTAAGGGCACCTCTGATTTGGGCTAATTCCTCGACAAACCGTTCAAGTTTCCATAATGTGGTGTCTGTTGGCCTCTCCGACCTGCCACAACCTAATTGATCATAAAAAATAACCGGACGATCCTCCGCCAAAGCTTTTAACCCTTGGAGCGAATAACACGAGGAGCCAGGTCCTCCGTGCAAAATGATGACGGGCGTCCCAGCACCTTTTTTATTGTATATTTCATACCAAACCTTGCCGCCTGTTACTTCAATAAATCCTTCTTCATGCATGATTAGAACCCCCTTCAATTATTTTTCCATTACGAATTTCATTAATCTTCCCATAGAACTCGATATGATCACCTTGAATGACAATGCCATCCCCGTCATTACAGGTATAAATGGTCTTGTGTTTAGAATACACTAAAAGCTCCGGCAACCGATTCTTTTGTGTATGCCAATGCGGCATAAACTCAAACTCTATTAATTTTAAAGCGTTTAATTGTTCCAAGTGAACGAAATTTTCATCTATGTATGATGCGATTTTTATCGTCTCTGACATCAAAATACTTCCGGCACTTACACCAATCAATAGTTTCCCATTAGTTGCCATCTCATTTAGTTTTCCAAGTAAGTCCCTCTTTTGTAAGTTTTTTAAAAAATAGAAGGTATTCCCGCCGGATAAGTAGACGCCGTCACAGCTTTCGAGCTCGCCTAGCAAGGATTCGTCATACTCCTTATCTACATCAAAATAAACGAACTTGTTTATACCTAAAGAACGAAAATATTCCTTTGCCTCGGCAAAGTATTTCTTTTCTTTATCTGACTGGGAGGGAATATATCCAAGTTTAAATGATTTCACTAAGGAAAGCTCTTTAATCCGTTCTTCTAACTGAAGATTATTTTTCTTGGAAAAATCACTTAATAATACTAAATTTAACAATTTTCTATCCTCTCTTACAATCCTTTTTTTATTTGATAAACGATATAACTTAATACCAAGGTAAACAGCGAAAAAAGGAAAGCAATCCCTGATAAGGCCAGGACATACGCATTATATTCCGCCAGCTTGAGGATTAACCGGTAACTGTCTAAATGGAGCAGTCCTGAAGCAAGGTTCAATAAAACCAATAAAAAGAAGATTGTCAACAGTCCTTTTGCCGAGCCTTGGATATCCGATTTACTCAGAGCAATATGGGAAGAAATACTGATGGCAATAACTAAAAAGATCCAAAAAAGCGGGTTGATGAAATTTTCTATGGTAAATAGACTTTTACTAATCGCTAATATGGCTCCTACTATTGATTTAATAACATTTATATCCAGCCTTTCAAATGAAACATGCTCACGAAGCTGCTGTTGAAAGGTTATAAAGGATTGAGGCACGAACAGATACATACCCAATATCAACGAACCGATTCCACTAAAAATGGGACCTAAACCAATAAAAAAATTCCCCACCTGCTGATACAGGCTGTTTCGGTTATATTGATGCTCGACAAATCCAAGCACGCCATTAGAACTGTTCAACTGAAGGAGTTTGACCCTCGTAACCCGATGTCCCCACAGGAAGCACTGGATAAGATGACCGATTTCATGAATGGGGGTCCCAATCCATGCCGTTACCAACACTCCTTTTGGGCCGAAAGTTCTAATCAAAAAAGTATTAGAATACTTTTCGAAAATCCCTAACAAAAGACCCGCAGCAATAATGCTGCCTACTAAATAAAAAAGTTCTATCAAACTTAACAGTAAGGTATGGATAAAAGATAATAGGATGTCCATCTCTAATGGTCCTTTCGAATATTTTTCCTATTTACCCATGCTATACCAAATTCATTAAAATATTCAATAACCATTTTATCACAAAAAAAAGCATCTAAATGAAGATGCTTTTCGAATATTATACACCTGGAAACCATCCCGGGGTATGGATAATGGCTTGCCAAAGTGGATCTGGAACGACAAGTTCATGCTGTTTCGTTTTGTCTATCTTGGTTATAATCTCATTTTCCTTTCCTTCTGCAATCTTTTGCACCCAATCTGGATCCATAATGATTTCACGCCCAAGTGCAAGTAAAGGAATCCCTGTTTCAAGTGCTTTTAGTGCTTCATCCGCCGTACGAATCGACCCTACACCGATAACAGGAACATGAGAGCCGACTCGCTCTTGAATAATTTCAATTCGAGAACGCGTATCATCAATGCCTCTCCTCGGTGTGGACCAAAAGTCCATTAGCGATACATGCAAATAATCAAGATCTTTTTCCGAAAGTGCATCTATTAAATACAATGTATCAGCCATGGTAATTCCGGGTGTTTCCGGTTCTTCTGGTGAAAACCGGTACCCTATAATAAATGAATCATTGGCATACTTCGCAGCAACACTCTTTACCTCGTCCACTACTGCCAATGGGAAGTTCAGACGTTTATCAAGACTTCCACCCCAGCGGTCGTCACGACGGTTGGAATGTGGGGAGAAAAATTGTTGAATAAGATATCCATTCGCCCCATGGATTTCAACACCATCGTAGCCAGATTCAATCGCCCGGCGTGTTGTTTCTCCAAAGTCGCGGATAATTGCCTCTACCTCTTGTTCAGATAATTCTCTAGGAACTGGCTTTCCTTCACCTTCAGCAGGAATGCTGCTTGCACTGACAACATCGCCGTTTACTAACTCAGGTGGTACTTGGCGTCCGCCATGAAAAATTTGCAGAATCGCTTTTGCTCCCTGTTCTTTTATCGCAGATGCGAGCCTTTTAAGACTTGGAATAAACTCATCCCGATCCCCGCCGAATTCTCCATGAAACCCTTTCCCATTAGCGGTTACATAGGTACAGGCCGTAATGACCATTCCTACACCTGCGGACCGCCTAGCATAATACTTTACTTCAGCATCTGAAACAGTATCATCCTGATTGGATGAAAAGTTTGTCATCGGTGCCATAACCATCCGATTCTTTAAAGTTATTCCATTCTTAAGCGTAAATGGTTGGAATATAGGTGAATATTTAGAATTCATTGACTTCCCCTCCATATTTCAAGAAATAAGGAGTTGCTAATGCTAATTAACAACTCCTTGTTTCAATCAAATTATTGACCATCTGCCCCATTTGGCGTTACTCTTCGAATATGTCATCTTCAAAGTTGTTTTTACGAGCCTCTTCAACTTAATCGTTTAACAATTTCTTTTGATCAACGTCTGGTGAATGCTGGAGATTATTTTTTGACAAGTTAAATCCCCCTTAATAAACCTTGTTTACCTTTTTTATTTTGCTTCTTTTAAATAAAAATACTCTTCTTTTCTGTTATCGATATAAACCAACAACGAAAAACCTCGTTTATTTACGAGGCTAATCGGTTCTGTTTATTTTGTTTCCTCTGTCTCATCTGTCCCATCGTCTACTTGATTACTATGGGTAAAGCCGATGGCAGGTGGATCCTCGAAATATTCGAGGGTTACTACCTTTCTTGGTTCTGGTCTGGTTTGGCCATACAGGCGCACATAAAGCTCTTCAATTTCCTCACCCGTTAAATCGCCGCGCTTTAATAATTCCCCTGCAATCGAATGGACGAAATCGGCATGCTCATTGACAAGCTTCTTAACCTGTTTCATCTGGTCCTTCAATAACAGATTGATTTTTGGACGTAATGCACGAAGTCCATCAATTCTGGTTCCTACTGCGAGCCAACTGAACAATTCATCACCCATGCCGACCATACCAAGGTAAGCACCTGCTATCATAGTGGCCTGCTGGAGATCGGAGGTAACCCCGTTTAATTTCTTGCCAAGGAATTCCTCTTCCACTGCCCTGGCAGCCAAACAAACTTGAATTTCTGCGAGCATTTCGCTGTCACTTCGGTTATACCGCTCTTCTGTCGGCTTAGTAGCCGCAAGACCAAGCGCACCGCCGCGCCGGATAATCGTAACCTTCCAGACTCGTTCGTGCGGCTTCAACAGATACTGTGCCACTGCATGACCGGCCTCATGATAGGCGACGTTCCGCTTTTCATCCTCCATCATGGAGCTTAATGGCTGTTTAAGCCCCCACTCATAGGTTTCCATCGCAGCCCGAAAGTCCTCGTAACTGGCTACGTGGGCCCCGCGCTGATGGGCGATGACGACAGACTCATTGACAATATGCTTGATTTGCGCTGGACTATATCCGATGGTATCAAGAGCGGCCTTCTCAGAAGTCAGCGTTGAATCAATTTTCACTTTTTTAAGATAGTATTGGAAAACATCTACACGGCCATCATAGTCAGGGGAGTCGACCCAAAGCTTGCGGTCAAAGCGGCCCGGCCGGAGCAATGCCTGGTCGAGGACATCAGGAAGGTTAGTCGCGCCTATCGTTAGAACAGCAGGGCGCTCTGCTACTTTTTTCCGTAACCCCAGTGAGCGAAGAAACTTAGCGATTTTGGAGTTATCGATGTTCGGAGGGTCCATTTGTAAAAGCAGCTCATTAAGCAAACCGGCTCCCCCCATTCCGGCCATGCCCATCAGACCTGCACCTCCTCCTCCGCCCTGACGGCTCATCCCGATGGCGTCGATTTCATCGATAAAGATTATACAGGCGCCATATATATCTGCGAGCTTTCTGGCTTTCTTGTAGAGACCCATTACTTTAAGGTTCCCTACGCCAAAGAACATATTTTGAAAGCTTGGGGCTGAAGCATAGGCAAAGGGCACCTGTGCTTCGTTGGCGATTACTTGAGCTAAATAGGACTTCCCGGTGCCTGGCGGGCCGCATAGGAGTAAGCCTCTGATAGCTTCGCCACCCATATCTTTAAACTCTTTTACACCCCTAAGAAGGGTAACAATCCTTCTGGCATTTTCCACAATTTCTGGATTGCCCCGATAGTCGTCCCAGGTTGTACCGGTCTCACCAGGCAAGATCCAGTATGTTCGTCCCCGGGCCAGAAACCAGAAGAGTGCAACAAACTGTATGATCATAAATAACATTGCGAATAGCAATTGAAATAAAAAGCTGATAATTGTCAAGGCGACCGACCAATAGGAAGGTCCTCCCTTCACCAATATCACGCCAATAAATATGATAAATGCAAACCAGAGCAGGAATTTGCGCCACTTTATCCACTTATGACTCTTCATGGTCCCACTTCCATTTCGGAAAATTTGGAATATTATATGAAGAAACAGCCTAAAGGTGTAAGCACTAATATCTTAAAATCGAGATTTTTTTGGAATTTTATTGGGAATGCTATGGGACTGTGCATATCATCTCTTAATAACCGTTGTGGCACCATTTGAAAGTGAACGGGGATAAGGAGCCTTTCTTAATGACCGTCTCGTTATTTTTTGAAGACTGAAGGGAATTAGGAGCCGCTCTTAATGACCGTCTCGATACATTTTGAAGACTGAAGGGAATTAGGAGCCACTCCTAATGACCGTCTCGTAACTTTTTGAAGACTGAAGGGAATTAGGAGCCGCTCTTAATGACCGTCTCGTTATTTTTTGAAGACTGAAGGGAATTAGGAGCCGCTCTTAATGACCGTCTCGTAACTTTTTGAAGACTGAAGGGAATTAGGAGCCACTCCTAATGACCGTCTCGTAACTTTTTGAAGACTGAAGGGAATTAGGAGCCGCTCTTAATGACCGTCTCGATACATTTTGAAGACTGAAGGGAATTAGGAGCCTCTCTTAATGACCGTCTCGTAACTTTTTAAAGACTAAAGGGAATTAGAAGCCTCTCTTAATGACCATCTCGATCCATTTTGAAGTCTGAAGGGAATTAGGAGCCTCTCTTAATGACCGTCTCGTAACTTTTTGAAGTCTGAATGGGATTATGAGCCTCAATTAAATGAGCCACAGTAAAAGACCCTCCCAAGAAAGGGAGGGCCTAAATCATTTATTTAACTAATTTATTTTTGATGTCCAACAAGTACTTGATTACGACAGCAAGCCCGCCAATGAAGTAGAAGGTTATCATAATCCATCCTGTTGGATCAATTGAATTCATGGAAATAAGAAGGTTCAATGGAAGAACGAAATAAACGATATCCTTTAAATAATCTAGTACAAAACTTGTATCAAAGGAGCCTTTCCAGAACATTTGGATAAACTGAATTAGGAAATTAAGAATCATTAGTCCAAAAACGGCCTGCATTGTATATAGCATCCAGGCTGAAAGTCCGAAGTCCATTTATCATCACCACCTTTGCTATATTCTATGCTTGGAATAATAACGGGTGAAGAAAATGGACGAGGATTATTCACAAAATATTCACAATAATCCGTAACAATAAAACATGTTCAAATACACTCAACATGGAATTTTTATTGTATAAATTGTTCAATTAACGGACTTACTCTCACAGCAGTCACCTTAAATCCAGGCATCTTGCAATCAGGATCTAATTTCTTTGAAACTAGAAGATTCACATTTTGTGAGTCACCCCAATGAAATGGGACGAAAACGGTATCCTTGCGAATCGTCTCCGACCATTTGCTTCTAACGACAATCAAGCCTCGTTTGGATTCAATTTTTACCAATGTATGATCAGGGATTTGATATTTTAAGGCAGTTGTCGGATGGATTTCCAGGTACGATTCCACATTTCTTGCCGCTAATGCAGCACTTTTCCTTGTTTGCACACCGGTTAAATAATGGGACTTAACTCTTCCGGTCGTTAATAACAAGGGAAATTCTTCACTTGTTTGGTCTTTCGCCACAACTGATTTGTTTGGAGCGATGACCATGACAGCTTTTCCATCAGGATGTGAAAAGGAAGCTTCAAACAGTCTTTTCGTCCCACGATGTCCCATATCAGGGCAAGGCCATAATATACCGCCTTCTTTACGCAGACGATCATAGGTAATCCCGAAATAATCAGCCTTGCCCCCACGGCTGGCCACTCGTAATTCTTGAAAAATTTCTTCTGCCGAAGTAAACGAAAAGGCCTTTTCTTTACCAAGAACACGTGCCATTTCACAAATAATTTGCCAGTCGTGCTTGACCTCTCCTGGACATGGATAGCTCGCTTCGCGAAGTGTGACCCGGCCTTCCACATTTGTCATCGTTCCCTCATCCTCCAAATAAGAAGAAGAAGGCAAAATTAAATCGGCTAATTTTGCCGTCTCTGACAAAAAAAGATCCGCTGCAACAAAGAATTTTAATTTTTTTAATGCATTTATCACAGATTGGGCATTTGGATGGGAAACAACCGGATTCGAACACATGATAAACAGGCCGGTAATTTCAACTTCATGGATTTTCTCAATCATTTCGTATGCAGAAACCCCTTTTCCCGGCAATTCGGCCTCATCGATCCCCCAAACACTGGCAATATATGCTCGATGTTCTTCGTTTTCAATGGCTCGATATCCCGGAAGCTGATCGGCTTTTTGCCCATGTTCACGGGCTCCTTGTCCATTTCCCTGTCCTGTTATTGCTCCATAACCACAATGAGGTTTGCCAATTTTCCCAGTTGAAAGCAGAATATTCAATAAATTACGAACGGCGATTGATCCATCGGTTTGCTGCTCCACCCCTCTTGCGGTAAAAATCATCCCTGTTTCTTCTTTTCCAAACTTTATTGCCGCTTTACGAATTTGGGCAATTGGAACACCGGTTATGTTTTCGATTTCCTCCAGTGTTAACGATGAAACATACTCCTTTACTTCTTCAAACCCATTTACCCTTTCTTGGATAAAGGGTCTATTAATATAGTTTTCTTCTATTATTATTTTTAACAGCCCATTTGCGAGTGCGGCATCGGTACCCGGTTTAAGCTGCAAATGCAAGTCTGCCAGTTTCGTCGTCGCGGTTTCACGAGGGTCTATTGCAATGATATAAGCGCCGTTTTCCTTTGCTTTTTCAAAGTATGGCATGATGGTGGGCTGACATTCGGCGATATTTGTTCCCGCTAAGATGATGCAATTTGTGTAAGGAATTTCAGATAGGCTGTTGGTAAACCCTCTGTCCATTCCGAATGTTTGGCTCGCGGCAGAGGCTGCTGCAGACATACATAAGCGGCCATTGTAATCAATGTATTTGGTTTTTATAGCACTTCGTGCAAACTTTCCTAGTAAATAAGCTTCTTCGTTGGTAAGTGAGGCGCTGCCATAAACCGCCAAAGCGTCCTGGCCATCTTCCGCTTGAATTCTGGTAAAATTCTCTTTGATTTTGTCCAGGGCTTCCTCCCAGGTAATGCGGACAAATTCTCCATTCACTTTTAATAATGGGTATTTTAAACGCTCACGATGGAAGGAATGTTGATGTGCATGGATGCCTTTGATGCATAAACGCCCTTCTGAAGTGGGATTATCTTTTCCGATGGTCTTAAAGGTTCTTCGTGTAACAATCGATTGTTCTATCAACTGCATTTTGCATTGCATACTGCAAAAAGGACATTGGGAATCAAATGTTTTTTCAGATTCAACTTTTTGCTGCTTTGTCCTGAAGTATTTTAAGAACATTTCAGTCAAATTACCGCCTCCGTTTCAGATAAATTTTTACATAATCATGGGTTTATTCAATAATACGCCACTTTCTACAATCCCTTAAAAGTAGACAATTCAGATTTCTCATAAAACCGCTTCCGCAACGACAATTCCTCTTCCAAGCGATCCAACAATTGCCGGAGAAGCTCGAAATCAAATAATACTTCTCTTATATGAACTAAGCTGAGTCGCTCAATCCATTCCCAAGTCCGCTCCAGATAATTGGCTGTCTCCCGATAATATTGGACAAATCCTGTAACCATTTCAAACGCTTCTTTATCCGAGGCAGCAATACACAGAAGTTCACCGCCACGTCCTTTCCGGCTGCAGCTCCCTCCAACATAAATTTCCCAGCCTCGTTCCATTCCGATGACTCCAATATCTTTCATGGTGCAGCCTGCACCATCATGCAAACAGGAAGAAACACCCATCTTCACACGATATGGAGTGGTTAGAAATTCCAATCTCTTTTCGAGACTGGCTGAAAGATCGAGAGAGGATTGTTTATCGCAACGACAAATATGTTCCCCAATACAAGTTTTGATCGTTTGCACCTTATTTCCATAGGTTGAACTCATCGGCATGTTCAAATCGGCCCAAACACCAGCGAGGTCATCTTCTTTTATCCCCATCAAATGAATCCTTTGTTCACTTGTAATTGCAATATCTACGATCCCATATTTGTCAGCGACATCCGCTATTTTTCGCAATTGCTCAGACTTGGTCATTCCGCCATACATTTGCGGGACGACGAAGTACGTGCCGTCCTGTTGTAAGGTGGCATTCATCCGATCGTTTAGAAAAAGGGGTTCCTGGATATTCTCATATTCTGGATTAATCATCGCTAAATAATAGGACAAGGCCGGCCGGCATTTCGTACAGCCTTGTTTGGTATTCCAATGAAGGACATCCATCACCTCCGATAAAGAAGACAGACCCAACTGTTGGATCATTTGTACCACTTCATCCTCTGATAATGAAGTACAGGAACAAAAGGACGACTTTTCTATCACCTCGGAAAAATCATAACTATTAATATAGGATAATAGCTCTTCAATCATAGGCTTGCAGCCACCACACGAACCTGACGCCTTTGTGCATGTTTTCACTTGTTCAACAGAGGAAAGACCTTCTTTTTGTACGACTTCGATGATCGCTCCTTTTGTTACCCCATTGCAATTACAAATAAAATCACTGTTGGCCATAGATGTAATTGTATGGCTTTCACCAATAGAGGTTGGAAAAATGGCAACTTTTTCAACATCCTGTAAATCTTGTTGTTTTAAAATCATTTCTAGTAATTTTCCGCGCTCGCTTGTATCCCCGAACAGGACAGCACCAATGATTTTATCACCTTTGAAAACCATCTTTTTGTATACTCCAGCTATCTCATCATAAATTTTAATCGCCTTTGAATCTCGGGTTTCCTCAAACAGGCCTGCTGAAAAAACCTCTACTCCCGAAATTTTCAATTGTGTAGAAAGAATCGATCCTTCATATCCCTTACTAGCAATGCCGCAAATCCGCTTGGCTAACACCCTCCCTTGTTCATATAAAGGCTTCACCAATCCATAAACAATTCCGCGATGCTCCACACATTCCCCGACAGCGTAGATATTCGGAATACTCGATTCTAAAAAATCATTAACAAGAATCCCGCGATTGGTCTCAATCCCGCTATCCTTCGCCAACTGGACATTCGGCCTGACCCCCGCTGCCATGACAATCAAATCGGCTTCTATTTCTGTTCCGTCTTTGAACCGCAAGCCTTCAACCCGTCCGTCCCCGAGAATCTCCGCTGTCTCTTTTTCCAAAAGAAACATCATCCCTTGCCGTTCCAACTTTGTTTGCAGCATTTTCGCCGCTGTTTGATCCAATTGCCTTTCCATTAAAAAACTAAAAAGATGAACCACCTTTACATCCATACTCAGATTCAACAGCCCTCTTGCTGCTTCCAATCCTAATAGTCCGCCGCCAATTACGACTGCTTTCTTATACTTCTTCGCTGTTTCGATCATGATTTGGCAATCCTCAATTGTTCTAAAAGAAATGACCCCTTCCTTATCAACGCCTGGAATAGGCAGCATAAACGGAGTGGAACCAGTAGCTAAAATAAGCTGGTCATATGATACCACTCGCTGTTTATCTGTTAAGAGAATTTGATTGTCGGTATCAATTTTTAGGACCATTTCCCCTAAAAACAGCTTGATATGGTGTTGGTTATACCATTCCCGGCTATTTAAGGTAATGTCGGCTAACGATGTTCTCCCTTGCAAAACAGTCGACAATAAAATCCGATTATAGTTTGGGTGCGGTTCACTGCCAATGACCGTTATATCAAACCGATCGGGATTCAACTTTAAGATTTCCTCCAGACAGCGGATGCCGGCCATTCCATTCCCAATCAAGATTAATTTTTGTTTTGCCATTAATAACCCTCCAGACAATCCAATTGTAAGCTGACGCCATGAACTTTCTCCATTATTCCATAAAACGAATAAGCAGAAATTAATTGTGTGATATTTTCTAACATGAAATTTTCAGAAAAATTCATTGTCAGGATACCTTACATGTTTTCTGACAAGAGCAGCGATGTCCCTCTATGCTAAAAAAAGCAAATGATTGGGAGGTAAGGAATGAAAAAAACAACAATTGGTATTATTTCATTTTTATATTTGATTGGAAAAGTGATCTTTTCAAAAAAAAAATATCGGCTGGTAACTGAATCATTATTAAGTTAGAAAGGGGTAATGAATGATGAAATTAACGGATTTAAAGCAGAGCGGTCATGCACCATCATTGTTGGCATCATTTTTATACTTTGATGTTAGTTTTATGATTTGGGTCATATTAGGGGCACTAGGAGTCTTTATCACAAAAGATTTTAGTTTATCTCCCTCTCAGAAGGGCCTGATTGTAGCGGTTCCTATCCTCAGTGGCTCCTTTTTCCGTCTTGTCCTTGGGGTCTTGACAGATCGGATTGGACCTCGTAAAACGGCGATTAGCGGAATGCTCGTCACAATTATACCTCTTGTGTGGGGATGGTTATTTGGACGAACATTACCAGAGCTTTATTTAGTCGGAATCCTCCTTGGTGTTGCAGGTGCAAGCTTTGCGGCAGCGATTCCGATGGCGAGCCGTTGGTATCCACCCCAATTACAAGGCTTGGCAATAGGAATAGCAGGTGCGGGTAATAGTGGAACATTATTTGCGACACTGTTCGGTCCGCGAATTGCTGAAAAAATTGGCTGGCATAACGTGATGGGATTGGCAATGCTGCCACTTTTAATCGTTTTTAGCCTATATTTCATAATAGCTAAGGATGCTCCTTCCCAGCCGGCAGCAAAACCGATTTTTGAATACTTCAAGGTGCTGAAACAACGGGATACTTGGTATTTTTGCCTGCTTTATAGTGTCACCTTCGGTGGATTTGTGGGATTATCCAGTTTTTTAAGTATCTTTTTTGTGGATCAGTACGAGTTATCAATGGTGACCGCAGGAGATTTCGTGACACTGTGCGTGGCTGCAGGAAGTTTTTTCCGGCCAGTTGGCGGTTACATAGCCGATCGGATTGGCGGCGGACGTTTACTAACATTCTTATTTATCGGCGTAGCACTATCGATGTTCGGCGTGAGCCAGCTTCCTTCTATTCACCTAGTGACTACCCTGTTGTTTCTTGGCATGCTTTGCCTTGGGATGGGAAATGGGGCGGTGTTTCAATTGGTGCCGCAGAGGTTCCGGGAAGAGATTGGCATGGTTACCGGTATTGTCGGGGCCGCCGGCGGAATTGGCGGATTTTTTATACCAAATATTCTTGGTTCCCTTAAACAAATTTCCGGCACCTATTCAACCGGTTTTATCGTGATTGCCGGGATCGGAATAGCTGCCCTTTTAGTGCTCACACTTGCCCAGTTATCATGGCGAAAGGCCATGTCTCCTAATGAGGCTTCTGTAAAAATGTGATCGTCAAAAAAAGGTGCCTGACACCCTCCGAAAATAGAGTGTCAAGCACCTTTTGTTTAGTCTCTATCCAGCAAGGAGGCCCCAGCAATCCCTGGATGTGTCATCTCATACGGATCAAGAATTAAATCAAGCTCCTCTTCGGTCAATACTTGATATTTTAAACATAAATCACGGATTGACGCCCCGCTAAGAATCGCCTCTCTGGCAATTCTTGCTGCTGGTTCGTAGCCAAGATGTGGATTTACGGCAGTAATTATCCCGGCGCTCTTTTCAACATACTCCTTTAAGCGATCTTCATTTGCTTTAATCCCTTTTAAGCAGTATTCCGTAAAGGCGCGGAAAGCATTATTCATGATGCTGATCGACTGAAGCAGGTTGAAAACCAACACTGGCTCCATGACATTCAATTCAAGCTGGCCAGCTTCTGAGGCAAGGCAGATCGTATGATCATTTCCGATTACTTGGAAGGCCACTTGGTTAATCACTTCCGGCATAACCGGATTCACTTTTCCTGGCATGATGGAAGATCCTGGCTGACGGGCAGGCAATTGGATTTCTGCCAATCCCGCACGAGGGCCAGATGCCATAAGGCGCAGGTCGTTGGCGATTTTAGACATATTCATCATACATACTTTTAAAGCTGCTGAAACTTCAGTATACGCATCGGTATTCTGAGTAGCATCCACAAGATGCTCCGCTCCAACCAACGGCAGCCCGGTGATTTCGGCAAGATATTTGACCACATTTTCAATATAACGTGGATCGGCATTTAGTCCCGTGCCAACAGCGGTTGCCCCCATATTTAATTCATATAAATGCTGACGCGACTGCTTTATTCGCTTGATGTCCCGTTCGATAACCCTGGCATAGGCCTCAAATTCCTGGCCGAGACGGATTGGCACAGCATCCTGAAGATGGGTCCGTCCCATTTTGATAACATGATTGAATTCTTGAGCCTTTTGTCCAAAAGCGCTGTGCATCACGTTCATAGTTTCCAACAATTTTTCAAGAAGGTTTAATACGGCGATATGAATGGCCGTCGGAAACGCATCGTTTGTTGATTGCGACATGTTCACATGGGTGTTCGGGCTGCAATGAAAATAGTCTCCCTTTTCTTTGCCCATTAATTCGATGGCACGATTGGCAATGACCTCATTAACATTCATATTAATCGAAGTGCCAGCACCGCCCTGAATCGGATCAACAATGATTTGGTCATGCAGCTTGCCAGCCATTAATTCTTCCGCTGCCTTAACAATATTCTCGCCAATGCCGGAATAAAGCTGTTTAACATCCATATTTGCCAGTGCTGCCGCTTTTTTGACCATCGCCATTGCTATTATTAATTCTTCATGAATCCGGTAGCCGGTAATCGGGAAATTCTCAACGGCCCTTAACGTTTGTACACCGTAATAAGCATCAACCGGCACTTCCTTTGTTCCTAGAAAATCCTTTTCAATTCGTACATTCCCATTTGTCTTTTGCATGATGGACATAGTATCTCTCCTCGATTTTAATAACATTATTCTTCTTTATTAGAATTAATCGTTAAATCCCCTGCTAGAGGAGTTTCAATGATCTTCTTGACCTCATCTAAACCACCAGATTGTCCAAGTGCCCACATGAGCTTAGCGACAATCGCTTCCGTGTTCATATCCCCTGATAAAATAACGTTATGCTGGGCTACTTTTCGGCCGACTTCATAGAGAAGCAAATCTTCCCCTTCTTCTAAGCATTGGGTCGTAATGACGACCGCCACACCTGCGCTTGTCAGCTCCTGGATCTTTGAAAGAAGGTTCCGCCCTTCAAACGGCAATCCTCCATTACCAAAGCTTTCTATTATTATACCTTTATATAATCCTTTTAAACTATCAAAAATCTCCGGTTTGGTTCCAGGATATAATTTCATTAGAAATACATCGGTGCATAACCCAGTATTAATTGAAAGCTTGTCCGTGGATGGTGCTGGTTTCCACTGATATTTCACTTCCGTGTCATTCACAAATGCAACATACGGGTGATTCACACTTTCAAAAGCATCATAGCTTTTTGTACGCATTTTAACCGCTCTTGTTCCGAGGATAACTCGGCCGTCAAAAACGATAAAGACTCCTCCAATTGTTTCACAGGCAAACCGGATGGCGTCGGCGACATTTTTTTTCGCATCTGTTTTTTTGAAACTGATCGGAACTTGTGAACCTGTTAAAACAACCGGCTTCTCAAGTCCTTGAAGCATGTAAGAAAGCGCTGCCGACGTATAGGCTAGTGTATCTGTTCCATGGGTTATGACAAAACCGTCATATTCTTGATAATGATCATGGATGGCTTGGGCTATTTTCACCCAATGCTCAGGCTGCATATTCGTGCTATCAATATTCATTAAGATTTTACTATCAATTGTAATACCATAGGAAGTAATCGGACAATAATGAAGCAATTCCTCAGCGGAAAGACCAGGAACGAGTCCTTCATTTCCTTCTACGGATGCAATGGTCCCTCCGGTGGCGAGTAATAGGATTTTCTTCAACTGTATCAGCTCCATTGAGTGAAAAAATAGTCTTTATTCGCGTAATGCGTATCTATACTTTTCATTATAGAACTTAAATTGGATAAATCAATAGTTTGTACTCGATACGCGTACTTTTTTCTATTCGGTTCTATGATTCTATGTTATAATTTGAACAATATTATGAAAATGGAGTTGGAGACGAATGCTGGATCGTTTATCCGAATTAAGAAAAGAACGAAAATGGTCGCTGCAGGAAACCGCTGATCAATTAGGAATAGCTAAAAGTACTTATGCTGGCTATGAGTCAGGATACCGGGAACCGTCCTTACTCTCCCTAACACAATTAGCGGAATTATTTGAAACGACTGTTGATTTTTTGTTGGGAAGAACAGATGAAACTTACGGCGGGCATGGGGTTACAGAGATAACAGAAATCATTCATCAGAAAAATGTGAGCTTGTTCCTGGACGGTAAACCATTAACTCCAGATGAAATAATTGATTTTATCGCCTTTATTCGAACAAAAAGAGAGTTAAAACCGAAAAGATCGCTAGTATTAGAAAAATAATATAAGAGGTAATATAAACAAATAAGCTGCCAAATAAATTTGACAGCTGGAACATTATAATTAAGAAATAAGTTTTGCGTGGATAATTAACCTGTGGGTTCCCGTGGTTATGGGGTCACATGTAATAAGGGTTAATATCCGCTCGTTATCTTCCCCTTTTAATACGGATAAATCCTCCGGTTTCACTATTAATACTTCATAAACTTGATAAATATATGAATGTTTTTGATCCTTAGTAATAATCTTATCTCCGGGTTTTAGTTCTTTAAGCCGGTTAAACATCCTTCCGTACGTTCGACTTCGATGGGCCGCGATGGCGGAATTTCCAACTTCACCTGGAAGGGCTGTTCCTTCGAGATGGCCGGCCCCAATTCTTAAATTTTTTTGATTCGCTCCCTCTAGAATGGGAAGCTTCAAGTTTATCTTTGTGATTTCTAGAACACCTGCCATATTTTCCGGCATATCACTAGAATTCGGAACATTTTCGGTTTTAATATGATTATAATTTGCTTCTCCAAACACTCCATTAAGGCTTTTATAGTTTTCTACCAAAGAGCTTTCGTTCTGTGTGCCATTATTCTCCCATTCCTTCAATAATTTATCCTGTTTATTAGTCTCATATAATTGCATCACTTTTGGAAAAAACAAGGTCACCAATCCGATAAGAATCAAAAAAAAAGCCAGGATTTTTTTCATTTAAAACACCCCAATAATCAAATAGGACCTATACTTCTGTTTGATTTACTTTACTTTTTTTTAGTAAATACACACCTACTGCTGTGATAAATAATCCTATTAGATAATAGCTGATAGGGCTGGATTCCCCAGTTTTGGGAAGTAAACCACTATAGCTAGTGTTTGATCCATCTGTTATTTGACTTGGTTCTTGAGATGAGGCAGGCTTCTCAGGAGCACCATTCCCATTGTTCTGGCTTGGAGGAGTTTCATTTTCATGATTATTTGGATTCGTGCCAGGAGGAGGGGTGGAATTTTCATTATCATCCTGATCATCATTTCCAGGAGGAGGTGAAATTTGATCACATCGGTTAAGCCAGTAGTTGATCGTCCCCTGCGCTTCAACCCCGACCTTCATTTCACTAACTTGAAAAATACGTTCTTGATTATCTGCTGTTATAAGCTTAAATGCTGAAACATCATCTTTTACATATTGTCCTCCATCGTGTAGTTTATAAAGCGGTGAATTTCCTTGTGATGACATTGCCTTCCATTTACCGCCCCAATATACATATACATGAGTGACGGATTTATAACATTTATTTAAATGAAGATGTATTTGGGTACTCTTATTCGAATTTGAATTCTGAGGTGTGGTCGTACTATTTTCAATTTCTTTGCTATAATCATTTTTGGATTGAGTATTGTTCTGGTTATCTGATTGCTGTGGATTATTGACTGCCTTTTTCGAAGAATGGTCATTCTTATTCGTTTTTTGGTGAGAAACATTTACCTTGTGATTAGATGGATTATTTTTTTGATTAGATTCAACTTTAGAATCATATGCATCATGATTAAGTTTATCCTGTTTATGGGCTGCAGTACCTGCTCCTTTTTTGTCATACCCCTCCCCTTTTCTCGCCTGAGCAGGATTCCCCTGCTGGGTAGTCTGATTAGTTTCTACTACCTTTTCTTTTGCTTGCTGACCTTTTGCTGCTACAGCTGTGGGAATGATTTGTAATGATAAAAGGAAATACATCAACACCAATAATAACCATTTTCCGTTGTTCTTTTTCAAATGGACACCTCTTTTCTAAAAAATGAAAAGCGTTTGTATGGCCATCTTTATAATATTCATTATTTTAAAAATTCAATACGCTACCAATTTCCTATGTTAGCAGGGATAAAATAGGCCCAACATTATCATGTTGGGCCTTGAAGGAATTAATAATAAGTACTTTCAGCGAAACCACACCTCTGACATTCTCTCATTCCGGGTGTTTCTAAAAAGATATGTTTACATTGACTTTGGATAAATTGAATTTTACTTTTCAAGAGATCAATTTTTCGGTTTAATAGATGGATTTCGTCTATCAATATCGTTACTTCATGGGAAGGAGATTTATCGATATATTTTTGATCCATTGCTGATAAACTCCTTCGCTTTCTGCTTCATGCCTTCATCGATTGTTATTTCCTCATTTTTTTCATCTTCCATTGCCATTCCCCGGATATCGTGGGAAATTTTCATCGAACAAAACTTTGGACCGCACATGGAACAAAAATGCGCTGTTTTGGCCCCTTCAGATGGGAGCGTTTCATCATGATATTCTCTTGCGCGATCTGGATCCAATGATAGATTGAATTGGTCCTCCCATCTAAATTCGAACCTAGCTTTCGATAAGGCATTGTCTCTCATTTGGGCCCCAGGATGACCTTTTGCTAAATCTGCTGCATGTGCCGCTATTTTATAAGCTATAACGCCATCACGGACATCATTCTTATTGGGTAAACCAAGATGCTCCTTTGGTGTCACATAACATAGCATGGCGGTTCCAAACCAGCCAATCATCGCGGCGCCAATTGCGGAAGTAATATGGTCGTATCCGGGAGCAATATCGGTGGTTAACGGCCCGAGTGTATAAAAAGGCGCTTCTTTACAGATTTCCATTTGCTTATCCACATTTTCCTTAATCTTATGCATCGGAACATGGCCGGGGCCTTCAATCATCACTTGCACATCATGCTTCCAAGCAATATCCGTCAATTCACCTAAAGTTTCAAGCTCTGCAAATTGCGCTTCATCATTGGCATCGGCAATGCTGCCAGGACGCAGTCCATCCCCTAATGATACTGAAATATCATATTGCTTTAAAATTTTGCATATTTCTTCAAAATGGGTGTAGAGAAAGTTTTCCCGATGATGGGCCAGACACCACTGCGCCATTATCGAACCTCCACGGGATACAATTCCTGTCGTCCGTTTCGCTGTCAATGGGATAAAACGTAACAGCACACCAGCATGAATCGTAAAATAATCGACCCCTTGTTCAGCTTGTTCGATCAACGTATCGCGATAAACTTCCCAGGTTAGGTTCTCAGCAATTCCATTCACTTTTTCAAGAGCTTGATAAATAGGCACCGTCCCAACCGGTACCGGGGAATTACGGATAATCCATTCTCTTGTTGTATGAATATTTTTTCCAGTTGATAAATCCATGATTGTATCTGTTCCCCAGCGTGTTGCCCAAGTCATCTTTTCAACCTCTTGTTCAATCGAGGATGAGACAGCTGAATTCCCAATATTGGCGTTGATTTTCACATGGAAATTCCGTCCAATAATCATCGGTTCACTCTCAGGGTGGTTGATATTGGCTGGAATAATCGCTCTCCCGCGGGCAACCTCATCCCTGACAAATGCAGCCTCTACATTTTCACGGATCGCGATAAACTCCATCTCAGGTGTGATGATCCCCTTTTTCGCATAATGCATTTGGGTAACATTATGTCCTTTTTTGGCACGCAAAGGTAATTTGTTTATGTTAGGAAACCATTCAAGATTGGCCCGCTCATCTTCATCACGGTAACCATTATCACTTGGCATTATTTCTCGTCCTGCATAGTTTTCAACATCATTGCGTTCAAAAATCCATTTTTTACGCAATGCCTGAAGCCCTTTCCTGATATCAATTTGATGATTCGGGTCTGTATAAGGACCACTTGTATCATAAACTCTAACAGGTGCATTTTCTTCTTCACCAAAGGCAGTGGCGGTTCGTGTCAACTGAATTTCTCTCATCGGGACTTTAATATCAGGTCTTGATCCCTCAAGATAAACTTTACGGCTTCCTGTAAATGGTGCTTGTAATTCAATTTCTACGTTTGCTTCCTTTTGCATTGTAACTTCCTCCTAAAAATGATAGATTTTGCAATCTAGAAGTTACAGCATAGTCCATTATATGTTTAGTCCAAAGACAGACATATAAATAGATGACAATAAAAAAAGGCTCTGTTGGAAAACAGAACCTGATTAATCGTCAAAAAGTAGCGGCGCATAACAGAAAAACTCGAATGACGCCTTCGAAACTACTTCCCTACGCTGGTATGATCCAGATCAGGTTCAAAGGGTCAAAGGATTTTGCATCCTTCTCTCAGTCCGAGCCATCGGACCCCCCTAGTAGAACTAACAACAATATATTGCTATACAACTTACATATAATAAATAACATAATTTTAACCGTTAATAAAGCTTTTTACATCAATCAACAAAAAATTATTCCATTCATAAGAATAAACCCTTCGTTTATTACAAATAATCTTGTAGAAAAAACGAAAGGAGGTTACTCATATGGATGCACAACGCGCACAGGAAATTTGTAATTCCCCACAAATGGAAAACGTGACCTATAACGGTACCCGAATATATATTGAGCATGTGGACCAGCAAAGCGGAAAAGCAACCATTCATCCGTTGGACGAACCAAACAATAAACAAAGTGTTTCCGTTACCACCTTAGTAGAACAATGATGAACGAAAAGCAGTAAAGAAAGTTTTACTGCTTTTTTATTTGTCCACTAACAGGACTATTAAAATCTCGCCTAACACCTTCATATTTTTCATTCCCAGCTGATTGATTACCTTTAAAAAATTTTTCTAAAAACCCCGATTTAAAAGCAGGATACAAGCACAAACAAAGTATGTCCATCTGGGTCCTGGTCTTGTATCATACTCTATCATTTGCCTATTTTCTCTTAATCTTTAAAAAAAAGGCTAATTTATTAGGACAACGTCATTCCGTGACACATATAGATGCAGTGTTAATATAATTTATAAAAATTTACAGGGGGAAAACTTATTATGCATAATGATATCATGAAATATTTTATTGGGAAGGTAATAAAGGTCAATCGAGGCGGCTCTGAATCAAGAATAGGGAAGTTAATGGATGCCAGTGAAGATCATGTTGCTCTTTTCACGGAAGACGATGGTCTTGTTTATTACAATATCCAGCATATTAAAAGCTTTACCGATAACATGAAGGGCCAAATGCAATTTAACATTGATGTCCCAGATGATATTCAATATAAAAAAGCAGATAATTTCTATAGCTTACTGGAATCATTGAAATTTCAATGGGTCAAAATTAATCGAGGGGGCCCGGAGAAGCTTGAAGGCGTATTAAGTGATATCCATCCAGATTACGTTTCATTGATTAATAAAGAGGAAATTGTCCGCCTGTCGATGTTCCATATCAAAAACATTAGCTATGGCCTTAAAATTGAAAATGCTCAAGATCAAAAATCGAATAGCCAGGCTTCAAATCAATCGAAGAAATCAAACAAACAAGAGGTTTACCGATCCTCCAAATCATATAAACAAGACGTCTCTCAATATGAAGCCGAAAAACAAGCATATAAATCAGAATCGAAGAAATCACGTCAACGTGTTATGAACTATAATCAAGAGGAGACATATACAGAAGAGGAACCTTATACAGAGGAAGTTATGATGGAAAGAACCGATGATGAAGATGTATCTTTATCTGAATTACTGTCCTCAATGGAGAAATATTTACGAAAGGTCTCTAAGAAGGAGTAACAACTTTTACCAATAGATTAACAATCTTAAAAGCAGGGTAATTGCCACCCTGCTCCATTTTTGATATTAGATTGTTCTTTCCGAATTGCTCCGGAAAAAATGAACGATAAAGGTTCCCATGAATACTGCTATTAAAATACTAAAGAAAATTAATTCATCAAGATGGAATCCGAAGGCTGCAGCAATCATTTTAATGGCAATAATCGCTATTAAAACAAAGGCCGTCGTTTCTAATTCCGGGACTTTTTCAATTAAGGTTAGGAATAATTGAGCGACACCTCGCATCATTAAGATTCCTAACATACCTCCTAATAAGAGCACCCAAACATGATTCGAGACACCGAATGCGGCAATAATACTATCAAAGCTAAAAGCAATGTCCATAAGCTCAACGGTTATCACGGTTCTCCAAAAGCCCATTCTTCTGCCTTGGATTTCGCCATCATCTTCATTTTTCTTAATAAAATTTTGAAAAACCATCCAAAGGAGATAGTGACCGCAGACAATTTTGATCCAAGCAATATTGATTAAGGAGACTCCTAACCCTATCGCGATAACACGAAAAAAATAAGCACCAAAGATCCCATAGAATAGAGCTTTCTTTCGCTGATGTTTTGGCAGATGCTTCACCATAACGGCTAAGACTAAGGCGTTATCAGCCGAAAGCAGCCCTTCTAAAATGATAAGAGTTCCAATAATCCCCCAGCTTGCTGGATTAGAAAAGACCGATTTTAGTGCATCTAGTGATAAAAAGGTATGATAACTATTAAATATTTCCTGTAAGAAACCCATCCGCTTGTCCTTCTCCTTCTAGTTATTTTCAAAAAAAATTTGGACTTATACTCTAAATGTATGTCCACCCATTGATTATATGAACCAAAAAAATCCCCGGATCCATAAAATGGACCCAGGGTTATTTTTTGAAAAATAACGTACTATTTACTTGATACAGCTTTTCTTTTCAGGGTACTATTCAACTCATTGCTATTCCAATAAGCCATTACCATTGCAACTAATAATAAAAGACCCGTTAAGATAAATACACTTTGTACAGGGAAAATGCCTCCAATTAATCCCCCGATCAAAGGTCCCGTCACCCCGCCAATTTGGGTAGCTGTTTGGTTTAAACCGAAGGCTCTTCCGCGGAAATCCTCTGTTGTGGACTTCACAACCAAGCCATTTAAAGCCGGGAAAACCGCACAGAAGAAGATTCCAGACACAAAGCGGATCAGTGAAAATCCCCATAAATGAGTGAATAGAACCTGGCCGATGGTGAAAATTCCGCCGCCTAGCAGTCCTATGAAGAGAACTTTCTGAAATCCAACCTTATCGGCCCATTTTCCCCATAAGGGAGCAAACAGTGCACTTGCAATCCCAGGCAGTGAAAAGACAATTCCTGCCAGAAATGAAGTGTTATCGGCAGAACCGCTCAGTTTAACGATATACAAGGGCAACACCGGTTCTATCGTCAACACCGAACAGGCAGTAATGACGGTTAAAATTAAAACAAGCATCAAAGGACGGTTATCCAAGGCTGTTTTAAAATCATTTTTGACAGAGCCGCGCTTCTTGCTGGGTTTAAAATTTTCCTCTGTTACTAAAAAAATGATCAGGATGGTCGCGAAAAATACAATAATCCCTGCGCTCGCAAATGCCCAGCGGTTTCCTACTAATTCAGCCATTCCCCCGCCGAGTAATGGCCCGACAATTCCTCCAGATGCCGAGGCGGATGAAATCATCGAAAGGGCATATCCCACTTTTTCATTAGGCGTGTTGGTTCCAATTAAAGCAATCGCACCAGGAATGAACCCGCTTAGTAACCCCTGAAGGATGCGCAGGACCAAGATTTCATATGGATTTGTGACAAAAGCCATTAACGTATATATCACAAACAAGGCAAATCCGGCTCGAATGATCATCGGTTTTCTGCCATATTTATCTGCCATACTCCCCCAGAACGGCGAGGCAAGGGCACCAGCAAAAAAGGCCGAACCGAATAACAGACCTGACCACATTTCAGTGTGATCGTGTACTCCAATTTGAAGTAAAAAAATCGGCAAAAAAGGTATGACCATGGAAAAACTTGCTGATGTGAAAAAAACTCCGATCCAGAGCACCCACAAATTTCGTTTCCACCTTAGCATGCTGTTCCTCTCCCAAAAAGATATATTTTTCCAATGTGCAAATTTAATATTGTTATAATATCACAAAGTTCATTTATTTTCATTCCCGAAATATTTGATTTTAGAAATAAAAAATACCCCGAGTGCTTGATATCACTTGGGGCTACATTGATTATTCATTATTTCTAATCATTTCATTCACTGTTGTTTTCATAGAATGGATGACTGTTTTTTTGTACTTCACTGCCAAAATGAGGACCCTTATTTGTTGGGATCGGGATAATTCATGGAAACGGGGCTCTTGCTTCAAAAAGGATCGCACAATGGACCAGCTTTTCGGCATTAAGGGAAAATCATCCAGAGGTTGTTTCTTTCTGATACGATAATACCAGGAGGCGATTCCAGGGGATGTGCTTTTATCAACTATACATGGTGCATAGATACTTTTTGTATGTTTCCGAAGATTTTCGAAGCGGTCGTGCCCGCTCACAATGATATAACTGTCGTCTTTCCGATTTTTTCTAACAACTAAAACAAACATGCAGTCCCACATAAACCTTTGAAGTCTCTTAATGTGCTCAGTTATTTTCATTGATAAATCGGGTTTGATCTTGTTCAAGGGTATATACTGTACCGTGAACTTCATTAGCATCCCCTCCTTACAAATGGAAGCAACTTCGGTAACCTCAAATCATTATATGTAGGAACTGGGCTCATGTTTCATTAAGGTTGAATCTTTAATGAAATAGGGGGCGATCGGACTTTCATTTACCGTGAGAACCCTCTATTTCTCATTTGGGTCAATGAACCGGGGTTTCATTTACCGTGGGAGCTCTCTTTTCCTCTTTTGGGGCAATGAAAGGCCTTTTCATTTACCGTGCCAGCTCTCTTTTACTCATTTGGGTCAATGAACCGGGGTTTCATTTACCGTGGGAGCTCTCTTTTACTCTTTTGGGGCAATGAACCGGCTTTTCATTTACCGTGGGAGATCTCTTTTACTCTTTTGGGGCAATGAACCGGGGTTTCATTTACCGTGAGAAGCCTCTTTTACTTATTTGGGTCAATGAACCGGGGGTTCATTGACCGTGGGAGATCTCTTTTCCTCTTTTGGGGCAATGAAAGGCCTATTCATTTACCGTGCCAGCTCTCTTTTACTCATTTGGGTCAATCAACCGGGGTTTCATTTACCGTGGGAGATCTCTTTTACTCTTTTGGGGCAATGAACCGGCTTTTCATTTACCGTGGGAGCTCTCTTTTCCTCTTTTGGGGCAATGAAAGGCCTTTTCATTTACCGTGCCAGCTCTCTTTTACTCATTTGGGTCAATGAACCGGGGTTTCATTTACCGTGGGAGATCTCTTTTACTCTTTTGGGGCAATGAACCGGCTTTTCATTTACCGTGAGAACTCTCTTTCAGGCAATTAGGGCAATGAACCGCACTTTCATTTACCGTGAAAGCTCTTATCCACATGAATGAGGAAATGAATGTCCCTTTAAGCTTTTTAGCCTTCATCCGGCAATATATCCCCTGCCCGGCAGATCATACAAAAACCTATTCCGGCTGCAAGCTTTCTTGCTCTTCTGTCTCTATTAGTATCTGGATTCCGAATCTGTACGGTCTCGATGATTTCGTCCCAAAAATGGATTCGCCTTTGCAGTCTATTAAGGGTTTGCCTAAGGAGGTCAGGTTCAATCTCTTGTCCCAATCCCTCAAAAAATCGATCCTCGATATCCTCGCCTGTCAGGGGCCTTCCACCAGCCTGCAAAATAAAGTACAAGACTCGAAATGCAGTCGGCTCGAGCGAGATCGGTTGATGCCTGCCAAAATAAAGATGAACTCCATCATCCATGCTGCATAACACAACCTGCTTAGCATCCCAATTATTTTCAATAATCATTTGAACTTTTTCGTCCGATATAAATTCTTCCTTTTCAGAAGCAATTTTTCGATAGAATCTGTTTTCGAACAATTCGCCAATGGCCTCCAGCATTTCGCCGCGATATCGGCCAACCAGCTTTTCATCAAAATCTATATAAGGATTTTCGTTGCTCGCCTCCAATTCAGTTAATGCCTGCCTGGCAATAAAAATCCCACAATTCGCCATAAACATATTGGCGATCATCTCCTGGGATTCATTTAATCCTTCCAAATCAGAACCTGCTAACGCCCGCTCAAAATGGAATAGAGCATCCGTATACATTTTCTTTCGATAAAATAAATGCGCCAGCCGGTAATTCGCCACGGGATGATCTTTCTGAAGGATGACAGCGGCCTTTAAATACCGCTCTGCCAGTTTAGGGTCAGGCTTTGCATTCATTTTAAAATGTTCTCCAAACCTTACATATAAAGTAACTAAAGCCTTTTGAGCAAATTGAACAGCAGCTTGATCACGCCTGTCCTTCGCCTCTCTTAGTTTCGCTTTCAACTTCTTTTCTTCCTCGTAAATCCACAAAAGCTCGTGCGCCATCTCTACTACCTCTCCCTATTTAACTGTGACAGGGTGTCACAACGGAATTTATATAATCAAGTTGTTCCACTAGAGTAAATAGGAATTCTCGAAAACACAACAAAATCCCTTCTTTCTAGCGTGATGGGGTGTCACAACGAAAAATGTACAATCGATTTATCATAACAAAAGGAGATGGTTTTGAATGAAAAATCAAGAAATTTTATTAGCGAGACATGGACTTATGAAAAAGGATTTAGCCGGAAAAAAGGAAACTTTTGGGGCCAAGCTTTTATCTGAAACTTTAAATCTAATGGTTAAATACGGTCAATCCCTGGATACCCTTCCGGAAAAAGAATTTATCACTCTTTTAAAGGAAGCATCAAGGATTGTTGATGGTCCTGGAAGAGAAATGTTAATCAACCCGCTTTTTTCAGATCTTCCGCTCACCATGATGGATTCCTATATTCGCGGCATGGTCCGCTGGATGAATGAACTGGGTATCTATTCGATTTGCAGCTGTGATGGTCATGGACATGGCCGTGCTAGAATCGACCTTTTAAAGCACCTTTCTTTTTCACAGATGAAGCTTCTCAAAACGGCTGCACCTGAAGGGATCCAGTTAAAAATAGAAAGAAAATCTGTTTTTCTCTACTACAAACGGATTGGAAGTTTATTAGATTATGCTGAAAACCTATATAGAGTATTTAAATCACCAGAGTACCTTAAAGACCTTGAAGCGGTTCACTTCAAACACCGGGTCATCGAATTGTTAAATATCCCTGGAATCAGCCAGGATGAAAGGAAAATCAGGCTGTATCTTAAAAACAGATTATCGCCGCTCACGGATTACATGTACGTCGACCGAAAAGGAAATCTGCTAGCTTACAAATACTGTGGAGACGGACCAACCATCCTTTTATCGGCGCATATGGATACAGTGGAGGAAATCGCATTGGACCGGGATATCCTTGAGGAAGGTACGATTTTAAAAAGCTCTAAAGGCATTTTAGGCGCTGATGACCGCGCCGGAATAGCTGTTATCTTGGAACTTCTAGCTAACATTCAGCAAACGCATTTCAACGGTACCATTAAAATTGCTTTTACCGTGGAAGAGGAAATTGGCTGTCTTGGGTCCCAAAATATCGACCAAGATTTCCTTGAAGATGTGGATGGAGCGATTGTCATTGACAGGAGGGGTGAACGCGATATTGTCACTTCATTCGCCAATATAGTGTCCTTCTGCCCGGTTGAATATGGACAGCTATTTGAAAAAGCAGGAAAGCTGGCGGGCATGGAGGATTGGAAAATGACACCGGGCGGATTAAGCGATGCCAAAGTATATGCGGAACTCGGCATCCCTTCTGTTAACCTTTCGGCGGGTTATTACCATGAACACACCGATTTGGAATCCTTGAATTATAAAGCGGCATTTGAAACCTATCAATTGGTGATGTCCGTTCTCCACAATCAATTAATCAAAAGGGTTGAAATGCCTCTTTTTAAAAATTAATGAAAAATCAACATTCTCGATTTTTCCTTCCTGATACGATATAGTTATCTAAAAACTTATTGGATTTGAAAGGAGAAATATGGATGTCGATTGCAGTAATTTATGGGGGAACCCGTCCGAAGGGCAATTCTGAACTTTTGACGGATCATGCGGTGCATGGAATAGCAGCCGAGAAAGTTTTTCTTAAAGATTATATGATCAAGCCAATCGAAGATATGCGGCACTCCCCAGAAGGATTTCAGGACAGAAATGATGATTATAACTCTATCATTGATCGGATTCTGCCGCATGATATCATTATTTTCTCTACACCCATTTATTGGTATAGCATGTCAGGAACGATGAAAAATTTTATTGATCGCTGGTCCCAGACACTTAGGGACGCCAATTATCCTGAATTTAAAAAGACTCTGTCATCCAAAAAAGCTTATGTGATTGCTGTTGGCGGCGATAATCCTTACATTAAGGGCCTGCCGATGATTCAACAATTTAAGTATATCTTTGATTTTATGGGGATTGAGTTTGGCGGATACATTCTTGGGAAGGGATCCCAGCCAGGTGATGTATTACAAGACAAAGAGGCATTCTTCGCTGCTTCCCAATTAAATAATGGTTTGAAAAATTTATAAATTTAACGGGCTGATTTCCAATGGAATTCAGCCCTTTTTTCTTACATTTCAAAAAAGCTATGTCTTTCCACTTTACAAACTCGGAGAGAAAAATTTTTATACCATTCGCTTTTCCCTCTTGCCTGTGCAGCTTTGTGTTCAACTTGGTCCTTCCACTTCTTGATGGCTTCCAGTGAGTTCCAATATGAAACAGTGATGCCCAGTTCCGAATCACGGGCGCTTTCCACACCTAAAAATCCTTCATGCTGGGAGGCTAATTCGAGCATTCTATCTGCCATTTTTCCGTAACCATTATCGCCTTCTGTTCGCTGTGAAGCAAAGATCACAGCGTAATATGGCGGTTCTGGAGTTATTGCAATCCGGCTCATTTCAGCCCACCACTCCTTTTAAAAAATTTACTTTCTCAAAATGCCTAAGTACTCTTTCCACGGCCCAACGTCAGTTCTGTATCTATTAGCCATAGCCCGTACAATTTGGGCAATGTGAGTTAAATCATGAACAACCCATGTAGAAAGCAATTCTCTTACTTTCACAAGACCAAGATCAGGGTGTGAACCTGTCAATTCAAGATGTATATCAGGATTAATTAACCCCAAGAGTTTTTGTATATTTTGTGTTCTCAATGTTTTAAATTCAAGCAACTTTTGTTCAATTGTCCTTTCGAAGTTTTCATTTATGTGTGAAAAACGATCAAAAGGCGGGAAGGATTTTTTAGATCCTTCCTGAAGAATAAATTCCAATCTTGGTACCCAATTTATCTTTTCTGCCTCAATAAGATGTTCAATTACTTCAGAAACATTCCAGGTTCCTTCACCTTCATTGCACTGCAGCCAATCATCAGATAAACTAGATAAAAAATTCTCCAATGTTGGAGGAGTACGCTCCAGAACTTCAATAGCCTCTTTCATATTAAAATTCATATAACCGCTCCTTTCATAGATTATTCCAGTGTGACACTTAACAATTAATCTCTTTCGAACACATTACTCTTAATTATCCCTGTTCACAATATAGTTCAACAAATGTTTCAAAAAAGAAGTTTTTCGCGGCACTTCCTGCAGTACTTCCATTGCCTGACAATAATGTTCCCACATCGCTTTTTTCGCGCCATCCATCCCTAGGATCGATACAAAAGTGGAATGGTTATTTTCCGCGTCTTTACCAATGGGCTTTCCGAGTAAATCCGAATCACCTTCAACATCCAGCAGGTCATCCTTAATCTGAAAGGCTATGCCGGCATGACGGGCAAATTTTTTCAATGCTTCCATTTCATTTTCCTTAGCCTTCGCGAGTATGGCAGGCATGATAAGTGAAGCTTCGAATGCAATACCGGTTTTGTAAAAGCTCATCAAATTCAATTGTTGGAGCGTTAGTGGCTTTCCTCTTGAGTCCAAGTCCATTGCCTGGCCCTTACACATATCGGCCGTCATTTGCGCCGAATATCGAATCAAGTTCAGCACCGTTTCAGAATCAAACTGGATAAGGGATGCTTGTTCTTCAATCGCCTTTTGGGTCAGAAAAAGACCGGTTAATTCTGCTATCGCATTGTTATATACCATGTGCAGCGTTTGACGGCCCCTTCGAATGGCGGCATTATCCTGTGCAGGCAGATCATCAAAGATAAGGGACGCCGTATGCATATATTCTAAGGATTTCAAAAGGGGCACGATGGCAGAAGGATCCAATCCATATTCGTTAACACCCATGACCCAAGTCATAATGGGTCTTAAACGCTTGCCATCACCTTCAAGACTATAATTGGCTGCATCAGTGATGGGATCTTTCGGTAAAGAAGCCTTTTCGAGTTTAGTAATATATAAAATACTGTTGATCTGATTGCGGACAATTTCGATCGTATCTAAAAAATCCTCCTGCTCTTTCCGTTCATTTTTCAAAGAGGTGATCATATGGTCCCGAAGCAGTTTATCAAAGAAATCGACATCATCCGCTTTACGGACCATTTTTTGAATAACACGATTGAAATTCGGAAACCCAGAAGCGAATAGCTCCATCACTTTATGGTATTCCTCGCTCCCCTTCCGTTCTTTAAATCGTTTTAACCCGTTAATCGCTCGGTCCAATATCACTTCACAGGTCTTGTGATCGGAATGATAGACGGTATGTATTAAATGGGAAATGACCGCCCAGTATAATTCAAATGGATTGATAAGGTCGGGACGCGTTTCATGATATTTCATGAAGTAAGTATAGGGAGTTACCGCCCCCTCCTCCATGTCCTCAAACATATCGGCAAAATCATCAGCAAGCTGGTTGTAAATGCCGTAAAAGAAGGTCCGGCTTTCAAAGCCCTCATCCTCAGCTGCACTGATCACGGATCGGACAATCAATCGGGAAGAAGACGATTTTAAGATGATCGGGACATAAAGATCTTCATTAGTGTACCTGTCATAAGATAAATTCTTTTCCCGATCTACTTCCTGGGAATGAAAAAACACAAAGGCCTGCTCGAAAAAATGGATTCTATTATCCGGCCGCTGGTGTGCCTTAATCGCCTCAAAGGCATCGCGGAGTTCAGAATGAATAAAACGGATCAATTCTGCGTTATCTCCCTCCCACTCCCTCAATTCCGGCACATTGCCTGTGATAAGAGTGGTCCGAATCAAATTGGAATATTGCTTTTTTTCATCTGCAGACAAAACTTTGGCATCAAGAAGGTCGTCAATGAAGGGATAGGTCAGGCCGTAGGCATATCCAAGCCTAATTGCATGATCGAGTCTGATCTTACGTTCTGCTGGCGATAGTTTATCGTCCATTTCTTCAAACTCGTGCATCAGCACACCAGCAATAATTTTAATAAGCTTTCGCTGGGCATTTTCAGCATCCAACCCATTTGGAATATGGGAGGATACAATCTTAAGTTTATTTATCAGCCAGATAATGGCAGATTCAATGCCTTCGTTCTGAGCCCAGCGGTACAACCCGGCCATGCTGAACATGTCGGTATTGTCTTCTTTTTTGGTCAGATGACTTTTTAAATTGTTTACTACACTTCGAATTCTTTTTTTTGTTTCGGGTGAGTCCAGTGCTTTGCCGAGATCGCGCATGTAAAGATAGGAAATGCTTCGATCTAGATAACGGTCCAATTTGCCTGTGTAATCGAGCCATTGGATATAATTGTGGTACCCTTTGGGACCCGTTTTTTTTCGTGAAAATAAGGAAAGGAATGAATGGTGATGGATATGGTTTTGTTTCCAGGATTGGATGTCATTTATCAGGGTCGGGACAAAGGTCTTTTCTGAGACCTGAACATATAGCGTTTCAAAATAACGAGCAGCCCTCTCCTCTGCACGCTGATAACATTCCTCTGCATTAATCATTAGCTCCACATTCATACTATATGATCCCTCAACTTAATGTACTAAATTCTAAATCTACAATTATATTTATTTATTCAAAATCAATTATTATTATACTATACGAAGCCATTGTGATTCTTTATTATTTAGTAAGGATGGAAAATTGTTGGGAGGACGTCTAAATGATTGCTAAGCAAAAAGAGTTTACTATTAATAATTTAAAATATATTGTACGTTCTGCAACTGAATCTGATGCGCAAAATTTATCTGAGGTTCGATTGCATGTCGATGGCGAAACAGAAAATTTAGACCGCGAACCAGGTGAGGCCTACATCGATGAAGCAGGTTTTAAACAGATCATTAAAGATGATAGTGAAAGTATGAATAACCTGTTTTTAGTGGCTCAAGCAAATGACAGAATCGTAGGTTTTTCAAGGCTCGAAGGAAGTAAACTGAAAAGAACCTCTCATAAAGTAGAATTTGGAATTTGTGTACTGAAAGAATATTGGGGATACGGAATCGGTAAAAACCTTTTAAGCGAGTCGATAAATAGGGCAGACACTAATAATATTAAAAAAATCACACTGAACGTTCTCGAAACGAATGAAAAAGCGATCGAGCTTTATAAAAAATATGGATTTGAAGTGGAAGGTGTATTGAAAAGAGATAAAATTCTATCTGATGGGAATTACTATAACACCATCGTGATGGGAAGGTTTAACGGATAAGAAACGAACAGCTCGGCCGTTTAAGCCGAGCGGTTCCTATCAATCTTCGATACTTTTTCTATAAAGATCATAGTCTGCTTTAACGAAATGAAAAGCCGCAGCGCTTCCTCCTTGATCCGGATGAGTAATTTTCAATAATTTTTTAAATCCGGCTAAAACTTCTTTCTGCCCTGCCGTTTTTGATAGTCCTAACTTTTGACGAAAATCAAGATTTTTAGGCGGTACGATGGTCTGAGTTTTTTCAGGTTCCCTTTTGCCCTCTTTAGAAAGCTCTTCTCTTAATCTTAATAACTCATTCCGTAATTCCATATTCTCTTTCAGTACTTTTCTGGTTTCAGATTGTAATTCATTTATTTCATTTTTTAGGCTGCTATTTTCTCTGTTTAATTTGTCCCGCTGCTGAATCAGCGTTTTAATGGAAGTTTGATGAAGTTCTTCGATTCCTCTAAGTTGGTCATCCTGAACTTTTATTTTTACTTGCAAATCACGGATGGCCTTATCCTGATCTGAGGATCGGGTTACATGCGGTGAAATGGTTTCCTTTGATATGTAATCTGTTATCTGGTCTCTGTCTCCAACCCTCTGGATCTTGCCTTCATTTAGCCAGCGTTGAACAACGTGGAGACCAGCACTAGCGGAAACACCTGCATCCTTTAACAGGTTAATAGCTTGATCGGTATCATCTAGAATGTATTCGGTTTTCCGGGGTCCTATTTTTCCCTCGTATTTAATTTTTCGCTCCCGCAGCCAGCGCTTCACCGTTTGAATGCTAATATCGTCTGGAACTCCTGCGTTTTTTAATAACTCAAAAGCTTGATCAGTATTCACATTGAACCTCCTATCCCTCTTTTTCAAAGGCTATTTTCGCAAAGATTGTTGTTCTTCGTAAAAAGCTCATCAACCCGTATAACAAGATGCTTCGTGGCATCTTTTCGTAAGAACATTTGCTAAAATTGCCTACAAACTTAGTAAATGCACTTAATTAAGCCCAAAAAGCAACATAGTTTACGAAAAGAGCCTTGTCTAAAAAGACAGGCTAACATAATAGTAATAGAGTCCCTTCACAATGTGAATGGCTAATTAAGACTATTCGATGTTTGGTTCATTTGGATTAATTGGTTCGAAACTAACTTGGCTCTACATGGACATGCACATCATATACACCATGGTCATCCATCATAATTTTTTCGACATGGGTAGCTATATCATGAGCTTCTTTAATACCAAGCGTAGAATTAACAAGAATCACAACATCTATTACTTCATTATTTCCATAGTTTCTTCCTTTAATTTCTTTTACTCCTTTTACGCCATCTAATTCTTTGATGACATTGTTATAAAGATGAATTTTATCTTCATCGAAACCGTCTGATAATTCAAGTGAAGCTTCTCTAAAGATGTCCCACGCGGTTTTACCTATTAATAGTCCTACAACAATAGCAGTTATGCTATCAAGCCAAGGCATATTTAATTGTGAACCCAAAATACCTATAGCCGTTCCTAAACTTACCCAAGCATCGGAAATGTTATCTTTTGCAGCTGCCATTAGGGCTTTGCTATTAATCTTAAGAGCTAATTTCTTGTTGTAAAGATATACAAAAGACATAACTAGCGCCGAAAAAACACCTACATAAGCTGCCATAATATCCGGTGATTCTTTTGTCCCTTGAAAAATGGAGGTACCTGCGTTTATTAACACTTCAAGACCCACCGCAGCCATAATAAAGGAAGCAATCATTGACGCAATCGTTTCACTTTTCCGATGTCCATATCGATGGTTTTTATCAGGTGGTCTTTGAGAAATCTTGAGTCCTATGAGTACAGCAATAGATGCAATGATATCGGTTGTATTGTTCAGACCATCTGCTTCTAACGCATCGGAATCACTTATGTAACCAATTACTAGTTTTAAGATTGATAGACATATATAGGCAATAATACTAATGATGGCGCCACGTTCACCTAATTTAAGGTCATTATACTTTTCCTGTTCCATCCTAGATCCTCCCCTTAAAGCACTTGATTATGATAACAGCTAAAATACAGGTGGGTCTAGAGCAATCTTTTTGCCTTGTTTTATATTAATAAGAGACATACAAATATGTTGCACAAGCGAAAATTTCATTTGCGGAATACACTGCTATTAGGTATACAATTTTGTATAATTTTTCCTAATATCGTTTGACAAATGCGAAATCTGCCTTTATCATCAACTCGTACATATTTATGGGAGAGATCTAGATGAAAATATATGTTGATGCAGATGCTTGTCCGGTAAAAGATATCATTATCTATGAAGCTACAAAGGCTGAAATCCCTGTTATCCTTGTAACTAGCTTTTCCCATTTTTCTAATGCTGAGCAGCCATCTGGAGTGGAAACCATTTATGTGGATTCAGGAGCAGATGCGGCGGATTATCGGATTATGAAGTTAGCAGATAAAGCTGATATCATCGTTACACAAGATTATGGTCTTGCCTCGCTAGGTTTAGCAAAAGGGTGTACGGTTCTTCACCATAAAGGATATAGCTATACAAATGAAAACATCGACCAATTGTTACAAACCCGTTATTTGAGTGCAATGGCTCGAAAAAGTGGTAAACGTACAAAGGGTCCAAAACCATTTACAGCAGAAGATAGGGAGAAATTTAGGGAGCTTTTTAAAAAAGCGATTTCACGTTAAACTAACCCGTTAGAACAATAAAAGCTGCCAGAATGACAGCCCTGATCTTAATAACGCACCTTTTATTTTTTAGGTAAGGTTGCCTTCATCGGATAAAATTCCACTGTCATTATCCCTGCCGTAACGGCAGGATCTTCTGCGATGAGTTTTGGAACTTGCTCTTCATTCTCTACTTCGATGATTGCGAGTCCATGGGGTTCTTTACGATTTAGAACCGGTCCGAATACCAAAGCAATCCCTTGATTCTGTTTTTCCGTCCAATAAGCGATGTGTTGCAGCATGATGTTCCGTTCATCTTCGGCCATATCCTGATGAAAAGTTGCTCTTGGCGGAGTGGACTTTAACATGAAGTGGATTTTTCCCGTATTCTGACTTGAAATCTTGGTCGACAATTTGTATCCCTTCCTTTTGTATTCCATAAAATAGGCAAAATCCATTGCATATTAAACAAGCAAGGCCCTACTGGCCTTGCTTGTTATTGAACTTTTACTTTTCCAACCATTCCTCCTTGGAAATGGTACCTGCATATCAGGTCATATGTACCGGGATTCATGGGTTTCACGGTAATGGTTTTTTGTTGTCCAGGCTGGACTTCGGCATCTATTCCGAGCTTTTCCACTGTGAAGGTGTGTTCTTTCTTACCTTCATTTTTCAATATCACCGTTGTTGATTTTCCATTGAGAAGCGTGATGACTTTTGGATTAAAGTAATCATCGTTCAACTTAACCTCAATCGCTTTCGCCGTCTCCGATGGCTGAGTTTTAGCACTGGATTCGGCAAATACGCCGAATGTGCCTAGTGTTGTCACAACCACAAGCATTGCAATTAAAGCGACTAATCCTGTTAACCACTTTTTCACAGACATTGGCAATCCCTCCTTTCCATAACTGTATTTTTTCTAAAACACAAAAAATTATCACTAAAAGAACGTAGGTCGAACCAAATAGCTAAATTCTTTTCATATTTGATGTACTTTTCTAAAAACCCTTTTACGGGCTATTTCCCCTTTTGATTATATACCCAGACGGTCAAATTCCCTCTCCAGAACTTCTAACCACTCATCCATAGTTATTCCATCTGGATTATTAGGATTTGGCTTTTCGTGCCAATCCTCTGTTGGCAATTTCCCTTGACGAATATTCAATTTTAATTGAACTAAATCCTCCAAGTCCAAATCTTTTAAATCCATAAACCAAATGCGTTCAGTCATATCCGAACTGCCTCCACTGTAAGGTTATTAGAAATCAATCCATATTTCTTTATTTCGGATGTCAACTTGAAAGGTTTGTAAGGGTGCAAAACAAGGACCGGCCAGCGGCTCACCAGTTTTTATATCAAATTTGCCGCCATGCCTTGGACAATTCACACTTCCTCCATCCATAGAACCTTCAGTTAAATATTGCTTTCTATGAGTACAAATATTTGACGTTACATAATACCCTTCCTGCAGATGGAAAAGTACCAGACTTTCATTATCTATAATAATTTCTTTCATTTCACTGACATGTTCTACTTCCTCTGCTCCAGCGATCCTCATCCAAGTCATAAAACACCTCATGCTAAATAGATTATGTCTGTATTATTTACATTTAACATATTAAAAAATTCAAAAAAAGGGACAGTTTGAGTACGTCCCTTTCTATATGATCTATTATTTTTATTTTACAATGGTTAATTTTTGTCCTATATAAATTGGTTGATTAGGATCGAGGTTGTTGGCTTTGACGATGGAGTCCACTGTTACCCCATTGTTCTGGGCAATTTTCCAGAGTGTATCACCAGCAACCACGGTGTAAACAAAACTCGATACTATTGGAAGGGTTACAGTAAATTTAGCTACATACCCAGAATCCAAATACATACTATCTTTTTGATATTCAATGTTATACCAGTCTCCTATAGCTGAATAAATTTTTATATCTGTATTCATCGGGAGTACGAATTTTGTATCATATTGGGTTCCAGGATAGGTTCTAACATTAACATTTGTCCTTGTCTTGGCACTCTCAATTTTAGAAATCTCCTGATTAGTTGGAACCTTGATTAACGGCTTGGAGACATATCCGGTCAGCACAGAGCTAACAATCCTGTATTCAATCTGATACCAATCGCCCGTTTCCCCTGTTATCGTCACTTCTGAACCGGCAGGAATGGTCCTCAATATGGTACTTTGTGTGCTTGCGGCCGATCGCAGGTTTGAATTTTTTAAGGTTAATCCAAATCCGTCGGTAATCTGAATGATTTTATCACGGGCATTATACAAATTCTTATTTCCAGCCAGATCTGTTAGTTTAACAACAACGTAATAATTACCACGGATGACATTAAAGCCCCGGCTGTTTTTACCGTCCCAATAGAAATTCGCTGTCCCTTTCAAGTAGCGGCCTGACCAAGTCTGAACGACTGTGCCGCTGTCATCGACAATGGTTACCTCCATATCCGCGGTTTCACTAATGGTTACTGGAATTTTAATTTGTTTCTTTCCATCTTGCAAAGTAAGTTGATTGACTGGAGCCAAATCAATCGTTGCTGTTGGCTTTTCTGTATCTAACTGACTTGCTTTTGGCACCGCATACGTATAAAGGAATTGATTCGTCTCTGTTACAAAAATCGTGTCATTGATGACACCGATAGGGCGCAGGCCAGATGCGCCTGTAGTAGGTGTAAGCTGAAGTGTGGAATAAATAAGCTGACCATTGGCTGAATTGAAGAATTTTAATTTGTTATAATTATCCAAAATGATTTTATCGGAGACTACGACCATTCCGCTTGAACCCTTAATGGTCTGAAGCCCGCCAGCAGTAAACTGCTCGGCGTACAGGGACTTCCATTTTTGGCTTCCTGTATTTTTATCAATGGCGAAGATATTGGTATCATCAAGGATAATGATAGAATCGCTTGTTACAGAAAAAGGAGGAGCTATAGTACTCGTTAAATTAAACCGCCATACTGTCCTTCCAGTGGCAGCATCCATTGCCAAAAGGTATCTTGTCGTGCCTCTCATATCCAAGTAAAGCTTCTCATCTTTATAGACAGGTGCTCCGTTGAATAGGAAGCCTGGATCGAGATCGAGTGTCCAAAGAACGGTGCCGGAAGAAGAATCGAAGGCATACATTTTGGATGTCATTTGAACGGGATTCCGGATATTGGCATACAGTCTGTTTCCGCCAGCAGCAAATACTCCTTCTATTTGCTCTTGCGTTTTCAGCGGATAATTCCATTTCTTTTGACCCGTTTTTATTTCCACAGTCCCAATTGCTTCAGTACTGTCGGTTCTGGTGTAATAAAACAATGTATTTTGGTCAAGTAATAAACGATTCGCAAAGGAATCAACGGTCCAAAGTGTTTGTGAGGAGGAACCATTATCCTGAAGGGCATAAATTTTTGTCATTGTTGAAGCGTATACGACACCGTCTCTTGCAATCAAATCAAGAAACCCATTTTGTTCTTCAGTAGAAAAATTCCATCTCTCCTTATAGGTGTCCAGGTCAGTTGCAGAGATTATTTTTTTGGAAATTCGTTCAACTGAATACAACTGATTGTTATTCACACTGAACAGAGAAGAAGCATTATTAAATGGGTCTTTCTTTAATGACAATGATGTCAAATCCGCGGGCATTGTGGCACTGGAATACTTGGTATTTCCCTGATCAGCTAAATGCATTTCCCAGTTTTGGCCATCAGCCCTTAAATTCCGATTCGAACCCATCGCCTTTAATTCCGAAATCATTTGTCTTAATTGTTGGTTTTCATCCTTTAATTGGTCATAATCACTAGTTATTCTAAAAACCATTTGATCTTCATCCCAAATTATCTTGGCTCCTACCCTGCTGAATTCCGAAATCGGTACATAGATGAATGGGTACTGTGCATTCCTTGGTTGAAAATTTAGTATAGGATAGATTCCTGTATTTATGTCAATCCCATTTACAAAAGTGGGTCTATCTGCAGTATAAGCTGTAACCGGTTCATATTGTCTATACTGATTGAAATACCTCATTTATGAACATCGCCCTTCCATTTTCATGCTTCAATCATTTTATGCGCATGTGCCCAGTTGGTGATGTTCAAAATAAACCCCCTTAACCAACAAGATTAAGGGGGAAATGTAAATATTAAGTTATTTTACTCTACTTCTTATTCCAGGATTACAGCCGTTTAAACGTGCTCAATCACCATCGCGATCCCTTGGCCCCCGCCGATGCATAAGCTTACGACAGCAAACCGTCCATTCCGTCTTCTCAATTCATAAGCCCCAGACAATAAAATTCTTGCCCCGCTTGCGCCAACAGGGTGCCCTATGGCAATCGCTCCGCCGTTCACATTGGTTTTGTTCCGATCGAGGCCGAGCGCTTTTTCCACTGCTAAATATTGAGCGGCGAATGCCTCATTTACTTCAAAAAGGTCGATGTCATCAATCGTTAATTTTGCTTTGATAAGCGCCTGTTTAATGGCTGGAACAGGTCCGATGCCCATGATGGTCGGATCTACTCCGGAGACGGCCCAAGATACAATGCGGGCAATCGGTTTTAGATTGTTTTTTTGTACAGATTCTTTCCCTGCAACGACCAGTGATGCCGCTCCGTCATTGATTCCTGAGGCATTCCCGGCAGTGACAGTGCCATCCTTTTTAAACGAAGGCTTGAGCTTGGATAAGGCTTCTAAGTTCGCATCAGGCTTGATATGTTCATCTTCTCGGATAAGCAGGCTGCCTTTTCTTGTTTTGACTTCGACCCCGACAATTTCTTCTTCAAAGGCATGAACGGCTCTGGCAGCTCTTTGGTTTGATTCTACAGTGAACGCATCTTGTTCTTCCCTTGAGATTTCATACATTTCAGCAAGCTTTTCCGCCGTTAGGCCCATTCCACAGCCTGTGTATTGGTCTGTTAATGTTGCTAACAGCATATCCTCGAATGCTAAATTCCCCATTTTCGCACCGCCGAAGCGTTGAGTGAAATTGGCATAAGGAGATTGCGACATATTTTCCGTTCCGCCTGCGAGGACGACGTTAGCATCCCCAACTAAAATATGCTGGGCAGCCGAAACGACAGCTTGAAGTCCTGAGCCGCATAACCGGTTCAACGTTAGGGCTGGCACTTCCTGGGGGACACCGCTTGTTAGGCCAATGTGCCTCGAGATGTAGGCCGCATTTTTTTCTGTGTGAATAACGTTTCCGTAAATGACATGGTCGATTTGTGCTGGGTCGACCTTCGAGCGGCGGAGCGCTTCTACAGCACTTGCTTTTCCGAGCTCCGTTGCACCTGTTTGTGCGAAAGAACCGCCAAACTTTGTAAAAGCTGTTCTTGCTCCATCAATCAAATATACTTCTGACATTTTCATTCACTCCTTTTTTTAGTTAGCATTCTAGTAAAAAATAAGCAAAAATTCTGGTAAGCTATTAAACCAATATAATTTGAATTGGCCGGCTTTAATCTCTTGGAATGACCGGCAATAAAATATGCGATGGATATCTTTCACTATGAAAGACTCGTTGTTCTGCGGATTTTAATTCTTTACTGTTTTTACCTGATTCACCCGTATTGGTATTGCGGTCAAATCGAGGGAAATTGCTGCTTGAAATCTCAACTCTTAACTGATGTCCTTTTTTAAATAGATTACTGGTTGCCAATAGGTCGATTTCATAAAGATATACTTCGTTTGGTGTTAGAAGTGATGGCGGCTGATTTTTGTCCCTGTTTTTGGCACGGATTATGCCGTCTACAATGTTATAGGCCTTGCCATTAGGGTGAACATCTACTAGCTTTGCTGTAAAGTCAGTATCAACAGCAGAACTTGATGCGTATAAAATCACCTTCACTGGTCCAGTAACTTCTAGATCCTCCTCTAAAACCTCACTCGTGTAGACCAAAACATCTTCCCTTGTTTCAAGGAATTGCTGGTCGATTGGTCCGCGCGGATAATTCATCGGCATTAAATGGTTGCCGCCAAGTGTCGGCACCGGATTTTCCGGATCATAGATATAACGATCGAAACTCTCCTCCTGCGGCCGTTTGAGGGTTAAAGCTCCATCTCCAGCTTTCGTATTAGCTTTCCCATTACTGTTGAAATAGAAAGGTGTATACACGGTTCGTTGTAATGGCCACTCCTGCTCATTCCTCCATTTATTTTCGCCCATCACAAAAATTTTCACAGGTGCCTCTTCCTCAATCCCATTTTCCATTCCTTTTAACCAACGATCAAACCATTTAATCTGCAGGCTCGTTAAATCTATTTTATAATCCAGCATCAGGCTGGAAGCACTTAAACCAAAATTCAGATCCCCGACTGTAGGGGAAAAACCTGCATGGGCCCATGGTCCAATCATCAATTTTGTATTCTTTTTGTGTTTCAATTTTTCGAAGTGTTCGAGGTCTTGACCTAATAATAGATCATACCAGCCTGCAATACCGAATACAGGAACATTCAGCTTTTCTGATTTTTCTTGGACACTAATTTCCAAGTGGTATTCATCTTTCGTATCATGCTCCAAAATATCGTGAAAAAAGGAGGCAAAACCGTCTCCAAGTTTGAGCCATTCGCTGTCTTGAATAGGCAATTGATTAAATCCAGCCTCATCAATATGGTCGATGGAATGAACAAGTGTCATAAATTCTTTGATGAAGTCCTCTTTCCCTTGCTTTGCCTTGATGACAGCGTTAGGACCAATCGTTGCTAATGTCCATGAAATGATTAGTCCAAGTTCCAGCGCACCTCCCCGGTACATAAACACATCGGTTCCCCAGGTGATTGGAAAGATTGCTTTCAAATGCGGCGGCTGCATGACGGCAGCCTGAAATTGTGTCATTCCCTTGTATGACAAGCCGTACATCCCTACATTTCCATCTGAGTAAGGTAAGGAGGCTGCCCATTCTACTGAATCGTAGCCATCGTTATATTCATTTTTATAAATATAAAAAGGGTCCCCTTCGGAATCAAAGCGTCCACGTACATCCTGAATAATGACGACATAACCTTGATGGGCTGCCGCAATGGGATCCAGGACCATTGTGGTTAAAGGGAGGAATGTTCGATTGTAGGGCGTCCGCTGCAGGAGAACAGGATATTTTCCTTCTCCTTCAGGGCGAAACACATCTGCATACAAGGTGGTGCCATCTCTCATAACAGCAGGGACATTTTTTTCATGAATAATTTTACTCATAAAAACCTCCTTATTTTTTTAAAAGTGGTGATTCAGACAGGTTTACCGCTTACCAGGGTATTTGTGTCTGCATTATGGCTTATTCGGACAGCTTTGGCTCAATCTTAGGGCATTCGTGTCTAAATCCTTAGCCTGTTCGAATTTAAGGTTTTATTAATGCCGTTGCTGGTTCAATATACGTTTGGAAATTTATTTCATAGGCTCTGCAAGCTTGTAACACAAGCTTATCCGCAAACCGGTTTCCAGCGACTTGCAATCCTGCCGGAAGTCCAGACTTTGTCAGTCCGACTGGCAATGAAGCCGCAGGATGTCCTGTAAGGTTATAGATTTGGGTCAGCATCCAGCCTGTAGCTGGATTCACACTTTTCCCATTAATCATGGATGGTCCTTGGATGTGATGTTCAAAGGCGGTTACAGCATTGGTTGGGGAAAGTAATAGATCGTATTTGTTCAAGATTTCTTGAATTTTTTTCCAGACAATGGTGCGTTTTAGTTCAAGAGTTTTATAGTCTATGGCGCTAAATTTCCTGCCTATTTCAATCATCTTTGCCATTCCTTCAGAAAAGCTTTCAGGGTTCTGATCAAAAAGCCCGCCATATCCTGAGGCAAATTTGACACACCACATTCCTGAAAATGTGCGAACGAGATCTTTTAAACCTATACCGAAATCGATTTCCACCTCTTCCACATGAGCGCCAAGCTCTGTAAAATTCTGAACTGCTTTATCAATGACTTGGGCCACATCTTCAGAAACTTCATATAATCCAAAATTCCGTGTATAGGCAATTTTTAACCCTTTCATGTCTACCTTAAGATCTGTGAAATCTTCTTTTATTACTGGAAACGAACTAGGATGGCTGGGATCAAATCCTTGCATGACAGAGAATAACAAGGCCGCATCTTCAACCGTCCTTGCCATTGGCCCATTATGTAGGTACGGATGTTCAGACCCATAGAAATTACTGCGATCCCCATCATTTGGAACAACACCATATGTTGGCTTGAAGCCAAAAATCCCCGTAAACGCCGCCGGTATCCTAATGGAACCGCCCCCGTCACTTCCTTCCGCAAATGGAGCTAGTTTAGCGGCAACCGCTGCAGCAGAACCCCCGCTTGATCCCCCAGGAGTTAACTGATCATCCCACGGATTTTTCGTCACACCAAACAAAGGGTTGTCTGTAGTTCCTTTATGGCCAAATTCCGGCGTATTTGTTTTCCCTAAGACAATGGCTCCGGCCGCTTTTACTCTTTGTAAAAAAATAGGATCATAGTCTGGCACATAGTCTTTAAAAAGCGGTGAGCCATATGTGGTTAACATCCCTTTTGTCGGGGTTAAGTCTTTAATGGCAATGGGGATCCCGTGAAGTTTACCCTGCGTCTCCCCCTTCATGAGGGACTCTTCCGCTTTTTTTGCTTCTTCAATGGCTTGTTCATTGACTGTTACAAAAGCATTCCATTTTGAGTTATGTTTGTCGATTCGGTCTAAAAAAGCGCTTACAACTTCTACCGGAGATAGTTTCTTTTCTTTGATTAATGTTCCTAATTCGGTTGCTGTGAGATCGGTTACTGACAAGATTTCCACCCTCTTAAACAATTTAGATGTAAAATGGACCTCCACCTTAATTTTTATTATACATGAAAGGAAAATTATGTGAATTAAATTGCATTTATATTCTGAATATTCGCTAGATGAAAAAACAATTCCTTTATTAAAGAAAATAATAGGAATTGTTTTTTCATCATTTAGTTTTCCTCTAAATAATCAATAGCAAGTGCCATAAAATAGCGAATAGATTCAATAAACTTATCAATCTCCACATACTCATTTGGCTGATGAGCGAGTGTTGGCTTTCCAGGACCAAAGATGATGGCAGGGACCTGTAAATGCGGGCAATAAACCGATGCGTCGGTATAATAGTTAACACCTGAAGGTTTTAACTCCAGGTCTAGATAGTTTTTCCCAGTTGCGATTGCCAGCTGAACAAAATCATCAGATTCATTGGTACCCACTGATTCCATACTATTAATAACCGTTAGTTCATACGTAGCCTCTGATTTGGCTGCAACCGTTTTGATCAAATTCTCAATGTCTTTTAATATACGTTCATTATTTTGTCCTGGAACAGTTCGAATATCTAGCGTCATCTTACATTGATCAGGCACCACATTGGTTTTTACTCCGCCTTCAATCGTTCCAATATTCATCGTTGGATGGCCCAATACTAGATGCGGTGCGTATTCAAATTGATAGGTTTTCAAACTATTGATAAATTCATTCATCGTTAAAATCGCATTAATCCCCTGGTCGGGCATGGAACCATGTGCGGTTTTTCCGTAGGTGGTTATTTCCAGCCATAAACAGCCTTTATGTGCGTGAAAAATTTGGTTTTCACTAGGTTCCGATACAACTAATGCTGTTGCTTTGTCAATTTGCCCCTTTTCGACTACTTTTTTTGCACCGAAGCCATCAACCTCTTCTCCCGCTGTTCCAACAAACTGAAGCTTCCCTTTAAGTTTCACTCCTGCTTGCTCTAGATACTTCATAGCAAGGACCATGGCGGCTACTCCGCCCTTCATGTCAGTTGTACCTCGGCCATATACTTTGTTGCCCGCTACTTCGCCAGAAAACGGGTCATGTTCCCACTCGATCTTCCCAAGAGGCACAGTATCGAAATGACCGCTGTAAACTAAATATTTTTCATCCGTGGTCCCACTTGGGTAGGTAACAAATAGATTCGCTCGGTTGTTCCCGAGATCATCTAATTCAACTTGTAGATTGCTAGACTTTAAATAAGCTTGTATTACCTCAGCGACCCTTTTTTCATTTCCTTGTGGATTCACACTATCCACTTGAATCAGTGACTGTAAAAATTGAATAGATTCCTTTTCGTTAATAACATCAAAAATAGCTGTTTGCAAAATAGACATAACAATATTACCTCCCTTTAATCAAAGATACTGCATGTCTCAACAGGCAGTATCCAAATTAATCAAGCATTACTTTGAATGGCTGCCAAGCCATTTTTCAAGAATTCCATTTAACTTTCCGGTCATCGCTAAGGAAACATGTCCTGCATCGACAAGCAAGTAGGTTTTATCTTTACTTGACACTAAATCCATTAATGGTTTGCTCTGGCCCTCAGGGATGAGGTTATCGTTTTTCGAGCTGACAACGAGCAGATTGGCCTTAATATTCGCTAAATCCACTTTTTGGCCATGAATCGTAAACTCACCTTTTACCAGTTTGTTTTCTTTAAAAAGATCGATCGTTAATTGCCGGAAAGCACCGCCTGTTAAGGGAACATGTCCTTTTGTCCATGTGTTCATCCGACGCCACTTTTCCACAAAACGCTTGTCAGTAGCACGGGTTAAAAGTGTAACATAGGGACTATTGTAGATGGGAGAGGTTGCGGACCTGAACATCCCCTCTACGTAAGAAGGTGGAATAACCCCAATTACATCGATTATACGGTCTAGATTGAACACACCTTCCTTTAGTCCTTCCTCCCATTGATCCGGCAGTGCCGCAACACTAAAATCAATTGGAACGGTGGCAACAATCAAATTCCGAATTGGTTCTTCGGCAATCGCTGCATACATGGCTGCGAAGGTTCCGCCAAGGCAATATCCAATAACAGAAACTTCCTCCGCACCAGAATGCCTTAGAGCACGTTGAACCGCTTTTTTAATATATTCAGCAATATAATCTTCAATATTAATATCCTTATCTTCGTCACCAGCAATGCCCCAGTCTAGTAAATAGACATCATAGCCCATGTTGACAAGGCCTTCCATGACACTGGCCCCGGGGGCAAAATCAAGAATAGTAGGCTTGTTAAATAAGGAATAAACAATAAAAACAGGTATATCATATTTTTTCTTTACAGCAGCATAATGCCATAAGGTTGCTTTATTTTTTTTCCAAATTGATTTTCTGGGTGTATGATTGGTGCTAGGCTCTGGGCCATTCACAGTATTAACGAATTCCCGCCAGCGTTCTACTTCTTTTTCAATATCAATAATAGTTGATGCCAACCTGACTCTCCTCCTAGCATTTACTTAGTTAAAACTAATTCCCGTTCGTGTTTTTGGGTGCTTTCTGACATCAGTAATTTAAGACTGACAATCTCTTCTTTTAAACTATTCATTACGGCTAGATCCCTTTTTATCTCTTGAAGCTCGCTATAGATTTCTCTAACTGTTTCCGATTCTTTTTTCTGTTCTGTTTTCAGCTGTTTCATTTGCTTCAGCATCTCACTAGCGATTTTTGCAATACTACTGTTTTCATTTTTGGAAGCTTCGATGGAATCCTGTAAATTCCAAATCAGCTCCTCTAGAGCATCAAGCTTTTCTTCAGTTTGGATCGTTAGTTTGGCTGCATTGGTTATATCTTTTTTTGTCGGTAGATTTAACAGATTGGCTGCTTCCTGTTGATTTTTTTGAAGCAGCTCTAGAAAACGCGCCTGGATATCTGAGCTAATGGAAGCGATTTTGACTGCTTCACGATTGTTTGTCCAGGATTGAATCATCTCATTTGTTTGTTTTTCCCATTGGTGCATATAGGTTTGCCACGTTTTATATGGATCAAATGTATGTTGGTCTGCCAATGTCTTTCCCCCTGCGCGACTTTTTAAGTTGAAATTTTTTTGAAAGGCTTTGTTATACTTAGTTGTTGATTTATGCTCCAGGCGCTTCGCTTTCCGCGGGCGTGCCGGGGAGCCTCCTCGGCGCTTAGGCGCCTCCGGGGTCTCCCCTGCCCCGTACTCCCGCAGGACATTGAATTGCTTCCTCGAATCCGCCCACGCACGAAGGAAATGCGATAGCATTTTCGAGGAGTCTTCGCGCCTTCCGCTCCAATCAACAGTGTTAAAAATCAACAATGCCCTTTATTGAAAAGAGTTTAACTAACGGATTTCGCATTGTCGATTGTGTTGGCGGAATCCTTTGTTACTTTCTTTTCCTTTAGAATGATTGAACAAACTGCCGCTACTGCTGAAACAATTGCGAAAAAGATGAATACTCGGCTGAAATTCTGTGTTCCATTTGCCCCAACAGTAACTAAATAACCAGCAATTAGCGGAGATATAAAGGAACCTAATTGACCAATTCCATTTGCTAATCCTGTCGCGCTTCCGACAATTTCTTTTGGATAACGCTTTGGTAAATAAGCATAAATAGAGCCAAAGTTTAAGTTTACAAAGAATCCAACCAGCAATAAGAGTGTAAGTAAAAGTCCTGTATTTCCTTTTTCTACTGAACCAAGCATCCATAGAACAGGAATACTTCCGATATAACCGATTAACGCAACCGGCTTCATCCGATGAACCACATTATCCATCAGCCAGCCGCCAAGCATCATAGCAAAGAACGCAACGATATAGGGAGCAGAGGCGAAAAAGCCCATTTCCTTAATATTCAACCCGTGCTGTGTAACCAGGAATGATGTTAACCACGTAGAAGTTCCCCAATAAACGGCTAACTGACAAAATAGACATAATGTAAAAACATAAAAATTAACATCTTTTAGGAAAACGCCATAGGCTTTTCTTTTCTCTTCCTTCGACAGCTTCTTAGGAGCCACGTTTGCTTCTTCAATATCTTGATCCTTACTCAATTTTCCTTTTTCAATCATTTCTTTTGGAGAATCTGCTATAAATTTCCATAATAAAAAGATTCCGATTGCCCCAGGGACCGCGAGTACATAGAACACTGGTCTCCAAGCACCGCCAAAAAAGTAAACGGAAATACTAGTGACAATAACAGGAACGATGGCAGGAGCTACTGCCCAGGAGGTGGCGAAAAAGGAAACCGCTCTACCTCTTTCTTTAAAGGGAAACCAGTTATTGATCGCACGAATGGCAGGAGCAAAATGATGACCTTCGCCAAGCCCTAAACCAATTCGTAGAGCAATAAACTGAGCAAAGTTTTTGACCACACCTGTTACAGCTGTAACGAAAGTGAACACGACAATGGCAATATACATTACCCGTTTCGAGCCAATTTTATCGGCAAGGAAACCGGCGCTGATTTGAGCTGCTGCATAGGCAAAGAAAAAGACAGAAGCCAGCTGGCCTACCTCAACCGGTGTTAAATGTAAATCCTTTTGAATGAATGGTAAAAACGTTAAGACGGCCATCCGGTCAAAATAGTTAATAATATAGACCAACCAAAGTATGACAAGAACCCAATACCGATATCCCCAAGCTTTTTTCATAATCGCTGACATGTTCCTCTTCCTTTCGTTCGAAAAAATGATTTATTTGGTCTGAAGGTTCCTTAATAAGTTCTTTAAGACCTTTCCACCCGGATTTCTAGGCAGCTCTGAAACAAATTCGATTAGTTTAGGAACCTTATAATTTGCTAGTATCTCGGCCACAAAATCTTTTATTTCTTTCTCCTCAAGGATTTCCCCTTCCTTCGGGACAATCACGGCTTTGACAACTTCTCCAAAAAGTTCATCTGGAACGCCAACCACGGCCGCTTCCAATACCTTCGGATGATTATAAAGGACATTCTCTACCTCGATGGAGAATATTTTTTCACCGCCGCGGTTAATTAAATCCTTTTTACGGTCGACAATATACACAAAACTTTCTTTGTCAATTTTGGCCATATCACCTGAGCGCCAATAGCCATTTAAAAAGGAAGCATGGTTGGCAGTTTCATTGTTCCAATATCCTTCAACGATCATCGGGCCCTTAATTAGTAATTCGCCCACTTCACCAGGTGCACATGGCTCATCCTCTTCGTTGACAACCATCATTTCTCCAACCGGTACGGGCAACCCGACCGAACTCGTTTTTTCTTCGTTATAAAGTCTAGGCATGATGGTAGCCGGTGAAGAAGTTTCCGTCGCACCATACGCATTTTGCAAATACGCATTCGGAAAATACTTTTTCAACTTATAAATCGTTTCCGAGGACATAGGAGCGCCACCGTATGCAATACAATTTACGTTTGGATAACTGTATAATGAAAAATTCGGATGGGACATCATCATGATGTAAATGGTTGGAACGTTAAATAAAAAGGAAACTTTTTCCTCGGCGGTTAACTGAATGAATTCTTCTGTTTGGTATCTCCTCATAATAACGGATGTCCCGCCCACTCTTACCATGTGAAAAAGTTGGCCAATTAAGCCTGTTACATGGAAAAGCGGAACAGCTATTAACGTTTTTGCTTTATGATTGGTGTGTAACACCAATTCATAATTCATCGAGCTGTGGATGGCCCCCAAATGACTGCCCACTGCGCCCTTGGGAAGTCCGGTTGTTCCTGAGGTATACATAATAAATAACGGATCATCCTCCGACACCTCAACATCCTCGACAGTGGTGGTCTGTTCTAAAATTTCATATGGCAGATAGTCTTTTCGTTTCGGGATTTGATTGCCAACCAAGAAGAAATATTGAACACCTTGAATAGAATCCTCATCTCTCATGCCTTCAACCTTTTGTAAGAATTCATCATCAACAAACAAAATTTTGCTGCCCGATTGTTCAAGCATAAAGGTAAGTTCTTTTTCTTTTAATCTTGTGTTAAGCGGCACCACAATAGCTCCTAATTTGGCACATGCGAAGACAAGCAGGCTAAATTCGATGCTGTTCCCTAATAAAAGAGCGATTCGGTCTCCTTTTTTCACACCCATTGATTTTTGTAAATGTCCGGCAATCTTTTCCACACGATCCTTCATCACTTTATAGGTTAGCCGTCTTCCATCCATGACAAGAGCTTCTTGGTCTGAATAATTTTGCACAGACTCTTCAAGCATCGAGAAGAGATTTTTGGGACGATTTTGGAACACCTTTACTTCACGGTTAAAGTGGATCTCTTTAACGATATTCATATTAAACCTCCTAAATCAAAAGCATTATCGTGCTGTGTAGCCACCATCAACATGCAATACCTGGCCAGTTACATATTTTGAAGTATCAGAAGCCAAGAATACGACTGGTCCTACAAGGTCGGAAGTTTCTCCGATACGTTTAATCATGGTAGAACTAATGATTTTTTCCGATCTTTCGGGATCAGATAGCCACTCCTTCGTCATCGGAGTGATGATATAACCGGGTCCAATGGAGTTAACTGTAATGTTATGGGGAGCTAATTCCTCTGCCCAAACCTTTGTTAATTGGTTTATGCCTCCTTTACTGGCCGCATAGGATGTTTGAAACTGCATGCCGATTGTTCCAAGAATCGAGGAGATGTTAATGATTTTTCCATAGTTTTGTTTAATCATCTGCTTCGCGCACGCTTGCCCTACTAGAAAAAGTCCTTTGAGATTTACATTAAAAACAGTATCCCAATCACTTTCTTCTACTTCTACCAGCGGTTTGCGTATATTCATTCCGGCATTGTTGACTAAAATATCAAGCGAGCCAAATTGCCCCACAATTTGATGGACCAATTGTTCAACCTGGTCTTTTTTTGTCACATCACAAGGAATATAAGCAGCATCAATATTCTTTTCCTTTAGTTGTGAAACAGCGATTTCCCCTTCGGCTGCTCCACGGCTGGAAATGACCAGTGTTGCACCATAATGCCCCAACGCCTCTGCCATTCCATAACCAATGCCTTTACTTCCGCCTGTGACGAGAGCCACTTTTCCTTTGAGATCAAACGTTGGTATGTTCATACCCTTTTACACCTTCCGATCTTTGCTTATGCAATTTTTGAAATACAGAAAAATGATTTCATATATTCTATTTGCAAAAATCGTGCCAATTTTCAATAAAAATAGAAAATATATAATTTTTCGACATTTTTATACAAAATTAGTGAAAATTTTCATATTTCCTACTACTAATAAGATAAAAACTTCTATTCATACAAAAGAAAAAAGCCAGCGAATGACTGCCGGCTTGTTAAAAACTTGATTCCTTTTTTCATCACATGGTTAAACCCAGCTTTTGCATTTTTTTTACGAGAGCTGATTGGCTGATACCTAATGCCTCCGCAGCACGGCGGGTTGTCTTCGATACATCCATTTGCTCCTTAATGATTTTCCTTTCCACAATTGCCAGGGTTTCTTTCAGCTTTCCGCCTTCAGATTTTTTAGAATCCCTGCTTGGTAGCATATAGGGAGGTAAATCCTTTATGTTTATTTCATCTTGATCTGTCGTCACAGCCAGTCTTTCGATAAAATTTTCAAGTTCTCTTATATTCCCAGGCCAGCGATAATCTTCAAGGTATTGAAGGATTTCAGGATGAAACCGTTTATTTAAAACCGTCTTTTTATTGGTTTTGTTTAAAAAGTAGTAGGCAAGAGGAACAATGTCAACTTTCCTTTCCCTTAAAGGAGGAACCCTGATCGGAACAATGTTGAGCCGGTAATAAAGGTCCCTTCTAAAGTCATTTTTAGCGACCATTTCCTCCAGATTCATATGTGTGGCTGAAATGACCCGGACATCAATTTTGATGCTTTTTGTGCCGCCGACACGCATGATTTCAAATTCTTGAAGGACGCGTAATAGCTTTACCTGAAGATCGATAGGCATGTCTCCAATCTCGTCCAAAAAAATCGTTCCCTCATTGGCCAGCTCAAATAAACCTTTCTTTCCCTGAATGTTGGCCCCTGTAAAGGCTCCTTTTTCGTAGCCAAACAATTCAGATTCCAGCAAATGACTTGGGATCGCGCCACAATTTACTTTAATTAATGGTTTGGCTGCGCGATCGCTTTCCTGGTGCAAGTAATTGACAATCACTTCTTTCCCGACACCGGATTCACCTAAAATAAGAACCCCGGAATCCACCTTTGCCACCTTTCTGGCAAGATGGAAAACCCTCATGATTTCCTGGCTTTGCGCGACAATTCCATCAAGATGCATATGTATTAATTCTCTTTTTCGTAATTCTTCTATTTCATTCATATAGGTTTCGGTCATTTTTTTGGATTGATAAAGTTCCGTTTTTATCGCGTTTAATTCCGAAATATCTCTTACGTTTGTTACAACGTATATGATTTCACCATTCCAATCAAATACAGGACTTCCAGTAACCAATAGTTCCTTCCCTCTCACCGATTGTATGATCGTTTGGGGTGTTTTTTTTTCTAACACTTTTACGGTGACTGATTCAGACACGATCCCCTCTTTTACAACGGTCTTCATGCTTTTCCCCAGCAATTCTTCACTTCTTACACCCGTAGTTCTGGAATACGCCGCATTGACCATTATGCCAACACCATGTTTATCTGCCACGTAAATACCATCATAACTGGACTGAAAAATCGATACTAAAATGTTTTCAATATCGTTCTTTGTAACACTATCAAGTTTCGTGATCTCTGATAAGAAAAAATCAGCATTTGGATGCCCCGTTTTCATTTCATGGTCCCCCTGATGGAATAGTTAATTGAATTCGTAATAGTTGATTACATTTAGAATCGAAATTTAGTGTTGATTCGAATTGGAATCGGGTTTTATTAATAATTCTCTAATAATTTCTAATTTCCTTTTCTTTTCCTGTTTTTTGAAAAACTTAGGGAGAAAAGACTATTAATTTTCCTTGAACGGCTCTCCTAGATAAGCAGGAATAATCAAGATTAGAAAAGAATAGGTATAGTTGGACAATGAACAGGGGTGAATGAAATGCTGACGAAAGAACAACTTTTAGAAATCAAAGCTCTACTGGAGATTTGTGAGAAAGATGGAGGATTTCAGCTAAAGCTGAATTTTGATATGCTAGAGAACCGCACTGAAAATCGTAAGGAAGATTTCTTCCATTATGAAAACGGCATGCTTGTCGGTTTCCTTGGAAGCTATGGTTTTGGAAATAAAGTAGAGCTTTGCGGGATGGTCCATCCGGATTATCGTAGAAAAGGGATTTTTTCAAGCTTACTGGAAATGGGACTTGCGGAGGCTAAAAAACATAATGCTACGACGATTTTGTTAAATGCTCCATCAGGATCGGAATCTGCAAAAGAATTTTTAAATACCATTCCTTGTACTTATTCTTTTTCAGAATATCAAATGAAATGGCAGAAAACCGAATTATCCGAGGATTCAAAAGTTTCCTTAAGACCGTCGGTATCAGAAGCGGATTGGGAAGCGGAAATACAACTGGAGGTCTTGTGCTTTGGATTCAGTGAAAAAGAAGCTCGGGAGTTTAACCAGACAATCCGCGTGAACAGCGGAGAAGAAAATCTCATCATTGAAGCAGATGGAAAAACAGCTGGGAAAATGCGCGTTTCTGAATCGGATGGCGAAGCATGGATTTATGGTTTTGCGGTATTTCCTGAGCTTCAAGGTAAAGGAATTGGCAGAAAAGCCCTATCAAAAGTTGTATTACAGGAAGATAAGAAAGGGTTCTCTATTTTCCTAGAGGTGGAAGCCAAAAATGCCAATGCCCTTCGACTCTATGAAACTTGCGGATTTAGAAGCTACCATTCACAGGATTATTACGATTATATAAGTTAGATACTTGAACTGGAAAATGCTGCAAGCTATTTTTAGCTGCAGTATTTTTTATGGCAGGATCTTCCTCTATTTCGTACGATTTCCTAGATTATGACAGGAAAATAGGCTCAATGTCATATTTCCCTCTATCCTGTAATGTTGTTCATCAAAGTATAAAGATTTGTAACCGTACCGTTCTGTAAAACAGGTGTTTAATCATGTTAGTGTTATATCAGACAAGAATTCCAGGAGGTAGCACACATGAAAAACACTTCTATTAAAACAATCATTGTAGCTTGTGTAGCTACATTTACCTTTTTAATACAGCAAACTAATCCGGTTGAGGCGATTACCGAAAATCGAGTAATAAATGAAGAGAATCTTTATCAGCCTGGACAACAGGCAGATAAAACCGCTGTGGATCCAAAACAAGATAATAAACCTAAAATAGAGATCATTAAGAAAGAGTCAGACGCAAAAACGGCAGAAAAGAAAACTGAAACGGTTAAACAAGAACCTGAAAAGCCTGCTGTCTCCATTTCTAATCAAGAGAAAGATTTATTTGCACGATTAGTCGAAGCGGAAGCAAAAGGCGAATCCTATGAAGGTAAACTAGCCGTTGCAACAGTCGTATTAAACCGCGTTGATTCTCCTCAATTTCCAAACACCGTAACGGGTGTCATTAAACAAGTCGTGGGCGATGTCTATGCCTTCTCACCAGTACAAAACGGTGAAATTAATAAGCCGGCATCAGATGACTCGAAGCGAGCGGTTGAAGAAGCTCTAACAAGAACAGATCGTTTAAGTGATTCCCTATATTTTTATAATCCTAAAATTACATCCGATAAGTGGATTCGAACACGTACCGTTGTGAAAACCATTGGGCATCATGTATTCGCAAAATAATGAATGGGTTTCAGCCTGTAAACTACTGTTTACAGGCTTTTTTATTTTTTAAACAACTGTAAGATGATCCTGAATGCTAAAAGCACCAATTAGGCTCTTTAAAGTGTGCAGTCTGGCCGTTAGGAGGAATAGGTCATTGTTATTATTATGAACAAATTCATCAATTATATTGATCCCTTTTTGAAATTGATCGACCAAATAATGCGTGTACTTCTCATTCCAGTCGAACTGGTTAATTCGATGAAGTTCATCCGCTATGATTTGAAATTTAAAGTCCTCTATAATCAATTTAACCTGATATAATTTATCAGTATTAAATCGAAAGCTGTTTTTATTTTGATAACTTTTATCGACAAATTGAATAAAGTCGTTAATATTATCTGCCAGCATATTCGCTTTTTGCATCTCGAAGTTCATTTCTCCATCTCCTTAATAACAAAAATCTAAACCATTACATTGAAGAGTGTATGCCAACAGGTACACATTGTTCACAATTAAAAAATACAGCAAAAAAGCGTCCCTACAATGATGTAGAAACGCTTTTTTATAACATACTTCACCCAAATTGTTCATTTAAGTTTAATCTCATCCCTTTTTCATCCAATTCATCCGAAGTATCCGTCAATATTTTTGTTCCTTGCTTTTTCAATATCTTTAAAAAGACATCCGCAATCAAAGGGTCAAATTGCAGCCCCTTATTGGAGTTAATTTCATTATAAACATATTCCAAATCCATTTGATTTCGGTAAACTCTTCTAGTGGTCATGGCATCAAATGTATCGGCAACAGCAATAATACGGGCGGCTAATGGGATCTCTTCTCCTTTTTTTCCATATGGGTATCCTTTCCCATCGTACCTTTCATGATGATAGAGAACTATGTCCAATACGCCATTTTCTCTAAATGCAGAAACGTGTTCCATCGTTTTATACCCAATAACAGGATGCCTTTTAATAATGTCAAATTCCTCATTGGTTAATTGGCTTGGTTTCAATAAAATACTTTCGGGAACACCAATTTTTCCTATATCATGCAGTAAACCGCCGATATAGACTGCTTCACACTGCCGATTTGATAATTTCAGTTCTTTTGCAATCATCAATGCATACTTGGCTACCTTTTCAGAATGACTTGCCGTATAAGAATCTCTTGAATCCATCGATTTTGCAAGCGATAATATGAATTCTAATTTATTTCGGTTGGATTTTCGGTAAATTTTTGTTAAATGAACCGAAATAAATGTAATTAACATGTATACGAATGCAAGAATGACAAAATTTACAATACTACGTGTGGGTTCTTGAGTAAGGTACAGTCGAAAACTAACGATTACAATTGAAAAGGAAACTAAAAACAATTTTGATTTATCCCAAAATCCGATCCCTAACAATATGGGGGCAATCAGATAAAGAGGAAACAATTCAATTTCCTTAGAGAGGGTCAAGTGGTAATTAATAAATGGTAAAAGAAATAATATAATAAAAAATCCATAACGAAATGGACTGGCATTTTCCAATGAAATATTTAGTTTCCAAGACACTTTTGGAATCATGATGTCTCCCTTGAAGTTTAGACTTAGTGATTTTTGTTATATCAATATAACATTAAGTTTATTACAAATTACTTCATTTTTGTAGATACCAAAAAAAGTAAATAAACAAAAAGGCCTGTTATACATAACAGGCCTTTCAATCTTTTTATTTTTTCGAAATTGAAAATCTTCCTTCAATTGCGAGATTTTCGCTTGGAATCATGTTATTAATGGCACTAAACAATGCTTTTACTGAGGACGTCATAATATCAGCGTCAATTCCGCAGCCCCAATAAACGGAACCATTCTCAGCAGTAACACCAACATACGATACAGCGTTAGATTGTGAGCCTGTTTCTAGAGCATGCTCCTTATAAACTAAGTCTTTATAATGGATGCCCAGTTTGGTTTGAATAACGTTGCTGATTGCATCCAGTTTTCCATTCCCCGTGCCGATAAATTCATGAACATCGTTTTCGATCCGGACGGAAACGATTGTTTCGTATTGTTCATTTTGTGTCGATCTGTATTTGATAAATTCTATAGGGGTATGGATATTTATATACTGTTCCTTGAATATTTCAAGGATTTCATTCGGCATAAGCTCCTTGTGAAGGCGGTCTGATACATTTTTCACGCTATATCCAAAGCTTTCTCGCATTTTAGCAGGAAGATCAAACCCATAATGCTGCTCTAGTATATACCCAATGCCGCCCTTGCCGGATTGGCTGTTAATGCGGATGATATCCCCTTCATACTCTCTTCCAATATCCATTGGATCAATCAATAGATACGGTACGGTCCAATACTTCCGCTCTTCATCTTCACGCCATTTCATTCCTTTGGCGATGGCATCCTGATGGGATCCTGAGAAGGCCGTAAAGACAAGTTCACCAGCATATGGGTGTCTTTCATGCACCCTCATCCTCGTTAACTTCTCATATTTTGCCATGATTTCACGGATATTTTCAAAATGAAGCTTCGGGTCCACCCCATGCGAAAACATGTTGATCGCAAGTGTGACGATGTCGACGTTTCCTGTTCTTTCCCCATTTCCAAACAGTGTTCCTTCAACTCTCTGTGCACCTGCCAGCATTCCCAACTCTGCATCTGCCACACCTGTTCCTCTGTCATTGTGTGGATGAAGCGACAGGATTACATTTTCCCGGTAGTGTAAATGATCACTCATAAATTCAATCTGACTTGCGTACACGTGTGGCATAGACATCGACACCGTCGCTGGAAGGTTGATAATCACCTTGTTTTCAGCTGTAGGCTGCCAAATATCTAGCACCCGGTTGCATATTTCAAGCGCGAACTCCATCTCTGTCCCTGTGAAGCTTTCCGGCGAATATTGGAATTGGAAGTTCCCTTCCGTTTCCGACGCATATTTTTGAAGTAATTTCGCACCGGTTACCGCAATGTCGATGATTTCTTCTTGCGGTTTTCTAAATACCTGATCCCGCTGTGCTACAGATGTGGAATTGTAAAGGTGTACTACTGCCTTATTCACCCCACGCAGCGCTTCAAAGGTTTTTTCAATAATATGATCTCTAGATTGTGTTAGCACTTGAACCGTTACATCCTCCGGAATCAAATCCTGCTCAATCAACGTACGTAAAAAAGCAAATTCCGTTTCGGATGCAGCAGGAAAGCCCACTTCGATTTCCTTAAAGCCCACTTTAACAAGCATTTGAAAATATTCCAGCTTCTCTTCAAGGCTCATTGGAATGACCAGTGCCTGATTTCCATCTCTTAGGTCTACACTGCACCAGGTCGGAGCTTCTGTTATGTATTCTTTTTGTGTCCATTTCATGCTTTTCACTGGGGGCATAAAATATCCTCTTGTATACTTTTCAACATTTTTCATCGTCACGGCCACCTTTTCATTTTTTTAAAAATAAAAAAGCCCATCATCTCATAAGAGACGACAGGCTTTGCCTACGTGGTACCACTCTTTTTGATTCGAATAGGAACTAAACGAATCCACTTTATGACTTGATGACGGCGGTCAACCGTTATGGCCTACATATCAGCCCTACCACTCCTGGGCGAGTTGGGGAATTTATTGACTGTCTTTCACCAGCCGACAGTTCTCTTAGCAATAAATATTCCTTAATACTCCCAATCATCGTGTTTAATTTTGAATTTTTCGATTTTTCTTATTCTATAATGGTTTTTGATAATAATCAAGACAAAATTTTCAAAAAACGAATAAACAATTTTTTTATAAGGGAAAATTACTTCTAAATTTGATTTGCGGACTTGAGGATGACAAAAAACTGTTGCCGTGTCTTCTATAAGGGCTATAGAGGATTCGGTCCTGGCTTAATAGCAAGGTCGTGTCTTTTAGAAGCTCTATAGTGGACTCGGTCCTGCAAAAATAACACGGTCGTGTCTTCTAGAAGCTCTATAGAGGAATCGGTCCTAGCTAAATAGCACGGTCGGGTCTTCTATAAGGGCTATAGTGGGCTTGGTCCTGGCAAAACAGCGCGATCGTGCCCTTTAAGCTCTATTGCAGAATCGACCTTGACAAAACCCTACTCAAAAATAGCAACAGGCCGCGCCCATCCTGCGCTGGCGGCTTTTATTTTTATTGGAAATACGGCTACTTTAAAGCCATACCTTTTTGGGAGTAATTCCAGGTTTGCTAATTTTTCTATTTGACAGTACTCGGCCTCTTTTCCAACGTAATGAGCAGCCCAAAGGACTCCGTCACGCGGATTATTTTTATAATCTTCCGCCTGTTTATATAGCGGGATATCCCATCCCCAGCCATCCGTTCCCATTACTTTAATTCCTTTTTGAATCAGCCATCTGGTTGCTTCCGCGGAAACACCTGCATGGACAGCCGCATAATTTTCTTGATAATATTTTTTATCTGCATCTGTTCGGACTAGGACAATATCGTACGGCTTCAATTGGTAGTCCATTTCTCCCAGCTGTTTTTCAAAATCATCAATCACAATCTCGTACCCTTGTGGTTTCTGACTAAAATCAAAAAGAACACCATTGCCATAGAACCATTCCAGAGGAAGTTCATCAATCGTTCGGGAGGGATTACCCGCAGTAGTGGCAGCATAATGCCATGGTGCATCCACATGTGTACCGGTATGTGTCGTTAAGGTTACTGTTTCGACAGCCCAAGCAGCACTGTCGGGAAAATCCCTAGGCTCCAGGCCTAAGACTTGAGCTGCCTGCTTTGCTCCCTGCTGATGCGATTCATAGATAATCTCCGGTGGAAAGGGCTCTTTTGCTTTATTGTCCATTGGCACACTTAGGTCAATAATTCGTAAATTTGTTCGATTCATTTTTATAACCCCTTTTTTAGAATTCGAGAATCTATAAAATTTACGATGATTTGACGTTTGTTATTCCGGAATTATGGGACAACAAAAAGACGCTAAACTCAATGACAAGAGTTTAGCGTCTAGTGCTTTTCGTGTTATGTAATAGCCCACACAATTTCACTCGTTATGGCTGCTGCGTTCCCGCCCTGACCAGTTTCCTAGTTTCCTTGTTGGACTAAGAAGTTCCGTTAAGAACTTACAAGAGAAATATATCATGGATTCAAATTAAACGGAAGTTGTAATTTTTGGTACCCCTAAAGTCCTATATTAAATATTGTTTACATAATAAAATTATTATTCACTTAAAGTTTCTTAGTTTCCCTTTTTGCTTTTCACCTTAGCGAAATGTCTATTCCATTTTATTTTTATAATTTAGTTTTAATAGACTTTTAAAATCTAGCTCAGCAATTAATACACTAAATAATATGAGTACTGCGCCTAAGTAGCCTTTAAATGTGAGCGTTTCACCCGTGAAAATGAAAGCAAAACCTGCTGAAAAAACAGGTTCTAATGAAAAAATAAGACCTGTATGTGTAGGGCTAGTATATTGCTGTGCAATAACCTGAACAATGAAAGCTATTGCTGTACAAAATATGCTTAAGGCTAAGATAGAAAACCATGATTCAACAGTATCAGGAAGTTTTGGGGTTTCCATAAACATGGAGAAAATGAGACTAAATAGGCCGACAAAACCTAGTTGTACAACCCCAAGAGTAATTGAATTAACATGTTTAGTCACTGTTCCCGTAACGATGACATGTACCGCATAAAATAAAGCAGATAAGATACATAATATATCACCATTAGCTATCTTTAATTCGTTATTTAACGTTAATAATCCTATTCCTACTATGGTTAAAACAATCCCTAATGCAATTTTTTTTTCAGGTCTTTGCTTTAAAATTATAGATGATAATACTGGAATAAAAATGACTGTAAGGCCCAATAAGAAACCGGCATTAGAAACACTTGTATACTTTGTACCAAAAGTCGCAAAAATATAAACTATAAATAAAATAGAAGCTAATATAAACGCATATTTTACAGTTTTAAAATCAATTTTGATTAAGTGCTTGTAAAATACTATACCTGATAAAAGAAAAGCAATAATAAAACGTAATGCGATTAAATTATATTCTTCTATGTAATTGAGACCAACCTTTGTAAGTAAGATGGATGCACCCCAAAAAAATGTAACCATTAGTAGCATTAAATCAGCTTTTATTTGTATTTTCATCTCTATTCCCTCTTTGTTTATAATTTGTAATTTCATAACCCTTTTACTACTACAAAATCGTCTTTACTTCTACTAATATTTAATTTTTATATTATATGGTTCTATCATTTACTTTAATTGGGGTTCAGCCGAGATATGTGGTGCGCGTTTTTCCAGACAATCTGCGTGGAAACATGCAATAAAACTTGGGGATTACACAAGTAATCTAACTTTCACCTCGTCGTGTATTAAGTATTGGTGGAAGTTATTTCCTTTTCCTTTTGTAAACCGCTTTGTCTCTTGATAATTTCCTGTATTTTCATTATAATTCGCATTATTAAATTAGTAAAAATCATGTTTCTAATGAAAATCATGAGATTTACTCATGAAGGCGAGGACTGATTTTGAATATTTCACAATACGAAGCTTTTTTGAAAACAATTGAACTAGGGAGTTTGACAAAGGCTGCACAGACACTAGGTTACACCCAGTCTGGGATCACCCATATGTTAAATGCATTGGAAAGTGAATTCAGACTTAAACTACTGAACCGTGACCGTTCAGGTGCTACTGTTACTTCAGATGGCAAGCAACTATTACCATATATTCAGGCCGTATTGAATTGTCAACATAATCTGAATAACAAATTAGACGAGATACATAGATTAGAATCAGGTCTAATCAGAGTTGGAACATTTACTAGTGTGTCAGCACAATGGCTTCCGGGCATGATAAAGAATTTTAGATTGGACTTTCCAAAAATTCAATTTGAATTATTACATGGTACGTATCAAGAAAATGGAAAATGGCTTATGGATGGGAGATTAGATTGCGCTTTTGTTCGAGTGCCCGCTAATAAACAGTTAGAGACGATATTCCTAAGAAGAGACCCTATTGTCGTTGTTTTGCCTGAAAATCATCCTCGTGCACATGACGCATTTTTTCCAATCTCAGACTTATCAAAATATCCATACATAAAACTTTATGAAGGTGCCGATGATGAGATATCAGAGATATTTACAATTCATCAAATAGCGCCAAATGTTCACTTTGTCGAAAAAGATGATTATGCAGTTATTGCTATGGTTGAAAAAGGGTTAGGAATAAGTATTTTACCTGAGTTAGTATTAAAGAATACATCTCGCAAGGTAGTATATAAAGAATTAGAAATTCCATCATATCGAGATTTAGGAATTGCCGTCAAAGACACAACAATGCTTTCAACTTCTGCGCAAATATTTTTAACATATGTGCAAACATGGATTTCTAAAGAATATTCTTAAAAATTCATTTCTGTTTGTTAAAATAAGCCATAACTTAACTAATAAATAATCCGGTTAATAATAAAGGCTGCCCTAAGAGAAAGATGGGCAGCCAATACTTTATATTGATAAATTTCTATTAACCCTCAAACCAACGCCGGGCATTATCAACCATCATGACGTTAATTTGTTCCTCCGTTACCCCATACCTTTTCAATTCCGGGATAATCTCTTCAAGAATAAAACTCATCGTCCATTTAGGGTTCATTTTCTCGGCGGTACCTTCTGGATACCAATCAAGCGTACAACAGTAATCTTGTGATAGGAACATACGGTCTGCATAGCCTTGTTTGGCTAGCTCGATAACGGTCGTATTTCGATCCTCGATTGTACACTCCCTATTTATCCCATAGCGGTCCATACCAATAAATGCACCATGATCAAGAACCTTCAGTATGTACTCCATGTTATCGGTATCTCCAGTATGACCAATAAGCACCCGTTTTGGATCCACTCCCTCTTCAAGAAGGATATCAAGCTGCTTTATACCGGTCCCGCTTTTAGGATGTGAATGAGTCATAATCGGTACACCCGTTCGTTTATGTGCTCGTGCCGCTGCACGAATGACTTTTTCCACATCTCGAGTAATCCCTTGTGCATCCGTGGCACATTTTAAAAAGCCTGCCTTAATGGAGGTATTTTGAATTCCCACTTCAATATCACGGACAAATAAATCCGCCATATAATCGATATTACAATTCTGGAAGTGCGGCGGGATATAGTGATAGGAGTAGATTCCGGTTGCAGCAATGATTTGAACCCCTGTTTCACGGGCGACCCTTTCAATAAAGCGGATGTCTCGGCCAAGCTCCATCACGGTGGGATCACAGATGGTTTTCACACCAAGTTCTTTGACTCTGTTCACTTGCTCGACTGCTTTAGCGAATTCTTTCTCTTCATCATACAAATGTGGAAACTGAACATAGACAGATTCAGAACGAACACGCATATGTTCGTGTACCAAGGTCACACCTAATTCAGATGAATCAACTTGTCCAGTTACAGAATGGATCAAGGTCATTGAAAACTCCCCCTTCAATAATTAATATTATTACGAATTATCTGATAATAATGGTATCAATCTTCTTTTTCTAAAGTCAAATTTTTTTATAGTTAAAAAATCATTTGAATTCCGTAATCTAGAAAAATCTGTTAACATAAATAAATCTTAAGTAACTAAATTGAATTTACATAAATGGAAGGAATGATTTGCTTAATGGGGGATCTAATAGAAAAGCCAGCAAATAAACAGGAGGTGCTTTCACGTTCCCAACGGATATGGATGGCGATTGTACTCGGTTCACTTGCCGCATTTGGCCCTTTATCCATTGATATGTATTTGCCGGCACTGCCAAATATCGCAAAAGATTTCCATACGAACGCCTCGTCTGTGCAGCTCAGCCTTTCGTTTTTCGTCATCGGCTTAGCATCAGGACAGCTATTAACGGGACCGATCAGTGATGTAACTGGACGCCGTAAACCACTTTTGGTTGGCTTAATCATTTACTTTATCGTATCCCTATTATGTGTATTTAGCCCTTCCATCTGGGGGTTAATTATATTGCGACTTATTCAGGGCTTTGCCGGATCAGCAGGAATTGTGATCTCAAGGGCGATTGTTAGAGATTTATATTCTGGCAGTGAATTAACCAAGTTTTTTTCACTGCTCGCATTGGTGAACGGGCTTGCGCCAATCCTCGCTCCAGTTATAGGTGCTCAGCTGCTTAAAGCATTTCCCTGGCAAGGTGTCTTTATTGTTTTAAGTATCATTGGACTCGTGATGTTTTTTGTTATTCTTTTTGGTGTGCGAGAAACGCTGCCTGAGGAAAAGCGTTCGGCTGGCGGCATTAAGAATACATTTTATCCTTTTTTAAAACTGATATCAGATCGAAGCTTTATGGGATATGCTTTAGCACAAGGATTAGTCTTTGCTGGTATGTTTGCTTATATTTCCGGTTCTCCCTTTGTCATTCAGGATATTTATGGAGCCTCCCCGCAAATGTTTAGCCTGATCTTTGCCATAAATGCAATTGGAATCATGATCAATAGTCAAACGGCTGGGAGATTGGCAGGGAGAATTCCTGAAACGAAACTGTTCAAAATTGGTTTGGGAATGTCCTCAATCGCTGGTATCGTTTTGCTGCTCCTTTTATTATTACAGGCAAAGTTAATCTTCGTTTTGATTCCCTTATTTTTCGTTGTATCCAGTGTAGGTATGGTGAATACAGCAGGATTTTCCCTTGCCATGCAATCACAAGGGAAAAATGCCGGAAGTGCTTCTGCCTTACTGGGTGTTACATCCTTTGCCTTTGGCGGAATAGCGGCTCCTTTAGTTGGAATCGGCGCCGGACAGACAACCATACCGATGGGGATTGTGATTGTTTGTGCCGGTTGTGGGGCAGTCCTATCTTATATGATTCTAGTTAAAAGAAAAAGGTCGTAAAAAACAAAAGAGCCTAATCCAATAGGCTCTTTTGTTTTTAAGATACTATCTTAAGGAACCATCCAACCTAACAAACTACTATTTTGCAGGAAGGTCATGATACAGACGATCACAACCAGCACGATACTGTGTTTAACGGTGAATCGGAACAAGTCGGCTTCTTTTCCTGCCAGACCAACGGCTGCACAGGCTACTGCAATAGATTGCGGGGAAATCATTTTTCCGGTTACCCCGCCGGAAGAGTTAGCAGCGACGGCCAATACCGGGTCCATGCCAAGGTTCAGAGCGGTAACCTTTTGCATCGCACCGAACAAAAGGTTCGACGAAGTATCTGAACCCGTGATAAACACACCTAACCATCCAAGGAGTGGTGAGAAAAAGGCAAATAGGGAACCTGTTTTTGCAAGCGACATTCCCAGTGTCGTACTCATTCCTGAGGCGTTTGTCACATACGCAAACCCTACTACTGATGCAATTGTAATGATTGGATACTTTAGTTCATTCAGCGTTTCCCCAAAGGTGGCCACCCATTCCTTCCATGAAATCTTTACAATAAACTTCGTGACAAAGGCAGCAATAAGCACCGAAGTACCGGCAGCACCTAGAATTTCAAGTTTATAAATGGCCGCGACGGGAGCACCAGCAGAATTAATGACTTTATTATTTAACAAAGGAACTTCAGGAAGAAGAGTTAAGGCATGACCCAGAGTGTTAACCGCTTTCAAAATAGCATTTGTTCCTTCATAATGACCAGTCAAAGCCAGTTTGACTGTTGGAATTCCCCAAATCGTAATAAAGGCAGTTAAAACAAGGAATGGTGACCAGGCTTTAAAAATTTGGCCGCCTGAATATTTTAATTGCTTATTTTCTAGTGAGCGGGCGGTAACAGCAGAAGCCATTTCCTGTTCGGCTTTAAAGCGGAAAATCGTTTTCGGCTTCCAGAATTTCAAGAAGATAGCTAAGGCAAATAATGATACTAGTGCAGATAAAATATCGGGAAGTTCCGGTCCAAGAAAGTTGGAGCTCAAGTATTGGGTCACTGCAAAAGTAATCCCCGTGATTAAAATGGCTGGTAAAACTTCCATTGCTTTTCTAAAGCCAGCCATGATGACGATTAAATAAAAGGGAACGAATAAGGATAAGAACGGCAATTGCCGGCCGACCATTTTGGAAATTTCGATCGCAGAAATTCCAGTAGGCCCTTCAACCGCAATGATTGGAGTACCGATGGCACCGAAGGCAACTGGTGCAGTATTGGCAATTAAACAAAGGCCGGCAGCGTAAAGTGGATTAAATCCAAGACCAACAAGAAGCGCAGCCGAAATGGCAACCGGAGCGCCAAAACCAGCAGCCCCTTCAAGGAAAGCTCCAAATGAAAACGCTACCAAAAGAGCTTGAAGACGTCTATCCTCCGTGAGTGAAACGACCGAATTACGGATAATATCGAATTGGCCTGTCTTAACGGTTAATTTATAAAGGAAAACCGATGTAATGATGATCCAGCCGATTGGCAAAATTCCATATACTGCCCCCTGTGTGGCAGACATAACCGCCATCCCGGCAGGCATTTTAAATGCAACGACTGCTAAGATTAAGGCAATGAGGAGTGTTGTTAATCCGGCCACATAGCCCTTCATACGCTTAATGGCTAGAGCCCAGAAAAAATATAAGATTGGTATAAGTGCTACCAAAGCGGACAGCGCGAGACTATCTCCAACCGCTGTAAAATTTTGTGTAAAAGTCATAGTTTATCCCCCATCATATAAAATAATTTGTTCCCTCATCAGAATCATTGTTCTGATGGAAAAGATGAATAGGATCTATGATGACTGATAAATATGTAAGTGACCCGAGAAACGGCTACTCTATTAATACATTTTTCAATTTGAAACGTAACACCCCCCGTTGTTTCTTATTGCGAAACAGCGTTTTTAATTTGTTGCATAGGAAGAAACAGTGTTATACAGCCATAATATAGATTGGCAAATAACAGCATTTAATCCTTCTTCATTATACTATGTTTTACCTTAATTTCAATAATTTTTAGAAAATTCTACTTATTGAGAAATAAAAAAACATTTGACCAATATACCGTTATATTGGCCAAATGTCTTTTTTCCTTACATCATTCTACTTTCAAAACCAAGTCGCGCTGAAATTTGTTTACCAATGTGAATCATTCGGGCTTGGAGCTGTTTTAACCTCTCCTCTGTCATTCGTATCGTCGGCCCCGAAATACTGACGGCTGCAATGGCCTTCCCTAAGTGGTCAAAGATAGGTGCAGCAATGCACGTGATGCCATATTCATTTTCTTCTAAGTCCAGTGCATAGCCCTTCCGCTTCACATCCGCCAACTCGCGGATAAATTCCTCTTTATTCGTAATGGTTTTATCTGTGTGCATCGGCATGCCTTTACGCTCGAGGATATCCAGTACAACATGCGAAGGAAGATAAGCAAGGATCGCTTTGCCAACTGAAGTACAATGCATTGGAGCCCTTTTTCCTACTTTGGAATGCATCCTAAGTGTCTCATTGCCCTCTAATTTTTCAATATATACTACTTCTCCTTGATCATAAACGGTAAGATGGATGACTTCGTTGGTCTCGTTCTCCAATTCCTGCAGGAAAGGCTTTGCCTCAGACCTTAAATCAATGGATTCTAGCAGCTTTGAACTTACTTCTAAGAATTTATAACCAAGCTTATAGCGGCCGGTATCTTCATCTTGCTCAACATAACCATACTGGACAAGTGTTGACAGGATCCGGTAAACAGAGCTTTTATTAATATCTATTTGATTGGCAATCTCTGTAACACCAAGACCGCCCTTTTTTAAGCTTACCAAGGTAATGATATCCAATGCTCGGCTTACAGATTTAACCATATTCTCTCTCTCCACAATTGCTCACCTCGAAATGCTGTCCATAATAGCTTACATTATAGCACAAATTTTTTACCGGTCATTGGCTGGCAGGATTATGATTTAGCGTGCTCTTTTGCCAATACAAAGCTATTGCGTAATGTACCAATTTCTTTAATCTCACATTCGATGATTTCCCCGGCACCGACAAATTCAGCACCAACAGGACTGCCCGTCAGGATGACATCGCCCGGCTTAAGTGTCATCACTTTTGTCAAATACGATAACATTCTTCGGATTGGAATAATCATTAACTCAGTAGCACTATTTTGCTTCTCCACACTGTTCAATTTTGCCTCGACCTTCACCGCAAATGGATCCAATTCTGTTTCAATCACTGGCCCCAGCGGCGTGAAGGTATCAAAAGATTTTCCAATTGTCCAATGACCATCTTGATGGAAAAATTGTGGCGCAGTTACATCGTTCCCAATGGTGTATCCGAATACATAGTCCAGCACTTCGGATTCAGGAACATTTTTCGCTTCTTTCCCAATCACGATCGCCAACTCGGATTCGAACTTTACTTGTTCGATGCCCGTAGGAATAACGATTTCTTCCTCAGGTCCAATAACGGAAGAGGTTGGTTTGAAGAAGAAAACCGGAATTTCCGGAAGCTCCGCTGGCAGGTCTTCCCGTTTTGATACATAGTTTGCTCCAATACCAATAATTTGGTTAGGCTGTAGAGGTGATAGAAGAGTCACATCAGCCAATGAAAATATGTTTCCTGTATACTCCCATTCTCCAAAAATATCTCCCTTAATTTCCTGGATCGTATTTTCTGTCAACACTCCGGAATACACAGTTGATCCTTGAGTAAATCTAGTAAATTTCATTGTCATTCTCCCCTCTTAAGTATCGTTTTTTATGTAACTCTTAGTGAACATCCCAAGGCATTCTAGTGTATAGAATGCCTTGGGTTACTTTTTATTGTTTGACTGCGAACTTTGCCTTCGCCTCAATTCGTCTGCGGTGAAGAATCGGCTCGGTGTAGCCATTTGGCTGGTCATAGCCTTCAAAAATCAATTCGCAAGCAGCCTGGAAAGCAACGGAATCCTCATAGTTCGGAGCCATATTTCGATACAAGGAATCTCCGGCATTCTGCTCATCTACCACTTTGGCCATGCGCTTTAATGTTTCAAGGACCTGCTCTTTTGAACAAATGCCGTGGTGGAGCCAGTTTGCTAAATGCTGGCTGGAAATCCGTAAGGTTGCGCGGTCTTCCATTAATCCCACGTTATTGATATCTAATACCTTCGAACAGCCAACCCCTTGGTCAACCCAGCGGACCACATAGCCTAAAAGAGTTTGGCAGTTGTTGTTGAGTTCGGACTGGATATCCTCAGGTGTCCAAGAAGGGGTTTTCTCAACTGGGAATTGCAAGATATCTTCCCTGTAGTCTGCCGTCTGATTCAGCATTTGATTTTGTACTTCTCTGACATCGACTTCATGGTAGTGCAATGCGTGCAGGGTCGCAGCCGTTGGAGATGGCACCCAAGCTGTATTGGCTCCTGTTTTTACGTGACCAATTTTTTGCTTCAGCATTTCCGCCATTAAATCCGGCATTGCCCACATGCCTTTGCCGATTTGCGCTACGCCTTTAAAACCAGTGGAAAGCCCTGCAATGACATTGGATTGTTCATAGCTCTGAAGCCATTTGGATGATTTCATATCATTTTTGCGAATCATCGGCCCCGCTTCCATCGAAGAGTGAATTTCATCGCCTGTTCTGTCAAGGAATCCGGTATTAATAAAGACAATCCGGTCTTTTACTTGCTTAATGCATGCCTTTAAGTTCAAACTTGTTCTGCGTTCTTCATCCATTACCCCGATTTTAAGGGTATTACGCTCGAGACCAAGCAGATCTTCCACGCGGTCAAATAGCTGATTCGCAAAAGCAACCTCTTCTGAACCATGCATTTTAGGTTTTACGATATAGACTGAACCCTTCTCCGTGTTTTGGAATGGACCATTCCCTAAAAGAGTATGTTTCGCGATAAGGCTTGTAAGCACAGCATCCAAAATTCCTTCTTGAATTTCCTCGCCGTTTTGATCAAGAATCGCGCTATTGGTCATTAAATGCCCTACGTTTCGGACAAATAACAAAGAACGGCCCTTTAATGTAACCTCTCCTCCATTAGGAGATTGGTAGCGGCGGTCCGGATTGAGCGTACGAGTCAGCGTTTTATTGCCCTTTTCAAAAGTAGCAGAGAGGGTTCCGTTCATAAGTCCTAACCAGTTTCGATAAACCAGCACTTTGTCTTCCGCATCTACTGCAGCAACAGAATCTTCGCAGTCCATAATGGTCGTAATCGCGGATTCAACGAACACATCCTTGACACCCGCGTCATCGTTTCTGCCAATTGGATGGTTCCGGTCGATTTGAATTTCAAAATGAAGTCCGTTATTTTTTAACAAGATTGCGGATGGGTTTTCCGGAGTCCCTTGATAGCCGAGAAACTTTGCTTCATCTAATAGGCCAGTTGTGGCACCATTACTTAGGATCACTTTTAGAGCGCCATTTGCTACTGTGTAGGAAACAGCATCCTTATGAGACGCATCCTTTAATGAAGCTGATTGATCAAGAAAATTTCTGGCAAACTCAATTACTTTTGCACCGCGGACAGGATTGTAGCCTCCTCCGCGTGTGGCGCCTTCCTCTTCACTGATGGCATCTGTTCCGTAAAGGGCATCATACAGGCTTCCCCAGCGGGCGTTGGCTGCATTGATGGCATAGCGGGCATTATTAACTGGAACAACCAGCTGCGGGCCAGCTTGAACGGTGATTTCGTCATCTACATTTGTCGTTCCAATCTCGAAATCTTCTACATCTGGTTCAAGATAGCCAATTTCCGTTAAAAAGGATTGATAGGCTTCAAAGTCAAAATTACCCTTATTTTCACGGTACCATGTATTCAGCTTGTTTTGAATTTCATCACGAGTAGCGAGCAGCTCCTTGTTTTTCGGAGTTAATTCGCCGATCAACGCTTCAAAACCGGACCAAAATTGGTCAACATCTACACCAGTTCCCGGAAGGGCTTCCGTATTGATAAATTCATAGAGTTCCTGAGCTACCTGAAGTTTTCCTTTGTTTACATAGTTTGTCATCGTACGTTCCTCCTTTAATTACTTTTAAAACAGTAATCTCGTAAAAAATATGATTGGACTTCGGACTTGTTTGTTATTACGAAACGCTGTTTCATTATTCGTTAAAAAAATAATAGCATGATTATCCATTTTATTTCAATAATTTTAAGAAAATATAGATATTATTTTTTTTAGTTGGGGTTGATGATCGAAACTGAGTCCTCCTAATGCCCATCCGTAAGTAAAAAGCCGGTTCGAAGTAATTAGGAGGAGCTCCTAATTACCATCAGCAGAAAAAAAGCCGACCCATGGTAATTAGGAGGAGCTCCTAATGCCCATCAGCAAGTAAAAAGCCGGCTCGAGGTAATTAGGAGGAGCTCCTAATGCCCATCAGCAAGTAAAAAGGCCGCTCGAGGTAATTAGGAGGAGCTCCTAATGCCCATCAGCAAGTAAATAGACCTCTCGAGGTAATTAGGAGGAGCTCCTAATGCCCATCAGCAAGTATCAGCAGAGAAAATCGCGGCCCTCGGTAATTAGGAAGTTTTTTCATTATCTCCTTCATACAGACAGGGTCAACGACATACCTGTCCTCATGAACTTCTCTCTTTGATTTCCTTCTTAATTTCCACACATCGCCCCGGCATCGGAAATAGTTTTCCAGCATTTAATAGATTATCAGGATTGAAAACCGAGCGAATATCGGTTTGCGCGATAATTTCCTCATCCGTAAAGACGAAGCGCATTTCCTCTCTTTTCTCGATACCGACGCCATGCTCACCTGTGATGGTGCCGCCTACATCCGCACAAACTTGAAGGCAGGCACTGCCAGCTTCCAAAGCTTTTTCACTTTGACCAGGAATCCTGGCATCGAAAAGAACTAACGGGTGAAGGTTTCCGTCCCCTGCATGGAATATATTCGCGATGCGAAGACCGGATTCTTCGCTAATTTTATTAATGCGGCTCAAAACTTCCGGCAGCCTGCTCCGAGGAATGACGCCGTCCTGTACTAAGTAATCTGGAGAAATCGCACCCATTGCACCGAATCCTGTTTTCCGGTTCGCCCACCATCTGCCGCGTTCTGCCTCATCCTTTGCCGCTCTGACCTCACGTACGTTTCTTTTTCTGCATACGCCCAGAATTTGATTAATTTGCTCATCCAATCCATCTGCAATCCCGTCTACTTCAATTAGGAGCACGGCTTCAATATCCTTAGGGTGTCCAACTGGGAATGCCGCCGCTTCTACCCCTTCAATCGCCGTTTTGTCCATCATTTCGAGTGCAGCAGGAACAATCCCGGCTGAAATAATATCGGAAACTGCCTGACTACCGTCTTCCACATTATCAAAATAGGCAAGAACCGTTTTCTTTGCTTCCGGGTTTTTCAGAATCCGGACTGTTATTTTCGTAACAATCCCCAAGGTCCCCTCAGAACCAGTCAGCAGGCCAAGCAAATCATAGCCCGGTTCATCTGGAATGCCGTTCGCTCCGATTTCAACGATATCACCATTTGGCAAAACCACCTCAAGCCCAAGAATATGATTGGTGGTCACTCCGTATTTAAGACAGTGAGCACCGCCGGCATTTTCCGCGACATTTCCACCGATTGTGCAGCAATACTGACTCGAAGGATCAGGAGCATAATAATAGCCTTTATCCGAAATGGAATTCGTCAGTTTCAAATTGACAAAGCCTGGCTGAACAACAGCACGACGGTTTTCAAAGTCGACACTTAGAAGCTTTTTCATACGCATTAGACTAATAATTACTTCACCATTTAAGGGGATGGCTCCCCCGCTTAGCCCTGTTCCTGCTCCGCGGGCGAGAAACGGAAGCTGATGTTCAGCGCAATATTTAACAAGAGCTGCCACTTCCTCGGTGTTTTTCGGAAATACAACCGCCTTAGGCAAGTGCTTGTGTAAGGTAAACCCATCACAATCATAGGCGATAAGATCTTCCTTATGGTAAATGATCGAACGGGCATCGCCCACGATGTTAGCAAGATTTAAAATATGCCGATCGTTTGATTTGATTCCCTTTACAGCCATTACCGTTCCCCCTTTCCGTCTTCTTTTTGGTACGCCCAATCAAGGAGCTGAACAGTGTGCACAATTTTTTGATTTCTGCCGTTTTTTTGTACGCCCATTGCCATCTGGAGCATACATCCCGGGTTGCCCATCGATATCATTTCGACATCTTCAGGCACATTTTGCATTTTGTTATCAAGCACAGCAGATGCCATTTCTGGATTCGTAATATTGTAAATTCCTGCACTGCCGCAGCAGCGGTCCGAATTTGGCATTTGGACCATTTCCACTCCAGGAATATTGATCAATAGGTCCCGCGGCTCCTGACGGATTCCCTGTCCATGTGCCAAATGGCAGGCATCATGATACGTGATCCTTGTTTTTAATTCCGCTTTTGGTATGTCATAACCTGTATCATAAAGATGTTTTGAAATGTCTTCTATCTTGGCGGCGAATTCTTCTGCCTTTTCATGCCACTCAGGGTCTTCACGGAACAATTCCGGATATTCCTTGAGGGCACAGCCACAGCCGGCTGCATTAACAATAATCTTATCCGAATCCATGAAAGCCTCAATATTTTGTTTGGCCAGCTTCCTTCCGGTTTCACGGTCTCCTGCATGGACATGCAGCGCCCCGCAGCAGGTTTGGTTCTTCGGAATCGTCACATCATTTCCGTTACGAGTTAAGACATTAATCGTTGCCTCATTAATATCGCTGAACATGACATCCATCACACAGCCGGTTAAGAAGGATACCTCTCGCTTGGATTCTCCCTTTGCCTTAATGACATTAACATCTTTATATTTTTTTCGGACCGGCTCTTTCACTTCTGGCATAATCGCTTCCATATCAACCAGATGCTGCGGCATGATATTGATCAGCTTTGTCTTTCGGACTACCTTTTGCATGCCGCTTTTTTGATAAAATTTTAGCAGGCTCCCGAGTCCATTCAAGCGGTTTTGATGCGGGAACAACCCTTGCAGAAATACTTTGCTTACAGCGCCTTTCAGGCCTGTTAACGGCATGGCCTGGCGAATTTGTCCCCGTGCTTCCTCAATCAGACCGCCGACTTCCACATCCGCTGGACAGGCAGTAGTGCAGGCACGGCAGTCAAGACAAGCGAAAACCGGATCCATGAACTGTTCATTAACAGTGAGTTTTCCTTCCGCCACCGATTTAATCAAATGTACACGTCCGCGGGGGGAATGCTGCTCCATTCCGGTAATCTCATACGTTGGGCACGATTCTAAACACATGCCGCAATGAACACAATCGGCCCATTTACTTTCATCCGGATGATCCTTCAAAAGATAATTACTTAAACCGGTGGAGCAAGCGGGATCTTTCATTAAATCGGCTTCTTTGATACTCATCATTAAATCCCTCCCACAAAACGCTTAGGATTAAGAACTCTTTTCGGGTCAACCTTGGATTTGATCCCGTCTAATAGGAAGAAATGCGTTGGCTTTTGACCCCAAGTGTCAATTTCTTGTCTTAATGCAAAAGGCAGATGCTTCACAACGGTATAACCGCCCAGTTTTGTAACGGACTCCCTTATTTGCTGAATGGCGGAAACAATATCTTCCTTTGCACCTTTTAAGTTTATCTGGCATAAACCGTGGCCTAATCCTCCATGGGCTTCGACCTTCAAATTGTGAGTATCACTAAGGAGATGACTTTCTTTTATGACTGTGGTAACGTCCATGTTGATAACACCAATTTTCAATGAAGTCTGAGTTGAAGTGCTGCTGTCTGTAGGGGAAATTGGAGTAAGAGAATAAAATTGGTTCCAAAAAGCTTGAGCATCCTGACCTGCAAGAATTTTCAATTCTGTATGGTCTGGCTGAATGCTTTGGATAAATTTTTCTTGATACCGAACAGATGTTTCGACATCCTCGAGTCCGATCGCTACTGTGTTACAGTTTCGACCCATCAATTTTTCAGACAGAGTTGGACTAAGCAGTTCAAGCGTTACCGGCTCCATAGTTGAATCAAGGAGCTTTGTAGCGAACCTCCTGATTTCATCCATCTGACCTTCTGGGAATGATAGTAATATCAAACTTTCATATTTAGGAAGCGGACGCAGTTTTACTGTTACTTCAGAGATGACGCCTAACGTCCCCATTGAGCCGATAAATAATTTGTTCATGTCATAACCTGCTACGTTTTTTACAACCCTTCCGCCGGATCGAATCACTTTACCATCTGGGTATACGATTCTTAATCCAATGACAACGTCTCTTGAAGAGCCATACCCCAGCCGTTTGGGACCGCTGTCATTCGATGCGACAATTCCTCCCATTGTTGCGGACGTGGGACAGAAGGGGTCAAGTGAAATTTTTTGATTGTATTGCGCCAAATACTCCTGTAATTCTTTAAATTTGGTTCCAGCCTTTACGGTTAACGTCATGTCGCCCACTACGTGCTCCACAATGCCTGTATAGTTCGACAGCGAAAGTAAAATATCGGCAGATTCGATCAAGCCGCCGAACCCTCTTTTGGTTCCGCTCCCTTCTACAAATACCTTTTTACCATGTTCATTGGCGAACTGAAGAATAGCAGCGATCTCTTCCTCTGTTTTAGGAATGACCTTAACCAGGCCGCTATTGCCAAGCGGATGATTATTCTTCTCTTCGATAATTCGCTCAGATGGTAAAATAGAGTTTAACTCTGCAAAAAGTTCTGCAGTAATCAATACCAACACCTCCATTGTTTCGTAATACGCAACGGCGTTTCTGATTTCAAACAAAAAAATTGCTTCTTTCCATTATCGGCCTACTGTTTGCCGGATGACATGACTGTTCAGAAGTTCTTTTTCGACAAAATCCAAGTGCTCCATCATCATTTGTTTCGCTTGCTGAGGTTTTCCATGCTTAATAGATTCATAGATTACTAAATGCTGGTGTTCCATCATCTTGGCAGTAGCTGGATTTTTCTCAATATAGTGGTGAAAATCAATCATGGCATTCTTCATCGTTGTAGAGATAAATTGCAGAAACTGTTTGATAATTTCATTGCCTGCCGCTTCTGCAATTACCTTATGTAAAAGATAATCCGATTCCCACCCTTTAATGGATTGATTGGAAAAAATCTCTTCCATTACATTTAAATCTGCCTCTGAACGATGGACTGCTGCCATCTCCGCAATTCCAGGCTCCAGGATTTTCCTAACTTGAAAAAGCTCACTGATATCTTTAGGACTGGTCAGCAGCAAATGGCTGTTAAACAGCCTAGTTGAATCAAATTCGAGAATAAAGGTTCCTTCTCCCCGCTTTACATCGACAATCCCTTTGCCTTTTAATGTGGTAATAGCATCTCGGACAGCGGAACGTCCAACACCAAATAACTCGCATAGTTCCCTGACCGAAGGAAGCTTTTCTCCGGCTAGAAACATTCCCGAACGGATCATTTCCTCGATTTGTTCGGCAACGGAATCAGACACCTTCAGGACCGGGATTTTTTTTACCTGCAAGGATCTCCCTCCTTTCTTTCAGTTATCACATATCTGATAAGTAAAACCACTACCTATATTAAAGCACTTTAAAAATGTAAATTCAATCAATTTTCTGAATTTACTATTTATTTTTAAAATATTTAATCACTTCATTCTATAGTAAACGTGTTTTCTTTACGATTACCCCGCATTTTTCTTCTATCGGCTGAATGACGGCCGACATATCTAATTCGTGCAGACCTTTCTCAATCGCCTGGTCGAATGCCTGCTCTGCCAGTTGACCCGTGAATTGGTTCATTCCTGCCTCTTGTAAAAGCTGGTTTGCCAAACGGACATCCTTATGGACATATTTCACGGCCCCGCCAGGTTGAAATTGACGGTCGAACACATATTGTTCCATATGCCTCCGTAAAATCCGGCTGTCCCCATAACTGACCTTCAAAATATTAAACAGCTGCTCCGAATCGAGGCCAAATGCTGCTCCCGTTACCATTGCTTCCGAGGCCGCCAGCGAATGGACCGCGACAAGATATTGATTGAGAAGCTTAGCAATGCTCCCAGACCCAGACGGACCAAGATATTCTATCGTCTCACCTAGAACACTCAGGATAGGATAAATTTTTTCAAATGCCTGCTGTTTGCCTCCAACCATAATGGTTAAGGTTCCATTTTCCACCCCTTCAGGTCCACCGCTTACTGGTGAATCCAGATAATCGATCCCTTTTTCATTCGCCTGCCCAAAGATTATATTGCTAGTTTCTGCCCCAACTGAAGTAAAATCGATACAAATGGTACCAGGTTGAGCATTTTCGAGGAGACCGGAAGTTCCTAGATAAACCTCTCCTACATCCTCAGGCATCGATAAACAAGTACAAAGGATATCACTAGAATGCGCAAGCGAGGAAATCGATTCTGCAATGAATGCACCATATTCCTCCAGTACCTTTACCTTTTCCTTGGTACGGTTATATACGCCTACTTTGTAACCATGGTCAAGCAGCTGTTTCACCATCCTTGAACCCATCACGCCAGTTCCAACAAATCCAATCTTCATTCTATTATCCTCCTATTCTAGTCAACGATTTCCATTCAAAGCTTTCATCACTTTTTCCACTTGGGGTATATTCCAGGCCGATGTAACCATCATATAAATTATTTAAAAATTGCAAAATCTCTTGATAGTTCATTTCCCCTGTGCAAGGCTGGTGCCGCCCCGGAACATCAGCTATTTGAATATGATCAATTATATCAGCAAATTGTTGATAGATTGATAGAGTGTTTCCATGAATTCTTTGTATATGGTAAAAATCAAATTGAAGCTTTACATTTGGCAAAGCAACTGTCTTAAGAATTTGAGCAGCCTGATAGATATCACTTAGAAAATAACCGGGCATATCAAATGGGTTAATGGGTTCAATTAATACTGTTAAACCATGCTTGGCCATTTCCTTACCAGCATAATAAAGGTTATAGATATACACGTCCCTTGCTGTATCTTTGTCACTTTCAGCAACGATGCCAGCCATGCAGTGGATCCTAGGCACATCCAAGGCTGCTGCATACTTTATTCCCTCATTTACTGAACTCCTAAATTCCTGGATTCTGCTAGCATCGGTTGCCATGCCCCGATCTCCCTTTTCCCAATTCCCAGGCGGCAAATTGAATAGCACCATCGATAATTGATGTTGGTTAAGCTTCTTCTGGATCTCCTCAATTGAATGAACATAAGGAAATTGGCATTCAACATAAGAAAATCCATGATTTCGGGCTTTATTAAACCGCTCCAAAAAAGGGTCCTCCGTAAAAATGGTTGAAAGATTAACAGAAAATTTACTCATCCATACCTCCAAAATCCAAGGGCTAAGCCCTAATATTTAGCATTACGAGCATATATAACGAAGAAAGGATCGTAATAATGGCGATCATCATCTTCAATTGAGGTATAGGCACCTTATTTGCAAGACGGACCCCCATAACAATCCCTGCAATTGTCCCTAGTAAACTACCAATAATTAACATATAGCTATTTCCCATACTTGCATGGGAAAAATAACCTAATATAGAAGGAATGGCAATAACGATGGAGTTCAAGAGGCTGACTCCCACTGCTGTCCTTATATTAAGCCCAAGGCCAGCCAAAACCGGTACTAGTAAGATAGGGCCGCCTGCTCCAGTTAAGGCACAAATGACCGCTGTAATAAACCCTAGTAGAATGGCTAATAAAGAATGATCTAACATTTTTGTTTGACTTTTTTCCATTGCTGGATCTTTAGTTCTCTTTAGTAAAATGGATAATCCGGCTAATAACACGAATATATAGAGAAGGAGTTTTGACAAGTAGTCGGAAATTAACACATTTATTTGGACTCCCAGAAATGCCCCTGGCAGACTTCCAATACTCAAATATAGGGCCAGTTTAAAATTCATATTTTTAGATTTCCAATAGGAAATTGTACCGATGGTGCCGGAGACCGCAAAGGATAAGAAGCTTAGTGCAAGGGAATCGTGAACAGGCATTTTAAAAAATCCTACATAAATTAATGGAAGGAGAAATCCTGAAATTCCGGACATCCCCAATAAAATACCGACAATCATGTTCAAACCTATAACCAAACTAATAAGAAATAAATAATCGGACATATATCAGACCCTCAATTTAATTCGTATTTTTTCCTTAGAACCTCTTTAAATTGATTCGGATCATCTACTTTTATCGCTACTCGCGAAAATTCTTTTTTCATCCCCATGATTAAAGTAGCTTCGATAGGCTTCTTTAATTTTAAAATGACATTCGGATGGACTTCTTCAAAATCGCGGGCCATGAATTCGATTGTATCTTTTGATTGTTTTTGGATTAATTGTTGTGGATTATCGATGATTTTTTCAACTTCGGACCACTTTATTTCGATTCGTTTTAACAGGCCTAATGAAATGTACATCTTCTCCTCCGTAATAACCAAAGGATTGAGGCGTACAGCTTGAAGATCAGCTACAAAGAAAAAAACGGTATAAATGTTGATTACGAGTAAAACAATTGACAATATCATAGACTTTTCATGAAATATCCAATGAAGGCCAGCCATTTCAATGACCGTCGCATGAATCAACATAACTCGAATGGCCATCAAGCTTGATTTTTGATGCAATGTAAACATGTTGGTGTCTTGTTGGGGTTTCTTTCTCCAGGCTGCAAAAGCAAAGTAAAACATGAGCATTTCTGAACAAATGATTCGAATAATGGGATAGGATTTAACTTGATTTTCTACTGCGTTTGAAAAAGAATAAAGAACTGGCAGAGGACTGCTTTTCACAGAACGAACAATGGAGGGCAAAAATTTAAACAATGAAAAAAGAACCAAAATCTCCAACAAGAAAAGACTGCCTTCAACAGCGAAACCCAGCCATGTTACAGATTTAAAGGGTGCTAAATACTCCTTCGGAATATAGAAACTAACAAATATTAGGCCGCCGGCAATCCCAAAAATAAGGTTTTTCCAGTTTAATTTACGTATCCAGGCCAGAAATAAAATCGGAGAAATTAACGCTAAATCGATCATGGATGCGACAACGACTAAATTAGGTTGATCAGGCAGCAATTGAATTCCCAATGTTGTATGGTACAGACTATAATTTGCACTCAACACTAACAATAGTAAGATCGGCAAAACATTTGGGCTGGAGGCCCTTTTTAAAACCATATTACCCCGCCTTTCTATTTTTCTTTAATTATACCATAAATTACCTGTAGGGATATTTTTTCAGAATACATAGATTGGTAAAGAGAAAGAAAAAATTATGACAAACTAAAGGCAGGTTTACCCTGCCTTTTTTGAACCCCTCCGATTTTAAATTTTCCGGCCTTTCTCTGCCCAATGCGGTTCTCTTAAAATACGGCGTACGACTTTACCAACTGGGCTTTTAGGCAATACTTCAATAAACTCCACTGAAGAAGGCTTTTTATATGAAGCCAGCTTTTCTTTGCAAAATTGAATCAATTCCTCTTCAGCGGCTGTTTGTTCAGGTTTTAGAACCACATAGGCTTTTATGGCTTCTCCCCATTTTTCATCAGGGACTCCAACCACAGCTGCTTCCATTACAGCTGGGTGTTGATAGAGCACTTCTTCCACTTCACGCGGATAAACGTTAAATCCACCGGAAATGATCATATCTGATTTGCGGTCGACAAGGAACAAGTACCCTTTTTCATCGAAGTATCCCATGTCCCGTGTGAAAATCCACCCGTCTTTAATTGTTTCTTTTGTTAATTCAGTAGATTTCCAGTAACCAGTCATCCCTTGATTTGATTTCACAAGGATTTCACCGATTTCTCCTACTGGTACATCTTCACCCGTTTGATCTACAATTTTAATAGAAGCTGTTGGTACGGGACGGCCGCATGATAACAAACGATTTTCAGCTTCTTTTCCCTCACCTGTATGTTCCTTCTTATTTAAAATTGAAAGAAATAGCGGTGCTTCTGTTTGGCCATAGTATTGAAGGAATTTTGGACCCCATAAGGCAAGTCCTCGTTTCAGAGCCTCACGTGGCATTGGTGAAGCTCCGTAAATAATATTCCTGATAGATTCAAAGGAAAACTGTTCTACATTTGGGTGGTGTAAAAGCATGACAATCATGGTAGGAACTAGATTTAAGGTTGTTGGTTTTTCATCGTGAATGGTTTGGAGGTATTGTTCGGGATCGAAGCTTGGCAGGATGAAATTGGCTGCTCCGGAAATCCAATGTGGAAGCACTAAGGCTCCTGATGCATGAGTTAAAGGAGCTGCGTGAAGCATCGTATCCCCTTCTTGAATTTCTATTGAGGTTAAAATGTTATTGCAAATGGCGGCCCAGATTTCCTGTGTATGGACGGCTGCTTTGAGGGTTCCCGTCGTTCCGGAAGTATATTGAATGTTGGCCAGATCCGACTCGAGAACTTTTACAGCTGGTTCATCATCAGAAACCCCTTGAATAAATTCATTCATATTAAGCATCCACGGTTCCTTTGTCGTTCCATTCATTTGACAATAAAAGTGGAGATTGTTACAGTGTAGTTTGATTTGCTCTGCCCGCGCACTGAACTCTTCTGTATATAATAGAGCCTTTGCTTCCGTTTCCTTAATCATATGAATATGTTCTTCCTCTGAAAGCCTGGTATTTAACGGAACCTTAATAATCCCAGTTAATAAAAGGGCAAAATCAATTTCAACGCTTTGCAAGGAGTTGGCCAATAAAAAAGCCACTCGATCTCCCTTTTTCAGTCCAAGGTTTAACAAGGAATTGGCCAAACGATTACTATTTCTAAATACCTGGTTGAAGGTTAATTTTTCTCCTTGAAAAATAACGCTTGTATGATTTGGATAAAATCTGGCACCTCTTTTTATTAATTCCACAGCATTCATTTTTCATTTCTCCCTCCAAATGTTCAAAATTAAAATCTGCCATGCTTTCCTTGTCCGTTTGAAAAACGTGTCGCTCCTTCACGGGATTCTCCGCTGTTGACAACATTCAGTCCTAATAGAAACTCCAACTGCATTGCTTTATCAAATTCCTGATCAAATCCACGATAAACGGCCTGCCGGTCACTTAGCATGCAGGCCTGAGGAAACTCGGAGATTTCTGCAGCTAGTTTTTCTGCTTCTTTTTTGGCAGTACCTGGTTCTACGATGCGATTTGCCAGACCAATCATCAATGCCTCTTCCGCTTTGACGGGACGGCCAGTTAAAATCAGATCCAGTGCACGGCTCATTCCAATCAGCCGGGGCAGCCTCTGAGTCCCACCATCCACAAGCGGAACACCGAAGCGGCGGCAAAAAACACCAAATACCGCATCCCGTTCCATCACACGGAGGTCACACCAGATGGCTAGTTCCAATCCTCCGGCAACTGCGTAACCTGAAACTGCCGCAATAACTGGTTTGGATAAGTGCATTCGGCTGGGACCCATCGGACCATCCTTTGACATGTCCAGATTCATTTCATTCCCATTTCCAACAGAAAGGGCTTTCAAATCTGCCCCAGCACAAAAAGTCCCGCCTGATCCATACAAGACGGCAACCCGTAAAGTTTCATCCTTTTCAAATTCTCGAAAAGCCTCTGTAAGCTCTTTAGCATTCTTTTGGTCAACCGCGTTTTTAACCTCCGGCCGATTAATGGTAATTGTGCAAACCTTCCCATTTTTCTCAAACAGTACGGTCATTTTCTCAACCTCCTCATATGCCTTTATGGCTTTTTCATTTTCCTTCCTGGCATCAATAACCATTATAAAACAACGTCCAAGTCGAAACTTGTCCGTTTGTACTGTTATAAAAATAAAAAAAGCTATCAATGAGACAGCTGATGTGTAAAGCGCCAAATTCTTTTTTATCTGTTTTGCTGTCAGGAAGTTGGTCAATTTTTCAACTTTTTACATTTTCAGCACCATAAAAGGCAAAAATATTTTTATCGAAAAGGGGGTTAAAAATGGCTACACCTAATGGATTTATACAAGAAATACTCGGTATAAGCTTTAGGGCCCGACATAAAAGGAATCAAGAACCCAAAAATTCATTCGAAAATCCAATCATCCATAAGCAAATAAACGGGGAAAAGGTCTATCATCCATTAAACCGGTCACTATGGAATGAATAAAGAAGATCTTCTTTAAATCAAAAAGTGGAAAAATTATAAGATTAGGAAGGATGAAGACAGATGGCGAAAACAACCAATACTCAACCAGCTAACAAAGATACTAATTTAGATCAAGCAAGTATCACCAATAGCTTAGATAACGACAACGCTTTTAGCGAAAATGGATTAGAAAATAACCGTATACTAAACAAGGCTGTGAATGAAAAAAAGCAATAAATCCGGTCAATACGTAAAATATCTGGAAGGATGATCCCCATTGGCAAACATGACTGTTAATTTAAAAGAAGCAGGTAAATCTCGGTCGATTCAGACGCTGGAAACGTTTCTATCCGGAATGGATGGCATTGAAAGGGCATTAGTAGACACTGAAGATGGGGAAGTAAAAATAGAGTACAATGAGAATGAACTTTCCCAGGAAAAAATCAGGACCGCTATATTAGAAAATGGGTTTCAACTTAATGAATAAAGGTTTATGCGAATTAACTAGGTGTTAAGGAAGAAGGATTTTTCGTGGAAGATAATATTATTGATATGTTAAACGAAAATATTAAAGGAAAAGTTGATGAAGAAATAAAAGGCATGACCTTTACAAAAAACTTCCGCTCACCAACTGCAGAAGAATGGTATATTTTTTTGCCAAGTTTTAAGGATCCTGTTACTGGAGGAGCAGCTGGAAAAACCATAATTCACTATAACCTTTATGATACAAAACATATTTTTATTAACACCACTATCATTTTTGATGATCCTAATTTACACAAAAGAGAATTACACCAACTTGTTTATGCAATTTCAGACGAGATTGTGAACCGTCTTGTCGGATATGCAGATACCCTTTTATCTGTTCACTCAGGAGAAAATTCTTTTAATGCAGAGTTTAAACAATGACATTCAAAAGAAGAACAATAATTAGCGAGTTTCATTTTGACATCTGCTAGATTAATGGGTTTGACCTTGTTCTTTCCACTTCGGTATTTTACAGTCAAACTCTTTTAAAGCGTCAAAAAAGGACAATCCTATTGGATTGTCCTTCTTCATGTGCCTGGCAACGTCCTACTCTCACAGGGGCGCGTGCCCCAACTACCATCGGCGCTGAGAAGCTTAACTTCCGTGTTCGGTATGGGAACGGG
>NZ_JAQMWQ010000030.1 GCF_030403775.1 Paenibacillus sp. BSR1-1
TTGTTTTTTCCAATAAACATTCTAACCAAATTAACCTACGTATTTACGAGTAGGAGCTAGTTTCGTTCATGATAACTCGGCGCTTTGGCGCCTGCGGGGTCTCCCCTGCCCCGTACTCCCGCAGGAGTCTTCGCGCCTTCCGCTCCAATCAACAGTGTTAAAGAATCAACAATGACCATTAACACAGCCTTGATTCAAAAAATGGTTACAAATTGAGGGCTCCTCATGGTCAAACATGTAGTATTCTTAGGGTATGAGGAGTTGTTTTCTATGAATAAAATTTCTTTTAAAATAGGATTGCTTTTCTTTGTCGCTATTTTTCTATTAGAAAGTATTTCTATGTTTTTTTTACACGATAATATCATTCATTCCCGGGTCCATGATGAGTTGTCGGCTCTTCAAACGCGGGGCAATAATCATCGCGAAATTCTTGAGGCTTCCTTCCACGAAGAAACGATCAGGCATATTGCAATGATGGAGGCACGGACTGATACCCAGGTCATCCTGACAACACCGGAGGATGGCATTTATATGTCGTCCAATAAAGTGACGGATGAAATGAAGAAAATCTTAAAGAGAACGCCAAAAAATGTGCCTCATAATGGTTTAATCTTAGAAGATGACTGGAAGCACGCAACCTATATTGCCTCTATTAGTCCAGTAATTATAGATAATAAGGTTAAAGGTTATGTCTATATGTTCCAAAATACGCAAAAAATTAAGGATTTAATTTCTGAGTTAAACAGGCACTTTTTGCTCGCAGGCTTGCTTTCCCTTCTTTTTATGATGATTATCATTGTCTTTTTGACAAGGGCTGTTACGCACCCACTTATTAAGATGAGTGATGCGACAAAGCGGATCAGTAAAGGGGATTTCTCAGTCTCTCTACCGAAGCTTGGGAAGGATGAAATGGGTGAGCTCGGTGAATCGATAAAGGTTCTGGCCAGTGATTTAGAAATATTGAAAAATGAACGAAATGAGTTTTTGGCGAGTATCTCGCATGAACTCAGGACACCATTGACGTATATTAAAGGATATGCAGAAATTGCCCGCCGCGGAGATACGACTGCTGCGGACCGGGACAATTATTTAGGGATTATACATGAAGAGGCTGTTAAACTTGCTAAGCTCGTGAAGGATTTATTTAATCTAGCGAAAATGGATGAAAATTCTTTTTCGATTGAAAAAGAAGAGGTACATTTACTTCCTTATTTTCAGGGTATCATTGAAAAGGTATCCCCAGCGTTAAAAGAAAACAATATGCAGCTTCTACTGTCATGCCCGTCTGAACTCTATAAAGAATTGGACCCAATCCGATTTGAACAGGTAATCGTTAATCTGTTGGACAATGCCCGAAAATATTCGGAACCACATACTAAAATTACTGTGACGGTTAATCAGGAGGATGACAAGCTTCACATTGCCGTGAGAGATGAAGGAAAAGGGATTCCCGAAAAGGATTTAGCTCGCATTTTTGAACGATTTTACCGGGTGGATAAATCACGTACCCGCGCACTAGGGGGATCTGGCCTGGGGCTTTCGATTGTGCAACAGCTGGTGGAGGCACATGGAGGGACGATTGAAGTTTTTAGCAATTTGAACGTGGGAACGACATTTAAAATTCTCTTTTAAAAAAATAATGCCCACGTGCTCACGTGGGCATTTCGTTTTTAAGCGTCTTTTTTCTTGATTTCATCGGTCAGTTCATCGATGCTTTTCCGAACATTCCCTTTACCAGAGTAGTTTTCAATCAGTTCTTTTACATCTATACCGCTTGATGCCTTTAATGACTCCTGCAGGCTTGCCATCAAGTTGGTCGCATAACTGGTGATTTTGCCCGCGCCGCCGTCCGTGCCGGAACCGCCGCCAGTGTCCACAACCGTAATTTTATCAATATTGGATAATGGGCTTGCCACTTGTTTCGCGTATTCAGGCAGCATTTTGATGACCATGTCGAGGATGGCCGCTTGACCAAATTGCTCGAAGGCTTCGGCGATTTTTTCCTTCGCTTCTGCTTCTGCCAAACCTTTTAAGCGGATAATCTCAGCTTCGGTTGAACCCTGTGCTTTTTGAGCTTCAGCTTTCGCCAAACCATCGAGTCGGATTCGCTCAGCTTCCGCCTTTGCCATCGCTTCAATGCGGTATTTATTTGCTTCTGCTTCTGCAATCTCCCTGGCTTTGTTTGCGGCCGCAGATTGCTCAACGGAATAGCGGTCAGCATCAGCCTTTTTCTTAACCTCGGAATCGTACTGGCGCTCGCGGCGCAGAATTTCCTTTTCTTCCAATTCAATTTGTTTTTGTCTCTCGATGATCTTGATTTGCATTTCCTGTTCGGTAACATCCTGCTTCGATCTTGCACTTTCAAGGTCATACGCCTGGTCTGCCCGCGCTTTAGCAATATCCTGTTCACGGCGGAATTCCGCAATTTTCAGCTGATTGATTTTTTCAGCTTCAGCAATTTCCGTTGCCCGTTCTAATTCACTGCGCTTCGCTTCCTTCGCTGCTTCCGCTTTTTTAATACGGGTTTCTTTTTCTGCTTCTGCGGTGGCGATATCGGCATCCCGCTTTACTTGAGCAATCCGTGGTTTACCAAGCGAGTCGAGGTAACCATTTTTGTCGCGGACGTCTTTTATGGTGAATGAGACAATCACTAGACCCATTTTTGCCAGGTCCTGCGAGGCAACACGTTGGACCTCTTGTGAAAATTTATCGCGATTTTTATAAATTTCCTCTACTGTCATGGAACCGAGAATCGAGCGAAGATGCCCTTCTAAAACTTCCCTTGCTTCGTTTTCACGGTCTTCCTTCGGTTTTCCGAGAAACTGCTCAGCCGCTGTGGCAATTTCACTGATCGAGCCGCCAATTTTTATAATGGCAACTCCGTCAGCCATGACGGGTACACCCTGCTCGGTATAAACCTCTGGAGTGGTAACTTCTAGTTTACTAGATAACAAACTTAGCGGCTTTGCCTGTTGGAAAACGGGTAAAATAAAGCTTCCTCCGCCTCGGATGATTTTTACTTTATTGCCCGATTCGTCCACGTGAACATTCCCGCTTCCAAGAAAGCTTCCTGTTACGATTAGTGCCTCATCCGGCCCCGCAGTTCGGTACTTTGTAATAAAGACACCGATTAACGCAATGAAAATAAGAATAACAATTCCGATAATAATCCATACAAATCCGAATTCCATATTGAATCCCCCCTAGATAAAGCTTTCTAATTGATGATGAACAGTTACTTCCAGTATGCCATTTTTGACTTGGACAACGAGCACCTGTGTACCATTTGGAATAGAGTCCCCATCAAAGCTTGATGCTGGTTTTGCAATTCTTCCGCTCGTACTGTCAATCATCACCTCTCCGAATCCATCTGAAGGAATCGAGGTGATTACTGTTCCAATTCTGCCGCGAAGATCTGATTCTTTGTACACTAATGACTCCTCCGCAGATGATAACGGAACAAGCACAAACACATTTAATAAAGTAACGGCAATAAAAGCGAAGACTGCAGAAATTCCTAGGATAAGAAGATAATGTAGTGAGGAAAGTCTTTCAAATAGGTAACCGCTTGCTGAAAGAATGGTTACGAAGGCAAAAATCAAGACTGGGTTGAGAAAATGCAGTCCCCCGTCGCCTGCTCCATGAAAATGAAATACATCGGCAAACAAAACATACAAAACCGTTAAGACACCAGAAATGATTAGTCCATATAAATAAATCATCTCTAATGGAATGCCAAAAGGTTCCATGCGCATCAATCCTTATCGTTCATTTTTTAAACATTCATCCCACTCATAAACCACTCCTCATCCATCAGCATCATTCCCTTCTTATGTATATACCTTTAATACGGTTAATTAATGGAAAAGTTTCACATTTCCAGAAATATTTCTCGTTTTTAATCAATTTCTATAGCAATTCATATTCTCCTGCACTAAAAATGAGGAATTTCTATGAACGAACTGCATATTCTTTGAACTTTGGACATTTTTTTATGTGGTTTGGACATTTTTCGAGGATTATTGGACAATTTTTTATGTGATTTGGACATTTTTCGAGGATTATTGGACAATTTTTTAACAGGAATGGACAATTTTATTGGGGCGTTGGACATTTTTCTATTCACTTTGGACATTTAGACACTTTTTGGAAAAATGACAGAAAATAAAAAAGTGCCATGGCACCCACGCCACAACACCTTATTGAATCATATTCAGGAACTTCCTTGTTCGTTCTTCTTTTGGATTTGTAAAGATTTCTTCTGGCTTGTTTCGTTCGACAATGACGCCACCGTCCATAAAAATAACCTCATCGGCTACATCACGGGCAAAGCGCATTTCATGTGTGACAACGATCATCGTCATGCCCTCACCAGCGAGATCCTTCATAACCTTCAAAACCTCACCAACCAGTTCAGGGTCTAAAGCAGATGTTGGCTCATCAAAAAGCATGACCTCTGGTTCCATTGCTAATGCCCGGGCAATGCCGACACGCTGCTGCTGACCGCCGGAAAGCTGCGCAGGGTAATAGTCAATTTTGTCACCAAGACCGACTTTTTCGAGCAGGGACTGTGCTTTTTTTCGAGCGGCCACTTTGCTCTCCCCTTTTACAATCACCGGCCCTTCCATTACATTCTCAAGAGCGGTTTTATGAGGAAACAGATTGTAATTTTGAAAAACCATTCCGGTTAAGCGGCGGAACGAGGCAATATTTTTTTTGGAAACGGCCTTTGAAAAGTCTAGCTGCTGGCTTTCAATTGAAATGACACCCTTTGTGGGTGTTTCCAACACATTGAGGCAGCGGAGCATGGTTGTTTTACCAGAGCCGGAAGGTCCAATGACAACGACTACTTTTCCTTTTTCAACATTGAGATCAATACCTTTTAAGACTTCCAATTGGCCGAATTGCTTGTATAAACCATTAATTGAAATCATGATAAAACTCCCTCATTAAGACACATATCGGTCCAGTCTTTTTTCCAAAAATCCTTGAATAATGGAAAGAAAAAAGCAAATGACCCAATAAATAAGTGCGGCTTCAGAATAGACCAATAGGAATTCATAGTTGGCCGCTGTAATTTCCTGGGCACGCCGAAACATCTCTGTTACAAGTACAACCGACGCGAGCGAGGTATCTTTGACAAGACTTATAAACGAATTTGATAATGGCGGAATAGATACCTTTGCCGCTTGCGGCAGGATGATTCTTTTTAATGCTTGTGAATAGGTCATCCCAATGGAGTAGCCTGCTTCCCATTGTCCCTTCGGAATGGAAAGAATCGCAGCACGGATAATTTCCGATGCATAGGCACCAACACTTAAGGAAAAACCAATCACGGCAGAAAGAAACGGATTAATAATAATCCCGATATTCGGCAGCCCATAAAAAATAATAAATAATTGGACCAATAAAGGCGTTCCGCGGATAGCAGAAACATACACTCTCGCAATGATTTGAAAAATTTTCACAGAAGATATTCGGGCCAATGCCGTTAAGACGGCTAAGATAATCCCGACGATAAACGAGATAATCGTTAAAGGAATGGTATTCATAATAGCACCCTCCAGCAGCGGCTGGAGGGAGTTTTTTGCAATCTCAATTAATTTAGCTGTTCTTTCAGGATCAGTAAAAATACTATTTAAGTACATCTTTACCAAACCATTTCTCAGAGATTTTTTTGTAGGTACCGTCATCAATCATGTCTTGTAACGCTTTGTTCACTGCATCCACTAGAGTTTTGCTATTTTTTCTAAACATAAAACCGCTTTGAGATGCGTCTTCTGCAGTTGCAACAACCTTTATTGGGGCATCCGGTTTATGCTTCATATAGTCTAAATAGGCAATATTATCATTGATCGTTACATCGACACGTTTTTGCCCTAAAAGCTCGACTGCCTGCTGGAAGCCCTCAACTCCGACAAGGGTCGCTCCATTCTTTTTCGCCATATCACCGTAATTGCTTGTTAGCGATTGAGCGGCTTTTAATCCTTTAATATCCTCAAATGCTTTTACTTTATCGTTATCCTTCGATGTAATTAAGACAGCTTTTGAAGTGATATACCCATTGGAGAAATCATACTTTTCCTGACGGTCAGGACGGATACCAACTTGATTGGCAATCATATCAAAACGCTTCGCATCAAGACCTGCAAACATGGCATCCCATTGTGTTTCCTTAAATTCAGCCTTTACGCCAAGTCGTTTAGCGACTTCTTCAGCAAGTTCAACATCAAAGCCTGTTAATTTACCATTTTCATCATGGTACGTGAATGGAGAATATGTACCTTCCGTACCGATTAAGATCTTGCCATCATCTTTTACCTTTTTTAATAAATCTTCGCCAGCAGTTGCTTTTGTTTCTGTTTTCTTATTCTCATCAGCAGCATTGTTTTTATCACTAGTGCCGCAAGCTGACAAAATAAACATGAAGCTTAGTAAGAGTGCAAAAAGAACCGATAATTTTTTCTTCATAAACTAAAACCCCCTAATTCTGATTGTTTTGCTTGGATTTATTAATCATATTACAACCCTAAATTTCTGTCAAAGAAAAAAATTTGAAATTTGTCGAATTTATTTTGCCCTGATGAAGAAAAAACATGTAAAAATGCCTGCCAGAGATTCTGACAGGCGATCATGTATTATGCCACTCTGGCTGCTGCCTTTTTAACAGCTTGTTTCTTACGCAAAAGTGGTCTGTAGAACAGGATTCCACTTACTAACAAGAGCATTCCAAACATAAAGGTTTTAAGGTCAGCAGTACCTGCGATAATGACCCAAATCGAGTAAACGGTTGACAGAAAGGCAATAATTCCATCGGTTATTCTCGCTCTGTTTCCTTCGTAGGTTTCGCCCGTAATAACTAGCTTCAGCTGGTAAACAGATGAGATGAAGTATGGCACTAAATAAGCTAACGTTGCAATAACAATGACAAAGTCAAAAGCACCAGAAATAGATTTAGAAATCGTTGAGAAAATAAATAACTGTCCTAACCCATTTGTAACTAGAAGAGAAAATAATGGCAAGCCCTTTTTATTTTCTTTTAAGAAAGAAGGCAGGAATACTCCTTGCTTTGCCGCCTGGTATGGCACTTCGGAACTTAACATTACCCAGCCGATGGTTGAGCCAAATAAACTAATTAAGCCAATGCCCGCTAACACTTTGCCGCCAATAGGTCCTAAGATTGTTTGAATCGCATCAATCAATGGTTTGTCAGAGTGGATTAGGGTGTTCTGATCTAACATTCCCATTACCAGTGTACTGATTCCCATATAAATGGCTAAGGCTATGAATAAGCCTAAGATTGTAGCACGCTTAACATCCGTTTGCTTTTTCGCACGTGAAGCAAAAACAACTGCCGATTCTACCCCGATGAATGCCCATAATGTGTTTACTGCCGCGTTGTTTACCTGCGATAGCAAGCCTAGGGCATGGCCGGCTTCATCCATTCTTGTTGCCATCATTGGAAGCATATTGCTTTTTTCGAAAGCAAAGAGTCCAACAATGATAAAGACGAAAAAGCCTGCGACTTTTGCAGCAGTTGCCGCGAAGTTTAATTTTCCTGCGCTTTCCATGCCGCGTAAAATAATAAAGTGTGTTCCCCATAATAGGATGGTACATACAATAAAGGTCAAACCATTACCAACTTTCAAGGTAAAACTGCCGATTGAAAACCATTTTGCACTGCTTGTTAGAATTGGGAAAAACGTTGATAAATAACCGGCAAACGTTGTGATGATGGCTACGTTTCCGGCAAGATTCCCGATCCAATAGCCCCAGGAAGACATAAAGCCGGAAAGGGTTGATGCATTAGAGCCTGGTTTAAAAAGCTCCTTCGCATAAATTTGTGGCCCACCGTTTAAGTTCGGCTTACGAATCGCCAGATTTCCAAAAACAAGAGCTGTCATTAGAACCCCAAAACCTGTTAATAACCATGCTGAAATAACTCCTGCAGGACTTGCTGCTTCTGATAACGATCTTGGCAGCATGAAAATTCCCGAACCAACCATATTTCCAACGACAAGCGCCGTCAATACCCAAAAACCAAGTTTATTTGATTTCCCCATGATGTAAACCCCTCTCGATGTTGACTGCTTTTATTTTAGTGAAATAATTTTTGATATTTATTATGTAACTAGAATAAGCCCGTCCACACCCTATGTCAATGGAAAATTTTATTGTGATAAAGCATTAGAGAACTAAAATAATTTTCCGAAAAAAGAGACTGCCTATTTGGCAATCTCTCGTGATGTTTATTTCCACCAATCGTCAAACATACTAACTGGCGGTCTCCGCTTATGTTCTGTCATAAGGTAACGCTTTTCAACTTTTTCTGCCACTTCTTTTGAAACCGGCATTCCTTCAAGGTAATCATCCAGCTCATCGTATGTAATACCAAGTTCTGTTTCATCGGCCTGTCCGGGCTTTTGGTCAAGCAGGTCTGCGGTTGGAACCTTTAAATACAAGCGTTCATCAGCCCCAAGCTCTTTAAGGAGCTCCTTACCCTGTCGTTTGGTTAAGCCTGTCAGCGGAAGAATATCTGTCCCGCCATCGCCATATTTTGTAAAGAATCCCGTAACGGCTTCTGCTGCATGGTCTGTCCCAATGACAAGAAGGCCTTCCATTCCGCCGATTGCGTATTGCGCAATCATTCTCACCCGAGCCTTAACATTGCCTTTTTGGTAATCGCTTAAGGCTGTCCCGTCATAATTGGAATTATATTCGTTTTGGACTTCATCTACAGGCGCTTTGATATTAAATACCGTCTCCCGATCCGCTTTAATAAAGGCTAATGAACGTCTCGCATCTTCTTCATCCTGCTGGACACCATATGGAAGGCGGACAGCAATAAATAAAGCTTCAGTTCCTTCATTCCGCAGTTCTTCCACTGCGAGCTGTGCCAGGCGTCCTGCTAGCGTGGAATCCTGGCCGCCGCTAATTCCCAGCACATATCCCTTCGCTTTTGTTTTTCGCAAATAGTTTTTTAAGAAATCAATTCTCTTTCGAATTTCTTCCTTTGGTTGGATGTTTGGAGTAACATTTAGTTCCTTCATGATTTGTGATTGCATATTCATCCTCGGGTCCCCCTAACTAACCTTTGATATAAGTAATGTACCACAATTGCTCCTATTTCACTAAAATCTGAAGCAACACAAGTAGAGAATTTTACCGGTTTATGGGTAAAGTAATTTTAGGAATGTATGGGAGGAATTTAGATGGAAGCAAAAACATGCAATGAATCGAGAGTGGTAAGAACGAGCAGGATATTCCCGAATGATGTTAATAATCATAATACTTTATTTGGCGGGAAGCTGATGAGTGATGTCGATATGCTCGCATCCATTACAGCTACCAGGCATTCACGAAAGGAATGTGTCACTGCTTCAACGGATTCCGTAGATTTTTTAAGCCCAATCACCCAGCAAGACTCCGTATGTTTTGAATCCTTTGTCACGTGGACCGGCACCTCATCAATGGAGGTTTTTGTAAAAATTATAGCCGAAAACTTATTAACTGGAGATAGAAAAATTGCTGCCACTGCCTTTTTAACATTTGTGGCTTTAGATGACAATGGAAAACCATCTGCGGTTCCAAGAATCATCCCTGAAACCGAAGAGGAAAAAAAGCTTTTTGAAACGGGAAAGCAACGAGCCGAAGAGCGGAAAAAGCATCGCAAAAACAGCAAGGAGCTCGCTAGTTATTTTACCACCAGTAAACCGTGGGAATAATAAAAGGTTCGCCGCTAAGGCGAACCTTTTTACAGTTTCTGCAAGCTTTTTCGATCTACAGCGTGGGGTACCTGCTGTGCCCATCCGCGTTCAATTAAGATATTAAACCCTTTTTCAGCATATAGCATAATCTCGATAATAAATTTTTGATAATGTAGAGCCAAATCTGTTCTCAATGATAAGGATAAGGCATGACCAAGAAGTGAGATATCAATGGCATTCAACGAATGAAACAGCATAACAACAAGCTTATCTGAAAAAGGAGAAACCGTTGCATCAGTTACCTCCATAGCCAAGGGAATATTCCCAAGGAGCTCCTCTTTCATTAAAATGTCATTAAATACCCGGATTTGTTTTTCGGAAATAGATTTTCCTTCCTTAATATAGGAATGGATTTCTTTATCCTTGATCACCTGCAGTAATCCCATACAAAGTAAAATCGAAAAATAATTCCGTTCCGTATTAAAAAAAATCTCCGTTAGTTCAATTGAATTTAGCGGTCTTTTCTCACCAAAACCCTTAATATAAGATTTCTTGTTTATGTATTCTACATGCCTTGGATAAGGAATCATTGGCGGCCTGTCATAGATTCCTTTTGAAAGCAACAAGGTCGTTGATGTTTGATATAAATGAGAAGCCTGGTTATTCATGTTCACAAAAAACTCCATTACATCTTCTCTAGCCACATTCACGGTAATAAAGCTCGTATTGATCATTCCTAAGCGGCTCAGCGAATAGACAAAGCTGAGGGCAAACATATCGTAGAATACAGGAGGAGCTGTTAAATCAATATCATTTTCCGAAAACCCATCAGGAATGGGTATTCCTTCATTTTTAAAAATCGAGGCGATTTGAAATACATGACCTTCAGAAATCTCTAAGGCCTGTTGCAATAGGCTTTTAATTTCTTCATCCTGGTTATGATAAATAAAATATTTTATTAAGCAGACACTCATACTTTCCTGAAGATAGGTGGCCCATAGCCCACCAATTTCAGCACTAGATAATCTGGCAGTATGTGCAGCCATGAACTTTCATCTCCTAAAATACACTTTATGAATAGATTCCCTATCCCAGATTGGATTTATTCAAATTCAATAAATGAACCAATTTTTTATTCTGTTGTTGGTTCACTGCGATTTTTCCAACTCATTATTTCATCCTCTTCATCAATCTCTATCGTGACATCGACGACGCCTTTTTCCGCCATGATTTTTTCCTCTAAACGATCTTTTATATCATCAGCGGCAGCCACCGTTAATTTAGGGTCAACCTCGATTTCCAATTCAACATGCAAATCCTCCCCCTCTTTAATAACGGTAAGCCCTTGAATATCCTTTACATCGGGATCTGCCATGACCAGTTCCCCAATTTTGTTCTCCATTTCTTCATCAGCCTGGCCAATGACACCTGCGGCATTATCTAAAAAGACCTTGCCAACTACGAAGAACATCATCACCCCAATAACCATCGAGGCAAGGCCTTCAGCCCGGTGGAAGGCCGTGAAATGAGCGATTAACACTGCGATAATGGCTAACAAACCGCCCAATGTGGCAACTAAGTCTTCCATAAAAACAAGCTTTGTTGCAGGTTTAGCACGACCCAAATTGGCAAAACTTTTAGCAAACACGCTAGGACCGCTTGCTTCAACCTCTATCTCGTGCAATATTTCTTTCATCGCTTTAAAAAGGACAAAGGTTTCGAGCAATGTAGCTACCCCTAGCACGAGTAGATTAATGATGAATCCACTGGATTCTGTTGGATGGACAACATGGTGATAGCCTTCAACTATCGTTTCAAACGCCATTATACCTACGATTAATACAGCACCTAGGAGAACGAGGTTCACCAAACGGCCAAATCCATTAGGGTATTTTTCAGTAGGGGCCTTCTTACTTAAGGCCGAACCCACAAACACAAAAAATTGGTTGGCAGCATCCCCAAGGCTGTGCATCGTTTCAGCAAACATCGCCACATTGCCGGTGTACATATAGGCTACACCTTTAATAATCGAAATGATCGTATTAATAATCGCAGCGAGCATCGCCGATTTATTTCCACGTTTTAATAATTGAAAAATTTCTCCCATCGTATCCTCTTTTCCTTAATAAATTTAATTGGTTGTTCTTAATATTTTCTAAAACCCAATGAATCATGTTGGTACATTTATTTTTACAATCAAAAAAGAAGGTCCATAAAGAACCTTCCTTATTAAATGGGGGTCTTCTGTTAAATATTCTGCAGTACCATATTTAAGCGGTTGGTTCGTTCGCTTTTTTCTTCCTCAGTTGCTAGATCATACTTTTTCAGCAAATGGAACACTTCGTTCAGGATTGCCTGAGTATGCTCCTTTGCAAAAAACTCTTCAAACAACGGCTTCATTTCTTCCGGCAAAAATACTGCTTGTGATTCAAATTTACTTTTTACATCTTCTTGAGAATGATCCAGCTTACATTCGCCCATTAGAAACACTCCTTGGTTTTGATATTTCTAGTTTATCCCAAACAAAAAAGCCCATCAACTGGGCTTTTTTGTTTCGGTCACTTCTAAAACATCTAAGAGAAAGACAAAGACAGGAATTCCGACAATCAATCCCCAAACACCAAAAAAGTGTTCCGAGAAAATCAACACAATAAACGTATAGAATACAGGCAGATTGGTTTTGGAACTCATCAAATTTGGATTGAGGATATAAGCCTCGATACCATGAATGATGGCAATCGCAATCCCGACATATAGCACCTTCATTAATCCGCCAATACTATATGCGATAATCACCAGCGGGATCAAAGAAATGATAACCCCGGCAACAGGAATCAGCCCCAACAGGAAAATCATAATGGATAAACCGCCCAATTGCGGAAAATCGAGCAGCCATAAGGAAATGGTTGTCAGAATACAGTTCACAACCGCAATAATCAATTGTGCTTCAATGACTTTCCCGAAGGTTGCCACAAATTTACGGGCAAAAAATTCAACTTCCTCGTAAATAGAGGCAATTTTGCTTTTCTTAAATTTCTTCGTAAACTCAATTAAACGTGGTTTTTCCAATAAGAAAAACAGACTAAGTAAAAGAGCCAATAAGATTTGCAATCCGATTTTACTAATATCGGTAAAATATTTAAATATGAAGGTAAAGCCTTGCTCAAGGTAACTTGAAATTTGAATTTCTTCAATTCGTCTTACTACATAATTCAGCACTATGTTATCATGCTTCGATGTGTAGAATGCTGTCAGCTGTTTGATTAGGTCCCTAATCTCACCTGCAATCATTGGCAAGTACATAACCAATCCGTAGGAAAGCAATCCAACAATACAAGCATATGAAATAACAACAATCAGTTTTCGATTAAGAGGAATTTTTTGTTCAATGAATTGAACGAGCCGATCCATTAAAAAAGCAAAAATAAACGTCAGTAAAATTAAATTAATCATGCTTTTCATCGCATAAATAATGATGGCAATGACGACAAATATCGATATTCGTTTGAAGCTGCTGCTCTGCAAAAGTTTATTCATCATAGGCAATTATCGAACCCCATTAATTTTCTATCAATTCTGTGATTAACTATAAATATTATATCAAAACCTAAGGTATTTTGTCCTTTTAGAGAGTTATTTATATGTTTAAAATTGGACAGGGGGTGTCATGGCATCGATGGCTTTACCTTCAAAGCCTTGTTTGCTTAAATAGTCTAACAGTGCCGGCAAATGGGCCAGCGTTTCTTTTCTTTCATGTAAAAGAATCACAAGCGGTCCATTATGATTTGCTTTCCTATTTATCTGCTCGATGACATTTGAAACGTACCGTGCGTCTTTATAATACCAATCCTTGCTGTCAATATTCCAATCCCACATAATATACCCCTGGTCCTTCACCGCTTTTTTATATATGTCTGTCATATATGGGAAACTGCCGTAAGGAGTTCTCATGATATGCGAATCAATTCCCGATACAGTTTTCAATGTATTCCGATTTTGATTTAATTCACTTATAACCGAATTAGCGGATGCATAAAATATTTTCACACTATGGGAGACACTATGCAGGCCTACCGTTTCACCGTTCTGGACCATTAATTTAACCGAATTTGGATATCGGCGAATATTTCCGTCGATCATAAAAAAAGTTGCCTTGAAATGATATTTTTCTAGAAGTGTAATAATCTCACCGGAAAAGGGGGCTGGACCATCATCAAATGTTAAATAAACCGTTTTTTTAGAGCCTGGACTAGCGCTTACAGGTGGTGTTTGTGTTTGATTTGACTGAGGTGTAGTTGTTTCCTGTTTCGGTGGCTCTAAAGTACCGGTTTCCTTAGTTGGAGGCTGTGCCGCTTTAGTCTCTGCAGGAGTTTGAACTGGATTTTGTTCTTGCTTTTGTTCTTGTACGGCTTCTTGCTGCTGTTTTCGAATCCATTCTTTTTCAAGCTTTGCATCCTTCGTATTCTGACTAACTATTTTTGAATCTGGTTGTTGATCAGTCTGTTTCTTTTGTTCATTTTTTTGAAGATTAATAGGTTTACTTGCCGCTTTGGCCTGAAAATAATTGCTGACAAATACCCCTGCAAACAAGAACCCAATCGCAATAATGACTACTACTGACCCCTTCGTCCAACCGCGCTTTCGATTCCCCATTTTTCATTCCCTCTTTGATGTTTATTTTTTCCTTCCCCATTATAGACGAAATTTCGTCTATATCGTTACAATTCTATTAAAAATATGACAATTCTATTAAAATAATAGTGAGAATAGTAGAAATTTAGACAATGTCCTACAATATCTATCATACCTGAAAATGAATAAAATGGGTGGAAAATTAATCATAAATTTCCAAATAGTAGACAGGCAAGTTCCTATATCAGCTGACATAGATATCAATAATTGGCCTATGAAGGGGATAGTGTGGAGGTGATTATGTGTCAGGTGGGCTAAAAGCGCTGCTTTACATCGTATCATTTTTTATTCCTGTCGTTGGAATCATCATAGGGATTGTTTGGATGACTGAACATGATCCAGAAAAGAAATCGGTTGGAAAAACCTGTATAATCCTTGGGCTTATCATGATTGTTTTAAGCTTTATCTTCTGGTTTGCCCTGTTCGCCTTTTCAGTCGCACCGGTCATTACGTCAGGGTATTGACGGCCCTTTTAAATTGAAAAGAACCTAATTCTTTTTATAGAATTAGGTTCTTTGATGTTTTATTATCCGCCAAGGCCTTTTGTAACCAATGTGATTACTAATGGACCTAATATAACAATAAACAGTGATGGAAAAATAAAAAATACCATTGGAAATAACATTTTAACCGGTGCCTTCATAGCCTGTTCCCGTGCAGCCTCACGTCGCTGCTCCCGTACGCGGACAGTCAGATTGCCAAGCACCTTTGCCATCCCGATTCCGAGCTGGTCCGCTTGGATTAATGAAGTGATAATATTTTGAAACGAATCAGAAGGGACACGTTTCCGGAGATCATAAAAGGCTTCCCTTCTGGACTTACCCAGCTTCATATCCTCTAAAGTATGTAGGAATTCCTCTGCCAGAGGGCCTTTATTTTTTTGGGAAACTTCCGCTACTGCTTGATCAAGTCCCATCCCAGCTTCAAGCAAAAGGTTGACCGTGTCAAAAAAATCGGGCATTGATTTGGTAATTTCCTTTATTCTCGCCGTTTTCTTTTTTCCAAGGAAAAAGACAGGAAGTCGGAACCCTAGAAGGGCCATTACGATGGCAAGCATCCAAATGGCTGCCTTATTATCAGCAACAGGTAAAATGAACAAAACGAATGGCAGGCTCAGGACCGCAACCAGGACTAATTGGAATAACCTGAAGTCAATGGCCGTTTTAAAGGGGTAACCGGCATCACGAAGCAGTAATTCTATTTTTTTTCTTTCCGATTTTGACACCTTTTTATTTAACAATTTCGTTCCTTTATCCCAATAATTCTGAAATTCTTTTTTCATTCTTCCCTCTTTGTTTTTCACCATTGAATCCACTTTTTCTTTTTTCAGCGATTCATCAAAATACATGCCTACGCGTTTATTAAAGGCAATTTCCTTTTTGAATATAGTCGAAAGGATTCCTGCGAGCAGAAAAGTCAGGAAAGCACCTGTTAAAAAAATAAAAATAACATCCTGCAATTCCTACACCTCAATCCGAATAATCTTTTGAATACATAACCATCCAATGAAGATGGAGACTGCACATACAGAAAGCATAGCCCATCCTAACGGGTGTTCAAGCATTGGTCCGAAATATTCCCGATTCACCAATGATAAGTATAAACCTAATCCCACAGGAAGAAGGGTAATAATCCAGGATGACATCTTTCCTTGAGCGGTTAAGGTATTCAATTCTTCCATTATTCTTACTCTTCCTCGAATCGTTTCTTCCATGGTTTCGAGCAGCTCGGCCAGATTACCGCCGCTTTTCCGCTGAGCCAATATCGCTCTTACTACAACTTCAAGTTCCTTATTAGGCACTCGTTCCACTAATTCTTCAAAAACCTCTTCCAAAGGCATCCCCAAACCCGCCTGCCGGACAACCCGCTCAAATTCAGGTCCGAGTGGAGCTGGTACTTCCTTTCCGACAAGCTGCATTGCCTGCATAAAGCTAAAGCCTGCTCTCATGGAGTTCGCCATCATTCCCAACACATCAATTAACTGATAGGAGGATTGCTGCAGCCGTTTTTTTCTTTTTTTCTTCATAAAAAACTTGGGAAGGGCAAATCCGATAAAAATGGCAATTGGGCTAAGATAAACAGGAATTCCTACGAAAACTGATAGGAAAGCAAATCCAGCTGCGGTTAAAAATCGAAAAGCAAAAAATTCTTCCGGTTTTAAAGTACTGCCTGCCTCAAGTAAAGTTTTCTCTGTCTTTTCGTTAAATTGAACGTTTTTAAAGATCAAGCTGACAGAAATGATAAAGCGTTTGACTAGCGGTTGTCTTTTTTCCTCTTCTATGACTGAATCCTCCGCAGCCGGGCCGGGTAAAAACTCCTGAATACGATTTGAGATTCTCTTCTTTTTGGTGTATCCCCTTAAGATCAGATACATGAATAAGCTGACTGCCAAAAAAATTAAAAGTAACTTCGCCATAGTTTCCATCTTTACCACTCCCCGACAAACATTGAAGCAGGCAATGTGTAGCCATTTAGTTCAAGCTGCTCAGCAAATTTCGGCCGAATGCCTGTGGAAATAAATCTTCCTTCAATCTTTCCATCTTCGCTAAATCCCGATTCTTTAAATAAATAGATATCCTGGAGCACAATCGTGTCCCCTTCCATTCCTAACACTTCGGTTATATGAGTGATTTTTCGGGAGCCATCCTTTAGTCTCGATTGGTGAACGATTACGTCGATGGCATTGGCAATCTGCTCTCGAATCGCTTTTACAGGGAGATCATAGCCAGCCATTAGCACCATTGTTTCTAATCGGGAAAGGATGTCTCGAGGAGAGTTGGCGTGCCCTGTACTCAAACTGCCATCATGACCCGTATTCATTGCCTGGAGCATATCCAACGCTTCGGCTCCGCGAACTTCGCCGACAACAATTCTGTCTGGACGCATTCGAAGGGAATTACGCACCAAATCTCTAATCGTAATCTGCCCTTTTCCTTCTATATTTGGAGGCCGTGATTCCAACGAAACGATATGGTCCTGATTTAGCTTTAGCTCTGCTGCATCCTCAATGGTAACGATTCGTTCATTATTTGGAATAAATGACGATAGCACATTTAATGTCGAGGTTTTTCCAGATCCTGTTCCCCCGCTAATGAAAAGGTTGAGCCTGGATTTTACGCAAATATCTAGAAATTCCGCCATGTCTTCGGCCAGCGTACCAAATTGAACGAGATCTTTGATGGTGAAAGGTGTATCGGAAAACTTCCTGATGGTTAGGCTTGGTCCTTTTAATGCAAGTGGTGGAATGATGGCATTTACACGTGAACCATTCGGTAAGCGGGCATCCACCATCGGAGAGCTTTCATCAATGCGGCGGCCGATTGGGGAAACAATTCGCTCAATGACCCGCATGACATGCTGGTTATCAACAAAATGGATATTACTTCTTATAATCCGGCCATTTTTCTCATAATAGATTTCGTCAAAGCTATTGACCATGACCTCATTAATCAATGGGTTTTCTAATAAGGGAGTAATGGGACCATATGCCATCAGTTCATCTTTCACGTAATTCAATATTTCCTGCTTCTCTTCAAACGTCAACCTTCCTCCTTCTTGTTCAAAAAAGGCCTGCCCTAAATACTCTATCTTTTGGATTTCCTCTTCTTTATTCTGATCTTGGCCGGGATATTTTTTTAGCTCCTCTAAGAGAAAATCATGAAGCTCTGCTTCAAGCTTCCAAAATTCCTGTGACCGAGGAATAACCGGAAGAGTAAAAACGTCTTGTTCTTGGTTTTTGTCACTCTGACTTTGCCTATTTTCTTCTTTGAATCTTTCAAATAATGACATTGAGCTCACTCCTTACTTTCCAACTGGAAACCAGCGCTTAGCTTTTTTACTTTCAGCTGGACCTTTATTCATTTGATCGAAAAGCATTTCTGCCAGCTTCCAAACGCCCTTACCCAGCTGACTCCGTGAATTCGAAAGCATAAATGGCTGTCCTGCTTTGATTGAAGAGTTAGCCACATTTGCTTGATCCGGCAAGGAGTGAAAGAGAGGCATTTCCAAAATTTCTTCTATTTTCTTTATCTCAATACCTTGTCCCTTTGCCGTACGGTTTAAAACAAGCTTTACTTTATCTCTTTGCTTAATAGATTCTAAGGTTTCAAGATAAAGCTGGCTTAACCTTAATACAGAAATTTCGTTGATGGCCAGCAGAAGAATTTCATCTGCCATATCTAGACAGCGTAAATGAATTTCGGATAAAAAGACAGGCATGTCAATTAAGACAATATCAAATAATTTCTTTGCTGCTTCAACGGAAACTTTTATGTGCTCGTCCGAAATTCCTTCAAAGAACTCTGGACGAGGCGGCGCTGCAAGAATGGATACATCGCCATCAACCTTGGTCATATATTGGTCGATAGAATAATTTTCACGTCCATAGCCTTCCTTCACCCATTCATAAATGGTCCTTTTTGGCTTCATATTATAGTACATCGCTACTTCGCCAAATTGGAGATTTCCGTCGATGACTGCCACCTTTTTTCCCATTCTTGCAAAAGAAATAGCTAGATTAACCGTTAATAGTGTCCTGCCTACGCCGCCTTTAGGATTGGAAATAGCGATGACCCTGCTTTTTTCTTTTAAAAGATAGAGCTGGTCTTTTTTTGCCCGGTGTTCCATATATTTCTTTGCATGATCAATCGCTTCACTAAGCTCATCGTGGTCATAAGAGGATCTAAGTGTATCTGATGCTCCCATAAGCATCGCTTTTTTTAGATTTTCCATATTATCAGGCACAATTAAGATAATATAAACGTGTGGATACAATACAGAAATTTCCTGACAAAGCTCATATACGTTGTACAACGTATGAGCTTTTAGGAATAATACAGACTGATTATTCTGAATGAGAAGGGTATGCAGTTTCTCAATCTGATTGGTAGCAGTTAATTTAAAGCGCTGCTTTTCTAATAGTATTTTTATTTCTCCTGGAGGAGTGTTTGTATCGGAAAAATAATACCAGTTAATGTCCATAGCGTTTATTTGCCCTCCTCTTTATTGTCATCTTTAATGACTTCTCTCGTTTGTTTTATTCCTGTTTTTCCTGCCTGTGTGTCTTCAGGGTTTCGGAGCATTAAATAAAAGCCATCTTTATCCTTAGAGGCTAGGCCTAGCATGACACCTTGCTCTGGTGTGACTTCTAAAGTTACCGTTTCATAGTGGAGTGCTTCATCCTTATTGTCGGATGATTTACCTGAAGTCAGGACCTTAACATTCTCTAGAACAAGGACAGCAGATTTGAATTCCTTACCTGCAACGTCTTTTGTCGTTTCATAGGCAAGGACATCTACTTTTGAGTTCGGTGCAATGTACCCTGAAACTCCTTGCTCGAGGTTTACCCTTATCGAAAACGCTCTATTTCCTTTACTCACTTCAATAATTGGGTTTTTGAATTCCCGTTCAAGCTTTTTCTTTTCTTCCTCGGCTTTTTTCTTTTCTTCCGCTTGCTTATCGGTTTGACTGTCTTTCTTCTGTTGTTCTTGGGTTACTTGCCCATCCGCTGCAGTTGAAACATTTTCTTTTGAGAAAATAGTCAAATAGGCAAAGGCTGCAACCATCATTCCTAGTATTAATGAGATCATCCAAATTTTTTTTGTATTCATAATATCCTCCCACGTTTCATAACAGTCGGGCTTATTCTACAAGCTTGACGCCAAATAGATTATAGTCACCAATTGCAGTACTGCTGCCAATTTCTCCCGGAGAAACCATTTTGATGAATTGTCCGTACAGTTTCTTGTCCTCGTATTTTTCCAGCCAATAGGATGCCAATCCCACCACATTTAAGGTACTCTTCCCGTTGGCGCCATCCCATGAATCGATAACCACTATGGTTACCACCCTGTCACAAGAATTATCGGCGGTACTGGCACTTTGACACTGTGATTTACCCGCATCATTAGCAATTAGAGTATTAATCGCGTCCTGCACTTTTCCTTGTTTGCCCCCTGGTTCGGTCTCAACAATTTTAGTTCCCACCTCATAGGACGCACCGTTTAAGAAAGCATTGGCCAATCCATCTGCACCATTCCCGAAATCAAGATATCCGCAGTTTCCATGATTGGTTCCAGGGTTCGTTTTTCCACAGTTTAATATGGTTGCAGTTGGAACTTGGTCTTGCTCAATGGCCAGTGGTGCGATTCCTTTTGCTTTTTTTAAGGGAGCAATGATTGCTTTAGCTTTGGCACTTACTGAAACGTCATTAATCCCAATTGCTTTCGCAAATGTCATCGGAACATTTACTTGTTTTGTGGCTTTAATAGAATCACTGGTAATGGTTAAGTTACTTTCAGTAATAGCAAAACCATTATTTTGTGAGATATCCTTGGCAATTGAAATGGCATGTGCTTCACTGGATCGAAGCCCTTGTGCCCCGGCAAGAACGGTAGCATCCATCGCTTTTTGCAGTTTACTTTTTTCGGAATATAGTCTCCCGCCATCTATCACTAAAGCAGTAAAGCCTAGAAGAGCAACCATTGAAATGGCCACGATTACTAGTGCCGAACCGCTTTCTTTTCGCAAGTTTAATAGTTTAAATAATATTCGTTTCATTTATTCCACCCTCATTGTTGTGGAGTCTGTTAAGGTTATCGATCCGACGATATTCCCGATAACTGGGGTTAGAAATGTGATTGGATACGTAATCGTAATCGTAACGTTGGATCCCGATGCCCTGGAACCCGAAGAAATGGCCACCTTATCGGCCGTTAATCCAATACTTGCAGCATCGTTTACTGCGGTAGTTCTAATGGATGTATCATCATTCCCAATGCTTGCTGCGCGTGCAGCTTCTCTTCCGGCATGATCCATTGTCAGGTAAACATGAAATATTCGAGCAAAGTCAATAATTCCAAACAATAATAAAATTAATAGCGGCACGACCAGTGCAAACTCAACAAGCGATTGGCCTTTTTCTGACTTCATTACAATCCACCCCAGACAAGTGTACAAAGTGTACCAAGGACAATAGCGACACCATAAGGAAATGAAATGCTGCTTTCTTTGTTTTTCGTTAACATTATTGATCCTATATTGCTTCTTAAAAAAACAACATTAAAGAAAAATAATTTAATTGTGTTTCTTAGGCCGTTAGTTTTAATAATTAGCAGCAGGGCAATTACTCCACCGATTAAGGCTGTGTAAATAAATGAATAGAAAACGAAGCTTGTTCCCATGAGGGCTCCGATCGCGGCCATTAGTTTTACGTCACCGGCTCCCATGCCGCCTAATAGATAGGGAATGATAAGTAAACAAAGTCCAACTAGGAATCCCTTTCCACTAAAAAGAAAACCTTCGATACCTTTAGAAGATAAATTATAAAAAAAAGAGAACAATATTGATGGAAATGTGACACTATTTAAGATTTTTCTGCTTTTTATATCTGTGATAAATGAAATCAGTAAAATTGTCACAAGAACTATTTTTACTAGCATATGGATCTACCTCAGTTTTTTAAGAATTAAGCCCTACTTTATAAGCAGGGCTTTATTTGTGTTATTAATTTAGGTATTAATATTTATTGTAATTTAGCAATTACTTTACTAAAAACTGAAACCAGCTCGTTTTTCAACAAAATTAGGGAACCTGCTACAACTACTCCAACTATTGCAAGAATTAACCCATACTCCGTTAAAGCTTGTCCTTCTTCTTGTACTACTAGATTTTTGATTTTTTTCAACATGTTTTTTCCTCCTAAAAATGGTTTGTTTTTGAGTAATGTTCACTTTATCGAACAACAATCATTTTCGAGGTTCGTTCTATATTCTTAACGAACATTTCTCTCTTTGTTCTGTATAATGAACATTTCTTGAGTAAATAATAGTATGATTGTCCCGAATTGTAAATAGAAATTATGAAAAATGTTCTAAATACTGTACGACAAAGTTCTACATTTTTCACTATTGAGAACAAATCTTCATTAGTATATATTCAATATATAGAACAAATTTTATGATAGGGGCTATTAAATATGGAGCATTCAAGTAGAACTCTTCCTTATTCTATTAACCGTGCAGATTCATTTTTTAAAAGATTGAAAGGATTGATGTTTCGTAAGGATCAGTTGGTGGAGGAGGGATTATGGATTGTACCGTGCAATTCCATCCATATGTGCTTTATGAATTTCGATATTGATGCAGTGTTCCTTAATAAAGAGGGGCAAATTGTAAAAATGGTAGAAAAACTAAAACCGTGGAAATTTGTGAAACCGGTACAAAATGCTTACTCCGTCATTGAACTTCCACCAGGTACTGTTGCAAAATTAGGTTTAAAACAGGGAGACATGCTTAAACTCTAAAAAAACAAACCATCTCACACACGCGAGATGGTTTGTTTTATTGATACGCCTTTACATTTAATAATTTGTCTAATCCCACGATTTCAAAGTTTCTCTTTTGCAGTTCCTTAATAATGATTGGCAGGGCTTTTTTTGTTTCCGTTTGTTCTGGAGTGGAATGCATTAAAATAATTTCGCCGTTTCTAACATTATCCACGACATTTTTTACAATGTTACTGGCTTCCTTTTGCGACCAATCAAGTGTGTCAATCGACCAAATCACAACCGAATAGCCTTCTTGTCGGGCAATGGCAGCTACTTGATTATTTGTTTCTCCATAAGGCGGACGGAGAATCTCAGGACGATGTCCAATAATCGCGGCGATTGCGTCATCTGTTTTTTCCAATTGAGATTGTATTTCTTGATTATTTAATCGAGTTAAATCTACATGGCTGTAACTATGGTTTAGGATTAAATTTCCCTTTTCATAAGCTTTTTTTACAATGTCAGGGTGTTTCTCAACATTACTTCCAACAAAAAAGAAATTTCCCGTAACCTTATATTTATCTAATATATCAATGATCGCGGAAGTAATCGAGGCATCAGGACCATCATCAAATGTGAGGGCAACCCTTTTTACATTAGGACCATTAATGTAGACATTTTCTTGTCCCTTGGAAAAATTGACGATTAGTTTCCGCCATTGCACCATTTTATCCCAGGCAGAAGCAGATAGTTGATTTGAGTTCCCTTTAATATCAAGTAAATATCGTTCCGACCTTTGTTGATTAAAAACTGAGATATGATCTACAGTCTTGGTCTTCTCTGGAAGGATGAATTTTAGTTGGATATCTGCATTAATATTGTATGTGTATATTTTGTCGTTATTGAATTCTGATACTTGAGCTGGACTTCCAAAATAGGCTTTAATCTCATCGAAGGTAATTTCCTGAAGGTCATTAGAATAGGAGCGAACATCGAATATTTTCCCTTCAGCATTAAAACCGAAAGCAATTCCCCTTTTTTCAAATGTTGCATAATAGCCTGAGCCGGCACGGTCAATTCGGTCTGGCTCTCCCCATTTTTCTTTCACTTGATCGATGGTGCTATCGAGAGAACTAAATTCGCAAGCCTTGACCAATCCTAATTTTGCCTTATTATTTATTTCCTCTAATTGGATGGATATAGGATTTACTTCTTTCGGCTTGAGCTCCGTTTGCTTTGGCGGCAAATCTTCAACCGTTCTTTTATCTCGTTGTTGTGAAGTACATCCTGCTAAAAGAAATAAAGCTATTACGATGAAGAGAAATTTCCATTTAACCACGATTCACACATCCCCTCAAATTGCCCTTCAGCTATAATAGACGTTTTATCTGATGAAGTGTTTCATAAAATTGTCAAAATTAAGTGCTGGAATCTTATTGACAATGATTCTCATTATCTTTAAAATGACGGTATAGATAATAGAGATATTTTTTACGAAGGGAGATTATCAACATGTTTAACATGCTATATGGGTTGAAGGATATTCATACGGTTATTACTAATCATCGTAAAATCGGCGGGGCCGCCGAAGCGGATTCGATTCGCTTATCGTCCGGTGAAACCTATCAAAACCCGGTGTTTACTAATGTTGATATCTCTAAAGGGCAATATGTATCCGTCTGCTTTATCGATGAAAATGGTACGAATATGATTATCCATATTGATCAAATTGCAGTCATCAAAGGACTGCAGCACAAATTAATCTGCCAGCTGAATAATACTTATATTAAACAATTATTGCTTCGCGATACGTTGCAATACTTACAAAAACTTTGTGAAGTAAACCAAGGCTTTGTCACAAGCTCCTTTAAAAAAGAAGCCCTTAAACTTGTTCGCGATATTAGTGTGAGGGAATTGAAAAACCATAACATTTCACTTCCATTCTCAGTTGAAGAAAAATTAGTGCAATTATTTGCATAGCAAAACGAGGTCCCTTTCATGGCGGACCTCGTTTTTTATTGAAGTATTTCTGCCTGGCAGGCTAGGCGATATCCATTGTTTAATGCATTTGCCAGCTTTTTGTGTTCCTGCTCATTCGGCTGGGATAGTGTTGGACCTTGTAAAACCTTCACGGTACATTGGCCGCATGTTCCTTTTCGACATTTGTACTGAATTGGCTTCCCTTGGTTCAGAGCCACGTCTAGCAGCTTCCCTTTAGCCGGGGAAATCTCAAATTTTTGGCTTCCTTGTTGAATAACGATTTTTTTAGGAATTGGCTTTACTACTGGTTGTGGCCGCTGTATGGCTGGCACTGTGCTGCCAGGAATGAGGGAGCCAACCGTAAATGCTCGCTGCCTCACCGGTTAATCCCCTATCGATTCCAGCGTGCAGATGGCGGACGGCCGTTTAATTCTTAAAACAACGGTTTCATATACACGGAACGGATGGTTCATCCCTTCCTGCCCCATATAGGCTGTATCAAAATCCTCTGATACGGCAAGATCGAGATTGTTTCGTCCGGTATTGAGGATGACTCCAGCCCTGCCTTTTAACATCGGCGATTGGAACACCCCGTCTGTCACCAATTCACGAATATGTTCAATTTCTAAAACATTGGTATCCTTATGTACACGGTGGATAAGGGAATAAAGTTCCGGAGAAAGGACAAGCGCAAATGGTCCATGGTGATTCATCTCGAGCAGCTTGCTTCTGGCCTCGACGATATCCTGAAAGGCACTGCCTGATTCATACCATTCCCCAATTAAATGGGTTAGACGGCCTGAAACATTCATTAATCCTGGGATATCGAATTCCTTTGCCCCGTGAAAAATCATTTGTTCCTCTAAATTGGCGACATCTCTGGCTGCGTTGGCAGCAGGTGAGAAATCAATCGGAATGTCTAATACCTTGGCTTGTTCAAGGTCGCGCCAAAATAAAACGAAGTCCTTATATAGTAAGGGAATCGTATGGTTGACGCGTTTGCTGGATTCGAAGGTGGTATCAAAGGAGCCCTGAATATCCATTTTTGCTTCGTTGTTTTCCGTAAATATGTCATTGGCTATTGCTTGAACTCCGCGTCCGAGCGGGCCGTATAATTCGATAAATCGACGGCCGACGAGCTGACGGCGGGCAGTATCAATAACGGTTTTATCTAATTGGGAAAATTCTTGATCCGTTAGGGGCGAATCAGGGAATAATTGTGATTTGTTCATTCGTTTTTCCTCTCCTTTTTAAATAGATGGTTCAGGATTTCGCGCGTTTTTGAGTGATTTCCGCGAATTCTAGCCGTTATTCCGCGAAGTTTGATAATAATTCCGCGGAATCTAAGATTAATTCCGCCAGCTTTGCGATTTATTCCGCGAAACCCCCGTTTTTTATCTTAAACTTCCAACTGTAAATCCTTTTTTCATTTTGGCTGGGACGGCTACTGGAGCTGATGCAGCTGGTGCAGAGCCCGAGCGGTCTAAATGATCATGATGCTCGTCATGATGGGCATGCGGGTCAACATAGTTCGTATCAAAACGGCTGTTGATCTCATTTAACATCGCCTTTACCTGCTGATAGTCCTGGTAGGAAACTTCCCGCAATTGATTTAGCAACGTGCTCCGCTCTGCATCTGTAAAGCGAAATAAGGCTAAATCCAGGTGTTCCACAAAGTTATGTAAGCCGAATTTTTCAAGATTGAGCTCTTGCAAAAGTCGATTAAATTCATTATTGGTCGGAGCGAAATCCTTCTCGCTTTTTTCCTTTTCAAATTTGCTGATGAGTGGAATTAGTTCAACCAAGCGCGACAGCCGTTGCTCCTCCTCTTCAAAAATATGGTGATAATATAATCGTTCATGATCATCAGTTGCATTTTGAATAACCGGATCGAGCATGTTCATAAATTTTTCAATTGCATCCTTTGTGGTGGTAAAAATCCGATAAAATACCTTCAATTCTTCTTTCATTATGTACACCCCTGAATAATCAACTAGAATTCATTATTGACGTTCAGGGGTATCTTTAAAACTGCTCTTTCCATTATTTTTGAATAACTCCCGCCTCCCGAAACATACTAATTATGGTTATGTTCATTACCAATAGGAGGAGATCAATTATGATGCAAAACCAACCACAAGGACAAATGCACCAAAATATGCATACAGGAGCAGTACCGCCGCAAATGAATCACGGCGGACATGAACTTTTCGATGTACATGAAGTGATATCAAGCGCTATTGGTACGATGAATTCGTATTTAATGCTGCGTCAGCACGTAAAAGATCCAGAATTAATGGATATTCTCGATCGTCAGTATCAATTTATGCAGGATGAATACAACATCACCTTGGAGTGTTTCAAAACAGGACAAGATCCATCGAAACCGACAGGGAAATATATGATGAAACAAGGCAATGATTGGGTCTATGGCATGAAGCCTTCTCAGCCGAAAAAACCTTGGCAATCCGCATCGGAGATTAATGATGAATACATTTCAAGCTGCATGCTTGCCTCTTGTAAAACAGGCGCTTCGATGAAGACTGTAGCTGCATGTGAGGTAACTAATCCGGTTGTGCGCCGTGTACTTGCTGACTCCGTCCCGAATTGTATTGAAATGGCTTACGAACTTTCTATTTATCAAAATAAAAACCATTACTACCAAGTTCCGCAGCTTGCCCAGCAGGATATGCAGCAAATCTTGAACGCATTTGCTCCTGCACAAGGCATGCCACAGATGCAAAACAATATGAACAACATGAATACGAACAATATGAACATGAATAATATGAACCATTAAAAAAAGCTATCCTTTCCGATGTGGAAAGGATAGCTTTTTTCTGTGTTTGTTTATCTTAAATAACTGCTACAAAGACAAGAAATAACCATCTGCATCAAACTTCATTTCTTGCAGGTCCTCTAAAACTTCGATGTTTTCTTTATCCTTTAACTCACTAAAAATAACTTCAGATACATATAACTCCCCAATGTGAAGGGTATTTGGGATTCTTACGATTCTTGCCTCTTCCGAAGCCACTCCCCAAGTAGCGCGTAAAGCCGCTTTTAGTGCTTCTTGGTCATTATCAAGAACAATTGGGATACTAGCCCGAGCTAAAAATGTACTTGTGACTACATTTTCATTCATAGTTTTCAAATCGATCTTTTCGAATAAACGCTTGGTTGTCAGGTCCGCCAAGCCAATTCCTAATGCATTACCATGGCTTACTTCACTTAAATTGGAAGCAATCACATATTTGATACTTGGCTTTTTCGGCTCTTCTACTCCTAAAACACGGATTCGGCCAATAATATTCGTATCCATACCCGTGCCGCTGAAGTTTTTGCCAATCTCATCAACGACCAAAATATCGATTTCATCGACTGGTAGACTTGGCATCAAGTTAAAGGCTTTTTTCAATAATTCTCTTTCACGTTCTTCAATTTGCTCTGGTTCAATCGCCTCAATGATCGCCGTTTCTTCATGAGCATTTTCCACAATTGCAACACCAAATAGAGTATTGGATTTGGCAATCGCCACTTTTCCTACTTCAGGCATCATCTCACTAATTCCATAAATGCCATAAGTATGTAAAGCCAATGCCTGCTTATGTTTGCCCATACCGATGGAGGCCATTTTCAAAACGCCGCTTTCGATTTTATTTTTAAAATCGGTATGCGGCTTCACACGGCCCATTACGATAATTCCATCAGCATTATAAGCAATCTTATCCACATAAACAGGAATGCCTGCTGACGTGACTCCGACTTCCACCACATCCATGGATGAACGAATTTCACAGCCAGTGAATTCTTCCGTACAACCTAAACTTTCCACCATCTCTTTTTGCCCTTCAGCTGTTGCGCCTCCGTGGCTTCCCATGGCAGGAATGATAAACGGTGTTGCCCCTCTTTTCTTAATTTCATCAGCCACACTTTTCACAATTAAAGGAATGTTGTTAATCCCCCTGCTTCCTACGGTAATGGCAATCTCCATGCCAGGCTTAATTTTTTCATCGGCATTCACATGGTTAAATTGCTCAGAAATCGTTCCGGATATATCCTTTAGACTTTCCACCACAAAATTTTGTCTGATTTTAGCCATTTTAGGAAAAGCCATCATACAAGTCCCCTTTCTTTATTTGACAATACGTGAATAGCAAGAGATCATCGATGACCTCTTGCTTGAACATCTTTATTATAATTTCTCAGGAGCCAATTCAATCGCCATCCGAATTGCTTCTTTCAACGAAAGCTCATCCGCAATATTTTTTCCGGCGATATCAAAAGCTGTTCCATGGTCAACGCTTGTACGAATAATTGGAAGACCAACCGTAATATTGACACCAGCTTCCAGACCCAATACTTTAATTGGCCCATGCCCCTGATCATGATATTGTGCTACAACAATATCAAAATCGCCGCGTCTTGCTCTGAAGAATAGGGTATCGGCTGGAAGAGGCCCTTGCACATTAATTCCTTCTGCCTGTGCTTTTTCTACAGCAGGAATGATTTTTTCTTCTTCTTCTCCATTTCCGAAAAGTCCATTTTCTCCGGCATGAGGGTTAATTCCGCAAACAGCGATGCGTGGAGAATTAATCCCTGCTTTTTGTAATGTATCATGTGCCAGCTTGATAACTGTATATTGACGGTCAACATTAATTTTATTAACCGCATCGATAATTCCGATATGGGTAGTTACATGAATAACACGTAATCCAGGAGCTGAAAGCATCATTGCAAAATCTTTAGTATTTGTTAATTCAGCTAATATTTCAGTATGCCCAGGATAAATATGACCAGCTTTATGAAGCGCCTCTTTATTTAAAGGTGCGGTACAAATTCCATGAATTTGTTTTTCATTTGCAAAAGCAATTGCCTTTTCTAAATAGCGGAATGCCGCATTTCCTGCCTCAGAAGAAACTTGTCCCCACGGTAAATCTTCAGAAACTAAATCCAAATCGATAATATCGATGGTTCCGTATTGGAACTTTGCTTCTTCTGGATTTGTAATGCTATTCAATTGAAGATCGCTATTGGTTACATCTAAAGCTCTTTTTAAAATTTTAAGATCGCCAATTACAAATGGTCGACAATTTTCATAGATGTTTTGATCGTTTAATGATTTAACTATAATTTCCGGCCCTACTCCTGATGGATCCCCCATTGTAATCGCGATGCTTGGTTTGTTGGCTGCCATTTTTGTTTCCTCCCATTATAAAATTTCCAGTTGTTATTTATGAAATATTTGTATATCGCCAATCGCAGTTTTCAACTTGCGCATTAACTTCAGTAATCGTTTGAAGAGCTTTCGAAAGAGCTTGTTCAGTTCCAAAAGCGCCCGCTTTTGTCACAAGCGGCATCCCGTCGAAGAAGCCGCCGAACAATTTCCCGTAAGGAATACCAGCTTCTACTTCACCAATCACCCGAATTCCTTCGCCATTCAATACTTTACATGTGGCGCCTGCAATTTCACCGCCTGTTAAAACGGCTCCGCAAATCTTCCTGCTTTCTATTAATCGGCCGGCAATGATCCCCATCGATTGAGCAATGGTATTCCCTACATCAAAGTTCGATAAACCAAGCTGGAGTTGAAGCTCCTTCACCCTGTTGATGGTTTCGCGCTCCCGGTTGGTTGTGATCACTAAATCGCCTTTTTCCAATAAAGCTTGACCCGTTTTCACAATGCGATCAATTTCACATTTTCTTCTATCTTCATAAAAGAATTCTTCAGGAGAAATCACAATTTCTTCAACATGATTTTTCTCTTTAAGCACGTCTATTTGCCGATCAATGATCGGATTCACACTGCCTGCTACCACTAGTACTGGAAGTCTTTCCCCAGATTGTTTACTGCATAATTCCTCCTCAGGCTGACCTGTGTTGAAAAGATGATAAGCAATCCCAGCTGAACCAACCCAAAGAAAATTCTCATGTAAAATTTCTGCAGCTTCCACAATTGTCTCTAGTTCTTCATCCGTAGTGGCATCAACGATAATGATTTTCGACATTTCACCTGAGGACAGGTCATGCATTTTCTCAGATAGATGGCTTTTTCCTTTCCTTACATCAGAAATGGAAATGATTTCGATCTCTCGCTTACTTTGCTCCTGCAGCAATTTAGGCAGGTAACTTTCTTTAACGGGGGTGACCGGATCTTGAGCGATTTCCGTTTCCCCTAATAAGATACCATTAACAAAATGATTACCATTCATTGTAATCCTGTTGCTTTTTGGGAAAGCTGGGACAACAAACGAAATCTTATAGTTAAATACATCCATGACGGCATCAATTTCAGGACCAATATTTCCCCTCATGGTGGAGTCTATTTTCTTAAATATCTTTGGAACATTTAGGTTTTTCAATTGTTCTGCCAGATGAAAAACGACACCGTATGCCTTTCTCGAATCTACCGCTCGGCTATCTGAATTTAAAACTATGACATCTTCATTTAAATGTGATGGTTGTAATGTTGTATCTGAAAATAGCACATTGGTGTGTAGGCCCTGTTTGGCAAATTGGACACCCGTGTCATTTGCACCTGTTAAATCATCTGCTATCACCGCTAGTTTCACCTACATCCCTACCCCCTTTACGCGCAATTACAATATGTTTGCGTTTTATTATTTTTAGTCCGGCTTCAATTGCCTATTCAAGTTTGGCTCTCATAACGGCTCAAATTACTGTTTCATTTTCAAGCGTTAAAAACGCTTTCAGCACTATTAATATTAAATCAAAATGTTGCATTTAGCAATATTTATTTTTAATAATTCTATAAAAATACGAAATCGTTGCTATTTGCATCAATTTTGCCATAAAAAAAAGCAAGCTACTATTTTAGCTTGCGCCATAAGGTCGAGCGGTTAATCCCTAAACGTTTAGCTGCTTTGGATTGATTCAGCCCTTCCTCTTCGAGCACCTTCGTGATTACTTGTTTTTCGATTTCTTCCAATGTTCCACTTAAATCGATCGGTGCCAATGAATCACTCTTCTTCTCCTGCTGATCGAATCTTTTTAAAACGACGTCAACATCTTCTTTTTCAATATAATAAGCTTTTGTTTGTAAAAACAATTGCTCGATGGCTTGTTTGAGCTGTTCAACATTTCCTGGCCAATCATAGTTGGTCAATTCCATTAATGCGTCCTGTCGAATCCCCACCACCAAACTGCCATATTTGGGATGTAATTCAGAAATAAAGACATGAACCAAGTCCTCAATATCTTCTCTGCGTTCCCGGAGCGGCGGTATACAAATGGTTAATTTTCCTAACGAATGATACAATTCACCATTAAACGTGCCAGTTTTGACCTTTTCTTCCATATTGCATTCCGAAGACGCAAGCCATTGCACCTTATGATGCTTTTCATTCTGGATGATTTTAATTAATTCATTTTGCATGTAGCCGTTCAGCTGACCGATGTTCTTTAAGTATATAACCCCATTCGCAAACTTTTGGAGAAAGTCATCGTTTATCAAATCCTTTAGCTGCTCTGCGTTTACTACGTCACAATGCACGACGACAAATGGTTCATTCATCGATTTCCTTTTTGAATAAAGGGATTGGGCAACTAATTCTTTGCCATTTCCCGTTTCTCCAATAATCCAGACGGGTTCTTCACTTTTACTGTATTGATCGATTTGCTTTAACACCCGCTGTATCGATTCACTTTTTCCTGAAATCGGGGTATACGATGCGGATGTATGAATTTCTATCGCATTCTTTTGGATACTTTCCCGAACCTGAAAATGCGTTTGATGAGGAAGGCTTTTTTCAAAATACAAGACAACCGCTTCCTCTTTAGAGCTTGCTGTTATTTTCCAAAACGAAGGATGGATGTGGATGGTTTTGATTTGAGTTTCATCTCTCGTCTCTTGTATTAATCGTTTAATTTCCGGCAAATTCTCTAGGTTCATACCATGAAATTCTTTATTGAAACGCTCATTTCCATATACCATTTTATCTTGGCGGTTAAAAACCCCGACCGCCTGTTCATTGCAATCGAGAATCGACTGAAATAAAGAAACATCCTGTTGGAGCTGCGAGTATATCCGATAAGTCCTTCTCGCTTCTTCTAGTGCATCAATAATAGCTTCCTTGCCAGAAGTAATGAGGACTCCTGTCAGCCCCAATCGCCTGGCAGACTGGACCGTTACAACGTCTCCAATGACCACCTCATGGCCAAGGCTTTTTAAATGGGCTAATTTTTCTTGAACCTCGATCTCCTGTGTAATCGTGAATGTTTCAATATCTAAATCAAGCAGCTTACAGATCGTAGCAGCCCCATGTGTAATATTCGAGAAACCAACAATGGCAGCTTTACGTGAAAATCCTTTTACGAGTGTGATAATGCGTAATACATCATAGCCAGTCACCTGGATATCAATCACAGGTAAAGATACGGCCTCCTGAATCATCGAAGCTGTTCCGCCGCGGCTGATGATGACATGGTAGCCATTATGCTCAGCTGCCTTGGCAATAGCCACCCCTTCATGCAAGTTCCCTAATTCAATATCTAATTGAATGTCATCCACCTGTTGCTGGATTTCTTTCATCATTTCAAGCAATCCCTCATAAGGGACAATCACCAATGCCTTCATCATTACCCTTCACCTACTAAGATATCCTCTATTCTTCTATTTTCCATTATTGGCTCACCTTAGTAAAGCTTGGTTTCAACACTTTATTCATGCTGCCACTGACATAGCCTTGAAGATCAAGCGTGACATATTTATAACCGAAGTGTTGGAGGTTTTCCAATATATCTTGGTGGTGCGCCAGCACTAATGGCAAGTCCTGAGGCTCTACTTCAATTCTTGCGATCTCTTGATGAGTCCGCACGCGCACTTGTCTAATTCCCAAGCCTTTGATATAAGCCTCAGATTTTTCAATCTTCGTTAATTTTTCCTGCGTAATTTTTTCACCATAAGCAATGCGGGACGATAAACAGGCGAAAGAAGGTTTTTCCCAAGTAGGCAAGTTTAATTGTTTCGAAAGCTCCCGGATTTCTTCTTTAAAAAGATTCGCCTCTTGAAGCGGCCCGCGGACACCATGTTCTCTGGCAGCACGTACGCCAGGACGATGCTCACTCATATCGTCAGCAATCAAACCATATACTACGTTTTCGAACCCCTGTTGATGCATAATCGGAATAATTTGTTCAAACAAGCCATTTTTACAGAAATAGCAGCGGTTTTGGTCATTTTCTACATAGCCCGGTATATTTAATTCAGAGGTTTCAATCACTTGGTGGGCTGCGCCAATCGTTTTTGCTAATCTTTTTGCTTCCTCTAATTCACTGGAAGGGTACGTTTCCGAATCAGCCGTCACAGCCAGGACTTGTCCCACTCCTAAAACATCGACAGCTACTTTTAATAAAAACGTACTATCCACACCACCAGAAAAAGCGACAACTACATTACCCATTTCACGTAAAATTTCTTTCAACCGTTCATACTTCTCATTCATGCCGAATTCCACCTATCTCAATATTTTAAACCATTTCAGATTTCAACTTATGCATTTTGCAACACCATTAAAAGTATAAGCTAATTTCAATTAAAGTAAAAGCAGGCAGTAACTGATTTGCAATATTCGCAAATTATTTGTCTATTAAAAAAAGAAACCATTTTATAGAATCTATAAAATGGCCCCTTCTTTATTTTAAAAGAACATATCTAATATTAAAGTGAAGACTAATCCTGATACACCAACGATTGTTGAGAGCACTGTGTAAGTTCCAAATGCTTCTTTGATGTTCATGCCTAAAGATTCTTTAACCATCCAGAATCCAGCGTCGTTAACGTGGGATGCAATCGCACTTCCGGCTCCTGTTGCCAAAGCAACCAGTTCTAAGTTAACATCCGGCATAGTGGAAAGCAATGGAAGTACTAATCCAGGAGTTGTTAAGGTAGCAACCGTTCCAGATCCTAAGCAAACACGTAATAATGCTGCGACAATCCAGGCAAAAAGAATTGGCGACATATGGGTACCTTCAAATAATTTTGCGACATAATCACCAACATGGCCATCAATAAGCACTTGTTTTAAGGCGCCGCCGCCGCCGATAATTAAAAGCAGCATTCCCAAAGCATTCACCGCTGAGGAACAAGAATCCATTAACGTTTTCACCGGAATTTTTCTTTGTAATCCCATGGTGAAGACTGCAAATAAAACGGAAAGAATCATAGCAGAGTCAGAGTTCGTAATAAAGCGAATAAAACCTACTAATGCATTATCCTTAAATCCTAATTCTGGCTGTGTGATATCGACAATAGCACCAATAGACATTAAGATAACAGGAAATAATGCAGTGAAAACAGAGATGCCAAAACCTGGTGTTTCTTCTAATTTAAATGTTTTTTGTACACCGAAAGACGAACTGCCTTCTTTAGTGAATGCAGACGGCACAATTTTTTGCGCAATTTTTGGATACCAAATACCAGCTATAATGACCGTTGGGATGGCAATGATGATTCCGTAAAGTAACATGAGACCAACATTGGCATGGTATTCTGCTGCAACTGCAATTGGGCCCGGATGCGGCGGCAAGAAAGCATGAGCGGCTAGTGCAGCTGTAACCATCGGAAGACCTAGTTTTACAACGGAAACTTTTAGTTCTTTAGCAATCGAGAAAATAATTGGGATTAATAATACAATGGTAACTTCAAGGAATAAAGCGATTCCGCAAATGAATGAAGCGATTAAAACAGCCCATTGAATTCTTTTTTCACCGAATTTATTAATTAAGGTTGTTGCGATTCGGTGAGCACCACCTGCATCGGCGATTAATCGGCCAAGCATGGCACCAAGTCCAAAGATGATTCCAATATGACCAAGCGTTCCACCTAAACCGGTTTCAATTGAATGAACAACATCCTTCATTGGAATGCCCAATGCTAAAGCAACAAGATATGAAACAATGATTAACGAAACGAATGTGTTCAATTTAAAGCGCATAATTAAAATAAGTAATAATACTACCCCTATTGCAATTATTACTAAAGGCATAATTGTTTTCCCCCATCTTCCTTCTTTTTTATAAAAATATTAGATGATTTCTTTTACATCTGACGTATATCGAAAGTTCTTACATACAACGTTTCTGCCACCTCACCAAATGACTCTATGCAGGTTTGCAAATGCTTTCATCAAAGCGGATAAAAATATCAGGAGTTTAAACTCACTGATCTTTATTCCCTATTATTCGCTTGAATTAGAAATGTTGTTCTATGAAACACTATTTTCTTAACCTAATGATAAAATTGCAACATTTTTATCAGGCGTGTTTATAGAATTAGCAATAACTGTCGTATATCGCATCACATGTTAACGTTATCATTTTATAATCTTCATTAAAAGTTGTCAATAGGACAGGTTGTATTATTTTTTGTTAGTTTTTTCAACAAATATCATTTTGATGAAAGATCACCTCTTATTTTCGCAACATAATTGGGCGTGTTGACCTTTTATCGTTTGTTGAACTATTTTTATTCTCTCCTAAAATCTGCAAGGTATTACCAACTATTAATGATAAAAAAAAGCGGATAAAGGCCCGAAACCTTTACCCGCTTTTTTGAACATTTTTATTCATCTTGATCTAGTTTCTTCCAAACCTGCTCATAGACTTGTTTCAATGGGATCCGATGAAGTTTGGCTATTTCTTTACACTCCTCATACTCTGGGGCTCTTTGGACAAGCAGACCTTGATAATACCCTTCTTTCACCGTCACAGGGCCCCACGCGGTTTCGACTCGCTTAAACTGTCTCTCAAGCCGATGGACCGTTAAGGGATAGTAGCGCACCCCTAAAGTGGTGGTTTCGTTAAATAATATTTCTTTCATTTTTTCTAATTTGTGTCGCGAGGAAAGAAGCTGCAGCATAACTCCCGGCCGATTTTTTTTCATATAGATGGGGGTATAAAATACATCGTTCGCCCCTGCTTCAAAAAGTAAATCCATGACATAACCGAGCCATTCACCCGGTACATCATCTAGATTCACTTCCATCTTGACCATTTCATCATCAATATGTTCGTTGTTATGAGGATGTGAAACCAATTTTACTCCTCCTAGGGCCTATTCTCCAACTATGACACGGAGTACATTTGGACGGTCTTTAAAAGTTTTTGTTCCAGCACCGTACCCAATTGATTCTACTTTCATAGATGGAATCGCGCAAAATTCTTCTGCCAGCACTGCTACGATAGCTGCACCCGTTGGGGTTGTTAGTTCAAATCGCACATTGCTTTGTTCAATCGGTACACCTTTTAATACCTCTAGCGTGGCTGGTGCTGGAACAGGATAAATACCGTGATCAATATGTATTTTTCCTGATCCGACAGGAACTGGTGAAGATTTTATTTTCTTAATGTCTAACTGATGAATTAAGATGGCAGCTCCAACAATATCAATGATCGAATCGACTGCACCTACTTCATGAAAATGAACTTTTTCTAGTGGCATACCATGAATATGCCCTTCTGCTTCACCAATTTTCCGAAAGATTTTTAATGAAGTCTCTTTCACTTCAGGTTCCAATTCGGATGATTCAATCATTTTTACAATATCACTGTATGAACGGTGATGATGATGGTGATGATCATGTTCATGTTCATGTTCATGATTATGTTCATGTTCATGATCATGGTGATGGTCATGGTGATCATGTTCATGATGGTGATCGTGTTCTTGATGGTGGTCATGCTCGTGTTGATGATCATGTGCATGATGGTGGTCATGCTCGTGTTGGTGATCATGTTCATGATGATGTTCATGTGCATGATGATTCTCATGTTCATGATGATGTTCATGTCCGTGATGATGGTCATGTTCATGATGGTGATCGTGTTCATGATGGTGGCCAGTTTGTGCTAACACTACATCAAACTTAGTACTTGTGATTCCATTCTTCACGATTTTCTTCCACGTCAAATGATATTCATCTTCAAAATTAAGCTTTTTTAATTCATTTTCTAAAACAGACGGATCTGCCCCTGCATCTAAAAGCGCTCCAATGAACATATCACCGCTGATCCCCGAAAAACAATCGATATAAAGTGTTTTCATCCCTTGTTGCCTCCTTTTCTTGCGATTTTATCAATCAGTACCGCGTTGTAGGCAGCACCAAAGCCATTGTCGATATTTACAACACTGATGCCAGACGCGCACGAATTCAACATGGTCAATAACGCTGATAGACCATGGAAATTGGCCCCATAACCAACGCTGGTTGGAACCGCGATGACCGGATGCGATACGAGTCCCCCAACGACACTTGGCAACGCGCCTTCCATTCCTGCTACCACTACTGAAACAGTCGCTTGTTGGATTTGTTCAATATTGTCAAATAATCGGTGAATCCCAGCAACACCCACATCATAAAAGCGACGTACTTCACTTCCTAATGCCTCTGCTGTTACGGCTGCTTCTTCGGCCACTCTCAAATCTGATGTGCCTGCACAAACAATTGCAACGTAACCTTGATAAGAATCCTGACTATTTTTGTTCTCTTTCCAAAAGAGAATCTGTGCTGTTTCATTATAGATAAATTCAGGATGCTCCCGAAGGATAAAATCAGCTTTTTCTTCTGAAATCCGTGTAACTAAGACATCATTACCTTTTAATTTGATGGCTTGAATGATGGAAAGGATTTGTTCTTTCGTCTTCCCTTCCCCATAAATCACTTCCGGGAACCCTTGACGATTCTTGCGATGATGATCGACCTTGGCAAAGCCTAAATTCTCATATGTGGCTAACTTATCTTTCGCCTCTGAAACACTTAATTTGCCTTCTTGAACTTGCTGCAATATCTCTTCCAGCATTATTTTCACACCCTAAACAATCTGTTTTCCGAATCCATATTTCCTATTATTTTCCTTGACAGGTTCAAAAATACTTTGAAACATCATTAGCTAACATTTCATATCGCCAGTATTTTTATAGCCCCCCAATTATAGAATATTTTTCGGTAAATACATAGCCAAAAGATTCTTACTATTACTTTGGTTTTGTCAATTCCTATTGATGTCCGCTTTTCACATTTCCATATTATTGCAAATTATTGATTGTTATAGTAAAACAGAAAACAGAACTAACGTTCTATATTATATATCGTTTTTATTTTAATAAAGGAGGTAGAGTCCCTAATGGAATGCTGGGAAGAAGCTTATATTGCAGGGATAATTGATGGTGAAGGCTCCATTTCTTTAACAAAAATGCATGAAAATGAACATCGGCGGCCTTACATTTCAATCGCCTCAACAGATAAAGAACTCTTAGTTTACATTCAATCCTTAGTTGGGGGACAACTCAATACAAAAAAGAACTATAATCCTAATCGCCACAAAGATTCATTTACCTTAAATATAAAGAAAAAAGAGTCAGTCATATTAACGTTAAAACAAATTTCCCCGTTTCTTAGAGTGAACAAAAAAAGAAATCGAGCTTTATGGATACTGGAAAACTATGAAAAGTGTACTCCGAGGAACGGTAAATATAATAAAGAATTACTTAAAAAGAAAATAGCCTTTGAGGAGTCTTTTTTTCAAATATAAAAAAGACCAGCTTCTCAGCTGGTCTTGTATCCACCTTATGTATGGTGGAGACGGCGGGACGTGCGTTTCCATGCTTTCGTCATGGCACTGACTATATCTTGAACCTGCTAATGAACAGGTCCTCCGGCGTCTTATGCGAAACATATATTTGCCTTTGATAGGCTGAATTTCGCATCCTAGTACTACCACTTAAACATGGCAGCCTATAAGTCGATACACGGCTGTTGGATTACTCCACATACCGCTCGGCATTGCCCTATCGCAGTTAAGCGACTTAGGTTTCACCGATAAAGCCGGATTATCACTTGCGTGTTACCACACAAGGCGACTAATAACTAATCGAACCCGCGTCCAAAGATATCGGCACTTAAGCTTCTACGAGTGTAGTCGACATATTCGCGTTTCGCTGAGCCATTTGCCTATCGACAGGCGTCCGGTCAGCTAGTCTGGTTGTTCTCTTCCTTCGCCCTCAGACGGTGGACTCCGGCGTAGCCTACTAAGAGTGAGTCCGCTACCCTACCACATAGGCGATGGAGGGGCGAACAGCTATGCAGTATTAAGCTGCGAAAGCTAAGTTGTTGTTAGTTTTGCCAGTTATAGGCGTTGACGTTTTAACGAGGCCGATCCCCTCGACTCGCAACCCAAGCTCGAACTACCCCTGTCGAATCCGTAGCGTCCCCATTATAAAATGCGCTAAAACAACTTAATGTTTCTAGCAGACGATATCGGATGCTCAACAAGTTGTTTGAGCAAAAGATTGTGTCGCAACTTGGCGACAAACTTATTATAACACAATGTGAGTAGATTTCAATTGTAATTATTTGTAAGTTACATTTTCTGACGATCGCGGAATGCCCGTTCAATCTCACGCTTCGCTTCTTTTTGCTTTAACGCTTCACGCTTATCATAATTTTTCTTACCTTTGGCCAGCCCGATTAACACCTTGCAAAAACCATTTTTCAAATACATTTTCAATGGAACAAGTGCATATCCCGCTTCTTTGGTTTCGCCGATGAGCTTATCGATTTCACGCTTATGAAGCAAAAGCTTTCTTGTTCGCAATGGGTCGTGATTGTAACGATTCCCCTGCTCGTATGGGCTGATGTGCAATCCAATTAATACAGCTTCCCCATTTATTATTCGTGCATAGGAATCCTTGAGATTGGTTTTTCCTGCTCGAATGGACTTTATCTCAGTCCCCTGAAGAACGATGCCGGCTTCGTATGTTTCTTCAATAAAGTAATCATGGTAAGCCTTTTTATTATTCGCAACGACTTTCCCTTCACCTTTTGGCATATTTTTCACCTCGTTTATGAAGTTTATTTTAGCAAAATAAACTAGCCTGTACAATTAAAAGAGAGCCTTTTTAGTCAGGCCCTCCCTCATCTTAAAAATTCCGTTTGTTTTTCCGCTTCGTGCTCTTGTTTTTTGGGACATTTTCGTAAAATTTACGTTTCTTTTTCGACTTTTTGCCTTGACCGCCGCCGGCTTCGGAACTGCCTTGCTGGCTGCCGCCTTGGTTGTTGCGGTCCTTGTTTCGTCCGCCCTGTTGCTGCTGTTTATTCCTGCGCGGCTTATTGGTATCACTGCCGGTTTTAAAAACTTTTGGTGTTTCTGAACGATCCCGGCGCGGCGTCCCCTTCATGCCGACAATTTCAAAATCAATCACACGTTCTTCCTTATTAACCTTTACAACACGAACAGTGATCTCATCGCCGATACGGAACACATTCCCTGTCCGCTCGCCAATCATCGCATAATGGCGCTCATCAAATCGGTAATAATCATCGGTCATGTAGCTGACATGGACAAGACCCTCGATGGTATTGGGAAGCTCGACAAACATTCCGAAGTTGGTCACCGAGCTGATAATGCCGTCATACTCAACACCAATCTTATCCTCCATGTATTCGGCTTTCTTCAATTCATCCGTTTCCCGCTCGGCATCGACGGCACGGCGCTCCATTTTTGAAGAATGCTGGGCTATTTCCGGCAATTGGGCATTCCATTTTTCCCGAGTCGCTTCATCCAGCTTTCCTTCAATTAGATAAGTCCGAATCAACCGATGCACGATAGTATCAGGATAACGGCGAATCGGCGAGGTGAAATGAGTATAAAACTCCGTTGATAAACCGAAATGTCCGAGACTCTCAGGATCATACTTTGCCTGCTGCATCGAACGAAGCATGACGGTTGAAACAACCATCTCTTCCGGCTTTCCTTGAACCTCTTCGATAATTTCCTGCAAAGCCCTAGGATGAACATCGTTAGCAGTTCCTTTTACGATATAGCCAAAGTTGGTAATAAACTCGAAAAACTTCCGCAGCTTATCTTCCTTAGGATCTTCATGAATTCGGTAAATAAACGGAACTTCCATCCAGTGGAAATGTTCAGCGACCGTTTCGTTTGCCGCTAGCATAAACTCCTCAATTAATCTCTCGGCCACTGAGCGCTCACGAAGAATGACATCCGTTGGCTTGCCTTCCTCATCAACTAACACCTTTGATTCTTTAAAATCAAAATCGATTGCCCCGCGCTTCATCCGCTTATTTCGAAGAATAGCCGCGAGCTCTTCCATCAATTCAAACATAGGAACAAGAGGTTCGTACCGGGTGCGAGTTTCTTCGTCTTTATCAATGAGAATTCGGTTCACATCATGGTAGGTCATCCGCTCGGTAGTTTTAATTACACTTTGAAAAATTTCATGCGAAACGACAGTACCCTCTGAGGAAATCTCCATTTCACATGATAAAACGAGCCGGTCCACCTTTGGGTTTAACGAACAAATTCCATTCGATAACCGGTGCGGAATCATCGGAATCACTCGGTCTACCAGGTATACACTTGTCGCCCTGTCCTCTGCCTCAACGTCAATAGGTGTGCCTTCTTTAACATAATAGCTGACATCGGCAATATGAACACCAAGCTTATAGTTGCCGTTTTCAAGCTTCGTAACGGTTACGGCATCATCAAGGTCCTTTGCATCAGCTCCGTCAATCGTCACAATGGTTTCATTGCGGAGATCGCGGCGGTTGGCCAATTCACTTTCATCAATGGTATCTGGGGTTTCATTCGCTTGCTTTAACACATCATCTGGAAAGGCCATCGGCAGTCCGTGCTTATGTATGACAGAAAGAATATCTACACCCGGGTCGTTTTTGTGGCCCAGGATGGTGATGACTTCACCCTCTGCACTTTTTCGCCCTTCCGGATAGGTAACAAGCTTTACCACTACTTTATGACCCTCGACCGCTCCCTTAGAGGCAGATTTGGGGATAAAAATATCACTGGCAAACTTTTTATCATCGGGAATCACAAACCCGAAGCTTTTGCTCTCCACATACGTCCCGACCACTTGCTGGACGCCGCGCTCTATTATGCGGATGATGCTTCCTTCCCGGCGCTGCCCTGACGATTCTGAAGAAACTCGGGCTAAAACGATATCCCCATGCATCGCTGTGTTTGTTTCATTTGGCGGGATAAAAATATCATCCATACCTGGTTCATCCGGAACGACAAATGCAAAGCCTTTCGCATGCCCAGTCAGCTTACCGCGGATTAAATTCATTTTTTCCGGCAAGCCATAACGGTTGCTGCGGGTGCGGACAACCAGACCTTTTTCTTCCATTTGCACGAGTGCTTTGACAAATTCCTTAAAGGCACTGGAATCTTCAATGCCAAATGCTGTTTCCAGCTCCTGAACCGTTAATGGCTTGTAAGCCTCGTCTTTCATATATTGCAAAATCCTGTCTATGTGCTTTTGTATGTTTTCTTCCAAAAAAATCTCTCCTTTTAATCGCGCCAGTCCAGTTTTTCTAAAAAGGCGAAAACATCTTCATGCAGCTGGTCGCGTTCCTTATCAAGCGTAATAACGTGCCCCGACTCTTCGTACCATTTGATTTCCTTTTCAACTGACTCGATATCGTTGTAAATAATATTGGCACTTTCGGTGTTGATCATATGGTCGTGGCGTGCCTGGACCACGAAGGTTGGCGCATAAATCATGTCGACATTATCGCGAACCTCTGCGATTAATCCTTGCAGCGCTTTTAAGGTGTTCATCGGTGTCTGTTTAAACTCGTTCATTTCCAATTCGATTTGCTCGTCTGTTTTTCCTTCTCGTTTCTTAAATTCCCGAGCATAATCGAGAACACCCTCGTACATCACGTCTTCACTTTTTATATACATTGGCGCACACATCGTTACAATTCCTTTTATAGGTACAGTGTATCCTAATTTCAATGAAAATACGCCGCCAAGGGAAAGTCCGGCTACTGCAATTTCTTCATGGCCTTTATTTTTTAAAAATTCATAGCCCTTTAAAACGTCCTGCCACCAATCCTCAGGACCAGTGTGAACGAGTTCTTCCGGCGGGACCCCATGCCCTTTGTAATGAGGTGCATGGCTGGTGTAGCCTTTTTTTTCAAGGAATCGTCCCAGCATCCGGACATCCGCGGAATTGCCGGTGAATCCATGCAGCAAAAGAACAGCTCTCTTTCCTCCTTCAAAGGTAAATGGCTTTGGTAAAGTAACTTTCATGAAAAAAACTCCTTCTATATAATTAGCTTATCTTAGTTTAAGCAAAGCAGTGGTGAACATTCCAGAAAAAAGGCTTATAGGAAGTGGATTTCGCGGGTTTTGGTGTTTATTTCGCGGGTTTCATGAATTATTTCGCGTGTTTTACGATTATTTCGCGCACTTTCAAATTTATTTCGCCTATTTACACAATTATTTCGCGAGCACCCACTTTTACACACAAAAAAACCTGACCCAAGGGCCAGGTTCTGCATTTCTATTATTAGATTTTAAAGTAAGTAACAGCAAGAGCAAGTAGGAAAAATAAAACAGATAATACAATCGTAATACGATGTAAGATTAAATCAATTCCACGTGCTTTTTGCTTACCGAATAGGGATTCAGCACCACCTGAAATGGCACCAGATAATCCAGCGCTTTTACCAGATTGAAGTAATACAACAATAATAAGTCCAATACTTACGATCACTAATAATGTAACAATTAATGCATGCATGAAGGCCACCTCCTGTTAGAACGTACATTTCACAGTATTCTTAATTTACCATATTATTTCCCTTTTAACAATAGGAGTTATTGTGACAGCTTTTGGGAATGCCGTTTATTGTTTGACTTTAAAGTTCTCTTCGATAAAATCTCTTTCTTCTTTGGAGGAGGCAATTCTCTTTGCTTTCCCGACTGTTCCCTCCTGAAGGTCCCAGATTTCATTATGATCCTCGTCGACACGGGAAAAATCACCTTTAGCCCAGCGCTTTAAAATACTGTAATAAATATCCGTGTTTTTATAGTTTGCCTGATTTTCTTTCACTACTTCTAATAACCGATTTACCCGTTTTTTGGTTAACGGAATCGCTCCCCACTTTTTATCTGCCACTACCTTTTGATGCGACATTAGGTGAATGGCATCCCTTATGTCATCTTCAGACATATTTGAAGGAAAATCTTTAGCAATTTCTTCACTGTTCTTGTCCTGAATTTGTATAACGCTTTCTCCTTCGTCCGTTTTTTGTACTTTAACAGTTACCGCATCCTTTTGAATCGGCAATGCCCCTTTTGAAAAATAATAAATAAATCCCAAAGAGAGAACAGCAAAGAGAATAATGATTCGTTGTGTTCTTGATAGGTTAGATAGATATTTTTTCATCTTTGTCTCCCCTGCTTTTTCGTTTATTTTTATATTAAACGTGAACTGGTTATTTCCCTGCTTTTTTATTCCAAAAAAAAGCAAAACCCCTGCCCAATAAGAGCAGGGGTTATTTTTATAAAAATTACTTCTTAAGATTGTAGAATGATTTAAATCCGTTGTATAGGCTTGTTTCACCTAATTGGTCTTCAATGCGAAGCAATTGGTTGTATTTCGCCACACGGTCTGTACGTGATGGAGCACCAGTCTTGATTTGACCAGCGTTCGTTGCAACGGCAATGTCAGCAATGGTGTTGTCTTCTGTTTCACCAGAACGGTGAGAAATCACAGCTGTGTAGCCAGCGCGTTTTGCCATTTCAATCGCATCAAACGTTTCAGTAAGTGTACCGATTTGGTTCACTTTGATAAGGATGGCGTTGCCAATTCCTTTTTCAATACCTTCAGCTAACTTTTTAGTGTTCGTAACAAATAAATCGTCACCCACTAATTGAACTTTTTTGCCAAGACGCTCAGTTAACAGCTTGTGGCCTTCCCAGTCGTTTTCGTCTAAGCCGTCTTCGATTGAGATGATTGGATATTTAGAGCTAAGTTCTTCATACCAATCAACCATTTCTGCAGATGTTTTTACAACACCTTCGCCTGCAAGATGGTATTTTCCATCTTCTTTATTGTAGAACTCGGAAGATGCAGCATCCATTGCCAGCATTACTTCTTCACCAGGCTTGTAGCCAGCTTTTTCGATAGCTTCTACGATGGTTTGAAGTGCTTCTTCGTTTGAACCTAAGTTTGGTGCAAAACCGCCTTCGTCACCAACAGCCGTGTTAAGGCCTTTAGATTTTAAAACGGATTTTAGGCTGTGGAAAATTTCAGCACCCATTCGAAGTGCTTCTTTAAAGTTCGGAGCACCTACTGGCATAACCATGAATTCTTGGATATCCACATTGTTATCCGCATGTTCGCCGCCATTTACGATGTTCATCATTGGCACTGGAAGCTGCTTTGCGTTGAAACCGCCAAGGTATTGGTACAAAGGAATATCTAAGTAGTTTGCAGCCGCATGAGCAACTGCCATAGAAACGCCAAGGATAGCGTTAGCACCTAATTTGCCTTTGTTTTCAGTGCCGTCAAGCTCGATAAGGGCGTTATCAACAGCCACTTGATCAAGGACGCTGAACTCTTCGCCAACAAGCATTGGAGCAATAATTTCGTTTACATTGTCAACCGCTTTAAGAACGCCTTTTCCAAGGTAGCGCTCTTTGTCGCCGTCACGAAGCTCAACCGCTTCGTATTCACCAGTTGAAGCACCGCTAGGAACTAAAGCGCGGCCAAAAGCACCGGATTCAGTGAAAACTTCAACTTCAACAGTAGGGTTACCGCGGGAATCTAATACTTCACGTGCATATACATCAGCAATAAATGGCATTTGTTTTTCTCTCCTTAAAATTGGATTATTTTACTAACGATGTACCAGTCATTTCTGCTGGTTTTTCAACATTTAATAAGTCTAACATGGTTGGCGCTAAATCCCCAAGAATTCCGCCTTCACGTAATTCTACACCTTGTTTTGTTACGATAACCGGTACAGGATTTGTTGTGTGAGCTGTCATTGGCTCGCCTTCCAACGTTATTACTTCGTCTGCATTGCCATGATCCGCTGTAATGATGGCTGTGCCGCCTTTTTCAAGGATTAAATCGACAATTTTACCTAAGCACTCATCCACTGTTTCGATGGCTTTGATAGTCGGCTCCAGCATACCTGAGTGTCCAACCATATCTGGATTGGCAAAATTTAAGATAATGGCATCAAATTTATCATTTTGAATTTCGTTTAAGAGCGCGTCCGTTACTTCAAAAGCACTCATTTCCGGCTGAAGGTCATAGGTTGCAACCTTTGGAGAGTTGATTAAAATCCGCTCTTCGCCAGGGAACTTATCTTCGCGGCCTCCGCTCATAAAGAAGGTGACATGCGGATATTTTTCTGTTTCAGCGATGCGCAGCTGCTTCAAATTATTTTGCGACAGCACTTCACCTAATGTATTGTCTAAGTTAGTCGGTTTAAAGGCTACATAACCATCAACCGATTCGCTGAAGTGTGTTAAGCAGACAAAGAACAGATCCTTCGGATGCTTTGGCCCGCGGTCAAACGCGCGGAAATCTTCGTTCGTGAACGTGTTGGAAATTTGAATTGCACGGTCCGGACGGAAGTTATAGAAAATCACAGCATCATTGTCCTGAATCGTGGCAACCGGTTGACCATCTTCTTTTGTGATCACGGATGGAAGCACGAATTCGTCAAAGATTCCATGAGAATAGGAATCCTCCACAACCTCTAACGGATTGCTATAAGATGGTCCCTCACCGTATACCATTGAACGATAGGACTTTTCGACGCGCTCCCAGCGCTTGTCCCTGTCCATTGAATAGTATCTTCCAGAAATGGTGGCAAATTCACCGACACCATACTCCTTCATTTTATCCAGTGTCTGCTGAATATATTTTGCAGCAGTCTTAGGACCGACATCACGGCCATCAAGGAAGGCATGAACATAAACTTTTTCCACGCCTTCTTCTTTAGCCAGCTTAAGCAGGGCAAACATATGGCTGATGTGGCTGTGAACACCACCATCAGATAGTAAACCGAATAAATGAAGGGCTGTACCGTTTTTCTTCACATGCTCCATGGCGCCGGTGAAGGTTTCATTTTTTTCAAACTCACCTTCGCGGATCGCAATGTTCACACGTGTTAAGCTTTGATAAACGATGCGGCCGGCACCGATGTTCAAATGACCAACCTCAGAGTTTCCCATTTGTCCTTCAGGAAGACCTACCGCTTCACCTGAAGCTGTTAAGTGGGAATGTGGGTATGTGCTCCAAAACCGGTCAAAATTTGGTTTTTTTGACTGTGCCACGGCGTTCCCTTTTGTTTCACCCCTACATCCAAATCCATCAAGGATGATGAGAGCAACTGGAGATTTACTCATACTTGCCTGCCTCCAATAATTGCAGGAATGATTGTGCTTCAAGGCTGGCTCCGCCAACTAATGCACCATCAATATCTGACTGTGCCATATATTCTTTAATATTTTCTGGCTTCACGCTGCCGCCATATTGAATTCTCACTGCATCGGCAACATCTTGTGAAAATTGCTGAGCAATTACTTGACGGATATGGGCACATACGTCATTGGCATCTTTAGAAGTAGAAGATTTACCAGTTCCAATTGCCCAAATTGGTTCGTAAGCAATGACTGTTTGTTTTACTTGATCCTCTGTTAAACCAGCTAGTGCTTTCGCAACCTGTTCACCAACTAATTGGTTTGTTTCACCGTTTTCACGCTGTTCTAACGTTTCGCCGCAGCAAACGATTGGAGTTAAATTGTATTTAAAGGCCGCAAGAGTTTTCTTGTTAACAGAATCATTAGTTTCATTGAACATTTCACGACGTTCAGAGTGTCCAATAATCACATATTGTACGCCAAGGTCAGCAAGTGCCTTAGGGCTGATTTCTCCCGTAAACGCACCGCTTTCTTCAAAGTGCATGTTTTGGGCACCTATTTTCACATCGCTGCCTGCAGTTACTTCTAAAAGGTTTTGTAAAAATAAAGCAGGTGCACAAATAACTGAATCCATCTTATCAGGAGCAGGTACAAGTCCTTTTACTTCTTCTGCAAAGCTTTTTGCTTCCGAAATGGTTTTGTTCATTTTCCAGTTTCCTGCAATGATCGGTTTACGCATGGAGGCACATCCTTTCTGGTGAAAAAAATTATTTATCGTTTAAGGCCACAACGCCTGGCAATGCTTTGCCTTCCATAAACTCAAGTGAGGCACCGCCGCCTGTAGAAATATGGCTCATTTTTTCCGCTAAATTAAACTTTTCAACGGCTGCTGCAGAATCTCCGCCACCGATAACAGAAAAAGCGCCTTCTGCTTCCGCAAGTGCTTCTGCAACTGCTTTTGTTCCGCCAGCAAATTTATCGATTTCAAACACACCCATAGGTCCGTTCCAAATCACCAGCTTTGATTTTTGAATGACATCACGATAGATTTCCGCCGTTTTTGGTCCAATATCAAGAGCTTCCCAATCAGCAGGAATTTCTTCGATTGAGACTTCTTTAGTGTTAGCATCTGCAGAGAAATCATCAGCAACAATGGCGTCAACTGGCATGTAGAAGTTAACACCTTTCTCCTTTGCTTTTTCCATAAATGACTTAGCAAGGTCGATTTTATCTGCTTCTAGCAGAGATTTACCGATTTCATGTCCTTGTGCTTTTACAAATGTATAAGCAAGGCCGCCGCCGATAATTAAGTTATCTACTAATTCAAGGAGATTTTCAATGACACCAATCTTGTCCTTTACTTTCGCACCGCCGATAATCGCTGTAAAAGGACGCTCTGGATTGGAAAGAGCCTTGCCAAGAACTTCAAGTTCTTTTTCCATTAAAAAGCCAGAAACGGCTGGAAGATAATGGGCCACTCCTTCAGTTGAAGCATGGGCACGGTGTGCAGCACCAAAGGCATCATTCACATAAACATCAGCAAGTTCAGCAAATGCTTTTGCAAGTTCCGGATCATTCTTTTCTTCACCAGGATAGAAACGAACATTTTCAAGCAGAAGAACGTCGCCTTCGTTCATGGTATCGATCATTGCCTTAACAGTATCACCATAAGCTTCATCAGCCTTTTTCACTTCTTTGCCAAGAAGCTCAGACAGTCTAACACCCACTGGGGTTAAGCGCATTTCTTCGACAACTTTACCCTTTGGACGGCCAAAATGGCTTGCTAAAATCACTTTTGCACCATTTTCTACTAAATACTGAATTGTTGGCAATGCTGCACGGATTCGTGTTTCATCCGTAATCTTTCCATCTTGCATTGGAACGTTGAAATCAACCCGGCAAAATACGCGTTTGCCTTTTACATCGACATCTTTTAAGGTTTTCTTGTTCAAGTAAAGGACCTCCTACATATGTAAGTAGCAATAAAAAAGGAGAGGGGGAATCCTCCCCACTCCCCTTGGAATACCATTAACCATTATAAAGGATTTATCGTTGGAAATTCAATCCAATATTATAGGCCTTTTGATGCAATGTAATCAACTAAGTCAACAACACGGTTTGAGTAACCAACTTCGTTGTCGTACCAAGATAATACTTTTACCATGTTGCCTTCAAGAACCATTGTAGATAATGCATCGATTGTAGAAGAAGCAGTGCTTCCGTTAAAGTCTGTAGATACTAATGGAAGCTCTGTGTAAGCTAAAATGCCTTTTAATGGGCCTTCAGCTGCCGCTTTTAAAGCTGCGTTAATTTCTTCAGCTGTTACTTCTTGGTTTAATTCAGCAACTAGGTCCACAACAGAAACGTTTGGAGTTGGAACGCGCATTGCCATACCATTTAATTTGCCCTTTAATTCTGGTAAAACTAAAGCAACCGCTTTTGCCGCACCCGTTGTTGTTGGGATCATATTTTCAGCAGCAGCACGTGCACGACGGTAGTCTTTGTGCGGCAGGTCAAGAATTTGTTGGTCATTTGTGTATGAGTGAACAGTTGTCATCATACCGCGCTTGATTCCGAAAGTATCGTTTAACACTTTAGCAAATGGCGCTAAGCAGTTTGTTGTACAAGAAGCGTTTGAAAGTACGTGGTGGTTAGCCGCATCATACTTGTCTTCGTTAACACCCATAACGATTGTGATATCTTCGTTAGACGCTGGAGCAGAAATGATAACTTTCTTAGCACCTGCTTCAAGGTGTTTCGCAGCATCTTCACGCTTTGTGAAACGCCCAGTTGATTCAACTACTACATCCACACCAAGGTCGCCCCAGCCAAGCTGTGCAGGGTCGCGCTCAGCGATAACCTTTACTTTGTGTCCGCCAACTACTAGGTATTCACCGTCAACTGTTACATCTTCAGCAAGAGTTCCGTGAACAGTATCATATTTTAAAAGATGAGCAAGCATATTTGCATCTGTTAAATCGTTAATTGCCACGATTTCTACATCGTTATGTTTTAATGCCGCACGAAATACGTTACGACCAATACGTCCAAATCCATTAATACCAACTTTAACTGCCATGATAAAATTCCTCCTTTTATTTGGGTAAAGATGTATATTTTTAAAAGGATTTACCCTTTCAATAACCTGGTTGCCACACCTTCATCAGTGATTAAAATCGTTGATGCCGGCGCTTGTTTCATATAGGCTTTGATTGCTTTTGCCTTAGAGGCTCCCCCTGCGACCGCAATTACGTTCGGAATGTTTGCCAAGTCTTCAAGCTGGAGACCAATCGTCATAACCTTGTGGACAATCTCGCCTTCTTCATTAAAATAGTAACCAAATGCTTCAGAAGCAGCTTTTTCCTGCTCAAGCTTTTTTAAGATACTAGGACTGCTTTTTCGCCTTTCGGCCATTGTGATAGCATCCCCTATTCCGTGAAGAACCATGCTTGCTGACCTTATTAGGTTTAATACCTCATGAATGTCAGGTTCTTTAATCAGCGATTCGTAAATCTCCATACTGACTTGGTCAGGAACATAAAAGACGCGATGCTTTGATTGAGTGTTTTGAGACATAATCGAGCTGATCGTGTTTGCTTGATTATGGACATCCTCCCCCACTCCGCCGCGGGCTGGAACAAACAATAATTCCTTATTCGAAAGCTCTGGCGAAAGCCTTTCTGCCACAGCAGCCATTGTAGACCCGCCTGTTACTGCGATGATATTTTTTCCTTCAAGAAGCTTTTTCATGCAAGCTGCACATGCCTTGCCAAGCTCACCTTTAACCATGGACGACTCATCACTGTCACCAGGTACAATAATGACTTTTCGAATGCCCAGCCGGTGTTTTAATTCCAGCTCCATGACATCCATACCCTTTAATTCACGCATGAGACCTTCCAAATCTTCTAGTAAATTTTTCCCCTCGTCAGTCAAACTCATTCCCACATTGTTAGTGTAAATAAGATTCTGATCTTTGAGGAAGTCTACTTCACTACGAAGAATTCTTTCGGTAAAGCCAAGGCTGACAGCTAAACTTCTTCTTCCTACCGGCTGCATAAATCCTATGTAACGCAGGATAGAATAACGTTTTTGCAGGACTTGAAGGAAATCGGGTAATAATCTTTTTGTGATATCGATGAATGACTGCATGATTACCATGCTCCTTTATAATATGTTGCTGGTCAAAAAATGTCCACCCTAGACATATTATGTCCCACCTGATCCAAAAAAAAATCACCCTTGCTACATTTTTCATTGTAACAGGAGTGAAAACCTATTTCAACTTATAAATCCGCCTTTTTTTCCTGTAAACGGTTACTTATGTCAAATTTGTTAATCATCCCATAGGCAACCTCTTCCCCATCGAGATGAACAACCGGTATCATCAATCCATAAAGCTCGGTTAATTCATCACTTTGTTCAATATCGATTTCTTTGAGTTCGAAATCCCACTCCTTTTTAAGCTCAAGAAGCTCTGACTTTGCCTTCTCGCAAAGCGGGCAGCGATTTCTAGTATATAACGTAATTTGCGGCATTGATTTGTTCCTTCCTTAATTAAATCTTTTTCTTTTGGATGAGGACGGAATCCCCAGTTGGTCGCGGTATTTGGCAATGGTCCGCCTTGATACTACGATTCCCTCTGCCGTCTTTAATTGATCCACAATTTCCTGATCTGATAACGGTTTTTCTTTATTCTCTTTTTCTATCAACCTGCTAATAGCATTTTTAACTTGGGTGGAGGAGGTATTTTCATCCTCTGAAACCGTTTGGATTGTACTGGTAAAAAAGGATTTTAACGTAACGGTTCCTACTGGCGTTTGCACGTATTTTTCCCTTACAGCACGGCTGACGGTGGATTCATGAATATCTAGTTCTGCGGCCACTTCCTTCATCGTCATAGGCACTAAATATTGCGCACCTTTTTGAAAAAAAGCAGGCTGCTTCTCGACAATCTTTGCTACAACCTTCGTCAGTGTCTCTTTCCGCTGTTCAATGCTTTTTAAGATCCATTGGTAATCCTGGAATTTTTCCTGTAAAAAACGGTTTACCTGAGTATCCTGGTCTTTGAATTTTTTATAGTACGTTTCATTAAAGCTTATCCTTGGAATCGGATCATCAAACATCCGAACCGTTAAACCATCTTCATTTTGTTCGATAATTGCATCGGGCGTAATGTAGGCGGCGCTAGCAGCTCCCCCGGTTAAAATCGATGCAGGCTTTGGGTTAAGAACCTGAATCTCATCGAAGACATCTTGAATTTCCTTTAAAGTAACCTGAAGCTCTTTTGAAATCTGCTTCCATTTCTTTTCAGCAAAAGGAACAAAATAGTTTGCCATAATATTTAGGGCAAGCTCATTATTAGGATTTTGATAATAAATTTGCATCAAGAGGCATTCTTGAAGGTTTCTAGCGCCTATTCCTGCTGGCTCGAGCGTTTGCAGGACGGCTAAACATTCATCTACTAAATCCTCTGATACCTTTAAGCGTTCAGCAATTTCACTGAAATCACCCAAGAAGTAACCGTTTTCATCAAGATTCTGAATAAGATGGCGAATGACTTTTAATTGTTCCGCAGACAATTTTTTTATGTTTAATTGTGAAATTAATTGCTCTTCTAACGAAAATTTCTTTTCGGCAATTTGGTCAATCCAGTCTTTTTCTTCTTTTTGGTGTTTGCGGCGATTTCGATCGATTAGGGGATTCATGGGCTTTACATTCGCATGCTCCACTTGAATAAGGGGATTTTCCAGCGCCTTATTTTCCAAAAAAGCTGTCAGTTCCTGCGCTGAATATTGCAATAAGGCAATCGCCTGGGACAATTCCTGCGTCATCGCGAGTTTTAATGTTTGCTGTTGCCATAATCCTGCCTTTAAATTCATGTTAATCTCTCCCCCTTATATTCTATTTTACATGAAAGAAGGGGTTTTGGGGTATGGAAATTGTTAATAGAAAAGCGAAAGCGCCTTCGGAACAAGCGGAGCTTGTTCCTGCGAGGATTATTCTAAGAAGTGGTCCTTAGTGCTCAGCGGCGAAAAGCATAAGACGATACGGCGGGAAGGTCGCTCTTTGACCTTCTCGACGGATTGGCTGTAGACCTGCGAGCCCCTAGGCGCTATAGCTGGACAATTCTCAAAGTAAAATTTTAATACAAAATAAAAACCCCCTGTTTTTGGAAAAACAGAGGGCTTTCATGACGCGCTCGGAGGGAATCGAACCCCCATTTTAAGAACCGGAATCTTACGTGCTATCCGTTGCACCACGAGCGCAAAATTATTAACGACTTACCTATTATATGCCACATTCCTTCACATTGCAAGTAGAAAATGGGTTTAAAATAAACTAAACTGGATAAGATGAATTAGGGAAAGCTGTCGAACATTTTTAAAGTCAAACCGTTTGACCTTTATTGACCATCCAGTGTATGATAACAATACATAATGTTTTTACCTTTTCTAATCAAAGGAGGAAAAAAAATGAATTTGATCCCTACAGTAATCGAACAAACAAACCGGGGCGAAAGAGCATATGACATCTATTCCCGTCTGTTAAAAGACCGGATCATCATGCTTGGAAGCGCCATTGATGATCATGTAGCAAACAGCATTGTTGCTCAATTATTATTCCTTGAAGCTGATAACCCAGAAAAAGATATTTCCCTTTATATCAACAGCCCTGGCGGAAGCATTACTGCCGGTATGGCCATTTATGATACAATGCAGTTCATTAAGCCAAACGTGCAAACAATCTGTATCGGTATGGCAGCATCTATGGGTGCATTCCTTCTTGCAGCAGGTGAAAAAGGAAAGCGCTATGCCCTTCCAAATGCCGAAGTCATGATTCACCAGCCACTTGGCGGTGCACAAGGACAGGCAACCGAAATCGAGATTGCTGCTAAGCGCATTCTTTTCCTTCGTGAAAAATTAAATGGGATTTTAGCAGAACGTACTGGCCAGTCTCTTGAAGTAATCAGCAAAGACACTGACCGCGATAACTTCATGACTGCTGAACGCGCGAAAGAATATGGTCTAGTCGACCACATTATTACTCGTAATTCTCTTGATGATAAAACTAAAAAGTAATTGTTTTGAGCAACTGGCTTTAGGGCCAGTTGCTTTTTTAATGATAGAACCATCGGCTTCTTTTTTATCCTCTCTCGGGCACTGTCGGCTCTTCACAATGACCGCTGGCTTCTTTTTTGATCTTCCCGGGCACTGTCAGCTCTTCACAGTGACCGCTGGCTTCTTTTTTAACCTCTCTCGGGCACTATCAGCTCTTCACAGTGACCGTCAGCTTCTTTTTCAACCTCTCTCAGGCACTGTCAGCTCTTCACAGTGACCGCTGGCTTCTTTTTTGATCTTTCTCGGGCACTGTCAGCTCTTCACAGTGACCGCTGACTTCTTTTTTAACCTCTCTCGGGTACTGTTAATTATAATAAAAAGGGTTCGGCATCCTAATATGCCAAACCCTTTTTTTAATGTTCCTTCTGAATAAAATCAGATAAAGCATGGATGGCGTTTTCTTCGTCATCGCCGTCTGCAATAATATTAATCACGACACCCGAGCCGACTGCTAAGCTCATTAAGCCCATAATGCTCTTGGCATTTACTTTCTTGCCATCTTTCTCTAGAAAAATATCGGCAGAAAACCGGTTGGCTTCCTGGACAAAAAGGGCTGCTGGGCGCGCTTGAAGTCCTGTTCTTAATTTTACTTCTACTTCTTTTACTAGCATAATTGTATTCCTCCTCATGTTTTTTCTCTTTATATCTTTGAAGCTTATTCAAAATTTCACAAACTATTCTAGTTTCTAACTTCCCATTTCCCCAACACGCAGCTTCTCGGCGATGTCATCAATTTTTCTTAAGCGATGATTGATTCCCGATTTACTGATAGTGCCGCCGGAGACCATTTCACCAAGTTCTTTTAAGGTGACATCAGTATAATTTAAACGAAGCTCGGCAATTTCCCGCAGCTTTTCCGGCAGGATTTGCAATCCTACTGTTTGATCGATAAAGCGGATATTTTCGACCTGCCTGATGGATGCACCAATCGTTTTGTTGAGATTTGCGGTTTCACAGTTTACCAAACGATTAACTGAATTCCGCATATCCCTTACAATTCTTACGTCCTCAAACCGCAGCAAAGCATTGTGGGCACCGATAATATTTAAAAACTCGGTGATTTTCTCCGCTTCCTTTAAATAAGTAATATAGCCTTTTTTCCGCTCAAGTGTCTTACTGTTGAGCCCGAATGTATTCATCAATTCGCACAAAGAATCATTATGTTCTTTATAGAGCGAAGCAATTTCTAAATGATAAGAAGACGTTTCTGGATTATTGACAGAACCACCGGCAAGAAATGCACCACGTAGATAAGAACGCTTACAACACTTCTTTTTGATCAATTCCGGTGCAATATCATGAATAAAGGTAAACCCTTCACCAAGAATTTTCGTGTCCTCAAGAATCTCCTTCGCCTGTTCGGATAAACGTACGATATAGACATTATTCTTTTTCAGGCGCATCTTCTTTCGTACTAGCAATTCTACCTGAACTTGGTAGCTTTTTTTCAATAACGTATAAATTCTTCTGGCAATCGCAGCATTTTCGGTTTGAATATCGACAACTAACTTACGATTTGAAAAGGAAAGGGAACCGTTCATGCGAATTAAAGCGGATAGCTCTGCATGAATACAGCAAGTTTTCACTTCCAAGTTAGTTAATTCCTTTTTCGTTTCCGAAGCGAAAGACATTCCCCTCACCCCAATCACTTACTGTAGTAATAAACTTTTTCAACAGGTATATCTTATTTACGCTTTATACCGCTTTTTGGTTTCAGTAATCAGCAAATTATATAAAATTTTCGCCACTTTTTTGGGATCGTGCCGAAGTGCCCCATTTTCTAAATAAGCGATTTCGGCATGTACGACCTCAATACCAAGTTCGAATAACTCCGGCAAATCGTATGGCACCGGCTGAGCCAGCTCTTCTTTGTAGCGGAGCTGTACATCCGGCGGAACTTCTTCATTATTTACAAGAATGGTATCTATAAAAGCGCAGCTCATATGAGCATAAAGAGCCTTTACATGGTCGCTTGCAGAATACCCATGTGTTTCTCCAGCCTGTGTCATCAAATTACAGATATACACCTTTTTAGCATGTGAACGGCACACTTCATCCCCTAAACGGGGAACAAGCAGATTAGGCAATATACTGGTATACAAGCTTCCCGGGCCAATGATGATTAAATCAGCCTGCCGGATCGCTTGAATCGTTTCTGGCAGCGGACGAATTTCGGTTGGTGTCATAAAAACCTTTTTGATTTTTTTACCAGAGTAAGGAATTTTCGATTCTCCGGACACAATCGTGCCATCTTCCATTTCCGCATGCAAAATCACACTTTGATTCGCGGCCGGCAATACTTTACCACGAACATTCAAGATTTTACTCATCTCTTGAATGGCATGAACAAAATTCCCTGTAATCGAGGTCATCGCCGCCAGGATTAAATTTCCCAGCGAATGTCCTGAAAGTTCATTCGATGTTTTAAAGCGATGCTGAAACATTTCCTCAACAAGGGGTTCAACATCGGAAAGGGATGCTAAAACATTGCGAATGTCACCTGGAGGAGGGATATGCAGGTCCTCGCGCAGCCGTCCGGAGCTTCCCCCGTCATCGGCAACTGTCACAATGGCGGTAATATCAACAGGATACTGCTTTAAACCACGCAATAATACCGGCAATCCTGTCCCCCCGCCAATGACGACAATGCGAGGCTGTCTTAACTCTCTCATGTTGTTTTATCCTTTCTCCTCTCAATGTCACGGTGTGAAACACAAGTCTTGTAATCATTTTGGAAATAACGGCCGATGTGTTCAGCTAAGGCCACGGATCGGTGCTGCCCGCCTGTACAGCCAATAGCAATCACTAGCTGGGCCTTCCCTTCCCGCTTGTAGTGCGGAAGCATGAAACTTAGCAAATCGGTAACTTTCTCCAAAAATTTATGCGTCTCATTCCATTTCAAAACATAATTGGAGACTTCTTCATCCAGGCCTGTTTTCGGACGCATATGGTCGATATAGTGCGGGTTCGGCAGGAAGCGTACATCGAAAACAAGATCCGCATCAATTGGAATCCCGTGCTTAAAGCCAAACGACATGACATTGACAGTAAAGATTAGTTGTTTATTCGCGGTAAATTCCGTTAATATCTTCTCACGTAATTCACGTGGTTTCATCTGGGAAGTGTTGTAAATTAATTGAGCACGCCCTTTTAACTCTTCAAGGAGCTCCCGTTCGAGAGTGATGCCTTCCAAAGGAGAGCCGGTTGGTGCTAGCGGGTGTGAGCGCCTGGTTTCTTTATAGCGTCGGACTAAGGTTGCATCATCTGAATCTAAAAATAAAATCTGCGGATTCACCCAGGAAGTTTCTGCCAGATCATCTAAAGCCTTAAAAAGGTGATCGAAGAACTCTCTTCCCCTTAAGTCCATGACAAGGGCAACTTTATTCATTTTATTCCCTGATTCCTTCATTAGTTCAAGGAATTTCGGAAGCAGTGTAGGAGGTAAATTGTCGACACAGAAGAACCCCAAATCCTCAAAGCTTTGAATTGCCACAGTTTTTCCAGCTCCGGACATTCCGGTAATAATGACCATCTGAGTGTCGCTTGTCGAACCGGTACTCATTTCCCATTCCCCCTGTTATTTAGCTTGGATCTAATCGATAGCTGATCAGTGCAAAATCTTTTGTATACGTAAAAGTACCGTAGATGATTCCTTTTCCATGAATCATATAATCAATAATATGATAATCACCAGCGGCCATTGGCAGATTTTTAATCTGATTGATAGGATGCCACTCCAGTTTTCCTTCTTCCGATTCATCCAAATCCAGTCCATCAGAATCGGCAGCCACGAAGGTGAACATCATCCATTCAGATAAAAGCTGGTCGCCCTCTTTCATAATAAAGGTAAAAATTCCTTTTAATTGTGGGTTTTTTAAGTATACTCCGGTTTCTTCACGGTATTCCCTAATGCAAGAGTCCCGCACCGATTCGCCTGGCTCCATTTTCCCACCCGGAGCAACCCACCAGCCGCGCCTCGGTTTCTGCAGCAACAATACTTTATCATCTCTTATTAATACGCAATTAGTGACACGCTGCACAATACACACCTTCTTACTAAAGCGTAAGCGCCTTGAAATATCCTGATATAATTCATTTCATTATACTATTTTTAGGTTACAGTCACAATGAATACAAATTTGATATTTCTGTTAATATTTATCGTGGCGAACTTATTTATTTGCAGCAAACAAAAAAATAGCGCAGGCTGCTGGACCTGCGCTGGAAAAGGTATATATTTTTAAAGGGGGTCAATTTCCCTTATCATACCTTATCAATATTTCACTATTGTTACAGGAGAGTTAAAACCGAGTAACTTTTTTGGAAGCGTTTTCCACACTCTATTATTGTTTTAATTTCATTTCTTCCTTTAATTCTTCAACAAAATGAGCGGCACTTGATGCAGCGATGCTGCCGTCACCGGTCGCTGTAACAATCTGGCGAAGTGTTTTTTCACGTATATCCCCAGCTGCAAAAATCCCTGGAACCTTCGTTTCCATCAACTCATTCGTTTCAATATAACCATTTTCATTGGTAATTCCAAGGCTCTCAAATGGCTTAGAAAGAGGGACCATTCCGATATAAATAAACACACCGTCTGCTGGCAGTTCCTTTTCTTCTCCATTTTCCGTCGAAACCAGCGTTACGCTGCCCACTTTTCCATTTGTATCATTAATCGATTTCACCGTATGATTCCAGATAAAGTCAATCTTTTCGTTGGCAAAAGCACGGTCTTGAAGAATTTTTTGCGCGCGCAGCTGATCACGGCGATGAACGATAGTAACTTTGGAAGCAAAGCGGGTTAAGTAAACGCCTTCTTCGACTGCAGAGTCGCCGCCGCCGATAACATAAAGCTCTTTACCTTTGAAGAACGCTCCATCACAAACCGCACAATAGGAAACGCCGCGGCCGCCTAGCTCTTTTTCACCGGGAACACCGACTTTTTTATACTCAGCACCGGTTGAAATAATCACGGAATAAGCTTTATATTGTTTAGAACCAGCGGTTACAACTTTATAATCGCCATGATCAACAATTCCTTTAATATCGCCATAGGCATATTCAGCACCAAACTTTTTTGCATGCTCAAACATTTTGGTGGATAAATCAGGGCCTAAGATGCTCTCAAAACCCGGATAGTTTTCTACGTCCTCGGTATTGGCCATCTGACCGCCTGGCATTCCGCGTTCAATCATAAGCGTAGAAAGATTTGCACGTGATGTATAAACAGCCGCTGTCATCCCAGCTGGACCGGCACCGGCAATAATAACGTCATAAATTTTTTCTTCAGACATGCTGTTTCACTCCTTAAATAAAAAAAACGATTAAGTTTAGTATTTCCAACTTAATCGTATAAAACAATGATATTATAGTCTAATTTTATGCTCAAATTGACAGTCTAGTTAAGATAGTCATTCACTAATTTTACATATTTTCCAATCGTGGCAGACGATACTCCGTAGCGTCCGGCAATCTCTTGCTGAGACACTTTTTCACTGCGCATTTTATGCCAGACATATTCCACTGCAGCTGCCCAGGCCCGTTTATTTTTCAAATGGACATTTGCTTTGGAAACTTCAATGAAAACTGAAAACCACATAAGGTAAAGCCCAGCCTCAATGGTGCCAATCGGCTGATAGTTTTCATAAAAAATCTCAGCAATTTCTTGGGCATCAGCTGCTACCGTTGGTCTTCCTGAGCGGATAAGAGATATATATTCTTTTTCCAAGGCAGTGAATTTTTGATTTTGAATCACCCGTTTTGAAGTGAGAATCTCCTCTTTTTTATCGGAAACGGTTGTTAGGAAAAGGGCAAATAAGCGTTCTTCGGCATAGTCGCTTTCGAGTTTTTGAAAAATGGATCCGGAATGATCCTCAAACCCGGCTGCCTGCTCCATATTCCAAGGTTCAGTACCTTCTTTATCAGGATTGATCTCAATTACTTTTTTCCAAATATTGATTGCAAAGGTTTCATTACCAGTATAATAAGCAGAGTAAGAGAGCCAGTAATAAAACGGTCCATCACCATTAAAACCATGCTTATAGAGCTTTTTCAACCATAAATAGGCATGTTCATATTCGCCGACCAAAGCGAAAGAGGCACCTAATTTAAATTGATGTTCGCTCAGTATCGGTTGAATTTTTTTCAAGACTTCAAGCAGATTTGTAACGTTTTCGGCTTGACCTTGATAATGTGCAAACACCAGCATGTTGCATAGGGCATGCAGATTCCCCGGATTCCGTTCCAGGACATCGTCAAGAATGGCTTTTGCCTTTTCCGCTTTCCCTAAGTAAAAATAGGCGAGCGCTAAGTTGTTATAAGCAGACCAGTATTCAGGATATTCTTTGACGACATCGTTTAACAGTTCAATTGCCTTTGGAAAGTACCCTGACTCCAGCAGGTCGCGGGCCTGTTCCTGTTTGACAATCAGATCATCCTCTTCATAAAGCTCTTCCTCAAACTCATCGGATTCAAGAGTTAGCAGTTCAAGCAAATCCTCTGTGTCCTCTGAAAAATCACCATCCGGGTCAAGCTGTAAATATAGCTTGGCATGGTGATAAGCATCTTTAAAAAATCCCAAATGGGCATAATTATTTGCTAAAAAGTAGTGGCACTCCACCATTTCTGAATCCAGTTCTTCAAGGATGAGATGCAAGAGTCGGTTGGAATTTTCAAATTCGCCCAGTTCTGTTGACACGATCGCCAACTGGCATGTAATCATCGGTTCACCCGGCTCAAGCTGTATCGCCCGCCCAAGATATTTTTTTGCTTTAGTAAAATCACGTCGATGGTATGCCTTTAAACCTTTCGTGAAATAATATTCCCCCGTTGGAACAAATGTAAGGATTTTCCCCTTTTGAATTCTTGCCTTTGCGTCTTTAACCATGAAGTCCTCCATCATCCTTTAATAACTAATGTAGTATAACACATTTCCGAGTTGTCCGAGAAGGGCTTTGATGTAGAATTAATCCGAGTGAATTCGCAGTTTTCCACCTGATTTCCAACATTTGTAGAATCCGATATTATTTTTGAAGAATTCGGACCAGTTTTTGTAGAAAGCAGCGTAATTTTTGTAGAAGCATTCCAATTTTCGTAGAATTCAGAAGTTATTTTGTATGAAAAAAACCGATCCCCACTAGGACCGGTCTTTGTGTCTTTCTTCTAATGTCCGCAGCACTTCGCGGAATGGGAGCCCCTGTTCCACTAACAATACCTGCAAGTGGTAAAGCAAATCTGCTGCTTCCCAGCGAAGTTCTTCGTGATCGCGATTTTTCGCGGCAATGATAACTTCCGCTGCCTCTTCCCCGACTTTTTTCAATATTTTATCGACGCCTTTTTCAAAAAGATAAGTTGTGTACGCCCCTTCAGGCCGCTCCTGTTCGCGCTCCAAAATAACTTTTTCAAGCGTTTGTAAGATTTGATAGTCCTCAAGGTTTGTTTTTCGCTCTAAAACGCCTTCAGAAAAACAACTTACCGCGCCAGTATGGCAGGCTGGCCCTTTTGGGTAAACAAGCACAAGTATGGCATCCTGATCACAGTCATAGTTGATGCTTACGACCTTTTGCGTATTGCCGCTTGTCGCTCCTTTATGCCACAATTCCTGACGGGAGCGGCTGTAGAACCACGTCTCCCCCGTTTCAATCGTTTTGGCGAGCGATTCCTCATTCATATAGGCGAGTGTCAACACTTCTTTTGTTCCGGCATCCTGAATAATTGCAGGCACGAGGCCCTTTTCATCAAATCGAACGTTCATCGAACGGTCACTCCTTTTTCCCGCAAATAGCTTTTGACTTCATGAACCGAGGTTTCTTTGTAATGGAAAATCGAAGCTGCCAGCGCTGCATCGGCTTTTCCATCTAGAAAAGCTTCTTCAAAATGAACGGCATTCCCGGCACCGCCGGAGGCAATCACCGGAATGGTTACTGCTTCACTTACAGCTTTTGTTAGTGAAAGATCAAATCCATTTTTCTCGCCATCACTATCCATGCTTGTTAATAAAATTTCTCCAGCGCCAAGTTCTGCTGCTTCCCTGGCCCATTCGATTACCTTCTTATCAGTAGGCTTTCGGCCGCCGTGGGTATAGACACGCCACTCCCCAAGTTCTTCATCATACTTAGCATCAATGGCCACAACAATACATTGTGAACCAAAGAAGTCGGCTCCTTCCCTGATTAATTCAGGATTCAAGACAGCGGCTGTATTCAGGGAAACCTTATCTGCACCGGCACGGAGAATCCGCTTCATATCTTCTAATGCATTAATACCTCCGCCAACTGTGAATGGAATTGCGAGTTCAGAGGCGACTGCTTTGACAACTTCGACCATTGTTTTTCTGCCTTCAACGGAAGCTGAGATATCAAGAAACACCAGCTCGTCTGCCCCTTGTTCATCGTAAAAGCGCGCAAGCTCTACTGGATCCCCGGCATCGCGAAGCTGTACGAACTGGATCCCCTTCACAACCCGGCCTTCTTTTACATCAAGGCAGGGAATGATTCGTTTTGTCAGTGTCATTTTGCCCCCACCTCTTCCAGCGCTTCCTTCAAGGTAAACCTGTTTTCATACAGGGCTTTTCCAACGATGGCCCCGCCAATGCCTTTTTCTACAGACAATGCCTTTAAATCTGCAAGACTGCTGACTCCGCCTGAGGCAATGACATTTTTGCCAGTTACTTCAGCCATTTCACAAACAGCGCCTATATTTGGACCTTTTAACATACCATCAGTTGCAATATCGGTAAATATAAACGTTTCCGCTCCCGCATCAGCAAAGCGTTTGCCGAGGTCCACAGCCTTCAGTTCTGAAGTATCGATCCAGCCATGTGTAGCCACATAGCCATTTTTCGCATCAATTCCTACAGCAATTTTCGCGCCGTATTTTTTAATCATATCAATTGCAAATTCAGGATTAGAAACGGCAATACTTCCGATGATGACTCGATCAATACCACTTTCAAGATAATGGAGGATGTCTGCCTCGGAACGAATGCCGCCGCCAATTTGAATTTTTACCTTGTTTAGTTTTTGCGCAGCCTCAATCACGAAACGGTCATTGACACGCTTGCCATCTTTCGCACCATCAAGATCAACCATGTGAATCCACTCGGCCCCTTCTGCCGCAAATTGCTGCGCCATATCAAACGGCGAATCGCCGTAAATCGTTTCTTTGCCATAGTCCCCCTGAAGAAGACGGACGCAGTTTCCTCCGCGCATATCAATCGCCGGATAAATCGTGATGCTCATCGAATTGCCTTCCTTTCTTCTACCATTATTAAAAAATTATTGAGAAGGGCCATCCCCAGCTTGCTGCTTTTCTCAGGATGAAATTGCATCCCGAAAATATTATTCCTGCCCACAACCGCTGAAACTTGTTCATGGTAGTCAGCTTTTGCAAGGAGCACATCGGAAGACTTTTCAGCATTTACAAAATAGGAATGCACAAAATACACATAATCTTCCTCAAGGTTTTTAAGTAAGGGTGATTCTTTTACGAATTCTAGTCTATTCCAGCCCATATGAGGAACCTTATATTGATCACCATCAGGAGTCCGGCCCGGGAAACGGCGGACACTGCCTGGAAGCAGCCCGAGTCCTTTTGTAAAGCCATTTTCCTCACTGCTTTCAAACAGCAGCTGCATACCAAGGCAAATCCCGAGCAGCGGTTTTCCTGTCTTTGCAAATTCCTTGATCATATCCGCTGGCAGCCGCTCCATCGCATCGCGGAACGCACCAACACCCGGAAGCAGTAACGCATCTGCCTGCAGCAATTTATCTTGATCAGCGGAAATAAAATAATCAGCACCTAACCGTTCAAGGGCCTTGCTAACGCTGAAAAGATTTCCCATACCATAATCCACAATGCCAATCATTTAAAACATTCCTTCCATGCTGTCTTTTCATGGTGCCTGACACCATCCGTGGACACTTCACAATATATGTTCGTCTGGAATGGACACTGTTGCTCGCCATAAAAGGTGTCCTTTCCAGGTGGACAAATGATTTGAAATGTCTTTTTGTGGTGCCTGACACCATTCGTTTTCTATAACATACCCTTTGTGGATGGAACTCCTTTGATGCGCGGGTCGATTGTGGTTGCATCGTCAAGGGCTCGTCCTAATGCTTTAAAAACAGCTTCGATCATATGGTGTGTGTTTTTACCGTAATGAACTATTACGTGGAGGTTCATTCGCGCTTCAAGGGCGAGTTTCCAGAGAAATTCATGAACGAGTTCGGTATCAAAGGTTCCAACCTTTTGTGACGGGAATTCCGCCCGCATTTCGAGGTGCGGGCGGTTGCTGAGGTCCACGACGACCTGGGCAAGTGCCTCATCCATTGGAACAAAGGCATTTCCATAGCGCTTGATGCCGCGTTTATCTCCTAGTGCCTCGCGAAGGGTTTGTCCTAAACAAATCCCAATATCCTCGGTTGTATGGTGGTCATCGACTTCGATATCGCCTTTCGCATCAACTGTTAGATCAAATTGACCGTGTTTTGTAAACAAATCGAGCATATGGTCCATAAAAGGCACGCCCGTTTCAAGATTGGAGCGGCCTTCCCCGTCAATCGCTAACGATAGCTGAATCTTAGTTTCATTTGTATTCCGTTCAATGCTTGCTACTCTTTCCATGAGATTGGGATCCCCCTTGAGTTTTTTAATTCCGCAAATAAACTACTTACGATCATTTTCTAATCTTATTTCGACGGCCCGGGCGTGGGCCTCAAGCCCTTCCATACGGGCAAACGCCGCAATTTTTTCGCCATTATCTTTTAAGGCTTTTTCACTATATATAATCACGCTTGATTTCTTTTGAAAATCATCTATGTTAAGCGGACTTGAGAATCGTGCTGTTCCATTGGTCGGGATCACATGGTTCGGACCTGCAAAATAATCACCAACAGGCTCAGAGCTATAACGGCCGATAAAAATGGCTCCGGCATGGCGAATTTTCCCTAGCAGCTCCATTGCGTTTTCTGTAATGACCTCTAGGTGCTCAGGCGCCAGCTGGTTGACCGTTTCAACCGCTTCCTCTATATTCGCTGTTACATAAATGGCACCGTAATCGTTAATAGATTGGGCGGCAATTTCTTTCCGTGGCAAAAGCGCCAGCTGCTTTTCGACTTCTTGTGAAACCTCTTCAGCCAGGTTCTGTGACGGAGTGACTAGAACGCTGCAGGCACGCGGATCATGCTCAGCCTGTGATAGAAGGTCCGCTGCTACCTCGTCGGCCCTTGCTGTTTCATCTGCTAAAATAGCAATCTCACTTGGTCCGGCAATCATATCGATGTCAACGTCGCCATATACCTCACGTTTTGCCAGCGCCACATAAATATTTCCTGGGCCAGTAATTTTATCAACGGAGGCGATGGACTCGGTTCCATAGGCCAATGCAGCGATGGCCTGAGCGCCGCCTACTTTATAGATCTCTTTGACACCTGCTTCCTTTGCCGCAACAAGAACGGCAGCAGGTATTTTTCCTGCCCGGTCCGGCGGTGACACCATGACAATTCGTTTAACCCCTGCCACCTTTGCCGGTATCACGTTCATCAGAACCGATGAGGGGTAGGCAGCTGTTCCGCCAGGTACATACACGCCAACCGAATCAAGCGGGGTTATTTTTTGACCAAGAACGGTTCCGTTCTCCTCTGTCGTCATCCATGACGGACGCAATTGTTTTTCGTGAAACTTTCGGATATTTTCAGCCGCTTCTTGGACAATAGAAATGTATTGTTGGTCAACCTGCTCGTAGGCCTCGTTTATTTCTTTTTCATTTACGAAAAAAGAATCTAAAAGGACACGGTCGAACTTTTCCGTATATTCTCTTAATGCCTCATCGCCACGACTGCGAATGTTGTCAATTACCTCTTTAACGACTTCCTGCTGCTCGGAGGTCCCGGCTTCAATGGAGCGTTTGATTGATACTCCTTCAGCAACTTTTAGTATTTTCATGTTAACAAACCTCCACAACATCACTAAGTCGTTTCACTAGATCGTTAATTTTTTGGTCCTTTAAACGGTAGCTGACCGGATTCACAACCAGGCGGGATGTGACATCGACAATTCTTTCATATTCAACCAAACCATTTTCCTTTAATGTCCGTCCTGTTGAAACGATATCGACAATACGATCGGATAAACCGATTAAGGGTGCAAGCTCGATCGAACCATTTAATTTAATAATCTCAACCTGCTCCCCTTGCTCGCGAAAATAAGCTTCGGCCACATTTGGATATTTTGTCGCTACTCTTGGGGCAACGTCATTCATTTTGGTATCTGGAAGACCGGCCACTGCTAAGTAGCAATAGCTGATTTTGAGGTCAAGCAGCTCGTAAACATCGCGCTCTTCCTCAAGCAATACGTCCTTACCAGCAATCCCGACATCCGCGACGCCATGTTCCACATAGGTAGCAACATCCATTGGCTTTGATAAAATAAACCTTAATTCTTCTTCAGGGACCTCGATGATCAATTTACGCGAATCATCAAATTCCGGGGGCAGCTGGTAGCCGGCTTTTCGCAGCAATACTACCGCTTCTTCAAAAATGCGCCCTTTTGGCATTGCAATGGTTAATATATTATTCATCGCCGCGCCCTCCTACATAAAAGGTCGTATTGGCAAACTTCTTCGTGAATGCATCGATATTTTTTACTCCAGTGATATCCTGAAGTACCGCTTTTACACCTTGTTCATGCATGCTTTTGGCCAATTGAAAAGCTTCCTTGCGCCGCTCCTGGCTGAAAAAAATACAGTGGGTTGAATTGTCCGTTTTGGTCTCTCCCAGTCCTTCTAAAAGCATATCAATGCGAACCGCAAATCCTGTTGCACTTGCATTTTTTCCAAACTTTTCAATCAAGCTATAGCGGCCTCCATTGCCAATTGGGAAGCCCACATTCCCGGCATATACTTCGAAGAGAATTCCCGAATAGTAGCTCATATGGCTGACAATCGTAAAATCAAACTTTACATGCTCTTGGATGCCATAGTCGTTGACCACATCCCATAATTCCTTCAGCTGCAGGATGGCCAGCTTCCCTTGCCCATTTTCAATTAAGTCGAGGGCCTTGCCAATAACCTCCTCGCCGCCGCGCAATTCTAGGAATTGGAGAAGGCGCTGTTTATCGATTGACGACAGGTTAAGCGAATTAACATGCTCCCGATAGCCGACATAATTTTTTTCATATAAAAATTTTCGTAAGGAATCAGCCCGTTCTTCCGTTCCAAGGATTTGCAAAAATAATTCCTGCGCAAAGCTGATATGTCCAATGGATACTTGAAATTCCTGCAAGCCTGCATTTTTCAAGGAAGTGACCAATAAAGAAATAACTTCACCGTCACAGGTAACCGTTTCGTCGTTTAAGGATTCAATCCCAATTTGTTCGAACTCGGCTGGCCGGCCGCCCTCGCGCTGTTGGGCCCGAAATACATTCGCGGAATAAGCAAGGCGGACGGGAAGATCCTCTTCCAGCAGCTTTGATGCCGCTACGCGGGCAATTGGTGACGTCATGTCAGGCCTCAGCACAAGTGTGTGACCTTCTTTATCTAATAATTTAAAAAGCTGCGCATCAAGAATAGCTGATGCAGCTCCAACCGTTTCGTAATATTCCAGGGTAGGTGTTTCAATAAACTGATAGCCCCAAAGTTTGATCGTTTCCGCCATTAATGAACGAACACGATGCTTTTTTTCAAATAACTCCGGTAGCGTGTCCCGCATGCCCAAAGGCTTTTCAAACATAAACAAGCGACTCATCCTGTTCATCCTTTATCATTAATTTTCCTTTACTCTGCTAAAGTGCTAATAAGTTAAAGTTATCTGTAGTTTACCCCTTATGTGATTTTTCGTCAATGAAAAAATCCTAGTGATATAGATAGTTTCTGCAAGCCTGGGAAAAATCCCGCAGGTTTTTGAAGTTTTTTCGCGGATTTGGGTGGGAATTCCGCAAAACTTGAGTATGATTCCGCGGATTTACGCAGGAATTCCGCAGTCTTTCCTATTTTATTCCGCGAACTGCCAATCATTTCGCATGTTTTTGATTAGTTTCCGCGGATTCGAGGGGGGGTTCCGCGAGAATTGAGCACTTTTCCGCCGATTCGAGCTGGAATTCCGCGGACCCTCCTATTTATTCCGGAACTGCCATTCATTTCGCAGGTTTTTGATTTGTTTCCGCGGATTCGAAGGGGGATTCCGCGAGAATTGAGCACTTTTCCGCCGATTCGAGCTGGAATTCCGCGGACCCTCCTATTTATTCCGCGAACTGCCATCCATTTCGCGGGTTTTTGATTTGTTTCCGCGGATTCGAAGGGGGATTCCGCGAGAATTGAGCACTTTTCCGCCGATTCGAGAGTCAAGTCCTGATTATTGTGTAAAATCAAAAGCAATTGTTTTCAGCTCTACCTTTTATGATCTTTATCCATACCCTTTCATTTTTTGGGGCG
>NZ_JAQMWQ010000031.1 GCF_030403775.1 Paenibacillus sp. BSR1-1
CTGATGTAGAGTGGGGGCCTTGAAAGTTTCGTTCATATCAGGAGGCTCCCCGGACCGCCCGCGGAAAGCGAAGCGCCTGGAGCGCAAATCAACAACAAATTCAGAGAGCAAAAAATAAAGCCAAGGCCAACTGCTTTTCAACAGTATGCCTTGGCTTAATGAATGATTTATTTCTTAATTAAATCTTCGCGCTGTGATTGGTCAATCCATTCTTGAAGCTTATCCTTAAGTGTGTTAAAGCCTTGTTGTCCTTCTGCTTCCGGAATGATGGCAGCCGCTTGGCGCTTACGAGGCTTCTTCACTTTTGCTAGTTGCTCGACTGGCGCTTCTTCAGTTGCTCTGATTGAAAGACCAATTTTTCCTGCCCCTTCATCAACCGATAAAACTTTTACTTTAATTTCATCCCCAACTTTAAGATGGTCATTAATATCCTTCACATAACCGTGCGTGATTTCTGAAATATGCACAAGACCTTGTGTATTTTCATCTAATGCAACGAACGCGCCATATGGTTGAATTCCTGTTACTTTACCTGTTACGATACTTCCTGTTTCAAAGTTTCCTGACATGAAAACACTCCTAAGTAAATAATTATTTAGTCCCTTATATACGCATTATAAGATTATACCACAAAGAATTGTTTTTATCAAAGAAAGTAAAATAATAGAAACAGGGCCCCTTCTAAATTATAAAATTGTCAGTAAATTTTAACATGTAGAATTAGAAAAATGATTTATCCAATGTTACACTAGTAGAGAGTAACTTAATATTTTAAGTTGAGGTGAACAGTATGAATAAAATCGGTCAAACAATCAAATCCGCTCGTGAAATGCGAAACATGACACAGGAAGAATTAGCACAAAAAATCAGAGTTGGAACAAGTACGATTGAAAAATATGAATCCGGGGAACAAATTCCAAGCAGTCAGACCATTTTAAAACTATCTACTGTATTAGATATCGCAGCATCTGAGTTATTAGAATACCACAAACTTCATACAAACTCCTCGTCAGTGGAAAACTAATAAATTTTTCTATCATGGTTGTATAATAAAGGGGAAATCTGGTAAACCTTATATCATAAGCTTTCTAGTATTCCCCCCTTTTTGAGTGGACACCCCGATATCGGGATGTCCTCTTTTTTTTACAACGAACAAGAATCGTTCGCCTTAATATTTAAAAGTTCGCCCGCTACTTTTAAACAGCTTTCCAATGGGATAAGTTTTTCAAAGGAGAATTCATAGATGGTTTGAATTCGCTTAGCAAGTATTAATGGGTGGTCTAGTTCATGAACAGCCGCTATCACATCAGCGATTTCCGTCTCATAGCTCCCATTTTTCAATTGGAAAGGATCCCATTCATTTAATAAGTCAACAAACTTTAAATTTGTCTGAATCTCTTTTCTCATTTTTTTCTCCCTATTGTTTTAACATTTGATTGATATATTTTATCATAAGAAGGAGAAGGTAAGAAAATATTACAGGCGGTGGACATATGTCAGTATTTAATGAGCGGATAGACCGGTTTAAAACGGCATCAGTCAAATGGGAATTAACAAAAGATATCTTTGGAGAGTCAGATTTATGGCCGATGTGGGTTGCGGATATGGATTTTAAGCCGCCACAGGCTGTCATTGATGCGATAAAGAATCGCGTCGAACACGGGGTCTTTGGCTATACTTTTGTCCCGACCTCCACCTCAGAAGCTATTAACTCCTGGCTGTTAAAGCGGCATCAATGGAAAATTATCACTTCATGGCTATTATATTGCAGCGGTGTGGTGCAGGCCATCAGTACAGCCATACAGTCGTTTACGAAGGAAGGTGATCGGGTACTGCTTCAATCTCCCGTGTATACTCCTTTCTTTGATATGATTGAAAAAAATAAACGCATCGTCGTAAACTCTCCGCTGTTATTGAATGGAGATCGTTATCAGATTGATTTTGCGGGTTTTGAAAAAGCTTTGCAAGAAGGCTGTAAATTATTTTTACTTTGCAATCCGCACAATCCTGCTGGCAGGGTTTGGACAAAAGATGAGCTATTAAAAATTGGTGAGTTATGTTTACAATATAATTGCCTTATTCTTTCTGATGAGATTCATTCTGATATTATCTATAAGAAGTTTACGCATAAACCAATTGCTTCTTTAAATGATGAGCTTTTGGATAGAACCATCACTTTAATTGCTCCTAGCAAAACGTTTAATCTTGCTGGCTTACAGGCTTCTGCTGTAATCATTAAAAATAAGGAATTAAGGATCCAATTTCAGGAGCAGCAAAAACGCCAAGGTGTTTTCTCCTTGAATACCTTTGGGATAATTGGAATGGAGGCCGCCTATCGTCACGGTGAGGAATGGCTCGAAGAACTGATTGATTATTTGCAGGTGAACAAGGATTATACAATTCAATTCCTAGCGGATCATTTCCCGGAAATCACTTGTATTGATGCCGAAGGAACTTACCTGTTATGGCTTGATTGCCGAAAACTTGGATTAAGCGATAAAGAGTTACGAAACTTGCTGATTCAAAAAGGAAAGCTGGCATTAGAACCCGGTTCTAAATACGGCCCTGGCGGTGAAGGATTCGTCCGCATCAATATTGCTTGTCCAAAGGATGACTTGATAGAAGGACTAGAACGTCTAAAAAGAGCACTTGGTTAATATGAACGCTTCTTATCGACTGTCTAACTGATAAATTGGCTTCCTCGGTCGTTATGAATGCTTCTTTTCGACCGTCGAACCAAAAAATTGGCTCCCTCGGTCGTTATGGATGCTTCTTATCGACCATTGAACCAAAAAATTGGCTCCCTCGGTCGTTATGAATGCTTCTTTTCGACCGTCGAACCAAAAAATTGGCTCCCTCGGTCGTTATGAACTCTTCTTATCGACCATTGAACCAAAAAATTGGCTCCCTCGGTCGTTATGAACTCTTCTTATCGACCGTCGAACCAAAAAATTGGCTTCCTCGGTCGTTATGAACGCTTCTTATCGACCGTTTGCACCAAAAAATTGGCTCTCTTGGTCGTTATGATCGCCTCTTATCGACTGTTGAACTCAAATATGGATTCTAACGGTCGATAAGAAGGTATAAAAAGATTATTTCAACACATATTCAGCTAAAACACTTTGGAGTTCATAGATGTTTAAGTTTTTATTAAATTGCTTTTGCAGCGGAAGTGCATTTCCGGAGATCCAAATCTTTAATTCCGCATCTAAATCGAAGCTCCCTGCTGTTTCAATGCTGAAATGAGTAATGTTTTTATATGGGATAGAATGATACTCGACCTTTTTTCCAGTTAAACCTTGCTTGTCAACTAAAATTAACCGCTTATTCGTAAAAACAAACATGTCCCGAATGAGTCTATACGCTTTTTCAATTCTTTCACTTGGAGCCAAAACACGTTCAAATTCCTTTTGTACTTCCTGTGCATTCACTTCTGAGGCATTGCCCATTAAACCATCTAAAAAACCCATCTAAATCACCCTCTCAATTCTCTCAATTCAGTATACATAAGTTTCCATATATTAAAAAGCCAGACGTGAATGTCCACGTCTGGTTCGTCAATTATTTCTCAAGCCACTCGGTATGGAAAGTTCCTTCACGATCCACCCGCTGATACGTATGAGCTCCAAAATAATCGCGCTGAGCTTGAAGCAGGTTGGCAGGCAGGACCGCTGAGCGATAACTGTCATAATACGAAATTGCACTAGAGAGTCCTGGAACAGGTATCCCTGCTTTTAAAGCAATGGAAACAACCTCTCTAGCTGCATCCTGATAATCCCCTGTAATTGCTTGAAAGTAGGAATCCATGAGCAAGTTGTCTAATTCCGGATTTCGATCATATGCATCCATGATATTTTGCAGGAATGCTGCTCGAATGATGCAGCCGCCTCTGAAGATCTTCGCAATTTCACCCGGTCTCAAATCCCAATTATACTCATGGGAAGCCACTTTATATTGCGAAAATCCTTGTGCATAAGAAATAATTTTACTAAAATACAAGGTTTTCCGAATTAATTCAATAACGTCCTTTTTATTGCCAACAAATTTATTTTCACTAGGTCCTTTTAACCATTTGCTAGCTTTTACACGCTCTTCCTTCATAGCTGAAAGGAAACGCGAGAACACAGATTCAGTAATAATGGATAGTGGAATACCCAAATCAAGGGCACTCTGACTTGTCCATTTTCCTGTTCCTTTTTGTCCGGCAGTATCGAGAATAACATCCACTAATGGCTTGCCGGTTTCAGGATCCATTTTTGTAAAGATGTCTGCGGTAATTTCAATCAAATAGCTGTCAAGTTCTCCTTGATTCCACTCGCTAAAGACTTCATGAAGTTCGTTGACAGATAAGCCAAGGAGCGTTTTCATTAAATGGTAAGATTCACATATTAACTGCATGTCACCATATTCAATACCATTATGAACCATTTTTACATAGTGCCCGGCACCATTTGGACCAATATATGTACAACAAGGTTCTCCATCCACCTTAGCTGAAATAGCCGTTAAGAGCGGACCAACCTCATCATAAGCTTCCTTTTGTCCGCTTGGCATGATCGACGGACCTGTCAATGCTCCCTCTTCCCCGCCAGAAACACCGGCACCTATGAAAAGAAGCCCTTTCTCAGCAAGAGCGGCATTTCGTCGAATGGTATCTTTGTAATAGCTATTGCCTCCATCAATAAGAATGTCCCCTTTGTCTAAATAGGGTACTAGCGATTCAATCGCTTTATCGGTAATTTCACCAGCATTTACCATTAATAAAATTTTTCGGGGAAGCTCCAAAGATTGAACAAATTCTTCAATATTGGCAGTACCAATTATATTTTTCCCTTTATGATGTTCTAAAATTTCATTTACTTTCTCAGCGGAGAGATCGTATACGGAAACAGGGAAACCTTTGCTTTCAAAATTCAGGGCCAAACTTCTTCCCATTACACCTACACCGACAACCCCAACTTTTTGTTTTTCCAATCTTATCATCCCTTCAAGGTTGTGAAAAAAAATTCATTTTTATTATAACATATATGAAATATTTTTTCGCACATCATTTAATACAAAATTTATAATTATAGTGTGAAAAAAAATACACTTTTTTATTAGTAAAAGTGTATTAATAAACGAAAAAAGACTGCTATTTCGATAATTCGAATAATAACATCAGCATTTCCTCCGGTGTTATAAGCTTTTCGCCTCCTCCTTGTGCAAAAGAATCATTTCCTCCGCCCTTACCATTTATGAATGGCAATGATTTACCAATAATTGTTTTCATATTTTCGTTTCTAGCTTTTCCCTTTGCACAGACGACTTGGAGCTTATCTTCATTGTTCGATACAAAAATAACCAAAGCATTTTCATTGTTTGCCGTGATAAAACGAGCTAATTTCTGAAGTTCTTGAATACTGCGATTTTGAAAAATTTCATTTACGATATTATCAGTATAATATTTATCATTCAAATCCTTTGCCTCGAATTGCAGTAGCTGCTCCTTAGTTTGTTCTAAAAGCTTTTCCTGCGATTTTGCATTCTCAAGCATCCGGCCAACAGCTGCCTCCATATCTTTTTCAGGCGCATTAAGCAAACTGGTTAACTGAAGCAGAATTCTCTGTTTTTGCCCAAGCTGTTTTAAAACTCGATTTCCGCAGACAAATTGAAGCCGTGTGTTTTTCCTTTGTCTTTCCCAATCTAAAACTTTTATTGCACTAACCTCTCCTGTTGCTTTTGGATGGGTTCCGCCGCAGCCGTTATAGTCGAAATCCGGAATAATCACGAGCCGGATATTTTCTTTAACCTTCGTTTCTTTTCTTAATGGATATTGAGACAGCTCTTTCTCTGTTACCCACTTTACTTCAATAGACCTATTCTCCAAAATTATTTGGTTTGCAAGCTCTTCCGCTTTCTTCGCTTCCTGCTCCGTTAAATTTTCTGTCTGCAAATCAATGGTGACCATTTCATTTCCTAAATGAAAGCCAACGGTCTTGTAATCAAATAATTGCTCAAATGCTGCCGATAAAATATGCTGGCCAGCATGCTGCTGCATATGATCAAAGCGCTGTTCCCAATCGATGGCCCCGAGTACCTCTTTCTGGGTGTCATACAATGGCATATCTATGTAATGACGTATCTCCCCATGTATTTCTTCAACATTTATTACATTGGACTCTCCAAGCTTCCCAATGTCGTGCGGCTGGCCACCGCCAGTTGGGTAAAATGCCGTTTGATTTAAAAGAACGTACCAATTCCCTTCCTCGTCTTTCTCTTGTTTAAGCACTTGTGCAGTAAAGGATTGAATGTAGGCATCTTGGTAATATAGTTTATTTTCCATTTTATTAGCTCCTAAATTTTAATAACCTCATTGTCTTGAAAAAAGGAAGAGAAATCAAGAAAAACCTGTCCCGCTATTTTGAAGGACAGGTTTCTAAAATAATGAATATTACTTTTTATCTTTACGTTGGCCAAATGTGGATGGTTGAGTCTGCGGCATTTGACCTTGTTGAAAACCACCCATTCCTTGAGGAAAACCAGCTTGTTGTCCGCCCATTCCTTGTGGAAAACCTGTTTGCTGTCCGCCCATCATTTGCGGGAATCCTCCAGGCTGCTGAAAACCGCCCATCATATGTGGATAGCCATGCTGATATCCACCCATTTGTGGATATCCGTGGTGATACCCTCCCATATGAGGATAGCCGTGATACGGATATCCACCCATCATTTGTGGATGCCCTTGCTGGAATCCGCCCATCTGAGGAAAACCCATTTGCTGCATACCAGGCTGTCCCTGAAAACTGCCAAATTGTCTTTTCTCCATCAATACTCGCCTCCTTACAATCTCCCTGTTAGTGTATGTCCACACATTGGAAAAGCTTAGATTTTTACCCAAAAAAGAAAAATTTCATATAAAAAGCCATCTCGCTCCATGAGATAGCTTTAATCGATTATTCTTTTTCATCCTGTGCTTTCTTTTGACCTTCTTTATTTTTATCCTTAGAAATCTCCCCGCAGGCGATCCGATTGCCTGAGTCGCCGGCAGGCTGAGTCATACCATCATCTTTTCCTTCATGTACAACAAGCGTGGTCCCCTCTTTTGTAAACAGAGATTTCTTATCATCCTTTAAGGTGACATTGGATGCCATAAGATCTGCCTTTACGGACCCATCATCCCCAACAATTAAATTAGGCAGGTCGCCGGCATGCGCGCCTTTTGGATGAAGCAGTCCATGTTCTTTTTTCTCTGGATTAAAATGGTTACCGGCAGATTTGAAATCAGGTGCCTCGCAGGTTCCTTTCTCATGAAAATGAATAGCATGTATCCCAGGTGAAAGCCCCTTCAAATCTACGGACATTTTCACACCACTGGCTTGCTCCTGCAATTTGACTGTTCCTAAAGAATCTCCTGCCGCATTAAACATTTCCACATCAATTTTTGTGATATTTTTTTCCGTACATCCAGTTAGAATGAGAAGTGGAACAATCAACCAGAATTTCTTCATATGTAATCCCCCTACAATAGACAATTTGCCGTTAGTATCGGCAAACGAACATTGGACTATACAGTATTTGGGGGCAAAAAAAGAAACAGCTGCAGTTAACTGTTCCTCTGATTAAGCTCATGATTTCGAATTCGATCCTCTAATTCCTTTGCTTTTTTGGCTTCCCGCTTGGAGTGAACAATGATTAACCTCATTGTTACCAAAGCACCTATGAAAAAAATAAAAAACGTAATTGCTGCGGGAATATATTCCGATTTATCTTCAGGAAAGTATAAAAACAATGACATTACTAATGACTGAAACATTTTTTTCTTCCTTTCTATCAAGGACTTGCTCTAATAAATCATTATAGCAAGAAAAAACGTTTCCGACCAACAAAGCCTATTTTAATACTTTTATCTTTTTAATAATAACATCTTTTTCTGGTTTATCCTGTGCCCCCACAGGTGTGTCAGCAATTTTATCAACGACTTCCATACCTTCAACAACTTGTCCAAAAACCGTATGGCGGTGATCAAGCCATGGAGTTCCGCCGCGTTCATCATAGGCATCAATTATTTCTTTCGGGTATCCTGCCTTGTTTATTTCCGATTTCATTTGAGGGTCAAGAGAAGTTTTTTGAACAATAAAAAACTGGCTGCCGTTTGTGTTAGAGCCTGAATTGGCCATTGACAAGGCTCCGCGAATGTTGAAAAGATTATTGGAGAATTCATCTTCAAATGGCTTTCCCCAAATACTATCGCCGCCCGTTCCGTTCCCACTAGGATCGCCGCCTTGAATCATGAAGTCTTTGATAACCCTGTGGAAAATTAAACCGTTGTAATAACCTTCCTCACTATGCTTGACAAAATTTTCAACGGCTTTTGGCGCATATTCTGGAAATAATTTAATTTTTATCGTACCCATTGATGTTTCCATTTCAACGAGCTTCTCGTTCTCAGACACCTCTGTTGAAAGCTGAGGATAGACTCCCTTTGACACTTGTTGATCCCCTTCCTTCTGTTCCGTTTTTGGCGCAGAACTTTTCGTTTTTGCTTCTTCCTTCTTTGTTGTGCTTGTCCCACAAGCTGACAATACTAAAATAATAGCAAATAAAGCAATCAAGAATTTTAGCTTCTTCATTTATCATACCTCCATTTTTTCACTTTAACCGAAAATAAATTTTTTTGCACTCTGTTTTAAATTTAGTCATAATGAAGGGGAAGAATCAAGATAAAGATTGGGTGTCAGGGGGTTTTTTTATGTCAGAATTGCAGGTTGGTACTGCAGTAACAGGTATCTATAAAACAGGAAAGTATATTGGAGAAATAACGGATATCCGCCCGCAGCATTATTTAGTCAGAGTTTTGGGTGTTCTCAAGCATCCAATGCAAGGTGATCTTCATAACCCAAAAGAAGCGGATGTACTCATTTTCCATGAGAGGCGCGCACTAGCCTTTAGAGAGCAGGCCAATATTCCAAAGCAGATGGTCAAACCTTTTGAAGAAGAGATACCCGACTACAAAGAGTCATTAAAGATAGCGGTAGATAAAATGAAAAATGAACTGTTAGGAACATCTTCACAATGGGCTGAAATGAGCTTAAAAATGATAGACTCCCTAGAAAAGGATTATTTCAAATCCTAAACCGTGTTCAAGGACCTTGTTGATTGGAGCGGAAGGTGCGAGACTCCTGCGGGAGTACGGGGCAGGGGAGACCCCGCAGGCCGCATAGCGCCGAGGAGGCTCCACGGCACGCCGCGAACCGCAAGAGCCTGGAGCGCAAATCAACATACAAGTTTAAACACTAAAGGCCAAATCAGGTTGAGTGATTTGGCCTTTTATGCAAATTCATTTAATAACTTTGAAAAATCAACCCGGTCACCGATGGTGGTTGGCTTTGGTTTTTCTAGATATCGTTTATCCTTTTCAACTAGCTTGAATATATTATAGGTAGTCAAGGCATCATCAAGTGCCCGGTGGTGCCTGCCTGTCCCTTCTTTGCCATATTCTTGAACAGCCTTCCATAGTCCTGTTTGATTTTGATCTCCGAAGAATCGTTTATATTCCATTGACAGATCTAATTCTGAAGCATGAAATGGAAAAGCAGTACCAGCCTCCAAACAGTTATGACGAAGTACCTTCATATCCATATTTCCCCAAGTAACAATTGTGGTTTCCAGATTGCTCTTATTGAATTCCTCCAGCTTTCGGATAAAATCATAAAAAGATAGCCCCGTGTCAACCTGCTGCTGTGAAATATGTAAAAAGGATTTACAGCGTTCTGATAGCTTTGGGAACTTTAGAGGAGTAACAAAGGAAGAAAACTGTTCGGCGATCTGATCATCAATAACGGATACAATTCCAACCTCAATAATTTCCGCGAAAAAATCTTTCATACGTCCATTACGTTCAGGCATGGTAAATTCAAAATCAATAAATAGGTATTGCCGCTTTGCTCTCATATTCTTCACCCCCATTTCTTATGAATAAGCTTACTACCATTATATAAAGAAACATGTACAAAAAACTGTGCTTTTGTTCTATTTTATTTTCAATTATATCATGATTTTCCTTAAATTTTTTAAATATTTCAATAAAAAAAAGAGAGTGGGTAAAAATCCCATTCTCATTTTCTGATTTTTATGACCGCCATGGTACATCTTGAAACGCAAATAAGGCGTCCCTGATCGTCGGTAATTTTAATATCCCATACTTGTGTGGTTCTGCCTTGGTGCAGAACTGTGCCCACCGCTGTGACTACGCCTTCTCGAATAGATCGAACATGATTCGCATTAATTTCGAGACCAGCTACTGCTTCCTCTTCTTTATTAACTAACTCATAAGCGCCCAAACTCGCAACCGTTTCTGCCAATGCCACGGATGCACCGCCATGCAGGATGCCAAAAGGCTGGCGCGTCCGCTCATCAACCGGCATCGTTGCAATGATTTTTCCTTCTTCAATATGGGTAATTTCAATACCAAGTGCTTCAATTAGTGTGTTTTTAATCATGATTATCCTCCAGTATATTTATAATATGTAACGGTCAATGAAAACTGTCATAGTTAACCTATTCTCTTTAGTAAATCAATTTTCCTTCTAATCAAAGGAAAAACAGCCCTAGAGCTGTTTTTTCCTTAATTAATAATAAAATGGTGGGCCGCCTATACCAGGATAGCCAAGACCAAGCCCTGGAGCTCCAAAACCAAGTCCTGGTGCAAAACCAAATCCTGATCCTGGGTATCCTAAACCAGGGTAACCAAAACCGCCGTAAAATGGCCGTGCTGCAAACGATGCACCAAGTCCACCTCCAATTAAACCACCTAAAAAACTAAGCCCGCCTATCGCCAAGGGTAATCCAAAGCCGAAAAATCGTTGATCTTGTACCGGGTAGGGACTTCGATATGGGTACATTAATTACCATACCTCCTTTTTCGCTATACTTGCCTACACTATTTCATATGCGAGAAGGAAGGCTAATGAGTGGGCAGTCAGAAAAGCGGAAGCGCCCGTTTAGCGACGTATGGCCAGGGGCCCGCTCCGACTGAGATAAAGGAAACACGGAGAGCGTCAGCGATCCGATGTTGACTTATCGTAGGGAGGAGTGGGATGGCCACTGGGCGCTGGACCTGGACATTTCTCAAAGTCACATGAAATTATTCCTAATTAATATTAGAAAACCCACGGAAGTTTCCGTGGGTTTAAAGGTTTATTTTTCAATTGGTTCGAACCGTTCTACAAATAATGCAAGAGTACGCGTCATTACTCCGGTTGCACCTGCAGGACCAAGATTATTTCCTTTAGCAGTAGTGGCCGTTCCGGCAATATCTAAATGCACCCAAGGAGTACCTTCAGCAAATTCGCCGATAAAGGCGCCAGCAACAAGGGCATGCCCCTCACTGCCTGGTGAATTATTTAAATCAGCTACTTTGCTATTTCTGACTCGTTCCTTCTCGCTTTCAAACAAAGGCAGTAACCACATTTGCTCACTGGCTTCTACCGATGCTTCTAATACTTGTTCATATAATGATTCGTGATTGGTCATCGCGCCGGTTGTATGTAATCCAAGTGCCGTAATGACCCCGCCGGTTAATGTTGCAACATCTACCAAATATTCGGCTCCATGATGCTTCGCATACGTCACCGCGTCTGCTAACACCAAACGGCCTTCTGCATCCGTATTCAATACCTCAATCGTTTTCCCACACATTGAGGTAATCACATCGTCCGGCTTAAAGGCATGGCCGCTAATCATATTATCAGTCGAAGGAATAACCGCCACAACATTTTGTTCTGGGCGGGTTTCACCAATGATCTCCATTGCTCCAAGCACAGCAGCCGCGCCGCCCATGTCTGTTTTCATCCCTACAATGCCGGCTTTTGTTTTAATGGAATAACCGCCCGTATCAAAGGTAATTCCTTTTCCCACTAAGCCGATTACGTCTTTCCAATCATCTTTCCCTTGATACTTCAACACGATCATCTTAGGCGGCTCTGTTGACCCTTGGTTAACAGCAAGGAATGCTCCCATTCCAAGCTTTTCAATTTCTGCTTTTTCTAAAATTTCTATCTCAAAATCATACTTATCAGCTAATTCTTCCGCATAGTTTGCCAAATCGGTCGCTGTAAGCAAGTTCCCTGGAATATTGACAAGCGTCCTAGCTGAGTTTGTCCCATTTCCGAATGCAAATCCGACCGATAACGACGCTTGAATATCTTCTTTTTCAAAGCCCTCACAGTAAACATTCAGGGTCTTCAGTTTTTTCTCAGGTTCATTCGATTTCTGTTTATAATCCTTGAACTGATAGGTAGCCAGCGAGAATGCTTCGCTCAAAGCATGGGCAGCGTCAAGTCCATCCAGTTCTTCCGTCAAGAAAGAATCCAGATAAACAGCAGCCTCTTCTAATTTACTTGCCTTCACATCTTTGAATAACTTACCAAATGCTTCTCTTAGTTTATCGAAGGTCAATTCCTTTTCCTTTCCAAGACCGACAAACCAAATTCGTTTTGAACCGATTTTACTAAAGGTATGTATTTTGCTAATACTTTTTAGTTTTGCTGAAATATCACCTGATTTAACCAACTCAGTTAGCTGTCCATCGAATTTTTCATCCAATTTTGCTAAAGCACCTGAGAATTTTTCTGGTTTTTCAAAAAGTCCTATGACCAGGCCTTCATGTTCAGCAGTTAAGTCCAATTTTGATGTAACGTGAAACATTCAATTCACCTCCGTGTTATTCTCCATTTATTATACCGAACCCCAAATAAAAAAACAGGCATGATGCCTGCTTTACCTTTTTTCTGAGCTAATATACCGCTGGCGGAATACCTGCAGCGTTTTATCTTCGTTCCATGCCTGTAATTGTTGTTCTGTCAGTTTTCCATTGCCTTTTTGAACAACATAGACCTCTACCTTTTTTTTGCCCCATTTATTATAAACATCCTCAACGGTTTCATAATAAAGATCTAATTCATTTCCTTTTATTGCGCCACCCTTATCAGCTACGACCCCATATCCATATCCGGGGATAAACAGAATTGTACCAATCGGAAAAACGTTCAAATCTGCAGCTACAGTAGAAAATAAATCACGTTTCACTTTAACACCTGAATAGGTGATCCCATACTCAGGATGTCCTTGTCTTTTTCCAGTCGATTCAAAACCTGCGGTGTAGCCGGTAGCTGTAACAGTTTGCTTTGGATACTTTGACCAATCAAAGGCATCCTCTAATGTTGGAGAGGTTGTTCCTGAAACATTTTCGCTTGATGAAATAACGGACGCAAATTGTGAAATTAAGGCATGAGCATTAACACCAGAAATAGATTGGAACGTCGCTAATAAGGCCATAATGAAAAGAATTGTCATGGCTGCACGCTTGATCCAATTTTTAAATATATCCATTAAATTTTTCACTCCTCCAAAAATATTCATTCCCAAGCTGAAGGGAATTATTCAAAAAAGGAGTGAAAAATATTACTAGTGAACAAAAAAACCCTTTGCCAGAAGGCAAAGAGTTTTAAAACATTTGATAGCCATTTTTTCGAAGCAGTTTGATGGTAAATCCAGCAGCTATGGCTCCTGCTAAGCCACTTAATAAAATTAGAATATCAGCGGTGGCCAGCGAGCTGAATTTATGTCCTAATTCCAAAAAGGCAGACTTACTATTTGTAAAATATTCAATAAATCTTACTTTATCTACGATTAAAATGGCCACAATAGGATATATTATCGCCATAACCCATGACATTCTTAAAAGCATATTTAGGATAAATCCAATACCAAAAAACAAGACAAAAAATAGCAATATCGAAATAACTAAAACAACGATGCTCATTTGCATCCGAGATTCCCCCTTTACGCATCAACACTAAGTGTACCTAACGTCCAAAGTGGAGTCAATATGAACACAAAAAAAATAGCCCTTCGAAATGTTCGAAGAAGCAGTATCCAGCCATTCTTTTCAATTATAAAACTTAATACCCCTTATTCCTCTTCCTTCTTTCCTGTGCCGCCACAGCAGGAACACGTTTCAGAACCGCCAAGCACTAGTTGAAAATAGCCGTACCCTGAGCAATAATCACAATTTTTTGTATCCAAGCTCTTAACTGTCATCCTTTTCATCCCCCTTATATATTAACTTAATTTTCTGATAATATAACAAGGATTGGCGAAAAAGGAAAGAGCGAAATTCTTGCAAATTCTCAAAAGAAAACGGATACATATAAAGTTTTCTTTCATTTTCTAATTGTTACTTAAATTTTCAAAAAATTACAAAAATAATTTGTAAGCCGTATAACCAAACTGATTTCCTGGGTTCAACCCATCAATACCAGGTTTTATACAAGATTCCTTTTGCTTAATAAGCTGGTGAAGAATTATAGATGCATCTTTTTCATTTAACAACACTTCTGGTGCCATAAATCTCGCTTCATAAAGTTCATTTTCCTGATGGATTATCTTTTCTTCGCTTATTGGTTCCATTAAAAAGACGATCATATTGTCGCTTATTTCTTCTTTAATTACTCCGGTTCTTAACCCGATAAGACCTTTTACGGCACAGTCAATTCCTGTCTCTTCCTTAACCTCTCTTAGAACCGCTTCATCTGCCGTTTCACCTATCTCAACAAAACCTGCTGGCAAGGACCATTGGCCTTTCAAGCCGCCGTATCTCTTCTTCACCACAAGCCATTGGCCATCCTTAGAAATCACTAACCCCGAAACAGCTAACCACACCTTGCCGCGTTTTTCACGATTGCTCATTGTAGCACCCCTAAATATTCATAACAAAAAAGGACAGGGTCACTGTCCTTTTTTACTTATTAAAATACATTAAACTTTCCTTTTTTCAGTACCAAACCTGCGCCGCCAATCATATATAGGGAGCGGTTATCGACTACCTTCTTCATGAAGGAAGCTTTTGCACCGGTGATTTTCTTACCAAACACAACACCAATAGCATCATCTTCACCAAGTGAGCAAACTGTACCTTTATTATCAAATGTAAAGGTTTCAAGCTCTGTCTTGTTCCGGACAAGTGCGGCCAAGTTGCGTGCCACAAGTTCACCCTGCTGCATTGCAATTTGGGCAGTCGGCGGATATGGGCGATTAATTTCTTCATTGATGACAAGAGAACTGTCGCCAATAATGAATACATCATCAAAACCAGGTACTCGTAATTCTGGAGTTACCTTTACACGGCCTCTCATAGCTTCAAAACCAGATTTCTCGATGATAGAATTTCCTCGAACACCCGCTGCCCAAACAACAGTACCCGCTTTGATCTCACGAGGCTCTTCTTCACCTTTCGCTACGATAATACCGTCAGGAGTAGCTTCCTTAATAGCCGTTCCAATTAAAAACTCTACACCTTTCCGTTCTAATTGAGATACAGCATAATTAACTAATTCTGGATCAAATCCAGGTAATACAGTTGGAGCCGCTTCAACACAGATTATTTTTACTTTATTATAATCAACATCATATTCGTGGCATAATTCAGGAATTCGATTTGTTAATTCTCCCAAAAATTCAATTCCCGTAAAGCCTGCACCACCAACAACAATGGATAGGCGGTTATCATTTTTTTCTTCCTCCATATTGTAGGTAGCAAATTGATACTCGATATGCTCACGAAGCTGGCGTGAAGAATTCACATTGGTAATCCCAAAAGCATACTCTTTTAATCCCTTAATCCCAAATGTCTCAGGTTCGCCGCCAAGAGAAATAACAAGATAGTCATACTGGACTTCGCCTTTTTCTAATACGACTTTCTTTTCATCTTTCTTAATTTCAACCACTGTATCCTGAATAAAGTCAACCTTGCTTCGGTCAATAACATCACGGATTTCATAACGTACTTTGTCATGATGAAGTGTGCCTGCAGACGCTTCATGAAGCCACGTTGTTTCATAATGGTAATCATTTTTATTTACTAATACGATATCGGCTTCATTAATACCGACATGCTTTTGTAAACGAACAGTTGTCATCAGACCGCCGTATCCAGCACCGAGAATAACAATTTTAGGCTTTCTCAAAGTGATCACTTCCACCTTTTAAGTTAATTTTTTGAATAAATTCGCTTATTCTTATCTTCCACTGCATTAGCTAATTTTATTTTTCTAAGCAGAAAAATGTATGTGATATACTTCACGAATGAGGATAAAGAAAAATAGCCAATTTTAAATACACCCGATTTCACCATTCAACGCAATCGGATTTTCAAACCGGTCATAAAATTGTACCTATTTTGACACAAATAATTAACAATATATCCACATTACATCTTATGCTACTTTCCTCGGATTTTCAAGCGATTTTTTAAATTTATTTACCAAAAGCATATTAATAGTTTTACTTTTTTATAACCTAATTCAAGTTATTTAAATAGTGATTCCAGTTTGAATATTGCCACAAATAAGTGAGGATTTTATTAATTTATGATATTATAGGGAGTGGAGTTGTTACTACTAGTTAGGGGGATACGGCGTGCAAGAAAATCAAAAAGTTTTTGACATTACTATTATCGGCGGAGGCCCTGTCGGTCTTTTTACAGCTTTCTACGGAGGAATGAGACAAGCTTCAGTAAAAATCATTGAAAGCTTACCTCAACTAGGCGGCCAATTATCAGCCCTTTATCCGGAAAAATATATTTATGATGTTGCTGGTTTTCCAAAGGTTCGTGCACAAGAATTAATTAATAACTTGAAGGAGCAAATGGCAAAATTCGAACCTTCAGTTGCCCTTGAGCAATCAGTTGAAAAATTGGAAAAGCAAGAAGACGGAACTTTTAAATTAACCACTAATAAAGAGGTTCACTTTTCTAAAACCGTTATTATTACAGCTGGAAACGGAGCCTTCCAACCGCGCCGCTTAGAGCTTGAAAGTGCTATCCAGTATGAAAAGAAAAACCTCTATTACTTTATAGAGGACTTAAACCAATTTGCCGGTCAAAAAGTAGTTGTATTTGGCGGCGGAGATTCAGCAGTGGACTGGGCTTTAATGTTGGAGCCAATTGCCGAGAAAGTAACGATTGTTCACCGTCGTGATAAGTTCCGCGCACATGAGCATAGTGTGGAAAATTTATTTAATTCAAAAGTAGATGTAAAAACTCCGTATGTACCTGCAGAACTAATTGGCGATGAAGACGGAATTAAACAAGTTGTTCTTAATGCTGCTAATGGCGAAGGAAAAGAAACGATTGATGTGGATGCTGTCATATGTAATTATGGATTTGTATCCTCACTTGGACCTATTAAAGAATGGGGCCTGGAAATTGTTAAAAACTCGATTGCCGTCAATTCCAAAATGGAAACAAATATACCAGGAATTTATGCAGCCGGTGATATTTGCATCTATGATGGTAAAGTAAAGCTTATCGCTTGTGGTTTTGGTGAAGCGCCAACTGCCGTAAATAATGCGAAATCATTTATCGATCCTAAAGCAAAAGTACAACCTCTTCATAGTTCTTCTATGTTTGATAAATAATAAGAAAAGCGGAAGCGCCCGTATAGCGGCGTATGGACTGGAGCACTTTGACTGAGATAAAGGAAACACGGAGAGTGAGAGCGATCCGATGTTGACTTATCGTAGGGAAAAGGGCGAAGTACACTAAGTGCTGGGCGCTGGAGCTGGACAATTCTCAAAGTTTAATTTAATTCTTAATAAACAAAGGCGCCCAAATTGGGCGCCTTTGTTTTTAACATTCTTCAGGTGTACCTGCTGCAGTCGCTGTTCGGAAAGAAGAACCGCATCCGCAGGAAGCAATAGCGTTCGGGTTATCGATCGTAAAGCCGCCGCCCATCATAGATTCTTTATAATCAATTTTCGTGCCCTTTAGAATTGGTTCACTTTCTTGATCAACGACTACTTTAATTCCATACTGTTCAAATTGCTTGTCAGCCGGATTTAGCTCGTGTTCGAAACCCATTCCATAAGATAAGCCGCTGCATCCTCCACCCTTTACACTTACTCGTAAGAAGGCTCCTTCTTCTTCATTGTGCTTCATCATTTCTTTAATGTGAAGAGCTGCCGCTTCCGTTAAAATTACAACATCATTGCTCATAAATTCTCCTCCTTTTTTTAAGTTTTAGGCTCTGTTAAACTTGGTTGTTGATTTGCGCTCTAGGCGCTTCGCTTTCCGCGGGCGTGCCTGGGAGCCTCCTAGGCGCTTTCGCCTGCGGGGTCTCCCCTGCCCCGTACTCCCGCAGGAGTCTTCGCGCCTTCCGCTCCAATCAACATTGAAAAATATAAACAATGGCATTTAACACAGCCAAGTTTTAATATAGTATATTTTAAAACATCGGATTTTCCTCTAAATATTGGTAGATATTGTCCACAAGTTCATCAGGTGTTTTTCCTGTCACTACTTCTCCGTTAACTAGAGCATATAATGTGGAGGCACATTTACCACAATATCCAAGACATCCATATTCAATAATATCCAAATTTGGATCTTTTTCTAATTTTTCAAGTGCTTTCTGCGCACCATTTGCCAGATTGCTGATACAAAATTCTATGATCGGTTGAATCATTCTTTTCACCTCTCCATTACGTACCTATCCTACTATTTTTAGCATGTTCCGTCAATTATCACGACTGTAGCTTTAGTGTCAAGAAAAGTGGGATAAGAGTTGTTATTTCGACACATTTTAGATATACTCATATGTGGTAAAAGAACAGAAATTATTCTAGAATATATCAATTAATTCCCATTTGTTTTTAATTCTGAAATGGGTCCCATCTGAGCAAAATAAAGACATTAGATATTGGTTTAAAAAGGGGAAATACAAAATGAAAAACCTTGTTATACTTGGCGGCGGATACGGCGGCATGAAAGTTTTAAACGAATTGCTTCCAAATCATCTGCCAGAAGACGTTACGATTACGCTTATTGACCGCGTACCGTATCATTGTTTAAAAACAGAATACTATGCTCTTGCTGCAGGAACGATTTCGGATAAAGAAATCCGGGTCGCCTTTCCAGAGCATTCACAACTCAACATCAAATATGGGGATGTCATCGGCATTGACCAAAAAGATAAAAAGGTCTTATTAAATGGTGATGATCCTATTGATTATGATGACTTAATCATCGGCCTTGGCTGTGAAGACAAATATCATGGGGTTCCGGGTGCTGAGGAATTTACTTACAGCATTCAAAGCATTGAAAAATCCCGCCGCACATATTCTGCATTAAACAATTTAGCTCCCGGATCTGTTGTTGGGATTGTTGGTGCAGGTCTTAGTGGAGTAGAACTGGCAAGCGAATTAAGCGAAAGCCGTGAAGATATACAGATTAAATTATTTGATCGCGGAAAGTATATTCTTTCTTCTTTCCCAGAGCGATTAAGCAAATATGTTGAAAACTGGTTTGTGAAGCATAATGTCGAAATTATTAACAACTCAAATATAACAAAAGTGGAAGAAAATACATTGTTCAATCATGATCAGGCAATCAAATGTGACGTGATTGTTTGGACTGCAGGGATCCAAGCAAATAAAATCGTCCGGGAGATGGAAGGGGAAAAGGACAGATTAGGAAGGCTGGAAGTAACCCCTCATCATCATCTTCCTAATGATGAACATATTTTCATTGTTGGTGACTGTGCTAGTTCCCCGCATGCTCCAAGCGCCCAATTAGCTGAGGGTCAGGCTGAACAAATTGTCGAAGTACTTAAGAAGCGCTGGAGCGGCGAACCATTGCCTGAAACGATGCCAGTTATTAAATTAAAGGGTGTCCTAGGTTCTCTTGGTAAGAAACAAGGGTTTGGAATGATGGCTGAGCGTGCCATTACGGGACGTGTGGCCCGCCTGTTGAAATCGGGCCTTCTGTGGATGTATAAATGGCATAACGGCTGATAAAAAAGAAGCATTCCGTTTTGATAATTGGAATGCTTCTTTTTTATATTGCTTTATATCCATACTTTTCAAGCTCTGAAAAAATGGTCTTGAGGCGTGGATTGCCTTCGCCAACTACTTTTTCTTTTATCACCACTACTGGATAAAACATATCTTCATCAATAACCCGTTTCGCAAATTGATATTTTTCACGGTCTCCTTCTGGAGGCAGCAGGATATCCACATATGTCATTTTAAAGGGCTGCTCCGGGAACTTTCTTGTAATGGCCGCTTCCAGCCATTCAAATGTTTCTTTTGACGACGGCAGGTTGACACAGCTTGGGCATAATTGTTCAGCACCATATAGAACAATTTCTACTTCTGTAAATTCCATAAAACCATTCCCATCTTTTTTCTTTTATTTTACAATAATTAAATGATAAAAACGAAGAAAATGTCTGTAAATGTGTGTTATCCTATTTTCTGAGAATGGATTTTTATGGCCAATCACATTATAATATAGATAGGAAAGGAGACGATTACTATGGCAGAACAAGAAATGTTTGAACAAGTTCAGGAAGTATTAGATAAATTACGCCCATTTCTTCTTCGCGATGGCGGGGATTGTGAATTAGTTGATGTAGAGGATGGTATTGTTAAGCTTCGCTTGCTTGGAGCTTGCGGATCTTGCCCAAGCTCAACCATCACATTAAAAGCCGGCATTGAAAGAGCTCTTTTAGAAGAAGTGCCAGGCGTTGTCGAAGTAGAGCAAGTATTTTAATTTAAAACGTCAAAAGCGATTGCCATTATCAGCAATCGCTTTTTTATTTTATGCTTCTACAAAGGGTTTCCAGTCTTTGTTCACAAGTGTTTTTGGCACGGTTCCTTCTAAAACTTCCATGATATTTTCTACACAACGCTTCATCATGGCGGTTCGGGTTTCAACACTTGAACTGCCTATATGCGGAAGTGCAACTACATTTGGAAGGGATAGTAATGGATGGTCCCGATCGATTGGTTCTCTTTCAAAAACATCTAATCCAGCACCGGCAATTTCCCCTGCTGTTAAGGCGTCATATAAGGCCTGTTCGTCGATTACAGGGCCTCTTGAAGCATTGATAAAAATAGCCGATTGTTTCATTCCTCTAAATACTTCACGCGTGAACAAGTTTCTGGTTTCTTGTGTTAGCGGTGTTAGACAGACGATGAAGTCGGATTTTTCAACAATCTCTTCAAAAGATACATACATGGCACCTATCAGCTGTTCCATCTCAGGCTTTCTGGTCCGGTTATGATAAAGGATGTTCATATCAAAGCCTGTTGCCCTTTTGGCAACTGTTTCACCAATTTTCCCCATTCCAACAATACCAATTGTTTTATGATGAATATCTTGGCCAGCCAGAAGCAGCGGGCTCCAGCTTTTCCATTTTCCTTCCTTGACATATTCGGCTGCCTCGACTATCCGCCGGGCGGCCGCCATCAGCAAACCAAAAGTTAAATCAGCCGTAGTGTCATTTAAAACATCAGGAGTATTGCAAATTGCAACTCCTTTAAGGCTTGCTTTTTTGACATCAATATTGTCATACCCTACAGCCAAATTAGCGACAACCTTTAACCGATTCCCGGCGGTTAAAATTTGTTCATCGATTTGGTCAGATACCATCGTCAAGAGAGCATCCGCTTTCTTAGCTTCTGCGTGAAGAACTTCTTTTGGAACCGGAATATCCTCATGTTCCCACATTTTTACTTCATATTTTTGTTTCATGACTTCAATAACTGCCTCTGGCAGCTTTCTAGTAATGTAAATATAAGGCTTCATGCTGCGTCCCTACCTCATTCCTAATTTTAGAACTCCTTGTTATTTTACCATATTATTCTGATTGAAATTTTTCAAAAGTGTGTCAATTTATGTGTTTACACTTTATATAACCATTCCAACTGGGGGAGATTTAGCCTTTTGATTGGCGCTCCCGAAATTTGAAAAAAACCAGCCAAAAATCGCTCATATTCGCCCGATTGTCTTAAAATTTTACTTAGCTGATCTTCTAATACCTTTTTATCCTGCTCGGACCGAGTTATATAATAATTTTCGATAGATTCAAAATAGTGGAGTGGGAATATTAGACGCGAATATAATAGTCGCCACGAAAATGATGATAATGGAGCAACACTTTGATATTCTTCAAAAAATTGTTTTAAATCGACATCGTATGTTTGAAAATTTCGGAAATATCTCTCTCTTGTCCACTCGGCTAAATCACGGCTGCGATGATCAAAGACCCAATCAAAGGGATTTTTAATAACATAATTGCCGCCCCACGTTTTTTTACAAAAACGTTCATGACAGACTGTGCCGCTGTCCGTTTCAGCTGGCTCATCATCTATTTCTGTATCGACTAGGTATTGAATCGCATTTTCAGTTAAGCCCATATAATAGGGAAATGATTCGATAAACATCCGTTCAAATTCATCTTCTGGCGTTTGAAAGAGAAGGCCATTCCAAACCTTTTCCATTTGTTCAAGCCGCTTTTCCCATAATTCCTTCCACTTTCCAATCCGGCTGGACCGCTCGATTTGAAAGGGAACCCTTCTCCCACGTTCATGAAATTTAGCGAGCTTACGCCCTAATTTGATTTTCCGCTGTTTTTCATCTGCTTGCCGATTGGCTAATACGCAATATTTATTTTGTTCCCATGTAGTAATTAAATTCCCTTCCTTTGACTGCAAAAATATAGGCACATTATGGTCGCCATAATTTCGCAGATGCTCGGCAATCTTCCCAAGTTCAGAAATATCCTCTTCTTCCTTTCCAGCAGGATTAGAGATTACATACAGCCAGCCATTGCCTCTTAAGGCGTCATACGTATCTAATTTAATATATTCTTGTGTTGTGATCCCATATTGATTTTCAAGCATTTTCTGAAGCATACGAGTCCCACCCTCTTCTTCATACCCTTATAAAGTCATATATATGAAGGAGCATTAAAAAACTTGTTGTCTTCCTGTTTTTTTTCAAAAATGAATAGGAAATATCGTCGATTGGAAAGATAAAATTTTGTCTAGTTCTTTTATGTTAAAATTGCATATCTTATGAAAAAAGAGTATATATATAGTGAAAATCCAAAGAAAAGGTGATAAAAGGGATGGCAGACGACAAAAAAGTAGATATGACCGAAGAAACTGCACGCAGATGGCTAACAGAAAGAGGCGTCCAAATTCAAGATATTGCTGATTTAGTTTTTTATTTACAAGAAAAATATCATGAAAATTTACAAATGGCAGACTGTATTGCTAATGTGGAACGCGTCCTCTCCAAACGTGAAGTGCAAAATGCCATTATTACCGGAATCCAGCTCGACATGCTTGCTGAAAAAGGAATGCTTGAGGAGCCCCTTCAATCGATAATTGGGACAGATGAGAGTCTTTATGGAGTAGATGAAATACTTGCCTTTTCGATTGTGAATGTGTATGGATCAATCGGATTTACCAATTATGGTTATATTGATAAACAAAAACCTGGCATTTTAGCCCATCTAAATGATAAATCTACCGGTGAGTGCCATACCTTTTTAGATGATATTGTCGGTGCGATTGCCGCAGCTGCCTCCAGCAGGCTGGCTCACCGGGCAGCAAGAATGGAAAAAGAAAAAAAATAGTGTAAAAGGATGGGTGTATATCCCATCCTTTTTATACCTCCCATTGCTCCAATGAATCAATGGCATATGTAGGTTTTTGTTTATACCCTTTAAGCAATTCTTTCGTGGTCACACCTGTATGAACCAATAGTGTGTCCATCCCGGCATTCATGCCCGCTAAAATATCTGTGTCATAATAATCCCCGACCATGATCGTTTCTTCCTTGGCCGTTCCTAATACCTTTAAGGCCTGCTCCATAATAATCGATTCCGGCTTGCCGATAAAAATCGGTTTCGTTTGGGTAGAAACCGTAATGACGGATGTCAGCGAACCATTACCCGGTACAAGTCCTCTTTCAGTTGGAATCGCAATATCACCATTAGTAGAAATGAAAGTCGCTCCATTTCGAACCGCCAAACAAGCAACAGCTAATTTCTCATAACTGATGGAGCGGTCAATCCCAATCACGACAAATTCCGCATTTTCTTGGGCAAATTGGAATCCCTTTTCTTCAAGCGCGGATCGCAGCCCTTCCTCTCCAATGACATAAACAGTAGCATCCTTCTTGGTTTCATAAATGTAATTAGCGGTTGCCTGGCTGGTCGTAAATACAAGTTCTTCCTCTGCAGGAATATCAAAATCCCGAAGCTTTTCGGCAACCTGTGCTGGTGTCCTTGACGAATTATTTGTCACAAATAAATACGGGATTTTCTTAGCCCGCAGACTTTTGACAAAATCAGAAGCTGCCTCAATACGTTCAGTTCCTTTATACATCGTTCCGTCTAGATCAATTAAATAGCCTTTATAATTTTTCAAAATCCTTCACTCCTGACTTTTAAAGGCGGAAACAGGACCAAGTTCATTTGTTAGATAATCGCGGACATTTTTCGCAAAAAGAGATAAAGCCGGATGAGAATTTGCAAATTGCTCCTTTAGTTCACTATGGACGATTTCTGTATAATCTTGGACAAGTTGCTTCCGGTATGGAATGAGGCTTTTTAAGTCATTTCCCGTTTCTTGTGAAATGACCTTTTCATCCATTAAAATTTCTATGATATCGTCGTAACTCCCGGGGTCACGCATGATAAAACCGTCAATCATGGCATTGCCAACATCAAAAATAGCTTCTAGTGACATTTGTGTTATCCGTTCCAATGCAGCTTTTTCTAATGGTGTCGACCATTCTGGCTGCGCAGTGAAAAGATTTATTTGTTTTTCTAAATAAACCAATGTTGTTTCCATTTTATCCCGGTCTACAAAATACATTTGCTCCACTTCCTTTTATGTTGTCTGACTAAGTTGCAAGCCCGTTTACGAATGCAGCTGGAGGGGCATAAAAGTTTCCTTGCGCTAAATCCACTTTATTTCTCGTCAGAACCGATGCTTCTTCTTCGCTTTCAATTCCTTCAGCGACAACTAACGAACCTGCTTCTCTTGCAACAAGCAGCAATCCTTTCAGCATCGATTCCTTTAGAGAATTTTGATGAATATTTTGGATTACTGAACGATCAATTTTGATGATATCCGGCATGATTTCACTAATCGTACTTAAACTGGAATAGCCAGCACCCGTATCATCGACAGCGATTCGAAATCCCATTAATCGTAACATTTTAATATTATAAATAAAGTTCTTTAAGCCCTCGATTGAATCACTCTCGGTTACTTCAATAGTGATTTGCGCAGGTGAAATACTTTTATAGTTTAACATAAGATTTTTTAAATCTCTTGTAAATCTTAAATTACCTAAAGTTAAGGGAGTAAAATTTACAAATATATCCTTCCGGCATCTTGTTGTCTTTATCTGCTCCAAAACCTTATCAATGATAATCATTTCTAGTTCATACAGCATCCCAGTCTGCCTTGCAACTGAAAAGAGCGGCAACGGATTTTCTAATAGGGTTCCCTGAGGTCCTCGTGTAAGCATTTCCCAGGCCCGAATTTCTTTTGTAGCTACATCGATAATCGGCTGAGCTAAAAGTTTAATGTCCTTTTTTGTAATAATTTTATTCATCGTCATAACCATTTCATTAAACCCGTTTTTTGCTTTTCTTTCTGCCATAAACACGGCCTGCCTATGGGCTTTTAAAACAGAATCATGAATCGAGTAATGTTTTTTATCAACAAACATATAGCCCGTTTCAAAGCAAAGCTCGACAGCAGGGTATAACTTATGTAATTTTTTTTCAACATGATACGTTATTTTATTCATAAACAGATCTATTTCTGATAAACAATCCCGTTCAAAATCGACTTTTAAGAATAGTGTAAAACCGTCACCATAAAAATCATGGAGAGTGATGACATCTTGATTGTTGATTTCTTCCTCAATAGAAAGAAGGAAATACTTCCTAATATTTTTAATTACCTGTGTATACTGGGTTTGTCCCAATAAATCAGCCAATTCAAAAGAATTTTTGATATTAAACACAATCACAGCCACTTCATGTCCAGATTGAAAGGCTGATGTTACACCCTCTAATGCGGGATTTCGCAAAATTATTGGCGGTGGATAAAAGCGAATTGACGATTGAGGCAGTAAATTCTTTCCCCATTGCATTACATTTATTGCTTTTTCGATGTAACGACGGACCATTCAATTCATCCCTCTTCCAGTCAATAATTGTGAATTTAAGTATATTGTAGCATATTTTGACAGATTTCGTATTTTTCAAGGGCAAATTTTACAAATTTTGCGGAAATTTCACCACTCCCCTCAATCAAATAAATTTGTTACTATAGAGAAGGTATTAAAAAGTATTTTTTAAAGGAGATTATTGGGATGAAAGAACGGTTTTTCTTATACGATGATACGGAGAATACAAAAACAAGATTTGTTAGTTTTGTCGGTGAAAACCAGCGCTATGATTTAGCCATTGTTCAATCCGACCGCCATTATGGTAAACATCTTGTCCTTGATATGCAGGGAAACCGTTTTGCTATTATTGGCCACGATGACCTTCAGGAGGAAGGCTATTTAGAATATGCTTTTCAATTAAATGAAGAAGAGGCAGAAGAACTAAGATCATTTCTAATGGAATTAGTTTAAACAATTACTCATGATTTTCACTCCTTGGGCTAAACTAGGTTTTAAAAGGAGTGGAAAAGATGGCGGATAAAGAGGCAGAGAAGTATACGGAAATATCTAACGTGGAAAAACAGCATAATTATCTAACTGCTCAGGAGTTTCCAGAAGGGCCTTATGGTTCAACCTTCCGAAAAGATGATCCTGTTCAAAATAAGAGCACTCCCTGGGAAGAAGGGCAGCGGACCTATAGTGCATTTAATTATGAATACAAGTCCCTGCATCAAGATCTGCCCCGGCAGATGGAAGGAGCCCATCCGCCACATGATGATCCGGACACGGATGAACAGGCCCCATATAACAAATAAACGAAAGGCCAGGTTTCTGGCCTTTCGTTTATTTTTTTACCTTTTTCAAAACAAAATAAGCACAGCCGAAGTTGCAGTATTCATAAAGATATTCGCTGACCGTGCTTATTTTTGTATCAAAGGTAGCTTTTTGATTTTGGTCTTCAAAAAAACCTTTTAAACGGAGCTGGCCATAACCCCAGTCTCCCACAATGTAATCATATCTTGACAAAATATCGCTATATCTCGCTTTTAGGGCATCCTCATTAAAACCATTCCGATGCTCCTGCACCAATTCATACATGGTGTTGTTAATATTTATCATCCTTTTTCACCTCAATTTGCCAGACACTCTTAATTCTCATTATAACCGATTCACCATCAATTACTAAGAAAAAAAATCCTCCCTTTGGCTATTCTAATAAAAGGAGGTGTTAAGCTTGAAAAAGTCAATCATCGTCATTGGATTGTGTACACTTACTGCTTTAACCGGATGTACAAAGGACACTAAGAATGACATCTATGAGGAAAGCGGTAATACCATTAATGTTAATAATAAGCGACATGAGCTCTACAATGAAGGAGCAGGCCGCGGCATTCGAAATGTCAGCAACAATTATGGGTATGTCCGCCACCAAAAGAGTCCGCTGATGAATGATAACACAGCCAATAATCATTATACAGCTCTTGATCGAGAACAGCTTGCTAACATAATTAGCAAGTACAGTACCAATATTCATAACGTAAATGATGTAGCCACCCTTGTAACAGACCAAGAAGTCTTAATTGCTTATGACACAAATTCCAAGGACCGAAATTTAACAGCTGATCAGGTGAAAAAAACCGCAATGTCCGTTGTACCGAGATATTACCACGTTTACGTGACTGACAATAAGGTATTAATGCGCGACGTTGAAAATTTGGCAAATCTCGATTCAACAAGCCGAAATACCCGGAATTTGGTCAATGGTTTGATTAAACAAATGAAAAAATCTCCTCAGGGTTCACGGATGAACGCTACAGAGGACGAAAACGGCCTTACTCCGGACGATCGAAATTACATGCACAATAAGTAATAAAAAGAGTTCAGTCATCCCAGACTGAACTCTTCTTCACTTATGCTTTTTTTGCTTCCTTTTCACCAAGTAATTGCTTATGCTTTGCAGCAGCATTTACCTGTTCATCGGCATGATAGGAGGAGCGGACTAACGGACCGGCTTCACAGTGGCTGAAACCTTTGCTGATGGCAATTTGCTGCAGTTCATTAAATTCATCAGGACTATAATATTTCTCAACCCTTAAATGACTCTTGGTTGGCTGTAAATATTGTCCGATAGTCATAATATCCACATGGTTTGCTCGCAGATCGTCCATTACCTCCAGGATTTCTTCCTTTGTTTCGCCAAGTCCAATCATTAAGCTGGATTTAGTCGGAATGGTTGGCTGCATTTCTTTTGCCCTCCGTAAAAATTCAAGCGAGCGGTCGTACTTGGCACGTGCTCGAACTCTTGGAGTCAAGCGGCGAACGGTTTCAATATTATGGTTTAAGATGTCGGGTTTAGCATCCATTAAAAGCTGTAAATTTTCTTCTTTTCCACCCATATCGGAAGGAAGAACTTCAATGCTTGTGAATGGATTTTTCCGGCGAATCGCTCGTACTGTTTCGGCAAATACAGCAGCACCGCCGTCCTTTAAATCATCGCGTGCAACCGCTGTAACAACCACATGCTTTAAGTTCATCAGTTGAACGGAGTCAGCCACTCGTTCTGGTTCGTGCCAATCAAGTTCTGTCGGCAGACCCGTTTTAACGGCACAGAAGCGGCAGGCACGGGTACATGTATCACCAAGGATCATAAAGGTTGCCGTACGTCGTACAGCCCAGCATTCATGAATATTAGGGCATTTAGCCTCTTCACACACAGTATGAAGGTTTTTTTCGCGCATCATTTTCTTCAGGCCCGTATATGATTCATTCGTGTTAAGCTTTATTTTTAACCACTCAGGTTTACGTAATATTTCTTCTTTCTTGCTCATTTTTACACCCCTTGCAATCCACTTATGTATGGAAAATGAGTTCTTCTGTTGTCACTTTAACATATTGCCTGCCTTTACGACAAGCAATCAATTCTTCTTACCAAATATTAACCATAATGAAATTGTTTAGAAAACATAAACTAAACTTGTACATTAATCGGAAGGAGGATTCCTGCGTGAGGGTTGTTCTGATGATTGGAACTTTCCTTTTATTTTTTACCTCTACATTTGCTGTCAGGGATGCTCAAGCTAAGGAACCTGATCCCTATCAGGAAAGAATGAAGCTTTATAAAAAAGTGGAAACCGTTACTAATATACCCTGGTACTACTTAGCTGCCATCGATCAATATGAAAGAAGTGTCCGTTTGGCCCGTCGTGATTTACCAAAACCCGATGGGACAATTGCCATTTATTTTCGTCCTGAAGAGTGGTCTGGCTTAACGAATCCGAACCTCAAGACCAAAAATCCGGCCATCATTCAGTTTTTTAATGGTATAGGTGTCGATGGTAATGGAGATGGTAAAGCGAGCTTAAAGAGTGATGAGGATGTTTTATATGCTTTTGCTAATTATCTTCTTTCCTATGGTGTCGATCATGATAATATAAAAATCGGACTATGGAATTACTATCATCGCGATAAAACGGTTGGGATTATTGTGGGTAAGGCCAAAATGTACCGCCATTTTGGAAGGCTTAATTTGGATACTCAGGTATTCCCAGTCCCAATTCGCTCCAATCACAGTTATCGAAGTACATGGGGAGATGCAAGGGGCTGGGGAGGCAGAAGGATGCATGAAGGCACTGATATTTTTGCCGGCCATGGAGTACCTGTTCGAGCCACTTGTTATGGCATTATAGAGATGAAGGGCTGGAATAAGTTCGGGGGCTGGAGAATTGGCATCCGCGATATTAACAATACGTATCATTACTTTGCCCATCTTGGAGGGTTTTCTGGAAATTTAAAGGTTGGATCTATTGTTGAGCCAGGAACGGTTATCGGCAGTGTTGGAAACACTGGATACGGGCCTCCTGGAACCGCGGGCAAATTTCCTCCGCATTTGCATTATGGTATGTATAAAGACAATGGAATAACAGAATGGTCGTTTGATCCATACCCACATTTAGCAAAATGGAAGCGGATTGAGCGGATGAATCTAAAGAAGCAAAAATAAAGGACTTTCCCTAAGGATTGTCCTTTTAGTTTTCCGATTTTGCTTTTTTCTTTTCATCTGTTTTAGGCAATTCGATGGATGGCAGAGCATTGCTGCCATTATTATAAAATTGCGGTACATCGCCCTGAATCAATCTGCCCCCAACAGGAATTTTTTGATCAAGCTTTGTGATTTTCGTCGAAAATGGAGTAATAATTTGCACCGATACTTCTAAATGAATGGCTACATCAATCCACGTATTATTGATTCCCAGTGGTTTTGGTGTGATTTTTACATCCGGACGGACGTCCCCAATAGCTTGAAACCTCACCGGTATCTTTGGACCAAGGTTCCCGAATAAGGCCATATTGGTTGCCCGCCCAAGCGGTACATTCCATACAATTCCATCAGAATTCGTATTTTCTAATTCTATTTCAACATCTGTTAATTGCTGTAGGGAAGAAAGATCACCTTTCTCTGCAGCATTAAGATTCTTCTGGATTTGACTGGTGATTTCGGACAATTTCTGATTTACTACTTCCGTTTTTAAGGTGGCGCTAGGCGGAGCTCCGTCCGTGCCTGGTTCAACAGCAATTACATCACCGATTTCGACAGTCTTTTTATTTATGGCTTTCGTAATAACCTGTGAGGCTATTTTTTTAGATTGGGATTCAGCATAACTGATTAACGTCGGTTCAATCCCTTTATTAATGACCCATATCCCAAAGGCAGTGGAAAAAAGAAAAAAAACAAATGATAGCAGCATAACATAACGGAAAGGCAGCGGACCTCGCTTCGTAAACCGTCGGCGAATCTTTGCCAAAACAATCACCCCTTCTAGCTATATGTATGCTTCTAAAAGGTGAACTAGCCCAATTAAAAAGCTTGCTTAGTTAAAAGCAAGCTTTTAAATCATTTTCAGCAAGGCGTCCCTGCCGATCATTCCTTGGTGGATTCCCAGTTCTTCTGCTTCAAATGTCACCGATTCCATTGGCGCATTTAGAAGCTGATCAATGGTTCTTACCCCGACGGCTCTTCCTGCAATTATTTTGCGGTCCTTCAATTTTTCATTTAAAAGACCGACATCTAAGGCACCGCACATTATATATCCTTTATCGCTTGAAATGGCAAGCAATGTTGTTTTTGGAAGTAAAACGGTCACTGCCAAAAAGGTATGGCCGTCTATTTCGATTGGTGAAAGCTCAATCAATTCCTACACTCCTTTCTTCATTATCACATTATGACAATAATCAAAAAAGAGTGTATTCAACTAGGACATCTGCTGCAATTTCCATTTTAATAAGTCCCGCAAGAACTCAGGTAGGAAATAGGTTTTTTGTTTAGAGGGAAGGACCTCTTTGAAAAAATGGCCGAACGTAAACATATCTGGCAAGGCCAAGGTGTACTTTTCCTCCATCCCTAGTGGTTCACCATTCATGAATATCCTTCCATCTTTGACTAGAATGCCTACATATATAAATATCCCAAGAACGTCTCCTCTAAATCCTAATCCTTTGATTTGTTTATGTGAAAGGTTTTCATCCTGGGTTTCTGAGAGAATATTTTTAAATTCCCTGCCCGTCAGCTCCACGACACACGGATTGATGGGATGAGGGCAAATCGTTAAAAGATCATATTCAGTGACATCACCTGATAAGGGCCCTAAAAGGAGTCCTGCATTGATCATGGCAATATCTGATTTACACCATTCTTTTAACGATGAACAAAGGAGTCTGGAGAAATTTGTTTCCTTATATGGATCATTTAACAGCGGTTCATGAAGAGTTGTTACTTTTTGGCTTAATACTTCTTTACCTCGCCTAAGGAATGCCTGAACCTGCTCCTGTTCATTAGCAGCCTCCGGAAGATCCTTTACTTCATAAACTATTGCTTTCTTATAGTTGATTTGCTTTTGATCATTTAGTTTTAGGGTGACATGACCCATTAAATAACCATATTTCCCTGCAGCCCCGAGCAAAGTTTCCCCCACTAGCCGGCCGTTTTCAAAATAATGATGTGTATGGGCTCCTAAAATGACATCAATCTCCTGAAACTCACTGGCAATCGTTACATCATCCTGTAAGCCAAGATGAGAAAGACAGATGATGATATCTGATTGTTCTTTTAAGCTTGGGAGCCATTTTTTCAGCTCCATGATGGGATCTGTAAGCTTCCAGCCCAGCAATTCATATAGATGCGCAAAATTTGCCGTTACCCCAATGACCCCAATACGGGTTCCGTTTTTTGTCGGATAAATCTTATATGGTTTAACCCAGCTTGGATAAACTTGATTTTTTTTATAAAAGTTCGCTGTTAGTATATCGAAATGGGCTTCATCATATAGATGATTCAAAGCCTCATATGGTAGGTTGATTCCTTCGTTATTTCCAATAGTGATGGCATTATATTCGCACTCATTTAATAATTGGATGTTTCCTTTTCCTTTAGTTGCCTCCGAATAAGGATGCCAGCGGTCGATAAAATCGCCGATATCAAATAGTAGCATTTCCTCTTTATGTTTTTGGTGATGCGTTTTTCTTTGCTTGAGGAATTGCTCAATTCGAGGCCAATTTTCTAAGTGACTGTGAACATCATTAGTATGATAAATATGTATGGTTTCCATTTGTATCTTATCCCGCAATTCCTTCATAGATTAATCGTATGCCGACAATTACTAGTACCGTCCGCAATAATAATACGATCGTTTTACTCTTAAGCTTAGTATTTAGATAGACCCCCACCCTGGCGCCAATCCAAGCCCCGGGTACAAGTGCCAGTGCATAAAGCCAATTAACATTCCCGAGCGTTATATGCGTAATGGAACTGAGGATTGATGTTGGTAAAATCATGAACATCGAGGTAGCCGTAGCGACGTGCGGCGGGAAGAAGAAGACTAATATCATCGTTGGTACCATCAGTGAGCCTCCGCCGACCCCAAATATCCCTGATATAAACCCAACAATAAATGCAACGAGAACGCCGATAATTGGATTATAGCCGTATTCGAAAGTTTTCCCCGTATTATCTGTAAAAGTGCGGACAATTCCTTTATCCTTTTTATAAGGAATCGGCTTTAGTTTATCTTTTAGCAGTAAAATGATTGAGACAAAAATAATGAACAACCCAAAAAGAATATTAAAAGAATGCATCGGTAATTTTTCTGTTACCCATGCTCCAAGAATACTGCCGGGACCACTGCCAATCAAGAAAATTAATCCGCTTTTATAATCGACGGTCTTATGTTTCATATATGCAAGCGTAGAGGATAGCCCTGTAAAAATCATCGTGAACAAGGACGTTCCTACCGCAACCTGCGGGGTAACATGGCCAAAGGCCGAAAATGATCCTAAGTAAAGTAAGGCAGGAACAACGATAATTCCTCCCCCTAAACCAATGAGCGAGCCAAGTGAACTCGCTGCCAAGCCTATCACCACCAAAAGAATCCATTCCATTTTTACACCTTCTACTTTTAAAATAAATCTAACTGCCTTGGGGCAAGCCCTTCATATTCAATCTGAAGCAGTTCCATCATTTGTTTAGCGTTATCTGCCGCGTCACCGCCTGAGTTATTATTGAAGAGGAGATATACATCACTGCATTCATTTTTAAGCTTTGCGATGGATTCAGCCCATTCTTCTAGTTCCTGTTGGTTATAGCGATATAGGAACCGAACTTCCCGCCAATCCACGTCGGTTCGCTTTTGCCAACCGTGGATATTTCGGCCATGAAACCTGACAAGTACTTTTTCAGGAGTGGTGGATTGAAGAATGGTTGGAACAGATCCTTCCCCGGACTGCGGTTCATCACAAATGCTATGGATCCATTTTTCTTCCTTCATAAATTCTAATGTTTTTTGAAGGTATTCTGGTTTGAACCAAGATTGATGCCGGAATTCAAGAGCGCATGGAATTGCTCCCATTTCTTGCTTGCACCATCGTAAATAGTCGACATTTTCCCGTTTGCAATCAAACCACGGTGGAAATTGAAAAAGGACCATTGCAAGTTTATTATGTTCTATGTATGGCTCGAGTGATTCCTTAAACGCGCTAAACATTGCCTGTTTCGTATCAAAAGGGATTTCTCCACGTAAATGCCCGGTCATCCCTTGATAGGCCTTGACGATAAACTGGAAGCTTTCCGGTGTTTCATTAACCCATTTCTGTGCGTTCCGCTGCGGCTGGATTGCATAAAAGGCAGTGTCCACTTCAACAATTGGAAAATGGCCTGCGTACTCTTTCAATTTATTTCTTGAGGCAATATGACCAGGATATAAGCTGTCATGGTCCCCCCATCCGGTTACTCCAATATAAATCAACTCATTCACCTCCACCACATAATAATAGCATAACCATTTTAAGGCGGCGGGTAATTGTAGTGTGCTCAAATGTCCATTTCAGCATTAAAAAAACCGCTTGCCATCACGGCAAGCGGGTAGTTTTTTCAAAAATATTAACCGATGGAGCCTTCCATTTCGAACTTGATCAAGCGATTCATCTCAACGGCGTATTCCATTGGCAGTTCTTTTGTAAACGGCTCGATGAAGCCCATAACAATCATTTCAGTTGCTTCCTGCTCAGATATACCGCGGCTCATCAAGTAGAAGAGCTGCTCTTCAGACACCTTGGAAACCTTAGCTTCGTGCTCAAGTGAAATGTTGTCATTTAAGATTTCGTTATAAGGAATTGTATCTGAAGTTGACAAGTTATCCATAATCAACGTATCGCACTCAATATTTGCACGTGCACCGTCAGCTTTGCGTCCGAAGTGAACCTGACCACGGTAGGTTACTTTACCGCCATGCTTAGAAATAGACTTAGATACGATCGTTGAAGATGTATTTGGTGCCAAGTGAATCATTTTCGCTCCGGCATCCTGATGCTGTCCTTTACCTGCAATGGCAATTGACAATGTCAAACCGCGGGCGCCTTCACCTTTTAAAATAACCGCAGGATACTTCATGGTTAACTTCGAACCGATGTTACCATCAATCCATTCCATGGTCGCATTTGCTTCACAAACCGCACGCTTTGTAACCAGGTTGAAAACGTTATTTGCCCAGTTTTGAATCGTTGTATAACGGCAGTAAGCATCCTTTTTAATAATGATTTCAACAACCGCACTGTGAAGCGAATTTGTTGTATAAACTGGAGCTGTACATCCCTCAACATAATGCACGTGTGCACCTTCATCAACGATGATCAATGTACGTTCAAACTGACCCATGTTTTCAGAGTTAATTCGGAAGTACGCTTGAAGCGGCGTATCCACTTTTACACCTGGCGGTACATAGATGAATGATCCGCCGGACCAAACAGCAGAGTTTAATGCCGCAAACTTATTATCAGTTGGCGGAATAACCTTTGCCCAGTGCTCGCGGAAAATGTCTTCATTTTCTTTAAGCGCGGAATCCGTATCTTTAAAGACGATTCCTAGTTCTTCAAGGTCTTCCTTCATGTTATGGTAAACAACCTCTGATTCATACTGTGCAGATACCCCAGCAAGATACTTTTGCTCTGCTTCAGGAATACCCAATTTATCAAAAGTTGCTTTAATTTCTTCAGGTACTTCGTCCCATGACTTCTCTGACTTCTCAGATGGTTTTACGTAATACGTAATTTCATCGAAATTTAAAGAACCCAAATCTCCGCCCCATTGCGGCATTGGCATATTGTAAAAATGCTCAAGTGATTTCAAACGGAAGTCCAGCATCCATTGCGGCTCACTCTTAAGCTTTGAAATCTCTTCAACAATTTCCTTTGTCAATCCACGCTTTGATCGGAATATGGAAACGTCTTTATCGGCAAAACCATATTTATAATCACCGATTTCAGGCATTTTTTTTGCCATTATCGTGTCCTCCATTCATAAACGAGAGGGGCCCTCAAAACCCCTGCCGTTCTATTGTTGTTCCTCTTCCTTTAAACTCTTTTCCATTGCCTTCCAAGCAAGTGTGGCACACTTAATTCGGGCTGGAAATTTGCAAACACCTTGAAGTGCCTCGATATCGCCTAAATCGATATCGTCATCATCGTAATCTTTGCCCTGCATCATATCGGAAAAAATCTGCGCCAGCTTTAAGGCTTCCTCAATTTTCTTCCCTTTAATCGCCTGCGTCATCATCGACGCAGAGGACATCGAGATCGAGCAGCCTTCCCCTTCCTGCTTGGCGTCCGCCACAATCCCATCTACCACCTTAAGGGTTAAGCGAATGCGATCACCGCAGGTCGGGTTGTTCATATCTATCGTATGGCTGCCATCTTCCAAAACCCCGCGATTACGAGGATTTTTATAATGGTCCATAATAACTTGACGGTACAGTGTATCTAAATTATTAGAAGACATCGCTGAAATACTCCTTTGTTTTGACAAGCCCTTCAACAAGTTTATCAATATCTTCTTCAGTATTATACAAATAGAAACTTGCACGAGCAGTTGCGGAAGCTTTTAACCATCTCATCAGCGGCTGGGCACAATGATGTCCGGCGCGAACGGCAATACCTTCCGCATCTAAAACAGTCGCCACATCGTGCGGGTGAACGTCTGCTAGATTAAACGTTATAAGTCCTGCACGCTTTGCCGGATCAAGCGGACCATAAATGGTCATGCCTTCAACCGTTGACATTTTTTCTAAAGCATATGCTGCAAGCTTATGTTCATGCTCGGCAATATTGTCTAAGCCAACTTCATTTAAAAAATCGATGGCAGCGCCGAGACCGACAGCACCTGCAATAATCGGTGTGCCTCCCTCGAACTTCCACGGCAGCTCTTTCCATGTTGATTCGTATAATTGAACGAAATCAATCATTTCGCCGCCAAATTCGATTGGCTCCATTTTTTCAAGCAAATGTTTTTTCCCATAAAGAACACCAATGCCGGTCGGGCCGCACATTTTGTGTCCTGAAAAGGCTAAGAAATCACAATCTAAATCTTGAACATCAATTTTCATATGCGGAGCGCTTTGCGCACCATCCACTACCATAACCGCTCCATTCTCATGGGCAATCTGGGCGATTTCTTTGACTGGATTGATGACACCAAGAACGTTGGATACCTGCATCACCGAAACAATTTTCGTATTTGGTGTCACTGTTGCTCGTACATCTTCGAGTGAAATCGTTCCATCCTCTTGAAGCGGGATGTATTTGAGCTGGGCACCTGTCCGTCTCGCTACCTGCTGCCACGGAATAATATTACTGTGGTGCTCCATATACGTAATGACGATTTCGTCGCCTTCCTTCAGGTTCGCCGCCGCGTAGCTTGCAGCAACTGTGTTAATGGAAGTTGTTGTTCCTCTTGTAAAAATAACTTCTTGCGTAGACTTGGCATTGATGAACTTACGAACCTTTTCACGGGCACCTTCGTAAGCATCAGTAGCTCTTGTTCCTAGTGTATGCACACCACGGTGGACATTGGAATTGATTTCACGATAATATTTTTCAACGGCTTCAATAACCTTTAGCGGCTTTTGGGAAGTTGCTGAACTATCCAAATATACTAAGGGCTTGCCATTAACTTCTTGATCCAGGATTGGAAACTGTTGGCGAATATCCACGATATTCATTAGCGTACTTTCCTTTCAATCACTTCAGTTAACTGTTTCTTTACTCCTTCAATCGGAAGCTGGTTAACAACTGGAGCAAGGAAGCCATGAATAACTAAACGTTCTGCTTCTTTTTTCGGAATGCCGCGGCTCATTAAATAATAGAGCTGGATTGGGTCAACTCGGCCAACTGAGGCTGCATGTCCTGCAGTTACATCGTCCTCATCAATGAGGAGAATTGGGTTGGCATCGCCGCGCGCTTTTTCGCTAAGCATTAGTACACGTGATTCTTGCTCTGCATTTGATTTAGAAGCGCCATGTTCAATTTTGCCGATTCCATTGAAAATAGAAGAAGCGCTATCCTTCATTACGCCGTGCTTTAAGATATATCCTTCTGTATGTTTACCAAAGTGTACGACCTTAGTAGTAAAGTTTTGTGTCTGCTCTCCGCGTCCAACCACAACTGTTTTCGTGTCGCCATATGCGCCGTCACCTAGCAGGTTGGTTGTATTTTCGGAGATTGTATTGCCTTCATTCATTAAACCAAGCGCCCATTCAATACGAGCATCTCTGCCGGCAACACCGCGGCGGTTCACGTAGGTAGTGATTCCTTTTGCCAGGTAATCAACCGCTCCATATTGAACCTTCGCATTACTATTGGCAATGACTTCGGTTAGAATGTTGGCTAATGCATTTGATTCTTCAATCGTTGAAATATAGTTTTCAACATAAGTTACGGAGCTGTTATCATCCGCCACGACAATCACATGATTGAATAGATTCGCTTGGGCATCATCCTGTACATACACCGCTTGAATTGGTTCAGAGATTTCAACATTTTTAGGAATGTATAAGAAAGCTCCCCCATTCACAAGCGCAGCGTGAAGGGCAGTTAAACGGTGCTCATCAGCGTTAATTGCCTGTGTCATATAGTACTTTTTCAAAATGTCGCCATGGTTCTTTGCAGCAGTGAAAATATCGGTAAAGATAACACCCTTCGCTTTTAGATCTTCTGATAAAGATAAAAAGGCAGGAGTCTGGTTTCGTTGAATGTATAAGTTCTTATTCTCTTCAACTAATGCTTTTACTTCCTCAGGAAGTTCAGCTAGTGAAGTGTATGCAGCACTTTTTACAACATGCTGATTAAATTGCGTGAAGTTCCACTTATCAATTTTTGTTTTATCCGGACGAGGCATAGGCACTTCCTCGAAATAGTCTAATGCCTTGAGACGAAGCTCTGCAAACCAGGCAGGTTCGCCGGTCTCTTTTGAAAAAGAGCTTACAAACCCCTTATCAAATGGTAATTTTGTTTCTGTTGTCATTGTAATCCTCCTAACTGCTTACGCTTCTTGCCCAACTGTTTCATCTTCAATGCCGAGCTCTTTCTTGATCCAGTCATATCCTTCTGCTTCTAAGCGTTGTGCCAGCTCTGCTCCGCCTGATTTAACAATGCGGCCTTGCATCATAATATGCACATGGTCAGGAGTGATATAGTTTAAAAGACGTTGATAGTGAGTAATAATTAAGCAGCCAAAGTCTTCGCCGCGCATTTCATTAACACCCTTTGATACAACCTTAAGAGCGTCAATATCAAGACCTGAGTCGATTTCATCCAGGATTGCAATTTTTGGCTCAAGCATCATCAATTGCAGGATCTCGTTACGCTTTTTCTCACCGCCGGAGAAGCCTTCGTTCAAATAGCGCTGAGCCATATCTAAATCCATTTCTAGGAATTCCATTTGCTTATCCATTTTACGAATGAATTTCATAAGGGAAATCTCATTGCCTTCACCTAGACGGCTATTAAGAGCGGAACGTAAAAAATCGGCATTCGTTACGCCGTTGATTTCACTTGGATATTGCATTGCAAGGAAAAGGCCTGCGCGGGCACGCTCATCTACTTCCATTTCAAGAACGTTTTGACCATCTAATGTGATGCTGCCGCTTGTTACTTCATATTTTGGGTGCCCCATGATGGCGGAAGATAAAGTAGATTTACCTGTTCCGTTAGGACCCATAATTGCGTGAATTTCTCCACCTTTTATTTCAAGGTTTACACCTTTTAAGATTTCTTTCCCATCAATTTCTACGTGTAAATCCTTGATAGTTAAAGTTGATCCAGCCATAATAATACCTCCGAAAAGAATGTTTTGTATCTTGTAGATCACAGGAGATCTATAACTCTATTCTCATTTTATTCTCATTCCAATCTTATAACAAATGAAATGTATTAGCAACTCTTAAACAGTAAAAACCAAGTGACTATTTTCATTGAGGATGTCCTAAATGAGAATGAAAAGAGTGGTTTTTAAAAAATTCAGACAACTAACCAATTATGTAAAACACACTCGATTAAAATGATACCTCATTTTTTTACCAATTGCCAAGGAATTCAGGTTGAAAGTCTTTTCTATTTTTACCCATTTAGTTTGATTCATGTATCATCAGTTTCTACCTAATTTAGACGAAAAAGCAGGCTCACATCGCCTGCTTTGTCCCATTTACTTATTCGGAAACCGGTACAACGGCACCTTTGTATTTTTCAAGAATGAAATCTTGGATTTCTTTAGAATGAAGTACTTCAACAAGTGTTTTAATTGCTGGCTTGTTTTCATCACCTTTACGAACCGCAATTACGTTTACATATGGTGATTCTTTATCTTCAATCGCAATGGAATCTTTTACTGGGTTTAGGCCTGCATCAATCGCATAGTTTGAGTTGATAAGAACCGCATCGCCTTCGCCATTTTTATAGATTTGAGGTAATAATTTTGCTTCATAGTTTGCATCAAATTTTAAGTTCTTTGGATTTTCAACAACGTCTTTCAACTCAGCTTTAGTTTTATCAATGCCTTCTTTAAGCTTGATTAGACCTTCTTTTTCAAGCAATGAAAGTAGACGGCCGTGGTCTGCTACAGAGTTGCTCATGATTAGGTGGGCACCATTTGGAAGGTCGCTTAGCTTTTTGTATTTCTTAGAATATATACCAATTGGCTCGATATGGATTCCGCCAGCATTGACAAAATTATATCCAAACTCTTTATTTTGAGACTCTAGGTAAGGGATGTGCTGGAAATAGTTCGCATCAAGTTCTTTCGAAGCAAGGGCTTTGTTTGGTAAAACATAGTCGGTGAATGTTGTAATTTTTAAGTTAATCCCTTTTTCTTTTAAAAGCGGTGCTGCTTTTTCAAGAATTTCAGCGTGAGGAACAGTAGATGCTCCGACCACTAATGTTGTTGTTTTGCTGCCCTTTTCACTAGTACCTTCTGATTTATCTTCAGATTTACCGCAAGCGGCCAGCGCAAGTGCAAGTGTTAATGCTAAAAGTACTGTTAACCATTTTTTCATTTTAACCTCTCCTTTTTATCGTTTATCTAATTTTGAAGTGATGAAATCACCAATAAATTGAATCACAAACACAATAAGTAAAATGACGACTGTAGCCATGAAGGTTACATCATTTTGGTTTCGCTGGTATCCATAGTTGTAGGCGAGACTTCCTAAGCCGCCTGCACCAATCGCTCCCGCCATCGCCGTGTAACTGACAAGGGCAATCGCTGTAACTGTAATCCCTGAAATGAGCGCCGGCATTGATTCCGGAAGAAGCACCTTCCAGATAATCGTACCAGTTGTTGCCCCCATTGACCGGGCTGCTTCAATGACTCCTTTATCAATCTCCCTGAGTCCAATTTCCACCATCCGTGCATAAAACGGAGCAGCACCAATAATTAATGAAGGCAATGCAGCATTAACACCAATCATCGATCCAACTAATATCGTTGTTAACGGAATTAATAACACGATTAAGATAATAAATGGTATAGAGCGGAAAATATTTACGATTGTACTGAATACTGCGTTAATCGGTTTATTTCCCCATAAGTTTCCATTAGAAGTAAGAAATAATATTAAGCCAAGCAAGGTCCCTAAAATAAAGGTTGCAAGAACAGAGATCCCCGTCATATATAATGTATTTTTTGTTTCTTGCCACAAAATTAGCCAATCAACATTTGGAAAATACTCCTTAATCATTTGCTACCACCTCCACTCCTACCTGATGAGAACGGATAAAGTCAACTGCATTCGTGACTTCTTTTTCGTCTCCATCGATATGGATGAACAGCGTACCATATGAACCGCTTTGCGTTTGTGATATTTTCCCCTGCAGGATATTTACTGTTACATTGTTATTTCTTATTAAATTTGTGATGACCGGCTGCTCAGCAGATTCCCCAATAAAGGTTAGTTGGACAATCAAACCGGAATGATAACGTTCAAGCAAATGCTCTGCCGTATCCTTTGTTTCCTCCGGCTCTGTCACTTGTTGGACGAATCGTTTTGTTATCGGCTGCTGCGGGTTTTTAAATACATCGAGTACTGAGCCAAGCTCAACTACTTTTCCGCTTTCCATTACTGCAACACGGTGGCAAATTTTACGAATAACATGCATCTCATGGGTAATCAATACAATGGTTAAGCCCAGCCGTTTATTGATATCAACTAATAATTCCAAGATTGAGTCGGTTGTTTGTGGATCGAGCGCGGAGGTTGCTTCATCACAAAGCAAAACCTTCGGGTTATTCGCGAGTGCTCTGGCAATTCCGACCCTCTGCTTTTGCCCGCCGCTTAGCTGTGAAGGATAAGCATTTTCTCTGCCTTCAAGGCCAACGAGCTTAATGAGTTCATTAACTCTTTTTTGTCTTTGTGTGCTTGGAACCCCTGCTATTTCTAACGGAAAAGCAATATTTTCGCTGACTGTCCTTGACCAAAGAAGATTAAAATGTTGAAATATCATGCTGATTTCCTGTCGTGCCTTACGAAGTTCGCTGCCTTTAATTTTTGAGATTACACGTCCTGCTACCGTTACGGTTCCATCGGTTGGCAGCTCAAGGCCGTTTAGCATACGGATTAAAGTACTTTTCCCAGCACCGCTATATCCAATTACACCAAAAATTTCTCCTTCTTTAATTTCCAGGTTGACGTCATCGACTGCTTTTAGCTGCCCCTGTTTCGACGGATAGATTTTCCGGACATTTTTTATCGAGATCATTGATTCGTTTCACCTACTTTTTGTCCTATTTACTTAAAATTCTGAAATTAAAACCTAATACTTAATTATAGGGTTCGATTGTTTGATAGAAATATTCCTATTTTAGGAAAACAAAAAACCTTTCTGCACAGGCAGAAAGGTATCATTAATTTAAACCTTTCTCCCATCTCCCAAAGCAATTGCTTTGTGTGAATTGGCACCATTTCAATAAATTGACGGTTGCCGGGCTTCATCGGGCACATCCCTCCACCTCTCTTGATAAGAGCATCCTATATTCAATTAACACGTTCATTAATTAAGTAGTTATTTCACGAAAGTTATCGTAACACGTATAAAAAAGTGTGTCAATGAAATTTTTGAAAAAATAATTTATGAAATTTTAGACATTTGCCTTTAACGAAGTTAAGCCTGTTGCAGCCTCAATCGCTGATTCTAAGTCTTCAATCAGATCCTCGACGTTCTCGATACCGATTGATAGGCGGATTAAATCTTCTGATACACCTGCTGCTTTAAGTCCTTCAGAATCTAGCTGCTGGTGTGTTGTACTAGCCGGATGAATGATTAAACTTTTTGCATCCCCAACATTGGCAACATGTGCCCATAAAGAAAGGGAATCTATTAGCTTCGCTCCAGCTTCTTTTCCACCTTTAATTCCGAAAATCACCATAGATCCTGCACCTTTTGGCAAATATTTTTTGGCTAAGCCGTGATCAGGATGTGTTTTGTGCCCTGGATAGGAAACCCACTCGACGGCAGGGTGATTTAACAAATATTCAACGACTTGGTTTGTATTGGCGACATGCTCTTTCATGCGAACATGGAGTGTTTCAAGGCCAAGTGCAAATAAGAAAGCATTTTGTGGACTTAAGGCTGGTCCAAGATCCCGGAGAAGCTGCACTCGCGCTTTGATAATATATGCAACCGCCCCTAGTGCCTCTGAATAAACAAGATCATGATAGCTTGCATCTGGAGTAGTAAAGCCAGGGAATTTCGGCGAATTCCAATCAAACTTACCGCCGTCAACAATGATGCCGCCTGTCGTGGTTCCATTGCCTAGGAGCCACTTGGTTGCGGAATGTACCACAATATCTGCACCATGCTCAATTGGTCTGCAAAGGTAAGGGGTTGCAAACGTATTGTCAATAATTAATGGGACTCCGGCCTCGTGTGCAATTTCTGCTACTTTTTCAATATCAAGAATGCGCAAGCTTGGATTACCAATGGTTTCAGCAAAGACTGCTTTTGTTTTTTCAGTAATAGCCGTGCGGAAGTTTTCCGGATTTTCCGCATCTACGAATTTTACTTTAATCCCGTATTTAGGGAGCGTAACTGCAAATAAATTATAGGTTCCTCCATAGAGATTAGAAGCGGCCACAATTTCATCGCCTGCTTCGGCAATATTTAGGATGGCGAGTGTGATGGCAGCCATTCCGCTGGCGACTGCCAGAGCACCAACACCTCCTTCTAGCAGGGAGACCCGTTCTTCAAAAACGGTGGTGGTTGGATTATGAATGCGGGTATATATGTAACCTGGTTCTGCTAAGCTAAACAGGTTTGCAGCATGTTCTGTGTTTTTAAATTGATAGGCATTGTTTTGGTAGATTGGGACCGCGCGTGCACCTGTCACTGGATCTGGTGACAATCCGCCATGAACACTTAATGTTTCAAACCGATATTTTTTTTGATTTTCTGCCATTACTCCCACTCCTTTTAAAATAAATAACCCCCTCTTCAATAAGAAGAGGGGGTCTCTCTTCTTATCTTCCGAAGCCTTTTCCGCTTCGCTGGAATTAGCACCTTGGTTGTCCAACCGGTTGCCGGGCATCATTGGGCCAGTCCCTCCGCCACTCTAGATAAGATTACTTTATTTGGCTGTTTTATTGGTAGAATATTCTAAATTCAGCATACATGATGTCTAATTCCGAGTCAATAGCTTTGATTAAATTATTTTTGCAAATTCTTCCCGTGCTTTTGTGAGGTAAAAAAGGGATTCGAGCAGCAGGATCGTTCTTAAAGGTGCTGATATGCTGAGCTTTAGCGTTCGTAATCTTTGCTTACCCTCGAGGAGTTGTGTCATTGCATTTATATCGCCGCTAATTTCGTATTTGGAAGGTTGGTTTTGAAGAGTAATAATCGTTCCATTTTTTATTACCAGTTGTATGGACTGTTGATTGGTATTTAAGTTTACACGGAGGTCCGCGTTTTCTATTAATGGAAGGATATGCCTTTGTTCTTTTACTTTTGTTAGAAAATTATTTAAAGCCTCTATCATTTTCACCACTCCGGTCCCATGCTTTTACTAATACATATTCATCATGGGGCGCTATTATCCTTTTAATAACGCTCGACAGTTATTGCGGTGATTTGCGGAGTGATGTGTCGAAATTGGGGGAATTGTTATCAATTGTTCAAATGTATGTTGTTAAGGATGGGTGATTTTTTAATAAAATTTGAAGTAAAGAGAGGGTGTGGAACATGGCTTACAAACCACGAATAGAGTCACTAGAGTTACTGATTCTTAGGATTTTAAACACGAGAATGGAGTTGACGGAGGATGAAAGGCAGCATTATTTGAATCTTGAAAAAGGCTACGAAGGGAAAGTTCAGTTTGATTTATTAACGGAGAAAGTGCAAAGTCAAAGTTTTATTTTAAATGATTTGCAGCTTGAGACCGGTAATAAAAAATTCCAAATTGATTCAGCGCTCATTTTTCAACAACCGATCTATCTTTTTGAGGTGAAAAATTATCAAGGCAATTTTGTTTTTAAACGTGATAGGTTAGAAACTCTAAATGGAAAAGTATATCAAAATCCGCTTGATAATTAAATCGCAGCAAAACCCTATTAAGTCAACTACTCCATGATTTAGGCTACAATATACCGATCAATGGATACGTTGTTTTTATTAACCCCGAGTTTTACCTATACGAAGCACCCCCCAGCGAGCCCATTATTTATGTACCTCAGTTTAAAAGTTTCATGAAGAAATTAAATAGTATTCCGTCCAAATTATCTTCTCGGCAAAATGTTCTCGCAGATAAACTGGTTTCTTTGAATCAATTTGTTTCACCATATGCGAAGCTCCGGGCTTATAATTTCGGTATGCTGCGAAAAGGGTTAACTTGTTGTGCGTGCCATTCCTTTAAAGTATCATTGGCTACTGGAAAATTGATTTGTATTGATTGTGGGTGCGAGGAAGCAGTTGATACTGCTGTTTTACGGAGTGTGGAGGAAATTAAGCTGTTGTTCCCGGATATGAGAATTACCACTAATGTTGTGCAGGAATGGTGTGGGTGGGTGTCGATCAAAACAATTAGAAGGGTTTTAAAGGAAAACTATATTTCTACTGGTAAGAAAGAATATAGTTTTTTAAATTTAAAATAAATAAATTGATATTTGCTTATTTCTAAGTAACCGTTTTGACTTTTTCTATCTCGTAACAGTCACTTGGGAGCTTTCACAGTGACTGCTTTCGCTTTTTTAAGCCTACCACAGGCACTCTGACTCTTCCACAGTGACCGCTGTTACTTTTTCTATCCTATCAAGGGCACTCTGAACCTTTCACAGTGACCGCTGAAGGTTTTTCACCCCTGCCACGGGCACTCTGAACCTTCCACAGTGACCGCTGCTACTTTTTCTATCCTGTCACGGGCACTCTGAACCTTCCACAGTGACTGCTGAAGCTTTTTTAACCTTGTCACGGGCACTCTGAACCTTCCACAGTGACTGCTGAAGATTTTTCAACCTTGTCACGGGCACTCTGAACCTTCCACAGTGACCGCTGTTACTTTTTCTATCCTGTCGCGGGCACTCTGAACCTTCCACAGTGACTGCTGAAGCTTTTTCAACCTTGTCACAGGCACTCTGACTCTTTCACAGTGACCGCCTTGACCTTTTTTACTTATCGCGGGCACTCTGGCTCTTTCACAATGACCTGCAGCACACTTTTTATATATCACAAAAAAACAGATGCCCGCCAAAAGCATCTGTTTTACTTTATATACTGTTTAATTTTATCCAACAAAAACGGTACAGAATGAAAAGCATACAGTGTCTCCATTACGACTCCGTTTTGCATGATCAACAAACAGGGGACACTTTCAACAGTAAAATCTACCGCTAAATCAGGGTAAAAATTTAAATTCATTTTTCCCATTTCTATCTTAACCAGTTCCTCAACTACCAACAGCATTTTAGAGGCCAGCTGGCAGGTGCCGCACATTGGCGTATAAAAATAGACCAGACCGGTTGTCTTCGATTCGAGGAAGGTGGTTAAATCATTTCGATTCCACTCATTCATTTCAGTTAACTCATTTCTAAATACTCGGTATGAACGTCAATGTTCGCTCCTAATAAAACCGTGGCTAGGTGATGCACAGGCGCAGTGGCAACTTCACGATACATCCGGTCAATATATAAATGTTCCGCATGAGGAAATTCCCGTTTAAACTGCTTACGAAGCTTCTCACCGGCTTCATCGGCATCCACAAGGATATAGACATCCTTATCTTCAAGAAATTCAATCAATTCATCTAATTTTGTCAAACTGATGGTTCCATTTGTACAAATGATTTCAACGTGTTCCTTTAAGATACTTTTAACCTTATTTTTATCCGATTTTCCTTCGACAATAAGAACTTTGTCAACATACGTATCATTCATTATCCATCACCTGTAAAAGAAGTTGTTTTATGATAACATATTCCAAATTTTTCACAATGTGTGCCTGCTTCTTAGGTACGTTAACTATAGCATTATTGTCATCTCAAAAATAGGTTTTTGCTCATGGATGCTTTTCCGCCTTTTTCACATTTTATTATAGCCTGCCCAAATTTAGTAGTAGAAAAAGTGGAAAATGTAAGAAAAGCACCTGAATGAGGTGCTTTCAAGCTAAAAATTAGTCTTCTTTAGTCATTTCTTCGTATTGTTCAGCCGTCATAAGCTTGTCGATTTCACTGCTGTCGGATAATTCAATTACGATCATCCATGCTTTTTCATATGGTGATTCGTTAACGAACTCAGGGCTGTCACTTAAATCTTCGTTTACTTCAACAACTTTACCGCTGACTGGTGCGTATAGTTCAGAAACAGTTTTAACTGATTCCACACTGCCGAATGGTTCGTCAGCCTTTACTTCGTCGCCCACTTCAGGAAGCTCTACGAAAACAATATCACCTAACTCGTGCTGCGCAAAGTCAGTGATCCCGACGCGCACTTTTTCTCCTTCTACTTTTACCCATTCATGTTCTTCAGAATAACGTAATTCTTTTGGTGTACTCATTAGCAAAATCCCTCCATTGAATTATTCTAAAATCTATCATCGAAATAAATCGATTTCACATATTAATACTACTTCAGCCACATTTTCTCAAACTCTTCTTCCTTAAAACCAACGGTCACATGTTCACCATCTGTTAAAATAGGGCGTTTGATTAACATCCCATCGGAAGCCAATAAATCTAGTAGCTCATCGTCTGTAGCTGACTTCATTCGGTCTTTCATACCTAATTCCCGGTATTTTTGGCCGCTTGTATTAAAAAATTTCTTTAATTCCAAGCCGCTTTTTTGGTAAAACTCTTGCAACAATTCCCTTGATGGGGGATTTTCTACAATATGTACTTCTTCATACGAAAGCTGATGGGCATCCAGCCACTTCTTTGCATTTCGACATGTTCCGCATTTCGGATACCAGTAAAATGTTAATGCCAACCGTTTCACCACCCTCTTTAGTCAAATGCATTTTATCATAGACAACTTCAAAATCCTAATAGATGGCACTTCCAAAAGATAAATTTCGACACCGTTTGTAGAGTTTCCTGCTTTTTAAAAAAATATTTAAATAAAAAGCTCCCCTCTAGAAAGGAAGGGAGCCGGAATAAAAATTACACTACATAACGTTCTGCATCAATTACTACATCTGCCACTTCGCGTTTTTTCGCAATCACGTTGATTGGCGTGTGGCGCGTAAACTTGCGAAGGGAAGTAAGCATCATGCGAAGTGTATCTCCCTGCTCAACCGCTACAAGGGTTTCTTTCGCATGCTGTTCGATTTCATTAAAGGCTTCTTGACAGAAGATTTGAGTGTAAAGAAGCTTTTGCTTATTCTTTTCTAAGCCATCCTTTGCAATCGCTTTTTCAGTACGTAAAACAACTGATTCCATAGCGTAAACTTGTGAAGTGATATCCGCAATATTAGAGAGGATTTCTTGCTCTGTTTCAAGCGCTTTGCCGAATTTTTGCGCAGCTAAGCCTGCTGCTAATAGGCCAATTTTCTTTGCGTTTTTCACCAGATATTTTTCCTGTGCAAGCGGCTCATCGCCTGGCTCTTCCGGCATTAACATCATTAATTCCTCTTGAAGCGCCATTGCTTTTTGGAATAATGGAAGCTCGCCTTTAAAGGCCTTTTTCAAGAAGGTGCCTGGCACCAATAGACGGTTGATTTCGTTTGTTCCTTCAAAGATACGGTTAATACGGGCGTCACGGTAGGCTCTTTCAATTGGATATTCCTGCATGAAGCCGTATCCTCCGTGAATTTGTACACCTTCATCTACCACGTAAGAAAGCACTTCACTAGCAAAGAATTTATTTACGGAACACTCAATTGCGTATTCAGCGATAGAACCTGCAACCTTTTTAATGTCCTTCGCCTCTTCAGTCGAAAGCTGGCCTTGGTTGTTTTCATACAAACCGATTGTACGGTAAACGGAGCTTTCAGCCGCATAAATTTTAGAAGCCATAGTACCAAACTTTTCTTTAGTTAAATTAAATTGGGCAATTGGAGTTTTAAATTGCTTACGGCCATTTGCATACTTTACGGTCATTTCAAATGCCTTTTTGGAACCGCCGACGCCGCCGACAGCTAACTTGTAACGCCCAATGTTTAAAATGTTAAAGGCAATAACATGGCCTTTACCATATTCACCAAGTAAATTTTCGACCGGGACCGCTACATCTTCTAAAATTAGGGTACGAGTAGAGGAAGCCTTAATACCCATTTTCTTTTCTTCAGCGCCTGTTGAAACGCCAGGGAAATCCCGTTCTACGATGAAGGCCGTGAAATGTTCACCGTCAATTTTTGCATAAACAACGAAAACATCTGCAAAACCAGCATTGGTGATCCATTGCTTTTCACCGTTCAGGATATAGTGAGTGCCGGCAGCATTTAATTTAGCCGTTGTTCTAGCGCCTAATGCATCAGAACCTGATCCAGGCTCCGTCAATGCATAGGCTGCAATTTTTTCACCTGAAGCAAGGGCAGGTAAATATTTTTTCTTTTGCTCGTCATTACCGAATAACACGATTGGCAGGGAACCGATTCCCACGTGCGCACCATAAGAAAGGGAGAAGCCGCCTGCGCCTGACATTTTTTCGGTAATAACTGATGAAGTAATTTTATCTAAACCTAAGCCTTCAAACTCCTCTGGAACGTCTACCGCTAAAAGGCCAAGATCGCCCATTTTCTTTAATAACTTAACGGTACGATCAAATTCATGGTTTTCTAAATGCTCGATTTGCGGCGCCACTTCTTTTTCAACAAAGTCTGCAGCAGTCTGCCCAATCATTAAATGCTCTTCTGTAAAATCTTCCGGTGTAAAAATATCCTCATATGATAGATCTTCAATTAAAAAGCTTCCGCCTTTTACGATTTTTTTAGTTTCAGTCATTAATATTCCTCCTAAATAATTTTTAGAGGGGGCAATAATCGGGAACCCCCCATGACAGGATTACAATAATTCAAATACTCCGGCAGCACCCATTCCGCCGCCGATACACATGGTTACAACACCAAATTGTTCGTTGCGGCGCTTTAATTCATGAATAAGGCTCAATGTTAACTTCGCACCTGTACAGCCTAGCGGATGTCCTAGGGCAATTGCCCCGCCATTCACGTTTACTTTTTCTTCATTAAGTCCAAGCTCGCGGATTACTTGAAGAGATTGCGAAGCAAAGGCTTCGTTCAATTCGAATAGATTAATATCTGATATCTCTAAACCTGCTAACTTTAGGGCTTTAGGGATCGCTACTACAGGTCCGACACCCATAATTTCCGGCGGAACACCACCGACAGCGAACGAACGGAATTTTGCTAATGGCTTAAGACCAAGCGCTTCTGCTTTTTCACGGTCCATTACCATAACAGCCGCTGCCCCGTCACTTGTTTGTGAGGCATTGCCAGCTGTAACAGAACCTGTAACAGAGAAGGCCGGGCGCAGCTTAGCAAGTGTTTCTAAATTCGTATCTGGACGAACACCCTCGTCTTGTGAAAATTGGATTGTTTTTTCTACCAGCTTATTGTCTTTTCCCACTGTGCGAATAGTGACATCCACTGGTACGATTTCATCAACGAATTTTCCTTCAGCAATGGCTTTGGCTGCACGCTGATGACTCCTAACCGCAAAGGCGTCTTGATCCTCGCGTGTAATTCCATACTTTTGTGCTACCTGTTCAGCCGTATGACCCATTCCCATATAGTACTGTGGAGCTGTTTCGGCTAGTTTGATATTTGGCCTGACAACATGACCCGTCATTGGAATCATACTCATCGATTCCGCTCCGCCAGCGATGGCTGTATCAGTATGGCCAAGCATGATTCCCTGTGCTGCATAGGCAATCGCCTGTAATCCTGAAGAACAGAAACGATTGACTGTAATAGCAGGAACCGTGTAAGGAAGTCCTGCCAAAGCCCCGATATTCCGGGCCATGTTATTTCCTTGCTCTGCCTCAGGCATCGCACAGCCAATGATTAAATCATCTATATTGCCTTCATAATTTCCGGCACGCTTTAAGGTTTCTTTTACAACTAACGCTCCCAAATCATCAGGACGAACTTGGGCAAGCGTTCCTTTCTTCGACTTGCCGACAGGTGTCCTTGCTCCGGCAACGATTACCGCTTCTCTCATGAATGTTCCCTCTCTTTCTCTCAATCTATTAGTTTAGTTGCGTAATGGTTTTCCCTTCACAAGCATATGCTGCATACGCTGTTGTGTTTTTGGTTCTCTGATTAAGCTTAAGAATGCTTCTCTTTCTAAATCTAATAGATATTGTTCATCGACTTCTGTTCCGAATGGCACTTTGCCACCGGCAATGACATAAGCAATCTTCTTGGCAATTTTCATATCATGCTCGGAAATAAAGCCGGATAAACGCATGGCTTCAGCACCAAGCAGAAGTGTCGCATAACCGGTTTCACCGACGACTGGAACCTTGCGGCGCACTCTTGGCTTATAGCCTTTTTCATGTAATGCCAGTACGGCTTGTTTTGCATCATATAGCAGATGGTCACCATTAATGCTGATTCCATCCGCAAAGTTTAAGAAATTATTCTCGCGTGCTTCTTCTGCGGAAGTAGATACTTTCGCGGTCGCAATGCTTTCAAATACTTTATTGGCCACGTTTTGCAGGTCGAATTGTACGCCATTTGGCAGGCTTTCTAAGTGCTTAATATAAAGCTCCTTGTTACCGCCTCCGCCAGGAAGCAAACCTACTCCAACCTCAACAAGTCCCATATACGTTTCAGATGATGCTTGAATGTGGGCTGCAGGCAGGCAAACCTCTGCTCCGCCGCCAAGCGTCATGCCAAATGGTGCCGCAACCACCGGCTTAGAGCTGTATTTTACTTTTAAAAGTGCGTTATGAAGATGTCGCACGACCATATCCAGCTCCGGAATATTGTCATCCTGGGCTTCCATCAGCATCATTGCCAAGTTGGCGCCGACACAGAAGTTCTTTCCTTGGTTCCCGATGACAAGACCCTTATAATTTTTCTCCACTTCGTCGATTGCGAAGTTAATCATTTGTACGATATCAAGTCCGATCGCGTTATTTGGTGAGTGGAATTCTAATAAAGCAACACCGTCACCGATATCAATCAAGCTTGCACCGCCATTCTTTTTGATTACACCTTTTTGTTTCTTAATTTTCTTAAGGTCGATCGCCTTTGGATTGAACTCCACTGGCTGGTATTCACCCTTATGATAGAAGTAAAGCTCGCCGTTTTCTTCCTTATAGAAAGAGGTATGACCCTTTTCAAGCATTTCGGTAACCCATTCTGGAACTTCAATGCCTTCTTCTTTCATCTTTTGCACAGATTTTTCGACACCGATGGCATCCCAGTTTTCAAAAGGACCCTTTTCCCAGCCGAAGCCCCATTTCATTGCACGGTCGATGGCTACGATATCATCGGCGATTTCCCCTAAGAGCTGTGCTGAGTATATTAATGAATGTTTTGTTGTATTCCATAAAAATTGGCCGGCACGATCATTGGCGTAAACAAGCGCTTTCAATTTATTCCCTGTGCCTTTTTCCTGCTTTGCAAGCTCTACTGAAGGTGTAGCAAGCTTTTTGCGTGGACCGTACTCCAGTGTATTTGGATCCAATTCTAAGATTTCTTTTCCTTTTTTCAAAAAGAATCCTTGTCCGGATTTGCTTCCAAGCCAGCCTTTTTCAACCATCGCTTTCATAAAAGCAGGGACTTCAAAAACTTCCTTTTCTTCTCCCTGGACACTATCGTAGACATTGTTTGCCACATGATAGAAGGTATCTAGTCCGACTACATCAAGGGTGCGGAAGGTAGCACTTTTCGCACGTCCAATTAATGGTCCAGTGATAGAATCGATTTCTCCGACACTATAGCCGCCATTTAACATTTCTCTAACTGTAATAAGGAGGCCGTACGTACCGATGCGGTTGCCGATAAAGTTAGGCGTATCTTTGGCCACAACTACACCTTTTCCTAAAACATCCTCACCAAATGTTTTCATGAAAGAGAGGACTTCTGGGTCCGTGTATTGCGTTGGGATCATTTCTAACAATTTTAGATAACGCGGCGGGTTAAAGAAGTGTGTTCCAAGGAAGTTTTTCTTAAAATCGTCGGAACGTCCTTCAACCATCGCTTCCACTGAAATACCGGAAGTGTTTGAGCTTACGATACTGCCAGGTTTACGGAATTTGTCAACTTGCTCAAAAACTTGTTTTTTCACATTTAGGTTTTCAACAACCACTTCGATTACCCAGTCAACGTCTTTCAATTTGACTAAATCGTCTTCAAGGTTACCTGCTTCAATAAGAGCAAGATTCTTTTTAGCTGTCAGCGGTGCAGGTTTTTGCTTCAATAATTTTTGAATATTTGCAGCAGCGATACGATTACGTACCTGCTGGTCAGCTAAAGTTAATCCTTTTGCTTCTTCTTCTTTTGTAAGTTCACGCGGGACAATATCCAATAATAGGGTTGGTATTCCGATATTTGCAAGATGTGCCGCAATTCCTGATCCCATTACTCCAGATCCTAAGACGGCTGCTTTTTTAATAAGTTGGTTCAACATTGTCTCCCCCTTCATTATTTTGAATGAATACTCATTCATTTTTTTGTTAAAAAAAATCCACATTTGAATGAGTTCTGTTATTATTTAATATAAAAGATTTTGAAAATTTGTGCAATCCATAAGCGTGGAAAATTTAATTTTTTTTGAAAAATAAATTTTTTCTTGACTTTTGATAAATTTTTTTTTGCAGGGAAATCTATTTTTGAGGTGATTTCCATGGCAAAAATGAAGAAAAATCCTTCCAAAGCAGGTGTCAGTGCGGCCAGTGTAAAAGGCAATAGCGGACCAGGCAATGAGGATCCAGGCTTCAACAAAACCAACAGCCAGAATAACCAATATAAGCGTTAAAAAAAACAGGCTGAGCCACTCAGCCTGTTTTATTTCTTTGCAGAATTCCGGTGCTTTTCATTCATTTGTTTAATCTCATTAATAATTTTCTTCATTTCTTCCTTCGCTTCTGGATACAATTCATTCCAATGCTTAGCTAAAGCTGGCATCGATTTGGCGATATGAGTGTATAGCGCCCAAGCCTTCACCTTTTCTTTCGTTTATTCAGCCGCTTCCCCTACTAATAATTCACTATATTTCTCAAGCAAGGCTTCGAATTGTTGAACAAATACTTTCTCCATCCTGACACCTTCCATCTTTAGTGATATTCGTACAAGGGCATGTTTTGCAGCGTTTACCAGCGGATAATTGATAAGAGAAACAACAGGTTTTCCTCATTCTAACATCTTCGATCTTTTCGGTGTAGTATTTTTGCAGGGGATTTCCTTTATAGCGTCCAAACAGAGCGCCCTCTGCTTCAATAAGTAAATAATGGAAATCGCTTTGCATATTACTATTTTCACTATCCTTTAGCTCTGATTCGTAAAGCCAGAATATGTAAACAGCAATATTTTCCCACAAGATTAACTTAGAAATCCCAAAAGTTTTTTCTAATTTATCGATAATCGGGAAAATATTTTTGGCAAATAGCTCGTTTATTATGTCTTTTCGCCAATCCGCGCGGGCATTCCCATTCCATTTCAGTTCCTTTTCATCCTTTAATAAAAAAGAAGGAAGCCAATCCTTTCCCTTTTCAGGCGACTCCATTTCAATATTACTCAGAGAGACATCGATTTTTTTATTCCAGACTGACATCGCATACAGGGAGATGACTGCCACAAATGCATACCTTTTAATAAAAATGGAGGCTGCTGCCTTTTCATTCGGTGCACCGATAGAATCGGCTAAGTTAGCAATAAATAGCTTTAAAAACTTATCATTCAATAAATCAGCGACATGAAATGAATTTTTCAAATTAGCTGCCAGTCTATATTTTTGGAGACGGGTGTCTGTCAGAAGTTTAGCCATTGATTGCTACCGCCTTCTCTAGAATACATCTTCCCTTCCCATAAGGTATGCAAAGAGGTGTCCCGAATAAGGGATCTGTCGTTACCTCACAATCCATATCAAAAACATTTTTTACAAGGCTGCAATTGATGACATGCTCTGGTTTTCCTTGAGCGTAAACTTTTTGATCTTTTATTGCCACAATGTTATGGGCATATCGGCAAGCGAGGTTGAGATCGTGCAGGACCATAACGACGGTCCGGTTCTTCATTTCGTTTAATTCAAACAGCAAATCAAGAATTTCGATTTGATGGGTCATATCTAAGTAGGTCGTTGGCTCATCCAATAAAATAATGTCGGTATCCTGTGCCAAAGTCATGGCAATCCAGGCACGTTGCCTTTGCCCGCCGGAAAGAGAGTCAACCGGTCTTTCTTTTAGATGCTCTAACCTAGTTGCATTCAGGGAATCGTTCACTTTTTTCTCATCCTCTTCGGACCATTGCTTTAACCAGGTTTGATGCGGATAACGTCCCTGCTTGACGAGCTGAAGGACCGTTAAGCCTTCAGGGGCTGTAGGTGACTGCGGCAAAATGGCCATTTTTTTCGCAATGTCTTTTGTGGAAAGCTTGGCAATCGCCTTCCCTTCCAACAATACTGATCCTGACTTTGGCTTCAGCAACCGGGCGATTGAACGAAGCAGCGTTGATTTCCCGCAGCCGTTTGCTCCGATAAAAACGGTTATTTCACCCTTTGGAATTTGCAGATTCAGCTCATTAATAATCAGCGTCTCCCCATATGAAAGTGATAATTCTTTCGTTTCAATCGCATTCATCATCTCTGACAGCTCCTTTACTTGTCTAACTTTAGGCATTTCTTGTTTTAAATAGTAAGTAGATAAAATAAGGTGCACCTATTCCGGCGGTGAAAACGCCAGCCGGTACCTCTAATGGTGAAAACATGGTCCGCCCGATTAAATCAGCAAACATAACCAGAATTCCTCCTAGCAGTGCCGAGGTTGGAAGCAGAGCCCCAAAGGAGGAACCAACTAATCTTCTTGCCATATGGGGCGCCATCAGACCGACAAAACCGATGCCGCCAGCAAAAGCCACCGAACTTCCAATTAAGGCAGTGCTGATCATCAGGAGTAAAAATCGCTGTTTTTGGACCTTGCCGCCCAAACCGGTTGCGACCTCGTCCCCCAGTTCTTGGAGATTGATCGTCCTTGCGGCTGCAAAGGCTATGGTAAGGAAGACTACCGTCCAAGGTACAAGTGTAGCAACGTTTTTCCAATTAGAGCCGTAAACCGTTCCAGTAATCCAAATGTTTGCCTGGCTTGCCTGATAAATCGGCCCCATTACCATCGTTAAGGTCGTTAACGCTTGTGTTAACGTGGAGATACCAATTCCAATCAATACTAGTCTGATAGGGGAAACCCCATTTTTCCAAGCTAGCAAATAAACCAAAAAGGCAACAGCGCCAGCTCCAATAAAGGCGGCTAAGGGCAGCCAGGCAATACTGACGGTAAGGGAATGATTTTTATCGCTAAAAAGTGCGAGGAAACTTACAACGGCAAATGCTGCCCCGCCAGTAATCCCGAGCACATCCGGGGAAGCGAGCGGATTGCGGATCATCCCTTGTAAAATGCCTCCGGCTACCGCTAATGAGATGCCTACCATTAGCGCAATAATAATCCTTGGCAGGCGGAAGGATTGTATAACGAGTGTTTCCATTTCTGGACCTGCACCGAATAAAACCTTTACAACGGTAAGCGGGTTAATTTTCATTTCCCCAGCACCGGTGCTGAAAATAAAGACAGCAGCTGTAATGATGAAAAGAACAAGAAAAATGATAATTGCTTTTCGATCCAGTAAAAATGAGATTCGATTTTTAAATAAGCGTAAGTTTTTATATTTACTCATTTTGCATTGAACCCCCTTCTTGCGATGTAAATGAAGAATGGAGTTCCAATAATGGCCGTCATGACTCCGACAGGAACTTCGGACGGTATTAAAATATATCGTGCAGCAATATCCGCTGCCAGCAATAAAATTGAGCCTAACATCCCGGCAAATGGGATCACCCAGCGATGGTCAATGCCGATAATCGATCTGGTAATATGGGGAACCACAATCCCGACAAAGCCAATTGGTCCTGCCACAGCAACGGATCCGCCCGCTAATAAAATAACCAAGATACCGATTGCAATTTTTACAAAGCCGGTATTTAATCCGAGTCCCTTCGCAACATCTTCCCCCATAGCGAGGATATTCATTTTTCCGGCAATAAAGAGGGAGCCAAGCCAGCCAATTCCAATGTATGGCAGCACGGAAGCCAGTGTTTCCAATTTTCTGCCTGAGACTGAGCCAGCCAGCCAAAACAGCACCTGATCAAGCATGGCTTCATCCAAAACTAGAATTCCTTGTGTAAAGGAAGAGAACATAGCTGATATCGCAGCCCCTGCCAATGTCAGCTTCATCGGTGTTAAACCTTCCCGGCCAAAGGAGCCTATCGCATATACACTAATCGCTGCAATGGCTGCTCCCAAAAAAGCCAGACCGCTGAAAGCTGTCAGACTGTTAACGGAAAATAAGGTCATGCCGACAACTACTGCAAAACCGGCTCCGGCATTAATGCCAAAAATTCCAGGTGACGCCAAGGGATTTTTCGTTAATGTTTGCATGAGGACGCCTGCAATCGCAAGGCTTGCTCCGACTGCGGATGCGATTAATGCACGTGGAAGTCTGACAGTCCGAATAATAATATGTTCGTTGGACCCATTGTAATGGGTAAAGGAGTCAACCGCGGTACGCCAGCTTGTATCGGTATAGCCATATACGATGCTGGCACAGATGAATCCAAGCATCAGGAAGATGACGAACAATAATCCAATCCATTTTGAAAAAGTACTTTTTAACAGCATTTCGGATAAACCTTTCTATTAGGTTATTAATTTTAGTTTATCCCTAATTGATAATGATTGTCAATTTAAATGAGAACGATTTTCAATAAAATTGTTGACAGATGGTTGGAGGTCATTTTATGATAATAATGTAGTTGAAAATGATTATCATTCACATTTGGCTAAGGAGGCTACATATTAAGATGAAAAAAACGATACTTACTCTTTTTTCTGTCCTGGCTATTTTCTTATTAGCCGCTTGCGGCAGCTCGACCGAAAAAACGGCCGGGGAAAAGGCAGAACCGAAAAAAGCAGAGGAAAAACCATATACGGTTGAGCATGCAATGGGTTCGACAACGATTAAAGGCACTCCAAAAAGAGTGGTTATCTTAACAAATGAAGGAACGGAAGCCTTGCTGGCACTAGGTGTAAAACCAGTTGGTGCGGTGCAATCCTGGCTCGGAGATCCGTGGTACGACCATATTAAAAAGGATATGGATGGCGTAGAGGTTGTTGGGACTGAGAGTGAAGTTAATATTGAAAAAATTGCTACTTTAAAGCCTGATTTAATCATCGGCAATAAGCTTCGTCTTGAAAAGGTATATGACCAGCTTAGTGCAATTGCACCAACTGTCTTTTCCGAAACGCTTAGAGGCGATTGGAAGGAAAACTTTAAGCTCTACGCTAAGGCATTAAACCTTGAGGAAAAAGGAAATCAAGTTCTAAGTGATTATGATAAGCACGTTGCCGAGGTAAAAGAAAAACTTGGCGATAAAGTAAATCAACAAATTTCTGTTGTCCGCTTTATGGCTGGAAAATCCCGTATTTATTACACTGATTCATTTTCCGGGGTGATTTTTGATCAATTAGGGTTTAAGCGTGCAGCCCAGCAGGAAGCCCTCTTTACTCCAGATAATAAGCTTGGTAAGCTTGCGGTTGAGGTTGGCAAAGAAGTGACTCCTAAAATGGATGCGGATCAGCTATTCTACTTCACCTATGCGCCAAACGGTGATCAAAAAGCCTTGGATACCGCAAAAGAATGGACGAACGATCCGCTTTGGAAAAATTTAAACGCTGTTAAAAACGGGAATGTCCACGAAGTAAGTGATGCAATCTGGAACACCGCTGGCGGCGTCCTTGCAGCAAATCTTATGCTGGACGATCTTGAAAAGATATTGAACAAGTAAGAGTAAAATTTGTTAGTAAAAAACCTTCCCATATGAAAAGAGCGGGGCTTGCCATGGCCTTGCTCTTTTTTGTTATGATTTTCAGCTAAGTAGAGCTTTGAATTCCGCCGAACCTGGCATTTATTTCGCGAACTTCCGCATTAATTTCGCGAACTTCCGGATTTATTCCGCGAACCTTTGCTTCTTTTCCGCGAAAACCCCATTTTATTCCGCGCTGCCATCATTGGATCCGTGCTCAAATGTTTGTTTCCGCATGACTGGAACGGTATTCCGCCGAACTTGGCATTTATTCCGCGATCATCCGGATTAATTTCGCGAACTTCCGCTTTAATTCCGCTAACCTTTGCCTCTTTTCCGCGAAAACCCCATTTTATTACGCGCAGCCATCTCGGGATCCGTGCTCAAATGCTTGTTTCCGCATGACTGGAACGGTATTCCGCCGAACTTGGCATTTATTCCGCTAACCTTTGCTTCTTTTCCGCGAAAAGCCCAATTTATTCTGCCAAACCCCTTTTCCGGCAACAAAAAAAGAGCGACCGAGGTCGCCCAATCCATCAACGTTATGCCGATGTCGAAAACATGTATTTTTTATAATGGTAACGTATCGAGAAAATTAGGCCGAGCCCGAGCATGTTCCCCATTAAGGCACTGCCCCCGTAGCTGATGAACGGAAGCGGAATACCGGTGATGGGCAGAACGCCAATCGTCATGCCGATATTTTGGAAAACGTGGAAGGTAATCATGCTGATGACCCCGACACAAATATACGTATAAAAATTATTCTTTGTTTCCATGCCAACCTTCGTAATATGGTAAATCAAAAGGAAAAACAAACTAATTAACACACTCGAGCCGATAAAGCCAAATTCCTCGCCAACCACGCTGAAGATAAAGTCCGTATGACTTTCCGGCAGGTAAACTTCACGATTACCGTAGCCTTTCCCGCCTGTTTGGCCAGAGCCAATTGCGAGCAGGGATTTGGTCAGCTGATAACCGGCAGAGCTTTGAAAATTGTAAGGGTCGAGCCAGGAATATATCCGGCCAAATTGGTACTGCTTTACGCCAAGATATTTTTCTAAAATGTCTGGTTTCCAGACAACAAAATACAAAATGGTTGAAGCTAGTACTGTCCCAAATGAAAAAATCGGTACAAGCAGCTTCCAGGTGATGCCTGAGATAAAAATCATTCCTACTAATATCGCAATAAACACAAGCGAAGTTCCTAAGTCTGGCTGTTGCATTACTAACATCAATGGCACCATTGTCACAATGCCAAGCTTAATTAACAGCCAAAAATCAGTTTGAATCGTCTTGTTCCCTTGATTTTTTTGATGGTGATCATCGATAACACGTGAAAGTGTCAAGATAATAAATATTTTAACAAACTCAGAGGGCTGCAATGAACCCATGGCCGGAACGATAAACCAGCTCTTTGCTCCATTAATCACCGGAGCAATGCTTGGAGGTGCGACAATTAAAAAGCCCAGAAGAAATAGTCCAAATCCATAGGCATACCAAGTCAGCTTTCGCAGCTGGTCAGAATCCAGCGTCATTACCGATGCGATAATCCCGCCGCCGACAGCGTACCATACCATTTGCTTAATTAAGAAATTCTCTTTGTATTGTCCACTCTTTTGGGCACTATATATCGAAATACAGCTTGCCAAAAACAATAATAAAAGAATAAAAACAAGATTATAATCAAGTTTTGAAGTTGTGTTTTTATTGGAAGTCATGCTAAGTCTCCACCTTAATAAAACTTGTACATTCCTCCATTATATTTTTTTAACGCCTAAATCACAACTTCTAACCATTGAATGGATTTATTTACAAAAATAAATTCGTTTCAACTCTTCAGCCATCCACTCTAAATTATTCGGCACCTGAGGCAGACCATACCCGATATATAACGGAGTTGTCACAAAACGCGGTACCACTTTAGCATAAATTTTGCCATCCAGATGATGAAAAAACACATTGTAGCTGTTTGCCTTAAAGGGAAAGTGGCAGAGAATATAATGAACCGCGATTTGAAGATACTCGGAGAACCTTTCCTGGTAACTCGAATCCGGCATTTCTATATTAAATTCATAGAAACCGACGCGGGGTTTTGTGGACAGGGTCAGCCTAGAACCCTCCCCTTCATCAATCACAATACCCTGAAACATTTCATGACTTGCTTTTTCTTTATAATCCAGATCATGGAGTCCAATGATTTGCATATGTGGATGGGCGATTGTGCCGCCAGATAAAGGGCCATAATTTTTGAAAAAAATAACCGATCGATATTCTCCGGTTTCCTCCATCTCTAACCAATGCTTAATGCCAAACCTTATCAATCTATGTAAATGCTCTTTGGAATAGGTTGATAATTCAGCATGGCAATCGTCTGTTTCAATTAACACCGTTTGATAGGCATTTTCTAAAACGGGATATTTATTTTTCAATAGAATGATTGGACCGTCCACTGCAATCAGGCCGGTCAGCTGGTCCCTGTCACAAAAAGGGCAGGCCTGCGCTTTGTTACGGATACTTTCAGGCTTTTTGACACCGATTGAAGTATTAAAATGCAGATGTTTATTTTCCAATACGTGTATCTCCTCTCGGAAAGGGCTTTATTCCTATTTTATGGGATAAGACAAACAAATTGCACATATTTTGTTTGAGTTTTTAATTGACCTTATTGGCAAATAAATCCTAAAATAGAAGAGAATTTCAATAACTAATTGAACATATCTTTTAATAGTACAAGTTTTTTTAGAATGTGAGGGAATGTATGTTAACGAAATTAGAAGCGCTGATACTTGGGATTATCCAGGGGTTAACAGAATTTTTGCCAATCAGCAGTACCGGACATCTCTATTTAGGAAGAAATTTATTTGGCTTGCAGGAAGCAGGTCTATTGCTCGATACGATGCTTCATGTCGGCACCTTGCTTGCTGTCTTTGTTTTTTATAAGGATGAATTTATTAAAATCATCAAAAAACCGTTCAGCAAATTAACGTTTTTGTTAATTGTCGGAACGATTCCTGCCGTTATCTTTGGACTTGCTTTTAAGGATTTTATTGATGAAATCTCAAAAACAGGTGTGACGATTGGCTGGGAATTTTTAATTACCGGTATTTTCCTATGGCTCGCTGATTCAGTGAAAAATGGCCATAAAAAAATGGACGACATCAGCTATAAGGATGCCTTGATTATTGGAACATTTCAGGCGGTTGCGATTATGCCCGCGATATCGCGCTCGGGAATGACAATTGTTGCAGCCTTGTGGCGAAAATTGGACCGTGAAACGGCCGCCTATTTCTCCTTCTTATTATCAACACCAGCCATCGCAGGAGCCATTGTCTTGCAAACGAAGGATCTGCTCGGCGGTGCAGGAGAAGAAATCTCATTATCTGCCCTGCTCGTCGGGATCATCTCTTCTGCCCTCTTCGGCTATGTTGCGGTTAGATGGATGATTGGCTACTTGAAGAAGCATTCCTTAAAGCCATTTGCTATCTATGTTTGGGCATTGGGATTAATTGTGCTATTTTTCCAATTTACGGGTAAATTCTAATAAAAAATGCGACTCCCCGAGTCGCATTTTTTATTGTTTGACGGGCAGTGCAGCCATTTCTCTGGCGGCTGCCGCTGCTTGTTCTTTAGCTTTTGCCATAATTTCAGGAACTTTTTTAGGAAAATGATCCATCCCTTCTGCAATGACCGTATCCAAGCTCTCGAAGCCTAGGAATTCGAATACCTTCTTTACGTAACGATCCCCCATTTCAAATTCCACCATCGGTCCAGTAGAATAAATGCCGCCGCGGGTTTGAATATGGATGGCCTTTCTTCCAGTGAGAAGTCCTTTTGCCCCGTGTTCTGTGTAGGTAAAAGTTTTTCCAGCAATAAATAAACAATCCATAAACGCTTTGACAATTGCCGGTGCTCCAAAGTTCCATATCGGTGTCACAAACACATAATAATCAGCAGCAATAAATCGGTCAGCCAGCGCGTGCATTTTTTCAATTTTCGTCCGCTCAGCTTCCGATAGCTGATCTTTTGTATAGCCCATAAAGGATAATTTCGCCCGGGCATATAATAAATCCATATCGATGACAGGAATATCCATTTCATATAAATGCCAGCGTTCGATCTCCACATCTGGCTGCACTTGTTTAAATTCCTCTAAAAATACTTCTCCAATTTGCATACCCTTTGAAAGTTTTATATCATTTTTCGGATTTGCCGTAATATATAAAAGCTTTGCCATTCGCTTCCATCCTCCAGTCACAATTTTAATTTCTACTACTATACTACACCAACTTCACCGCTCACAATTGAACAATAAGTGAAGTTTATGAATTTTATATGAATCTCATTCTACTTTTTGAACAATATTAGACAATTCTAAACAAAACTTAACGAAACTCAACAATACTTAACAAAAATCACTTTTATTATGCTATTCTTTTTATAAAATAATGGAAAAAGGAGGGTGAAAAATGGAATTAAAGGCTTATACTCCTGATGAGGTAGCGCAAATCTTTCAAATCTCAAAACATACAGTTTATGAGTTAATCAAAAGAGGCGAGCTTCAAGCCTTTAAAATAGGAAACAAAATGCGAATAGAGCATGCTGAGCTTGAGCGGTTCAAAGAAAATACGAAAGCGCCTTCAAGGAAAGAATCCAGCACTGAATCGAATCAAGCCAGTTTCATAAGGCTTTCCGGCAGCCATGACTTTTTAGTCGAGCATTTTGCCAAGCAGGCCGCCCATGATTTAAATATGCAAATTCAGCCATCCTACATAGGCAGTTTGGAAGGCTTAATGATGCTGTACCGAGGACAATGTGATATTGCCGCCATTCATCTATTAGATCCGGCATCACAAGAATATAATCTGCCATTTATCCATCAGCTATTTGTCTATGAATCTATTTTAGTTTTGCGACTGGCAGCAAGAGAACAAGGGTTTATTGTTGCGAAGGGCAATCCAAAAGGGATTCATGATTTTTATGACCTGACTCGAAAAGAAGTTCAGTTTGTGAATCGCCAAAAAGGGTCGGGCACTCGCTTTTTGCTGGATTCGAAGCTATCTAGCTGCGGGATTAATCCCTCTGGAATAAAAGGCTATGCAACCGAAGAATGGACCCATTTATCTGCAGCATCCTACATTACTAGAGGGATGGCAGATGTAGCCTTTGGGATCCAGTCTGCCGCCAGCCACCTAGGACTTGATTTCATTTCTGTTGCCAAGGAAAATTTTGATCTCGTGTTTCGTTTTACTGAAGAAAATAAACAAAGCCTGACGGACCTAATCCATTATTTGAAGTCTAGCAGCTTTAAAAATAGCTTGACGGATTTGGCAGGCTATTCAATTGAAGATTTAGGAAAAATTATCTATCAAACGGAGGAACTTACATGTTAAAAAAACGTTATTTTGCGGCACTTTTTGCTTTCATGCTTTTGATTTTATCAGCTTGTGGAAATTCGCAGACGAAAGAAGCAGATGCAAAAACGAAAAAGGCTGAACCTAAGGCAGCACCAACCGAAATGATTCTAGCAACAACAACAAGTACACAAGACAGCGGCTTACTAGACGTCCTCATTCCTATGTTTGAAAAAGAAAACAACGTTAAAGTGAAAACGATTGCTGTAGGAACTGGTCAGGCACTTGAAATGGGCACAAAAGGGGAAGCCGATGTTCTTCTTGTGCATGCTCCTGCTGCTGAAAAAGCGGTTGTTGATGCCGGAGATGCCATTAACTACAAACGCGTTATGTACAATGACTTTGTTCTAGTTGGACCAAAGGAAAATCCTGCTGGTGTCAGCGGAGATGACATTCAAGCAGCCTTCAAAAAATTAGCTGAAACTAAATCTATCTTCATTTCTCGCGGAGACGATTCAGGTACTGATAAAAAAGAAAAAGGCATCTGGACTCTATTAAACATTAAGCCGGCAGGCGAATGGTATGTTTCGACTGGACAAGGAATGGGACAAACCTTACAAGTTGCAGCTGAGAAAAAAGGCTATGTCCTAACTGACCGCGCAACCTGGCTTGCTCAATCTAAAAACTTAAGCGACATGCAAATCGTTGTTGAAGGCGGCAAAGATTTAATGAATATCTATCACGTTATGCAGGTAAATCCTGAAAAACATGATAAGATTAATAGCAAAGACGCGAAGAAATTTGTTGAATTTATGATTGATCCGAAAACTCAAGATGTCATCGAGAACTTTGGCAAGAAAGAATACGGACAATCCCTATTTATTAAATATACGGAATAGTGAAGGATGTTTAGGAGGCAACCATGGAACTGCTAATCGATGGACTGAAGAAAGCGATAGAGATGATTTTTTCCGGGGATCCAGAGGTATTTGCGATTACCTGGCTGACTCTAAGAGTTTGTCTTATTTCCATTTTGATTAGTACGCTCATTGGATTGCCTCTTGGATTATTCCTTGGTTTAACTAGCTTCAAAGGCCGTAGACTACTATTATTATTTATTAATATTGGTATGGGCTTGCCTCCTGTTGTAGCAGGCCTTTGGATTACGATGTTTCTGTGGCGCTCAGGCCCTCTTGGTGATTTCTCTTTACTTTATACGCCAACGGCGATTGTCATGGCACAGATTCTGGTTTCTCTTCCTATTGTAACGAGCCTGACCTGCTCCGCCTTTCAGCAAATCGATGAAAAGATGCTTTTGCAAATTAAAGCGCTAGGAGCAACAAGGTTGCAGTCCTTAATGATTCTTTTAAAACAATCAAAGATTGCGATAATGGCGGCCATTATGGCAGGCTTTGGCCGTGTCATTGCCGAAGTAGGCGCCGCGATGATGGTGGGCGGAAATATCCAAGGGGACACTCGGATTCTCACCACTTCCATCGTGATGGAGGTTTCAAAAGGAAACTTTGATATCGCCTTAGCCCTTTCCTTTATTCTCCTGACGGCTGCCCTATTGATTACAGCAGCGTTAACTTTTTTACAGCAAAGGAAGCGATTTTCGTGAACCCGTTAATTGAGCTGAAAAATATCACCTTTACAGCCCAGCATAAAACGATTCTGGATATTCCTCATTTCCAGATTCAGCCAGGCGAATTTCTCGGCATTATGGGACCCAATGGAGCGGGCAAAAGCACTCTATTAAAATTGCTATCTTTTCTTGAACGAAGCAACAGCGGTGAAATCCTCTACCGCGGGCAAGTCATTGCAAAGGGAAATGCACCGCTTGATTTACGAAGGAAGTTCTCGATCGCCCTTCAACAATCGTTACTTCTAGATGGAACTGTCTATCAAAATATCGCAATTGGCTTAAAACTACGAAAAATTTCTAAAGTCGAAATCAAAGAGAAAGTTGAACATTGGCTGAATCTCTTTGGGATTAGTCATTTAGCGAAAAAAAATGTGCTTCATTTATCAGGAGGAGAGGCGCAGCGGGTTAATCTAGCACGAGCAATGATTGTCGAGCCGGAAATTCTTTTTCTCGATGAACCGTTTTCAGCCTTGGACTTCCCTACCAAAATTAAGCTGATGGAAGATTTCAAGCAGATTATTAGTGAAACAAAAACGACAGCCGTGTTTGTCAGCCATGACCTTATGGAAGTCAATTACTTAACAAATCGACTTGCTATTATCGTTAATGGTGAAGTAAAACAATCAGGACCAACCCCTATGGTCCTCGAACATCCCAATTCATCCACTTCACCCTTCCTTAATGAGTGGAAAAAATTCTATCCAGTTGCACGCTAAATGCAGTTCCATTTGGGACTGCTCAGGCTATCGAAAAACTTTCGATAGCCTTTTTTCATTTATTCCCTTTATAGGCATTTAAACTGGTCTGTTGATTTGCGCTCCAGGCGCTTCGCTTTCCGCGGGCGTGCCGGGCAGCCTCCTGATATGAACGAAACTTTCAAGGCCCCCACTCTACATCAGGTTTTGATCTACTTTTGACCAACTCTAAGAAGAGAAGCTGTTCTCG
>NZ_JAQMWQ010000032.1 GCF_030403775.1 Paenibacillus sp. BSR1-1
TCCCATACCGAACACGGAAGTTAAGCTTCTCAGCGCCGATGGTAGTTGGGGCACGCGCCCCTGTGAGAGTAGGACGTTGCCAGGCTGTTATATTATTGTTCCGCAGTAGCTCAGTGGTAGAGCTATCGGCTGTTAACCGATCGGTCGTAGGTTCGAGTCCTACCTGCGGAGCCATTTTCATTTCATCGAGAATATCAGCTATGCTTCCATAGCTCAGTAGGTAGAGCACTTCCATGGTAAGGAAGAGGTCAGCGGTTCGAGCCCGCTTGGAAGCTTACCTATCTTTAAATTGTATGGCCCCTTGGTCAAGCGGTTAAGACACCGCCCTTTCACGGCGGTAACACGGGTTCGAATCCCGTAGGGGTCACCATAGTTATTTCGTAATAACGGAAATAACTATCATAAATTCGGAGGATTAGCTCAGCTGGGAGAGCATCTGCCTTACAAGCAGAGGGTCGGCGGTTCGATCCCGTCATCCTCCACCATAATTTTTTTATGTAAACCTATGCCGGGGTAGCTCAATTGGTAGAGCAACTGACTTGTAATCAGTAGGTTGGGGGTTCAAGTCCTCTCGCCGGCACTTTCTTTTTTTAATTTAATATGGAGGGGTAGCGAAGTGGCTAAACGCGGCGGACTGTAAATCCGCTCCCTCCGGGTTCGGCGGTTCGAATCCGTCCCCCTCCACCATTATATTTTAAAAAAAGTTGGTCATACTATATATTATTACATCATTATTGGGCTATAGCCAAGCGGTAAGGCATCGCACTTTGACTGCGACATGCGTTGGTTCAAATCCAGCTAGCCCAGCCAGAGAGCCATTAGCTCAGTTGGTAGAGCATCTGACTTTTAATCAGAGGGTCGAAGGTTCGAGTCCTTCATGGCTCATTCTTATATTTAAACCCTGGATTTCCAATTTCTTGGGTTTTTAATTATGAAAATGCGGAAGTAGTTCAGTGGTAGAACACCACCTTGCCAAGGTGGGGGTCGCGGGTTCGAATCCCGTCTTCCGCTCCATAGTTAATGGGGTCTTAGCTCAGCTGGGAGAGCGCCTGCTTTGCACGCAGGAGGTCAGGGGTTCGATCCCCCTAGACTCCACCATCACACTACATATAAAATTTATGCCTTGAATCGTACTGATTCTAGGCTTTTTTTATGGAATAAATTATATAGGTCTATGAAGGACAAAATCGGCCGACGTTACTGGTCAAATGTCCTTCATCGAGTTTATGAAGGACAAAACCCATGAAGAAAGCTAATGAAATGTCCTTCATCAGGTTTATGAAGGACAAAACACGCTAAGAAAGCTAGTGAAATGTCTTTCATCAGGTTTATGAAGGACAAAACCCGTCAAGAAAACTAGATGAATGTCCCTCATCGCGTCCATACACTCCCAAATTCCACAAGGAAGCTACTACGTATATATATACATAATTTTGTCGAGTTGAGTCATCCCACTGAAAGCGGTTAAAATAGTACATATAAAAGGGTAGGAGGAATTTGAAGATGAGTAAAAAACTTTCAATTATTGGGATGCCGATGGACTTAGGACAAATGCGCCGAGGTGTAGATATGGGTCCAAGTGCAATTCGTTATGCTGGCATTAATGAAAGACTTAAGCCGCTATTTGATGATATCCACGATCTTGGAGACATTCCGATCGGCAGACCAGAAGTCGTTGTCGATAAAGAATCAAATCTGCGCAATCTTGATCTTGTTGCAGAAAAAACATCCATGCTGGCAGAAAAAGTAGATGAGGCAATCCAATCCGGTTCATTCCCACTCGTACTAGGCGGTGACCACAGCATTGCAATTGGAACCTTAGCGGGGGTAGCAAAGCACTATAAAAACCTAGGTGTCATTTGGTATGATGCCCATGGTGACTTAAATACAGCAGATACAAGCCCGTCAGGAAACATACACGGCATGCCTTTAGCTGCGAGTATTGGATTAGGGCATCCGAAATTAACGGAACTGGGCGGTTACTTCCCGAAGGTTAAACCTGAAAACGTAGTCATTATCGGAGCAAGATCCCTGGATGAAGGGGAAAGAATCCTTATAAAAGAAAAAGGAATTAAAGTCTACACAATGCATGAAATCGACCGCCTAGGAATGGCGCACATCATGGAAGAAACGATTGCCTACTTGAAAGAAAGAACAGATGGCGTTCATCTTTCATTAGACTTGGATGGGTTAGATCCAAGTGAATGTCCGGGAGTAGGAACACCGGTTATGGGGGGTATCAGCTACCGTGAAAGCCACTTGGCTATGGAAATGCTCGAAGAGGCAAAGATTATAACCTCTGCAGAATTTGTGGAAGTAAACCCTATTTTAGACGAAAAAAATAAAACTGCACAAATTGCTGTTGGTCTAATGGGCTCATTATTCGGAGAAAAATTACTATAAAAAATAAAGGCAGCTGCTCCGGGCTCGGTGCAGCTGCTTTATTTTTCCACAATCGATGAATATTCATTTAGTAGAGAGTCCAGCCTCCGACTAGCCTCAATTACTTCGTGATGGGCAAATGAGTTTACAGACGCAAGTCGAACCATATCCATCCGGCAGCGTTCAATCTCCGCTAATAGTCCTTCCAGTCGGGCACGCATGCAAAACATGACCTCTTTTCAATATATTATTACTTTTATCCCCAGCAGGAAAATCTTTAAACTAGTATTTGAGCCTTTTTGGTAAATTTTTGTTAATATTATAGGTATGGAGAAGTTTTTTCGTGAAAAGCGAAACTTTTTTGCTAACGATTCGTATGAACGTATAGCGTATTGGAGCTGAGAAACGTTAATGGAAGCTATTGTAAAAAAGAGAATAAAACAAGTGATAAAAGGCGATCAGGATGCATTTGGGGAGATCGTTGAAATTTATAAAAACAGTGTCTATCAGCTGTGTTTCCGAATGCTTGGAAATAAACATGAAGCTGAGGATGTGGCACAGGAGGCGTTTATTCGTGCCTATGTGAATATAAAGTCTTTTAATCAAGATTTGAAATTTTCCACCTGGCTATTTCGGATTGCCACCAATTTATGTATCGATCGAATGCGCAAAAAGAAACCTGATTATTACTTAGATGCAGAAGTGGCTGGAACAGAAGGGTTAACCATGTATTCCCAGATTCCTTCCAATACTCCACTGCCAGAAAAAGAACTGGAAAGCTTAGAGTTGCAGGAAACTGTACAGAAGGAAATATTAAAGCTGCCAGAGAAATATCGGTCTGCGATCGTTTTGAAATATGTAGAAGAATTATCATTAAATGAAATTAGTGAAATTCTTGATCTTCCTCTAGGGACAGTTAAAACAAGAATTCACCGAGGCCGGGAAGCTTTAAGACAACAATTACGTTATGTTTGATAAGAGGTGAAACAAAAAAATGTGTCCAGAACATATCATCGATCTCATGCACGAGTATTTAGACGAGGAAATTGACCAAGAAAATGAACGGATCTTAAGAGAGCACATTCAAAGCTGTAAAGAGTGTGAGGCAATATTTAATGAACTAAAAAAGACAGTAGCCTTCGTTAAAAGTATATCAAATATGCAGGCACCAGCTGATTTTACAGCCAATGTCCTAGCGCGACTGCCTAAAGAGAAAAAGAAGGTTTGGATTGGGCGCTGGCTGAGAAACCATCCAATGCTAGCTGCAGCTTCATTATTCCTTATTTTAATGGTGGGAAGCCTATTTTCCACCTGGAATCAGGACCGGGAATTCTCAGTATCAAAGCAAAAAAACCTGGTGGTTAAAAATAACACTGTCATTGTCCCTAAAGGCGAGGTCGTCAAAGGCGATGTGATTGTTCGGAATGGGACCTTGAAAATTGAAGGGGAAGTGCAGGGAGACGTTACCGTTATAAATGGTGAAAAATACCTGGCATCCGCCGGTCATGTGACAGGACAAATTGATGAAGTAAACGAAGTGTTCGATTGGATTTGGTATCATATGAAAAGAACGGTTCAGGAGACCATCGAAATCTTTGACCATTCTGAAACCGAATAAAAAAACAAATCACTCGATTATGAGTGATTTGTTTTTTTAAAGAGATACATATAATAAGTACAAGCTTGATTTATGCTATAATAATGTAGTTGTATTCCAATATATACGTTTTTAAGAAAATTACGGAGGAAAAACAATGCCGTTTGCCGATTTTACTATATGGAAGTATTTAGCTAGTATTGTTGATATTCTCCTCGTATGGTATGTCATATACAAACTGATTAACATTATAAGAGGAACCAAAGCGGTTCAGTTGCTGAAAGGAATTTTTGTCATTCTTCTTGTAAAAGTAGTCAGTGATTTTTTTGGCTTATCAACTTTAAGCTGGATGATGCAGCAAGTCATAACATACGGGTTTCTTGCGATTATTATTATTTTTCAGCCAGAACTCCGCAGAGCACTTGAGCAATTGGGAAGGGGGAAATTTTTCTCAAGAAGCTCAAGTCCCGATGATGACGATCAGGAAAAAGCTGTTCAGGCAATCATTAAGGCAACTGACTACATGGCCAAGCGCCGAATTGGGGCTTTAATTTCGATTGAAAGAGAAACAGGTATGGGTGATTACATAGAAACAGGTATTCAGCTAAATTCTAAGATTTCTTCTGAACTCTTGATTAACATCTTCATTCCAAATACACCGCTCCATGATGGGGCCGTTATCATCCAACGAAATAATGTTGCCGCAGCGGCATGCTATCTTCCTTTATCGGAAAGTCCTTTTATTTCAAAGGAGCTTGGTACGCGGCACCGGGCAGCATTAGGAATCAGTGAGGTAACCGATAGTATTACCGTCGTTGTTTCAGAAGAGACGGGCAGCATCTCACTGACGAAAAATGGTGAACTTCATCGTGACTTAAAGGCAGAAGAATTTAAGGAACTCCTCACGAGTGAATTGATGATAACGAACAAGACTAAACAAGCTTCTTCAGCTCGTTGGAACTGGAGGGGGAAAAATAATGGATAAACTGATGGATAATCGCTGGTTTATCAAAATTCTCGCATTACTTTTAGCCGTTTTGCTTTACTCAACTGTATCGAACAAAGAAAATAAATTAACAGTTAACGTTCCAAGCCAATCGACTTCTGCGACGATTAAAGATATGCCCGTAAATGTCTACTATGATACCGAGAATTTAGTGGTTTCGGGGATTCCAAACACGGTGGCTATCACAATTAAAGGGCCAATTACCCACGTCCAATCTACAAAGGCCTTAAAAAACTTTGAAGTGTATGTGGATTTGACAGAAGCTAAGATAGGGAAACAAAAAGTAAAACTTAAAGTAAAAGATTTATCTGATAAACTAAAGGCAACTATTAATCCAGCTACTGTCACAGTGAATGTTCAAGAAAAGATCACCAAGGAATTCAAAGTGGAAGCTGAATTTAATGCAAGTCAAGTGGAGGAAGGTTATTCAGCCGGACAGCCGGTTGTCGAACCAAACAAAGTAAAAATCACCGGTGCAAAAAGCGTGATTGATCGAATTGCCTTTGTCAAAGCAACACTAGAGGAAAAGTCTAAACTGAAAGAGACGATTACCAAAGAGGCCCACGTACAAGTTCTTGACAAAGACTTGAATAAATTGGATGCAGTGGTCGCGCCAGAAACCGTAAAAGTGACGATACCAATAAAAAATAATAGTAAAACTGTTCCAATTAGTATTATCAAAAAAGGAACGCCACAGGATGGTATTACGATTGATTCCATTGATCTGGATGTAAAAGAAGCAACGATTATTGGACCGGAAGATATCCTAAAACAGACCGAAAATGTCCGCGTAGAAGTGGATGTCAGTAAAATTACCGAAAACACTACCCTTAATTTGCCGGTGATTATTTCAAATGGGATCACGAAGGTGACACCGCAAATGGTCAAGGCAACGGTCTTGGTGAAAAAGGAAGAGGAAAAGACCGTTTCAGGAATACCGTTAAAAATCCAAGGATTATCAGATTCCTACATAGCGGAGATTAATGACCCTGCCAATAAGATCATCAATCTAATCGTTAATGGACCAAGCTCAATGGTAGATGGATTAAGGCCTGAGGACTTCAACGTATATATTGATTTATCCAATCTGGATGAAGGAAGCCATGAAGTGGATATCCACGTGGATGGCCCCGCCAATGTAAACTGGAAGCCTAGTAAAGAGACTGCAAAAATTACAATTACGAAAAATGCCTAATACTTAGCAATAATTGTTGAAGGAGCGATTTTTTAAAATGGGAAAATATTTTGGTACCGATGGGGTACGCGGAGTAGCAAATAGTGAATTGACACCGGAATTAGCCTTTAAATTAGGACGATTTGGCGGATATGTTTTAACAAAGGATAAAGATCGTCCAAAGGTTTTAATTGGCCGTGATACCCGTATTTCAGGGCACATGCTTGAGGGAGCCCTTGTGGCAGGCTTGCTGTCCATTGGAGCGGAGGTCATGCGTCTTGGCGTGATTTCTACTCCGGGAGTAGCTTATTTAACGAAAGCTTTAGGAGCACAGGCTGGGGTCATGATTTCAGCTTCTCATAATCCAGTTGCCGATAATGGAATTAAATTTTTCGGTCCTGATGGTTTTAAGCTTTCTGATGACCAAGAATTAGAAATTGAAAAGCTTATTGATATGCCGGGCGATCAGCTGCCAAGACCTGTAGGTGGTGATTTGGGCTTGGTCATGGATTATTTTGAAGGAGGACAAAAGTACCTTCAATACTTAAAGAATTCCGTGGATGAAGATTTCTCCGGTATTCATATTGCACTGGACTGTGCAAACGGTGCGACATCTTCTTTAGCGACACACTTGTTTGCTGATCTGGATGCAGATTTGTCTACGATGGGGGCTGCACCAAACGGATTAAATATTAATGCCGGAGTCGGCTCAACACACCCTGAAGCACTCGCAGCCTTAGTGAAGGAAAAAGGGGCCGATGTAGGTCTTTCCTTTGATGGTGACGGAGACCGGTTGATTGCGATTGATGAAAAGGGAGAAATCGTCGATGGCGACCAAATCATGTACATTTGCGGCAAATATCTGAAAGAACAGGGACGCCTAAAGCATGGAACAATTGTATCCACCGTGATGAGTAATCTTGGCTTTTATAAAGCGCTTGAAACTCATGGCATTCATAGCGTTCCGACCGCTGTTGGCGACCGTTATGTAGTCGAAGAAATGAAGAAGAGCGGATTTAATCTTGGCGGGGAACAATCAGGCCACATTATTTTCTTGGACTATAACACAACCGGCGATGGTTTATTATCAGGACTGCAATTAGTGAATATCATGAAAGCAACTGGGAAGCCATTATCAGAGCTGGCTGGTGAAATGAAGAAATTCCCGCAAAAGCTTGTAAACGTTAGAGTGACAGACAAACATCATGTGACCGATAATGTAAAGGTTAAAGAGATCATTGAACAAGTTGAAAAAGAGATGTCTGGAAATGGAAGAATTCTTGTTCGGCCTTCCGGAACAGAACCATTAGTCCGCGTTATGGCGGAGGCACCGACAAGGGAGCTTTGCGAATCGTATGTTGATCGCATTGTCACAGTTGTAAAAGATGAAATGGAACTAAAAGAATAGATGAATCGTCTAATATGCATAAGGGAACTCTCCAAGTCCCTTATGCATATTTTATTATGTATGGTGTTATAGGAAATGGAAAAAACTATATATTTTATGTTATTAGTTGACGGGTTGCCTCTAATCATGTAGTATTAACTTGCTTTGTTTATTCAAAGCTTTTTTTACCATATCTTAAAAAAGAAAGGTGGGCAGAAGGCTAAACTATTTTAATAAAGCGCCTGGACTAATCTAGAGACGTTGATTAGTTGACGAGGAGGAGGTTTATCGAAACTTCGGCGGATACCTCCCGGCTGTGACGCAGGGCCGAAATTTCTTCTTTAAAACACATAGGCAACTTTGTGCACAAAGAGAAGGAAATGCGCATACTAAAAGTAATGTTTAAAAGGGTATAGACAGATACCCGACCAAAACAGAGATAAGGGGGCAAGGTGGGCCTCCAAAGCGTTCTTGCCCCCTGTATCAGGGAGGATAAAGAAAAATGTGTGGAATTGTTGGTTATATTGGAAATAATGACTCGAAAGAGATTTTACTAAAAGGTTTAGAAAAGCTTGAATATAGAGGATACGACTCAGCGGGTATTGCTGTAAAAAATGAGAACGGGATTCATGTTTTTAAAGAAAAGGGCCGAATTGCTGATTTGCGTGCGATTGTCGATGAGAACGTTTTGGCTAAAATCGGTATCGGACATACTCGCTGGGCTACCCACGGGGTTCCAAGCAAGGTGAATTCCCACCCGCATCAAAGCACATCTGGACGTTTTACACTAGTGCATAACGGTGTAATCGAGAACTATGATCTTTTAAAGCGTAAATATCTAACAGATGTTACATTCGTCAGTGAAACAGATACTGAAGTTATTGTTCAGTTGGTTGAACGTTTTGCGAGTGAAGGCTTAGAGGTTTTAGAAGCATTCCGCAAAACCTTGACTTTATTACATGGATCTTACGCTTTAGCCCTTTTAGATGCTGAAGATAATGAAACCATCTATGTAGCAAAAAATAAAAGCCCTCTATTGGTTGGTCTAGGCAGCGGCTTCAATGTTGTAGCAAGTGATGCCATGGCGATGCTGCAAGTAACGGATCAATATTTGGAATTAATGGATAAAGAAATTGTTATTGTTACAAAGGATGACGTGACGATTCAAAACCTTAATGGTGAAGTTATTAACCGTGCACCATATAAGGCTGAACTAGATGCCAGCGATATTGAAAAAGGCACCTACCCTCATTACATGCTAAAAGAAATTGATGAGCAGCCGCTTGTGATGCGTAAAATTATTCAAACGTATCAAAATGATCAAGGTGAATTAACGATTGACCAAAAAATCGTAGATGCCTTGAATGCAGCTGACCGCCTTTATATTATTGCGGCAGGTACTTCTTATCATGCAGGTCTTGTTGGAAAGCAGTTCATTGAAAAAATGGCGAAAATCCCTGTTGAGGTTCATATCTCCAGCGAAATTGGCTATAACATGCCGCTGCTTTCTGAAAAACCATTATTTATCTTCATTTCGCAAAGCGGTGAAACTGCTGACAGCCGTGCCGTTCTTGTCAATGTCAAAGAAATGGGTTACCCTGCGTTAACTATTACCAATGTTCCTGGTTCTACGCTTTCTCGTGAAGCAGACTATACATTGCTGCTGCATGCAGGTCCTGAAATTGCTGTTGCATCCACAAAGGCATATACAGCGCAATTAGCTGTCCTTGCGATTATGGCTGAAGTAACAGCGAAAAGCCGCGGTTTAGAAATTGGCTTTGACTTGATTCATGAACTTGGTTTGGTTGCAAATGCTATGGAAGTACTTTGTGACTCTAAAGAATTACTTGAAGTAATCACAAGAGAATTCTTATCTGTAACACGCAATGCCTTCTTTATCGGCCGCGGAATCGACTTTTACGTTGGCTTAGAAGGTGCGTTGAAACTGAAAGAAATTTCTTATATTCAAGCAGAAGGATTTGCCGGCGGTGAATTAAAGCACGGTACAATCGCTTTAATCGAAGAAGGTACTCCAGTAATTGCTCTTGCTACTCAAGAAAGTGTGAATTTAAGCATCCGCGGTAATGTGAAGGAAGTTGTAGCCCGCGGTGCCAACCCATGCATCATCTCGATGAAGGGATTAAATATGGACGAAGACAGCTTCGTTATTCCAGAAGTAAATGAATTATTAACACCACTTATCTCTGTCATACCATTACAAATACTTGCCTACTACGCAGCTCTGCACCGCGATTGCGACGTCGATAAACCGCGTAATCTTGCAAAGTCAGTAACGGTTGAGTAATTTGTTCGTAAGAATCGGGAAACGTACACTATGTGCGTTTTCCCGGTTCTTTTTTATTTTGTTAAAACATAAAAAAGGAATATGGAAATTAATGGTGAATTATGTAAATTAGGAGGTGGACAATGACCATAAATTATAATTTTGCTTTTTCGTTTCAACTTATTCCTATTATTACACTTATTTTAGCATGGTGTGTTATTGCCATTTTTGCCTATCGAATGATGAAAAAACAGCAGGTGAAACCAAAGGCCTGGAAAGCTCTCGTTTGTGTGCTGGTCGGTCTTTTTTCTTTTTCGATTAATTTTCCGTCGTTATGGGATACGCCGATTAAGATATCCATCCTGCCGCTTGGTGTTTGGATTTTGTATTCCTTTCTAAAAAGAAAGGAAGGGCGCTGGGTGACCTATAGGCGTTTCGCGTGGCTCGGTTTTTGGGCTAATTTTATTTTTCTAGCGGCTGCCCTAATTGCAGTCCTCCTTCAAAATGTCACATATCCTAAAGATGAACTGTCTACCTATATGTCTAACGTTGAGAATGCGAAGATCAGGAGTATCCATCCCTCTGGGAAAACACGCACTTTAGATACAGATATGCTATTAAAACAAATACATAATATGAGTCGAGAAAAAGTTCAGGGTAATCAATGGTATTATGAAAAGGAATTCCGTGATGAGAAATCTACCAAAAGGAATGAACGGTTCCCCTATCAGCTTTTCGGAACAACGTCAAAATGGGGAAGCGGCCTGCACCCGATTATTTACCTAGAAGCCGATGGAAAAGGAATATTAGTATCAGCGCCTCAAAAACAGCTATATTTTCGCTCCAATGAGCCATTGCTGAAAGGAGAGGAATAAACATGCTGAACAAGAGATTCGTCCTTATTGGTTTAGTAGGTGTTTTCATTATATTAACGGCAGCAGCCTGGTTTTATTGGGTTAATTTTTCCAAACCAGCCTCCTTTCCCGCTAATGAGCAATTGATAGAGAGAATGAATAAGGTTTTTCCAACAGCGGCTGTTAAGAGCATCCAGGATCATGTTCAAGTTGATGAGAGGCATGTGTTCGTCCCGTTTGTTTCAGAAGAGGGCCGGTACGGAGTAAGTTATTGGGAGTGGAAGAAGAATAAATGGAAGTTGCTTCATATTGATAATGCCGGGGTGCCGCGCCTTTGGAAGATTAATAGTAATGACCCTTCAACATTTTACATCGTGTGGAATTCCCATCCTGATGACAAAGTGAGCTATATGAAATTATATTTTATTCGTGACAGAGGATTTCAAGGTCATGATGGAATTGAAACCTATATCCCCAAAATTCAGCTCGAGAAAAAGGTAACCCTAACGGATAAGTCCTATGGCGTATTACCCATGCCGGCTGATTGGTCAGCAATCATGAAATCCTTGCAGCAAGCAGGAAACCCAAATATTTCTGATAGACTTTTTGATAGTGTGTTCCCAAATATTAATAATTTGCATTTTGGGTTTATTCCATTTGATCAATCAAACCAGGAGGCAGTCATCATGAACTCTGTAAATGGCAGCAGCTTCACCAATGGCGATATAAATCTCGATTATATAAGTATTTTGAGCAAATCTGAAATTGAAGAACCGTTAGAACAATAATAAGGACATAAGAAACGAGCTTGTTTAGGAGAATCAAACAAGCTCGTTTTTTTGATGTCGTGAATCTAATTACTCTCGCTAGTCGTTTTGTCCTTCTCTAATAAAACAATTAGACCTGGTAATAAAATCCCCCTAATTAAGAAGGTATCCAGCAAAATACCCACGGCGACAATGAAGCCAAAAATAAACAGTAGTTGGATGGGCTGTGTCATTAAAACAGCAAAGGTTGCAGCGAGAATTATTCCTGCAGAGGAAATGACCCCTCCTGTGTTCGCAACAGCAATTTCGACTGCTTTTTTGACGGAATGCTTGGCTCGTTCTTCTTGGAACCTTGAAATAAGCATAATATTGTAATCAATTCCGAGCGCTACCAAGAAAACAAAAGCATAAAGAGGAACGCGGTTACTGATTGTGTCGATACCGAAGAAAAGGTTGCTTAAAAACATTCCCAATCCCAATGCAGCAAAGAACGAGATTAATATCGTCCCCATCATGTAAATCGGCATTTTTACTGACCGCGTTAACACGATTAACATTGCAAAAATTAGAATCGTTTCCATTAAAACGATGATAAGCACATCCCTATTATTAGAAGAACGGTCATCAACTTTTACAGCGGTTTCCCCTGCAAAATAAAGCTTCCCATTAAGGTGACTGTCTGTAACGATTTGTTTTTCATGGCTTATGATTTTCTCTAAGGCATCCAAGGTCCGTGAAGAATATGGATTTCCTTGAAACGTTAGACTATATTGAATAACTGTTTTGTCTTCGGCAGTTCCAGATAATCGGACATTACTAACACTTGGCTGCTCGGCAAGTGCACTGCGTAATGTTTCCTGTTCCTCCGCAGTGATTGATTTTGATGATTCAAACACGACGGTCGTAGGGGCAAGTTCGCCCCTTTCAAATTTCTCAGCTAAGATCTCATAGCCCTGGCGGGAGGGCATATCCTTAGGGAACGATTTCATCGTATCGAACTCATACTTCAGATTAAATAGATTACTTGCAGATAACAGCAGCAAAAGACCGATTACGAGAACGGAAAGTCCGGGCTTCCTTACAACGAAGCGGCCGGTTGTACCCCAAAGAAAATGTTTCTTGGCTGATTGACCCCCAACACGAGGAATTTTAGGCCAGAAGGACTTCCTGCCGAAAAGGGTAAATAAAGCTGGAACAAGTGTAACGGATGCGATCATAATTACCACCATGGTGGTGGCAAAGGTTGGGGCAAAGCTTTTAATGTCTCCCAATTGAGCAAAAAACAATACAAGCATCGCGGCTAAAACAGTTCCCCCAGAAAAGAAGACCGGCATTCCAGTTTCTCTCATCGCCTCTTTCATGGCATCAAACTTGCTTTCATGACGGGTGAGCTCTTCCCGATAGCGGGAAAACACGAATAAGGAATAATCAATCATCGCAGCAAATAACAAAATTGACATAATGGAAATGGTTTGATTGCTCAAAGCTAGGCCCGCTTTACCCATTAACCCAAGTACCTGCATGACCACTTCATAGACAAAAACGGCAGCTAGGAGTGGAATCAAAGCCAATAACGGTGAACGATAAATCACAATCAATAAAATAAGGATTAATCCTACTGTTGATAAAATCAGGACAACATCTGCACGCGAAAAAAGATCGAGAGAATCTGTGGCAATTCCTGCTGGTCCGGTAACATACAGCTTAAAATTCGATGAATCAGCGGCGACTTTCTTGATTAGTTCTAAAGACTTTTTTATATCTTTTGTTTCTAGAGAAGAATCCAAGGTTAAAGGGATAATCGCGGTCGTCTTATCGTCTGAAAAAAAACTAGCTGCGGCTTGTGGTGGCAGGGCTGCTAACGGAATGATCTTGGTAATTCCGTTAATATTTTCTTTTTCAATTTTAGCTAAAACCTCTGCAAGCTGGGTGGACTCTATCTGTCCATCTCCAGATTGGAAGACTAATATGGCAGGGGTTCCTTCATTATTCGGAAAATACTGATCCATCTTTTTTTGTGCAATGGCAGATTGGGCGTCCTCGGGGAGGGAATCGATTCTCGATACCTCGTAATCCTTTGCATTTGGAGCAAACACAGCCAAAACAATGGTTATGATGAGCCAGGCTGCAAGGGTGGTCCACATTCCTTTTTTGGTTGAAACATAATCGGTAATAGCTTGTAAGAGCAATTTCATGTTTTTGCCGTTACCCCCTTCTTTTTATTAGGTTTAAAGTGACACAACTGTCACTTTAATGAAAAAATAAATTGACACTAATGTCACTATTATTATCTTTCAAAGTAACATATGTGTCAATTTATGTTTTTATGAACATTCCGTGGCAAATCATTTCCTTAATTGAACGAACCCAAACGGAATGGGGGATATTAAAATGATTTGGAATGGCGACAGATTGAAAAATATATCCCAAAATGACCGCTTCCGGTATGGACGGATTTAGTTTCTTTTCTTCCTTCCCAAGCTTAAGGAAGTTCTGTAAACATAGATACATTTCTAAAAGGTGCTTGTCTAATTGATCCTTATTTTCTTTTACTTTTTTGTTAACCATAACTGGAATCTGTTGGCCAATCTTAATCATTTTTTGAATGTCGGAATAACTGAAAATAAGATTTAAAAGAAAGTCGAACTGCTCCTCAAATCCATCCCGTAATTCTATTTCTTTTAACTTGGTAAGAAAATGCTCCATTTCATAAAGCATATAATCCGTAATTAACTCTTCTTTATTTTCATAGTACTTATAAAGTGCTCCCCGTGATACGTCCAAATCATCAGCAAGAAGACTAAATGTAAATCCCTCATAGCCATGCATGAGAAGAAGCTGTTCTGTGGCTTGAAATAAATCATCTTTAGAAAATTTGCGTTCACGTGCCATTTTTTTCACCCCAAGCCTATTATAAACAATGATGGAAACAATGGAAAATAACATTTTCTAAATGAGCATATTGACTGTTAATAGATTCCAAATTTATACTAGCAATGAAATATAAATATCTGAAAATTATGTATTATTGGTGAGCTGAAGAAAGAGTGGCAGGGGGATGAAATCATGGATTTTGATGTAATAGTGGTAGGGGCAGGACTCGCCGGTTTAGTAGCAGCAGCAGAGATTGCTGATGCAGGTAAAAAGGTGCTGCTTTTAGACCAAGAATCAGAAGCCTCATTGGGGGGACAAGCGTGGTGGTCTTTTGGCGGCTTATTCTTGGTTGATACGCCGGAGCAGCGCCGGATGGGAATAAAGGATTCCAAAGAATTGGCATGGCAGGACTGGTTGGGTACGGCTGGTTTCGATAGGGAAAATGACGAGGATTACTGGGCACTAAAATGGGCAGAGGCTTATGTTGATTTTGCGGCAGGGGAGAAACGGGCCTGGCTTTATGACATGGGAGTGCGCTTTTTTCCAGTGGTTGGCTGGGCTGAACGTGGCGGATATCTAGCTGATGGACATGGAAACTCAGTCCCGCGCTTCCATGTTGTCTGGGGAACAGGTCCCGGCATTGTTGCTCCTTTTGAACGAAGGGTTAGGGAGCACATGAAAAAGGGATTAGTGGAATTTCGCCCTCGTCATCGCGTTGACGGTCTTATTAATAGTAACGGAGCAATTGTGGGTGTGAGCGGTTCTGTTCTTGCTCCGAGCTCCGCTGCCCGCGGGGAGGACAGCAACAGAGATGTTATAGGAAGTTTTGAATATCATGCACAATCGGTGTTAGTCTCTAGTGGCGGGATAGGCGGAAACCACGATCTTGTTCGTGAAAATTGGCCGAGCCGATTGGGAGAGCCTCCAAAACATATGATTTCTGGCGTGCCGGCACATGTCGATGGCCGGATGCTCTCCATCACCGAGGAGGCAGGGGGAAGAATTGTCAATCGGGATCGCATGTGGCACTACACTGAAGGGATCCAAAATTGGAATCCGGTCTGGACCAATCATGGTATCCGCATTCTTCCAGGGCCATCCTCCATATGGCTGGATGCTCGCGGCCGGCGCTTCTCCGCACCTAATTTCCCAGGATTCGATACATTAGGTACACTCGAGGCTATTCAAAAGACAGGTTACGATTATTCCTGGTTTATTTTAACGCAAAAAATTATAGAAAAAGAATTCGCCCTCTCCGGATCGGAGCAAAATCCAGATATAACCGGAAAAAGTATTCGCAAGGTATTGGGTAGAGCTTTGCCTGGTGCACCTGGGCCGGTAAAGGCTTTTATGGATAAGGGCGAGGATTTTATTATTGCGGATAATTTGGCTGATTTGGTAGCCGGTATGAATAAGCTAACGGGTGACAAACTGTTAGAGCTGGCAGAAATCGAGCGGCAAATAAAGGCGCGGGACCGGGAACTGGATAATACCTTTTCGAAGGATCTGCAAATAACAGCCATCCGTGGTGCGCGTAATTATCTTGGAGATAAATTAATCCGTGTCGCCACACCGCATAAAATTCTAGATCCAAAGAATGGACCTTTGATTGCAGTCCGCCTGCATATCTTAAGCCGAAAAACATTAGGCGGATTACAAACTGATTTATCCGGAAGGGTCCTAAACTCAGCGGGAGAAGCCATCCCTGGATTGTATGCTGCAGGAGAAGCATCAGGCTTTGGCGGCGGAGGAGTACATGGTTACCGCTCCCTGGAAGGTACCTTTGTAGGAGGCTGTCTGTTTTCTGGAAGAGCAGCCGGGCGGGCGATTGCTAAAGAATTGGGATAAAAAAATGAAAGCACCTCATTGGCAGGTTGTCCAAGGCGAACATCTCTCATAAACATGGGAGATGTTTTGTTGTTTCCATTGTTTCCCTTATTTTTGTTACAATCATGAGTATGATAGGCAAAAGGAGAATGAGGATGTTTAAGATTTTTATAATTGAAGATGACAAACAATTGGTCAGCTTGCTGAAAGAGCATTTACATAAATTTGGGTATGACACAAAATCCGTTGATGATTTTGCAGATGTCCGTACCCAATTTGAACAATATGATCCACATCTCGTTTTATTGGATGTCAACCTGCCGAAGTTTGATGGCTACTATTGGTGCCGGCAAATCCGCAGTATCTCCACGTGCCCGATTCTGTTTATTTCAGCTCGTGAAGGAAAAATGGACCAAGTGATGGCTCTTGAAAATGGAGCGGATGATTATATCACGAAGCCTTTTGATTATGAAATCGTCACCGCCAAAATTAATAGTCAGCTCAGAAGGGCATATGGGACCTATGCCAGTTCACAAAATGGACGGACCACCACTGTTGTAGGACTGACGCTTGACGTTGAACGAATGAGTCTTTCATTTAGCGGACAGGAAATTGAGCTAAGTCATACAGAAGCAAAAATTTTGGATGAATTGATGAAAAGGGCAGAGCGGGTGGTCAGCCGTGACCGGCTGTTAGAAAAAATCTGGGACGACCAGGCATTTGTTGATGATAATACTTTGAATGTATATATTACGCGGGTGAGGAAAAAGTTGGCTTCTTTAGAGATTACGGAAGCACTTCAAACGATTCGCGGCCAGGGATATCGGCTCCTTCCGAACTGGGAGGATAAATAATGAAGCTTTTTTTCCGTGAGCAAATTCTTTTGATTATTTTTTATCTTCTTCAATTATTGGTCATCTCGTTCATTTATTGGCTTGATGGCTATCGAAATTTGAGGATAAGTTTATATGCTGCTTTCCTTAGTGGCTTCCTATTGATAGGGTATCTCTTCATTCGCTACATGACGAATCGCTCCTTTTATCAACGGTTGGAAAAACCACTCACATCCATGGAGGACTTTTCAGGTAATCTGCAGCTATCACCCCTGGCAGAAAGCTTACAGCGGCTTCTAAAAAGCCAATTCCGCCATTATAAAACGGATTTACATAATTATAAGTACAAGCTCGAAGGCCATATCCAGTTTATCAATCAATGGGTTCATCAAATGAAGACACCATTGTCCGTTATCCATTTAATAATTCAGGACGAGGACGACCCGCGATTTACGGCCATTGGCGATGAACTTGATCGGTTAAAAAAAGGGCTCGAGATGGTTCTATATACTGCCCGCCTTGATACATTCGATAGGGATTTTTATGTTGAGACCCTTGATTTGCAAAAGGTTGTCCGAACGGTCACTTCAAGCCAAAAACGATTATTTATTCGCAGTCGAGTATTTCCAAGCTTTCAATTTGAGGGGAATTTAAGTGTGGCCACCGACGAGAAATGGCTGTCTTTTGTGTTGACCCAGCTAATAACAAATGCCGTTCGTTATACAGTCGAAGCGGGACGGAAAGTTTATTTTCATGGTTATCATCGGGGAATGAATGTAATTCTAGAAGTTCGTGATGAAGGTGTGGGAATCCCTTCCAGCGATTTACCGCGTATTTTTGACCCCTATTTCACAGGCCAAAATGGCCGCAACTTCCAAGAATCAACGGGAATGGGCCTCCACCTCGTCAAACAAATATGCGAAAAACTAGGCCACCGCATCGAAATAGAATCCACCCTATACAAAGGGACAATAGTGCGTATCATAATATAGGTGTCAGGCACCACTAGTGTACATTTGTCCTTATGTGGTGGACACCATCGTTTTCTTACTAATTTGTAAGGTAACTGTAAGTTAAGGAAATGGGAGATGGGCGGGTTTCTCGCTACAATTGGGTTATCAATAATACAGGGAGTGAGATCATGTCCATCTTGGAAGTGAGACATTTAGAAAAGATTTATGAGGGGAAGGTCGCCCATAAGGCTTTAGACAATATCAATTTTTCGATTGAAAAAGGGGAATTTGTTGGGATTATGGGACCGTCAGGAAGTGGGAAAACGACTCTCTTAAACTTAATTGCAACGATCGACCGGCCAACCGCCGGTGAAATATTTATCAATGGGAAAAATCCACATGTGTTAAATCGAAAAGAAACGGCGTTATTCAGACGACATGAGCTTGGTTTTGTTTTTCAGCATTTTAACCTGCTGGATACGCTAACGGTGGAGGAAAACATTGTCCTGCCGTTAACCCTTGATGGCGAAAGCGTTAAAGAGATGGATAAAAAACTGCAATATGTGACGAAAAAACTAGGGATTGACTCTATTTTAAAAAAGAGAACCTATGAAATCTCCGGCGGACAAATGCAGCGAACCGCGATTGCGCGCTCCATCATTCACAGCCCATCTCTCATTTTGGCCGATGAACCGACGGGGAATCTGGATTCAAAGGCCTCTAAGGATGTCATGGAGACATTTACAGCTATTAACAAAGAGGAAAAAGCAACAGCTTTAATGGTAACACACGATCCGTTTGCTGCCAGCTATTGCCACCGAGTCATTTTTATTAAGGACGGAAAGCTCTATAACGAAATCTACCGTGGTGAGAACCGCCAAGCCTTTTTCCAAAAAATCATGGACATGCTTGCATTGTTAGGAGGGGAAAGCCGTGACCTTTCCGCAGTTCGTTTATAGAAATGTTGTCCGTAATAAACGGACCTATGCCGCTTATTTTTTAAGCAGCGCCTTTTCCGTATTGATTTTCTTTGTATACGCGCTATTCATCTTCCATCCGGATATTAAACAGGGTGTGACGAAAACTGCGGCCATCCAATTAATGACAGCTGCGGAAGTGATAATGTATGTTTTTTCCTTCCTCTTTGTTCTCTATTCTGTCAGCACGTTTCTCAAATCTCGGAAACGAGAATTCGGTATTCTTATGATGCATGGAATGACAAGGAACCAATTGAACCTTATGGTGTTTTTAGAAAATATGCTGATTGGTATTGGTGCCATTGTGGTTGGAATTGGTCTGGGGTTAATCACTGGAAAACTATTTTTAATGATAGGGGCGAAAATGATTGGCATCGGTCCACTGAGATTCTATTTTTCTGAAAAAGCATTGCTGCTGACAACCTTTGCTTTTATCATCCTCTTCTTCTGTATTTCGTTATTCACAACGGCTCTTGTGAGAGTAAACAAACTAATCGATTTATTCCAAGCGGGGGAGAAGCCTAAAACAGAGCCAAAGGTATCACCGTTCTTATCATTGCTTTCAGCCGTATTGCTTATTGCCAGTTATTATTTGGCTGCCACTGCTACCTTGCAGACGCTGATAATCCGGATGCTTCCGGTCATTGCAATGACCATTGTCGGAACGTATTTCTTTTACACCCAGCTATCCGTGTTCATTACCAAATTACTACAGAAAAACCGTGGACTGTTTTGGAGAAAAACAAATATGATCACCATTTCCTCTCTTCGGTATCGCTTGAAAGATAATGCCAGAATGTTTTTCATGGTGACCATCGTATCGACCGTAGCCTTCTGTGCCGTTGGGACACTCGCTTCCATGAATGTGATGAACAGGCAGGTGAAACAGGACTTTCCGGCAGAAATCAGTTATCTAGCTAATGATGATCAACCCGTTAACCAGCAGAATTTAGTGCAAATTGAGACGGAGCTTAAGGAAAGAAAGCTAGAATATACATCCCATCAAATTCCGATAAAATATATAGCAGTTGCATCGTCAACCGATCGATTTACACCAAAGGAAATACCAGTTGTTTCTTTCTCTGATTATGAGAAAATAATGACCTCTGCTGGAAATGCTTTTAAGGAAAAACGTCTTGCCGGAAAAGAAGTGCTAGGAATGCGGACAGGATCCTTTAGTAACCCGGAAGGAGTGACATATACATTAAAACAAGATCATATTAAGCTTCGTCAAAATAAGATGTCCAAAAATACTGTCCTTCCAATGCAGTTAATTTTTTCTGAAGGTCTTGTTATTAGTGATGAACTATTTGAAAAAGTAACTCCGGAAAATACTAAAATATATACTGGCTTTTATACTAGTGACCTTAAAAAAACATCCGGCATTGGTGAGAATCTCGTCGAGCATGGCATGAAGTTTTATTCTGATAAAGGCCCTTACTCGATGTCAGTCAGCGGGACTATTTATGAAAATCAAATGAGTATGTACAAGATGATGCTATTCGTTGCGTTACTGATTGGGGCCGTCTTCTTTATTGCAGCAGGAAGCTTCTTATACTTCCGCTTGTATGCCGATTTGGATTACGATAGACGCCATTATTTAACGATTACAAAGGTTGGCTTAACAAATCAGGAGCTGAACAAAATTGTAACTCGTCAGCTCTCACTGCTTTTCTTTGTTCCTATTTTAGTGGCCTTCTTGCATAGTGTCTTTGCTTTCATGGCCCTGCAAAGCTTGTTCTCCTTATCGATTGCAAAAGAGATTGTCATCGTCCTAGCAAGTTTCTTAATCGCGCAATTCATTTATTTCTTCTTAATTCGTTTCCGTTATTTACGAAACTTAAAGAAAACCTTGGTTTAACGAATACACCGTTCAGATTTCCTGAACGGTGTATTCGTATTCATATAATCAAAATCTATAGGTGATTTCTTGAGGTATACCCTGTTTTTTTACTAAAAGTAAAATGGAAGGCAGCAGCATGCCGCGCACTAAGAACGTATCCATTAACACCCCTAAAGCCATCGTTACCCCAAATAAGAATAGCTCTTGAAGCGGCTGTGTCATTAACACGGCAAAAGTTGCAGCGAGGATGATCCCTGCTGAAGAAATAACGCCACCTGTTAAGGCTACTCCGTTTCCAACTGCTTGATTCCAAGAAAACTTTAGCGCTTCTTCCTTAATACGTGATACCAGCATGATATTGTAATCCACGCCGAGTGCAACCATAAAGACAAATGCGTAGACCGGCAATCGATAACTGATTGAGTCAAACCCAAGGATATTATGGAAGAAAATCCAGCCGAAGCCTAGGGTCGCTGCAAACGACAATAGAATGGTAGCCATCATTAAAAGCGGTAAGAGGATGGAACGGGTTTGCAGCGCTAGCATGAATGTAATTAACACGGTAACAAGGGAAAAGAGAATAATCGTATCCCGTTGATTCATCGCCCGAATATCCAATTGTTCTGCTGTTTGGCCGGCAAAGTGTAAATGATAGCTGTTTGTTGCAAGACCGCTTTCGCTAAGGATTTTCCCTGTTTGATTACGGAGTTTTTGAACAGTTTTTAGCGCCCCCTTATCATATGGATTATCTTTTAAAATCAACTGCAATTTAAATGTCCGTTTATTTTCCCCAATAAACCCGTCTGGCAGCTTTGTGCGGTCCTTAAGGTTTGCATCTGTCAGTTCTTGGCTGATGGAATCCACCCCATTGACCGCTTTTAAGTTCTCCTCAAGCGTTTTGACACTTTTTAAAAATTTCTCATCTAATACCATGCTTTCATCGCTTGTTAAAATAACCGTTACGGGGGCTAATTGCCCTGCCGGGTAGTGCTTTTCCAATAATTCAAAGCCCTGGCGTGAGGAAAGCTCCTCCGGAAATGACTTCATAATATTAAAAGAGTATTGAATCGATGTGGTATTTAGCGCGCCGGCAAGCAGTACGATTAACAAGATCGCAGTTATGACGGCGGGATGTTTCATGACCTGTTTGCTAACCTTATTCCAAAAGCCTGCTTTCGTTTTTTCATCTGTACTCGGAATAAAGGGCCAAAAGGCTTTTCGCCCCATTAAAGCAAAGATACTTGGTATTAAGGTTAATCCGGCAATGAGAATAAAGACTATTGCTACTGAAAAAACAGGAGCAAAGTGATTATATGGCATAAACACAGTGGCGAATAGAGTTAACACTGATAAAAGGACTGTACCGCCGCTAAATAAAATGGGTTCTGAGACATGGTGAATCGCCTCCTCCATGGCGCTATATTTGGAGGAGTAGTTTTTTAGCTCTTCACGATAACGGGAGAAAATAAACAAGCTGTAATCGGTTAACACGGCAAACAAAAGAACAAGCATGATGGATATAGCTGAACTATCAAGAACAAACCAATCCTGTTTTCCTGCAAACCCTAATACCCGGTCCACAGTCTGGTACACGATCGCTGCAATTATTAAAGGAGTTAGTGCTAATAAGGGAGAGCGGTAAATGACTAATAATAAAACAAAGATCAATAAAATGGTTCCCAGCATTAAAACAAAGTCAGCATTTTTAAAAATAGATATGGTATCTGAAGAAATACCAGCAGGTCCAGTGATTTCTGTCTGTAGGGATCCTAATTTTAATTGTTTCAGTTTGTCATTCATGGCCTTAATTATTTCATTGGCATCCTTTGAATCCGTGCCCTCTTTTAAAGTGAAATTGAGGAGCAAGGTTGTTCCATCCTTTGAAAACATTTGATCCTGCAACAGTTTAGGGAACTGGTGAAAGGGCAGCGAGCTTTCTATTTTTGAGGGTTTTTTGGTGGAACTAAGCCATTGGCTGACTTCGATTATCTTTTGTCGATCTTTATCATTTATTTTTTCGGCGCGATGAAAGACTAGTATTCCAGTTAGCCCTTCCTTAGAAGGAAATTGTTGTTTTATGATTTGGTCGGCAATGGCGGAAGGGGTATCATTCTTCACGCTTCCTTCCTTGCTGCTTACAGAATACTGTTTTGAGGACGGTGCGAGTGTGCTTAATAATATAACAGCGGCAATCCAAATGAAAAGAACCACTTTGGCCCCGCGTTTACTGCTTGAAAATTTCACTAAACTTTGTAACGGATTCATCATCCAATTCAACTCCCATTCAAGATTTGATTACAGCTTAAGCTTTGATTGTGAATGGAATATGAATAAAAGATTAAAAGTGGTTTTTGTGAAAATTGGAGTGGAAAATTTTAATAGAGGAGGACTATGGGACAAAATAGAAAGGAAGTCGAATTGAAATGTCCCATGGGCGAACTCTATGGGACAAAATAGAAAGGAAGTCCAAGTGAAATGTCCCATAGGAGGGCTCTATGGGACAAAACATGCAAAGAACCTGACTAAAGTGTCCTATACAATGCCATAATGCTCTTTATTCATATAGAACCCATCGACGATCCCCAATAATATTAAAGTTTTTCCTAAGAATCCTGCTTATTCGTTTCCTTGACTCAAAAACTTGGCACCAGTCTAAAACCGCGCTAGTGGTAATTTTCATCTCCGGAAAAAGAAGCCTCAACTCCTCCACACACCTCAATACCGCGGCTTCAACCAGCTCTTCGTGGCCACACCCACCACACACACATTTCTGACCACAGACAAAAATCGAAAAGGAATGGCACAATGCACAAATAATACCCTTTCGCATCCAATTATATTGATAGGGCGGCAGCCTTGGATAAGGAGGTTCTTTAATATGCAGTGACATTAATTTGTCAGCCAGCTTCACATGTTTGCCATTTACTTTTGATGGCAACATGTCCAATTTTCTCATATAGCTATTGACCTTTGTCGGTAAAATAATGGGATCGTGTCGAGAGGCTTGATATAGGGTAAACTCGGGATTGATATGAACAACCCAGGGTTCGATAGGCATATAAAGTCCAAGACTTTGGAGTAATTGGCGGAGTAAAGATGAGCTTCGCTGCAACTGGATTAGTGGATTCTTACGTTCGCTTCCGTTTATGTAATAAAACCTTCCGTTTTCATAATAGTATTCACCTTCAAGGTTTTTAATTTCGTTCATGAAAATCTTTGGCTGCGAAATAACCAATGAATCAATTTGGAATTTAGTATTGTTGACCTCTAACAGCAGCCCATTTGAAATCAAACATTCGCACCCAAGCATTTCTGTTAAAGAATTAAACTTCATCTCACCATCATAGCCTTTTTTAAGGCTTAAATACTTGTTCTTGGCATCCAAAGGTAAGTCCATTCTCGTGTTTAAAATGCCTAGAGCAATTAATTCAGCTGTTTTCGTAAGGGGCTTTTTAACCATATGCCACATCCTTTCACAAACATTTTATAAAAAAATACCCCCACTCTTCGATTAAAATCATGAATGTTTTGTTACGATTCAGAAAATTCTTGACACGAATGAGAGCTGAATGTTATTATTTTCCTTCGCGACAAAAATAGAAGGAGGCGAATCCAAAGTTGATCCAATTAAAAGGCATAAGCAAGTCCTATAAAGTCGCTAAGCGCCAAACGGGACTCCGGCAGGCGGCGAAAGCCCTTTTCCGCCAGGAACACACTATTGTCGAAGCGCTTAAAGACATCTCATTTACCATAAACCCCGGTGAAATTGTCGGCTATATCGGTCCAAATGGGGCAGGCAAATCAACAACCATCAAAATCATGAGCGGGATATTGGTGCCTGACACTGGAACTTGCACGATAATGGGGTATACTCCTTGGAAAGATAGAACCAAGTATGTAAAAAATATCGGCGTCGTCTTCGGCCAGCGATCACAGCTATGGTGGGACGTTCCGGTAATAGACTCATTTGAACTCCTTAAGGATATTTATAAAGTTCCGCAGCAAGAATATAAAACTACCACAGACCTGCTTATCGAAACGCTTGAACTGCAAGAAATCATCTATTCACCCGTCCGCCAATTAAGCCTTGGGCAGCGGATGCGCTGTGAAATTGCGGCTTCCCTCATACATAATCCAAACATCCTATTTTTAGACGAACCAACCATTGGGCTGGATGCTGTTTCAAAAATCGCCGTCCGCCAATTCATCAAAACGATAAATCAAGAAAAAGGAGTAACTGTGATTCTCACCACCCACGATATGAATGACATAGAGGCGCTTGCAGAAAGGGTAATCCTAATCGGAAAAGGGAGCCTTTTGTACGACGGCCAATTAGGAGAATTAAGAAAGAGGTTTGGCACCAAAAAAATAATTACAGCGGAATATAAACAAAGGGCAAATCCGATTCAAATACCAGGAGCATCCGTTCTTTCATGGTCACCGGAGCGCGCAGTATTAAGTGTAGACACAGCGAACTTTAAAACATCGGATATTATTACTCATTTAACCACCCAAGTAGAACTGGTAGATGTCACAATCGAAACACAGCCTATTGAGGATATCATCGTGCAGCTTTATAAGGAGTATCAAATATGAGGGTATATCTATCCGTGTTGAAGCTTCGTCTCCTTAATGGCATGCAGTACCGGTCGGCTGCACTTGCCGGAGTAGCCACCCAATTTTTCTGGGGATTCATGATCATTATGGTGTTTCAAGCATTTTACCAAAATGCCGCTGATACGCAACCGATTTCCTTAAAAGAACTAATCACCTACATATGGCTGCAGCAAGCATTTCTGGTTTTCGTTACCGTGTGGTTTCGCGATAGTGAGCTGTTTGATTTAATCACAAGCGGCAATATCGCTTACGAACTTTGCCGTCCATGTGAGCTATATGGATTTTGGTTTGCCAAACTGTTGGCGCAGCGGTTATCAAGCGCTATACTCCGTTGTTTCCCGATCTTAATCTTTTCGTTCTTTTTGCCAAGGCCCTACAACATGACTTTTCCACCAAGTTTATCTGCTTTTCTATTATTCTTAACCGCTTTAATGCTAGGGTTACTGCTTCTGGTAGCCATCTCCATGTTTCTGTACATATCCGTATTTATAACCATGTCCCCTATGGGGTCGCTGTTGATCTTTGGTATCCTCGGTGAATTTTTTGCAGGTTTGATTATTCCGGTTCCGTTAATGCCATCCTGGCTCCAGAATATAGCAAATGTGCTTCCGTTCCGCTGGACGGCTGATTTTCCTTTCAGGGTTTATTCAGGCCATATTCCGCAAAAAGAAGCCCTCATCGGCATTGCTATTCAACTGGTGTATTTGCTAGTTCTTGTTTGGCTGGGGAGAGTCTCCATGAATCGTATTTTACGGAAAGTCGTCGTACAAGGAGGGTGACCTATATGAAATTATATTTTAAGTACCTTCAAATTCTCTTTAAATCCCAGATGCAATACCGTACATCCTTTTGGCTCCTCACGGTGGGCCAGTTTTTTATTCCTTTTGCCGTCTTTGCTGGGCTTTATCTCTTATTTGAACGGTTCGGGCAAATAAAAGGCTGGCAGTTTTTTGAGGTGGCGCTTTGCTTCGCCGTCATTCATATGTCCTTCAGTTTGAGTGAGTGCTTTGCCCGGGGGTTTGATATGTTTTCGAGCCTTGTCGTCAGAGGGGATTTTGACCGGATTCTAGTACGGCCGAGAAGTACGTTTATCCAAGTGCTTGGATCAAAATTTGAGTTTACGAAAGCAGGTCGGCTCCTTCAAAGCGCACTTGTGTTAATCTGGGCCTTGAGCAATCTTCCCATTGATTGGACCCTGATTAAAGCGATTACCCTTGTGCTAATGGTAACAAGCGGTGTTTTTATATTTACCGGAATCTATATACTCGCCGCTACAATGTGTTTTTGGACCGTGCAGGGCCTTGAAGTGGCAAATATATTTACCGATGGCGGCCGGGAAATAGCCCAATATCCATTAAACATCTATCAAAAATGGGTGACCCGCTTTTTTACCTTTGTGATTCCATTTGGTACCGTCAACTATTTGCCGTTACTCTATTTGCTTGGAAAAAATAACGGCGATGACCTTCTGTATATACTAACACCAGTGTTGGGAAGCATATTTGTCCTTCCATGCTTGCTCGTCTGGCAAATGGGTGTAAGACACTATCGTTCTACAGGATCGTAATTTCAAGGGGGACAGTGCAGACGGAAATTAGGTGGAAAACCCACAGACACTGTGGGTTCTATAGACTCTTGGACTTATTTTTAAAAGGTAAAATGCGCTGTTCGATATCTTCATAAAACACTAGAAATCGATTTATGATGGAAAGTCTGGGCATGACCCAGTGGATCAATAGTGCGGATATAATTCCTAATAGGGCGCCAGCTGCCACATCGACAGGGTAATGAACGCCAACCCAGATACGGGATACACCAATACAGACTGGGATGACAAGCCAAAACCACCAGCCTTTTTTTCGAACCATCCAAATGGAGATAAAAATGGAAAAAAATAAGATTGTATGATCACTGGGGAATGAGTTATCAACAGCATGTTCCACTAGCTTATTAACATGCGGCAGTGCGGCAAAGGGTTGGTGATGAGAATAAAACTGGCCCGCAGCTTTTCCAAGGATTTCAGCCAGTGCACAGGCACAAAGTGACTGGATAACCATCCTTCGATTTTTGGTTGTTCTTGTGAACCAATATAGGACAATAATGAAGCATATAAAAAACAACATATATTCTGCCATAAAAATCACAACAGGGTTCAAGGCAGAAAATTGTGAACCCAAATCATTGATCGAGCGAAAGACATCAATATTTATTTTGGAAAATGCCATAACCAACCTCCAATATTCTTGATACATTTATTGTAAAAAGAGGCGAGGCCCCGCCGCTATGGAAGAAGATTACACTTGCTTACAAACTTGTAAGCTTTTTAAGCATGGCGAATGGGTTTTGTTTCTTGCTTCCAATTGAATCCCAAATTTAGCTATGTTATAGTGAAAATATGTAGTTGACCAAAAAACTAAATCAGTCAAAGGGGCAGGTATTCGAAAATGGCACTCGATCGGAGAAAAATGATTGTCGAAGCAGCAACGAAATCTTTTTCGTTGTTCGGTTATAAGGCCACGACCATGGACCAAGTCGCAAAGCTCGCGAATGTTGGTAAAGGAACCATTTATACGTTTTTTAAAAATAAAGAAGAGTTGTTTGAAGAGATCATTTCTTCATTGGTGAAGGAAATGATTGCGGAGGCGGAGTTTGTGATTCAACCGGATTTGCCGTTTACGGAAAATGTTCACCGGGCGCTCTATCGCCTCTTAGAATTCCGCTCTCAGCACCAGCTGATGATTAAGCTTGTTCAAGAAGAGAAGGAAATGGGAACTTTAGCTGTTGCGGAAAAGCTCCAGCATGTCGAGAATGAAATAATTGAGTATCTTAAGGGGAAAATTGATGCCGCGATAACGAAGGGAGCGATTCCGGCAGCAGACTCTGAAATCACGTGCTTTCTGCTTTTAAAAATGTATATCGCACTTGTTTCAGACTGGGAAAGGAACCATGAACCGCTAAGCTCAGAACAAATCGCCGAAGTGATGAAGGTATTTTTATTAAAAGGACTAGTGTGAATCTGGTAAAAAATGTATAAATAGACAAAGAGCACAAAAAAATAGACAAACCAGCAGAAAAAATGGACAAAGTACTAAGAAAAATAGACAAACCGGCCAAAAAAAGGGACAATGCACCTCAAAAAATAGACAAAACAAAAAAAGACTTGTGCAAGCACACAAGTCTTCTTTTTAATGATAAAAATTCCGTGAGGACACCGCAAATTGTGGTTCCTCTTTACTTTTAATCGTATATTCTTCCATTAAACTTATAAACGTTCCGAAAAGGTAATTCACCACAGCGCCTAATAGGATGCCAAATCCTAGCGCAGTAAAGAAAAATGAATTGAAACCGCTTCCAAATTGTCCGAGCAATATAAGAATAATCCCTAATCCACTGCCATAGATAGCAATCTTTTTGAAGGTAAATAAGCTTTTTAAATGTTTGATTTGCATCACGATCCACTCCCCTTTACTGAATATTCTACCAATTGTCACAGAATTGTCAAACTTTTTGTCACAAAATCGTCAAACTTTTTTGAAACTTCCTATTGCAATAAATGGAGGCCAGCAAAACTGGCCTCATTTCCATATTATTTTTTTGCTAAATTTTGCTGTGCCATCTTCACGAGTTCGCGGACCATGCTGCCGCCAAGCCTGCCGCCGACTTTTCCAGCCTGCTCGGAGGTGAGCTGGCCGTTATATCCCTTTTTGAGTGGGACGCCGACCTCTTCTGCGGCTTCAAATTTTGCATCCTCAGGGCTGCAGGCCTGTGCGACCTTCGCTTTTAACTCATCCAATCCTACCCTCGCTTCTGGAACAAGAATTTTATTCCTTCTGGCCATAAAAATCCCTCCTTATCCCTTAGGATTTCCAATGTGAAAAAAATAATCAGCTGCCTATGGATAAATCCTAATTTATCCAGTATAATAACTGATAATCAATTCGGAAAAATCAGTGAAAAAGAGAGTAGTTATCTAGGAAGTGATAGCGAGTCAGGGACGGTGTGAGCCTGATACGGAGCAGATAATGAAGCGCACTTTTGAGATGCTTGCCTGAAACTGAGTAGGGTACGCCGGAGAATCCTCCGTTACAAAGGGAAAGCTGGTTCATATTGAACAATTAGAGTGGTACCGCGGGATATTTTCAAACTCTCGTCTCTTTTTATAAGAGGCGGGGGTTTTTTTGTTTATATAGAAAAAAGGAGGTCAAAACGATGAATTTTAAGAAGGAACTCGCTGAAATACTTTTTGAGGTGCTGGAGGGGGCAATCTCGCTCCATGATCTTGAACTGCTGATTGAAAAACCGAAAAACCAAGCGCACGGTGACTTGGCTTTTCCAGTTTTTCGCCTCGCAAAAATAAAACGTAAGTCGCCAAATGTGATTGCTCAGGAACTCCGTGAACAGATTCAATCACCAACCTTTGAAAAAGTAGAAGTGGTCGGTGCGTATCTGAATTTATTTTTAAACAAAAAGCTTGTTTCGGAAAAGGTCGTCAATGCAATCATCAACAAAAAGAATCAATTCGCATCACAAAACATTGGTAATGGAAGTAATGTCACAATCGACATGTCGTCACCTAATATTGCCAAACCATTTTCAATGGGACATCTCCGTTCCACGGTTATTGGCAATGCTATCGCTTTAATTATAGAAAAATGCGGCTATAAGCCAATTAAGATTAACCATCTCGGTGACTGGGGGACGCAGTTTGGTAAATTGATTACTGCCTATAAGCTGTGGGGAGACGAAGAGAAGGTTAAACAAAACCCAATCAAAGAACTATTGGCGCTTTATATCAAGTTCCATGAGGAAGCTGAATCCAGCCCATCGCTTGAAGATGATGGCCGTGCCTGGTTTAAAAAGCTAGAAGATGGCAATGAAGAAGCATTAACACTATGGCAATGGTTCCGCGATGAGTCATTAAAGGAGTTTTCAAAAATTTATCAGTTAATGAACGTTGAATTTGATTCCTACGCAGGAGAAGCTTTTTATAATGATAAAATGGACCGGGTTGTCCAACTGCTCGAAGAGAAGCAGCTGCTGGTCGAATCCGATCAAGCACAGGTCGTGGAGCTCCTTGAAGAAGAGTTGCCGCCGTGCCTGATTAAAAAATCTGACGGAGCCACGCTTTATGCGACCCGTGATTTAGCCGCCGCCCTTTATCGTAAGGAAAACTATAACTTTGCCAAGTCTCTTTATGTGGTGGGGCATGAGCAAAGCCTTCACTTTAAACAGTTAATCGCTGTATTAACGAAAATGGGTTATGACTGGGCTGAGAAAATGGTCCATGTTCCGTTTGGTATGATGCTGAAGGACGGAAAGAAAATGTCAACTCGTAAGGGCAAGGTTGTTTTACTAGAAGAAGTGTTAAATGAATCAATTGCAATGGCCCGACATAATATCGAGGAGAAAAATCCCAACCTGCCAAACAAGGATGAAGTAGCGAAACAAGTAGGCGTCGGGGCCGTTATCTTCCATGATTTAAAAAATAACCGTATGAACGATATTGAATTTTCCTTAGAGGAAATGCTGCGCTTTGAAGGGGAAACAGGACCATACGTCCAGTACACCTATGCCCGTGCCTGTTCGATTTTACGAAAAGGAAAGTGGGAGGCGGTTGTCTTGGACCATGCCTACAGCACTTCATGGGAAAAAGAATGGAAGGTTATCAGCCTGTTGATGGAATTCTCTACTGCCATTAAACGTGCAAGTGAGAACTTCGATCCTTCGCAGGTGGCAAAATATGTGGTTGATCTGGCACAAGCCTTCAACAAATACTATGCAGAGGTAAAGGTGCTAGAAGAAAGTGAAGAGCAAAAAGCACGTTTAGCACTTGTTTACTCGGTAACAGTTGTCCTGAAAGAAGGATTGAGATTATTAGGAGTTCAAGCCCCAGAGGAAATGTAAATACATTTTACTTCATAATTGGTTGATTATGGTATAAAATAGTGGTGAAAACGTTAGGGGGGCTAAATAGGTGAGTGAATTACTTTTTAAAAGCTTTGAATTCGCAAGGAACTATTTTTTAAAAAATGTTGATGCTCTTGATGAATCCATTGTGGATGTTCAGCCAGAAGGCTTTAACAACACAATCCACTGGCATGTGGGCCATGTGTTAACGGTGGCGGAGCAATTCTTATTTGGCTTTCCAAAAAAATCAACGAATCTACCGGCAAATTATATGGAACTATTTGCAACTGGTACAAAACCGGCTGATTGGAACGGTGATGTTCCATCTGTAAAGGAATTATCAGTTCAGTTGAAAGAGCAAATCCAACGAGTGAAAGAAATCCCTGCTGAGAGTTTTAGTCAAAAGCTGAAAACACCGTTTCTCGGGTTAGAGACATTCGGTGAAGTCGCGCATTTTGGCATCTTCCATGAGGCGGCTCATTTAGGGCAAATCCAAGCGATGAAACGCGTAATTGAATCAGCTCAGGCAAAATAACAAATGATAAATGAAAGTTCGTTTCTGCCATTTTGGTAGAAACGATTTTTCATTTTCAAGAGAGGAAGTTATATTAAGTTTATGGATAACCATCAGATGAAAGAAAGACCAAAAGAAAGGATATGGACAAGAGATTTTGTTCTGATTGTATTGGCGAACTTTTTTGTTTTTATTGGATTTCAAATGACCCTTCCGACTATCCCCTTATTCGTTGAGGAATTAGGGGGGAACGATCAATTAATTGGGATTGTGGTGGGCATCTTTACCTTCTCATCCTTGTTGCTGCGTCCCTATGCAGGAAAAACGCTGGAGACACGAGGAAGAGGCTTTGTATTTTTAATGGGATTAGCCATTTTTGTTATTTCAGTGGGCTCCTTTGGGTTTATGACGAGCATTACCCTTTTATTTATGGTGCGGGTGGTTCAGGGAGTGGGATGGGGATTTTCCACTACAGCATCTGGAACCATCGCGACCGATTTAATTCCTGCTGCCAGAAGGGGCGAGGGAATGGGCTATTATGGACTCTCGGGGAATTTGGCCTTGGCTTTTGGTCCATCGCTAGGGCTTGCAATGACCAGCATTATTACTTTTAAGCAATTATTCCTTATATGCGCGGGTTTAGGTTTGGTGGCATTGCTTCTATCTTCAAAAATCCGTTATAAAAAGGTAGAACGAACCCAGGCACCAGCAAAGCTGAATCTTTATGAAAAAAGTGCTTTAAAGCCTTCTATGCTATTGTTCTTTCTAACTGTAACCTTTGGCGGGATTGCTACTTTTCTACCGTTATATACGGCTGAAAAGCAAATCGAAGGACTACAATGGTACTTCTTGCTTTATGCGGCTGCCTTAATGGTCACGAGAACCTTCTCAGGACAGTTATATGATCGAAAAGGCCATCAAGCAGTCTATATTCCGGGCACATTATTAATCATGCTGGCAATGGTGCTGCTCGCGTGGCTGCCAAACAGTCTTGTCTTGTATCTGGCAGCCATTCTGTATGGGCTTGGCTTTGGAACGGTGCAGCCAGCCCTGCAGGCATGGTCGATTGAAAAAGCGCCTCTAAATCGCCGTGGAATGGCCAACGCTACCTTCTTTTCCTTTTTTGACTTAGGGATCGGTTTCGGGGCGATTGTATTTGGACAAATCGGGCACCTGCTTGGATACAGCAGTATCTACAAAGCTGCAGCGCTATCAGTCTTTATTTCGATGCTGCTTTATTTCTTTTTTATTTATAAAGAGCGTCGGAGTCTTGCTCAGCAAGGATAAATGGTTTCAAGATTAGGAGAGGTTTTTATGAGAATAGGGTTTGCCGCTTATCAGGCCCCCTTTGGAAAAATAAGAGTCATTGCAGATGAAACAGGTATAAAAAGAGTCGAGCTATTTGAAGAAGACTGGGAAAAGTACTTAGCGGAACATCCAGATATTCAAGAAGATATGGAGCTTTGCGGGGAAGCCATTCGTCAATTAGATGAATACTTCTGCGGCACGCGAAAAGAGTTTGAATTGCCGCTTTCGATTGAAGGAACCGATTTCCGGAAGAAGGTTTGGAGTGCCCTCCAAACCATTCCTTACGGTGAAGTGAGAAGCTATGCGGATGTGGCTGAAATGATCGGCAATCCAAAAGCAGTCGGAGCGGTCGGCCAGGCAAATCGGAATAATCAAATACCCATTATTATTCCTTGCCACCGTGTGATTGGGAAGAGTGGTAATTTGGTTGGATATGCCGGAAGCCATACTCCGATTCAAAAAATGCTCCTAGACACTGAAATCAATGCCACAAAATAAGCGGCCATTTTGGATAGAACCGAGTGCATAGAGAATCTCTGGTCTCCATGTTTTTTTCTGGCCTCATAATTGAAGGAGTTTCGTAAAGAATAACGATATGGATGTATGTCAAAAATAAAACACTTCAAATAATCCCATATGTTGTGATAAAATCAATCGGTAATTCTACTTCAAAAACGGTGGGTGAATCACTTGCTCTCTTCTGTTAAGAGATTATTAATCGGAAGGCCGCTAAAATCAACGGCTTTAGGCGAACAAAAATTAAATATTTTAAAGGCATTAGCGATTTTGTCTTCAGATGCCTTATCCTCTGTGGCATACGGAACGGAACAAATCCTTATTGTATTAGCAACAATAAGTGTGATTGCTTTTTGGTATTCGATTCCCATTGCAGTAGGGATATTGGTTCTCTTAGCAGCTTTAATTTTGTCTTATCGGCAAATTATCTATTCTTACCCGCATGGCGGTGGTGCCTATGTTGTTTCAAAGGAGAACATCGGTGAGAAAGCTGGATTAATCGCCGGAGGGTCTCTATTAGTTGATTACATATTGACAGTGGCCGTTAGTGTTTCAGCTGGTACAGATGCGATTACCTCCGCATTTCCATCTTTACATACACATACTGTATCTATTGCCTGTGTGTTAGTTATTTTTATTACGATATTGAATCTCCGCGGGCTTACAGAGTCAGCTTCGATACTGGCCTATCCGGTTTATTTATTTGTTGTCGCTTTGTTTATTTTGATTGGAGTGGGGATTTTTAAAATCTTCACTGGCCAAGTATCGCCGACACATCATGTAGCCATTGGGGCTCCTGTTCAGGGAATAACGTTATTTTTGCTCCTGCGCGCATTTGCTTCAGGATGCTCAGCATTAACGGGGGTTGAGGCGATTTCGAATGCGATACCCACTTTTAAAGACCCGGCACCAAAAAATGCAGCAAAAACGCTCATTTTAATGGGGTCACTCCTTGCCCTTTTATTTACAGGGATTACTTTTCTCGCTTATTACTACGGAATTGCTCCAAAGCATGACGAAACGGTTGTATCACAAATTGCGAAAGAAACCTTCGGACGAAATTATCTTTACTTTTTTATCCAAGGAACGACTGCGCTTATTTTGGTGCTGGCGGCTAATACCGGCTATTCTGCTTTTCCATTATTGGCATTCAGTCTTGCGAAGGATAAATATATGCCTAGGATGTTTACCATCAGGGGTGACCGGCTTGGCTATTCGAACGGAATTGTTTCTTTAGGAATTGCCTCAATTCTGCTTATCATTGCATTTAAAGGGAAGACAGAGCACTTAATCCCTCTTTATGCGGTTGGGGTATTTATTCCGTTTACCTTGTCACAAACGGGGATGATTATAAAGTGGCTTCGAGAAAAGCCGGCAGGTTGGGTAGCAAAGCTTACTGCCAATTTAATAGGTGCCCTTATTACCTTAACGGTTTTAATTATCTTCTTTGTCACAAAATTAGGTCAAGTATGGTTTGTGTTTATTTTCCTGCCATTAATTGTGTTTGCATTCCTAAGAGTAAAAGTGCATTATGAAGCAGTTGGCGAACAATTAAGAATTGATCCAGAAAAGCCAGCCCTTCAAATCGACGGAAATGTGATTATTGTTCCGGTTGCAGGAATCACTAAGGTAGTAGAAAACTCGATTAATTATGCCAAGTCGTTAACGGATCAAATTTTTGCAGTATATGTTTCGTTCGATCGTGAGGATGAAAAGCGCTTTGAGGAAAAATGGGAGAAATGGCAGCCTAATGTCCGGCTCGTCACTTTGCATTCCCATTACCGCAGTGTACTTCAGCCACTTTCGAAATTTATTGATACGGTCGAACATAAAGCAAGCGAGAACAATTACCGGGTTACCGTGTTGATTCCGCAATTTATTACGAAGAAAAGCTGGCATAATATCCTGCACAATCAATCGAGCTTTTTAATTCGGGCGTATCTGATTTTTAAAAAGAAAGTGATTGTCTCGACATTGCCGTTTCATTTTAAAAAGTAAAAACTGTCAATGCCGCACGCGGTATTTTGTGATAGAATGACTTTATTAACTAAATATAAAAAAGTTTTCTAGGGTTCCGTGGCTTTTTTGAGGTCAGTCTGGTCCGAGAGAAAACGCACACGAACTTTGAGAATGGTCTAGCTGCAGCGCCAAGGCGCTTCCGCTTTTGAGTGTGTACACGGAAGGATAAAAGCCTGGGAGAATTATCGATGTGCGATATTTCTTCTAGGCTTTTTATTTTGAGGAGGGGGAACATGATGGATTTTTTAGTTGAAAATAAATGGGCCATATTAGTCAGTCTTGAGGTACTTGCGTGGTCATCGACCTTTTTTCTGTTATATGCCCGCTATGGATTAAAATCGGATTTCTGGTTTAAGATCGCAACTTTCTTGGTGATCATTACAGGAGTAATTCCTCAAGTGTTAATGGGAATTATAAACTTTATCTCAACGGGTAAATTAGATTTATTTACTTTGATCATTGTCCTGCTCATTATTTACGGACTAACCATCGGCAAGCAGCATGTGAAAAAACTGGATGCCTGGGCTCAAAGGAAATTTTCTAAAAACGAAGAAAACCACCGCGCTTAGTCGGTGGTTTTCTTTGTCTTTTTGATTAAAAAGTAAATGGCTCCAATGACAAGGGCGGCAATAATAAATGGCACGACAAATGGATGGGCTTTTTCTTTAATATGGGACCAGTTGCTGCCCAAGGTTTGACCTAAATAAAGGAATAGGATGGTCCACGGAATGACTGCTGCCACGGTATAGAGAGTAAATTTAGCAGCTGACATTTTGGCAATACCAGCTGGAATGGAGATAGCGTGTCGGACAACCGGAATAAATCGTGCCGAAAATATAACGCCGGCGCCGTATTTATTAAACCAATTTTCAGCAATATCGATATGGCTCTTTTTTATCAGGACATATTTTCCGTATTTCTCTAAAAAAGGACGGCCTCCATAATATCCTGCCCAATATAAAAACAATTGGGCAATCGTGCCGCCGATCGTACCGGCTATGACGGCACCAGGAAAACTGAGATGACCTTGAGAAATCATATAACCGCCATAGCCTAAAACAATCTCACTTGGGATAATCTCTATCATCAATCCTAAGGCAATGCCGAAATAACCTAATTGCGATAAGAACTCCAAAATAGAGTTAATATAGTGTGCCATAGTTCACCTTCACTTAAGTAAATATATATTTTCAACAAGATTTATTTTATAACAGTTTATCTAATAAAGAAATATTTATGGTTTTCATGAACTAAATGATTTTTCAGAAGAAAACATATAGGTTCGATGGTGATAGCGGATGCTGTACACCAGACCCATAGCAAACATATTGCCCATCAGCGAGCTGCCGCCATAGCTGATAAACGGCAAAGGAATGCCGGTTATCGGAAGTACCTGAATCGTCATGCCGACATTTTGAAAGACATGGAAGGTCAATACACTGATAATTCCCGTGCAGACATATGTATTAAATGGATCGGTAGTCTCTAAGGAAGTCTTAATTAAATGGTAGATAAGCATAAAGAAAAGGCCGATAACAATACTGCCGCCGACAAATCCATACTCCTCACCGATGACGGCAAAGATAAAATCGGTATGAGCTTCAGGAATATACACCTCGCGTTGGCTAAAACCCTTTCCGGAAATGAGACCGGAACCGATGGCCCTTAATGATTTTAATAAGTGGTAACTGGAACTGGTGGAATGATTATTCGGATCAAGCCAAGCATAAATCCGGTTAAATTGATAGGTTTGAACATGAAGATATTTTTCAAGAAATTCAGGCTTTTGTAAAACAAGATAAAAAATTAGACCTGCAAGAGAGGCTGCAAAGCTGTATATCGGTAAAATGATTCTCCATGTAATACCGGAAACTAAAATCAGACCTGTTAGGATAGAGAGAATAACGAGTGCTGTTCCCAGGTCAGGCTGCAGCATAATTAATCCGAGCGGAACTGCCGTGGTAATCCCCAATTTACATAGTAAAAGAAAATCCATTTTAAGCGATTTCTCCAAATGTTTTTCTTGATGGGTGGTAATGACACGGCTAAGCGCTAAAATTAAAAAGGTTTTAACAAATTCGGAAGGCTGGATTGAGCCTAGTTTGGGAATGATGAACCAGCTTTTTGCCCCATTTCGATGGGGAGCAATGGACTCCGGGGCGAGATAAACAGCAAGCAGCAATAAAAGTCCCAATCCATATAAATACCAGGAGAGGCGCTTGTACTGATAGCTATCGATAAAGATGGATACTAAGATAATTCCAGCTCCAACGGCATACCAGAAAACTTGTTTGACTAAAAAATTTTCATCGTACTGGGCAGAGGTTTGTGCACTATAGATGGCCGCACAACTTATCAGGAAAAAAAGAATCAATAATAATGTTAACGTCCAATCAAATCGGTCTGCTTTTTTTACGTATCTTTCCATTCGTCACACCCATTTTATCCGCAATTAAGGAGGTGCTGCTGACAGAGATAAGCTTTGCGCGCCACACCCTTTAGGAAATATATTACATTCCTATAACATATATAACGATTATGGGGATAAAAGGTTTCGTTTTTTACATTAAATGCTTTAAAAACATTGTAGCGATACCAAAATAGGTGAGGAGCGAAAAAATATCATTTAAGGTCGTAATAAGCGGTCCTGAGGCAACAGCCGGGTCGATTTTAAAGCGGTACAAAATAAGCGGAATGATAGTGCCCGCAAGTGTCCCAATAATTAACGTGAAAAATAGCGAGCATCCAACTACTGCTCCTAAAATTAGATTCCCCTGCCAAATATAAGCAATAATCGAAATCAGAACGGCACAGGTGATCCCGATCGTGATGCCTACCCCAAGCTCGCGGGTGACCAAGCGGACTACCACTCCTTTATTGATATCATATGAGATGAGACCTCTCACGACCACTGCAAGGGATTGCGTGCCGGTGTTCCCGGTCATGCCGGCAATCATCGGCATAAAAAAGGCGAGGGCGACAACCTGCTTAAGGGTATCTTCGAAACTGCTGATGATCCTTCCGGAAATAAGCCCAATAAATAAAAGGAGAATGAGCCACGGCAGCCTTCTGGCTGCGGCTATGAATGTTTTTGTTTCAAAGTCAATCGATTTCCCCGTTGCCGATAATTTTTCAATGTCTTCATTGGCCTCTTTGATGACAACATCGATAATATCATCCACGGTGACAATCCCAACAAGGACATTTTCCTCATCGACAACAGGAACTGCTAAGAAGTCATAACGCTCGGCTGTTTGCGCAACTATTTCCTGATCGGTCATGACCGATACAGAAATTACCCGCTCATACATGATGGTATCGATTTTTTCCTCCAGCCCAGCTAACAGTAAGTCACGGTAAGATACCACGCCGACCAGTTTTCGGTCCTCATCGGTCACATACAGATAATTCATTGATTCAGCAAACTCCGCAAAGCTTTTAAACTTATCGACTGCTTCCCGAACTGTATAATAGCTGCGAATCCAGATAAAACGGTTCGTCATGATCCTGCCTGCTGTTTCCGGCGGATACTTCATGATATCTTTAACAGCCTTTGACTCCTCTGTGTTCATCCCTGATAGGAGGGAATCCTTTTTTTCAGGAGACAAATCATGTAATAATAAAGCCAGGTCATCGTTATCCATTAAATCGAGGACTTTGCTGGTTTTCTCAATACCGAGTTTATTCAACAAATCGAGCTGCTCTGTCGTCTCAAGCTCCTCCATTAGGTCGGCAAGGAAGTCGATATTTAAAAAGAGAAGAAACCGTCCTTTATGCTTCTCCGGTAAATCTTCATAGATTTTCGCAATATCATAGGGCTGAAGTTCCTCTAAAATCGCCTCAAAATCAACTTTTTTATTTTCTTTTAACGTCTTAATTACATATAAACTTAACTCATCCGGTGACATATCTTTAATCATGCTGATTAACCTCACTTTAAAAACCAATAATAACTTATACATAGTATATGTATTTTTTAGGGTGTCAGGCACCAATAATAAAATTGCCATGATGTAAACGGTGTTAATTAAAAAATATTTTTTGTAAAAGAATTGAAATAAGCTATTGGGCCTATTATTTGATAAAATGAGGAAGTATGGAAAAGGGTATTTGGCAGTTTATTGGAAAAGGGAAATTAATATAAATATATTGTGTTTGAACGGAGGAGTTTGGCTTTGAAGAAGCATCATCAAGACATACGGGATCTCATTTATGTCCATTTAAATCAAACAGACCAGTATGTAATGTCCTACGGTATTGAATTCGATGAATTTACGGCTGCTTTTTCAGGTTCATTAAACCATTTGCTGCTACTCGCGCACCGTTTTGATGATGCTGATTTTAATATGCACACACTGCTCGAATATTGTCCGGAAGATAGAATTAACAAATTGGCTGCAGAAGATGTCTATAGTTACGGGAATTTTTGCTGGATTGATTTTATTGAAGAAGATGGGCTGAATGAGCTGACAGGGCAGGAGATGGCTGAACTTTTATACTTAGGTCACCATAAGCATCATTTAAAATTGCCTTTTTATAATAAACTGGGTAACCGTTTTGTTTATTTGGCACAGGATGACGGCTGGTATAACAAAATCTATTACCGCAGCTTCAAGGACTTTTTTCATTTGCTGAGCATCGCCCTGGCAGCAAAGCTCGGGGAGCTTAAACCGGAAAAATCCCTTCTCGGTCTTAGAAAGAAACGGGCATTTCCTCCGGTGGCGAAGGAAATCCTCCTTTCGTTAACACCTTTTATTAAAGAAGGAATTTGTATATCCTTAAGGGATGCAGACCATCAGCGCACGAAGATTGAAATTCCAATTTGGGTCATCGGCGATTTTGCCAATATGGACGATATGTATGAGGAATATCAGGACATCTCAAATAAGCCATTCCACGCCAAACTCATCTTTGACAAAAAAACAAAGGAATGGAAGCTGAATGTCATATAAAAAATAGTCCCGCCTTGGGGCTGTTTTTTCATTAGGATTTGGATGTCAAAATTCCGATAGATTTGTTTTTAGGCAAGCAGTATCGTTCATAAACTAATCAATAGAGAAAAACATTTAAAATGGGCTATTACACATTTCCTTTCTTAATTAATAAAGTGTTAAAATAATACGTGAATGAGAATATGGAGGTTTGTTTCGTATGAAAACAAAACTGGGTTTGTTATATGGAGGAAAGTCCGCTGAACATCAGGTATCCCTGCAAACAGCATTAGCGGTAATTAAAGCATTAGACCTTGAAAAATTTGATATTCATCCTATTTACATAAACACAAGCGGACAATGGATTAAAGGATCGCAGTTAAGTGAGCCGCCGGCAAATGTCAAAGCACTTGAATTCTCTCAAGGAAATCAATTGTCGCCATTATCCTTGGCACCGTCCCTTTTCCAAGCTGAGAAACAAGAAAGAGAACCATTAGATGTCATTTTTCCATTGCTTCATGGACCTAACGGTGAAGATGGAACCGTGCAAGGCTTGTTAGAGCTATTAAACTTGCCGTACGTCGGAAATGGGGTTCTTGCTTCAGCAGCTGGAATGGATAAGGTAACGATGAAAAATGTGTTTGCACAAGCCGGACTCTCGCAAGTAAACTATGTTGCTTTTATTAAAAGTGAATGGGCGAAAGCGAAGGATGAATCTTATGCGAAGGTGGAGGCAGAGCTAGGCTATCCTTGCTTTGTGAAGCCGGCGAATCTTGGCTCAAGTGTTGGTATCAGTAAATGCCGAAACCGCACTGAGTTAGAGGCGGCATTCGTTGAAGCTTTCCAGTTTGACCGCAAAGTCATTATTGAAGAGGGTGTTATTGCCCGTGAGATAGAAGTAGGCGTTCTCGGCAATGACGAGCCGGAAGTCTCTGTTGCCGGTGAAATTGTTCCGAAAACAGACTTTTATGATTATAAGGCAAAGTATGAAGATGGCGATACAGCCTTAATTATTCCTGCTGATATAACTGATGAGGAATACGCTGAGATTAAGGAAATGGCTATCGGGGCCTTTAAAGCATTGGATTGTTCCGGTCTTGTGCGCGCCGATTTCTTTTTAACGAAGGAGGGCAAGGTTCTCATTAATGAGGTAAATACAATGCCAGGGTTCACGCCATACAGTATGTTCCCTCTATTGTGGAAACACACCGGGGTCGAGTATCCACAGTTAATCGAACGCCTCGTAAGTCTTGCAGAAGAAAGACATGCCGAGAAACAAAATATTAAATACACGTTCTAATCAAAACAACAGGTGACACGGCTGAATTGCCGTGTCCATTTACATTTAAAAATAAAGGAGGGTATCAGCAATGATAAAACGTTCTTTACAGCAAGTTGCTAAAATGGTTTCTGCTAAAAATGATATCACTTCATTTGCTAAAACGATGATTTCTGGTGTTTCAATCGATTCCCGTAAAATAGGAGCAGGGAACCTGTTCGTTCCGTTTAAAGGAGAACATGCTGATGGACATAAATATGTAGAGGATGCTATCCGTAAGGGCGCGGCTGCTGCCCTTTGGCAGAGTGATGTACCAAATCCTCCGGCCCATCTGCCAATCCTGATTGTCGAGGATTGCCTGGAAGCTTTACAGGAATTAGCGCGTAAGTACCGACGAGAGCTAGCCGTGAAGGTCGTCGGGATCACGGGAAGTAACGGAAAAACGACCACAAAAGATATGACGGCGGGAATATTATCAACCCAATATAAAGTTCAAAAAACGGAAGGGAATTATAATAACCATATTGGCCTCCCGTTAACTGTATTAGGCTTGGATGAGGACACGGAAATTGCTGTCTTGGAAATGGGGATGAGCGGCCGGGGAGAAATTGAATTTTTAACAAAGCTCGCCTGTCCTGATGCTGTCGTGATTACAAACATCGGGGAATCACATCTTTTGGACCTTGGCTCCCGTGAAGGAATTGCCGAAGCAAAGCTTGAAATCCTTCAAGGTCTGCAAGATGGCGGTATTGCCGTCCTGCATGGTGATGAGCCGCTGCTCATGGAACGGATTCAACAATATAAAGGAAATATTCAGGTTCAAACGTTTGGCAGAACGGATGAGAATGATTTCTATCCAACCGAAATTATTCAAATGGAGCAGGGAAACCGCTTCACCATTAATGCTGCAAATGAATGGTTTGAACTGCCTGTGTTAGGAACACATAATATTTTAAATGCCTTAGCATCGATGATGATTGCCCGTTATTTTTCCGTCCCTTTTGAAAAAATAAACGAAGGGCTAAAAGGGATTAAACTGACAAATATGCGCATGGAGTTAGTCGAAGGCAGTCACGGAGAAAAAATTATCAATGATGCTTACAATGCCAGTCCAACCTCAATGCTCGCAGCAATTGAACTCGTAGCAAACCTTCAAGGCTATGAGCGAAAAGTCCTTGTTCTTGGCGACATGCTAGAGCTTGGGCCTGAAGAGGAGCAGTATCATTATCAAATTGGAGAACGCTTAAGCAGCGAAAAAATTGATTTTCTATTTACCTTTGGAAACTTAGGCAGATATATTGCCAAAGGAGCAAGCCAAAAGCTTGGCGAAGATAGAGTTTTTGCTTTTACTGAAAAGCGCGAGCTCCTTCAAGAATTAGAGCAGTATGTAAACGAAAAAACATTGGTGCTTGTCAAGGCATCGAGAGGGATGAGATTAGAAGAAATCGTCACAGCCCTGCAAGGTAAATAATGGTTTAAATGGCAGGTGAGCGTTATGATTGGCTGTTTATGTATTCATGGTTTTACGGGAGCGCCCTATGAAGTAGAACCGCTTGTCGAATACTTGAAAGAGCGAACAGATTGGATATTCAGTGTCCCAACACTGCCTGGTCATGGTGAGTCGGGGTCGTTAAAAGGGATCCACTTTGATGAGTGGATTCATCATGCCGAGGAAGAATTGAAAAGTCTGATCGAAGTTTGTGATACCGTGTACGTGATTGGCTTTTCCATGGGTGGCATGATTGCCAGCTTTCTGGCAGCCCAATATCGTGTGGACAAGCTTGTATTATTAAGTGCGGCAGCCTTTTATGTGAATCCTAAACAATTGGCAGCGGATATTTTCTCTGTCCTGAAGGATTCAGTAAATGGAAACTTACAGAAGAATGAATTATTTCAGCGCTATAAAAGAAAAATAACAGAAACCCCACTTGCGGCCACCTTGCAATTCCGTCGGCTTGTTTCCTTTATCAAACCTATGCTGCATCAGGTACAGACGCCGACTTTAATCGCACAAGGAGAGTGTGACGGGATTGTGCCGCCGAAAAGTGCTGAATACTTATTTCAGACGATTGGTGCTAATCAAAAAAAACTCACCTATATTAAACAGTCGAAACATCATATTTGTCATTGCGAGGAAAAAGAGGCCCTCTTTTCCCAAGTATTGGATTTTTTGATGGAGCAGTAAAGATGTATAAAATTTGTCTTTATTGCATTATACTAATTAAAATGGTATGATTATCATCAACGTGTCTAAAGAACGATGAAAATAGGGCATACTCCTTTGGAGAATGTCTTTTTTTTGATAAAATAATGATGTAACTGATGCGTATCGGAAAAAATATTCAGCACGATATAAAATATTTTCATATAGATGAAGGAGATTGAAAACATTGACGAAGTTTCAAGAATTAGGCCTAAGTCAGGCCACTTTAAAAGCTGTCCTCAAAATGGGTTTTGAGGAAGCGACCCCAATCCAAGCAGAAACAATTCCATTGAGCCTAGAAAATAAAGACTTGATCGGCCAAGCTCAAACAGGAACTGGAAAAACAGCTGCATTTGGAATTCCATTGGTTGAAAAAGTTGATACGACTGCTGATGCCATTCAAGGGATTATTATTGCGCCTACACGGGAATTAGCGATTCAAGTATCAGAGGAGCTTTATAAAATCGGATCAGGTAAAAGAGTTCGCGTACTTCCGATTTATGGAGGTCAGGATATTGGACGCCAAATTCGTTCATTAAAGAAAGCTCCACACATTATCGTTGGTACTCCTGGACGTGTGTTAGACCATATTAACAGAAAAACAATGCGCTTAGATACTGTTAACACGGTTATTCTTGATGAAGCAGATGAAATGTTAAATATGGGATTCATTGAAGATATTGAATCTATTCTTGCATCAACACCGACTGAGCGCCAAACATTACTTTTCTCAGCTACAATGCCGGGACCAATTCAAAGAATGGCTGAGAAATTCATGAAGGACCCTCAAATTGTTCGTGTGAAAACGAAAGAGATGACGGTTCCATTAATTGATCAATACTATCTTGAAACACAGGAGAAAAACAAATTTGATGTGTTAACAAGACTATTGGATATTCAATCACCGGAGCTGGCGATTGTTTTTGGCCGTACAAAACGCCGTGTCGATGAATTGTCTGAGGCATTGAATTTAAGAGGGTATACGGCAGAAGGTATTCATGGCGATCTAAGCCAGGCAAAGCGTCTGCAGGTTCTTCGTAAATTTAAAGAAGGAGCAATTGATGTTCTTGTCGCAACCGACGTAGCAGCACGTGGTCTTGATATCTCTGGTGTTACACATGTTTACAATTTCGATATTCCACAAGATCCAGAAAGCTATGTTCACCGTATTGGTCGTACTGGCCGTGCTGGAAAAGCAGGCGTAGCAATGACATTCATTACACCACGTGAAAAGTCTTACCTTGCTGTAGTTGAAAAAACAACGAAGCGCAAAATGGAAAGAATGAAGGCTCCGACCCTTGATGAAGCGTTAGAAGGTCAACAGCGTGCAGTTGTAGACAAAATCACACAAACAATTGAGTCCAACAATCTTCATTACTACAAAGCGGCAGCAGATGAATTGTTAGAAGCAAATGATGCTACAACAGTTGTTGCTGCAGTATTGAAGATGTTAACAAAAGAACCGGATACAACTCCAGTTAAATTAACAGAAGAATCACCTCTTCCACAAAAACGGGAAAGAAAGCCTTATAATGATCGTGACCGCCGCCGTAAGGATGATTCACGTGGAGGCTACAATTCTGACCGCCGAAAAAAAGCACCAGTAAAACCAAGAAGCGGTGAGAAAAAAACGGGCGGAAGATCTTCGAAGCCTAGAAGCTTTAACCATTAAGACAAAAAGCATGGATATTATATCCATGCTTTTTTGAATATAATAAATGGGATGTTAGGAGGGGGGTTCTATGTTCTCTGAACCGCAAAAACGAATTTCTGCAAAAGCCCTAAAGGTTTGGCGCATCTCAGGTATCATTAAATCAGCAATTGGCTGGTCGATCACCGCTTTATTCCTTTTCCTCATACATATTTTCGACTGGCCATTTTGGATTTCCGTCCTTTTAATCGTGTTCGGAGTGATTTTTCCCTTTTTACATATTATTCTATTTCCAGCTTTAAGATGGAAGCGCTGGCGATATGAGGTGCGCGAAGAGGAAATTGAATTGCAGGGAGGAATTTTTATCATCAGCCGCACGCTCGTCCCGATGGTTCGGGTCCAGCATGTGGATACCGTGCAAGGTCCAATTTTACGAAAATATAAGCTTGCCTCTGTGGTTGTTCATACGGCCGCTACTGCCCATGAGATTCCTGCCCTAGAAGAGAGCGAAGCAGAGGAATTGCGATTCTTTATTTCAAAATTGGCAAGGGTGGCGGAAGAAGATGTCTAAACCAAAACGGCTTCATCCAATCGCAAGTGTGATTCAAACTGGTAAGAGATTAAAAGGCCTCGCTCTGCCTGGGATTGCCTTTATTATCTCTGTTGGCCGGCATGGCAAGGAAGGTTTAGTGGGTTCTTTGGTCATTTCGTTAGTCGTTGTTTTGATTATTTTATTAACAGGGATACTATCCTGGTTAAGGTTTACTTTTCGTTTCGAAAACGATGAACTTCGGATTGAACATGGAGTCTTTATCCGCAAGAAACGTTATATTCCATTTGAACGGATTCAAAGCATCGATTTGACTGAAGGGATTTTGCAGCGAATATTTGGATTAGTAAAGGTGCAAATTGAAACTGCTGGCGGTGGTGGAGGAGAGGAGGCCGAAGCGGTCCTTTCGGCCATTTCTAAAGAAGAAGCTAGGCTGATTCAAGAGTATGTAGCCGCCGCAAAAAATGGTGGAGCGGGTGAGACGCAGTTTGTTCAAGAAGGCCAGCCTGTTTTTAAAATTTCTTTCGGCCAATTAATGATTCTATCATTAACATCAGGCGGCATCGGAGTTGTGATATCTGCCCTTTTTGCGCTACTTTCGCAATTAGATGACCTTATTCCGTTTCAACGATTATTTGGCGGTTTTGAAAAATGGGCGGTACATAATTTATTTATCATCGCCATCATCGTGTTTCTTGGTTTTTTCCTTGCATGGCTGATCGCACTGGTCATGACGATGCTGAAATATTCGAATTTTACCGTGGTGAAAACAGAAAAGGATTTCATCATTTCACATGGATTGTTAGAAAAAAGGCAAATTACCATTCCTTTGAACCGCATACAGGCCATCCGCGTTAGTGAAACTCTTGTCAGGCACTTCCTCGGCTATGGTACTGTCACTATTGAAAGTGCAGGCGGCTCCACAGCGAATCTCGAAGGTGCAAATGTCACTCTTTTGCCAATTGTAAAAGTGAAGCAAATTCAATCCATTATCGGGCCTCATATATCTGATTATATCTTTGCAAATTCTTTCAACCCGGCCCCTAAACGGGCGATGTGGCGGTATATCTTACGCACCTGGTATTTCGTGATTCCTATTGTCATCATTTCGCTTATCTTTTTAAAAGTATGGGGTATGCTTTCTTTCATTTTACTAGCGTTTGTGACCATTTGGGCAATACACAAATACAGGGCTGCTGGATGGGCTCTCAATGAGCAGCAGCTAAGCCTTAGGTTTCAGTTTATAAAACGAACAACTGTTTTTATGAAAAAAAACAAAATTCAGAGCTTAGAAACGAGGGGAAGCCCCTTTCAACGGAAACGAAACCTAGGAACCATCGAAGCAAATGTTAAATCGGGAGTCGGGGCTGGAGGCGGGTCTGTCATTGATATAGAAAAAAGTGATATAGAAAAAATTTTTGAATGGTATTCAAGAAATAAAAAAGGGGACTGCACCGAAGTTTAGTTTCGTTTGCAATCCCTTTTACCTTTGCGCAAAAAAAACAATAATGGCGATAATAATAATCGCCCCCCAAATAATAAGCTTTATAGGGGATTGAAAGGACAGATTTTTTCTTTGGCTCCCAGCCCAGCTTGTCGTTACTTGAATGGAATCCGCCAAATCCCTTTTATTAAAATAAGGGATGGCGCCCAGTAAAAAACCGCCAAGCAACCCAAACAGGTGGGCGGTTATATTTATATTTGGCTGTATAAAGGTCATAATTAGACTAACTATGGAAAGAGTAATAATAATTTGGGAATTTTGCTTTGTCAGCATATGTTTCCGAAAAAGAATAATCGCAATGTAATATCCAAACAGTCCAAATATTGCACCGCTTGAGCCAACATGCGTATAAGTTAACGGCTCAAGAAGCAGAGTTGCTAGATTAGCGAAGAGTCCGCTGGAGAGATACACAAAAATAAATCTTCCCGACCTTAATATACGCTCAAGGGCCGGTCCAAATAACACAAGAGAAAAACTATTAAACAGCATATGTGAAAAACTGCCATGCATGAATGTCGGTGTAATCAGTCTCCAAAATTCTCCTTCCATAATATAAAGATTGACGCCGGAAAGGTTTTCGAAGAACCAATCGTTTGGAAACATTGGTAAAATGGTTAAAAGATATAATAATGCATGAATGGCAATAATAATAGAAACAATCGGATAAAAGCGGATGAATTCACGGAAGCTTTCGGTTCGAGTAAACATGATTGACCTCCTCTCATTACCATCTTAAACAGAAATGCTATCTTGTACACTAATATGCTAGTAAGAATTTAAATAGAAGGAAGATAAACGATGATTAAAGGGATTGGCATTGATATTATTGAACTTTCCAGGATTCAGGAATTGCTAAATAGACAGGGGAAATTTGCGGAGAGGATTTTAACTGCCCGTGAAAAGGATTCCCTTGAAACCCTTTCCGACCGCCGTAAAGTAGAATTTTTAGCAGGAAGATTTGCAGCAAAAGAGGCTTTTTCAAAAGCCTGCGGCACTGGAATTGGCAAGGAGTTATCCTTTTTAGATATTGAAATTGCATCAGATTCATTTGGAAAGCCTATTATCGTTAAACCAGAGGTTAGTGCTCATTTATCTATTTCACACAGTCGTGAATATGCAGTTGCTCAAGTGGTAATCGAAGAATAAGGATATAATTTTTAAACAGCTTGGCAATCTCCTTATCATAAACCCAAAGGTTGTCTCATATATTCATAGGGAAATAGGAGAGACAAGGTCAGCTATGGGCATTCCCTGCCTTTCTCTTCTTAAAATCATATGAAATGAGACAAGAAGGGGTTGAAGGAATGAGGAAAAAGTTGTTGCTGCTCATGACGGGACTGATGGTCATCTTCATGCTTGCTGCCTGCGGCTCTAAATCGCAAGATGATGTGGTGAAGGAGTTAAATGGTAAACTCGGAGATCTGTCCGGTTATAAAGTAAATGCAAAAATGACACTGAAAATGGGTTCAGATTCTCAAGTTTATAACGTTGAAATCTGGCATAAAGATCCTACCTTTTATCGGGTAAATTTGAAAAATGCCGAAAAGGATCAAAGCCAAATGATATTGCGTAATGAACAAGGGGTATTTGTCTTAACGCCTGCGCTAAATAAGAGTTTCCGCTTCCAAAGCGATTGGCCGCAAAACAGCAGTCAAGCTTACTTGTATGAATCATTGATCAAGGATATTGTCGCAGATAAAAGTGCCAAATTCTCAACAACAAAGGATTACTATGTATTTGAAACGAAAACCCGTTATCAAAACAATAGTATGCTTCCATTCCAGGAAATTAAATTGAATAAAAAAGATTTATCACCAGCTGTTGTCAAAGTGATGGATCCTGATCGAAATGCTCTGGTAACAGTGGAGTTCTCCAAGGTGAAATTTAACGCCAGTTTCGACAAGGACGCTTTCGATATGAAGAAGAACATGACTCGCGCTCAGCTTCATTTACCGGCCATGGCAGAGGGCGGCGACAAGGCCTTTACGGTTAAGTATCCGACGGCTGAGTTGAAAGGAACAAAGTTAATTGGGGAAAAAGAAGTGAAGATCAAAAATGGAAAGCGAGTTGTATTAACCTATGATGGCAAAAAGTCATTTACTCTAGTTCAGGAGAAAGTTACAGTTAAAGAAGCAACGGCTCCAACATATGTTGAAGGGGATATTGTTGATTTAGGAATGACCATCGGAGCAGTAACTGATCATTCCATCTCCTGGTCTCATGATGGCGTCGATTACATGATTGCTTCGAAAAACCTAACCAAAGAAGAAATGATTGATGTTGCACAATCCGTTCAAGGCGATGCGGTAAAATAGACGCTTTACTACAGGCTCTTTCCTAGAGCCTGTTTTTTTATGGTAAAATATAAAAATGTGATAACTCTTATAGGAAGTGGAATTATGGAAAGTCTTGATCATTTTTACCGAGATACCTGGGCTGAAGTGGATTTAGATGGTATAGAAGAGAATATAACCTCCGTGAAAAATCATCTCCCTAAAGAGATTGAAATCATCGCGGTTGTGAAAGCCAATGCTTACGGACATGGAGATGCCAAGGTGGCTGAAACTGCTTTGGCCGCAGGGGCTGCTTATTTAGCTGTTGCTTTTATGGATGAAGCTATCGCATTACGGAAAAAAGGCATTCAAGCTCCTATCCTGGTATTAGGTGCCTCACGTCCTCAAGATGTGCATTTGGCTGCAAAAAATCAGATCACTCTCACTGTTTTCCAAAAGGATTGGCTTGAGGAAGCCAAAAAATATTTGCAAGCTGGTGAGAAGCTAACCGTTCATATAAAGGTTGATACGGGCATGGGGAGACTTGGCATTCGCAGCAGTGAAGAGTTAAAAGAATTGGAGCAAATGATGGCGAATGAAGCAAAGTTTCTTTTTGAAGGAATCTATACCCACTTTGCGACAGCTGATGAACTGGATCAAACCTATTTTCAGCAGCAATTAGCTGCATTTGAAAACCTGCTGACATCGTTAACGAAACGGCCGAAATATGTACACTCCAGCAATAGTGCCGCTGCCATTCGTTTTCCGAAAGCTTACTTTAATGCAGTACGTCTTGGGATTGCGATGTACGGCTTAACGCCATCGCTTGAGATGGAAAAAGAAATTCCTTTTTCCTTAAAAGAGGCCTTTTCCTTAAAAGCGCGGCTTGTCCATGTGAAAAAGATGCAAAAAGGCGATAAAGTGAGTTATGGAGCAACGTATGAAACAGGGAAGGATGAATGGATTGGAACGATTCCCATTGGTTATGCTGACGGATGGATTCGTAAGCTGTCCGGTCAAGAAGTGCTGGTGGATGGGAAGCGGGTGCCGATTGTCGGCAGAATATGTATGGATCAGTGCATGATTCGCCTTCCTTATGAGGTTCCAGTTGGCAAAACAGTAACGTTGATCGGGTCAGACGGAAACCAGACGATATCGATCAATGAGATTGCCGCTAAATTGGAGACGATTAATTATGAAATCCCTTGTATGGTAGCAGGGCGTGTTCCGCGGCTTTACAAAAAAGGCGGTAAAATTGTCGAGATAAAAAATTATTTGCTCGATGAATAACAGGGTTAAAAAAAGAAATTTTAACATATTTATGATATTGCGGTTGTTTGTGCATAAAAGAGGCTTTTATTGGCTTATAATACAGTAGAATTATATTTAGTCTATGAATTGGGCTCGTTTAGTGTTATTATAAAATATGGTACAGATAAAAAATGGTGTGTAGTGATGGTGGAGGTGTATGTTTGTGTCTGAAACTGGCGCAACTACGGAAATCTTAGTGAAGTTACCGCAACACTTATTAACTGAGTTAGATGGTTTCGTAAAGCAGGAAAATGTAAACCGAAGCGAGTTTATCTACCAGGCAACAAAAATGTATTTACGCGAACGTAAAAAGAGACAAATTCGCGAGTCCATGAGACGTGGATACATGGAAATGGCAAAGATTAATCTTCGAATTGCATCTGAAGCATTTCAAGCAGAATATGAGGCAGAACACACAGTTGAACGTCTTGTAAGCGGAGGATAAACCTTTGATTGTCAAGCGTGGTGACGTTTATTTCGCGGACCTATCCCCAGTTGTTGGTTCTGAACAAGGCGGCGTCCGTCCTGTACTTGTCATCCAAAACGACATCGGGAATCGGTTTAGTCCCACAGTGATTGTTGCAGCGATTACAGCTCAAATTCAAAAAGCGAAGCTACCAACTCATGTAGAAATTGATGCGAAGCGCTACGGATTTGAACGGGATTCGGTCATTCTGTTAGAGCAAATTCGTACAATTGATAAGCAGCGGTTAACCGATAAAATTACCCATCTCGATGACGAAATGATGGAAAAAGTGGATGAAGCCTTGCAAGTTAGCTTAGGTCTCATCGAATTCTAGTTAAATGAACGCTCTTTTTAAAAGAGCGTTTTTTCATACATATTCTGCCCTTATACTTAATACTGCTTAGAGCAAGCTTTCATGGCTTGCTTTTTTTTATAAAAATTTAATAGTGCCCGAGAAGATGAAAAAGAAAGGTACCGGTCACCCATAAAGCCTGTGAGCAAGAAAAAAGAGAAGTGGCGGTCGATAAGAACACTTCCAAATACCCGCGACCATGAAAAAGTCGTGATAAAAAAATGGACAACACTCGTTTAATGAAACGCCCATGTTAATTTGATACAATAAGAAAAAAGATTGGAGGATTATTCTTGTGACTGAAACAATGGTAAAAGAAGATCAGTTGTTAGGGAAAATTGCCACCGAACTCGCTATTCCCTATAAGCAAGTTAAAAATGTTATCTCTTTATTAAATGAAGGAAATACAGTTCCATTTATTGCACGCTACCGAAAAGAAATGACCGGCGCTCTTGATGAAGTACAAATCCGTAATATCCTAGAACGCTGGCAATACATACAAAACCTTGAACAAAGAAAAGAAGAAGTTATCCGAATCATCTCCGAACAGGGCAAATTAACGGATGAACTCCAGCAAAATATAACAAAGGCTGAAAAACTTCAAGAGGTAGAAGACTTATATCGTCCATACAAACAAAAAAGACGAACCAAGGCCACTATCGCGAAAGAAAAAGGTCTCGAACCATTGGCCGAATGGCTGCTAACCTTTTCGAACCAGAGTATCGAAGAGAAAGCAAAAGAGTTTTTATCCGAGGAAAAAGAAGTCCGAACGATTGAAGAGGCTATCGCAGGTGCGAAAGACATCATAGCTGAAATGGTATCTGATGATGCGGAAGGCCGTAAATGGATACGTAAAGAAACAACCAAATCCGGTACAGTTGCTTCTACGGTAAAAGAAGCAGAAAAGGACGAGAAAAACGTCTATGAAATGTACTATGAGTACGAAGAACCTGTAAATAAAATCGTTCCCCACCGAATTTTAGCTTTAAATCGCGGCGAAAAAGAGGACATTCTTCGAGTCTCAGTAAAAATGAATACCGACTTAATCCTGTCGTATCTATCTAAAAAATGGATCCATAATACCAATTCATCTGCAGCGCCAATCGTGTTAGAAGCGGTAGAAGACAGCTATAAACGCTTAATTCAACCATCAATTGAGCGGGAAATCCGCTCTGAGTTAACAGAAAAAGCAGAGGAACAAGCGATTCATATTTTTTCTGAGAATCTGCGTAATTTATTGTTGCAGCCGCCATTGAAGGGAAAAGTCGTCATTGGTGTCGATCCGGCTTACCGGACAGGCTGTAAATTAGCCGTTGTCGATGAAACGGGTAAAGTGCTGAAAATTGATGTGATTTATCCACATCTTTCAGATTTCAAAGCAAAAGAAGCGCGAGAAAAATTTATTAATATCCTTCGTGAATATAAGGTAGAAATGGCGGCAATCGGGAACGGTACCGCATCAAGGGAAACAGAGCAGTTCGTCGCTGATATTTTAAAAGAAATGGATGAAGAAGTCTTCTATTTGATTGTTAATGAAGCTGGCGCCAGCGTGTATTCCGCCTCTGACTTGGCAAGGGAAGAATTTCCGAATTTCCAGGTTGAAGAAAGGAGCGCGGTATCCATAGCAAGACGTTTGCAGGATCCATTAGCTGAATTAGTGAAAATCGACCCGAAATCAGTCGGCGTTGGCCAGTACCAGCATGATGTTTCACAAAAAAGACTTTCAGAATCGCTGCATTTTGTCGTAGAAACAGCGGTTAACCGGGTGGGCGTAAATGTTAATACAGCATCATCCTCACTTTTGCAATATGTTGCGGGTTTAAACAAAACAGCCGCAAACAATATTGTCAAAATGCGAGAAGAGACAGGGAAATTCACAAGCAGGGTTCAGTTGAAGAAAGTGCCCCGCCTTGGTGCGAAAACCTATGAACAGGCTATTGGTTTCCTGCGGGTATTAGATGGAAAACAGCCGTTAGACCGGACAGGAATTCATCCGGAAAACTATGACGAAGTAAAAAAACTATTAGCAAAACTGGGCTTTACTACGGACGCACTAGGTTCCGAAGAGCTAAAAGCAGCATTAAGCGGTCTTGACCTCAAGTCTGTTTCTAAAGAATTGGCGATTGGCGAATTAACCTTAAAAGATATCGTTGATGCTTTGGTGAGACCTGAGAGAGACCCGCGAGATGACTTACCTCGTCCACTCTTGAAAAAAGATGTATTAAAACTAGAGGACTTAAAAGCCGGTATGGAACTGCAAGGCACCGTACGGAATGTTGTTGATTTTGGGGCATTTGTCGATATCGGCGTTAAACAAGACGGGCTTGTTCACATTTCAAAACTGAGCAACCGATTTGTAAAACATCCACTAGATATTGTATCTGTCGGCGATGTGGTTACAGTTTGGGTAGATTCCGTTGATATGAAAAAAGGCCGGGTTGCCCTAACCATGCTGCAGCCTTCTTAATTAAAGAGAAAACACTGCTTTAAGAGCAGTGTTTTTTTCTGTAAAAAAACCAGCACTGGTTTAACATCTTGATCTGGTAGCGGTTCTTTTCATAGAAAGCTCTTTTCATTTGGTTTTGAAACCAAGTCGGCATAATTAAAACCTCCCGAAAAGCATTCTTCAATAAGGGTATAAACAATATATGCTATAATAGGTTGTCACGTTCGAAGAGAAAGGGAGGGGAGTTTAAATGGATGATTCAAGTCTTCAGTTATTGGTAGAAAAAACCTCAATTGAATCATTTGGAAAACCTTTTAAGCATCATGCTTCCTTTAATCCAAGGTTAAAATCAACCGGCGGCAGATATCTTTTAAACACACATAATATTGAAATCAACAAAAAGTATTTAGAACAGCTAGGAGAAAAAGAATTGATCGGGATTATTAAACACGAACTATGCCATTACCATCTTCATCTTGAAGGAAGAGGATATCAGCATCGCGATCAAGACTTTAAAGTTCTTCTAAAAAAGGTTGGGGCACCCCGGTTTTGCAATCAACTCCCGGAACGGAAAGTAAAGCGTTCTCTGAAAAAAATACTTGTCTACCAATGCATGAAATGCAAACAATCCTATCAAAGAAAAAGAAGCATTAATACAAGCAGATATGTGTGCGGAAAATGCAAAGGGAAATTGACGAAGATCCAGGAGGTAATATTCGAGTAAGGAGAGATTTTGGAAAAAATCTTTATTTAAAAATCGTATTGACTTTATATTATTTCATCATTATAATGTAAAGAGTCGACAGGGCAAACGCCTTGTTTAAGAAATAGATAATATTATTCCGCAGTAGCTCAGTGGTAGAGCTATCGGCTGTTAACCGATCGGTCGTAGGTTCGAGTCCTACCTGCGGAGCCATATTGGGGAAGTACTCAAGAGGCTGAAGAGGCGCCCCTGCTAAGGGTGTAGGTCGGGTAACCGGCGCGAGGGTTCAAATCCCTCCTTCTCCGCCATATAATTTTTGGCCCCTTGGTCAAGCGGTTAAGACACCGCCCTTTCACGGCGGTAACACGGGTTCGAATCCCGTAGGGGTCATCAGAAATGGAGAATGAGCAAAAGCTCATTTTCTGTTTCTTAATTAATTGGTCTGGTAGTTCAGTTGGTTAGAATGCCTGCCTGTCACGCAGGAGGTCGCGGGTTCGAGTCCCGTCCAGACCGCCATTTAATTTATTTTTTTGTTATTGGGCTATAGCCAAGCGGTAAGGCATCGCACTTTGACTGCGACATGCGTTGGTTCAAATCCAGCTAGCCCAGCCATTTCTTTTGTTGAGCCGTTAGCTCATGGATATGAAATGAGCCATTAGCTCAGTTGGTAGAGCATCTGACTTTTAATCAGAGGGTCGAAGGTTCGAGTCCTTCATGGCTCACCTTTAGACAACATTATGCGGGTGTGGCGGAATTGGCAGACGCACCAGACTTAGGATCTGGCGCCGCAAGGCGTGGGGGTTCGACTCCCTTCACCCGCACCATTTATTTCCTCTTGAAAAGTAATCGGTAATCTGATATGATTATCTTTGTCGCTGATTTAATGCGGTCGTGGCGGAATGGCAGACGCGCTAGGTTGAGGGCCTAGTGGGGGCAACCCCGTGGAGGTTCAAGTCCTCTCGGCCGCACCAAAAAAAGATTTGACAAACCCAATTAAGTGTGATAAACTTTAAAAGTTGGTTTTAACAAGATGCGCCCGTAGCTCAATTGGATAGAGCGTCTGACTACGGATCAGAAGGTTATGGGTTCGACTCCTTTCGGGCGCGCCATTATTACGGGAAGTAGCTCAGCTTGGTAGAGCACTTGGTTTGGGACCAAGGGGTCGCAGGTTCGAATCCTGTCTTCCCGACCATTCAAAATTTTATACGCGGGTGTAGTTTAGTGGTAAAACCTCAGCCTTCCAAGCTGATGTTGTGAGTTCGATTCTCATCACCCGCTCCAAATTACCTTATATAATTGTTCTTTGAAAACTAAACAAACAAAAACGTCAACAAACAATAATATTCGTTTCTTATTGAAACGAAGCCAACGTTTTATTTTATGAGCTAATCAA
>NZ_JAQMWQ010000033.1 GCF_030403775.1 Paenibacillus sp. BSR1-1
AAAAGACCGTCGACCTATTCTTCACTTCTACTATATAAAAAATAGTAGTGCTAACCAATGCCTTGGTCTGCACTACTAATCTTAGTATGTTTTTGTTGAGCTAACGGGCAGGTTAGCGGAACAAGTGATAGTTAATTTTTCCTTCAAGAATTATAATTATAATGTTAAATAGTGCTTATAAAAGGAGAATAGGTAATGCCTGTTATTCGGCACCAACAATTTATTAAAGCATCGGTTGAGGTATGTTTTAACCTTGCGAGGAACGTAGATATTCATACTCAAACAACTTCTAAAACAAAGGAAAAGGCTGTTGGTGGAGTTACGCAGGGGCATTTAGAAAAGGGCGATACTGTTACTTGGGAAGCTACTCATTTTGGTATTAAACAAAGGTTAACAGCAAAAGTAATTCATATGGAAAAGCCCACTGTGTTTGTTGATATTATGGTAAAAGGAGCTTTTAGTTCTTTTACACATACCCATCAATTCAAAGAGGAAAAAGGTGGGACTATAATGATTGATACATTTGAGTATAAGTCACCTTTTGGACCAATTGGAATTATTGCGGACAAATTATTTTTGGAAAGGTATATGACTGATTTTATAATTTCTCGTGCAAGAGAACTAAGAAGAATCGCAGAAAACGGAAATTAGCTTGTTCAATTAACGGGTGCTTTCCTTTAAGATCTGGCTGCTAAATAAGCAGCCTTTTTCTTATTCGACTAACGGGGCAGGTTAATTTAAGTGTAATTATTCACAATCCGTATTTCTAAATGTCCTTTTCCTCCACACAAAAAGACTCCCATCACATGAAAAGGAGAATGATTTCATTATGTAATCATCCCCTAAAATAGTTTGAAAATGCTTATAGTGATATTACTCCTCAATTACTAGCTAAACGTTTTTCAAATTCAGCCTTAAACAGCAGAATAGCATCAATATTTACAGCAAAATCGTGGTCACTGATATTAAAATTAGTTATAAACTCGTCAGATTTCTCACGAACCATAATTGTCGGAAGGTTATTGTCTCCAATAGTTTCCAGAGTTACACCACTTCCATAAATATACCAGTTAGTTTCAGTAGGCTTATTTGCTGCATTTTTAGATAAATCATTTTTTATTATTTCGCATAAATTATCCATAAAATCTTCATTTAGATTAATGATTTTTCCATGCTCACCATCAACTGTTATATCAGCATCTCCATACCAAATATTCCTGCTTGCTCGCCTTCCTTCATTCGAAGTGTATGTTTCATCATACAAAATTTTCATTTTCATTACCCTCCTTAAAATAAAATTACTTTACACTATTCTACAACAATTGGAAATTTTAAGCAAAATTGCTATTAGTCTCACTAACTTGTAAGAGTCAGCAAGCTTCTTCTTTGTATAGACAGCGAACATTGTGAATAAATGCACTTAAACTAACGGGTGCTTTAGTAGAATTTGGGTTCCTTGCAAACAATTTCAAAAAATGCTATCATAAAATGGATTATTTTTGTTCGGTGTAAAGGATAGTATCAGTAATAACTTTTCGTCTTGATGATCACTGAGAGCAAGGATAGTAATACATTGTGTGTGCTAACACACTAGGAGGCAACAAACATGGAAAAAGGTAAAGTAAAATGGTTTAATGGCGAAAAAGGCTTCGGATTCATCGAACGTGAAGGTGGAGAAGACGTATTCGTTCATTTCTCAGCTATTCAAGGCGAAGGGTTCAAAACATTAGAAGAAGGTCAAGAAGTGACTTTTGATCTTGAGCAAGGTCAACGTGGAGCACAAGCCGCTAACGTTCGTAAGGCTTAATTATAACGCCAAACATGGACAGACTCTTTTTTAGAGTCTGTTATCTATTTTACTTAGAAAAACAAATAACCCCACTCAAAAATGAGTAGGGTATCTGAAAACAGTAAATCAAATGGTAAACCAAGTGTAGCATATAAATTGTGGATTTCCTAATTTCTTTGAATTTATTACAAATAGAAAAACTTGAATATAAAATTCTCTTGTTAATTTAACGGGGGCAAGAGTTTAAGATCGGAGCTGTCATTTTGGCAGCTTTTCTTGTTGAACTAACGGAGCAGGTTAGTTTAAGTAGAATTTTTCACAAAGTTATATAAAAAGGCTAGAAATAAATATCTAGCCTTTTTCGGATACTTATCGTTCACACTGATTCGTTATTCAATCAAAAGTTATCTCGTCAGAAGAAGACACCGTTTTGTCCTTGTTAATCAGGACTCTATCCATATTTTCTTAACGTAGGAAATTGCTTAATCCTAACGCTAACTTCAATATAAACATACCCATTCTAAAAGAGTAAAAAGTTATTTGGAGCAATATGATTTTTTCTACTGTCAATTAAAGCAATACAGTGAGCCAATCGCTCCACCCCTAGTTTAATTTGACTTTCTTTCACTTGAGAGATACTTAATCGAAGGAGATTATCCTTTTTATATTCTGGTAAAAACATTCTTGAGGCATCATCAACATATATATGCTCCTCGTTTAGCATATGGACTACCTGTTTTGCTGACACATTTTCGGGCAAATTGATGGATAGATAGAATCCTGATGTCGGTTTAGAAAAACGAGTATTATCGGGTAGCAATAATTCACACGCTTCTTGAAGGATTTGCATTTTAGTATGGTATACCTCTTTTATTTTTTTTAGATGGCTATTAAACATCCCACTTTTTAAATAAATTTCAAGAGCGCCTTGAGAAAGTGCTGCACTATTAAAATCCGAACTAAATTTATATCGTAAAAAATTGTTAATCATTAATGTAGGAAGAACGACAGTAGCAATCCTTAGCCCTGGGAGAAAAACTTTCGAAAAGCTTTTAATATAAATAACTCTCCCAGAAGGTTCAAAAGAAAATAAAGGATCTGATTTTGCATTTGGATCAAGGTCTCCTAAAAAATCATCTTCCACTATATATACATCGTATTTTTCAGCTAACTCAACGATTTTTTTCTTTTCACTATTCGTGTAACAATGTCCAAGTGGGTTGTGAAATCTTGGGATAATATAGAAAAATTTTATATCATTGTTTCTAAAAATGTATTCCAGACGTTCGAGATCAATCCCATCCATCGATAACTCAATTCCAAAAGTAGTAGCTTTGTGCAGACTGATGGACTCAATGAATCCAAAATAAGTAGGCTGTTCAATTAGAATATTGTTTTTTCCATTTGGAAATGGCATAGAAACTAATAAATTAAGGGCTTGCTGCGAACCAGATACAACGACTAATCTTTCAGGTTGAGTGAACACCTGTAAATTCTCCAAATATTTCACTAACTGTACTCGTAATGAGTAAAGCCCTTGTTGATCAGAGTATGTAAAAAGCTCTTCTTTATATTGTTCAATTGCTTGATTCATACAATGTTGAAACTCAAGATAAGGCATAACATTTTTATCTGGACCAGCAGACAAAAAATCAATCACCTCATTTTCATTTTTCGCATTTTGAATTTCATTCAAAACAAAGTAGCCACTTTTAGGAACAGAATAAATTAGATGCTCTTTTTCTAGTTCTTCGTATGCTTTAATGACCGTATTTTTGCTACATGAAAAATGCTCAGATAGCTGACGAACAGAAGGGAGTTTACTACCTGCACGGAGCGATCCATCTCCTAGTCGAAGCTTAATTTCTTCCATTATCCTAATATATTTTGAGCTCAAATCTTGATCCTCCTTTTAACTGAACCAGTACAGAAGGGTAAAAAAATGGTTTATTTTTATTGAGTGTACCCGTTATTATTTTGATTATATCAGAACTATTTTTAATAAAAGTAGAAAAATGGTACAGATATGATACAAAATAAAAAGATAGGGGTAGGATAAAATGCAGAGAGAGACCAGAGAGAAATTTGGATTATTATTGGGATTAGTAGGTGTCATTTGTTTTAGCTTAACGCTTCCTTCTACAAGAGTGGCAGTAGAGTATTTTGGGACTACGGTCGTCGGTTTAGGAAGAACCGTTGTAGCCGCTATTTTAGTTACTGTTGTATTGATTGTTCGTAAAGAAAAACTACCTTCTCCTCGCCAATTCAAAAGTTTATTTATTGTTGCTGTTGGTGCAGTTTTAGGATTTCCTCTCCTCACCTCTTGGGCAATGGAATCTTTGCCTGTTTCTCATGGTGCTGTGGAATTAGCCCTGTTGCCATTAGCCACAGCAGGATTTGCAATGTTTAGAGCTGGTGAAGTCCCTTCTCTTAAATTCTGGATTTCCAGTATAATCGGTTCTTTTGCAGTTATTATGTATGCACTGCATCTAGGGTTCGGGCAATTACATTTTGCGGATTTAGCTTTACTAGCAGCAGTGATTATACTTGGACTTAGTTACGCAGAAGGTGGGAAATTAGCGAAAGAATTAGGTAGCTGGCAAGTAATTGCTTGGTCGATTATGATTGGTGCCCCATTTTTCATTATTCCAGTTGGGCTAAACCTTACAACTGAAATGCTACATGCTCCTTTACAAGCTTGGGTCAGCTTTATTTATCTAGCAGTGGTTAGCCAATTTCTAGCATATGTTGCTTGGTATAGCGGAATGGCTATGGGCGGAATAGCAAGGGTTAGTCAGATTCAATACTTACAACCATTTTTGATGATACTATTTGCAGCAGTTTTCCTCCATGAATCCATCACATTTTTCACTCTTGTAATAGCAGTGATTGTTGTCTTTTCTGTTATATTTGGCAAAAATGCTCCCGTATCAGAAAAAGCAACTGTATCAGAGGACCAAATTGTATTAGATGAGGAAGTTGTCATTGATAAAGACCATGGTTAAAAAAATGGTTATCTTATAGAGAATTTTAAGGTTTAATGATAAGTAAATATTCTGAGAGGAGAAAAAACATGTATATTCCTGCACATTTTAAAATAAAAGAGGAAGCAATTGCATTCGACATCATGAAGGAACATAGTTTTGCAACTCTTTTTTCTCAACATAATGGAATGCCTTTTGCAACTCATTTACCGTTAATTTTGAACAAGGATAATTCATATTTATATGGACATTTTGCTCGTCCTAATCCTCAGTGGAAAGACATTGTGTTTGGCATTTCAATGGATTATGAGGTATTTTTAATTTCCCGAATTAAAGAGGAATTTGACCGGTCAGGTGATAACAATAAAAGTACGGCAATTGGACTGCAGAAAACAGGTACTCTCATCAGCAGTGGGCATTGATATTAATAGTTGTAGTAGGATCGTTTATTTTTACCGACATTGAAATAACGAAAGCTTTGGGTGTAGGTTTATTTTGTGCCATTTTCATTGATGCAACGTTCATTCGTATCATCGTAGTACCTGCCTTAATGAAGTTGCTTGGTCGTGCCAATTGGTGGGCTCCTAAATGGCTATAAAAGGAAGGTAAATATATATATAACAGTCTAAAGGCGACTCTGTCGAATAGGAAGACAAGATCCAGGTGTGTTCACATTGTTGTTTTCAAATGAAGACACTTTTGTAAGTAGGGGATATTACTGAAAAAATAAAGGAAATATAGGCGGGCTTGTGTGCTCGCCTTTTTGTATTTCTAAGATTGTGAAGTTTTGTACTTAAATTAATGGGGCAGGTAAGTTTAATGAGAAATGTTATTACAAAGCTATATAAATACAGAAAAAAACATCCTTACGCACATATGGATGTATTTAAACTATTTAAACTATTGCCCAATTGGCTATTAACTCCCTTCCTCTTTAAGCCTTCCTTCTTTCGAACTGCTGAAATTCTAAAGCTACCATTTCACTATAGTTCTATGCACTAATTGTTTACAGCCTTTTTCAGAGTTATGTTCGTTGGTTAATCTGCTTACATGTATATCGCCATAATCCAAAAGAATGAGTCATAGAAGAAATATTATCTTGGACAGGCGTTTTGCCATATCGAAGTTTTTTCAAATGAATATGAATATAACAAGGAATGTACTTTTACCTATGAAGGAGAAGTTATATGTTTGAGAATGTTTCAATAATAATACCTTTTCAAAATGATTTTGGTCCTCGGCTTGAAGCATTTTTATGGGTAAAAAAATTCTTTCAAACCACAATGCCTAACGCCGAATTGATTGTTGGCACAACAAAAGGTAGTCGATTTAATAAAGGCAAGGCGGTAAATCTTGCTGCAAAAGAAGCAACAAGAGATATTCTTTTAATTGTTGATGCTGATACTGTGTTCGACCCTTGCATTATTCTAGAATCAATAAAATTATTGCGTGATGCAGCATGGGTAATTCCATTTACGGAAGTATATGATCTTCCAGTGGAAATTACAGAAAGAGTAATGAGAATGAAACCGGGCTGGCCTCTAAATGTAAAATTAGAAGAGTGCCAGAAAGTTAATTGGATGTACGATGGATTTGCCGGTAAAGTAAATCTTATTCCAAAAAGGAAATTTGAAAAAGTCGGTGGTTTTGATGAACGTTTTGTCGGCTGGGGAGGAGAAGATGATGCATTTGCATGGTCAGTGAATACCCTGTGCGGGAAATTTGTGAACTACGACGCTAAAGTATTTCATCTTTGGCATCCACCAGCGTACAATCCAGATAGTGGTGGAAACGATGCTCTAGTTGCTCGGTACATGTTCGCCAATGGAAACAAAGAGGAAATGTTAAAAATAATTAGAGAACGCTAATTAAGTTTCTTTTCAATTTTTAGCTGGTGATCGATCTCGTGCTTAAAAGTGAGGAATTATTTAAATGGTGAGAAAAGCAAAATCCCTGCAACAGGTTAAGGTAATATTGAGTTGCTACAGCAACTCTTTTTTTTATGTTAAAGTAAGCTTGTGAAGAATTGTACTTAAAGTAACGGGGCAGTTTAGTTTAACAACAATTTGGAAATGTATGGTAAAATAAATGCAAATAATAAAGGTGGAGAGTGGTACTAATGAAGGTACTATTGGAGTTAATACGAATAGTGCTAATATTTGTATTTATCGGAGGAATTTTAAGTGCCTTTATAAATTATGTGTACTCAAAATTAGGAACAAACATAGACACCTATGGCTGGATGGGAATAATTGCGATTCTTATTTTATTATTTGTACTGTATAGGAATAAATATCAGTTTAGTGGATGGTACATAGGTAAAGGTCGAGAAAAACTCCCCACAAATGTATCAAAAGTGCTTATTTCCATTTCAATATTATTAATGTTCTTACCTCCGATTCTAAGTTTCTTCTCAAGCTAACGGGTGCTTTACTTGAATAAGAACAACATAATAATCCAAACTAATTGCGAAAATTCATGAGTGGCAAAAATGGATGCGTTTATGTCTTCTTGCAAATACTTTTAAAAAATGTTAAACTTTATAAGAATTATTTTTGATCGGTGTAAAGGATAGTATAAGATTAACTTTTCGTCTTGATGATCACTGAGTGCAAGGATAGTAACACATTGTGTGCAAAGCACACAGCAGGAGGAAACAAAATGGAACAAGGTAAAGTAAAATGGTTTAACGCAGAAAAAGGTTTCGGATTTATCGAACGCGAAGCTGGAGACGATGTATTCGTTCACTTCTCAGCAATCCAAAGCGAAGGTTTCAAATCTTTAGACGAAGGTCAAGCAGTTACTTTTGAAGTAGAGCAAGGTCAACGTGGACCCCAAGCTACTAACGTTCGTAAAGCTTAATAATAAATAATAATGTTGGATATAGACAGGCTCTATTTTAGAGTCTGTTTTTTTACCTTAAAAACAAGGAACCCCACTCAGGAATGAGTAGGGAACATGTAAACAGTAAATCAAATGGTAAATCAAGTGTATCACATAAACACGAAATCTCCTAATTATCATAGGTCATATAGATTTCTGAACTGATTTAGTTAAGAGTTTTTTTGTATGCAACACTAAAGATCATTATTTATTACTTTTCAGCTACTGCATCTTTAAGAGCTTTACCAGCCTTAAAAGCGGGAACTTTTCCAGCTGCTATCTGAATTTCTTCCCCAGTTTGTGGATTTCGACCTGTACGTGCAGCACGTTCACGAACCTCAAAATTACCGAAGCCAATCAATTGAACTTTATCACCATTTTTTAATGCTTCCAAAATAGTATCAAAAACTGCATCTACTGCTTTAGATGCTTCTTTCTGTGAAAGTTCTGCGGTTTTTGCTACTTGATTAATGAAATCTGTTTTATTCATTTAATAAGCACTCCTTTAAAGACTTTACAATCCACAGGGGACGTACCTTAGTTGTAACATAGCGTACATTAGTTCGCAACTCTAACCTTATATTTTCTTGTTCAACGAAAGAAGCAGGATAGCACAAAAAGAATCAAAGGAATAAGATCAATAGTTCTGTTTGATTTGAATTTGAATATTATTAAAAGATACTTAATTACATTCTTCTTTCCAGTGATCATATCAAGCAATTAAATAACAGGGGGAAAAATTTATATGGATAATGTATTAAAAGTATCATCAAAATCAAATCCGAATTCAGTTGCAGGTGCAATTGCAGGACAATTAAGAGAAAGAGAAAATACAGAAATTCAAGCGATTGGAGCGGGTGCTTTAAATCAAGCGATTAAAGCAATTGCGATTGCAAGAGGATTCGTAGCTCCTAGTGGTCTTGATCTGGTTTTTGTTCCTGCATTTACAGATGTTTTAATCAATAATGAAAATAGAACAGCAATCAAATTATTGGTAGGTCCTAGAAAAAAACGATAGATTTGCGTTGAGACGATCAATAAAAGAATTATTTTTTAAAAATTTCGCTGATACTATATTAGCTTGTAGTGCTAACGGGTGCTTGAGTTTAACAAAGAGTCGTAGCTGCGGCTCTTTTTCTTGTTCCACTAACGTAAGCATGTTAATTGAAGTAGTATATGTTGAAATTATTTTAATAATAGGCAAAAAACCGTCATAGACGGCTTCTATTTTAGTTTTAATATTGCCACTTCTGCATTTTCATTTGTTAAGCCTCTAAAAGAAAGACACCGAACAAAATGACTGTTTAATCTACCCATATCCCATTGGTCATCTAGAATTACGAATTTTTCAATGTTTTTGTGTTTGGTTAGCCAATCCAATATTTCTTTCTCCCGTAATTCGGTTTTCATATTCGTATCAATAACAGGTGTGATATCTAGCAAAATATTGGTGTCTAAGTTGTACATTTCGAAATTTCTAATGAGTTCTCTCCAAAGGTATCCATTGTCTTGGTGGTGAACTCTCCATGTAGAGGTAATGACAATCTTCGCCTGTGATTCTTCAACGATTTTCTTTAAGTTTTTCATCGCAATTGGGTCGAATTTAATATCTTTGATTTGTTCCAAATTGTTCATTCTAATTTGTCTGTCCGTGTTTAAAACACCATCGATATCTAAGAAAATGATTTTCATGTTATCCTCCTTGGAATCATAATCCACCGCATGCTCCTATTAAAATATTCACCTTTGAATTATCCTAAATTCATTGAATAGTTGACAGTTTCTCCAATCACGAAATGTGGCTAAAGTCGCCTTTTTCTAATTTATTTGCAAAGTAAGAAGTTAATTCATAAGCGAATTGTACTTCTATTTGTTTTCTATTTTATTTTGCAATTCCAAGTGAATCACCTCTTATACAAAACTAAACCGTTAAATTCACATTAATCTTGTGAAGGAGTACACTTAAAGTAACGGGTGCAAGAGTTCAAGATGGATCGCTGCGGCGGTCTTTTTCTTGTTGCACTAACGGGGCAGGTTAGTGGAATAAGGATCATTATGGGTATAAGTTCCATAGATGTTACTCAAATAGATGAAGGAGGACCTATACCTTCTCTTAAAAAACCCGCTTCTATTTTATAGGAAGCGGGTTCTGTTTATATATCTTTTCACTTTTGTTGTCCATGTGTTGTATAATGCTTTCTCCTTCAACATCAATGTTAGGCAAAATTTTATCCAGCCATTTTGGCAAGTACCAGGCTGACTTACCCATGAGAGTCATAACCGCAGGTACGATTGTCATTCTCACAATGAATGCGTCAAAGAAAACACCGAGTGTAAGAGACATGCCTATGGATTTAATGATGGTATCAGGTGCCAACATGAATCCAATAAATACAGACATCATAATTAAACCTGCTACGACTACGACTCTCCCGCTCTCCAGCATTCCTTCTAAAATAGCTCTCTTTGGGTCGCCTTTATGCGTATATACTTCCCGCATCTTGCTCACTAGGAACACCTCATAGTCCATGGCGAGTCCGAACAGGATGCCAATTAGAATGACAGGCAAGAAGGCTAAGATCGGACCGGCAGCCGGGAAACCAAATATATTTTGGAAATGCCCATCCTGCACGAAAAATACCACTGCTCCCAACGTTGCACCAAGAGAAAGTAGAAACCCTAAAACTGCTTTTAATGGAATGAGCAGAGACCTAAACACTAGAACTAAGAGTACATATGCAAGTCCCACAATAAGGGCAGCGAAAACCGGCAAGGCATCACTCAGCTTTTGTGAAATATCAATATTCATCGCTGCTGAGCCCGTTACCATTAGTTCAATTCCATTTTCTTTCTCGGTCTGGTTCGATTTGTCCCGGATTGCTTTTACCAAATCCTTCGTCTTTGTATCGTCTGGTCCTGTTTTTGGTGTGACGGAAATCATATAAATCTTTCCAGAAGGTCCAGGGATAGCTGGTGTCACACTTTTCACATCAGCTAGGGTACCCAATTCTTTTGCAATGGTGTTCATAGCATTTTGCGTTTCAGCTGTTGCTTGCTCTGATTTTGCCACTACCACTAAAGAGGCATGAAATCCTTCTCCATATGCTTCCGCCAATAAATCATATGCTCTTCTTTCTGTCGTTGCTGTGGACTTTGTTGTTCCATCCGAAGGCAGTCCAAGGTTCATATGGAAAAATGGAATCGTAATCACTGCAAGTAGTCCGATTGCGAAAATTGTAACGATCAGAGGACGCTTTGTGACAAATTCCCCCCATTTATTTGAACCAGCGTGTTTCTTACCTGCCCCACTCATCTTTTGTAAGAATCGATTTTGTTTAGACGGGGCAATCTTATCGCCGACAAGTCCCAATATGGCTGGTAATATAACGACGGAAACCAACACAGCTGCGAGAACAGTAAAGGACGCGGATACGCCCATCGTTGTCAGAAATGGAATCTTTGTAACAGACAGTCCTAAAAGACCAATAATAACTGTTAATCCTGCAAAGATTACTGCACCTCCCGCTGTTCCCGTTGCGATAGCAACAGATTCTGGAACAGAATCTCCTTGTGCAAGCTGTTGTCTAAAGCGATTGATAATGAAGAGCGCATAGTCAATGCCCACTGCGAGTCCCAGCATGGCTGCTAATGATAAGGAAACAGATTGGATTTCCACATAATTGGTCCCAATCATGATTCCTAGCATTCCAATCGCTAATCCGATTATCGCAGTGAGAATCGGCAGTCCAGCTGCTAGAAAAGACACAAAAGTAAATGCCAGGACTACGAAGGCAACAAGCACTCCGACAATTTCAGTCATACCTGAAGTCTCTGAATCAGAAAATTGGATATCGCCCCCTGATAATTCCGTTTGAATGCCGGCATCCCTTGTTGTTTCAATACTATTTAAAATCTTATCCTTAGAAGCTTTTGTGACCTTTTCCGCTTTCACTTTGTACGTAACAACTGCATATCCGATTTTCCTATCTTTACTGAGGTTTTGCAGCTGCATCGGTGCTGCCACAGAATCAACAGCTGAATCTTTTTTAATCTCATCTAGAACTTTTGCAATTTTCTGTTGTACTTCCGCTGACTCCAAGGTTTCGTTTTTAGATGCTTGAAACACCACTTTTACTTGGGCACCTGCTGGTTGCATCCCTTTAAACTCTTTTTCAATTACTTTTCCTGCTTTATCTGCCGGTGTATTCGGAATGATCAGCTCACCCTTGAAGGAGGAACCTATGTTGACTGCAAAAAGCACTAATGCAATAAGAATTGCGAGTGCACTGAATACAACCTTTTTCCTATGGTTTACTGCCCAATGTCCTAAATTATACAGATATTTTGCCAATTGAATCTCACCCTATTCTTGTTGATAATTTGTCTTGTCCTTACGTTGTAATCTAGAAACGCACAAACACCAAACCATATATTATTCATATAAAAAAATTAAAAATGTATATTATAACTTGTATCTGATATCCCTCCCTATTAATAGCTTGCAGAATGGCGGCAAATCGCCAGTAGGAAACAAACAAAATGGTACACATTGACAGCAATAATGTCCTTTTATACAATGACAATATCACTACACTAACAATTGCGCTTACACGTGTAAGTATAGCAGTGAATTTTCATCTTTCAAGCACTATGTGATGATTTGCACTTAAAACGAACAGAATGAAGGGATGTGTTAGCTTTGAGGAATTCAAGAGAAGACAGTGTACTCTCTCAGAGATACATTATGGAGGCATTGAGCGCACTGTTGCAGGAACATAAACTGCAAGATATAACCGTAACAGCTATTTGCAAAAAGGCTGGGGTTGCCAGAGTCACATTCTACAAATACTACCGCAACGTTTACGACGTCGTGCAAGCATCTGTGGATGAAATTGTTCAACAATTCTTGAAAGTGGTTGATAGTTTGGATCCGTATGTTAGTATGCAGCTAATTATTGAATATATCATTGAGGGATTTGTGTCTGCACATAAGCCGTCAGAAACGTTAATTGATGCAAATATATCAAGTATGCTGCTTGATTATTTGAATTATGCAATGGAAAAGGTCTTTCAAGCGGATATTACGCGCAATCATGACATGAGCAGAATGCAACTCCTGTTTTTAGCAGGCGGTATCTTTAATATTGTTACCGATTGGATTAAAAGAGGGGCAAGGGAATCTCCCCAGGCACTTGCTGCAAAAATATACGAGATTCTTCCATATGGGACAACAGATAGAAGGAATTTGGGGAATTCATGATACAGCTGTTCTATCTTTTATTACATCTCAAAAAATGATGCATCACAAGGATTATAGAAAAAAACGTGGATTTGTTAATGAAGGGGTACGAAGAATTGGAAAAAAGGTGAACTTATTACAATGAGTTACCATTTATAATCTTTACAGTTATTCATGTGGTTTAGATTGTGCTTCGCTATTTATACATTACAATCGAGCGGGATATTGTCTTGTTCCTATTCAATTACAATGCAGATTGTGAAGTATTGTACTTAAACTATCGGGTGCAAGAGTTAAGGAACGGGATGGCTGCGGCGTTCCCTTTTTTATTGTACTAAAGAAGCAGGTTAGCTTCATATGTCAAATATGGATGGGCATTATTTCAAGGAGGGAATATGCTCCTTTTTTTTTGAATATATATTTTAGAAATCAAATGAGAATTAATGAGGTGAGCTATAGTTTTGAAGGATTTAGATGCTGCAATTACAAAACTAACAAAAAAGACTGATGTGGATATACATCTTGTTGGTTTTAAAAAATACTTAGACAAAATAACAGTTGATATTAACCTAACTTTTTATGGTGAAGAGGAAATTCAAGAGGAGTGGAAGATTGTTTGCGAAAACAACGGAACTCATAGATTTGAATTCGAAGTGGTTGAAGAATGGGAGATCTTCAGTGATCATGAATTGCTATGGGATTATAACAAAGAATACGTTTCAATATACTTTAACGGAAAAACTAATTCGACTACAGATGTCATTGGAGAACTTTATAAAGCTCATTATAACAATACCGAAGGTTACATACCGTTTGGTGAATACATAAATCATTTGGTATATAGAATTGATAAACTTTTAGATGGCGGAATTGGACTATTTGCTTATGGTCCATTAAATTTATTGGATTCATATAGGAATGTGTTAACAAAGTACGGATATAAGACAAATGTGTATCCACTAAATTATAGAAATGAAAAGGACTATAAAAAGGATACGGATTATAAACTGTTAGTTATGGGTAACTCCTATGTTGTTGCTAAGAATTTTTCAGCTCATAAGGTTAAGGGAAAATAAATGGAAAATTTGTGAAAAATTATACTTAAGCTAACGGGTGCAAAGTTAAAGATGAGATCGCTGCGGCGGTCTTTTTCTTGTTCAGCTAACGTGGCAGGTTACTTGAAGAAGGGATTCGTTCAACTTAAATAGAATAATAAGTAAAGTTTACATTTATGAAGGTGGAACAATGGATATATTCATACAGTTTTTACAATGCTGTTCCTCTTGCTGTAATCATGCACACAGAATATGGAGTGAATCCTAATACAAAATATTCGGCAAGGATTATCATAAAGAAATAGTGAGCTCAATGAATTTTTCTGAATCTTGACATTTCTTACAAAAAATGTTATGATTAAAAAGAATTATTTTTGTTCGGTGTAAAGGATTTGTAACTTTTGATCTTGATGATCACTGAGAGCAAGGGTAGTATTACATTGTGTGTGTTTACACACTAGGAGGCAATACAAATGGAAAAAGGTAATGTAAAATGGTTTAATGGCGAAAAAGGCTTCGGATTCATTGAACGTGAAGGTGGAGACGATGTATTCGTTCATTTCTCAGCGATTCAAGGCGAAGGTTACAAAACTTTAGAAGAAGGTCAAGCAGTGACTTTTGATGTGGAGCAAGGTCAACGTGGACCTCAAGCTTCAAACGTACGTAAAGCTTCTTAATTTTACAAAACAGGGAAGGCAGGCTCTTTTATGGGAGTCTGCTTTTCTTTTTTCTGTGAAACAAAGAACCCCCACTGGTAAAGGAGTAGGGAACATAAAAACAGTAAATCAAATGGTAAACCAAGTGTAGCATATAATTAAGGTAAGAATAGATTTGATGAACGAATTAAAACTTTTATAAAGGACAAAGGACGATTACAGGTAAAGAACATTGAATCTGTTGATATTGGTGGATTAAAGGTCTTTTTATCAGAGGGTTACAAACTAGAAGCATTTCCAGATAGTTCGGAAGATGATGATCAAGGCGAACACTGGAGGTTCTTTAACCGAAAAGATAATAGTCCTCATTTTGTTGTTTCTGGAATGGGAATTGAAAAGGTTTGAAGTTTAACTTTGTGAAGAGATGTACTTAAACTATCAGGTGCTTGAGCTCAAGAATGATCGCTGCGGCAGTCAATTATGCTTGTTGAAGTCAGTTTACTTCAATAAACATAATAAGTTCGAATTGTTCAATTACATAGTTATAATTTGATAAGGTGTATTATACTTTCTAGTTTTACAAATACTTTTAAAAACTGTAGAACCGGTATGAACATGGGTTGTGATATTAATTACATGGGGCGACGAGTTTCATCGCCATTTTCTTTTTTCTAAACCGTTCTAAAAAAACTAAGCAAGAACGTAAAATATATATTGCAATTAATGATTGGTGGATTTGTATGGTCCCAACTCCAGACAGAATATCTTATTTGGCAAATCAAAAAAGATACAAAAAGCACTAAATAAATCCTAATAATATTTTTAAACTCCATCATTGTAAGGAGATAAGAATGCGAATTATTTTATACTCAGCTTTTATTTTTGCTGCTTATAAGTGGGGTGATTGGAAAAATTGGCGCAAATATTATCCCACTTTCTTATTTTGGATAGGTGGCGATTTTTTTTATAATGCCTTACTTCGAAACCATAGATTTTGGAATTTTACCAAAGGTATAATCGGGGATGATATACTACACGGTCATCTTATTATTAGCCTTTTTGTAATGTTTTTTTCTTATACATCCACCCTGCTAATATACCTAGGGAGATTTCCACATCAAAGATTAAAACAACTTTTTTGGATATTGCTGTGGGTCTTAATTTATACTTTCATTGAAATTTCTAGCAATAAGTTAAATTCGATTGAGTATCATTACGGTTGGAACATTTATTGGTCACTACTTTTCAATATAATAATGTTTACAGTCCTAAAGATTCATGTTAGTAAACCTTGGTTAGCGTGGATAATTTCAATTTTATTTTTAATTTTTCTTTCCAACATATTTAATTTGCCCAGGGAATCATTTGATTAATGATTCCCCTATTTATTTGAGTTCGCCCTCGGAGGCATTTCTTATTGAAATAACGGAGCAGTTTACTTTAGTTAGAACTAGTAAAAAATATAGTAATGAAAAATATTTTGTTTAGGCTGTGATTGAAATGTCAAATAGGGAAGAATTGCTAAAAATTATAAGTGAACTCGAAGATGATAAGATTAAAAAAGTCTTGAAAATAATTGAGCAGATGAAAAATTATGAACAAGAATATCTTATTTCGTTTGAGGAATTTAAGCATGATCAATGGAGAATTGGCTATTGGGAAAAAGCTCTTGAAGGAAAAGAATTTTCTTCTGTAGATCCCTATGGGGATACACATTTCTTTAAACCAAAAGGAGAAATGGACGTTAGGATGTATTATGACCTTGCATTAAAAGATTTTCAGGAAAGTAAAAGGAGATTAAATCTATTATTAGAATTAAAAAACTTTTATGACCCTGTTATTTAGCTTATGGTTCAGCTTAGATTGTAAAGAAATATACTTACAACAAACGGGGTGCTATTCTTCATTAACTATGGTCCTCTTTCTTTTGGATATGATTTTAGAATGAGCTTAAATAAGTGATAGTAAGTAGGTGAAGATTTTATGGAATGGATAAAAACTTTTGGACTAATACTATCTGTTATTTGTTTGTTGTTAGGACCTATACAGTTGTATCGTTTTAAAAAAGAATTTCAAAAACTAGATGAAGACCAAGTTATTACAGATGAATTAGCGAAAAAGTGGGTTAAACGTTTGTATTGGGTGATTACTTCGATTATTTTAGGAATAATCTTGAGTATTCTAGCTACAATACTGCCTTATCTTAAGTAACAGTAATTGGTTAAAAGTTTGTGAAGAATTGTTCTTAAAGTAACGGGTAGCAAGAGTTAAAGTTGAGATCGCTGCGGCGGTCTTTTTTCTTGTCGAGCTAACAGGGAAGTTTAGTGTAATATTTTGTTAAATCAATAACCTGCTGTGGTAGAGGTGGAAGAGGCTTTATTACCCAACAATAAATTTTGACTGAAAAAAAGTAAATATTTGAGTTCTAAAAAAACGAAAGGAGTTTTATCACCTTCAGTTTTATCCGAGATGTAAGTGTTATTTGTATAAAACTGGATTTGTTGCGGAAAATAGTCCTTAACCGAACAAAGACAAATCAGTAGGTGAAAATAATGAAAAATCCAAAAGTGTTTATGATAGCTTTGTTAGTTGTTCCTTGGTTAACGTTACCTTTACTAGGTAGAAAAGCATTTAAAAGATTTCTTCCAACTGCAATATTTATGTGTACGTTCACTAAAGCTTTAGATTTTTATGGTGAGAAGAAAAATTGGTGGAAATTTTATAATGGCATCGGACCTTTTGATAGTATGAACTTTATGAATTTCGGTGCATACCTTGTAACTAGTCTATGGGTGTTAAAACTGACTTTTGGGAAGTTACCATTATTCATCATTTCAAATACTCTTCTCCATGTTACATTTATCTTTGGAGGATTAAAATTTGTAGAAGGCTTTAAAATATTTTCTTTAGAACAATTAACCAAATTTCAATACTTGGTATTAAGCTTTTTCAGGTGTTTGATTCTATATGCTTTTCAATATATAACGGAGTTGAATCCTCTCAAGAAATCGTTTTTTTATAAAAAGTGGATTCGATAAACCTTCAAACACGAAGGTTTTTTATTTTGCTTAACAGTGTCATAAAAAAGATTGTGAAAAAATGTACTTAAGCTAACGGGGGCGATTGTACAATATGAACAGTCGCTTATTTACTAACGGAGCAGGTTAGTTGAAGAAGAAGTTGGAAACTTTAATGAATAATGTATTGGGTGAAAAGAGGTAATAGTATGGGGCGAATATCTTTGATTATTTCAGTAGTTTTATCTTTGGTGGTATCAATATTGAATTTAACAGATCAAAGATATATAAATGGGACATTTATGGCGATTGTTTTTGTTTTAACCTTAATTGAACTAATACGACAATTAAGAAATAAAAGTAACACATAAGTTTTTATTGTAAATAAAGGCAATTGAAGGAAGATAAAGGTGATAAATGGTGGTTAGATTTTTATTTGCACTTATAATTTTTTTAATACTAGGTGGTTTAATTTATCATACTATACCCCATAAATATATTTTATGGTTAATAGTTATTTATCCTACACTCTATTTTGTTATTTTTGAAATTATTTTTAAATCACCCAAGAAGGATTGAATAAATGTATGTAATGTGAAACTTTTCACTTAAAGTAAAGGGGTGCTTTACTTGAACAAGGCAAAATAAAAAAGTCGATTTTCTATAACATTGAGGAATCGACTTTTTTAATGGGTGATTTCCTTATCGTTGTAAATATGCATTTTCCTGACGTTACTCCTGACATAAGTTGAATTCTCTTTTGCCTTTACCCATACAGCATTGGAAAAAGACCAAAAAGAGTTTTGCTAATGGAAATACTAGTATTTGGATTCATATATCATTCAGATAATTTGTACTGCCTGAAAATAAGCTTGCCAGCGCCTCAAATACCCTTCGTGTTTGAATTGTAGATTGCACTGATTATATAAACCTGAAGGGATAGATCATAAATAATGTTATAATTTGCTCCTTTCGTTATATTTCAAAAAATAGTAATATAATTTAGAGAATTTTTTAGGGATGGGGAGATTAAATTTGATTACAGACGGAAATCTAGCGAAAAAAGAACAGCCAGAGAAAACAACTCAGTATAAGGTTCCTGTCTACCTAATGAAAATGAGGGGAAAAGGACAGAGTCCTTTAAAAGTAAATACGAAAGATGTTCTAACTGGATTTATAGGTGGTACTATTACTATTTTTATTTTGAGTTTATTAGCCATTTCTACATCGACTCCATGGTTAATTGCTTCATTTGGAGCAAGTTGTGTATTGGCTTTTTCTCTTTGGAACTCTCCTTTATCACAACCAAGAAATATTATTGGCGGACATTTCATTTCAACTTTAATGGGATTAATTGTTTATTATGTATTTGGAAATGAGCCTTGGTCTCTTGCCTTAGGAGTTGGATTAGCCATCAGTTTGATGATGTTAACCAAAACTACGCATCCACCAGCTGGGGCTGATCCGATTATTGTGATTCTTGGGAGTAGTCATACATGGGAATATTTATTTACGCCAGTATTATCAGGCTCTATTGTTATTGTGCTAGTCGCATTATTGATTAATAATTTGCGAAGTGATAGAAATTATCCTGTGTTTTGGATATAACAAATGAAGTAAGTTACGATTGAAAAGACAATAGTTTAGAGGACCTCTTACAGAAGAAAAAGCAGAAGCTATTGATTCCTAGCTTGCTGAGAAAAAATAATAATTAAAAAACCAAAATAGAACTCCCATTTTGGTTTTTTAACCTTAAAACATTCATATCTAACAGTGTTAATCTTTTTAAATAAAAAAGGACGTGTTCAGAAAGTGGTGTGTTAGCGAATAAATAAATTTTCCAAGAGAGTTTGTGAAATATTGCACTTAAACTATAGGGTGCAAGAGTTAAAGATTGGGATGGCTGCGGCGATCTCCTTTTTTTTTGTACTAACAGGGCAGGTTAGTGGTAAGAGCGTTTTTGTTAATAGGCACAAAAAAGAACGCCATAGATTTCATCTAATGAAAAAAACTTGGCATTCTTATTTAATGAACGAAGTAATGAATTTTTTCACAACTAATCCAATTATCACTCCTGGTATAACAAATAATATTGGTAAAAAAATAGGTCCAAACAATAAACCGAAAATTTTAATATCAGTGGAATAAATCAAACCAATAGTAACAAAATACGCTGCAAAAACAAAAGGAAGGAATAAAAAAGGAGATTTCTCAACTCCTTCATTTGCATCCTTTACTGCATCCCACAAAGCAAAAAAGTACAAACAGGGATAAAACATTAGCCACTTGAAATTGATTTGCTCAATGGAAGTATCAGTATTACCATGAAAGCTTGAAATGAAAAATTTGATTGGATATTTACAAGAAATTCAAGGAAAATGAACAGTACACTTTAACATATTTTTGATTTAATAATTGTCCGAAGCCAGGCAAAGCAATGGACCATAATAATTTCTCAATCGCATTCTTATTCAATCATAATCCCTATTTCTTTTTGGTTTTAGCTATTTCAATTTCATCAATGGATGCAGGGGGCTTTTCCATCCAACCATGTTCAATCATAATGTTCGCTCCATCTTCCGCATATTGAACGGCTTCAAGAAGTATCCGTATAAACTTTGTACCCAAGTCACGTCTAGCAACCGTTCCTATTGCTGATCCATAATAGCCAAGTGACATTCCTGAAAGAATAGATACTTGGAACATCATTAATTTATCCGAAAATGGTGGAGTCGTAGATTTAAGAACTTCTGAATCATATGTAGGTGATTCAGATATATTTTCTTCTGCTAAAATATGTGCCATAATCTCCACAACTTTACTAGCGATTTGTGCTCCTTTAACCAAATAATTTTGAACCTCTTTTAATCCTGCAGTTTGAGCAAAGCCTAAAAGTAACGCTTTACCAACAGCATTTCTTTGCATATTTTCATAAAAGTGCATGATTTCTATAGAATTGATTGGGCGACGTTCTCCAAACCAACCAGTTAAATATCCTTGTTTCTCTATAAATTCAACTTTATCTGGAATTGGGATATAAGCAGCTCTTGAATACAATCCTGTTTCTAATGAAACGTTTAATGATTTAAAATATAATTCCCTTGTGAGGTCTACTGCACTTGAGAAAAGTTCTAAAACATCGAAGCGAGTACAACCAGATAAAGCCGCACTATATGCAGACAAGCCGTGTCTTGACATATTGTGAACAAAATTTAAAAAGAAGGTATCAGAATATAGTGCAGGTGCATTTACATTAACATCCTCATTTTCACTAAAAGCAACGGGAATGGGATGATTTTCTTTAACATAAATTTCTGCTATATTTTGTAACATCTGATCTGATATTGAAATTGCCAAATTTATTACTGTCCGTATTTCCTCATCTTGGGTCTTTTCTTTAAAATACTTCAATACACACTTAGACATACTATTATTCATGTATCCAGTCCAAAGTTGTGCTATTTCAGCAGAAGTAAGACGAATATTATCTTCAGAATTCATAAGAAATTGACCTCCAGGTAGCATGTTTTTTTTAAATGCCCTATTTAAAGAAAAATAATATACTTATGATTATTGGTGGTGTTATTAGTTTTAATAAGATAGTGACGGCTTCAATCAATTGCATTTAAAGAAAATAGTTATTTGTGAAAATATGTACATCAACTAACTGGGTGCTTGAGCACAAGGATGATCGCTGCAGCGGTCTTTTTTCTTGTTGAGCTAACGAAGCAGTTTAGTTCAAGAAGTGGAATTATTTAGGGTAGGAAGAACCTTATGAATCGTTATTTCAGGTGGGATGATGTTTATATTGGGGGAACTAAATAAAACTTTTGATGGTTATGCTACAAAACAGATTGCATTAACAACAAACAAGTACATAGCTTCCAACCGTAAATGAAAATAAATTGAATCTAGTAATTTTTCAGATCATAGAAAAGTCATTAAATAGTTGAAGTCTAATTCAATTTTAAGAAGAGTTTTAGGATTCATTATGATAAAATAATGAAGGAAATAATTGGGGATTTTGGGATTATTTAATCAGCTTTTTAAGAGATGGGGAATGACTTTGAAAAGATGGACTCTAGTTATATTTATAGTGTTGGTAATTGGATACCTTGGTTTTCAATATCTAGAACATAGACAACAACAACTTCAACTTTATGATACTAGCATAATGGAATACATTGAAACTAATGGAAATGTACAGACTCTTATGCAAGAAGCCATTGGTGGAACCCACTATGATATTAAACGTGTTAATGATGACATTGACAGAGTAAAGGCATTATTACAATCACGCATCGATGATATGGAAAAAGCACCTGTCCCCAAATCCTACCAACAAGCACATAGGGATTTGTTAATCTCATATAAAAATTTTTCGAAAAAATTAACTACATATCAAAAGAATCTGAAAAAGGATGGAATGATTACCAAGTCGAATATCTTGGTATTAAATTCTGCATACTCACAACTTATTCAAGCTTCAGATCATTGGTATGTTATTTTTAAAGAAAGCTTGAAGAATGAGGGGCGTAGTTTTCCTATATTCGGTAGTTTACAGCATCAACGGTTTTATGAAAATGAAACACAAACCAGAATGGAAATTGTCCTAACCGGCGTTGAGCACGATATTATCCCCTTTGTTAATCAAAAGGATTATGGTGCTCTAGATAAGATGCTTAGTAATACTAGTGTTTATCTATGGGTGATTTCTTATATGACTCATATGAATGTTCCTGAAGCTTATACTTTTGCCCACCAGCATCTTCTTACGGCATACATCAATTATTATACTTTGGTAAAAGATGTTCAATATCCATTAATGGACGAAGAATTCCTTGAAAAAGTAAAGGGATGTTATCAGGATATGAAGCAAGCTTCTGAAGAGTGGAATGAAGTTTACGATCACAATCATATAAATTATTAGTTTAAATTGTGAAGAAATGTACTTAAGCTAACTGGGTGCTTTAATGGAGGAGAATAATCACTTGAAATTTATTTACTTTAACGATACAGGAAGACAAGTAAACATACATTCAGCTACTTTTTCACATGGTTGTACTGGATCAAGTGAACCAATCAAACCCCTAGAACAAAGAGTATTTGAATTACCCGAAGGTACATTTCCTTGGGTTAAGATGTGGGATTATGGTGATATTGGATTAAGCATATTAGTTTCACCTATGAAAGAAGCTGAATAAAATATCCTTCAAGCTTGCTGCATTAACGGGGGAAAGGGTTTAAGAAAAGTGGCTGCTTCGGCAGCTTTTTACTTGTTCCACTACCATGAAAGTACAAAACAGTGAAAATCGAAAAAAGACAATGCTAAAGTAGACCCAGCAATTATAATTTTTAAAAAAGCTGAGCCTAAAATTAAACATCATGTCGCAATATCAGTATGACCACAAAAACCCTACTTTCATTCTTTGTGGTGGAGAGCTGTTTTTTGCGATTCATGGATGGCTAACGGGTGCTTGAATTGGGCAACAAAATGGACTGTTTTCGGCAGTCCTTTTTCTTTATCGTTATTTAACTATAGGGTGCATATTAATTGAAGTAGGACATTCAATAAACGATAGAGAATACACAGTTTGGTAAGATGTTGAATGAAGTGATCAAAAAGGAGCGAAGGAAAATGAAATGGCTGGTGCAGGAGTCTTTGAACAACCCCTCCAATGTGGTCCGGATGATGATTGCTTTGGGAAAAACAGAAACGGCTTATTTATTAGTCAGGTTAAATAAAAACCATACGCTGACCGTGCTTGATCAAGAGACGAAATTGCCGCTTGATGATTCCGACTTTGTCTTAAACGAATTCATTCAAGACGATAAAATCATGGTATATGGGTCAAAAGCATTCGCAGAGCTTGCCCAAAAGATGGAGCTATATCCCGGTTCATTTTGGAATGAAAATTTCGATTTCGCTGTATTGAAAAAACAGCTGGGAGAGGAGCTTTTGAATCATGACCTCACCATTGGTGAGTTGTTTAATTTCCAACCGAGTGATGACTTATTTATCATCCGTCCGACAGGAAACACAAAACTGTTTGCTGGAATGACGGTTTCAAAAGACGATTTCCTAATCTGGCAGGAACGGGAGCGAATGCTCGGTGAAAAAAGTTCATATGCAGGCAAGACATTAATGATTTCTTCGCTTAAAAAGATCCAAGCGGAATTTCGTTTCTTTGTCGTGGATCAAACGATTGTCACATCTAGCAGCTATAGAATCAACGGAGAGTTTGACACAAGCAGAAAACATTCAGATGAAATGATGGCTTACACAAAGCGCATCGTCGAGCGCTTCCCGCTATCAAAGGCATTTGTCATCGATATTGCGTTGACCGATGCGGGTTACAAGGTAGTGGAGTATAATAACATCAATTGTTCAGGTCTTTATGATTGTGATGAGCTTGCCATCGTACGTGCGATCAACCACTTATGTTAGGAGAGGTACATGATGAAGAGAATTCGGATCGATTTTAATGCACCCAGCACAAAGTATTTTCCGATTTCAATGGAAGAATTAAACGTCGAACGGTAAAATTGGCTTCCTTGGGAGGAAACACAAAGCAAACAGTTTATCAGAGGCAAAAAAACATCTAATTTTGGCAATGAGTAAGAATATAAGTTGGTCCTATAGTAAGGAATTGTAACAGTTAGTGAACAGCATTGATAAAAAATAATTTAAGAGATTTCCATAGACCAGTAATTCAGTTTGAATTTAAAATGAATGTTTCCGGGTTATTAAACTAACGAAGCAGATTAGTTTAAGTACATTTCTTCACAAAGTTATAGAAAGCCGATCTTCTTATTTAAGAAGCTTATTACTGGAAATTTATGGAACAACAGAAATGCTTTTTCTTATTGAAGGAACGGGGCTTCACCAAGATCCCTTTGTCTATTGTAGGCAAAGTAACCATTTGAAGCCTAAGTCATACACTATGATAAAGGATTTTTCCTTAATAATCTCATAAAAGAGGAGCATATTGATGGAAAAACGAACGATTAATCAAGTGGGTGGAAATGTTCCTCAACCTATACGAAGTGATGGAGCTGGAGGGATTGACTCCGGACCGCGTAATATTATACGCGATCTACAAAATCCGGATATGCTCGTACCACCGATTACAGATGCAGGGCTGGTTCCTAACTTGAAATTCTCATTCTCAGACACTTCAATGAAATTAGATCAAGGGGGATGGTCCCGTGAGATCACAGTAAGAGAGCTTCCTATAGCTACTACCCTTGCTGGAGTAAATATGAGTTTAAGCGCTGGCGGTGTACGTGAACTCCATTGGCATAAACAAGCAGAATGGTCTTATATGCTGTTAGGACGGGCTCGTATAACCTCTGTTGACCAACAAGGACGAAATTTTATTGCCGACATCGGACCGGGAGATCTTTGGTACTTTCCCCCTGGAATTCCTCATTCGATTCAAGGGTTGGAACATTGCGAATTTCTGCTCGTCTTCGATGACGGGAACTTTTCCGATCTTTCCACCTTATCCATCTCCGATTGGTTTGCACATACTCCAAAAGATGTGCTGTCCGCCAATTTTGGTGTACCAGTGAGTGCTTTTAACTCAATTCCTTCTGAACAGGTATATATCTATCAGGGAGAGGTACCAGGTTCACTGGATAGTCAAGAAGTTCAGTCACCTTATGGAAACGTACCTTTAACCTTCAAGCACGAGCTCTTTAAACAAACACCAATTAAAACGCCAGGTGGTAGTGTACGAATTGTGGACTCTACTAACTTTCCAATTTCAAAAACGATTGCTGCGGCACTCGTTGAGATTGAACCGGGTGCAATGAGAGAAATGCATTGGCATCCTAATAACGACGAATGGCAGTATTACCTTACCGGAAAAGGGCGAATGACAGTATTTACAGGAAACGGTGCAGCTCGAACTTTTGATTATAGTGCTGGTGATGTCGGATATGTACCTTTTGCTACTGGACACTATATACAAAACACCGGAACTGAAACATTATGGTTTTTAGAGATGTTTAAAAGTAATCGATTTGAAGACGTGTCACTGAATCAATGGATGGCACTGACTCCTAAAGACTTAGTAAAGAGCAATTTAAATGTTGGTTCAGAATTGATTGATTCTCTACACAAGAAGAAATATCCTGTTGTTAAATATTCCGAATTTTCCTCTGTCCAAAGAACAGATAAAAAGATATTTTAATTAACAATTTTGATGACATTAGGACAAAACTTGGTTTTAGATATGCCGCATTGTGGTAATCCAGAAAAATCACTTAATCGAGCAACATATTTGAGCATAAGGTTATCCATTGTGTGGTGGAGGTGATTACTATGTACAAGACAATTTACGAACACGCTGCTGAGATTACCCGTGATGTTATTAAAGCAAGAGGAGAAGCTATTGACGGTGATAAGGAATTAATTGAAACTTATTTAAGTGATGAAGCCGTTACCAACTTGTATAAAAAAGTATTCAGAGGGCTAAATGAACAATTAGTGTTATATGAGAGTGTCGTGGGGAAGAATTATTTCCTCCCATTATCAAACTGTTGTCATCCTATTGTTTTTAAATATTCCCCTTACTATGACTCTTAGTATTAACACTAAATCAAAGAGTGATGATGTTTTAGTTGCTGTTGTTTTTTATTCAAAAGGCAAGTACCCATTAGGGTTCTTGCTTATTTATTTTTAATTAATTTCCTAGTTGTTTCCTTTTTGAGTCAAATTGTGAAAATATTCACTTAAACTAACGGGTGCTTTACCAAAAATTCGAGCAAAAAAGGTGTTACCGTATTTGGCAACACCCATTTTTATTATTAAAAGACAGTTTTTATTTATGGAAGTAAATTTAGTTAAAGGGCTAAGCAATCTGAGAACTACACCTTGTACCAACTTGTTCTGGTTGTAATAAATCATTTAAGGCTTGTTGATTAATCACTTCATTAAAATCAGTTGGTTGGACTAAGGAAATTCCTCTACGATTAGCAACAGAAATAATTATACCTATTTCATAATACATATTTTTCGTAAGAATACCTTTTTCAATATTATTAATAATTTCATAGTAAAAACGAATTAATAACTCATCTGGTAACTTTTCATAGAAATCCATTTTTTATTCACCTCAAGCTCCAACGATTGTAAGCCTTTTCAATAATTATACCATTATTCAGAATCCTATTGATGTTAAAGTTGGTAAAAAATTAAAACATTATGATTTTGTTATTATAAAAATATGGAATGTTTGAAAATCTACTTGACCTTATAACCTAACAATCCACCTTTTTCAATTAACGGGTGCAAGAGTGAAAATTGAGCAACGCATGGAGATGCGTTGCCGTTTTATTTTTAAAAATACTTCCGATAAAATTCCTGTCTGATGCTTCCGCTAAGCTGTGCCTCAGTTGGTGCGGATGAATGTCTTTGTTAATGCCAGCACGTTTGGAAATTCGCTTAATTATGTATCGCATCGTGGCAATGCTCATTCTATGAGAATCGCGTTCCGTGACAAAGATTGCAGGATCTCTGTCAACACGACGATCCAGGTATCGTTTTAACCAAATTTCACAGCGAATATTAAAATAGACCTCCCGTTCCTTATCGCCTTTACCTCTAATAACAGCTGACCGGTTCGACCAATTAATTCTACCTCTATCAAGGGTAACAACTTCTCCTATTCGACATCCAGTGGAGAACATGAATTCAAACAGTGCTTTTTCCATTGGGGAACAACAGGCTTCCCGTAAATGTTCAATTTCCATTTCAGTCAAAAATTTAGGAATTCGTTTCCCTGTTTTAGGTTTCTTTTATTTTAGCGGCTGGGTTTTTGGGAATATGCCCTTCTTCATGAGACCATCGAAATATAGATTTCATAAAACGAATTCTATGTGCCAAACTTGCAGGCTTAAGGCTTTCACTTGATTTTGCTAAATAAGCTTTTAATTGATTAGTAGTGATCGTATCAAGTTGAACATCATTAAAAAAGCGTATAAGTAAGCCAGACTGCAGTTTATAGGCTTTTAATGTTTGCGGCGAAAAGCCTTCAATACGTTTATCAGATTCATACGTTTCCCACGCTTTAGATAATAACAAGTTCATCTCTCCCCAAAAAATTCTTTTTTTTCAGGAATTATTGACCGGATTGACGAAATTGAAACGGCGGTTCTTATTAAGCTAAAGGGCACTCTATCGGGAGGTAAACTTTTTGGTAACAAAATATCCACAGACTTAGGTACAATAATCATTTATTATTATTTTAAAATAGCCTGATGGTGATAAACATGGATAGAACCCCAATTACTTTTCAAGGGAAAGATTACATTCTTCTCTTTAAATACGAATCTGGTTATTGTGAAATTGTGAAAGATGGAGGACGAAATCATTAAATTTTATTAGTACATTTCTCAGAAATAAAGCATAATCCCAAGAAACATAAAAAGAAGTAATTAGGAGAATTGAGGGCTGTAATCGGGGCAGCTTTTTTTGCTTGTTCCACTATCGGAGCATGTTAGTTAAATAATATGGCATTACGCATTTGACTGAAAATGAGTATTAATGCAAAAAAAGGATACAGAGATTACTCTCACGTATCCTTTTCTAGTAACTCAATTATTCTATCAAGTTTTTTTTCAATGTTATTAGATTTGTTAAATCTTTTTCTCAGGTATAAACCATAAAGAAAGAAAATAACAAAGAATATCCCAAATTTAATTATTAAATCAATAATACTCATGTTGAATCCTACCCTTACCATTTTTCGGACAATTATACCATAATATTGTACTACTTAGTTCAACAAAAATGTGCAATAAAAAAGGTACTTGTTCCATTAACGTAAGCAGGTTATTTAAAGAGTGATGTTTAATATTTATTCAACAACAGGTCCATTTAATGGAATAAATCTTCTTAACAAAAGGGGATAATAAATGAAAAATTGTATCTTGTGAGGACTCTTATGATTAATAAAAGAAAGGCTTTATCTTTTAGTACATTAGTTATTCCCTGGTTAACTACTCCATTGCTTGGGAAAAATTCTTTTGTTCGCTTTCTTCCAGTCGCAACTTTTATTGGTTATATCTTTAGTTTGTTAGGTGAAATTGCTGATCGACGTAAGTGGTGGAAAGTAAAAAATGCTTTATTCCCAAATTATCGTTTAGATTTCTCTTACCTTTTGGGTTTATTTTTTATCACAACTATTTGGGTATTTAAATTAACGTACGGTAGCTTTATAAAGTATTTAACATTAAATATTGTACTCGATTATCTTCTTGCATTCCCTATCGCAAAATTTTTCACTAAAGTTGGAGTATTCGAATTCAAGAAAATGCGACCAAAACATTTTTACATATTGTCAGTTGTAACAGCAATCGTTATTTATCTTTATCAATTATTAGTAGAACGAACTATTGTAAAAGAGGTAAAGAAATATTAGAAGAAGTAATGTTGTTTGTACCCATTTTAAAACAAAAGAGGTGGTTTTAGGATAACAATGGGATTAAAAATATTTTAACTAAACTTGCTGTTAAGAGTTCAGGGCTATTCCATTATAAGGTGCAAGAGTTTAAGATCGAGCTGCCATTTTTGGCGGCTTTCTTCTTGTGCTAACGGGGCAGGTTAGTTCAATAAGAATATGGAATATATAATGTATTTAATCAAAGATTTAGGAGGAGTTATAGATGGAGTGGTCCCAATGGTTGCAAGGCGGTCCTTTCCTTGAAGTTAGTTTCTTGTTGGAACTAAAGAAGAGAAAACAAAAACAATACAGGATATAATAAATAAGTTATCAAAGGTCACAAATAAAGTTGAAATCGTTGACGAAAACGTTGATGATATTATTGATTTTTTTGATAGAGGGTATCCATATGATGAAGAAGACCCGAAATCCATACATTTACACTCATTAAGATTAAGATTATATGTCTATTTATCAAGGAAACGAAAAGTGACCTTACAAATGGAAATGGTTTCTCCCAACGCACTAATGGTGGATTTTTGGTTTTATGGGAATGAATTTGATGCACCAGATTGGGATCAAATTGGCATAAAGAAAGAAGAATTTACAGGCTTTATAAGTTTTCTTAAAGAGTTGTATTCCGTTTATGAGTTTAAAATCGGTGGAATTGCAATCGAAGAAGATGTTCTTGAATTATTTGGGTTCGATGAAACATACCCTAACGAATGTTATCGTTACGAAAACTTTTTTCCTGACTATTTTCTTAAAGAACCATCTCCATTCTTAAGTATCATTTGGAGTGAAAAACATAAGAAATTAAGCCATATTCCTTACAATTACAAAAGGCTTGATAAGGAAGGAATCCTTATTGAAACGGGTAGTTTTAATGACTAACCTTGTTCAACTAACGGGGTGCAAGAGTTTAAGATCCAGCCGCCATTTTTGGCGGCTTTGTTCTTGTACTAACGGGCAGAATAGTTGAAGAAGAAATGCGAAATATAAGGAAAAACAGGTGAAAAGTATATGATTAACTCTCCCTCAATAAATACCGTTAGAGAAATGAGAAAGGAATTTAAAGATACTTTAATACAAAATTGGTTAAATGATATTGTGGAAATTAGTTGATAAACACAACTAAATCGTAAGTAGCCATATATGGACTGAAAATCATTGACTGTTGATTTTGTTTTGATTGCCGATATACTCACTCTCCATCCAGCCATTTTTGGGTATGTTCGATAAACCGTTTTGCCGCTGGTAATGCGTGTTTAATTGAAGTGAGCGACATCCCAAGTGATCGTGTAGGTCTGTCCTCCAATTCCACAACCGTAACATTTTGGCTTTGTCCTTGTAATGCGAGTTCAGACATGACACTGATCCCAAGCCCATTCTCCACCATCGCAACAATCACATGATCATCACCGGTTTCGAATTGAATATTGAGATGAACCCGAGCCGCTTCTAATACTCTCCTAACATCGTAACCGCACGAAGAAGCAGGCATGATAAAAGGCTCTTTCTCAAGCTGAGCATACCGAATCGTGGATTGTTTACTTAATGAGTGATCTTTGGGAAGGACACACAGCATTCGATCTTTTCTTAGTGGAATAGCTTCCAGATGGACCGAAGACGGTAGTGACATAAAACCTAAGTCAATCACACCTTGTTGAATCCACGTTTCAATCGTGCCATAATCTCCTTCCATTAATTTGATTTCAATTCGAGGGTGTTCCAAGTGAAAGTGATGAATGATTCCAGGCAGCCAGTGAGTAGACACGCTTGTAAAGGTTCCAATGCGCAAGGTTCCCGCCTCTATGCCATTAATCTCTGCAACATCTTGCTTCAATCGCTCATTATGGTTTACTATTTCACGAATATGCGTTAACACACGTTTACCATTTTCTGTTAATCGAACACCTGTTTTATTTCGAATAAGCAGTTGAAAACCATACTCCGATTCAAGACTGCTGATCGCATGACTGACACCTGACTGAGTCACATTCAGTGCTTCTGCTGCTCTTGATAAATTCCCCATTTCTACTGTCTTCAGAAGGATTTCTAATTTAGTCAGACTCATCGATTCTCCTGCTTTCTCATGTATGAGTTTTGCTCAAGTATATCATTACATATATTCAATTTACTAATACTTCAATCACAATTATACTATGTAAAAACTCTAAAGGGGAGCTAAAAATGAAACCTATAAAAGCCGATCTTATGATCTTACTTGTTACAATGACCTGGGGTTCTTCCTACCTTTTTATGAAAGTCGGATTGGAAACTGTCTCTTCATTTTCCCTTGTTGCATTACGCTTTGGTATTGCTTTTTTGATTTGTGCCGCTGTTTTTTTTAAACAATTTCGTTCAATCCATTTTGTCACCCTAAAATATGGTTTTATTCTGGGATTTTTACTATTTGTCGTATCTGCTTCGGTCATCTTAGGTTTAAAAACGACATCAGCTTCCCATGCCGGTTTTCTAGCCAGTTTGACCGTAATCTTTATCCCTTTATTATCTATCGTTCTGTTCAGAGATCGACTGAGTTACAGACTGATCATTAGTTCCCTTGTTGCGATGACAGGCATTGGTTTACTGACTTTGAACAACCAATTAACAATAAATTCTGGAGATTTACTCTGTATACTCGCCGCTCTTTTTTATGCTTTTCATATTATTGTCACCGGGATGGCGGCTAAAGTTGCCAATACATTGCAGCTTGGTATCCTTCAATTGGGATTTGCAGGAGGCTTCGGCGAACTCTTTGCCCTGATTTTCGAAAAGCCGCAACTTCCATCCACTAAAGAGAGTTGGATCGCTGTACTGGTGTTAAGTATTGTCTGCAGTGCTTTTGGCTACATCATTCAAGCGATGGCACAGAAATACACAACACCGACACATACAGGACTCATTTTTTCATTAGAACCTGTATTTTCCGCACTATTCGCTTACCTGTTTATGAAAGAATTATTGCCACTCAAAGGGTATATCGGGGCATTGCTTATTCTAAGCGGTATTATACTGGCTGAGATAAAAATGAAACGAACACATCCATTGAACGCAAAAAAGAGAGACATGAAATGCACAGAGTAGTACCACTGATTGAATTTTCACTCTATCCCGACAATTTTTTGAAATTAAAGATAAAAGAAGCAGCTTACCCAAAAGTGGATCGCTACGGCGGTTCTTTTTTTGTTGTGCTCTAACGGGGGCGATGGTTGAAGAAAGCCAATGATAAAAATCATTGGGGACTGAACGGGTATCACACTTATTAGTTATAAAAACATTTTAAGTATTTCTAATAAGAATGAACAAACAGGTGGATGTCTAAATGGAAAGTATTTTTGGACAAGGGATATGATACTAATAAACACCATCAGTCGTCATGACATCAAGAATGTTGTCAAGCAACTAATTATGGACGGAGAATTTGAAAAGGTGTTTCGTCAAATTAATTGATGACACCTTTTTCTTGTTCAGCTAACGGGGCAGGTTAGCTTAAGAAGATGTAGTTAATATTGCCTTCGCTGAATTATAATTAAGGTGTTAGTAAGTGCTTATAAAAGGAGAATATAAAATGCCTGTTATTGAGCATCAACAATTTATTAAAGCACCTGTTGAATTATGTTTTGACCTTGCGAGGAACGCAGATATTCATACTCAAACCACCTCTACAACAAAGGAAAGAGTTGTTGGTGGAGTCACACAAGGGTTATTAGAGGAGGGAGATACTGTTGTTACTTGGGAAGCCATTCATTTTGGTATTAAACAAAGGCTGACAGCCAAAGTGACATTAATGGAAAAGCCCTATAAGTTTGTAGATATGATGGTGAAGGGAGCCTTTCATTCCTTTGTTCACTCTCATCAGTTTATCGAAGAAGCAGGTGGAACCATTATGATAGACAAATTCCAGTATAAGTCTCCATTTGGACCAATTGGCGTTGTAGCCGATAAATTGTTTTTGGAGAAGTATATGAGAGTATTTATTGCTTCTCGTGCAAAGGCACTCAAAAATATTGCAGAAAATATGGATTAATCTTATTGAAGAAACAGGAGCAAGTGTTTAAAATCAGAGCTGTCACTGAGGCAGCTTTTTCTTGTTGAACTAACTTTGCAGGTTTGTTTAAGAAGAATTACTAAAAAAATAATGTCAAAAGCAACATTTTTTCGTAAAATTGATAAGAGTATAAGTTAAAAATAAAGCAAAAAAATCAATTGGGATACAGGGTCCCTCGGATTAAATGGAGTATTGTAGTTGGGGGTGACATATGGATTCAGATTGGGGTAGATTCTGGGTAAAAAGCAGCCTTTTAAGTTCAGCACTTTTTTTAATTGGATATATAGGGCTTTCCATTGTTGATATGTATCCACAGAATTCAATAAATATCTTTGAAATAGCATTCTCGTATATTTTTATAGTGCTAATATTTTTCTTTTTAGGAATACCTCTTTCTTTGTGGGTGAAAAAATTAGTAAGAAATATTGCAAACAAAATCATAAAGGAATTACTTTCCCAGTTTTTAGTGACCTTGCTTTCTTTATTGGTCCTATATATTCTGACTGAGTTTTTGTTTGGGAGAGCACATTTCTCTTTTCAATCAATACTTTTAAGTTATTTTAGTGTAATTGCATCTTTAATAGGAATAAGATTATCAGAAAGTTAACGGTTCTTGAGGACTTTTTCTTTTTTAAAGTAAGTTTGTGAAACATTGCACTTAAGCTAACGGGTGCTAGAGTTAAAGATCCAGCTGCCATTTTGGCAGCTGTTCTAATTGCACTAAAGGCAGATAGTTGAAGAGGGTTTAACTACAAAAGAAGGCAAAAACTAATTATTAGAGGATGATTACAACGTAAATTATTTGTGGAGGTTATTTTAAACTAAAATCTTTTCCTTAATAATCCGCACGTAACGTACTAAATATGAATTAATAATATAATTCCCTTTGTCATTTTTCACATTAAAGAAATTTGAACGTTCCATCCTTTCAATAATTGCTTGTTCTACATCTTCTTTTTCAGCATCTATTTCTTTTACCACTTTTTCGGTTATTATCTCATTATCGAAAGTATAGCAAACAGTAAATTCCTTCAAGGTAATTTCCCTCTTTCTATAATTTTTTTTTATTATGGAAAAAAGAATTTCACCTTTTACACAGTACATTTTGAAAAGTAATTCTTAGTTTATTCTTTCCATGACCTTATATAAGAAATGGATATCCATAATGATAAAAAGACGGATATGATTCCAGCAAATTCATTACTTAACCGTTGTATCGGATTTATAAACAATTCATACGTACCAAATAAAAAACCTAAACAAATGAATATAAGGTCTATTATATAAATCTTCATTTTCTTTCTCCTTAATCACCGTAAAGATGAAAAAGATGTACTAGTAATCTAACTGCTTCTTGTAATAAGTATGCAGGGGTGAAACAAGGAGGCACCATCAAAACCTCCTTTTATGTATTTTAAGAGATAGAAGAGGAAAGTAAATCCCTCTAATTTCCTTAAGTCTTTATTCCTACGTCAGGACTCAACCACCTTATCGGAATAATAATATTTGAACAAAGGACAAAAAAGAGCTGTCGTTAAGGTAACTTTTCTTGTTTCACTAACGGGTGCTTGAGTTGAACAGCGGGGTTGCTGTGGGGATCCCATTTCTAATTTGAACGGGAGGTAAGTGAGTGAAGGAATTTCTAATCGTTACGATTGTGCACTATCAGTTAGTGTACGATTTTTAGTCCAAAATGATAATCAGTAAAGAAGTGCCCTTGCGGCAAATTATGCATGGACACTTTATTTCAATAGATATCCATTTTTTCTTTTGTGAATTAGTAATTGTACCAATCGTTGTAATCGTAGTAGCCGTTATAACAACCACCACAACCACCACAGCCGCCGCAACCGCCACAGCCGAAGCAACTGAAGCAACTGAAACATCGGAATCCTCCACAACGAAAGCCTCCGCACATCATGCCACCACAACGCATTCCGCCGCCACAACGCATTCCGCCGCACATCATGCCACCACAACGCATACCGCCACCCATCATTCCACCGCAACGCATAGCACCCATTATGCGTGGATCCTGACTCTGAGTGTCCATAGGAATTAACTGACCAACTTGGAAATTATCCATTCCCAAAGTTTGAAGTTCATTTTGAAAATTATGCATTTTTACCTCCCATGTTTATTTAATGATTAGGTTAAACTGACATCTAACAAGAGATTTGACCGAAGAAATTTTGTCAGTTTTTTGTAAAAGAGCGATAGTGCACTCTTCAACAAAATATGATTCCAATTAGGTGGCTGTTACGGGTTTAAAAGCCTATTTCATGTTAAAAGAATCAAAAGATGTTGTTTTGGAAGCAATGATGGCTAATTAATTTTAACTTGCTTTAATGCTCAACGAAATATCTCTTGGGGGGGAAGATTTGCTTCTGAAAAGGAAGGTAGCCCGTCAAGCCTTATTCTTGTTGGGAACTAAGGGTGGAATACAACCCTTGTTTTGTATCGGAGTAGGATTGTGAAGTAATACACTTAAACTATCGGGTGCTTTCCTTAAAGAAATAAGATGCAAATAAAGCAGCCTATTTCTTTTTCGACTAACGATGCAGCTCTTCCGAACAAGGAAACTTATAAAGATATATCGAATTTAAATAGACAAGGAATTATTTATTTAAGGAGTAACGCCAATGATGGATCGAATATTCAAGTACTTAAAAAGAAATTTTCCTGATCTAACAAGCGATGTACATCTAAGGTTTGAACTAGGTGAGCCCTTTAAAAATGGAACGGATGAAAGGATCAATGTTGTTACCAGAGTTAGTACATTGTTTGAGGAAGTGTTCCATCCTGAAGATTATGTATATGTTTACATAAAAGATTGGGGAATAAAAGAGGATATAATGTTTGGAAATACTACTCCAGAATACGTATATGATTTATTAAAAAATCATAATATTGAAGTGCGAACTTTGTTCGAATTTGATGAGGATTATGATGAAAATACTGGTCAAACAATTGAAACAAAGCACGAATACAATGTGAAAATTGTGTACTCACAAGTCAAGTCTATTAATTATAATCCTATTCTTGAGGGAATAGGAAATTACGAACAAGGAAGAGAACCTTCAATTGTCCAGTCTGTTTATTTCATTAGCACCGAGAAGGATTTGATATTTCATATGTATGACGATAGAGGTTGCATAATCCATTCTAATGATGTTAAGAAACTGGTACATATGTATCATAAATATAATAATTGGTTGGTTGATTATTGGCGTGACTATTTTAATGGCATTTTCAATAAGTCATAATCTTTCTTATTAAGCTAACGGGTGCTTTTGCTCAAGATGATGATCGCTGCGGCAGTCATTTTTTTCTTGTTGAGCTAACGGGGCAGTTTAGTTAAAAAAGGAAAAAGGAAGAACGTGGCGAATTTTTTTTATATTGTACTTTAAATAGCTGAAAATACGAAAATAAATTCAACCTAAATAGCAGGATAGTTGATTAACAACTTTTGTAGGTTCAGAAGGATTAATGTACTTTGTTGCTGAATACATTGTTATATTACAAAAGGGGAATACGATATGAATGTTTACTGTAAAGGCGTTTTCAAAGAGATGGATTTGGCAATTAACTCTATTATCAAGCTGATAGATACACTGAACGAAGGAGACTTAAATATTAGACCGACTGAAGGAAAATGGTCGATTGGTGAGTTACTCTCGCACATATCGGTTCTATGTAAAGCCGACTTTCTGATTGGTGCAGGAGCTTCGGAGGAGGAGATGGACCATTTCTATGAAGAAGCTGAGCCAGAAGCGAATCGGAAGGCAATCGCAAATGCCTTGATTTACAATTACTCTTATCTAAAAAAAGGCATAGGAAGATTAATGGAAGAGGAGCTGTTGCAGGAAACGACTTCGTTTTTTGGGGTGGTTCATTCGCGTTACGAATGGCTGTTGGATACTCAGGCTCACCTGTTTCATCACCGTGGGCAGTTGCACTCAATGATTGTTCACATACTTAAGCTAGAGCCGAACGTCCAGTTGTTCGAGTAAGTTCACACTATGTATTTAATTGTAATTAATTCATTTTGTAATACTAATCGGTGCTTGTGTTTTAAAAAGGGCTGCTGCGGCAGCTCTTTTTCTTATTCCACTAACGAAGCAGGTTAGTTTAACAGGATTTAGGTTGTTTTTATAGAATTTAATAGGTATTGGCTTTTTTTATGGGGCGTGAAATTGAATCCAAGGTTTACTTATATGTTATTAAAAATTTTGGGTTTAGCTCTTTTTTTGTTCCTAACTTAATGAGCAGACCTATTATTCGAGGTGTAGTATGGCGGTTTTTGTTCATCTTTTTCCAGAAGATGCACTAAAGAGAATTAAGACCCAAGGTATTAAAACCAGTCATATTCATTATCCAGAAGCTGACACTGGTGTTTTTTGCATGCCTGTGGTGCAGGATTTTTTTGCTACACATCAGTGGGCACGAGAGTTGATGCGTTGGAATAAGAAGAGTGTTTTAGCGGTTTATTTTCGTATTCCTGATAAAGAAGAGGTTTGGTATGGGCATTACAATCAGGGTCATAGAAAATTAAGTGCTTGTATGGCGGTTGAATTTTTTTCAAATGAAAAGGAACAACTCGGTTATCAAGTGATTGTACCAAGGAGGATTGAGCGAAGCGAGATAGTTCGAATAAAAAAAATACCGCCACTTGGATGGCGATTTTCACCTAGTTCAAAAGGGAAGATTCCATGTTTATGCCCAGCATGTTTAAAAGGAGAATATGGCTCTAAAAAAATGTTACAGCAAAAATTAGCTACACTACAAAAACAACTGAAAGCAAAACCTAATACAAATGAACAGGTCAAAATTTTAAGAGAGATGGACTTGTTAATTGAAAATCATAAACTTTCACTAACAAACTGGTCTGAATTTTGTGAACTGTTAGATCTTTCAAATGAGAGAGTATTAAATATACTTGCAAATATATTAATTACAATCAGAAATGAAGTTGCCTTAAAATTTGTTATTGAATTAATGAAAACGACTTCTCCTGAAACAAAGTCAGCATTCGCTTATCAAATCATGTGGAAAAAAGGTCTAGAAGGACGTATCTGGCTTGGTGATTTGGTTAACGAACCTAATGTCTTAGAAGTAGTAAAAGAATTCGAAGATCTGGCATAACAAGAAGAAATAAAACGAATTGAAACGATTAAAGAATAACTAAGTAGTAAAAATCCAAAAGCTGTGAATGATTTCACTTAAACTAACGGGTGCTTGAGCTCAACGGCGATTCCTTTTTTCTTGTACTAACGGAACAGGTTAGTTTCAATAAGACTACAAGAAAAAATAGTGTGGCTGTTTGCAATATAATGGAATATATAATCCCTGATTCGAATTTAATATAACAATAAAAAAGATATTAGGGTGATTTATATGGACCATCAACCGCCTAATTGGATAGATAAATATGGTCACTCAGAAATTATTAATGGGTTACTTTTTCTGGGTGGAGAAGATGACATTGATGACCTCCTATATGGAAAAGAGGAATCTCGGAATCTTAATGGAAACGGGTTCTTTCAAACTATGCCGACTCCTCAAATTGATGTTTGGATTGATTTAAGAGATGTTCGAGACTCTAACAGAAATGTCTTCTTGCCAGAAAATGTTGAATATATCTCAGTTCCATTTAGAGATGGAGTAATTGAAGAAGCAAAAACTTATCTCCCCATAGCAAAAGAAATATTAGGAAAAAAATTGGCGAATAAGAAACGTGTATTAGTGACTTGTCATCAAGGAAGGTCACGGTCAGTTATGTTACTTGTTTGGTATCTTAGTGAAACTATGGGGACATTTGATAAAGCATATAAGTTAATTCGTTCAAAAAGACCCATTATTAACCCTGATAAGAATTTTATCCCTTTACTTGAAGAGTGGAAATTAAAATATACACCTAACAACTAAAGAATATTGTAATAAAATCTTGTTCAACAAACGGGGTCGCTAATTCATGAATTTAGCTGTTTCGGCAGCTTTTTGTTTGTTCCGCTAACGACGCAGAATTCTTCACTAATCGGAACTAGCTGTTACTATATTCGTATGCTTTATCGAATGAATTCATAAAAATGCGAGGAGATTGAATGATTTACTCGATCGAAGATTTGATTAATGTCTATGAAAAAGGAGAAAGAAGAAAATTCATTTTCTTTTGGGGACATACACCTCTACCTGATGGAAGTATAAACCAGAGTTGCTTCAGTCAGTGGTGGAATTGTCACTTCGTTGTTGACGGCGAATCCTACAGTTGTGCAGAACAGTTCATGATGGCAGAAAAAGCAAGGTTATTTGGCGATAAAGCCATGTTAAAAGCGATTATGAATGCCCGTCACCCTAAAGAGATGAAAGATTTTGGTCGATTAGTGAAGTCCTTCAATTGGGCTATTTGGGAAAGTCGCTGTTATGAGATTGTGAAACGTGGAAACTTTGCGAAATTTGAGCAAAATTCAGATCTTTGGAATTACATGAAAACTACAAAAAATCGAATATTAGTCGAAGCGAGTCCTGTTGATCCTATCTGGGGCATTGGGCTTGCAAAGGACAACCCAGACGTAGAAAATCCGTTGAAATGGAAAGGAAGAAACTTGCTTGGATTTGCATTGACCGAAGTACGCGATCAATTATTGCAATCAAGTAAGGGCTAAACCACAACGGAGTCTGGGTGGATCACTCGTTGAACTAAGGGTGCAAGAGTTAAGGATAGGGATGGCTGCGGCGATCTCTTTTTTCTTGCACTAACGGTGCAGGTTAATTTAATAAGGATTATTTTTTATAATAAAATTATATTTGATAACGGGGTGGTAGAATGCTTGAAAAAGAAATACCTGAACATCTGAAAAGCACATACAATCTACTAACAAAAGCTTTTCCTAATGGTGTAACTGAAAGTCAGTATTTACATATATTAGGGATTTTGTATGAGCATATGTCAAATAGAAATTTATCTGAAATTGTTTCTTTGTATAAAATAAAAGTTCTAGCGTAGTGATGAATGATATTTACAAAGTCAAAGCCAATGAAAATTTATTAATGAATAAAGATAAGACAGAAGATGTTTTAAAAGTATATGGTTTTATGGATTGGATAAACGAAGATTGATTAAATTGATAGTCCGATTGTTGTTCAACTAACGGGGCAGTTTAGTTGAAGAAAAGAGGAATTTCTTATTCTGTATAGAATTTTCAAAGAAAGGATAAAAATGTAATTTTTTTTGGGGGGTTATTAGTGAATTTTTTGGTCAGTGTTATATCAATTTGTTGTGGATCTTGGATGTCCATTTATTTATATGGTTTATATGCAACACACTCAGCAAAATACAGTCATGGTCTCATAATATTTCCATTATTACTGTTTTCTATTGTCATCTATTGTGTTTATTCAGAAACAAAAAAACTTGAAAAAACACAGTAAAGTTAATTACTGTGTTTTACTATAAAGTATGTTAGCTTCAGCAGACATTTTAGGAAGGTTTGTGAATAATTTTCTTCAACTACCATGGAAGAACGGTTTAAAATTCCATCCTTTGTGGTGAAGCAGTGCTTCATGGATGGCTAACGGGTGCTATTCTTAAAGAAGATAATATCTATTTGTTAAAGGGGAATCCGTATGCCTATCCCAGAAATAACCTTAAAAGTGATAGAGAATATTGCCGACGAAAAGGATGAAATTTATAGAAATTATTTATATTCTATTGATGATATATTTACTTTGTATTCAGTATATATAAATGAAAATGAAGTTGCTGTATGTAATATTAAGAAAATAGAAACTGGATACGCAATTGTTGATTTTATAGGTTCTCAAAGTGTAATTAAATTAATTGAAAAGAAACTTGAAAATTGGAAGTGATTTCTTCTTCAGCTAACTGGGGGCAAGAGTTAAAGACGGAGATCGCTGCGGCGGTCTTTTTTCTTGTTCAACTATTGAAGCAGTAGAGTTGAAGAACGGATAAAGTTTCTATGTTATGGAGGTGTTGGAATGAAACTTAACAAAATAAATGTCTTAGGTTGGTTCATTATTATATTTTTGGGTATAAGTGAATTCTTTTTTAAAGAAGAACTATCAATGATAACGTCGGGTTTAGGTGGACTTATTTGTGTAATTATTGGTTCAACGTTAATTTTCTATAAAGGTAAAAAAGGAACAGTCAAACATTAGAAAATATGTATATCGTTCTAAGTTTGTGAAGAAATGTACTTAAACTAACGGGTGCAAGAGTTAAAGATAGATCGTTGCGGCGTCTTTTTTTGCTTGACGTACTAACAAAGCAGTTTAGTTAAAGAAGAAATGATCTTTTATATCGCTCCTATTCCAATATAATTTCATTTTTTTCGGATGTGCTATTGTAAAATCACTTATGAAACAAAGAATGGTTTATTAAAAAACAAAACCATCCTATTATGGATGGTTAAGGAAAATGGACCTAATTTTTCATAAAATATCATATTATGATCTTCAGAAAATAAATCAGGGTTGATTAATCATATTTAAGAGAAACGCTTACAATTTATTGCTGTTTGTACTGAGGTTCTTCACTTTGAATTTCTTGAAGACGTGGTTCAAGACTATCAAGAACCTGTTGTGTTTGTTGTGCTGCCTGTTGATAAAGCTGCTTGGCATTTTGGTTATCAGTTGCTAAGGCGAAGCCTTCAAAGCTCGCTTGTGCACTTTTTAAACCTGCTAGTGCTTGTTGAACTTGTTTTCCAACTGTCATTGGTTAATCCTTCTTTCGTAAGATTTTGAATTTCGAAAGTAGTATGTGGAAATTGTTATTAGCTTATGTAAAAAGATTAAGCAAGAATTTACATTCCAATCGGCGGGATAGAAAACCAATTAATAGGTGGAAGAGTTTAAAGCCTTGCTCCAATAGAAGAAGCTGATTTTATTTAAAAAAGACTCCATTTGGAGTCTTGATTGGTCCACCTGGAGTTTTTTCTCCAACTGAATAAGGTAGAAAAACTTTTATTAATAAAATTTATGAATGTGTCACCAATTTTGTACGGGCTATTGATGAATAATTCGAAGAATCTGTTATTTAATTCTTAATTAAATGCAATATAACCAAAAACATTCTCTCTCCAATATCAATCACTTGCTGAATCAATGGCAACAATGCATTGTCATATTCTTCAAGGATTTCCATTATAAGAGGTGTTTTATAAAGTCATAAATTAAGAGTTTTGGTTGTTATTTTGCTGGGATTGTTGGTTTTGTCGTCTTACTTCTTGTGCATTTGTTTCGCTAGCAAATTCTGTTCCGAATTGACCAGCTCTAGCTTGAGCATTTTGTTGTTTAGCCTGTTGGGCGTTAGTTCCAGCTTGAGTTTTGTTTGGTTGTTGATTGTTAGCCATAATAAATCACCTCCACGACAATAATATGTACTGAACATAATTTTATTATCCTAAAAATTTTTAATTGCTTTACAGCATTTTTCACTTTACTAAGAGTAGCTTTTGCGAACAGCCGAGTATAAAATCTACAGGAAAAATGGTAATAGTTGATTGGCAAGGAGCGGCGGAACAGATACTTCCGCTTTTTTCTCTGCCAATGCTGTAACTACAGGTAAATAGCTTTTGTCTTTATTACCACTAACCTGTTAAAATTAAAACATACACCACTTGTGAAATACAGAATGGAAGCCCGTTGGATTGCCGAAGGAGAAATATGAAGGTGATTGGGGGGGAAACGTTGAAGAAACGGTCAAGGTTGCGTAGACGGATTCGGGAATGGCTAAACAAGAGGAAACAACAGAAAGAAGAGAACCCGCTACCGAGTTTTGTAAACAGTTGGACGAATCGCCATCAGGAAGAATTGGAAAAGCCAAAAGAATTTTATAAAAATGAAAAACCAACCGAGGAATAATGACGGCTGCGATGCTTCCATAACGAAGGATCGCTTTTTTCTTATTCCAGTAACGTGCAGTTTACTTCAATAAGTAGTTGAAAGGTAGTTAACTGTTTTCTGTAATCCCAGGGATTGTTAAAGGGATATTACTGAAAAAAACTCTTGAAAAATGGATAATATTGTATTCCTCTTCTGGGTTCCTATATCTCTGTTTTATCACTATAATAAAAATTAACAGAATATAATCAATCTTTTTTCATGTAGGTGATTCATACAATGGATACTCCAATCCAACAAAAACTTATGGAAATAAGCAGCTTTATTAGTAAGTTGCTAAGAAAAAACTTTGGGAAGGGTCCACTTTCCTGCCATGCCTTTGCTAAAAGCCGTTTTTTTGTTTTATACATACGAGAATTTCTTTCACCAATGGAAATTGTTTTAATTGAAAATAAGGACATCAACAATGTTAAAATTTCACGAGGTATTATTATGAAAACAATACTTACAGAGTTGAAGGGAATTCTCGAATTAGAATTTCAACAGTATGTGGGAAGCCTCTATCATGACTGGAACTATCTTAATAATACTGGCATGATTACTGTTGTTTTTGAAAAAGAAGTCTCATCCTTTGAACCAGTTGGGCAAATTCCAGAGTATAATGATTTTATTGATGAAATAGAGCGTTTAAGTATTTTAACTGAAAAAAAACCTGACAAAATCGAAGCTTTTCAAATAACTCCAAAGCTTCTTTTGGTGAAACGTTATGGAATATTAGTTCCAATTGAAAAAGCACTAATTCAAAACGGTTATGAACAAACACTTCTAGTTACAAAAGATAAGTTGGAAAAAACATATCTCTACCAACATGGGCGTTTTGAAGAAATATTTAAAAAGCCAATTACAGATATTTTTGTAGATTGGAATTTAAAAGATGATAGAAGTCTAACTTATTTTTTCTTAGCTAATTGAGTGTATAAAAAGGGTTCTCCTGAACCCTTTTATAATAGAGATTATAATGTGAAATGTTTCACTTTAACTAACAGGTGCTTGAGTTCAAGATGGATCGCTGAGGCGGTCTTTTTTGCTGTTGTGCTAACGTGGCAGGTTAGTTTAATAAGAAATGGCAATATTTTCATATATACCTAGAAATTCTATGCATACATATGATACCATTAGATGTAGGATGTTACGATAATTCTTCTAATACTTACGAAATGGATAATGAGTTACGGGAGTAAATAAAGTCTTTGATTTTAACAGTGAGAAGGGGAATGTATGAAGAAAGTAATGATTATTTGTATTTGCGTTGCATTTATATTTTTTGCGGGGTACCTATCCATTAAATTATATACATACAATAAGTTGAGTAACGTAAGGGAAAATATAATCAAAGAGAATCCCCAAATAAGCGAAGTGAAGTCGGTAAATAGTATTGGGCAATGGGGAGAATGGTTTTCCGAATACACTTTGGTGGTCGAAATTGATGGGAAAAAGTATCGTATATCGACAATGGGAGACGGTAAAATTACGGGTAAAGAATTGATAGAGTAACTGAACTAACGTGGCAGGTTAGTTGAATAGTGAAACATTTAAAGTTCAAATATGGTTATACTGAAACACTTAAATTATGTTAGTATTGTAATATAATGGGTTAATAATTTTTATTTGGTGTTAAAGGGGAAAGTAATTTTGAAGAACATATTAAAAACAAATAGTGGAATAGGCATAGGAATAGGGTTAATTTTTGGTTCACTCGCTCATCAATTTGGATATTTAGATAGTTTTCCTATCTTTATTGGAATGTTGATTTTAGTTTTTTCAATAGAACATAAAATTACAAACAAATTAAAAAATCAATAGTTTTTTTAACTAAGATTTTCAAGAGTTTATATTGAGTTGTTTCGGCCTATCATTTTCACCCTCAACTACCATGACAGTACAAAACAGTGAAAATATAAAAAAGACAATGCTAAAATGTGGAAATTATCCCTTCAATTAAAAAGTTAATTAAAGAAATACCCCTCACTAATGAGGGGTATTTCTTATTTATCTTGTGCAAGTTCTTTTCTATTGGGAGCAAGTGGTGGCTGTTCTAACCACTTGTTTTTCACCATGATTTCGAACCAGTTTTTTGTTATTGCTAATGTTTTTAGAATTGTTTTTTCATAAACTACAGCTAGGTCTGTTCGCATGGCTCCTGCTAGACCTGTCCCGTAATATACTTGAGCAGTTTGAGCCAAGAAACCCATATGATACAACATTAATTTATCTGAAAAAGGAGAGTCTTTTGACGTTGTAACCTCTGATTCCCACGACATTGGTACTGGTAAATTATCCTTGTGCATAATTTTTGAAAGGGCATGTATGTTTTCATCTGCCTTTTTTTCTAATTCCTCAAAAAACTTTCTTATTTCTTCAGATTTAGTGACTTGACTGAATCCGATTGAAAGAGTTTTTGCCATAATGCTCTTTTTAATGTTAAGAGAAATACTGATTATTTCTGTAGCAGATAAAAGTCTCCCTTTTCCGAAGAATCCATCAATAAAATCTTTGTTAGATATAAATTCAGGGCTTTCGTTAGGATAAAAATAGGGGTCTCGTTGGAATTTTCCTTTTTTAAGCAATAACTCAATGGTTAAATCGTACATACTTTTTGCATCATTATCACATGAATTGTAAAATTCCCGAAGGTCCTTTCTGACAGAAACACTTAAAGCAGTTGTATGACCCAACAAACCATGTAAAGTCATAATATGTAAATAATTTAAGCAGAATGTGTCAGTAAACAATCTCTTTGCACCTTTATTAAGGTCGGACTCAGTAAATCCAATAGGAACTGGAAATCCCTCTCTCTCAATGAAGGAAACAAGATGCTTCTTTTGCTTTTCCCATGTCTCAATGGCAATTTCAAAAACTTTTTTTATCGATTCGTCTTCCAAAATAGAAATCATATACCTATTTACTATCTCGGTCATAGTTCCGTTAACATACTCCCCCCATAGTGTTCCTATTTCGGAAGATGTAAGTTTAAAATTATCATTTTCCATTTGTTCTCACCTCTTCCGTATTTTTTACTGTTACAGAAATAGATATTCGTTTCCTTGGACTTAAACCTTTTAGATGATAATAGTTGAGAAGTTTCTTGTTGGACTAGCGGGTGCTTGAATTCAAAAGGGTAGAATTAAATTAATGGAAAATCAACCAAAGAAAAATTGTGTATAAATATTTGAACCATTGAATAAATATTCATTATATGTTAATATAACAATAGTTTAAATTCTTCTGAGTTTAGACCTCCTAAATGGACCTAGTCTAGACCACTAAGTTCAACTTTGACCTTTGATTTTATAGATCAGAGGTATTTTTTTGTTTGGATATTGTTAGAATTACTCTTTTGTATAGATGAGGTAGCAAAACGCCGAGTAATTTTAACGGCAAATTGTTCAATTAAAGAAGTTAGAAATTCGATCCTGTCTGTTTCAAAAAAAGTAATCAGGTCATTTGAAAGAAAAAAGTGGAGTAGGAAAGACATTGATGAACTTAAGGACTTAGTTTTATCCTTAGAACGATACCCATTTCCTTATTAAGCGAACAGGGCAGGTTAGTGTATAAAGTCCTGTTTTGTCCAACCAATACTGGCCAAATATTGGTTCAATTCATTTTCTGGAGGAGCAGCCTGAGCGACTGGAACATTGAACAGGAATGGAAAAGAAAGCAAACAATCGGACTAAAAGAGAAATACAATGACAGGAATTTATAACTCAGGGTCCGAATATTGTAATTAGATGTTGGAAACGGAGGTTAATTTCATGCCTAAAAAACGTGAAGTCTGTCTACATAGCTTGGAACAACTTGCACTTATTATCAAGGCAAAGTCTGGAACTATTTACTATAACCAAGCTGGGGGTTATTCTTGTTTACAACCTTCAATTGAAGGTGTACTTGCAATACTTGAAGATGATACAAAAGTATTATTGCAAACCCTTTCTAAGTATTGTTTAAACAAAACAAAGTTAACACTTGAAGATGCAAATTTCTTAGACAAATTACTTATGACTTACAACGCGGGGAAGTTTCTGTCAATAGACAGGAAAAGACTTGACGATTCAATGGAAGCTTGGCTTAATGTAATAATTGATTATGAAACATTAGATAAAACATTTCTGAATGGATTCGATGAAGATGAAGGAGTAATAACATGGAGTAATAGTGATTAAGTTGGCTAATACGTTTTACTAACGGGGGCAAGAGTTCAAGATTGATCGCTGCGGCGGTCTTTTTGCTTTTTGTGCTAACGGGGCAGGTTAGTGAAAGAACGAATTCCTAATCGTTACGATTGTGCACTATCAGTTAGTGTGCGATTTTTTGTCCAAAATGATAATCAGTAAAGAAGTGCCCTTGTGCAAATTATGCATGGGCACTTTATTTCAATAGATATCCATTTTTTCTTTTGCGAATTAGTAATTGTACCAACCGTTGTAATCGTTGTAGCCGCTATAACAACCACCACAACCACCACAGCCGCCACAACCGCCACAGCCGAAGCAGCCGAAGCAACTGAAACATCGGAATCCTCCACAACGAAAGCCACCGCAACGCATACCGCCGCAACGCATGCCACCACACATCATGCCACCACCACAACGCATACCGCCACCCATCATGCCACCGCAACGCATAGCACCCATTATGCGTGGATCCTGACTCTGAGTATCCATAGGAATTAACTGACCAACTTGGAAATTATCCATTCCCAAAGTTTGAAGTTCATTTTGAAAATTATGCATTTTTACCTCCCATGTTTATTTAATGATTAGGTTAAACTGACATCTAACAAGAGGATTTGACCGAAGAAATTTTGTCAGCTATTTGTAAAAGAGCGATACTAAGTGTGCACTCTTCAACAAAATATGATTCCAATTAGGTGGCTGTTACGGGTTTAAAAGCCTATTTACTAAGGGTGGAATACTACCCTTGTTTTGCATCGGAGTAGGATTGTGAAGTAATACACTTAAACTATCGGGTGCAAGAGTTCAAGATAGATCGCTGCGGCGGTCTTTTTTGCTTTTTGTGCTAACGGGGCAGGTTAGTTTAGTACATTTCTTCACAAAGTAATAGAAAGCCGATCTTCTCAATTTTGGAAAATCGACTTTTTTTATTATTAATTTTAAATGGGTTTGTCATATTTAAGCCTCAAGGACTATTCAATTATTTTATTTTGTTCAGTCGGTTGAGAGGTAGCTCCCAATTTAATTGTTCTATTCATTGCAACAGAGCTGTCCAGAACATTGTTCGAGAAAAGAAATCCTGTGGTTATAGGAATAATAAACATAAATATAGAAAGAAACTTTTCCCAAAAGAGGAAGGATAGGTATGATCATTAGAAGGATTAACGGAAGAAGAGCAACAACAAGGATTAGACTATATTGATTTCATTAATTTATCTAATGGTTTACGCTGCCTTTTTCTGCTTTTCTTTTTGACATAAAAGGGCAGCATTTGTTGGATTCATTTTAAAAGGGTAAATTTTCTAAAAATAAAACGATTAAAAAAACAAAAATTTGATATAGAGCTTGACATCATAAAAGAGACTAATGTAAAATGCAAATCGTAATCATTTCGTTTTATTGAAAGGAGGCAGTTTTATGAGAGTGAAAATAACTCTTCAATGTACAGAATCAGGTGACAGAAATTACATCACTACTAAGAACAAAAGAAGTAATCCTGAAAGACTGGAATTGAGAAAATATTCTCCTAGTTTGAAACGCTATACAATACATAGAGAAACGAAGTAGATATTTTGCAAAGTTATTTGTTAAGTCTATGGACATTAAGAATGTTCCGATGATTCATGGATAAGTATAATGTTTAAATCGTAATGATTTTGATTTAAGAGAAGTGGAAGGAATGATAAAATGAAAGATATTAAAATTCCAGTAACCGTTTTAAGTGGCTATTTAGGTGCAGGTAAGACAACATTATTAAATTATATTCTTCAAAACCGTGAGGGATTAAGAGTTGCGGTTATCGTCAATGACATGAGCGAAATTAACGTAGATGCCGAATTGGTTAAACAAGGAGGCGGGCTTAATAGGACAGAAGAAAAGCTGGTAGAACTAACCAATGGATGTATCTGTTGTACTTTAAGAGAAGATCTTTTAAAGGAAGTGCAACGTCTCGTCCAAAAAGGAAACATTGATTACATTGTGATTGAATCAACAGGTATTAGTGAGCCAGTACCAGTTGCTCAAACATTTTCTTATATTGATGAAGAATTAGGGATTGACCTGACAAAGTATTGTCGGCTAGATACCATGGTCACGGTGGTTGATGCAAATAGGTTTTGGCACGATTTTGCCTCTGGCGACCTGCTATTAGAAAGAAATCAGGCATTAAGCGAAGATGATGATCGATCTGTAGTGGACTTATTAATAGACCAAATTGAGTTTTGTGATGTTTTAGTCCTAAATAAATGTGATTTACTAGAAGAGGAGCAATTAAGACAACTGGAGGTATTTTTAAGAAAGCTCCAGCCTGAAGCAAAATTCCACCGTACCGTAAACGGAAAACTTCCACTTAAAGAGGTATTGAGTACAGGTTTATTTAATTTTGAAACAGCAAGCCAGTCGGCAGGATGGTTAAAAGAATTAGCAGCACCTGAGCATAACCCTGAAACGGAAGAGTATGGGATAAGCTCCTTTGTTTATAGAAGTTCGGTTCCATTTCATTCTGAAAGATTTAATCGATGGGTAGAGGAAATGCCTGAAGTCATTGTGAGGGCAAAGGGAATTGTATGGTGTGCAACTAGAAATGACTTAGCTTTATTATTCTCGCAAGCTGGTCCATCGATACAATTGGAGCCTGTTTCTTACTGGATAGCTTCTTTACCTTCTGAACAGCAAGCTCAGTATTTTGAAGAAAATCCTGAATTAAGAGATGATTGGGATGAAAAGTATGGAGATCGGAAAAATGAACTTGTCCTCATTGGAATCGACATGGATAAAAATCTTGTAAAAGCCTCTTTAGACAGATGTTTGTTGACCGATGAGGAGATCACACAAAATTGGAATGAAATGAATGATCCTTTTGTATGGACTATTACGACAGCAGTGTAAGATATCTTTTTAATAAAAACAAGTTTGTGAAAAAATGTATTTATGCTAACAGGTGCAAGAGTTAAAGAAGGGATCGCTGTGGCGATCCTTTTTGCTTGTGGTGCTAACGGGGCAGTTTTTGCTGAAGAAGGAATAAATCATATGGATGGCGAAAATAAAAGAAATTGTATTTTACTGTAAATAGGAGTGGTGTATCTGTTTTTATGGCACAAAATGAGAAGAAACAAAAAGAAATTGAATGTTATTTTGGTAACTATAGCTGTTTTTCTTATAACGGCTTGTAGCTCAGATGTCTCCAATAACGATACCAGAATCGTGCATTTCTCTTCAAAAGAAAAAGCATTTCAAAATTATATTAAAGAAGAAAATATTGATGGCAGTGTTGTTTTAATTAAAACAACAAAAGGGGACCAGCTGTTACTAACTCAAGTAGATGCAAATACATATTTTGTTGGGGAATTAAAAAAAGATGCAAATGGATATTATGCTGTCAAAATTACAAACAATACAATCTTAAACAACGAAGCATTAGGGATGGGATGGAATTTCAAGTCGAGCAACGGTAATAAATACTCTATTTTTTTTAACAAGACTAATGATAACTCCGAGTATATTTCAATACCGAATTGTGAATTCTATGTCCGTCTTTTAGTTGACGAAAATAAAAGGAAAAATGCAATACAAGAAGTAGAAACAATTAAGTAGAGTTTAGCATTAGATGAGGTAGCAATAATGACTTCCGACAATTATCACTCTGGCTGCCTTTTTCGACTTTGTGAAGGAATGTACTTAAACTAACTGGGTGCTTTAATTCAATTAGTGGTAAAGCGTTTTACTTATTCAACTAAGGACATTAAACAAGAGAATTTAATTATCCCTTTTAGAAATAAGAAATTTATAACACATAATGTCTTGGAAAATAGATGAAAATAATCATACATTCCAACATTATAGGGTGAAAAAAATGAATCAAAGCAAAGAAAGATTAACCTCATCAGAAATTGCAAATTTATGGACTCATTATATACGTGAGACAATGGGACTTTGTGTAATCAAGTACATGTTAAATACCATTCAAGACCCTCAGATACATCATGTTTTTCAAACTGCATATGGACTTTGTGAAAAGCATTTAAACAAACTGAAGAAGTTGTTTCATCAAGAAAATTTTCCTGTTCCTAAAGGGTTTAATGAAGAAGATGTTAATTTGGATGCCCCACCATTGTTTACGGATCATTTTTGCTTATATTATATTCACACGATGGCAATGCATGGGAGCCAATCTTATAGTCTGGCATTTACCCTTTCGATTCGCCAAGACCTTAGAAATTTTTATTACCAATGTAATATAGATACAATGGAATTATATAACCAATCCATTGAGGTACTTATAGCAAAAAAACTTCTTGATAGACCGCCTTATTATTCAACACCAGATAAGATTCATTTTATTAATACCCTTGATTATGTAACTGATTTATTAGGCAGCAAAAGAAGCATGAATTCTATTGAATGTGGTAATATCTATTTTAATATAGAGAAAAGCTTAATCACAAAAGCATGTCTTATCGCCTTTAAACAAGTATGTAAAGACAAAGCGATAATTAAGTTTTTAGAAAAATGTCTTAATGCAGCAAATAAACACATTGGGACATTTACAACGTTATTACTTAAAGAAGACCTTCATTTACCTCGTACATATGACTTAGAAATAACAAATTCAAATGTTGCACCATTTTCTGAAAAACTAATGCTGTTTCATTCGGGATTTTTATTTGCTGCAGCAATATCCTATTACGGTTCTGCTGCGATTTATAGTATGAGAGCAGATATTGTCATGCATTGTGAAAAGGCTATAATAGATGATTTGCTCATATATAGTAGTTTCGGTAAATTAATCATTAAACGAAACTGGATGGAGCAGCCCCCTAATGCTGATGACAGGAAAATCATTAATAAATGAAAAGATTTACTTACAAAGACAAGACGGTGATCCTATTCAAATAACGGGTGTTTTCCTTAAAGATATGGCTGCTTATTAAGGCTTCCTTTTCTTAGTGTGCCAGGCATGGCAACTATCTAGGTGGTGAAAGTCCACTGTGGGGGTACACATCAGCCAACCACTAAGGAAGCGCAAGGTACTTATCGTGAGATAAGGGCTGGAGGAAGCGTGGAATAAAATCTTGGCTCGACGAACAGAAATCTGATACTAAGGCTCTGCAAAGTGATTAGACTCCTAAGCAAGTTAAAGTCCAAAAGATGTGCGTAACTTTGTAGAGTAAATCAGGCGAGTAAAAGAGGAAAGATAGTTGCCTTACCCTGGGAGGTCTTGAGGATGTACAAAAGTACAGTCCTTTTGTTTATATTCGGGACCATATGGGCAGCGATACTGCCTCTTATTATCGGTATTTTCAGCGTTTCTTTAACACTCGGAATTACATACTTTATAACTGGTTATTATTCCATTTCCAATTTTTTGCCGAATATTGTGATGATGCTGGGGCTGGCAATCGGAGTGGATTATGCATTGTTTTTTGTCAGCCGCTTTCGCGAGGAATTAAAGCATCAGACTTCAGTGGAAGAAGCGGTAGCAATGGCGGCAACCACGGCTAGGCAGTCTGTATATTTTTCAGGTTTTGCTGTGCTAATTGGAATGTTTGGGATGTTATTTATTAAATTGCCTATTATTTATTCACTATGTTTAGGAGGGGTCCTCGTCGTTTTCTCTGCAATGACACTGTCTTGCACACTCCTGCCTGCCCTTCTGGGGATTTTTGGCCACCACATTAATTCCCTGAAAGTTTTTCCCGGAATTCAAAAAAGATTGGCAGGGTTGGGCAGCTGGTGCTGGAATTGCTGATTATCTAGATCAGCTTAAACAAACATTGGCAAATACTGATATATTAAGTGTTAGTTTAGTTGAAGAGTGGTGTTTAACTTGTGTTCAACAATCGGGCCAGATTGTGGAGTAACTCATGTATTACGTAGTAGACCTATACTGTGCAGCAACAATTCCTAATTGTGGAAAATATGAACAAAAATTCGTTAAGTTTTGTTCATATTTTAATATCAAAGTTTGTGATATTGTGAAGCTTTTCACTTAAAATAAAGGGCAGCTATCTATAGTATGAAAATCCACCGTATTCAACGTAAGTAATGATAACAAAAGTGATAGATTTCTATCTTTGTGGAAGCAATATCTAGGACCTGTGCCCAAAAACCATCTGTGGTATACTGAGTTAAACAAAGTAGAAATGGGTGTCAATACATGAAGAACGAAGAGATACTTGCTGTGCTGAAATCTCTGTCCAATGAGACGCGACTCAATATTCTTTGTTGGCTGAAGGAACCAGGAGAAATGAACGCGTACCTGCCCACGGCCATCAAAGAAGAATTTCCAGGCGGTGTATGTGTAGGAAGCATTCAAGAGAAGTCCGGCCTCGCACAGTCTGTTATTTCCTCTTATCTGTCTTCCATGCAGAAGATTGGCTTGCTTGAGTCACGCCGCTTCGGCCAGTGGACATATTACAGGCGCAATGAAGAAGCAATTGCTGAGTTTTTGGAACAATTCGCAGCTGGATTGCACGCAAAAGTGGATTAAGTTAATAATGTACGGCTTTATTATTTGCATATTAATCTATATATCTGTATATTCATTTTTATAGATTTAAAAAAACAGCGATATGAGGAGAGAGTACGATGAACTTATCCAAAGTAGCAGCACCAGCACCTTTATTTGAGGCTTTTGACGGCGGCAATCTGAAGCTAGAAAACCGCATTGTCATGGCTCCCATGACACGCTGCTTTTCCCCAAATGGCGTTCCGGGTCCCGATGTGGCTGGATATTATCGCCGCAGAGCAGAAAATGGTGTCGGTCTTATTATTACAGAAGGAACGGTTATCAACCATCCTGCAGCACCGGCCGACCATAATGTGCCCCACTTCTATGGTGAAGAAGCACTTGAAGGATGGGCACACGTTGTTCGGGAAGTACATGAAGCAGGCGGCAAAATTGCTCCACAAATCTGGCATACTGGCACGGCTCGCGAAAGAAAGAAATTTCCTGATTCAGATGCCGATCCAATCGGCCCATCCGGCTTGAGTCTGACTGGAAAACAAGTATCTGATCCGCTGACAGCCGAGGAAATCCGCGGTCTTGTTCAAAGCTATGCACAAGCGGCTGCAGATGCAAAGCGCATCGGTTTTGATGCGGTGGAGATTCACGGCGCACACGGTTATCTCATCGATCAGTTTTTCTGGGAAGTGACCAACAAGCGAACAGATGAGTATGGCGGCGATATGATTGGCCGTACCCGATTTGCGGTAGAGGTTATCGACGCGGTGAGAGCTGCAGTCGGTCCTGACTTCCCAATTATTTTCCGTTTCTCCCAATGGAAGCCGGTTGATTACACAGCAAAGCTGGCTGCAACTCCTGAAGAACTGGAACGTTTCCTTAAACCATTGTCTGAAGCAGGCGTCAATATTTTCCACGCTTCCACACGCCGTTTTTGGGAACCAGAATTTGAAGGCTCTGACCTTAACTTGGCAGGCTGGACACGCAAGCTAACTGGCAAACCAGCCATCACAGTTGGATCAGTTGGCCTTGATTCCGAATTCACTAGCTTGTTTGAATCAGGAAAAGGTGGACAAATTACCGGTATCGATAGCCTGATTGAACGCATTGAACGCGGAGAATTCGACCTAGTTGCGGTAGGCCGCGCACTCTTGAACGACCCGGCATGGGCAGTCAAAATTCGCGATGGCCGCAATGATGAACTTCAAGCATTTACCCGTGAGGCACTTGGTACGCTGAGCTAATCTGTGTTTTAGGGACAGGTTCCTATACTCATTTTTAAGGATTTATCTTATTTACTGAAAATTTAAAGGATGGGTTCCTCGTAAATGGGACATTAGATTCTATTACTCATTTAAAAGGCTCCACAGAGATAATTTTACTCTGCGGAGCCTTTATTTTGGATATTAATGCTCGTGAATCCGAGTCGCAAAGTGCCTGTCCCTGCGACCCGCCTAGTTTACTCGATTTCCTTGCTTAGTTGAACACAGTTTGGAAAGACTCAACTGGTGCTACAAGATTCAAATGCGATGTCTTAGAGGATTAGAACATGGATTCTCAATAGAATACTGGGATATAGAAGTTGATAATACTACCGAAAACATTTTATCAGTATGTCAATGCAGTAAATGTGAGAATGAAATATTGTGTACAAGATATTAATGCACAGTACAACGATACTATTCAATAGACTAATGTGATATGCAACAATCGGGCGCTTTTCTTGAATAAGAAGGCGTCTTTTTGTAGGGTACTGGATTCGGGAACAATACTTAATAGGGATTAGAGTTATATTAAGGTGTAGAAGAGATTGTGAAGGATTACACTTAAACAAACGGGTGCAAGAGTTCAAGATGGATCGCTGCGGCGGTCTTTTTCTTACGATTAGTCAATATCTTTTTTAATAAAATTATAGTTTTAAAGTGGACAGGGTAGTTTAGTCGTAATAATAAATAGG
>NZ_JAQMWQ010000034.1 GCF_030403775.1 Paenibacillus sp. BSR1-1
GTTGATTAGCTCATAAAATAAAACGTTGGCTTCGTTTCAAATGAAACGAATATTATTGTTTGTTGACGTTTTTGTTTGTTTAGTTTTCAAAGAGCAATTTCAACGTCGCCTAAAAGCGACTTTCTTATCATACCAAGTTATTAACTTGAAGTCAATAACTTTTTTGTTTTTCTTTTTTTAATTCATGTTGTTTCGCAACAACGTTTATTAATATACCACCAATTATCCTTCCATGCAATAGCTTTTTTATACTTTTTATGAAGAAATGTTAAAGTAGAAATATTCGAATTTCTCATAACAAAAAAAGCACCGGATCCACCGGCACTTTTTTATAATTTATTATCGGTGACGCATTAGTGGGAATAATAGTACGTCACGAATTGAAGGAGAATTCGTTAACAGCATTACTAGACGGTCAATTCCAATTCCCAATCCGCCTGTAGGAGGCATACCATACTCTAATGCTTCGACGAAGTCTTCGTCCATCATATGGGCTTCATCATTACCCTGCTCGCGCTCTTTTAGCTGTGCTTCAAAGCGCTCTCTTTGATCAATTGGATCGTTAAGCTCAGTGAAGGCATTTGCATGCTCACGTGCTACGATAAATAACTCAAAACGATCAGTGAAGCGTGGATCTTCGTCATTCTTCTTGGCAAGCGGAGAGATTTCCACTGGGTGGCCAAAAATAAAGGTGGGCTGAATGAGCTTTTCCTCTACCATTTGCTCAAAGAACTCATTTACAATATGACCATAAAGCATGTTATCATTAATTTCTACTCCATGCTCCTTGGCATGCGCACGAGCCTCTTCCACGCTCATTTCCTTCCAGAAATCTACTCCTGTATATTCCTTGATAGCGTCTACCATGTGGAGTCTCTTCCATTCCGGCTTAAGGTCTACTTCGTGGTCGCCATATTGAATCGTGGTTGTTCCTACTACTTCTTGTGCAATATGGGCAATTAAATTTTCAGTTAAGCTCATGATATCACGGTAATCAGCATATGCCTCATACAATTCAATCATTGTGAATTCTGGGTTGTGACGAGTAGAAACACCCTCGTTCCGGAATACACGGCCAATTTCATACACTTTTTCAAGGCCGCCGACAATCAAGCGTTTCAAGTGAAGTTCGATAGCAATCCGCATATATAATTGCATATCCAGCGCGTTATGATGCGTAATAAACGGACGTGCAGACGCACCACCTGCAATGGAATGCATCATTGGTGTTTCTACTTCTAAATAGCCTTGATCATCTAAATAACGGCGCATCGCGCGAATAATTTTACTGCGGGCAATAAAAGTCGCTTTGCTTTCCTGGCTCATAATTAAATCCAAGTAACGCTGACGGTAGCGCTGCTCAACATCTTTTAGACCGTGGAATTTATCAGGAAGCGGACGAAGTGCTTTTGTTAAGAATACAAATTCTTGAACCTTTACAGATAACTCTCCAACTTGAGTTTTAAATAGGGTTCCTGTTACTGCAATGATGTCCCCTAAATCAGCAGAATCAAAGATTTCATACTGTTCTTCGCCGACTGCATCTTTCCTTACGTATACTTGCAATTGGCCGGTTAAGTCTTGAATATGGGCAAAACCTGCTTTTCCTTTTCCACGCTTTGTCATAATACGACCTGCGAGTGAAACAGAAACATTTTTTGCTTCAAGTTCTTCCTTTTCCAGCTCTCCATATTGTTCAATCAATTCAAGGGTATTGTGAGAACGATCAAAGCGCTTGCCAAATGGGTCAAGTCCATTTTCACGCATGCTTTGCATTTTTTCCCGTCTGACCCTTAATTGGTCATTTAATTCTTCCTGACTCATGACTAATTCAACTCCATTACTTCTTTTTTATGTAAAACTAAAAAGAATACTCACCAATTTTTTTACATACTATATTATTTTACACAAACTTGAGTATTCAGACATTAAAAATGTTTTTAGATAGAAGAAAAACTGCCAGTTTGTTCTACTGGCAGCTTGCATTCGTAAACAAAAGTATTATAGAAAATGAGACAAAGAAAGTCAAACTCAGCCAACAATTGCCTCGTTTTGTTCCATCTCCTCAACCTCTTGAACTAAACCATTTAACAAAAGGACTAAATCTTCACGAGTATTGCACTCATTGATGGCGTTACGCACTCTTGCGTTTCCGCGCACTCCTTTTAAATACCAAGCAGCATGCTTGCGCATTTCACGAACGGCAATATTTTCATTTTTCAAGGCAATTAATCGGTCTAAATGAAGAATACAAACATCAATTTTTTCCCGGACAGATGGTTCATCCATTAGCTTGCCTGTTTCTAGATATTGCACCGTGCGGTAGATCATCCATGGGTCTCCAAGCGCGGCGCGGCCGATCATGACGCCGTCAACACCTGTTTCATCGAGCATTCTCTTGGCATCCTGCGGGGTTTGTACATCACCATTCCCGATGAGTGGGATATTAACCGATTGCTTTACCTCACGAATAATGTCCCAGTTTGCATTTCCTTCATACATCTGCACACGGGTACGGCCGTGCAGGGCAACTGCCTTTCCGCCCGCTTTTTCAACCATTTGCGCATTTTTAACAGCGTAAATATGGTCTTCATCCCAGCCTATCCTCATTTTCACCGTAACTGGCTTTTCCACAGCATCCACAACTGCAGAGACCATTTCATAGATTTTATTTGGATCTAAGAGCCACTTGGCACCGGCGTCACATTTTGTAATTTTCGGTACCGGGCAGCCCATATTAATATCGATAATATCGGCATTGGTGTTTTGATCAACGAATCTTGCCGCTTCGACTAGCGTTTCTTTTTCGCCGCCGAAAATTTGCAGGCTAAGCGGTTTTTCCCGCTCATCAATATACAGCATATTCATCGTTTTTTCGTTTTTAAGAACGATTCCTTTATCACTGACCATTTCCGCACAAACCAAACCAGCACCAAACTCTTTTACCGTTAAACGGAATGCAGAGTTACATACGCCGGCCATTGGTGCTAAAACGACTTGGTTCTTCATTTCAATATCACCGATTTTCAACATCTAACAACCTCCTATTCTTTTGGTGTTAAATCATCTATGGTAATTTTTAAGGAATGTGCAATTCTCTCGAGTAATTCCCCTGCTGGCAGGCGGTTTCCCCTTTCAATCTCTCCTAAGATGGACACTGATACACCTAGCTGCCTTGAAAAGCTTTCCTGTGTATATCCTTTTAGCTTTCGATAGGCACGAATTCGTCTTCCCCATTTTTCCGCTTCCATATTCTGACTCCTTCTTTATCTGGTAATTCATTTAACCATGCTTCAAGAGGTTTATCTTTGATAGGTAATCTACTATCATGATTAATTTCTAAAAATGGAATCATAACAAAGGCCCGCTCTAGCATCCTAGGGTGCGGAACCATTAGCTTCTCTGTTTCAATATTTTCTTGGTTAAAGGTCAGAATGTCAAGGTCTATTGTCCTTGGCCCCCACTTTATTTCCCTTTTTCTCCCAAGTTCAAATTCCGTTGTTAAACATCTATCTAGTAGTTCATTTGCATTCAATTCAGTGGTAATCTCAATCACCATATTTAAAAATAAATCCTGGTCTTCATATCCGACAGGATCTGTTTCATAAATGGAAGAATAATTTACCAGCTTAATTTTGGAATGACTTGTTAGTTTTTTAATTGCACTTACCATATTATCATAACGGTTTCCCATGTTAGAGCCAAGGGCAATAAATGCTGTATTTTCCACTTTTATCTACTCCTCGTTATTTCTACAGCAACGGATTTGTAATGTCCCGGAATCGGCGGGTCCGGTTTAATCACCTTCACCGTCACTTCATCAATAAGCGGGAATGCAGCCAGCACACTTCCAGCCACTTTATCAGCAACCGCTTCAAGTAATTTAAAAGGAGTTCCTTCGACGATTTCCTTACATAATTGATAAAGCTCGCCATAATTTACGGAATGCTTCAGTTCATCGGTTTCGCCCGCTCTTTTTAACTCTAAGGAAACGGTTAAGTCGACGATAAAACGCTGGCCAAGTCTGGTCTCTTCCGGGAAAACCCCGTGATATCCATAGAACTCCATTTGGTTCACAAATATTTTATCCAATCACTTCACCCTTCCCCATTAGTGCGTCCATCATTTTGGCCATCCGGCTCATTTCCTTAACATCATGAATTCGAATGATTTGACAACCCTTTTGAATTCCGTAGCAAATGGTTGCACCTGTTCCTTCCATCCTTTGATCAACGGGGAGATTTAACGCTTGTCCAATCATGGTTTTTCTAGATGTACCTAAAAGAACAGGATAACCCAGCATGACAAACTTATCTAAATTCTGCATGGTTAGAAGATTTTCCTGATAGTTTCTGGCAAAGCCGATACCTGGGTCGAGGATAATTTTTTCATCCTTTACTCCTGCTTTTTTTACGATTGCAATACTTTCATAAAGGTCATTTAAAACATCTCTTATAAAAGAACTGTAGTTTCGTTCATGGCGGTTATGCATTAATACGATTGGAACATCATACTGGGCAGCTACCTCCGCCATTTGATCATCTGCTTTTGCTCCCCAAATATCATTAATGATATGAGCTCCTGCTTCAATTGCCTGCTTGGCTACCTCTGCCTTATATGTATCGATGGAAATCGGTATTTGGACGTTCTCAGAAATAGCCTTAATAACTGGAATGACCCGTTCGAGTTCTTCCTCTGCTGAAACAGCCGCAAAACCCGGACGTGTTGATTCGCCGCCGATATCAATAATATCCGCACCATTCGCCGCCATTTCCTTTGCATGGCGGACTGCATGTTCAATTTGATTGAATTTACCGCCATCCGAAAAGGAATCTGGAGTTGCATTTAAAATTCCCATCACGATTGTTTTTTTTCGAAAGTCTAAGGTATATGGACCGCAATGAATTTGTTCTTGAGCTGTACTCATCCTTATGCCCCCTATTAAATACTTCTTTTATCATACATGATATGGCCAATCATATACAAAAAAAAGAAGTGTCGGCAAATGCCAACACCTCCTAAGTAATTTTACTCAGCTTCATATTGATAAAGCGGTGTACTTAAGTAACGTTCTCCGTTATCCGGAATAATCGCAAGCACTTTTTTACCTTTGCCTAATTGTTGAGCAACTTTTAATGCTGCAGAAATAGCGGCTCCAGAAGAGATACCGCCTAGAATTCCTTCTTCTCTGGCAGCACGGCGGGAAGCTTCAAATGCTTCTTCTGTATTAATTTGGATAACTTCATCATAGATTTCTGTGTTAAGCGTATCAGGGATAAAGCCTGCTCCAAGTCCTTGCAGCTTATGCGGGCCAGGTTTTCCGCCAGATAGGACTGGAGAATCCTGCGGCTCAACTGCAACAATTTTTACATTAGGGAATTTTTCGCGAAGAACACTTCCCGCTCCTGAAATGGTCCCTCCTGTTCCAATTCCTGAAACAAACGCATCTAATTGATCCATTTGCTCGGCAATTTCTTTACCTGTTGTTCTTCTGTGAACCTCAGGGTTAGCCTGGTTTTTGAACTGCTGCGGCATGAAATAGCCATTTTCAGATGCAAGAGCCTCTGCACGGGCGATGGCTCCCTTCATACCTTCTGGTCCAGGTGTTAACACAAGCTCACCACCATAGGCGCGTAGAAGGTTTCTTCTTTCTAAACTCATTGTTTCCGGCATTACAAAAATCGCTTTGTATCCTTTGGCAGCTGCAATCATTGCAAGTCCAATTCCAGTATTACCGCTTGTCGGTTCAATAATTGTATCAACACCAGGCTTAATTAAGCCTTGTTCTTCTGCCGCTTCAATCATCGCTAAACCAATACGGTCCTTTACACTGCTGCCAGGGTTAAAATATTCTAGCTTTAAGTAAACCTCAGCGCTATTTTCATCTACTAATCTGTTTAATTTTACGATTGGTGTTTGACCAACTAATTCTGCTACAGAATTTGCAACACGTACCATAAAGGACACCCCTATTCCGAGTAATTTCATTGGATTTATATTATTAAATTTACCAGTTACATAGTCCTATTGTCAATTGTTTTGTTTGTAGAATTATGAAAATATTTTAAAAATACTATATAAACTTGCCTGTTGATTTCCACTTCAGGCGCTTCGCGCACCTTAGGGCAGCTCGGGGAGCCTCCTCGGCGCTTCAACGCCTGCGGGGTCTCCCCTGTGCCGTACTCCCGCAGGACATTGAACTGCAACCTCGGATCCGCCCACGCACGAAGGAAATGCGATAGCATTTTCGAGGAGTCTCGCGCCTTTCACTCCAATCAACAGGGGTAAAAAATTAGCATTGTTCTTTTAACTCGACTATAAAAAAAGAAAACACAGAATAGTACCGTGTTTTCTTTTATTCCTTATTCTTGCCATAAAACCAGTCAACTTTTGCTTCGTCCCAGAAAGTTGCTGCTGATGCAGGTTTTTTCATTTGATCGAGAGCAATTTGCCTGCGAAGTTGATTCTTTACCTCGGAAAAAGAATAGGTTTCTCCGCTAATTTTCCCTTCAAGCTTAATTAAAGCATACCCTTGCTCTACTTTGATTGGTTTACTGTATTTCCCCTTTTTTAGCTTTTTAGCTGTCTGGAGATAAAGTTTAGGGTAGCGCTCATCCTCTTCCGTGATAAAACCAATATCCCCGCCTTCATTTGCGGAAAACTCATCTATGGATTTTTCCATTGCCAGTGCAGAAAAGCTGGAGCCATGGGCCAATTCCTTTGATGCCTTAACAGCTTCTGCCTTTGTTTTCACAATGATATGCGATAAATGGTAGGCATCCGGTACATCAAAAAGATCTTTATTCTTTTCATAATAGCTTTTTAATTCTTTATTTGAGATCTCTACATCTCTCGTTAAAAGCTCTTCTAATAAAAGAGTGCTGCGAATTTGTTCCTTCCACTTTTTCTCATTGGCCTGTTTTTTTGGACTAAAAGTATTATAAGTGGTCTGAAGCATGCGATATTCACGTTCAACATCTTCATCCGCAATTTCAATATCGTATTTGGCCGCCATTTCTTCAATGACCTTTTGATCAACCATTTCCTTTAAGACGTCTTTGCCATATCTTGTTTCAAGTTCATTCAGCCAATCTTGTCTCGAAATGGTCTTTTTCCCGATTGTCGCTACCGCCTCATCATTGACCAATGCTCCATTTGCCTCGTTCACCTTAGATAAGAAAAAGGCAGCCGTCAGGCAATTAAGCATAATGAGGGCAGCAATCACCATCCAAAGCTGCTTCCTGCCCAACCGGTTCTCCCCCTAATGATTCTCTTATTTCGCCTCTTTTTTAAGTTCTTCTAATTCTTCTTTTGTGAATAGGTATTTTTCATTGCAGAAATGACAGTGTGCCTCAGCTTGTCCGTCTTCTACTATCATATCATTAATTTCCTTTGTGCCTAGGCCGACGATCGCATCAGCAAAGCGCTCCTTAGAACAGGAACATTGAAATCCAACTGGCATAGTTTCAAGTATCTTTACATTTTCCTTGCCAAAAAGCTCCTCCAATATATCCTCTGGAGTTAAACCGCGTTCAATTAATTTGGATACCGGTTCAATTGTTTTTAACCGTTCTTCCATCTTGGAAATAATTTCATCTTCAATCCCCGGCATTAATTGAAAAATAAAGCCTCCTGCAGCCAAAATTGAATCATCTGGATTCACTAAAACCCCGACACCTACGGAGGATGGTACCTGCTCAGAAGTGGCGAAGTAGTAAGTAAAGTCTTCCCCTAATTCCCCTGATACGATCGGTACCTGTCCTGAAAAGAAATCACGCAGCCCGACATCCTTCACGACGGATAACAGGCCATCGGTTCCGACCGCGCGGCGGACATCAAGCTTGCCATTTTCATTCGATTCAAAGTCGACCTCCGGATGAGTTACATAGCCGCGGACCTCACCTTTAGCATTACTGTCAACTAAAATAGGACCAAGCGGACCACCGCCGTCAATTTTAATCGTCAGCTTATCGTCTCCTTTTAGCATGGCCCCCATCATCACCCCTGCGGTCATCGTGCGGCCAAGTGCAGCCGACGCTGTTCTCCAGGTTTGGTGGCGGCGCTGCGCCTCACGAACCGTTTCAGTAGTACGGACCGCATAAGCGCGAATATTTCCATCATAGGCAAGTGCCTTAACTAGATAATCCTTCATTGTCAAACTCCTTTCGTGCTGTCCCTTCTTAGGTTATCCTATGTTGCGCTTATAGATAAGCTGCAAGCCTTTTAATGTTAAAAATGGGTCTACAATATCAATAACCGTTGATTCTTGGGCAATTAGATTAGCCAAACCGCCTGTGGCTATAACAGTTGGCTTTTTCTCACCTTGTTCCATCATCCGCCTTACAATGCCTTCAACTTGTCCAACATACCCATAGACAATCCCTGCCTGCATCGCTGCAACGGTATTTTTTCCAATAACACCTTCAGGACGGGCAATTTCAATCCGCGGTAATTTCGCCGCTCTAGAATATAGGGCTTCGGTAGAAATGCCCACCCCCGGAGCAATTGCACCACCCATATATTGACGTTCCTCATTGATATAACAATAAGTGGTTGCGGTTCCAAAATCGACAATAACCAATGGACTTCCATATTCATGGATGGCCGCAACGGCATTAACAATTCGGTCTGCTCCAACCTCGCGGGGATTTTCATATTTTATATTTAATCCAGTCTTAATTCCTGGGCCTACGACAAGCGGTTTAATATGAAAATACTTTTGGCACATGCGCTCTAACGCAAACATAATCGGTGGAACAACAGATGAAATGATAATGCCATCTATATCCGAAAAAGAAAGGCCAGAATGATCAAACAAGGCTTTTACATTCATCCCAAACTCATCTTCCGTCCGATTTCGATTTGTTTCAATCCGCCAATGGTATTTCAGTTCATCCCCTTGATAAACGCCAAGTACAATATTCGTATTTCCCACGTCAAAAACAAAAATCAAATCTATCACTCGCTTTATTGGATTTTTCTTTTCTCATATTGCACATATCATACCATAATTATCTGCCGCATGAAAAAAAGAGTGCTTCATCGAAGCACTCTTTCCAAATTACTTATAGTCAATTTCATCAGGAGGAGTATCTAAGAAGGATTTTTCATCCTTTTCAGCCTCATCCTTTTTAATGTTGATATTTACCTTTACATCTTCGGCTTTTTTAGGTTCAACCTTAACCGCTTCTAAAACAACAGAAGGGTCTGGCATGTGGCCATTGTCAACTAAATAGCGAATTTGTTCAGCATTAAGTGTTTCCACCTCAAGAAGAGTCTTGGCAATTAGATCAAGCTTATCCCGATTCTCTGTCAGAATCTTTCTAGCTCTTTCATATTGTTCTTTAATGATACGCTGAATTTCAAGATCGATTTCATAAGCAATCGCATCTGAGTAATTCTGTTCATTATGAAGGTCACGGCCTAGGAACACTTGACCGCCTGAAGCTTGACCGAACTGCAATGGTCCGAGTTTATCACTCATTCCAAATTCTGTCACCATACGGCGGGCAATTCCCGTAGCACGCTGGAAGTCATTATGTGCCCCCGTACTTACCTCACCAAAGACAATTTCCTCTGCCACACGGCCGCCTAATAAACCAACAATTTTATCAAGCAATTCCGGTTTTGTCATAAAGTAGCGGTCTTCTCTAGGAAGCATTACCGCATATCCTCCTGCCTGGCCGCGAGGAACAATCGTTACCTTGTGGACCATATCGGCCTCATCAAGCACTAACCCAATAACGGTATGTCCGCCTTCATGGAAGGCAACAATGTTTCTTTCTTTTTGAGAAATGACACGCGTCTTTTTGGCAGGTCCCGCAATGACACGGTCTGTTGCTTCATCAATGTCAGTCATTTCGATTTTCTTTTTATTCTGACGAGCCGCTACCAATGCAGCTTCATTTAATAAATTTTCTAAATCTGCCCCTGAAAAACCTGGTGTACGCATCGCAATATTTTTTAAGTTTACGGATTCATCTAAAGGCTTATTGCGTGCATGAACCTTAAGGACTGCTTCCCGTCCAATAACATCTGGACGGTCAACCGTAATTTGTCGGTCAAAGCGGCCCGGACGTAAAAGGGCTGGATCGAGAATATCCGGACGGTTTGTTGCAGCTACAATAATAATTCCTTCATTGGCACCGAAACCATCCATTTCAACGAGCAACTGGTTCAGGGTTTGCTCACGTTCATCGTGACCGCCGCCAAGACCTGCACCACGCTGACGACCAACAGCATCAATCTCATCTATGAAGATAATACAAGGAGCATTCTTTTTTGCGTTTTCAAATAAGTCACGAACACGAGATGCACCGACCCCAACGAACATCTCAACGAAATCAGAACCACTTATCGAGAAGAATGGAACGCCTGCTTCACCAGCACACGCTCTCGCTAATAACGTTTTACCTGTTCCTGGAGGTCCAACCAAAAGGATCCCTTTTGGAATACGGGCGCCAAGTTCAGCAAATTTGCGAGGGTCTTTTAAAAACTCAACCACTTCGACTAATTCAGCTTTTTCTTCATCTGCTCCAGCTACATCTCTAAAACGGACTTTTTTCTTATCATCGTTATAAAGCTTAGCTTTAGATTTACCAAAATTCATAACCCGGCTGCCGCCGCCTTGAGCTTGGTTTAATAAAAAGAAAAACAAAATAAAGATGATGACAAATGGAATAATGGATGTAAAGAACGTAACCCATCCACTTGTTTCTTTAGCAGGCATTACGTCAACTTTAGCTTCTGAATCCTGGATGCTTCCAATAATTTTTTCACTGTTTGGAATATAGGTTAGGAATTTTTCACTCTTTGCCTTTAATTCACCTCGAACTTCATATACACCTCGTTCGGGCTGCATGGAAAATGACTTTACTTCGCCATTTTCTAACTGCGAAACGAACCTATCATACGTAATGTGTTTGGTCGATTCGCTGCTTCCATTAAAAAAGCTCACTACGCCAATAATGACTAAAAATATCAATAAATAAAAGATGGTATTACGGAAAATCCGATTCATCTCTTACCTCCTCCCACGGGTAAAAACTATAATAAATAGTATCATAGAAAATCTTACAAATTCAAGGAATTGTCCTTTATGTCAAGGGTTTTCCTAGTAAATGTTCAAGAAAAATCCTTATTATTGATTATTGCTGTATACCTCTGGTTTTAGTACCCCAATATATGGAAGGTTTCGATATTTTTCAATGTAATCTAACCCATAACCGACAACAAATTCATCAGGAACAATAAATCCTACATAGTCTGCTTGAATTTTGCTTTTTCTTCCGGTTGGCTTATCAAGTAAAGTGACAATCTTGATAGATTTCGCTTTCCGATAACGGAATAAATCGACTAAATAGCTAAGAGTCAGTCCACTGTCAATGATATCTTCAATAATTAAAATATCTCTGCCTTCAACAGATGTGTCTAAGTCTTTAATGATTTTGACTTCGCCTGAGGATACTAATCCCGAACCATAGCTGGAAACATCCATGAAGTCCATTTCTAAATAGCAGTCCATTCGTTTTAATAAATCTGCCATGAAAGGCATGGCTCCCTTCAGAACCCCAATTGCAAGTGGGAAACGGTCATGATACTCTTCGGTTAATTGGGCTGCAAGCTCCCTAATTTTTCCTTGTATTTCCTCTTCTGAAACTAAAACTTTTTCAATATCCTGGTTCATCATAATTGTGCCCCCTAGAAGATCATTACTTATTATATGTGAGTAGTATATATTGCTTTGCTGCAGAATCTATGCCTTCAAATGATGATCTTTTCAGACCTGGAAGCCAAATAATATTTCCGTCACTGTCTGTTACCACCGGCCAGTTATCCCGGTCATGAACAGGAATTTTTTGATCGATAAAAATATCCTTTAGCTTTTTCGAACCCTGCATTCCTTTTAATGTCATCCGGTCGCCAATATGCCGCGTCCGAATGATAATCGGCCATTTTAGTTTTTCCTCATTAAACAAGGCCATGTACGGCTCGTTAGAGGGAATGCCGCCGTTAGCGCGTTCTATCCTAATATTCCCTTTACTTGGCAGCAAAATCGTTCCTGGCTCGTTCACTTCAAAAAAATAAGGTTTAACCAGATCCGCTTGAAATTGGAAAGATAATTGATGATAGGAGCGAATCACTTTTAAACCACTGGGAAAGTCAAGTTTACCTGAAGGTTCACTATGACGTATTAAGTGATATACTTGCTCGATATGTACAGCAGAAAGATCAGCCGATTTTCCCATGTAAAGATAGTTTAATATTAGTTGAATCCCTCTTCTTTGTAAAGGTAAAGGCACTTCTAGAAACTGGTTAATGTCAATCGTTATTTTGCTCTTTTCCCTTATTTTCACTACTGTATTCATGTGTCTTTCTGTTAATTCCAGAAGAAAGGTTTCATCTGATTGTAAATCTTCACTAAATCGTTGAAAATTCTCATTCACATTGGGATTTTCCGTTTTCAAAAACGGGAGAACATGCTTACGGAATCGATTCCTGCTATAAACTCCCTTTTCATTACTCGGGTCCAGCCTTGGAGTAAGCTTATTGGATTTACAATAACTCCAAATCTCATCCTTGGATAAGCATAAAAATGGACGAAAGATTTGGCCGTTATGAAAAGGGCGGGAGAAAGGTATTCCTGCTCGTGCCATCCCCGTGCTTCCCCTCGTTGCCCGCATCAGCATCGTTTCGATTTGGTCATCCCCATGGTGACCAAGGGCTAAACAAGGAAAATTATACTTTTCCATTGTACTTAAGTAAAAATCATATCTCACTTCTCTTGCTGCCAGCTGTGAGCTTTTCCCGGCAGCCTCCATGATCTTGGGAACATTAATCCGGGCCATTTCAAAGGGGACTTGATTTTGTTCACAAAAGTTTTTAACAAACATCGCGTCCTCATAGGATTCTTGACCACGGAACATATGGTCAACATGGGCTGCAACAATGGAAAGATTATTTTTATCTCTTTCCCCCAGCAAGAAGTGAAGTAATGCTAAAGAATCCGGCCCGCCTGATACACCAACGACAATTTTTTTATTGTTCAGTTTGAAAGAATGGCGTTCAAGAAAGGCCGTGACCTTTGTTTCCAACATATAAAAAACTTCCTTATTAAAATAAGATGAGAATATTAATAGCATACCACTACAACGAAGGAACTATCAAAATTTAGGCTTTGCTATGCCTATAGAAATATTTTCTTTATTTTAATACGAATAACCTTCAAAATGGTTTCAATTTTTATAGTAATTTTAAAAAAATATACCCGCTATATAAAACGGCTAATACCGCCGCGATCACAAAAAATTCAATCCAGCTGCTCTTTTTCTTCTTTTTCCGATAATGGCGCCTTGAAATGGGCGGACTTCCCTGCGATGGCTTCGCCTGGACTGTAGAGTATGCCTTAGGAGGGCTTTGTTTCGGAATAGAACTTGGATGATCGTTCAGTAAACTTAATAAGTCCGTCCGCATTTGTTTGGCGCTCGTATAATGCCCCTGAAGTGCATTCAACATTACTTTTTCAAAGGGAATTAACTCTGATTTTTGGCGAATCGCCTCTCTTAGCTGAGCGATTCCTCCCGTTGTTTTGGTAAAACGTTTCGGATAGGCTGTATTGATCATGATCATGGCAACTGAGAATAAATCATAGGAGCGTTCCGCCTTTCTTCCACCCAGCCCCCAATAGCCCCGATCATAAAACTCGGTGAATTCCTTAATGGCTCTGCCTTGGATAGTCGTTCCACCCACATCAATACATCTAATTTTAGGGGGCGGTCCAGTAACAATTAAATTTTCTGGTTTTAAATCACCGAAAACCCAGCCGTTTTCATGCAAGTTATCTAAATCATTGAGAAGCTGCAAAAATAAAACAGTCGTCCATGATTTCCCCTTTTGTTGTAAAAAAGAAAGAAAATCAGGGCCGTGGATATATTCCATTACATAAAAGGAAATGCGCCCGCGATTCGTTTGCCAATCATCTACATCAAGCAAAGAAGGCCCGAGGGATGACGGCCCCTGGACCTTTGCAAAGGATTTTAAAACATTTACCTCAGAGGTGATCGACATGCCATTATCACTCATTTTTAACGCGACTTGAGTGTCATTGTATTTTGCAAGGTAGACAACCCCGTTTGCTCCAAATCCTAGTTCCTTTATAATCGAATATTTATTTCCATGCCATTTTCCTGAAATGACGGTTCCGGGACTGACTTTACATTGACTCTTCAAAGAATGATTCATCATCACGTGCAAGCAGACTCCTTAATGATCGTTTTTGACTGAAAGCTGAAAGGGCGGTACGTATGGCCGGGCCTGTAGGGGTAATCCCTCCGGTTGATAGCTGTGAAAAGATACTTGTCAAAGATTGTAGCTTTGGCGTCCAATCCAGCAATTTTTCGACATCATTCTTTTTCCCGGGAAATACATAAACAGAAAACTGATTTTCCCCTGTCCTGGCATTTAAACTAAGCGAAAGGTCTAACAGTGCCTCTTTTACCGTTTCTAACTTATGCTTCATACTTGCACTAGTATCGACAAGAATCAACACTTCTAATTCGACAGTTTCCCCTAATTCGTCGACAACCTCCATGACCTCACCGCGTTTTTCAGGAGGCAGGTCTTCCATTGTTTGAGAACGTCCCAAAATCTGTTGGAGCTCGCGGTTGACCACACCTTGAATTGTTTGATTCATCGCTTTTCGGGTGACCATTTGGACGGTTTGGGAAAGCTGCTGGGCATAGACAATTTGGCTGACACCTCCGCCTGACATCGCGATCCCATCAATTTCGGTCATTCCTTTTTCATCAATAACATCATGCTCCATCACACCAATGACGTTAACAGTAATTCCCTGCTCTCTGGCGAGTGCAGCCATCGCGATCGGATCGTCTCCTTGATTGGAGCATCCATCTGTGATCAACAAAATTTGCCGTATTTTCCCTGTATACATAACTTCTCCCTCCACTACATGTATTGCTACCATTTTCGACCGCGTGGAGGTGATTTATACATAATTTAGGAAGGATCTGTATAAAATAAGCGTTTATGCATGCTTTCTTTTTTTATAAACCGGGATGGACGCCCATTTTGGGGTATTATGTTTTATTTTTGCTACGGTTACTGTCATATCGTCAGCGATCATTCCTGCTCTTGAGCGAATCACTTCCTCCATTATTAAATCGGCTATTTCTTGCGGATCTTCTGTTTCTAATTCATGTAATTTTCGTTTCATCCACAAATCATAATTTTCAACATGCTTTGGCCCCTCGAACACCCCATCGCTCATCATAATTAACAAATCGCCAGCTTTTAATTGCTCGCTGACAACATCGACTTCAAATTCCTGCAGAATTCCAATTGGCAGATTACTCGCTTGAATCTTAATAATCTTATTACCCCTTTTAATAAAGCTTGGTGTCGAACCAATTTTAAGGAATTTAGCGGCAGCATTCTTTAAATCAATCATTGCTAAATCCAAGGTAGAAAAAATTTCATCTGTTGTTCTTAGTGAAAGGATGGAATTGATCGATTTAATTGCCACTTTTTCATCAATACCTGACTGGAGAATCTTTTGTAATAGCTGCAGTGTTTCTTTACTTTCATAATGGGCTCTCTCCCCATTTCCCATGCCATCGCTTATTGCAATTGCATATTTGCCGAAGCCGAGCTCAATGGTTGAATAACTATCGCCAGAGACCAAGCCGCCATCCTTGGCCGCATGGGCTACCCCCGTTTCAACAGTAAAAGCCTTTGACGACCTAAAGGTAACGTAACAGAACTCATTTGGATAGGTGGCACATTCCTCCTGATTGACGATAATTGTTTCTGCTAGAATATCTGATAACATCGGGGCAATCAGCTTTTCACATTCACCGTGGCCATTGCAGAATGGGACACTCATTTCGATATCTACATTCCCAGGCTCCAGGCTATAAATCTCCACTTGCTCAATATGAATTCCGAAACCTTGAAGCGCTTCCATGATTTGTTCTTCCTGCTTATAATGATTTTCCCTTTCACGCTGAATTTCCTTAGCGAAATTATCCATCACCTCGGATACACCCAGCAATTGGTCGGCGACCAGCTTTCTGGACTCATGCACCTGTTTTTTTAATTTTTGATTAGCTTGGAAAAACGTTAACTCTTGTCCAATGGTTTCGTATACCCTTTTCGGACGGGAACATATTTTTTCCCATTCCTTTGAAAGTCTTAAAGAAACATTGCCATCATTTTGGTCCATTTCATGAATAATTTCTTCCATATATGAATAAGTTCCTGCAAAGTTCTTTGCCCAGCATTGTTCTTTTTTAAAGCAGGTTTGGCACGTCTTTTCCGTTACATTACTCATAAAATAATCCATTTCCCGCTGGTCATATTCTTCATTTGGTATAACTTCCGTCTGTGAAAAACTTTTCGACAGCGTATGAAATAGACTTGAAAACTGCGAAACCCGCTGTGCGGTAACATCACGCATTTTACGCATATATTTTTGCTGCTCCGCTGTATATTCAGGGGTTCCCGGAATATATTTTGCTAATCTTGAGGTCAGACTTTGTGGAGTCAGCAGAAATAAAAGTACGGCCGCCGATGTCTCTAAAACTGTCAATGTGATCGACCCGCCGCCTTCTCCATACATACCGATTAATAGAGTAGAAATAAATAAGCCGATTGAAACACCGATTTTTTTCCCTTCCTTCAACAATCCGCCCAGAACACCAGAAAAGGCCAGTAAACTCATATGATAAAAGCTTGATACGCTTGCAAGGCTGAAAATTAATCCCGTCACGACCCCAACAGTTGAGCCAACGGTTGCCCCTGCAATAAAGGAAAAGACTAATACTAAATATCGGGACATAATATGCTCTATCGACAAATCATATAACTTCCAGCCAATGGTTCCCGTCATAATTGAAGCAAGCATGATGATTAGGCAGACGATTTCTTCTGTTTTTAATAGTTGTCTGCGTTTATTTAAGGTCAAGAGCGGGATACTTTGTAAGAAAATCAGAGTTAAAATAAAGGCAAGGCTGGCCTGGACGCCAACCATCATCGCATCGTATAGGGTCAATTGTCTTGAGAGGATGAAGCTTTCTGCTAATTTCCCAATTCCTAAAATAATGCCGACAAAAAGCGGCAAAGCTCTCATTTCATTTGTCAGCCATTTCTTGCTGATCCGATAAATGACTAGGAAAAGGATTGAGATTGCAAAAGTTGAGGCTGCATTAGCTAAAGAAAGGGTGGCTGCTCCTGCAATCAGCCCAATTAGGGCAAGCGGTGCCCGATCCCTTCTAATTAAATAGACAGAGGCAAAAAAAGGCAGGCAAAATGGGGTCAACTTCGCCAGGATCAGTGCCCTTCCCAGCAAAAACCCTACTATTAATAATAGAAAACCTTTCTTTATAAAAAAGGACTCTAGTAATAATTGAACTTTTTTGACTCCTAGCGCAAGGTCCCACTTTGATGAATGAAGGTTGACTTCTCCGATTGGTTCTATTAAATTCCGCTCTAGCTTTTCCATAAATCACACTCCCTACTTATTCATCGTTGGAGTCTATTATAAATTTGCTAGATTCAGAAGTTTGTCAAAATAGTGAACAGAATATGGAAAATCGTTCGACGGTTTTCACTATTTTTAATCAATTAATGTCGGAATAAGAAAAGAGGAAGCGCCTTGACCAGGGGAAAAAGCAGTTCATTTTATCCTAGGGGCGACAAGCATAAGACAAGACGGCGGTAAGATTGCTTTTTAACCTTTTCGACGGATTGGCTGTAGACCAATGAGCCCCTAGGCGCTGTAGCTGGACAATTCTCAAAGTCGAAATTGATAATTTAAAATAAAAACAAAAAAGACAAGTCGTTTAAGACCTGTCTTGATCTATTAGATATTAGTGGAACCTGCTTTTTCCGATAAAAGCGAGCAGCAAGTTAACCCCGTCTAGCTCCTCTTCCTCCACGCTTAGATTCCGTGTGGCGCTTTAAGGAAGTTAAACGATCCTCGCTATCTTTTAAGAATTTTGCCATTTTTGTTTCAAAGTTTTCTGGTCTGGCATTGTTACGATCGTTTGATCTGCCTTGACGAGGACGTTGCGAATGTGAGTGCTGTCTTCTTTCTCTTTCCGGCTGTTCAGGTCTATCCTTTGCCTTTTTAATGGATAGGCCAATCTTTCCATCCTTCTCAACATTGATGACTTTTACCTCAACTTGGTCGCCAACTTTAAGATGGTCGTTAATATCTTTGACATAGTTGTCAGCAACCTCACTGATGTGGACAAGTCCTGTTGAGCCATCCGGCAGCTCCACAAACGCTCCGAAATTTGTAATTCCTGTTACCTTTCCCTGTAACTTGCTGCCTACTTCAATTGACATAAAAAGAATGTTCCTCCTTAATAATTTAAAAAATCAATCTTACTCTATATTATACAGAAAGAAAAAATTGAGTGTCAATAAGACTACACATTGGTTCATTTTTCCTTTTTCCCATCTGGGATCGTAAAGATGACTTCGTTTTGCTTAGAGAAAAAGAACTCTTTCCTGGCAAATTTAGCAATGTAGTCATCATCATTTAAATTAATTATTTCCTGTTTTAAACTATCCCGTTCTTTTTTTAGATCAGCAAGCTGGTTGTCCACTTGTTTTTTTTGTGCTATTTTGGCCTCGAGCTTAGTGGTTTGGGAAAGAAAACTGGAAATCATCAGGTATGATAGTAAGCAGGCAAAAACGAAAAACACTGAAAGGCGTCTTATAACCTGCTTCCTTTTCCTAGCCGAGGCAATTTCCGCGTACTCCTGCTGGGCAACATAGGTTGTCTGAATCTTGGATACATTTTTTTGGGCTGGCGTTCCCATTCCCTTCCCCCCTTACTCTTTTTTCCTTTTCCACTTATCTATCCACTTTACAATATAATTCACGATTTCCTTGAATTTTCCTGCCGTTCTATTATATAACTTCTCGACGGATTTTTTAAGGCTTTTCGGCAAAAGTTTCCAAAATATTAATAATATTTTTTGGAAAATACTGAGAAGAATTTTAACAATGGACATTAAAATCTTAAAAATAAATTTGACAAGGGATAAAAGCCCCCTGCCAATGGAAAGAAGTATGATGATGACCAGCTGGATCAAACCGACGACTGGTTTATACACAAGGAGAAGAAAGGTCTGTTTAATAAATCTGGCAATGGAAATAATCGTTTGAATTAAAAACTCAAGTAAACGGAGGTAAATCCCTTTAAACAAGCTTTGATAAGCCGCAAAGCCACAAATTAATGCAATAAAGATATAAAATCGTAATTCTCCATTATTGACGAGGAATAGGCTATAAAAGATAATTAACGCTTGAATCATCCAAAATAATAGATCGTTAATAAAAACAATCCAGCGCTTTTGTTTGGGGCGGTTTAAAAAACGCTGATACGTATCAAACATGGCACCGAATAGCGCCCCCATTCCAATCATCGAAAGCATCGTTAAAAATTGCGTCGAAAGGGTCATCGGAATAACTTGCTAAAGAAGCCTTTAGCTTTCTCCCCGTGCTGCTCATCTAAGTATACTAAATCAAAAATCTTCCCCTTGATAGAGACAATGCCTTTTTCGACATCAAGATTCTTCATTTGCAGGTTTTGCCCTTTAATGGCTAAAAACCCCATCGATGTTTCCAATAAAAATTCCTCATTATCAAAGCTTTCTACTTGTTTAACACCAGTAATATCCAGCAGCTTTCTTCCCCGCATAATCACATCATGATCAGGAACATTGCTGCTCTTTTGTGGATTGCTATCATAATATTGGCTCATCCTTCATCCCTCACAATCATTTGTACAACCTTTTTGTACATTTTTATGTGAGGATAGAGGAAAATAGAACTTTCATTAATCTAGTGGATTTTCTGCTGAACCCAGCCGTTCCTCATTAATGATTGTATACATCTCAGCCGCTTCTTCCTTACGAGTGGTTTCCTGAATCCGGTCGATTTTGGCTGTGACCCTTCTTTGCCCGAGGCGAATTGTTAATTCATCACCCACCTTGACCGTAGTACTGGCCTTAGCTTCTTTCCCATTTACTTCGATTCTGCCTTGGTCAGATACCTCTTTAGCTAATGTTCTTCTTTTTATTAATCTTGAAACTTTTAAAAACTTATCTAGACGCATGCTTCGTCCCCCATTCTATAATCCTTTTAACTTTGCTTCATCCCAGTACTGATCCAGCTCTTCCAGCGAGTGATGCTCAAACGTCCGGCCGCTCTTTTCCACCATTTCTTCGACATATTGAAACCGGCGCTTGAACTTTCCGTTCGTTTCAGATAGGGCTTCTTCGGGATGAATCTTTAAAAATCTTGCTACATTGACAAACGCGAACAACAAGTCGCCAAATTCCTTTTTCGCTCGCTTAAGACCTTCTTCCGTTCCATCGAGTTCATTTACAAATTCCTCGAGCTCTTCCTTCACTTTCTCCAAGGCTGGAGAAATTTCCTGCCAGTCGAAGCCAACTTTGGCAGCTTTCTTTTGCAATTCGTAGGCCTGAAGCAGATTCGGAAGGGATTTTGAAACACCTTCTAATAATGAAGATTGTACATCGCCTTTTTCCTTCTTTTTTATATCTTCCCAGTTTTGAAGCACTTGTTCGGCATTTTCGGCTATTACATTACCAAAGACATGGGGATGCCTGCGAACCATTTTGGCAGAAAGGCCTTCAATTACATCATCGATGGTAAAATATCCGTCATCCTCACCAATTTGGGCATGAAGCATCACTTGAAGGAGAACATCTCCAAGTTCCTCCACGAGATGGTCGATATCTTCGCTGTTGATTGCCTCGATGACTTCATAGGTTTCTTCAATTAAGTATTTTTTCAGGGAATCATGGGTTTGTTCCTTATCCCACGGGCAACCGTCAGGTCCTCTTAATTCAGCAATAATTTCGCGCAGCTTGGAGAAATTTTTCCACAAGATTTGTTCGTCCTTTACAGGAGGGACATAGACAGAGGTGAGATTATTGAGCGATACATTGCGGTCAAGCTCATACAGCTGCACCTTTTCAATGACTTCCTCTTTACTGCCTGCTGCCGTCACAATCCATACCTCATAATCATCAGGTAATTTTTCCATTAAAGTTAATTTCACATCGGAGGCAACAAATTGATCATAGACCTGGCTAATCATCATGTGCTGGTTCAAATTCAGCTGACTGGCATGGAGCATCGTCCCGTCAAGCAGCTGAAATCCATCAACTGGGTCAATTTTTAACGAAGCAAAAAGGGCATCAATAAAGCTTTGACCGCCGCCGATGATAATTTCTACCCCTTGTTTTGGTCCGTTTTCTAAAAGAAGCTGAACAGTTTGCTCGGCAACAAGCGGATGGCCCGGAACCGCATAAAAAATGTCTTCCGTTTGTGACTTTTCCAAAAGAGTTCTGGCGATTTCTTGGTATACCGCATCAAATTGATCATGTTTTTCATAAACAGAATCAAATGAAGAATAGTTCATCCCTTCTTTTTCTAATTCGTTAACTACAGGATGTTCTTTTGTTCTTAAAAAAAGGTGGCTTACATTCAGTAATTTTTTATAAATTCCCATTGGCAGCTGTTCTAGGTCGCCTGCCCCTAAGCCTAAAACTTCAATTTTTTTCACCATTTTATCTTCTATCCTTTCGAACCATTAAATAAATGAGCTTACTTCCCAATGGAAATAAGGAGAGTTCTTCTTCATGAAACACGCTTCCTCTAATAATAATCAGTAAAAACAGCAAGCCGCCGAAACAGGCAGAGCTGATTGCTTGAAAAGCAGCCCCTATCCGGCCCAAGTCCAATGGGCTGATGATGAAACCTGATACAATTAAATAGCCCTTTAAAAAAAGAACCATCAGAACGGTTGCCGCTAGCACAGTTCCTAGAAAATGAGAGTTAAACAACGAGATTTTGACCAGTTTTTTTAATCTCAAAAACAAGAAAACACTTATAATGGCTAAGGTAATCAAGGAAGAAAATGCTGCTCCCATTGTTGCAAACCTCGGGACGAAAATAATGTTAAGGTAATACTTCATTGGAAATGCACATAGGACAACTAATGCCGGAAAAATAAGATACCCCATCCCCTGCATAATGGCAATCAAAGTTAAAATAATCGAAGTAAACAAAATCACAAAACCTAGAATTCCTAAGACAGATGAACCCGCTTCATTCTCAAACAGCATGGTGTTTGCCGGTTCAATGATGGCCCATAAACCTGCAGAGGCGCCAAGACCGATGACAATGCTAACCTTGATGGCCAGTTTTATTTTATGATGTAAAAATTGGGGTTTGTGCGCCATTCGCTCCTTAGTAATCAAGGGAACCAACGTTAACGACATTGCTGTAGCTACAGTTGTGCCCAGCTGAATTAGAGGCTGACCGCGGTCAAATACACCTTTTAAGCCTTTCGCAATATCCTGCTCAATTCCGCTAGAAGTAAGCAAATAAAACAGATTCAAAGAATCGCCTAATTGGAGAAAAATTAGCAACATTCCGCTCAGACAAATGGTCAGCCCCTGAAAAACGAGCGACTTGAAAATCTGTTTTGCATCCTCCATATAACTTGGGAATATTGCCTTTTTGGGAGCTACCCATTTCCATTCTTTACGAATCCATAAGAACATAAACAGGATAATCGCTGAGACTAGACTTCCAGTAATAGAGCCAAACATCGCTCCGCCGCCAACAAGGTAAAGTGAGGATCCTCTTTGCATAAACAAATACGATAAAAGGATAATCGTAAGCACCCTAGTTGTTTGTTCTCCTACCTGGGATAGAGCCGTCGGCACCATGTCGCCGATTCCTTGATAATAGCCCCTGAGGAGCGAAACAACTGGAAAGGTTAAAAAGACAATCGCGACCACCCTTAATAGGATGGATAAATGAGGATCATTCATCCACAAGGCGATTTGATTCGCCCCAAAATATAGGACAAGAAAGCAGACAAAGCCAAATAACTGTAAATAAATAAACGATACCAGCAGAAGGAGGCGAGATTTTTGATCGTCCCCTTTTGCTTTTTGTTCTGCATAAAGCTTTGAGATCACAACGGGAAAGCCTGTAGTTGACAGGACCATGGCAATCCCATAAAACGGGTACACTTGCTGATAAATGTAAAAACCAATATCACCGACAATGTTTTGAAATGGAATCCGGTAAAACGCGCTGAGTATTTTGGTTATGATGGCTGCAAGGGTTAAGATAAAGGCTCCTCTAAATAGAGTCTTTGAAGGGTTATGAGTCTTTTGCATTTTTTCACCTACTATGTAAACTCGAGGTTATTATAGCATAGTGATGCTTGATTTATCGCTAATAAGAAAAGCGGAAGCGCCTTCGGAACAAGCAGAGCTTGTTCCTGCGATATCATTCTAAGGAGATTTCCTTAGTGGTCAGACCCGACCAGCATAAGACGCTCCCAAAAAGAAGGCGCTTTTTGCCTTCATTTTGGGAGTGGCTTATGACCTCGAGGGGCTAGGCGCTGGAGCTGGAAAATAAAAAAGACAGCCGATGCTGCCTTTTTAAATGAAAATATTATGACTCCATTTGTCTTGCCAGGAAACCTGCTGCTGTTTCTACAGCCTTTTGTTCTACTTCACCAAGGGAGCCTTCTTTGGAGTAGATAATGACCGCTCCAATTGGATCCCCATTTGCAATAATCGGTCCAATGGTATACGATGATACAGTTTCATCATTGCCATCCACTAGAGCAATTTCACCTTGCTGGTTAACCAGGACTGAATTACGTTCTTCCATTGTTTTTTCAACTAAATCACTAATATTTTTATTTAAATAATCCTTTTTGGAACCGCCTGCTACTGCAATGAAGGCGTCTCTATCACAAATTAAAATTGGGTTACCGAGGCTATCAAATAGGGCTTCTGCATATTCTTTGGCAAAATCGCTTAATTCGCTGATTGGTGAATACTTCTTTAATATGACTTCTCCGTCCCGATCAACAAAGATCTCTAACGGGTCCCCTTCGCGGATACGCAGGGTTCTGCGTATTTCTTTAGGAATTACAACACGACCCAAATCATCGATTCGACGAACTATTCCAGTTGCTTTCATCCAATGTTGCCTCACTTTCATCTGATGATTTTTCAACTTGGTGATTGACTGTGTTTCCTTTAATAGCAATCATCACCAACTTTGAACTTAGTATCTTTCAACTGGAAAGTTCTATACACATTCGACATATAAATTTCACATTTACAGGAAATTTTCCCAAAGAACTTGGGATGAAAATAAGGGAAAGTATAGTATTTAGGTTAAATAAATCCTAGGCTGGAGGAGATTTTTGAAGATTTGGGTCTCTAAGTATTTTATGAGGACAGGTTTTGCTTTTTCTAACTGAATTTGGTCCTCATGAATGCTCCATGAGGACAGGTTTGCCTTTTTAACCGGGTTTTTGTCCTCATGAACGCTCCATGAGGACAGATTTTACTTTCACAACATGGTTTTTGTCCTCATGAACACTCCATGAGGACTCTTTTTAATTCACCGGATTTTCCTGTTCTCTTTTAGCAGTGGGAATGGCCTTTATCATTTCAAAAGCAATGTTCAGCCATTCGGCTGTTTCATATTCTTTTGTCTTGATCATTATTTTTAATTTTTGGCCATCCATTCCCGGCGTGACATTTCTGCCGAATTGGTTGGCGATTCTGAAAAGCTTGCTTCCATCAATGGTGTTGGTGACCTTTTCATTGATTAATATGGTTACGTCTTGTTTAACCTGTTTGATTTGCTCGACTCCGCTTAGCGCAGCATAGATCTTCATTTCAGCAATTTGGAAAAGGTAGGAAACCTCATCCGGATATTCACCGAAACGGTCCTGCATTTCCGACTGTAGCTCTTCAATATCCTCAAGCGCCTGAGCTCCTCTAAATCGCTTATACATCTCAATCTTTTGATGGCCATCCTTGATATACGTATCCGGAATGTAAGCATCAATCTCAAGATCGATTTCTACATTTGTTTTTACCTCTGCCGAAACCAGGTCGCCTTTACGCTCCTCAATCGCTTCCTTCAGCATTTGCGAATACAAATCAAACCCAACCGAATCAATGAAGCCATGCTGCTGGGCCCCTAATAAATTACCGGCCCCGCGGATGGATAAATCGCGCATCGCGATTTTAAAGCCAGAACCTAACTCGGTAAATTCTTTAATTGCTTGCAGGCGTTTTTCGGCCACTTCCGTCAGTACCTTATCCTTGCGGTACGTAAAGTAGGCATAGGCAACGCGGTTTGACCTGCCGACACGGCCGCGAAGCTGATAAAGCTGAGACAACCCCATGCGGTCGGCATCAAAGACAATGAGCGTATTCACATTTGGAATATCAACCCCTGTCTCAATGATGGTCGTACTGACCAGAACGTCAAACTCCCCGGCTAAGAAACTAATCATTACCGATTCCAATTCGTTTTCCGTCATCTGGCCATGTGCATAGGTAACGCGTGCATCCGGGACAAGCATGGAAATTTCCTCGGCCTTCCGCTCAATGTCTTCCACCCGGTTATATAAAAAGTAGACTTGTCCGTCACGGGCTAGTTCTCTTTCGATTGCCTCTCTCACCAATGATCCATTGTACTCCATGACATAAGTCTGGACAGGGAATCGATTCTCTGGCGGTGTCTCGATGACCGATAAGTCGCGGACTCCAAGCATCGACATATGCAGCGTCCTAGGGATTGGCGTTGCCGTTAACGTAAGGACATCAACGTTGGTTTTTAACTTCTTAATTTTTTCCTTATGTGTAACACCAAATCGTTGTTCCTCATCAATAATTAACAGCCCCAAATCTCTATAGACAATATCCTTTGATAATAGGCGGTGGGTTCCGACGACAATGTCACATGTACCGGCCTTTAAACCTTTTATAGTTTCGGTTTGTTGTTTTTTCGAGCGGAAACGGCTTAACAGGCCAATATTAATCGGATAGTCTTGAAATCTTTCCCGGAGTGTTTCAAAATGCTGCTGCGCCAAAATCGTTGTCGGCACCAGGAACGCAACCTGCTTGCCATCTGCAATAGCTTTAAAAGCGGCGCGGATGGCAACCTCTGTTTTTCCATAGCCAACGTCACCGCACAATAAGCGGTCCATTGGACGTCCACGTTCCATATCCTTTTTAATTTCATGAATCGAGCGCAATTGGTCTTCCGTTTCCTGATAGGCAAAGGAGGTTTCAAATTCTCTCTGCATATCACCATCCGGTGTAAAAGCATAACCAACGGCCGCCTCTCGTTCCGCATACAGCTTAATTAAATCGTCGGCGATATCCTGAACAGAGGATTGAACCTTTTTCTTTACCTTTTTCCAATCCGTGCCGCCCAGTTTATAGATTTTCGGTTCTTTTCCTTCTGAGCCGACATACTTCATGACCTGGTCGATTTGTTCTACCGGAACATAGAGTTTATCGGTCCCCTGATAACGAATATGGAGATAATCCTTATGAATTCCGTTGATGACTAGTGTTTCAATTCCTAAATACTTGCCTATTCCGTGATTGACGTGAACAACATAATCGCCAATTCTAAGCTCTGAGTAACTCTTGATTCTTTCAGCATTTGATAGCTTTTGACGACTGGCAGACTTTTTCACCCGTTTGTTAAACAGCTCTTCTTCTGTGATAACGGCAATTTTTTGAATTGAAAGCTCAAAACCTGTTTGCAGGTTTCCTTTCATAATCTGAACTTTGCCAGGGAGCAGCTGCTGCTCTCCCTTTATAATGCTGGCATCAATTTCATAATCCTCTAGCACCCGCTCAAGCTTTTTGACCCGTTCTTCGTCTGGTCCTAAAAATAAGATAGAATAATTGCCTTTTTTCCAACGATCAATTTCTGCCTTTAACACATGCATTTGTCCATGAAAATTTTGCATTTGCTTGCAAGAGATATTAATAATATTCTGCGGACTCGTATTGGCTACATGTCGTAAAAACAGGGACATATACAGGATTGGAAATTCCTTTTTTTGCAGTATCGACTGCAAATCATGTGAAATATGTAAATCATGAATAATTTGGCCTTCACTAAGTAAAGAGGTATACCATTCAGCTTCCTCTTTTATAAGGGAGTCGTTCATCTCTTGAACACGGCTGATTTCATCAATAAACACCAATCCATTACTTGGCAGGTAGTCTAGTAAACTACTAGGCCTTTCATATGCCAGCGAGAGGTATTTAAAGACTTGATCAGGCTTATGGCCATTTTTCAATTGCTCCAGTTCGAAACTGATATTTTGTGATAACTGGATCTTCGCTTTATCATCTTTTAATTTTTTTAGACTTCTGGATAAACCATCTTCAAGCTTGCCGATCACTCGGCTATAATCCTCAGCTTTAAGCAATACCTCCGTTGCCGGGCCAATCATAACTTCTGAAACCTTTTCTTTGGAACGCTGATCCTCCAAAGAGAAATAGCGAATCGAATCTACCTCTGTATCAAATAATTCAATTCGGAGCGGGTTCGTTTCAGTAAGCGGATAGATGTCGATAATTCCGCCTCTAACACTGAATTCCCCCGGTGTCGTGACCATTTCAGCCCGAACATAGCCCATTTGGACAAAGGTATTTAACATTTTATCAATATTTAAATCTTCGCCAACTTTTAAAGAAAGCTGGTATTCCTTCCATAACGATTTAGGAGGAAGGATTTTCTTTAATCCGGAAATTGGGACAATTAATATACCTTGCTGCTGCTTGCTCCAGTGATTTAAGGCCTCAATTCGCTGCGCCTTTAATTCTGGACTGGCAATACTCATTTCAGCGGCAATCAATTCATTAGCCGGAAAAAGAAACACTTCTTTTTCACTTAGTAGATTTACAATATCATCATAGAGTTTTTGGGCTTGTAATAGATTGTGGGTGACGAGCATAATCGGCCTTTTCATTTGTTCATAGACCGAAGCCGTAAGGACTGTCCTAGACGAGCCTGATAATCCGGCAATTAGCTGTTCTCTTAAGCCTTCTTGCACACCGGCTATGATGGAGTGTACATCTTCCTGCTTCAGGAATAATGACTTTAAACCGTTCAAGGTTTCTCCTCCCTTCTTAAACACGTATATTTTTAAATATCTAGAAAAATATAAATAGAAAAACGCTTTGGAATAGCATCCAAAGCTGGTTAATGAATAAGGTAATCGTATTGGTGGTAGTCTGGATTCCGTTCCAAAGCTTCCTGACAGTCTTCACAGATGGCCGTGATATGAATATCACCTGATGAGTCATAAGCAACCATATCTATTCTTTCTTGATCCGTTAATTTATGAAGACCAAGGCTTTCTGAATGTACCGATGCTTTTTCAATGGAACCAAGGTTCGTACCGCAATGACGACAATGGTAATGGATGGCCACGCCTGTCCCTCCCTAATCTACGATTCCCTTTTAGTATTAACCTGATAGGAGGAACTTATTCAACTAGTTCTTATGCACTTTATTGTATGTCATTTTAGCCTGTATCATGAATACTTACTGATTATATTCATTCATCACCTGTAAGAAAGGTTTCTCCAGCCAGACTTCACATGCCTCAGAACTTTTTTTCACAGCTTCCTGTGTTAAAGGCCTTTCATCCTGACGGAACCGTCCTAAAACATAATCCGGCACGCTCATTCCCGGCTCAGGGCGGTCAATTCCAATTCGAATCCGGTTGAACTGCTGCGTACCAAGGTGAGCAACGGTTGACTTAATTCCGTTATGTCCGCCAGGGCTTCCCTTTTGACGCAGTCTGATTTTTCCGACGGGCAAATCGAGATCATCATAAATAACTAGCAGATCTTCTAACTCGATTTGGTAATAGTCCATTACAGCTCTGATCGACTCTCCAGATAAATTCATGTATGTAAGAGGTTTTAAGAGAAGAATCTTCTCTCCTTTATGAAAACCAATCCCATATAATCCTTTAAATTTGGATTGATTAAGCGGTATATTCATTTGGATTGATAAGGCATCAATGACTTCAAAACCGATATTATGCCTTGTTTGGTCATACTGTTTCCCCGGGTTCCCTAAACCAACTATTAATTTCATAGGCGGTCCCTCCTCTTTTGGTTTAGCCAACCTTTTAAAAAAATTTTGGAACATAGCTATCTCCCATAATATAATATATTTTCTATGGAAATGCGATAAAGACGTAACCAAGGATAGGTTACGTCTTTGTTTCTATTCTCCACCAACTGGAGTGGTTTCTCTTCCTTCTTCATTATCAGGGTGGCCGCCTTCTTGCTGCTCCCCAGCATCAATTTCCTCTTCGACCTTAGGCGGCAGGATAGAAGCAACGACTTCTTCATCCTCGTGGTTAATGCTGAAAGCACCTGCCGATGGAATATCGCCAACAATTATGTTTTCGCCGACTTGAAGGTTCGTGATATCGACTTCAATTTGCTGTGGAATATTATCAGGGGTTGCCGTGATCGAAATTTCATGAAGCGGCTGCTGAAGGACACCGCCGTCCTTCACTCCAATTGCCTCACCTACAAGAGCAAGTCTTACATTAACGTTGATCTTGGAGGATTTATCTACGGCTAAGAAATCAACATGAAGAATTTCTCTTTTAATAAAATCCTCTTGATAATCAGTTAAGATAACATCCTGTTTGCTGCCCTCAACATCAAGTGAAATGACCCCATTACGTCCGACAGCGCGGATTGTCTTTGTTAAATCAGCTGAACTGATATAGACCGGCTTGCTGTCCACTCTTGCTCCATAGATGACAGCAGGAATATTCCCATTATCTCTGATTTTCCGTAATGCCGAATGGCGGAGTTCTTTCCGCTCTTTTGCTTGTAAAACAGTACTCATGTATTGTCACCTTCCTATTTTGAATAAAACATTCTATATAAAATTGCCCCAAAACAGGAAGGACTAAACATTTTTTCGCAAAAAATAACACTTATAGCGAAGAAGGACCTGACCTAAAAAGTCAGATCCTAATATGGCCTATTAATCAAATAGGGTACTTACAGATTGTTCTTCGTGGATGCGGATAATCGCTTCCCCAATTAATGGTGCGACAGATAAATTAATGATTTTATCCGTCTTTTTCTCTTCTGAAAGGGCAATAGAATTAGTCACCACTAATTCCTTAATTTTTGAATTTTGGATTCTCTCAATCGCCGGTCCTGAAAGAACGGGATGTGTACAGCATGCATATACTTCCAATGCACCATTTTCTACTAATGCGTTAGCAGCCAATGTGATTGTACCTGCTGTATCAATGATATCATCAATTAAAATCGCTACTTTTCCTTCAATATTACCAACGATATTCATAACCTCAGCCACATTCGGTCTTGGACGACGCTTGTCAATAATCGCAATTGGTGCTTTCAAGCGTTCAGCCATTTTTCTTGCTCTTGTAACCCCGCCATGGTCCGGAGAAACAACAACAATATCACCGTTTAATTGTTTATTTGAAAAATAATCAGCTAAAATAGGCACACCCATCAAGTGGTCAATCGGAATATCGAAGAACCCTTGAATTTGCGGGGCATGCAAATCTAAACAAAGTACACGTGTCGCGCCAGCTGTTTCAAGCAGGTTTGCCACAAGCTTTGCTGTGATTGGTTCACGTGAACGCGCTTTACGATCCTGACGTGCATAGCCATAATAAGGCATCACAATATTAATCGTTTTGGCTGAAGCTCTCTTTAAAGCATCAATCATGATTAACAATTCCATGATATTTTCATTTACAGGTGAACTTGTGGACTGAATCACATACACATCACAGCCGCGGATACTTTCCTCAATATTGATTTGAATTTCTCCATCACTGAATCTAGTTACCGAGCTCTTTCCAAGCTCAACACCAATTACTCTGGCAATTTCTCTTGCAAGAGGAAGATTTGAATTTAAACTGAATACCTTTAAATTTGGATCTAAATATTGATTTGACATGAGGGCCCTCCTGAAATCATTCGCTTATTTCTTTAGATTAAGCTTTGCAACGTAATTTTCTTTATTCACTTGTTTGGCACGGGCAATAGATAAAGCCTCGCCAGGTACGTCTTTTGTAATCGTGGATCCGGCAGCTACATAAGCGCCCTTTCCAATAGTGACAGGGGCAACAAGATTGGAGTTGCAGCCAATAAAGACTCCATCTTCAATTTTAGTTAAAAATTTATTTTTACCGTCGTAATTCACTGTAATCGATCCGCAGCCGATGTTTACATCACTGCCGACTTCGGCATCCCCAATATAGCTTAAGTGCGAGGCTTTGCTTCCTTTTCCGAATACAGCTTTCTTAATTTCGACGAAGTTTCCAATTTTCACATCATCATCAATATTTGACTCAGGGCGAATGTGAGCAAAAGGACCGATATTGACGTGGGATCCAATTGAGCTTTTAAAGGCAGCTGATTGACGGATGACTGTTTCATCCCCAATTTCACACGTGTCAATTTCCGTGTTTGGTCCAATATGACATTCCGCACCGATAATGGTTTTTCCCGTTAAAATGGTTCCAGGATAAAGAACGGTATCCTGACCGATTTCAACATCCGTTCCAATGTAGGTGTTAGATGGGTCAATGATTGTTACTCCGTTTCGCATATGCGCTTCATTCAAACGTGTTCGCATGATTCGCTCTGCCTCTGATAAAGCTACCCGGTCATTGACGCCCAGGGTTTCTTCTATCGTATTTGTTTGGAAGGCTGTAACAATTTCACCTTGTTTTTTCAAGATTTCAATGACATCTGGTAAATAGTATTCTCCTTGTACATTGTCATTAGAAACATTTTTTAATGCTTCAAAAAGGGCAGCATTATCAAAACAGTAGGTTCCCGTATTGATTTCATTTACTTTGCGCTCATCTTCCGAAGCATCTTTATGTTCGACAATTTTCTCGACAAGACCTTTTTCATTGCGAATAATTCGGCCATATCCTGCAGGATCATCAATCCTTGCCGTAAGTATGGTCGCTTTTGCCTTTAATTCTTCATGGTGTTTAAATAAGGACTCCATCGTTTCGGCTTTAATTAACGGGGTATCACCGCAAACAACGATGGTAACGCCTTCTTTTCCTTCCAGCATTCCGGCAGCCTGCATGACCGCATGTGCGGTTCCTAGCTGCTGCTCCTGCAGTGCATAATGGCTTCTGCCGCCTAATTGGCCCTGCACCATTTCCGCTCCGTGTCCAATGATGGTGACCATTTCTTGGACATTCAGCTTTTCCACTTGGTCAACCACATGCTCGACCATCGGTTTACCGCAAACTGGGTGTAATACTTTATAAAGCTTAGATTTCATCCGCGTGCCTTGTCCTGCGGCCAAAATCACAGCATAACGATTGGGCATGTTCAAGTCCTCCAATTTAACCTTTTTATCCACTAAAAATATTAACGTAAATGGGGCGGCTTTTCAAGGAATGAAGGAATTGTGTCTATTGTTGTAATTTTGAGTCTTTTTAGTGGAGGACAGAAGAAAGTTTCGTGGGTTTTTAAAAACCATAAAAAAGAGCCTTACTTAGAAGAAAGGCCCTAGTTGTAATAATCCTTAGGAAGCTCCGGCTTCTTCAAATTCTACTTCCAATTCACCTAAACGGTGGTACTCAGCCAAAACAGCTTCTTGGATTTTACCGCGTGTTCCTGAATTGATTGGATGCGCAATATCACGAAATTCTCCATCAGGAGTACGTTTACTTGGCATAGCTACAAATAAACCGTTGTTCCCGTCAATAACACGAATGTCATGAACAACAAATTCATTGTCCAATGTGATTGATGCAATCGCTCTCATTCTTCCATCCGTATTAACCCGGCGTAATCTTACGTCAGTTACTTCCATGTGCTCACACCCTTTTTCTAATGATAAAAAGCTAGTTTAATAAATTCAACAAATAATTTGCTTATTCCTTCTTTATTTTCAAAATTTTTTAAAAAAATTAGGACGAAATTGTGAACTTTTGTAAAATGCAGACAAAAAAAAAACGCTCGTTTATTTCACGAGCGCTACTACTTCGATTTCAACTGATACATCTTTTGGCAAACGAGCGACCTCTACACAGGAACGGGCCGGTTTATGCGTGGAGAAATACTCCCCATAAACTTCGTTAACTGCCGCGAATTCGTCCATATTTTTAATAAATACAGTAGCTTTTACGACTGTTTCAAAAGAGGCCCCAGCTTCTTCAAGTACAGCCTGCAAATTGCGGAAAACCTGATGGGTTTGTTCTTTAATGTCTCCAGTCACCAGAGTGCCTTCTGCTGTTAGCGGAATTTGTCCTGAGCTGTAGAATAAATTGTTGACAATGATTCCTTGTGAATATGGCCCAATGGCTGCTGGCGCATGATTTGTTTGAACTACTTTCATACGATCTCCCCCTGTTTATTAAAATAATTCCCTATTTGGACATTGATCTTTTTTTCTTTTACATCCACATCAGATAGCTGGACAAGCGATATATATTCATCAACCAATCGCTCTTCAATTTTTTCCGCTTCAACTAAAACAGCAATACCGGAGACTTGGGAATTGAATTCCTCAATGATACTGATCATACCCATGACAGTACCGCCTGCCTTCATAAAATCATCAACAATAAGTACCCGTGATCCTTCCTTCATGCTACGTTTTGACAGGACCATAGTTTGGATGCGCTTGGCTGACCCAGACACATAATTAATGCTGACGGTTGGCCCTTCAGTAACTTTACTATCCCTTCGGACAATAACTACCGGAACATTTAATTGACTGGCTACTGCATAAGCCAGTGGAATTCCTTTAGTGGCAACAGTCATCACCACATCTATTTTGGCTTCTGCATAGGCTGAGGCAATAATTCGCCCGGCCTGCTGCACAACGGAAGGATTCCCCAAAATATCCGTTAAATATAAATACCCTCCAGGCAAGAGCCTATCAGGATTAGCAATTAAGTCACATAGCTCATTCATGAATGGCTGTGCTTCCTCTTTAGTTACTTTTACAATAAATTTAACCCCGCCAGCGGCTCCGGGCACAGTTTGCAACGTTCCGATTCCCCTTTGTTCAAAGGTTTCCTTGACGATGGCTAAATCCTCACTGATAGAAGACTTAGCCGATGCATAGCGCTCGGCAAAATACGTTAGCGGTACTAATTGGCGAGGATGGTCCAATAAATAGTTGGTCATATCAATCAAACGTTCACTGCGGCGAAATTTCATAACAAACCCCCAAAAGCCGAATATTCTAATTAGAGGATATCATTATTGTACGTCTTCAATCAAGTGTTTGCCATAAAAATACCAATAATGTTCGGATTTAATCAAGTGAGTGCCGTTCTCCAAGCATCCTGACAGCGAAAACCTGGTCACAAAAGCCTCGAAGGCCGTTATAGATTCGGTGCATTCTCGAATCATGCTGGACAATTCCAAAAACGGTTGGCCCACTGCCGCTCATTAAGACGGCGTCTGCTCCAAAACGCTTCATTTGCTCCTTTATCTGCGCCACTTCTGGATGAAGATTTAAGGTAACATCCTCTAATACATTCCCCACATTTTGACAAACCTTTTGATAATCACGGCTGTTAATCGCCTCGACCATTTGTCCAATATCGGGATGATTCATTCTGTTAATATCTAAGCGCCGATAGACCTCAGCCGTCGAAACTCCGATAAAGGGTTTAGCGAGAATTACCCAGCATGTCGGCGGCGGCGGCAGTTCGGTAATCATTTCTCCCCTGCCCTTCGCTAACGCCGTGCCCCCATAAACACAAAATGACACATCTGAACCAATTTCGCTCCCGAGCTCCGCTAATTCATCTAGTGATAAGCCGAGGTCCCATAGTTTATTCAGGCCCCGTAAAGTAGCAGCGGCATCACTGCTCCCGCCCGCAAGTCCAGCCGCAACAGGAATGGTTTTTTCAATGGCAATCATGACACCTTTTTTTACCTTGAAACGGTTTTTTAACAGCTGTGCTGCTTGATAGGCTAAGTTTCGCTGATCATCCGGTACATAACGATTATGGGAAAGAATATGTATTTGATCTTGATTTAATAAGGTCAGTTCCACTCTATCGGCTAAATCAATGGTCGTCATGATCATTTCAACCTCGTGATAGCCGTCGGAACGTTTATGTAAAACATCTAGTGCTAAATTGATTTTAGCCGGTGCTTTGACTAAAAGCTTCAATAGGTCCACCTACTTCTATATAGTGCAATATTCCGCAATCCACATTTGTCCTATTTTACCACAAAACGACTAGTAAAGCGCAAGCGCATTGGGGTTATATGGTGAAAATTAAAGGCCAGAGGAAAAGTTCCCCCTGGCCATGCTGCAGCAGTGATTCGTTTAAATTACAAGCGGAAGTGCATTTTGATTTTGAGTTAAGACTGCCGGCCTTTACCAGCCAGCTGTGCTTCTGCAAGCTCTATGGCGCGTTTAACCATATTCCCTGCGTCCTTCGCCCGGATACCGCCCCAACCCTCTTTTTGAACAATATCATAGAAACCAAGATCTTTGGCAAGCTCTTCTTTAAATTGGCTTGACATAATCCCTCTTCTTCTTCTGCCCATCTAAACAACCCCTTTCCTGTTGCAGCATTATTAGTATTGGGGGAAAAATGGTTTTTCATGATAGCAAAAAGCAGTAAACCTAAAGTTTACTGCCGCTCATTGCTTATATACTAACTTAATGCTACATGTCCTGCTGCTTCATCGTAGAATGTAATTTGAACTGTTTCTGTTAATACATCCGCATAGCTGTAAGACACTCGCTCGAATGAATTTTCATCCTGATCTAATTCAATAACAAAAACAGACGGGTAAGTTTCAGCTAAAACACCGGAACGTTCAATTGTTTTCCTGCGTCCGCCATTTGCTTTCAGCAATAATCTTTTCCCTAAATTTGTGTCAAGAGCCTTTTTAATATCGGCTAAGGTTTTTGGCATTCGGTCCACCTCACTATGTAAAGTATAACACACTGACATAGTCCTGTCAAACAAAAATATAAATTATATCAGTCCGACAAAAAGTTTGTCAATATTTTTTCTTCTACTTTTTCTTCTAAATTTCAACATTTTTATCGTTACCTTAATGTCAATGGAATATGTGTACAATATTAAAAAAAATAAGCCCCGGGGATTAAAAGGCTCATACTGTCTCTGTATCTTGATCTTGATTTTCTTCTTCATTCTCGTCCGGGATTGGTCTATAAGGCATACCTGTTCTTAAAACACCTTTTGTTTCGATGCCGCCAAGTCCCTTCTCTCCTGTTAACGTATTGCGCAAAACATCCCACACGTTGATTCTCTCCATAAACGGGGTAAAGCTTACTTTGGCAACAATATATACTGGATCAAGTGCGTGTATATTGACTCTTGTGGGAGAGCTGGCGAAATTTGCCCCTGCATGAATCAGGGATTCAAAGTGTGATTGGCATGCACCCGCAAAGATAACCAGTTGATCGAGATGAGGTACTCTTTTCCTTGCTTCCCTAACAGTCTGGACAAAGTGCCTGGAATGCCGATAGGCGTTGATATCGCTCATCTTTCCTTTTGCCTTTGAGTAGGCGTCATGCCCGGTGATGACGAGAATATCCGGCCGGTAATAGTCCATTAATTCGCCGATTTTATTGGGCATTTCCTTTTCATTGCAATGGATGCCTAATACGGGGACTCCGATTTTTTCGTACAAAGTCATACATTTTTTCAGATAGGAGGGATCTCCATCTAAATGCAGGACCCTGCCGGGGATTTGAAAATAATTGCTCGGCTTCACATACCCGCCTGTTGCAGTATATTCTTGTCTCTGTTTCAATAAATCAACATCCTGCTTAAAAAGTCTTAAAGACTGCTCTTCTAGTGTCCTAAATTCTTGTGTAAGCTTTAATCTCTCGGTCTGGTTGATGACAACCAAATCATTATATGGAGCATCTGCTACGATGCGGAAATCTTCCCCGTAAAGGATCGCATATTTCTGGTCATTTATTTTTCTAAAATCGATTACACGAAAAAGAATGTCACAGTTGTACGAACGTCTGCCGACAATATCCATTAATTTTATATCCACTGCCGTCACTCCAATTAGACCAGCAAAAAGGCCTTTCAAAATAATAAAAGTTTCCCTCATAGGCTATGCCACCGGCTTTGTCCATGTGACGAACAATAATTAGGATTATTTATTTTTAAGGATTTTATGGTTATTTATTGGGCAGATAACTCATAATGCCTAAGATGTGATAAAAGTTCGTTTCATGGTCCTTGTGAAGATTTCACAAGGACCATGATCCGTTTTATTTGCTTTTTACAGGCACTGTCAACGCCTTTGAGTGCCCGCAAACCGTTCCTTTTGCTTTACTCGGGCATTGTGAACGTCTCACAGTGCCCGCGAACCGTTTTTTTCGCTCTCCTCGGGCATTGTCAACTCCTCACAGTGCCCGCAATCCGATTAGAGCCCCTTGCGTGAGCACTGTGCAAAATAAAAAAAGACCTTCTAAAAAGGTCTAATGGAAATATGAATATAGTTCGTCTGCAAGACGGCCGAATTCCTCTAATGAGAGGGTCTCACCTCTTCGTGAGGGTTCAATTCCACTGGCTTCTAACGCCTTAATGATGCTCTCTTTCTTTTGTTTCCCATCCGGCAGCTGACTTGTTAAATTATTAAGCAAAGTTTTTCTTCTTTGCGCAAAGCTAGCCTTTGTCACTTGGAAAAAGAAAGTTTCATCTTTGACGCTGACAGCCGGACTCTCCCGCTTAATCAGCCTGATTACGGCTGAATCAACATTTGGCTGAGGCACGAACACCGTTTTCGGAACAATCATCACCGTCTCCGCTTCTGTATAGTACTGCACGGCAATAGAGAGCGAGCCATAATCCTTTGTCCCAGGCTTGGCTGAAATCCGGTCTGCGACCTCTTTTTGGAGCATACAAACGATGCCGCGGATTGGGAGCTGGTCCTCTAGCAGCTTCATGATAATTGGGGTCGTTACATAATAAGGTAAATTCGCCACCACCATAACATCGTCGAGGCCGGCAAAGTGTTCAGTCATAACAGCCCTGACGTCCGCTGCTAGCACGTCTTTATGAATGATGCTGACATTCGGATACGGTGATAGGGTATCTGCTAAAATCGGCAGCAATCTTTGGTCGATTTCGAATGCAACGACCTTTTTGCTTGTGCGAGCGAGCTGTTCTGTCAGCGCGCCAATCCCCGGCCCGATTTCAATCGCACCAGAGTCCTCCGTCAAGTCTGCGAAACTGACGATTTTTTTTAAAATATTTGTATCAATTAAGAAATTTTGCCCCAGGCTTTTCTTAAACGAAAAACCATATTTTTCAAGGATCGCCTTTGTCCTTACGGGTGTTGCAATATCTTTATTCATTGTTTTCCTCCTGCCTAACAATAGCAAGTGCTTCTGCAAATTCCTGTTTGCTGATTTGGAACATCATTAAACGCTTATGAAGCTGTTTTCCATTTGTGTAGCCTATTTTCAAAAGCTTCCCCAGCAGGATTCGGCGCTCTTTAGAACCTTCACCGCCAATAAGTCCGGCTATGATTAAATCCTCTTGGGATATTTCTTCAGAAATTGTTTCATGCATGACCTGCGCATCCTTTAAGGCCTCACGAATTGCTTCTGGCCTGGCATGCTCAACACCTAGTCCCCTGCCGCGTTTAGCAAGCGCATCTTCCTTTGGTAAAAAAGCATGCTTACAGCCAGGGACCTTTCCGGCGATTGTTTTCCTGATTTTTTCTCCAGGAAAGTCTGGGTCTGTAAAAATAATCACACCCCTTGTTTCCTGGGCACGCCTTACCTTTTCAATGGTGGACTCATTCACCGCAGACCCATTCGTTTCAATCGTATCCGCATCCACCGCTCTTTTAATCGCCGTCGTGTCATCCTTACCCTCCACGACAATAATTTCTTGTATCTTCATTTTTCCTCCAGAAAAAATAATTAAATATTTGAAAAAAACTTGAAACATTTTTGTAATGTCCATCGTCTATATTATCAATGCATTCATACATTAAAGTATAATACTCAGTGGAAAAATACTAGTATGTATTCGAATTTAAGTATAATGAAAAACAAACAAAAAGTAAAAATACAGAGGAAAGGACCCTCTGCATCATTGAAAAATATTAATTTAAAATTTTTATTTTTACCTTTTTACGTCCCCAGCGATACGCATCAGAATTAGACGCCATAAAAACATCAATGATATAACCTTTTATTGCCCCGCCTGTATCAGCTGCAACAGCATAGCCGTAGCCTTCGACATAAACCTTCGTTCCGAGCGGAATAATTCTCGGATCAACAGCAATGACTTTCATGTTTGGATTAGTGCGGAGATTTAGACCCGTCGCAGTCCGCCCAGAACAGCCATTACAATTCGCTGTATAGGCGGTTGCTGTAACGTAAAACTCTTTTCCCGTTTCTACTGCTCCCCGGGAAACTTGCAAAGATAAATCTTTCGTTCCGACAGCCACAACTTTATCCTGCTTTTCTGCAATCATCCGCTCACTAATTAATTTTCTTGAAACTTCCTTGCCATTTTCAAGTAAAACTTCAAACTGCTTGGAAATACTGCCTTGTTTACCAGCTTTTAATGTTTTTTCTGTGCCCTTTGTCAAATTTTCATCCTTTTTTGTTACTACGGCAAATTCAACAGGTTCTTCCACTACATCGGTGACTTTTTCTACCCGGATGATGTTAACAACACTATTGTCTTTCACTTTTTCTGTAAGTGCTGGTTCAACTCGGTCTAATGGATTTAGCTTGATATCCCGCTGCGTTAAAAAGTCAGCGACCGTAGTCGAAGTGGTCCAAACTTGTTGTGCTTTGCCCTTGTCAACATAGGTTAAATTAAAGGCTTTTTTAATGCCGACCTTCAGCTTATTTTGGATTGCCGCTTCTGGTTTTGGTGAGATTTGATCATGTGCATTCAAATCAATTTTCTGCTCCTTTAAAAGCTCAGCCACAGTCCCGGCTGTTGTCCAAATTGTTTTCTTCTCGTTGTCCTTCACAATATTAACCTGTTTGGCCTGCTTCCAAATGACATTAAGGTGGTCCTTCACCTTTGCATCCGACTTTGGAAACAGGTAGTCCTGTGAGCGAAGTGAAACATCCAGTTCATCAAATAACTCTTTGACGGTATCTGCATGTGTTTTAACGACCTTTTGTTCGCCATTAAGAGTCATTGCAACAGTTTTCTTTGATTCCTCAAAAAAGAGAATTCCAAGAGTTGTTAACAAAACTACAAAACTAGCAATAGCAATGGTCAAATTTCTCCCGCTCAAAGACATGAAAAACAGGTTTTTCATGTTTTTGAATACGATGAAAAACGCCTCCTTTTGAATCTCCTTAGGTGACTCTTTTGGTAGCTAAGTTAACATAAACGTAACATAGATTTTTCTGAAACAAAGAACAGGGAGATATTAAATCGTTTACATTCGTGGCATTTATATTGCAATAACATGTCTGAAATAAACGAATAATCAGAAAACATTATATCTACCACCGCTTCAGGGGTAAGCTGATCATACCCTTAATAAAAAAATAGAAATGTCCAAAATTTGTTTCGCTTGGAACATTTCTATATCATAAAGTGGAAGCGCCCTCAGAACAAGCAGAGCCTGTTTCTGTGATGATTATCTTACGGAGCCTTCCTTAGTGGCCCTGGGCGACAGGGATGAAACGAGCAGACGGGAAGGTTGCTTTTTAAACTTTTTCAACAGATTGGCTTATGATCCCGAACCCCTAAGCGCTCCTCTTAAAAGCTATCACTTTCAGTCGTGTGAAGCTGATGCTCCTGAAACTTGTCTCGAATTTTCATCCTTCTCCCAAATTAAATAAAAATAATTGAAAAAAACTTGAAACATTTTTGTAATGTTCGTCGTCTATATTATCAAAAGCCATCATACATTAAAGCATAAAACATAGTTAAAAAATCTAGTTACTATTCGTTGTTAAGTATTAAAAAAATAATGAAAAAGTAAAAATGCAGAGGATAGGACCCTCTGCACCTAAGTAAATTACTGCAAAATTTTAATTTTGACTTTCTTACGTCCCCAGCGATACGCATCTGCATTAGACGGCACAAATACATCAATTATGTACCCTTTTATTGCTCCGCCTGTATCAGCTGCAACAGCATAGCCGTAGCCTTCGACATAAACCTTCGTTCCGAGCGGAATAATTCTCGGATCAACAGCAATAACTTTCATGTTTGGATTAGCACGGAGATTAAGACCGGTTGCAGTACGTCCTGAACAGCCATTACAATTTGCTGTATAGGCGGTTGCAGTAACATAAAACTCTTTTCCCGTTTCCACTGCGCCACGGGAAACTTGTAAAGATAACTCCTTCGTTCCGACAGCCACAACTTTATCTTGCTTCTCTGCAATCATCTGCTCACTAAGTAATTTTCTTGAAACTTCCTTGCCATTTTCAAGTAAAACTTCGTATTGCCTGGAAACACGGCCATGTTTACCAGCTGATAAGATCTTCTCTTTTCCTTTTTCTAACCCTTCATCCTTTTTGGTTACCACGGCAAATTCAACAGGTTCTTCCACTACATCGGTGACCTTTTCTACTCGGATGACGTTAACAACACCATTTTCTTTCACACTTTCAGTCAGTGTTGGTTCAACTCGGTCTAATGAATTTAGCTTGATGCCCTGCTGCGTTAAAAAGTCAGCGACCGTAGTCGAAGTGGTCCAAACTTGTTGTGCTTTGCCCTTGTCAACATAGGTTAGATTAAAGGCTTTTTTAATGCCGACCCTCAGCTTATTTTGGATTGCCGCTTCTGGGTTTGGTGAGATTTGATCATGTGCATTCAAAACAATTTTCTGCTCCTTTAAGAGCTCAGCCACTGTACCGGCTGTTGTCCAAATCGTTTTCTTCTCGTTGTCCTTGACAATGCTAACCTGTTTCGCCTGTTTCCAAACGACCTTAAGGTGGTCCTTCACCTTTGCGTTCGCCTTTGGAAACAAGTAGTCCTGTGAGCGAAGTGATACATCCAGTTCATCAAATAACTCTTTGACGGTATCTGCATGTGTATTAACGACCTTTTGCTCGCCATTAAGAGTAATTGCAACAGTTTTCTTTGATCCTTCAAAAAAAAGAATTCCAAGAGTTGTTAACAAAACTACAAAACTAGCAAAAGCAATGGTCAAATTTCTCCCGCTCAAAGACATGAAAAACAGGTTTTTCATGTTTTTGAATACGATGAAAAACGCCTCCTTTTCTCGGAGAGATTATTGAGAACCATGCTGCCGGCTGTCAACCCTTGCTTATCCTGTGAACGTATTTTTAATTATGCATAATATTGGGAAAATTGCAAAGGAAAACTTATCGACACGGTAATCCTATGTAGAAAAGGAGGCGTGTAGAACTTTTTGTTATAAGAAAAAATTTGGACAAACTTCTCATCGTTTCGACATAATCTCTTATCAGTTTATGCCGAATAATTTTTTAGCATTTCGTGTCGTTACTTCGGCAACTTCTTCTAATGTTACCCCCTTTATTTCGGCAATTTGCTCAGCGACGAGCTTTACATAACCCGGTTCATTCCTCTTTCCCCGGTATGGGTGTGGAGCTAAATAGGGACAGTCTGTTTCAATTAACAATTTATCTAGCGGAATTTCTGCCGCTACTTCCTTCGGCTTTTTGGCATTTTTAAACGTTACCGGACCGCCAAGTGAAATATAAAAGTTCATCTTCACACATTCTTTTGCCACTTCAGGACTGCCGCTGTAGCAATGCATGATCCCCCCTACTTCCTCAGCCCCTTCTTCTTTTAATATTTCCACAATATCTGCCGTCGCCTCCCGATTATGGATGACAATAGGAAGCTTCACTTTTTTAGCCAGTCTGATTTGCTTGCGAAAAACCTCTTTTTGGATTTCCTTTGGAGACTTGTCCCAATGATAATCCAAGCCCATTTCTCCGATTGCTACTACCTTTGGATGTTTTGATAATTCCTCAATCCAAGCTAAATCCTCATCCGTCATATCTATGGCATCAACAGGATGCCAACCAACACAGGCATAAAGAAACTCATAGTTTTCCGCCAATTCCATCGCTTTTTCAATCGTCGGCCGATCAAAACCGACAACAACCATATTCGAAACTCCCTCTGATAGAGCCCTTTCAATCACTTCTTGCAAATCTTCATTGTATTGTTCTGCGTTTAAATGTACATGTGTGTCGAATAACATTTCATATGCTCCTTTTTTCACAATAGATTTCCTTGTCATACTATAAATAAAAAAATAGAAATGTCCCGAAAATTGTTTCACGTGGAACATTTCTATATCGAAAAGTGGAAGCGCCTTGACCAGGGAAAAAAGCAGTTCATTTTTTCCTAGGGGCGACAGGTATAAAACGCTGGCGGGAAGGTTGCTTTTTAACCTTCTCGACGGATTGGCTTATGACCCCGAGCCCCTAGACGCTGTAACATTTTAGAATTATTTTACTTTAGAACCATTTGGAAGGGTTTGATCAACGGTTGCAAGTGATAGCTGATCGTCTTTTGAACCTGCTAGTATCATACCCTGTGATAGTTCACCGCGTAATTTAACCGGTTTTAAATTTGTTATACAAATAACCTTACGTCCCACTAATTCCTCAGGCTTGTAGTATTGAGCAATTCCTGATACAACCTGGCGCTTTTCATAACCAAGGTCCAGCTGCAGCTTGAGCAGTTTATCGGCTTTTTTAATTGGCTCTGCCTGGATAACTTCGGCAACACGCAGGTCAATCTTCATAAAATCATCAATGGAGATTTCATCGATGGCCTCAGGTTTTTCCTCTTTCTTATCCTCAGCCGCCGCAGGTGTTCCGCCCTGCATCTTGGTCTTAATGAATTCTACTTCTTCTGCAATTTCAAGTCTTGGGAATAGAGGTGCATCCTTCGCTACCTTCGTTCCGTTTGGAATCAATCCGAAACCTTCAAGACTTTCCCATGCTTTTAGAGCTTCCTCTTCTATTCCTAACTGTTTGAAGATCCCATCAGGAGTCCGTGTTAAAAACGGCTTTAACAGAATGGCTGTTCTGCGCAGCGATTCCGCTAAATGAACCATTACACTTGCAAGCTCAGCTTTTTTAGCCTCATCCTTAGCTAGTGTCCATGGCTGGGTTTCATCGATATATTTATTAGTCCGGCTGACTAGCTGCCAGATGGATGTTAACGCAACAGAAAACTCCATTTTCTCCATGGCTTCTTCGTATTTTGTGACTGTTTCACGATTAACTTGAAGCAAGGAATCATCAAATTCACTGATAGAACCCGAATACGCTGGAATCACACCAGCAAAATATTTTTCGATCATTGCAACAGTTCGATTTAACAGATTTCCAAGATCGTTTGCCAGGTCAAAATTAATTCTTTCCACGAAGCCTTCAGGTGTGAAAACTCCGTCGGCACCAAATGGGACTTCCCTTAATAAATAATAGCGGAGTGCATCAAGGCCATAGCGATCAATCAACGTAACCGGATCGACCACATTTCCTTTTGACTTTGACATTTTTCCGTCCTTCATTAATAGCCAGCCATGCGCAAATACCTTTTTTGGCAACGGAATATCAAGGGCCATTAACATAATTGGCCAATAAATCGTATGAAAACGGACAATCTCTTTCCCGACCAGATGAACATCAGCCGGCCAGTAATTCAAATAGTTAGCGTCGTTTTCTGTGCCATATCCTAATGCCGTAATATAGTTTGAAAGTGCATCAATCCATACATAGATAACATGCTTAGGATTGCCTGGGACCTTAATCCCCCAATCAAACGTCGTTCTTGAAACTGCTAAATCCTCTAAACCAGGTTTAATAAAATTATTAATCATTTCATTTTTACGGGATTCCGGTTGGATGAACTCAGGATTCTCCTCGTAATATTGCAAAAGACGGTCGGCATATTTGCTCATTCTAAAAAAATAAGATTCTTCCTTTACAAGTTCGACAGGGCGTCCGCAATCCGGGCAGTTTCCATCGACAAGCTGACGGTCGGTATAGAAGGATTCACAAGGTGTACAATACCAGCCTTCATATTGATCGAGATAAATATCACCCTGTTCAAGCAATCTTGCAAAAATCTTTTGAACAATTTGCTTATGTCTTTCTTCAGTCGTCCGGATAAAATCATCATAGGAAATATCGAGCTTTTTCCAGAGGACTTTAATTTCTTCAGCCATACCGTCTACGTACTGCTGCGGGGTAATTCCCGCTTCTTCCGCTTTACGCTGGATCTTTTGCCCATGCTCGTCTGTTCCTGTTAAATACCTGACATCAAACCCTCTCATCCGCTTATAGCGAGCCATAGCATCACCCGCAACAGTGGTATAAGCATGACCAATATGTAAATTTCCACTTGGATAATAAATTGGTGTCGTTAGGTAAAAGGTCTTTAATTTTTCCTCCATTTTTACTCCTCCTATTAGGTCAGCAATCATTAACCCTACTGACCATTATTGCCTCTTTTTTCCCGCTTCTATCCTCAAAATATACCGAAAAAAGGACTTTTGTGCAAGAAAGCGCCATCCCTCGCTTCCAACATTTTTAAAAATTTTCCTTATACACCCATAAAAATAGGACCTTAAACGAAATATATGTTGTTAAAATGCTGATTATGTAGATATTTGTCGAATTTTGCAGAATCAAAACAGAACTGAATTTACACTGCGATAATATTAAAAATCATGTTTAATAGAAAAAACATTCTCTAAAACCCTATCAAATCAATAATTTCACTTGAAGGAAAAATTTTCTTTTATTTTTCAAAATAAAAATAATTGACGGATATGGGAATGGCTGGTATTATGAAATTAAGAAAAATTTGTCGAATAATGACGAATTGTAAAATAGAGAATATACTTTTTTATTAATGAGAGGAGAATATTAAAAATGAAATCTACTGGTATCGTTCGTAAAGTTGATGAATTAGGCCGTGTGGTTATTCCGATTGAATTAAGACGTACTCTTGGTATTGCTGAAAAGGATGCTCTTGAAATTTATGTGGATGATGATCGTATCATCCTTAAGAAATACAAGCCAAACATGACTTGCCAAGTAACTGGTGAAGTATCTGATGACAATTTAGCACTTGCTGGCGGCAAGTTAATTCTTAGCCGTGAAGGTGCAGAGCAATTACTTCAAGAAATTCAAAACAGCTTTGAATTAGCAAAATAAAAATTAAGCAGATATTTTCTTTTTTACATCTTTAATATAAACGGCTCCAGATCATTATTGGTCTGGAGCTTTTAATTTTATTCAATATGATACGTTTGATAAACTTCACGCTTGTTTAAGCCGCGGTCTTTTGCTGTTTGTTTGATGGCTTCTTTTGAGGCCATCTTTTTATCTGAAATATAGTGATTAACATGTTCTTCAATTGTAAAACTTTCCCACCAACTATATTCTTCCTCGACTTCACCTGTGCTTCCCTCTACTATTAAACAAAATTCCCCGCGAATTTCGTCTTGATTGGCCCAATTCATTGCTTCCTCAAGGGTGCCTCGAATAAATTCCTCAAATTTCTTTGTCAGCTCTCGACATAGGGCAATGTTCCGATTCCCGAGAACCTCAAGCATAATGGCTAATGTTTCTTTTAAACGGTGCGGTGATTCATAGAAAATGATCGTAGCTGTTTGTTTCTTTAAAACTTCTAACTCAGAGCGCTTTTCTTTCTTACTTCTGGCTAGAAATCCATAAAAATAAAACGGCTGACAGCTTAGCCCTGAGGCAATTAAGGAAGTGAGGGCAGCATTGGCACCCGGTAAAGGCACTACCGTCATTTTTTCGGTTATAGCAGCCTGCACAAGTTCATAACCTGGGTCAGAAATCGTCGGCATACCCGCATCACTGACAAGAGCAATTTTTTGGCCCTCCTTTACCCTTTGAATTAATTTTTCCCCACTTGTCTCTTTGTTGTGCTCATGATAACTGACAACAGGCGTCTCAATTTCAAAATAATTACAGAGCTTTCTCGTATTTCTTGTATCCTCAGCAGCAATCAAGTCTGCTTCTTTTAATATTCGGATTGCCCGAAAGCTCATATCCTCCAAATTTCCGATGGGAGTAGGAACAAGATAGAGAATACCTTTTTGTTCTTCATTATCAAAGCTTTTCTGCTGCCACATTATATCCACCCGTTTCTTCCATTAAAAACTCAATTTTTTTCTTTCGTGATAACCTTTTGAAGTAGTATTCCGCTCTAAGGGCATCCGTTTTATTATCATATTCTTTATAAAAAGTCAGCTCAAGAGGGCCGCGTCCCCTTGTATATTTTGCCCCTTTTCCTTCATTATGAAGTCTTAGGCGGCGCTCAAGATTATTCGTATAGCCCCCGTAGAAGCTTCCATCCCGGCAGGTTAACACATAAAAGTAATGTTTGTTATTCTCCATATAAAATCTCTCGGATCTCAGGTGTATATTCATCCTTTTCATTATAGACGAATAAGGGCGGCAGTATTTTTAAGTCGGGACTGCCGTCTTTAATCGCTTCGACTAAAAGAGTATTGGCTTCCTTCCCCTGCTTTGGATAAACGAACTGAATACGTTTGGGCTCAAGCCTATATGTGCGCATCAACGTAATCATATCCAAGAGACGCCCCGGCCGATGTACAAAGGCTACTTTCCCGCCTTGACGTACCAATTGGCTTGAAGCCTTTACTGCATCCTCCAGCGTACAGAGAATCTCGTGGCGAGCAATAGCCAAATGCTCATTCGGATTTATTTCTTCCTTAGAAGGTGTCGTAAAATAAGGCGGATTACAGGTGACAACATCGAATTTTCCAAAGCCTAATTGCTTAGGCATTTCTTTAATATCACCATGAATCATCGTTAATCGGTCCTGAAGCTCGTTATACTCAATACTTCTAACCGCCATATCATATAACCGCTCTTGAATTTCTACACCTGTAATCTTTCCCTTTGTCCTGGCACTTAAAAACAAAGGAATCACACCATTTCCACTGCAAAGGTCAATTAAATTCCCCTTTTGAATCGGGACATACGTAAACCTTGCCAGCAAAACGGCATCCAATGAAAAGGCAAATACAGATGGACTTTGAATAATCCTTAAATTTTCAGCAAGCAAATAATCAAGCCGCTCATCTTCCTTCAATATAACCATAGTTTCCTCCTAAAAAAACAGCCTCCCTGTTAAAGGAAGGCTTTAGCTATTTCTTATTAAGGAAGGAAAGGCAAAATAAACAATCGCCTTCCTTGCGCAAACTTCCAAAGTGGAGATTGCAAATATGAAAGCCTTCTTGGTAAAGACGGGCAAGATTATCGTATCCTTCCCCAACATCAAAAGGCTTCATGGCAGTTGCCCCCGATTGGGCAGCTCCCTTCTTAACTTCTGTTTCCTTTTTTTCTGCTTCCGTGGTTACATCTAAACGGCGCCTTAGATGTTCATTTTCAAGCTTTAGATAATGATTCTCTTCTAGTATTTCGGCTAAATGCTGCTTCAATTCCCCAAGCTGTTGGTAAAGACTCCCAATTTGTGTTTCCATGTTACTTACTGATTCAAATATTTCTTTTTTATCCACGGCGTACACCTCTTAATCTGTGGATTGTATAGAAAAGGCCCCTTCTTTAACGATTTCATCCAAAGTATACTCCAGAACCCGTTCTTGTTCCTTTAGTTCAACCTGAAGCACTCGTTCTAATATATTTAATCCTACTACTTTGCCTGCACCCTGTGGAGTTTCAATGATTTCCCCTAAATCAGGGAGCTGTTCTTTAGCAGATTCATATTCGTCGTTTTCATATTTTAAACAGCACATAAGCCTGCCGCATAAGCCAGATATTTTCGTAGGATTTAACGATAAATTTTGATCCTTCGCCATTTTGATGGAAACAGGATCAAAGTCACCTAGAAAGGTAGAACAGCAAAGCATTCTTCCGCATGGGCCAATCCCGCCAAGCATCTTTGCTTCATCGCGGACACCAATTTGCCTAAGTTCGATTCTTGTCCGGAATATAGCCGCTAAATCTTTCACTAGCTCACGGAAATCGACTCTTCCATCGGCCGTAAAGTAAAAAATGATTTTATTGCGGTCAAATGTATATTCAACATCAACCAGCTTCATATCCAGCTGATGTTCATTTACTTTCTCATTACATACTTCATAGGCTTCCTGGGCAGCTTGTTTATTTTCATCAACAATCATTCGATCCTTCGGGTCTGCAATTCTAACGACCTTTTTCAATGGGAGAACAACATCATGTTCCCCTACCTGTTTGCGGGGAATAACTGCCCTTCCATATTCGACGCCGCGTACCGTTTCAACAATGACAAAATCATCTTTTTGAATTGAGAGGTCTCCAGGATCAAAATAATAAATTTTCCCCGCTTTTTTAAAGCGTACTCCTACAACATCATACAAATGAAGATCCCTCCTGCAATTTTAACACAAGCTGTTCCATCATCAGCTGAGGATTCATATTAGCCGCAAGCTTCCTTTTTGACTCAAGGATAGCTGACATTTGTTCCGATATACGCCGTCCGGATGTTTGCAAGGCAAATTGATTTAACCGCTCACTTTCCCCTTTAAAAACAATTTGCTCCTGCCTATCTAATTGTATATATAGTAAATCCTTAAAAATAAGAAGTAAAAGATCTAAACCTCGTTGAATCTGTTCTTTATCTTTAAAGTGAGGGAACCAATCGCTTTGAAGCGTTACCATCGCCTCTAACGGATTTTTTCTCAACACTTCATATAATTTTAACATTATTTTTTGGGCTTGTGCAAACCATTCATTGGTATTTAGTTCAAGCGCTTCATCGATGCTGTTTGTAAGCTGGGCTAACAGTGGTGCCTTTTGGGGTGCGACGCCGTTTTCCACCAATTGTTTAATCATAATTTGCGGGGATAATGGCTGAAATTTTAATGTTTGGCACCTTGAAAGAATCGTAGGTAATATTTGCTGAGGCTGCTCGGTGATTAAAATCGCCACGGTTTCAGCATTGGGTTCCTCAAGGAATTTTAATAAACTATTAGAAGCACTATTGCTCATTTTATCGGCATGGATGATTAGGTAAGCCTTTTTCAAGGATTCTAAGCCCTTTTTCGCAAACTCAGCCTGCAGGCTTCTGATTTGATCCACCTTTATCGACAGCCCATCCGGTTCAACAATATGAACATCAGGATGGTTCCCATGGTTGATCCGACGGCAATTTTTACAATCCTCACACGGTTTAAAGCCATCTGTTAATGACTCGCAGAAAAGGGACTTCGTCAAAAGCAGCCCTATTTCTTTTTTACCAGTCCCTTTCATGCCTTCAAAAAGATATGCATGGGCCACTCGATTTTTTATAAAGCTGTTTTTTATCATCTTCAATACGGCTGGCTGCAGCTCTTCTAGTTGATCCCATGTTTTAACCACAATTATCACTCACTTTTTTGAAAGAAATGCGGAAGCGCCTTGACCAGGGGCGACAGGCATAAGACGAGCCGACGAGAAGGCTTGCCTTTTAGCCTTCTTGGCGGATTGGCTTATGACCCGAGCCCCTAGGCGCTGGAGCTAGACAATTCTCAAAGTCAAAATTTATTGTTTATATCTAAAAATGCATGTATTGCTCGATTGGCAAGACGAATACTGTTGCTCCGCCTACTTCCACTTCTACTGGATATGGAACATAGGAGTCAGCATTCCCGCCCATTGGAGACACAGGGGAAACGAGCTGATCTCTCGCCCTGCAGTTATCCTTAATAATCTGGAGAGCACGGTCAACGCGAATATCTTCGGTCCCGATCATAAAGGTCGTATTGCCTGATTTTAAAAATCCGCCTGTGCTGGCAAGCTTTGTCGCCCTGAAATTATTCTCTACTAATGCCTTTGATAACCGGTTGCTATCCTGGTCTTGTACAACAGCGATAATTAGTTTCATCGAACAACCTCTCCTCTATTAAACCGATTCTATTTCCTTTATCTATATTATAGCAGATTTATTTCAAGTGGAAATTTAGCCATAAAAAAAAGCCTCACATAAAGGCTATTTTTCAGCTAATTTTGTTTCGACAATCTGTAAGGTCTTTTTAAAAACCTCGTCTACTGTTCCAGAAGCATCGATTTTAACAATACGCTCAGGAAAGCGATCGAGTAAGAGGTGGTATCCTTCTCGTACTTTATGGTGAAATTCAAGGTTCTCTAAATCTAACCGATTAATTTCCCGGCCTTTATTTTTATTAATGCGCGTCAGACCTAATTCCGGCTCGATATCAAAGTATATTGTTAACTTTGGCATTAAGTTCTCGACGGCAAATTGATTGATGCTCCATACTTCGTCTATTCCTAATCCTCTTGCATAGCCTTGATAAGCAAGGGAGCTGTCGACAAACCGGTCACAAAGAACATCTGTTCCTGCCTTAAGCGCTGGTTTCACCCGTTCAATCAAGTGCTGTCTGCGCGCTGCTGCATAAAGCAAGGCTTCTGTTCTGGGGTCCATCGCAGTATTTTCCTTGTCTAAAATGACTCTTCTGATTTGTTCGGCAATATCAATGCCACCTGGCTCCCTTGTTAATAGGGCGTGGTTAAGCTTTTCAGCCACCATGCTGATAATCGTTGTTTTACCGGCACCATCCGGCCCTTCAAATGTAATAAATGTTCCGCTGTTCATTCAAATAAAACCTCCAAAACTGTTTAAATCTAATGTTGTATAAAAACTCTGATGGACTCTTTTCTTAAGTTTGTGTCTCCCTGAAATCTAGCCCCTGATTCTAACAGTGTTTTAAGCTGGGTCAGCCTTTCTTCTGTTATTTTTTCACCCTTTAACAGCAAGGGTATGCCCGGCGGGTAAGGAATAATAGTCTCCGCACAAACATGGCCTACAGCATTATTTATATGCATATCTTGTTCTTTTAGGCTGGACATCTCTTTATAAGGAATCGCTAGACCTGAAATTCTGCCAGCAGCTGGCTGATAGTCTTCCTTACATTCTTGATAAGGAAGATCCTCTAGAATGGTTTTGATTTTTAATGCCGTCTCTTCCAACGGATAGGTCTGTCCTTGTTTTAATAATGGAAGGATGAGAAGGACATTATAGGGATCGGCTAGTTCTGTATAGATAGCTTGCTCTTCTAATTTTTCTTGGATTTGAAAGCCGCTTAATCCGCATTGGGATTGAAGTGTTATTTTTAAACAATCTCCATGATGATTAGGAAACTCTAACACATTAATCTGCGGAATTTTTGCTAATTCCTCTTTAAAACGGTTGATCTCTTTTAGTAAAAATGTTTTGTCCTTTTGCTCATAGCCTGCTAAATAATGTCTGGCCAGATCAAGCGACGCCATAATTGGATAGGAGGGGCTGCTGGATTGGAACATTTCTAAGTATTCTTTTACTTTGGTTTTTTCAATGAGTTTACTATTAAAATGCAGATATGAGCCCATCGTCATGGCCGGCAGGGTTTTATGTGCGGATTGCACGACTATATCCGCTCCCATTTGCGCAGCAGAAGCCGGAAAGGGCTGGCCGGTGATAAAATGGGCGCCATGTGCTTCATCGACTAAAACAGGAATTTGATGCCGGTGGGCCTGTTCAATAATTTCTTGTACATCGGTTGCTAACCCATAATAATTTGGATAGGTCAATATGATGGCTTTTGCATTGGGATATAGATTTACCGCTTTTGCTGCTGTTTCAGGAGTAATCCCATCTGCTACCTTCCACTCCCTGTTATATTCCGGTTCCAAAAAGATTGGATTTACTTTTGCTAACTTTAACGCATTTAGGACAGATTTGTGGCAGTTCCTTTGAACAAGGACAGTATCGTCTTCTGTACAAGCTGCCATGATCATCGCTAAGTTGCCGACGGTTGATCCATTTACAAGAAAATAGCTTTTTTCTACTTGGAAAATGTCAGCTAAAAGGTTTTCTGCCTCTAAGATGGCTTCTTCAGGAGAGTGCAGGTCATCGAGTCCTGTCAGTTCTGTTGCATCGAGCTGCAGGATAGGCTGATAAAATGGTGATAGATTAATTTCCCCATATTTATGTCCAGGTACATGAAAGGATATTGGCTTCTGTTTTATATGTTTTATTAATGCTTCATATAAGGGCTTCTGGGATTGAGTCATTTTTTATATACTTCCTTTACATAGTCTCATCTATTTTAACAAAAAAAATAAAGCCCATAAGGACTTGTTATGAAAATATTTCTGGAGTGTTTATTTTTTTAAGCTGTTTAAGGAAATATTTATATTTTGGATCATTTGTATCTGTCTGAATCAAATCATTTTCACAGTCGGTACAAATAAACGAAGTATATAGATGTATGCCTTTTGGTTTTAGATTCTCACAAATTACACAAGTTTCTTCAATATATTTATGTGCTAAAAATGAACTCAATTCCTCCACCTCCATACACCCATTCTGCCCGGCAATTTAAATTTGTATACAATTTTTCGAATACTCTTTATTATATTATGTTGTGTTTCACAATTGGGTGTATGTCTATAGGTGATTTCTTTTCAAAAATCATAAATTTTTGTTTGTTTTTATTGAAGATCACTATTGTGGACTTGGCCTTTCACTTTTCTACTGCTCGTGTCCTCTATAAGTGCTATTGTGGATTCGGCTCCTAATTCTTCCTTTCCCCTTGTCCTCTATAAACCCTCTTGTCGACTCGACCTTCTATTTCTCCAGTTCTCGTGTCCACAATGTGTCCAATTTTCATTTTTGGATAAAAGTTTGATCCCAACACAAAAAGACAATCCTCGCGGATTGTCCTTTTTTCATTTGCCTGGCAACGTCCTACTCTCACAGGGGCGCGTGCCCCAACTACCATCGGCGCTGAGAAGCTTAACTTCCGTGTTCGGTATGGGAACGGGTG
>NZ_JAQMWQ010000035.1 GCF_030403775.1 Paenibacillus sp. BSR1-1
TTAGCCATTAAAAATCCCCTCCAAGTAGTAGTGTATCATTCCCGCCAAATTAGCGGGCTTTTTTACACTGTCTACTTAAAGGGGATAATATCATCCCTCTGGTCTTTTTTGTAAGAGGATTTTGCCATCCTCATCTATACCTGCCACGACAGCGCCTACTAAAATAAGCGGCCGGGTTCCGATTAATTCCCGCAACTCTTCAATATAGCCCATTTAATGCCTCCCAAAAAATCGCATCAGATGCTTGTCACTGGTAAAATTCCGGCTTTCTGTGTTTTACGCTGGGCAGCTTTTCTCTGACTCGTTCGATCCGCTCTAAATCCAAATCGGCGAGAATAAGGGTTTCTTCTTCTCCTCCGCTTGCAATAACAACCCCCATCGGGTCAACGACCAAACTCCGGCCGGAAAACTCAGGACCAACTAGGTCTGCTCCAAGGACGAACATCGTGTTTTCAATCGCTCTTGCGCGAATAAGCGTCTGCCAGTGATCCTCTTTCATCGGACCCGACATCCATCCTGCCGGAACAAGCAGGACATCCGCCTCCTGAAGCGCAAACTGTCTTGCGATTTCTGGAAACCTCAACTCGTAGCAGACCATTAAACCAATTTTTCCAAACTCTGTTTCTACTACTTTATATTTGTTTTCACCAGGGATAATGGTATCAGACTCTTTAAAGCTAAATGCATCATATAAATGTGTCTTTCGATAGGAATGTAAGAGTTTGCCCGAACGATCAATAAATACAGTTGTATTATAAGCTCGCCAGTCATCACCCGCTTTCGATTCATACATTCCACAAACAACATAGATTTCGTTTGTTCGTGCGGCATCTTTAAGAGCAGAAACAAATGGGCCATCCAATGGTTCAGCTGCTTCCGCTGGCAGCACGCCAGTCTTCGGAGTTGCCAGTACCATATAAAATTCCGGTAAAACCACAAAATCTGCGCCCATTCCTTTTGCCTTCGCAATGTATTGGATCGCTTTCTCTAAATTAGAGGCTTTATCAACGCTGGTAGATAATTGTGCAATAGCTACTTTCATGGCAGGTTCCTCCTAAATTTCACATTTTCATTTATTTTAATATATTTTGGCATGGTCTGACGAACTTTTTATTATTAAATACCCTGTCACATCTATTCCCCCTTAGTCGTCTCGAACGAAGATTACCAACTATATAAACCATTGCTCTTTTCATTAGGGTATCGGATGTTAGGTTCAGTAGCGGAAGCAGAAGATATTGTCCATGATACTTATCTAAAAGCTTATCAAATCAGTGAGGAGAACATAACGAATAAGAAAGCGTATCTCTGCAAAATGCTGACGAACCGTTGTCTTGATGTATTAAAGTCTGCAAGATCCAGACGAGAACAGTATGTGGGACCTTGTAACCCAGAGCCATTATTACTAGAGAAATTACATGCCTTTGATCCATCTGAAATGATTATCCAAAAGAAGGATTGAGTATTGCCTATTTACGAATGATGGAGCATTTGGCACCTGATGAACGAGCAGTTCTCCCTTTAAGAGAGGCATTTGATTTCTCATACTCAGAGATTGCTAACATCATTGAAAAGAAAGAAGAAAACTGCAGGAAAATTTTTAGCAGGGCTAAACAAAAGGTCTTACTTGTGGAAGGTGAAAGCATAAGCTATGAAAGGAATAAGTTAATCATTAATCGCTTTTTAGCAGCGTTTCAAATGCAAAATACAGCCGTCTTATTAGAACTACTTTCGGATAATGTCACCCTATATTCAGACGGCGGAGGAAAAGTCACGGCTGCGGTACGTCCAATAGTATCTGTATCCAACGTTCTAGCCTTATTATATGGGGTTATAAAAAAGGCCCCTGAAGACACTTATTTTGAAGTTAAAAATATCAATCGACAACCAGCAATCGTGATATACATGAATAATAAGATTCAAAGTATCCTTAGCTTTTATATTTCTAATGAAACAATAAATGAAATCTAATCACAATGAATCCTGAGAAATTACCTTTTCATTAAGAATTATTCAATACAAAACCTCCATAAATTAAATTAATAGCTTATTAACAATTCTTTACATTCCCTTAATTAACATAGTGAAGGTAGTTACCTATAATCATAGTTAAGGGAAAGAAAAAAGAATCCATTTATGAGGAGGAATAAAACATGTTTCAAAATATTGGGGTTCCGGGCCTGATCCTTATTCTTGTAATCGCCTTAATCATTTTCGGCCCTTCAAAACTGCCGGAATTAGGAAAAGCAGTAGGCTCAACATTAAAGGAATTCAAAAAATCTACAAGAGATTTAGTTTCTGACGAAGAGCCGACAAAAACACAGCCCGAAAAAGAGGAAAAAGCCATTTAATTCATATTATTTTTTAAGAGGATGTAAGAGGCTTGCATCTTCTTTTTTATAAGGAGGCCCAATGAAAACCCACGATATGGACCTTATTGGTCATTTTGAAGAACTTCGCAAACGTCTCATTTTCGTATTAGGAACCTTTATCCTGCTCTTCATCGCTTCCTTTATCTATGCACAAGACCTTTATCACTGGCTAGTGAAGGACCTGGAAGTAAAACTTGCCATTTTAGGACCGAGCGATATTTTATGGGTCTATATGATCCTTTCAAGTATCGCGGCTATTGCTGGAACGATTCCAATGGCCGCCTATCAAACTTGGCTATTTGTCCGGCCGGCATTGAAAGAAAAGGAACGTAAAATAACGCTGGCTTATATTCCAGCCCTATTCCTTCTATTTTTTACGGGAGTTTGCTTCGGATATTTTGTCATTTTTCCAATGGTTTTTCAATTCCTCCTTTCCATGTCAGAGGACATGTTTATGACCTTTTTTACCACGGAAAAGTACTTTAAATTTTTAATTAATATGACACTGCCATTTGGTTTTTTATTTGAACTTCCGGTGATTATCATGTTCCTGACAAGCGTCGGAGTTTTGAACCCTTATCGATTGCAAAAGATTCGAAAATACGCCTACTTTATACTAATTTTAATCGCAATCTTTATCACTCCTCCGGATTTTCTGTCTGACATTTTGGTAGTCATTCCGCTGATCTTCCTGTATGAGTGCAGCGTTCTATTATCCAGAGTGGTTTATCGGCGAAAGCAAGAAACGAGTCTGGCTGTATAAATGAAGAAAGAAGTCTTAGCTCCTTTGCTAAGACTTCTTTTTCTTAGAAAAAAATTATAATCGATTATAAAACATAAGAGAAAAAGAAAAGATGTAAACCCGATAAGGTACGGGTTACATCTTTTAATAGATTCATATAATGATTAAATCTTAAGTCCGTGGCGCTCAAATGCAGCCGCTTCAAGAATGGACATTCCGTTACGCTCAGCAAAAGCAGCCACCTTGTCTGAAACTTGTGGTGCAAATTGCTTTGACGGAACAGCGTAGGACATTTCCCTAGCACGTGCAGCGTTATGGCGTTGGAATGGACCCCAGATGGCAAAAGTTTTGCCCGGGCTTTGAATATTAACAAAAAGTGTGTTTCCGTCAGGCGAGAAGGTAGGCCCTGCCATTTCAGATCCATTTAGACGATTGTGGGCAAAAGGATAGATTTTGCCTTCGGGGGTAATCCCCATAAGTCGATCGTCTCCTGCTCCATCTTCTACGAACCAAAGATCGCCCCAAGGAGTCATGGCAATATTATCCGGCGACTCCATGTCTTTTGCATCTGTTGCCTCATAGAAAAGCTCCAAGGTATTGGTAGCAGGAATGTAGCGGTAAATGCGTCCAAGATTTTTTGCCCCAGCAGAACTGTCATCAAACCAGAACACACCCGCTTGGAAGAACGCCCCTTCCAGCTTTTTAAACTTTATGCAGTTTTGTGCAGCAGCATCCTCGCGGCATAAATGAGGGTTTAGTTCCTTCCAAACAATCTTAAATGTTTGTCCAGTTTTAAATGTGCTTGCTGATGGGTCCGTTACTTCTTCAATCGCAGCCGCATAAAGCTTGCCGCCTTTTTGCAGGGCACCTGGCTTTTGGCTGGTGTCATTCGGGATAAAACGGTAGAAATAACTTGGAGATGCATCCTCAGTCAGGTATAAATATCCTGTCGCCGGGTCGATGGCACATGCTTCGTGTGAAAAGCGTCCCATATCCTTGATAGGGGTTCTGGACAATTCGTTCTCCGGCTGTGTCGGATCCACTTCGAATACATAACCGTGTGTTTCGGAACGTGTTTCTTCACAAGTCAGCCAGGTCCCCCATGGTGTAGCCCCGCCCGCACAATTTCGGATTGTACCTGAAGAGGTTACATATTCCATGATAACTTCACGATTTGGAGCTACAACCAAAGCCGTTGTACCCCCGGCAGCCGCCGCATCAAAAGGCTTGGTTCCGACTACCGGATTTGCGGCACCTGGACTCAATTCATGATTCCGAACAAGAATCGTCGTATTATTAGGACCTTCAAAAGCAGCCATTCCATCAAAGGCACCTGGAATTTTTCCGCCGTTTGTCAGTTGACCGCCCTCTTCGGAGATAATTTTATAATGGAACCCTTTTGGAAGATCGAGAATTCCATTTGGATCAGGAACTAGTGGACCATATCCGCCAAAGCCGCTGGTTGGATTACTAGCAGTATCCGCAAATGCTTTTGAACCGAGTGTTAAGACCCCAGTTGTTCCAAGAGTAAGTGCAAGTGTGCTCATACCTCCCGCTTTTAAAAAATCGCGTCGATTTATACCGTTTTGATTTTCCATAAAGTAAAATTCCTCCCATTTATTTTTTTCTATCTATTGATAGTTTAATTGGCAAACATTAAGTATTAATGGAGCTATTGTATGGATTGGGTAAAAGAAATGTAAAAATAATTTGAATAAACTAAAAAAAGAGTGGAATATAGGAATTTGCTCTTCAGCATTTCCTATATTCCACTCTTACTTATCGATCAATTTATTTCTTCAGATTGATAAAATCATTAATCAAGGTCTAATGTTCATCTTAAAATATTCCTCACAGTTGAACTGTATGATTTTACTTACTTCCAAGTTCACCAACAATTTTTGTTCCATGAACCTCTCTTACGTTTACTTTACTGATAATAGCCTCCAGGTTTCTATCAGTAATTCCTCCTCCGGGAAGGATGATTATTCGACCGCCTGCAAAATTGACATATTCTTTCAATCGGGTAAGGTTGTTTTCAATTGCTGTATCGCTTGGCCCTCCATGGGTTAATATCCGCTGAACACCATGGCCTGCCAACCAATTAATAGCATCCAACTGGTATTTCGGCTTAATCTGATCAAACGCCATATGAAAGGTGATATCCAGACCACTAGCGGCTTGCAGCAATGTATGCATATTCCTCTCATCAATCCAGCCTGATTCTTCTAAGCAGCCCATCACCACTCCGTCTGTTCCCAGGTGTTTTAAATGAACAATATCTTCGTGCATAATGTCTATTTCCATCTTGTTATAAACGAAGTTTCCACCCCTTGGCCTGATAATGGACATAACCTTAATATTTTTACTGTGACAATATTTAATTGTTCTTGCAGCTACACCATGACTGACGGTTGTTCCGCCGACCGCTAAGTTATCACAAAGCTCTATCCGGCTAGCACCTCGCTCGATTGCCTCAGGTACAAGAGTGAAATTTTCTACACAGACTTCTTTAATCATAAAGCACGTTTTTCTGTCATTTCTTGTGATTTGATAAGTGAAAACGTCTCTTTAACCGCTCCTGCCTCAACCCCTGCATCATTCCTTACAATCGACGGCTTTAACTCTCTTATTCTGGCGATTGTTTCTTTGTTGTCGTAGTTAATTTGCTCAAGGATAGATGCAACAATATTTGGCCAAACCTCTTCAGAGCCATTTAATACTTTTAAGGCAAAGCCTAGTCTTTCCTTTTTCAATCCAAAGCAATAAACACCTTGTGCTCCGCCCTTTGCGACGACATTTGGATCTTGCAGCAAAACGGAGCAAATAAATTTTTCCGAAGCCACCATCATTGGATGTTCATTCATCACGCTGATCATTTCCTTCACCGCTTTTTGCAATAATGGATCTTTAATAGTGTCAGGACATGCCAATTTTAAATAGGTAATCGCCATATTTTTCAGCGGAATCGCGAACACCGGTACACCGCAGCCATCTGTACCGATCTTAATTTCTGAAACGGGTACTTCCGATAAAGTGGAGAGGATGATCAAAATTTGCTGCTGAAGTGGATGATCTGCTTCCCAGTATCCTTCAACTGGATAGCCCAATTCGCGGCAAACCGTGACAAATCCCATATGCTTGCCTGAGCAGTTGTGAAAAAGCCGTCTTTTTTCTTTATGGTTCCACAACATTTCCTCACGCGGCTTGACGTTTAATGGATAGGAGGGCGGACAGAATAATTCTTCTTCTCTAACAGGCAGCTTGCTCAACATGGATTCAAGAGCTTTAACATGGTAGGTTTCCCCTCTGTGAGAAGCAGTAAACAGGGCTGCTTCTTCTCTTGTAAGACCATATTTCGCTACGATATTAGATAAAAATACAGGGAGCGCTTGGATGGGCTTTGCGGCAGACCGATAATAGGTATAATGATCCTGATTCCCGGCATGATACACCGTTTCCAATTGATCGTTAACACCACCTATCATGCCTAAATGTACATTTTCCAACAATCCTGCTCTTGTTTCTTCCACTAATGTTACATAATTCATACAATACTCCTCTCCTTAGAAAAAATATCACTGTAATTCCAACAAGGAATTTTGAGCTTGAATAGCTGCACCAAGTACGACTCCTTGATCTCCTAACTGTGAGTAGACAATTTTTACACGTTCTTTTAACGGCTCCCAAACATACAGCTCACATTTTTGCTTAATAGAACCTTTTATTTCAGGAAGTTTTTCAATGGTATTCCCGCTTAGAATAATCATTTCCGGGTTATACAGACAAAGGATATTGCTTAAAGCGAGGGCGATGTAGGTGGCGGTTCGGTCCATAATATTAATGGCCCAAGATTCCCGCTTTCGATAGGCATCGAAAACCTCATCGATGGTCTGAATGTCCTTTACCTTCCTGCTGTCGGCAATAATTGATCCTTCAGAAATATAAGTAGCAAGGCAGCCGATTTTTCCGCAATTGCATACATTCCCCGTCGGGTCAATGACGGTATGGCCAATCTCCCCTGCATCGTTGGAATCACCGCGGTATATTTCTCCTTTAAGAATGATCGCAGCACCAATTCCGGATCCAATACCCATGAGAACAGCATTTTGCGAATCCCTTGCCCTTCCCTTGAAATTTTCTGCGATGATTTTCATTTTTAGTTCATTATCAATGATGACCCCAAAGCCAGTGAGTTGTTGAAGATCCTTAGCCAGGTTTTCATTCTTCCATTTCAGCTGTTCCGATATCTTTACCACGCCATTCATATAATCGATGGAACCAGGAAGACCTACTCCAATTCCAAGGATCTTTTCGACAGGTACTTGATTTTTATTAATTAATTCCCTTATATTCTTCCTTACTTTTTTAAGCGTTTCTTCATAACCCTCCCTCTCATCTCTGGGAGTAGTCTGCCATGCAACAATTTCTCCGACATAATTAACGATACCAATGTTGATGATTAATTTATCGATTTCTACTCCAACGGAATAAAGAACATCACCGCAAACATCCAATAAAGCTGCCTTTCTTCCTACGCCGGATGTGACTAATTCGGTTTCTCTCACAAATCCCTGTAAATGTAGTTCATTGACAATTCGCGTAATAGATGTTGGGCTCATTCCTGTTACTTTCGCAATTTCCATTCTGGAAATGGGCGATTGGTTTTTGATAATTTCAAGGACTAGATTTTTATTTTGTTTTTTCATTAAAAGTTGATCTTGCTTCTCCATTATTTACATTCCTTTTTAAAATAATTTTTTAAAGAATGGTTAAAAAATCATGTCAGCTCTCACTTTTGAAAGAACTAACATCATTTTTTAATAGGAAGGGAATCTTAAAGTAGATTCCCCTCAAATGAAGTTTGTCCTTTAGTAAAATGTTCTAATAAATTGGATTGCCGCAGAAATATCTTTAACCGGATTCGTGTCAACCTCACGTTCGATCGTTAAATACCCCTCATACTGAATTTGTTTTAATGCCTCAAAGTAATTTGGAAAGTCTACAGCTCCCTTTCCAAGGGGCAATTCCCTGAAATACTTCCCGGAAGCCACCATTTGAGCTATTTTTTCATGATCCGTACCGCCGCCATAGCCAAGTGCTCCATAAACATCACGAGGGTCTACCAGTTTCAGCTGAACCCCATCTTTCACATGCGTATGGACGATATAATCTTTGAGCAGCTTCACTCCAGCCACAGGGTCATCTCCGGTTACCATCACCATATTGGCCGGATCAAAATTAATGGAAACGCCATTAGTACTTAAACTATCCAAAAAGGATTTTAATCGTGAGGCTGTTTCAGGACCTGTTTCAATCGCAAAGTACGCATTCATACTTTTAGCATAAATCCCCAATTCCTCACAGGCCGATTGCATCGCATCATATATATAACTATCCTTTTCCTCCGGTACAATGCCGATATGAGTAGTGACAATATTTGTCCCCAGTTCAACTGCCAGATCCAAAATTCGTTTTGATTTTTCAATTTTCTCCTTGTTTTGCCGGGCATCCTGAAACCCATGACCGCCTAAATCCCCGCAAAGCGCCGAGATTTCTAATCCTAATGATTCAATATAGGCTTTTAACTCTTTACGGGAAGCCGGGCTTAAGTTTTCTGGCGCCATTTCCCCGCTGACCGCATAAATTTGGACACCGTCAGCTCCCATTTCTTTTGCAGCTTTTAACCCTTCCCTTAGAGGTAAGCAAAGACTATCGACTATCACTCCAATTTTATTGGTCACCTTTAACATAGGTTAAAAAACCACCTCGCACTTCTTTTCAGCAGCCTCGTAGATTCCGGCCAACATTTTCATGATTTCAACCCCATCTTCAACAGGGGCGATTGGTTTAGTACCTGATAAGCAAGAAGATATAAATGAATCGATTTCATTTTGAAAGGCATTGGTAAAATCAAAAGTCAAATGGTCAATCTGGGGGTGAATATTGATAATCGTATCATTTTCTTCACTAATCAAGACTAATTCCGGCTCAAGCTCCGCCCCGCCCTTTGTTCCAAACAATTTCACCTGTATTTCATCTTTCTTTGTGTGTAAAGTGAATGAAACATCTACCAGTAAAGAAGCACCATTCTCAAATGTAATGAGGGCATTGGCTAAATCTTCGACTGTATTTCTCCCTTTATCAAAATCGGCCGCTTTATAAAAACGTAGATTCTCTACGTTCCCCCGGTTTCCAAGTTGATGATAGGTGTTCCCGGTGATGGATTTTACTTTTGGACGCCCCATTAAATACCAGCATATATCAATGATATGAACCCCAAGATCGATTAATGGTCCGCCGCCAGAGCATTCTTTATCCGCAAACCATCCGCCTGGATTCCCTAAACGGCGTAAGCATGAGGCCTTTGCGTAATAGATCTCTCCTAATTTCCCATGATCAATAAACGATTTTAATACCTTCGTATTCGTGGCAAATCGTCTAACAAAGCCAACCTGTAATAGCTTGTTATATTTATGTACCGCTTCCTCTATCTTTAACGCTTCTTCTACCGACATAGAAAGAGGTTTTTCTACTAAAACGTGCTTTCCTCCTTTCAAGGCACTTATGGAGATCTCAGCATGGGTATTATTCCAAGTACAAATGCTGACAGCATCTATATAAGGGTCATTATAAACCTCCTCTAATGAGGAATACACCTTTTCTATTCCATATTTCTTTGCCTTTTCTTCCGCTCTTTCTCTTGAATAATCATAAATACCATGTAAAATGGCATTTGGATTGTTCTGATAGGATTGAAAATGCATATCAGAAATCGAACCAGCACCAATTACACAAACTCGTAAACTCTCCAAATTGATTCTCCTTTCTGCAAGCGTGTTATCGTTACTGAACTTCATCCCAAAATCTCTTTACATTATCCATTCCAATCTTGGATCCCACTTTGCAATCTTCCATACCTTCAAATTCCACGGTTAAATACCCATCGTATCCTGAGTTTTTGACTAATCTTAAAATCTCGCGAATGTTTAAATCTCCATGACCAACAATGGCCCCGCGCAAATAGTTTTCGTTGACCGTCCTGAACCAATCCCCGCCGCCCGGGTTATCATAATAAGGACGAATATAGAAATCTTTTAGATGAACAGTTGCTGCATATTTTAGATTTTTCTTTACCCCTACTAGCGGATCTTCATCAATACAAAGGAAATTCCCAACATCAAGGGAGGTTTTAAAATTGTCACGGTTCACCACATGGATGACTCGCTGGACACGGTCACTCGACTGAACATTAAACCCATGATTTTCAATTGTGGTGGTTATGTCGTATTGTGCAGCATAATCGGCAATCAGCTGACTGCCTTTAACAAATTTTGAAAAATGCTCCTCAAAATAATGGATAGTCATTTCTTCCGGCTTTAAAGTAAAGGCTGTTACATCATGACGCAAAATCCTGATACCTAAGCGATTCGCGATATCAACATGTTTTTTAATCCGTTCTACTTCTTCAAGGAATGCTTCCTCTGTCTCTTGGACAAAGTTTGCCGGCATTGAATAGGCAGATAACTCAATCCCAACCGATTCTGCTTTTTCCCTAATTTGATCAGCTAATTCCACATTATCAACAACGGAAAAACCGTATGGTACAATTTCCATATGCTCCCCGCCATGATCAGCGATCCACTGGATAACATCCAACACTGTCATCGTTTCTGCTCGTAATTCTCTCACTAAACTATACGTACTTAAACCGACTTTCATAAATAAATCCCTCCTGTTTAATGGTTAAAAAACTACTATTCTACTAAATGACAGGAAACAAAATGACCTGCCGTTTCCCCCGGTTTGACGGGAGGCTCTGTTCCTTTACAAATGTCCATGGCAACAGGACAGCGCGTATGGAAGCGACATCCAGCCGGCGGATTCACCGGACTTGGTAAATCCCCTTGCAAAATTATTCGTTCTCTTCTTAACTTTGGGTCTGGAATGGGAATCGACGACAATAATGCTTTCGTATAAGGATGCTGCGGGTTAGAGAAGATCACTTCTTTTGGACCAGACTCTACAATCGTTCCCAAGTACATGACCCCAATATGGTCACTAATGTGCTCGACAACACTTAAATCATGGGAAATAAATAAATAGGTTAAATCAAATTCAGCCTGCAATTCTTTTAATAGATTTAAGATTTGAGCTTGGATAGAAACATCTAATGCAGACACCGGTTCATCCGCAATAATGAGCTTTGGTTTCATAATAAGGGCTCGTGCGATACCAATCCGCTGCCGCTGACCTCCGCTGAACTCATGGGCGTATCGATTCGCATGATAATCACTTAAACCGACGACTTCCAATATTTCGGATACCTGTTTATACCGTTCTGCTCGGGATAGATTCGTATGAATCGTAAGGGGTTCGGCTACAATATCACGCACTTTCATCCTAGGATTTAACGAGGCGTATGGATCCTGAAAAATCATTTGGACTTTTTTTCTCATTCCTTTTAATTGAGCTTCCTTCTTTTGCGAAATTTCTTCTCCATCAAGCCAAATTTCTCCATCACCTGGTTCAATCAGTCGGGAAATTAGCCTCCCTGTTGTGGATTTCCCGCAGCCGCTTTCCCCTACAAGGCTGAACGTCTTTCCTTCCGGAATCATAAAGGACACGTCATGAACAGCTTTTAACAATTTTTTTTTCTCAAACATGCCAGCAGGAATGGAAAATGATTTTTTTAATCCAGTTACTTTTAAAAGAGTTTTAGACACGAATGCCCCCCCTCTCCTCTTTATACAGCCAGCAGCTGCAAGAACGAGCATTTTCAAGGTTCAATTCAGGCGGTTCTTGTTCATAACAAATTGGCATGACATCATTACATCTCGGAGCAAACTTGCAGCCTTTTGGCAGCTCACTTGGATTCGGGACATTTCCTTTAATAGAGTCCAATTTCTCCTTTTTTTGACCCAGCTTTGGAACGGAGGCAATTAATCCTTTTGTATAAGGATGTTTTGGACTTTCAAATAAATCAAAGACATCTGCCTCCTCAACGACTCTTCCAGCGTACATAACAACTACTCTTTCACACATTTCTGCAACAACACCTAAGTCATGTGTAATCAAAAGAACAGACATTTTTTCTTTTTGCTGCAGCTGTTTCATTAAATCCAATATTTGTGCTTGAATGGTGACATCCAGAGCAGTACTCGGCTCATCTGCGATTAAAAGCTGAGGATTGCAGGAAATGGCCATGGCAATCATAATTCGTTGACGCATACCACCAGATAATTGATGAGGAAATTCATTCATGATTTCCTCCGCTCTTGGAATGCCTACCTTTTTTAAAATAGAGACTGCATGTTCCTTCGCTTTTTTCTCCTCTAATCCCAAATGAAGGCGAATGGGCTCCAACAGCTGCTCCCCAATTTTCATAACTGGATTTAATGAAGTCATCGGTTCCTGAAAGATCATTGCGATTTGTTTTCCGCGAATCTTCCTCATCTCTGTCTCCGATTTATTAATTAAATCCTCATCACCATTAAATAGGATCCTTCCGGAGTTTATTTCGCCGCTCGTCCCTTTAAATAGTTTCATAATCGATAGGGAAGTAATGCTTTTTCCACTTCCGGATTCACCGACTAGACCCAGAACCTCACCTTGATGAATGTGAAAGTTAACACCGTGTAAAATTTTTATTTTTTGTTTATCCTTCGTAAATTGCGTTTCGAGCTTTTCTACCTGCAGAAGCTTCTCCATCCTCTTCAAACTCCCTTATTCATTCTTCGTTTTGGGATCCAGTACATCCCGCAGCCCATCACCAACAATATTGAAGGCCAACACGGTTAAAAAGATGGCAATACCAGGCATCATGACGACATGTGTAGATGTGCCTAAATAATCCCGTCCGAGACTCAGCATTGCTCCCCAATCTGGTGTTTCCGGACTTGCGCCTAAACCAAGGAAGCTTAAACTAGAGGCAGCCAGTATCGCTGTTCCAATTCTCATTGATATAAAAACAATTAAACTGCCAAGTGTTTCAGGTAAAATATGTTGAAACATGATCCGAAAATGGGAGGCCCCCATCGATTTTGCCGCCTCAACAAAAACCGTTTCTTTTGCCTCAAGAGTGGAACTTCTTACCAGCCTTGCGAAGGATGGGATACTGAAAATAGATACTGCTATCACCACATTCGTCAAACCCGGCCCCAAAATGGCAACAATGGCAATTGCCAATAAAATATCCGGAAACGCAAACATAACGTCACTTGATCTCATGATGAGCCGGTCTAACCAGCCGCCGAAATAACCGCTAAGAAGCCCTAAAATCGTTCCGCCAATCGCTCCCAAAAATACAGAGAGAAAGCTTACAGTTAATGAAATTCTGGCACCGAATAATAAGCGGCTAAAAATATCACGCCCATATTCATCTGTACCAGCTATGTGGTCTATACCGGGACCTTGTAACATGGCATTATAATCAGGTTTATAGGGATCATAGGGAGCTATAAAAGGGCCGATTATCGCAACTGTAATTAATAATAGAATAAAAAGGCTTGCCCATAACGCATTCTTTTGCTTTTTCCAATTCTTCAATAATTCTCTTAACGGGGAATACTTCTTTTCTTTTTTAATGGTGGTACTTGAATTTACTGCTTTGGATAACTCCATGATTAACCTCCTTTCTTTAAGCTGTATACCGGATTTTTGGATTAAGATAACTATATAAAATATCTACGACTAAATTGACCATAATAAATTCAATGGAGAAAAGTAATAATTCAGCTTGTATAACCGGGTAATCCCGAAATGAAATGGAATCAATCAACAAACGGCCCATTCCCGGAAAACTAAAAACCGTTTCCACCACAACTGATCCACCTAATAGAAATCCAAACTGCAGACCTGCAATAGTAACAACTGGAATTAGGGAGTTTCTTAGAGCATGTTTTGGAATAACAATGGACTCTTTTAGTCCTTTTGCACGTCCCGTTCGAATAAAGTCAGCTTTAAGTGTTTCTAGAAGAGATGACCTCGTAAAGCGGGCAAGCATGGACATAATTCCTGCTCCCAAGGTTAAGGATGGTAATACATAACTTTTCCATCCATCCGCTCCGCCGGTTGGAAACCATCCCAGCTGTACCGAGAAAATTTGAATGAGGATTAGTCCTAACCAAAAACCAGGTAACGAAATTCCGGAAACAGCTGAAACCATTCCGAGATAATCCGGCCATTTATTTTTAAATACAGCCGATAAAGTACCAATTAGTAAGCCAATGACTAATGCCCACACCATACTGAATAGGGTTAAATAGATGGAGGGCATAAAGCGGTCAACAAACATATCCATGATAGGCAGCCCTGTTTTTAACGAGGTCCCTAAATCTCCTTGGAATAAATTACCCATATAGGTAACATATTGTTCCCAAATAGGTTTATCGAGCCCAAGCTCTTCCCTAATCGTAGCAACCTCTTCGAAGGTAGCATCCTTGCCTGCAACTAAGCGAGCAGGGTCTCCCGGAATTAAGTGGGTAAAAAAGAAGATTAAGATTGAAACAATGAAAAGAATAGGAATCATTTCAAAGATTCGTTTGATAATATATTGGAGCACTGTCAATAACCCCTTTCTAAAAAAACCTTTGGCTCTATAAGACTTTAGCATTAATTTCCATAGCTCTCTTAACGATAGTTTTGCTAATAGTACTTAAGCTAAGTTGAAATTTAAGAAGAAGGGAAGAACTTTAGGAATCTTCCCTCCGCTTCTTTTAAACAACACTTCATAGTTTCTACTTACTTTAGATTTGCGTTAGTAACGTCAATCCCACCGCCTGGTTCAATGACTACACCTTCTACATTTGTTCTTTTACCCGCTAGGATTTCATCCACACCTAGAAAAATCCACGGCGTATCTTTGTAAATAGTTGACTGAATGTTACTGTAAATTTCTGCTTGTTTAGCCGGATCTACGGTTTTGCCCACTTCCTCTATCCATTTATCTACTTGCTCATTTTTATAATAAGCTGTGTTTGCCCCATTTGGCGGGAAGGAGCCTCCATAGAATAATGGTCTTGTTGCATTGGTCGTATCAGATGGATAGGCAGACCAGCTTACATACCACATTTGCAATTTTGTATCCTCAGGTTTTTGAGCACCGTAAATCTCGTCTGATAATGTACCCTCTTCCATTGATTTGATTTCGACATCAATACCTATTGCTTTTAATTGTTGTTGGATGAACTGCATTCCTTTCATCGTATCAGAGTTGGTGTTGCCCCAGATTTCAGCTTTAAAGCCTTTTTCAAGTCCTGCTTCTTTTAACAATTGTTTTGCCTTTTCAATATTTTGCTCATACACTCCCTGCTTTACATAATGAAGCGTTTTGCTAGGAATAATCGAATCTAGCGGAAGGCCAAATCCAGCATTAACAACATTGATAAACGCATTTTTATCTACCGCATAGTTCATTGCCTGGCGGACTCGAGGATCATCAAATGGTTTTTTCATAGTATTAATCGATACATAACGAGCAATAGTAGATGGGATTTTTTCAATCTTTATATCCTTATTGCTTTCAAGTTCTTTAATATTTTGACTTGGCAGCGGATAGATGACATGCGCCTCACCTGTTTTTAACATCGCAGTACGCGATCCATTTTCTGGGACTGGTTTATAAGTGATTTTTTGGACGCGATCCTTTTTATCCCAATAATCAGCAAAACGCTCCACTGTTAAGTGGTCTCCCTGTACCCATTCGACAAATTTAAATGGACCTGTTCCAACAGGCTTTTTCGCAATATTGTTATTTCCTTCTTTTAGTAACTTAGGGCTAAGAATCTTAGCGGATACAAATCTTGTTAACATACTAGGATAAGGTTCTTTTAATGTAATCTTTAGTTCGTAATCATTTATAACATCAATTTGGGTAATTAAGCTAAAACCTCGGCTGTTTAAACGTAAGCTGTCATCCTTCATAATTCTTTCATAGTTGGCCTTTACTGCTTCTGCATTGAAGGCTTCCCCGTCATGGAACTTAACACCTTGGCGTAGTTTAAAGGTATATTCCAAGGCATTGTCACTAACACTATAATCTACCGCAAGTTTTTTAATAATTTTTCCATCTTGGTCAAACCCCAATAGTCCTTCAAGCATAGCTGATTGTACGGAGTTAGAATTGGTATCCCCTGTATTGTGCGGATCCATTGAAATAAAATTTTCATTTACAGCAATAACCATTTCCTTGCTCTCCGTTTTACTTCCTGCACTCTTTTCCCCTGAACTTTCTTTGCTGGAGCATCCAACAACTAATACTGCCGAGATGATAACTAATAGCAGTATTTTCCAATAACGTGCCTTTCTCAATTGATTTCCCCCTTTGATTATTTTTTACCTAGGATATTTTAGTCCTGTTGTCACTTTTTTTTCAGCAATACCCTTGAAGTATATGATTTTGATTACTTCTGGCTATTATTTAATTGGATATTAATAGAAAAAAGTAATCTTAAATCCGCGCTAATATTTTTCATCATATTAATAATGATTTAATAATTAATCTAAAAATCTATGTATTATGGTCATTTACCCATTTAATTTCTCCACTGGTGAAATTAAATGGGTAAAAAAAATGAATATTAACTTTTGGGAATACTGGTTTTTTCTAGATTTCAGATTTAAATCTAATTATAACTTCCTTATAATTCCTAATCAACATTTTTGTAAAATTTTAAATTTTTTAATTACTAACCTCCACTTTTCTTGGTTAATGTTAATTTTTCTCACATTTCCAATCTACCAGTTATATGAAAATGCTTAGTCTATTAACTCTAGTTCAATAACCGTATCCTTCTCATCCGGCAATTCAGCACCGGTTAACGTGATAAAGGCACCATTCTCAATATCAGAATACTGCTCCGCCATCCACGGAACCTCCACTTTTAGCTCACTTCCATCCGCTAACAGCCTTGCCTTTTTGATTCTGTCTTTTAACCCCGCAAAATAAATCGGACCAATGCCGCGGTCAAACACATGGGCATATAAAAACTTGCCCTTTTGGGTATACCGGCCCCATTCCGGCTTTGGCAGATCAGCAGCTGTACAGCCATAAATACTTTCCCCATTCTGCCCCATCCATTTACCGACTTCTTGTAAAATCACAAGCGACTGCGGAGGAATGATTCCCTTTACATTCGGACCAACATTTAACAGCAGGTTCCCGCCTTTACTTACACATTCTACTAATGTGCGAATCACTTGTTTCGGAGATTTATAGTTTAAATCCTTTGAATGATAACCCCAGTGATCATTTAAGGTAATACACGCTTCCCACGGAATCGGCTGATGATTTGCATTGACAATCCCTCCAGGCGGAATAATTTGTTCCGGAGAAAAGAAATCACCCGCATAAATTTCCGGTTCAGCTGACATGATATTGCCGCCCAAACGGTTATCGATAAGAATATCCGGCTGCATTGAGCGAATCATCTCCACGAGTTTGGAAGCTTCCCATTTTTCTCCGGTCATCTCATCATAAGAAAAGTCAAACCACAAAATATCAATCTTCCCGTAATTCGTCAGTAATTCTTTAACCTGCCCGTGGAAATATTCAATGTAGTTGGCAAAATTGGTTTCTTCGCCCTTATATTCTTCATTGTCCCGCATCGGATGATGGCGGTCCCCGTATTTCGGATAATCCGCATGATACCAATCAATAATCGAATAATAGAGCCCAACCTTTAATCCTTCGGCTCGAAATGCCTCGACATATTCCTTAATTAAGTCACGTCCTGCCGGGGTGTTTGTTGCTTTATATTCCGTCAATTGACTGTCAAATAGACAAAACCCATCGTGATGCTTGGCCGTTAACACTGCATATTTCTGCCCCGCTGCTTTTGCCGCTTTAGCCCATTCCCGAGGATTATAATGGGTTGGATTAAATTCCTCAAAAAATGGCTGATACTCTTCAATACTCAAACGTTCAATACTCCGGAGCCATTCTTGTCTTGCCGGAATCGAATAAAGCCCCCAGTGAATAAATAAGCCAAACCGGTCCTCCATGAACCACTTTACCCGTTCTTCTCTACTGTTCATTTTGTCCACCACCATATTTTTTTGATTTATTCATTCTACATACGATCAGCAAACTATTTAATAACACCTTTTTTTAAAATAATATTGGCATAAAGTGCCGTTTCACTCGTGGCAACTACCGCAAAAGCCTTTTTTGAACGTTCATAAAACTGAGACCGTTCGATATACTCAAATGGACAGGAATGTTCAAATTGACGGTCGACAATATCTTCATAATCTTTCCATATGACCGGCTGAATGGTATCGACAGGAACAACTGCCATACATGCAACTGGACATTCTACATACGTGTCTAAAGGGAAAAATTTAAGTATTGCCGTTAATAACTCAGGGATACCATTACCATCACACCTAATAAGGCGCTGGGCATGACTTACAGCCGGAAAGTTCCCGTCTGACAGGACAATTTCATCACCGTGTCCCATTTCCATTAACGTCTTCATTAACTCTGGTGAAATAATCGAAGGAATTCCTTTAAGCATTTTTACTCACACTCACTTGTTTACTTCTCTTCTACAAAATAGTTTGTAAGTGAACCTAATTTTTCTATTTCCACCGTAACCTCGTCCCCAGGTTGAATATATATTTGCTTCTCTTCCGGGTATCCTAAAACGACTCCTTCTGGTGTCCCCGTTAAAATAATATCTCCAGGTTCCAAAGTCATGTGCCGGGATATATAACTAACAATTTCACGGCAGTAAAAGATCATATCTGACGTGTTCGAATCCTGGCGCAGTTCTCCATTTACATAGGTTTTTAATGCTAGATTATTAGGATCTCCCACTTCATCGGAGGTAACGAGATAAGGACCGATCGGACTGAATTTGTCACAGTTTTTCCCCAGTAACCATTGGTGTGTTTTCATTTGTAAATCGCGTGCTGAAAGATCATTGACTGCACAGTAGCCAAAAACATAATCAAGAGCCTTATCCTCTGCTACATTTTTAGCTTTTTTACCCATCACAATGCCTAATTCAACCTCATAATCTAGTTTTTCGGTTACTTTTGGAACAGGAATTTCACTTTTATGTCCCGTTAATGTGTTATCAAACTTATTAAACAAGATTGGGACTTCTGGATACGGTGCATTTGTTTCATCTGCATGCCTGCGATAGTTCAATCCAACACAAATGATCTTGTGCGGCCTTGTGACACATGGCCCCCACGTTAGTTTTTCAGGATCAGCAAACACTGCTTTTTCTTCATCTAATGCACGGTTGATAAAATCCTGAAGCTTAGATAGTTCTTGTTCACTATTTGAAATAACAGACATCACATCTGCTTCGATATCAGCATTTGCTTTTTCGGCAGTAGCAGCGATATCCATGATGCCATTCTCCGTTTGAATACCTAGTTTTTGTATTCCATTCTCTTCTATTGTTAATAGTTTCATATGTCATTCCCTTTCTTACTCTTTTTAAGCATTCTTTCCGAATACAACGCCGCCATCAATATATACAGGTGAGCCCATCATAAATCTAGCTTCATCCGATGCTAAAAATAAGGCAGCGCTTGCAACATCTTCGGGTTTTCCTAATTCGCCGCTTAGCTGTCTTGTTTTAATTTTTTCAATCGCTTCTTCTGGGTCGTTATAGGAGGTTCTTAAATAATTTTCAACAAATGGGGTAAAGATCGTTCCCGGCAATAAAGCATTGACCCGTATATTGTACGGTGCATAGTCCACTTGCATCGCCTTTGTCAGAGAAAGAATCGCCCCCTTGGTCGCTGAATACAGCGCACGTTTTATTAACCCCATTTCCGCGGCACATGAGGACATGTTAATAATGCATCCGTCCATTTGTTCCATCATATAAGGGACGATATACTTGCTTGGGAGGTAGATTCCTTTGACATTCACACTCATCACTTGATCCCAAACTTCAGGCGCTACTTCATCTACCCGGCCAACATTACTGATTCCGACATTATTAAATAAAATATCAATCTTTTTGAATTCTTCGATGACCCATGCTGCCATCGCTTGTACCGATTCCGGTATCGTGACATCGGCATAATAAAATGAAGCATTTCCTCGCTTCTCTTTAATTTCCTTAACCGTATTTTCACCATTTTCCTTGTTCACATCATTGACGATAACGTGGGCGCCTTCTTGCGCAAAAAGGAGAGCAGCGGCTCTTCCAATCCCGCTTCCTGCACCTGTAATTAATGCTACTTTGCCTTGTAATCTCATATGATCAGGTTCCTTTCTTGTTCCAAATGGTCTTCCGGTTGGGCTGCCTTTACTGTAAGGCCCCCATCGACCATTAACAAATGTCCGTTGACCTGCATGGCTTCTTCAGATGCTAAAAACACCACCGCATCACCTATTTGTTTTTCGTTGCCAAGCCGTTTCATTGGGTTGGCTTGAATTTCCTTTTCTAAAATTTCCGAATCTTTTAGATAATCATGGCACATATCCGTTGCGACTGTACTTGGACCTACGGCGTTTACATTAATATTGAATTTCCCTAATTCAATCGCCAGTGCCTTCGTTAAATGGCTGGCTGCAGCTTTTGATGAAATATAGTGCGGAATGACAGGACTTGTCACTAGGAGGCTGGCGGTTGATGTAATATTGATAATTTTACCGAACCTTTTTTCAATCATTTTTTTAGCCACTCGCTGTGTCGTTAGAAAAATAGATTTTACATTCGTTTGATAGGTTTGATCCCAAGTTTCTTCCGTTAATTTTAGAAATGGCTCGAATGGGGCTACACCAGCATTATTCACAAGGATCTCGACTGCTCCGAGTGTGCTTTCAACTTCAGCAATCATTTGCTCGACCTCTTGTTTGATGCCGACATTAGCTTTTACGATCATGGCACGAACATGAAATGTTTCGATTACTTTCTGCTTTAATTGTTCAGCCTTTTCTTTGGAACCTGGAGAGGTGTAGTTAATCGCCACATCTGCCCCTTCTTCAGCCAGCCTCTCGACAATGGCCGCTCCAATCCCTCTGCTTCCACCTGTTACTAAGGCAATACGATTTTTTAATCTCATGAAACCAATTCTCCCCTTTTCAATCTAGTAACGTTCTATCATTACAAGCTGATCCCTATTCTGCTAATACTAAATTCTTGATGGCCTAAAATCTCCGCTTTTGTTTCTTGACCGTTCGCAACATCGATAATCGCTTCATAGATTTCTTGCCCGGATTCATCAAGTGTCTGCTTTCCTTTTAAAACGGAACTTGTATCAATATCCATATTGTCAGCCATACGTTTCTCCGTTATTTCGTTCCCTGTTATTTTGATTACTGGCACAATCGGATTACCCGTCGGAGTACCGCGTCCAGTTGTAAAACAAACTAAATGGACACCCGCTGCTGCCATGCCTGAAACACATTCAATATCGTTTCCTGGTGAGTCCATAAAGTAATATCCACTTGCCGGAATTTCATCGGCGAAATCAATTACGTCCTGTAATGGGGCTGAACCAGCTTTACTAATACATCCAAGCGATTTTTCTTCAATCGATGATAAACCGCCCTCAATATTTCCTGGACTTGGATTTCCACCGCGCATATCCACACCCATCCGTTCAACCTCTTGTTCAAACTGTTTAACACATTGGAATAGTTTTTCCCTTACCTGTTGATTGACGGCCTTCGCGGCTACAAGATGTTCCGCTCCAATGATTTCAGTGGTCTCCCCCATCACAATGGTTCCGCCCTCATGAAGAAGGATGTCCGCTGCCTTTCCTAGTGCTGGATTGCTGCACAAGCCAGAGGTAAAGTCAGAACCGCCGCATTTGACGCCGACAATTAACTCTGAAACAAGTACATCTTCTCTTGGCGCTGCAGCAATTTTTTGCAAAAGCTTGTTTGCCTCATCAATCCCCTTTTGGATCGACTTAACTGAACCGCCTTCACCTTGAATATCAATCCAGCTGACAGGTTTCCCCGTTGCTTCAATTTCTGCTTTTACTTGTTCTGCATTAATCACCTCGCAGCCAAGACTGACGATTAATACAGCTCCTACATTAGGGTTTTTCCCCATCCCCACTAACACTTTGTGCGTGCGCTCCTTATCTGCACCGACTTGGCTGCAGCCATGTTGATGAGGAATCGCAACGGATTCAGCCACCTTTTGTTGAATCCGTGAACAGACTTGATTGGCACATACGACCGTAGGCAGGATTAATAGATGATTTCGAATGCCGACTTTTCCATTTTCCCGGCGATATCCCTTAATTACTTGCATTTTGTTTATCTCCTCGTCCTCTTATTCCTTCGATATTATGAACATGTACATGGGTCCCCATAGGGATTTCTACACTTGCTGTCCCGATTGCTTCACCATATTTCATGATTACTTCATTTGGACGAATAGAAGTAATCGCTGCTTTATGTCCAAACTTGATGTCTTGGATCAATGTAACCTGAAATGATTCGCCTCCCTTTATGTATGTGATGACTTCCCCTTTGTTAACATCTTTTAGAAGTGTGGCAACATTATCCCGTTCATGCATCACAATGCAAAGTAGACCTTCTTGAAAGGTTTGTTCTGCCATAGAGCAGTCCCTCCTCTAACCTTTTTAATAGATTAAAACCCATTTGCCAGCCGTATATCATTTACGGTAATTGATAAAATCTTTTAGCATTTCCTCCATATAACAACTCTTTTTCTTCTCCGGCCATTTCTTCCGGCAGGTTTTCATCTAAAATCCTTACAACTTCATCATATTCTGCAGCCAGCAGGCATACTGGCCAGTCACTGCCAAACATAATCCGGTCGGTACCGAAACACTGAATAATATGATGAATATAGGGTTTGAACTCATCCAGCTGCCATGCTCTAAGATCTGCTTCAGTTACCAGTCCGGATAATTTACACATTAATGTTTGATAGTGAGAAACTTCCTTTATCCAATCTGCCCATGATGCCCATTCTTGATCTTTAATTGCAGGCTTTGCACCATGATCAATAACCGCTCGTAAGGTAGGAATCCTCTTAAACAATTCAACAATATACGGTAAATGTTTTGGATAGATTAAAAGGTCAAGCGGGAAATCGTTTTCTGCTAAAATCTGAATATTCTCCAGCACCTCAGGCTTTAAAATCCATTGATCATTTTGCTTATTTTGCAGCATCGGCCTTAGGCCAACAAATTTGGGATGTTTTAATAATCGCTCAAATTGAGCAGGAAATTGATCGGATGACAGGTCCATCCAGCCAACTACCCCGCCAATAAACTCATTCTGATCGGCTAAACCCAGTAAAAATTCCGTTTCTTCCATGGATTCAGCCGCTTGTACGACGATTGTTTTGGTTACTTGATTTCGTGTTAAATGCTCTATTAAATGTTCCGGTAGAAAATCCCGATAAATGGTTTTTAAATCAGGAGTTGGCCATTCACAAAATGGTTTATCCAATTCCCAAAAGTGTTGATGGGCGTCAATTTTCATTTGATTCATCCTTTATCAATAGAATAAGCATGACTACCTACAGCACGAATAAATGACGGCTCCTATCCTTTGACAGATCCTGAACCAAGTCCTTTTTCAATTTTTTCTTGGAAGAATAGATAGACGATAATCGTCGGTATAATGGTAATGAAGATACTTGCAAACATTGGTCCCATATCAGAGGTACCCATTTTCCCCACAAAGGTAAGGAGACCCATTGAGATGTTATACATATCGTGATCGGTTATAAAAAGTACATTCCATACTAGATCATTGTAGATACTAAAAAACGCTAAGATTCCCGCTGTCGAGATGGCAGGCATGGTTAATGGCGCCAGTATTTGAAAAAGCAGACGATATGGTCCACATCCATCCATAATAGCTGATTCATCCAATTCTTTAGGTAAATCCTTCATGTAACCTGTAATTAAGAAGATAGTTAATGGCAGTTCAAATACCGCATATAAAATGATCATCACGAAGTAATTATTAAACCCATTAACAGCTGTAATAATCCGTGAAATAGGGATCAACATAGAGAACACTGGTATCATTAATCCGAGGGTGTAATACAAATAAAGCGGAGTATTCAGCTTGAAATTAAATCTCGCAAGCGGATAAGAGGCAAGCAGCCCTAAAATTAATGCCAGCATAGTTCCAAACGTAGCATAAATAAGTGAATTAATAATCGAGATATGGATTTTGGCCGATTCAAAAGCGGCAACAAAGTTTTCAAACCTCCACTTTGTAGGCATTGCCAGTATTTCGTTATAGATTCCTTCATTATCTTTAAAGGATGAAATCAAATTAAAGAATAGCGGATACAAGAAAACTACGGAACAAAGGATAGCAAATCCATAAATACTAATTTTTCCAATTTTCATTTTTACACCTTCCTTCTTAACCTCCGTTAGGCGGACCTAGCTTTTCCTTGGAATAAACGATTCAGTACAACGGTCGAAACAAGTGCAGTGACAACAATAAAGGTAGCAATGGCATTACCGCCGCCAAAGTTGTTATATACAAAGGATTGATTGTAGAGCATCGTAGTGGGAACTTCCGTTGCTCCGTTTGGCCCGCCGCCCGTCATGACATATACTTGCGCAAATACACGGATGGACTGGGTCACGGCCAAAATTGAAAAGATTTTAAAGATTTCCTTCATTAAAGGAACCGTAATGTATATGACCTTTTGAAAACCATTGGCCCCGTCGATGGTCGCAGCTTCATAAATTTCTTCGGGGATTGATACTATACCACTGGCAAAAATAATCATATTTAACCCGCAAAAAATCCACGCATTGACGGCCACAACGGAGAAAATAGCGATATCAGGATCTCCCAGCCAATCCATGGCCCAACGATCTAAGCCGATGGAGACTAGAATATTATTGATTAATCCGCCTTTCCCTTTTAACAGAAACTGCCATAATAGCCCTAATGCTGTCAGCGGCAAAATGGACGGGATGAAATAACTGATACGAAAGAAGCGTTTTCCTTTGATTTTCGAAGTAATAATTAAAGCAAGAATGAAAGAAAACGGCATAATTAAAATAAAGGAACCAAGGATAAAAATGAGCACGTTTTTTAAAGATAAGTAAAAGGTCTCATCTTGAAATAAAAGGTTAAAATTGTCCCAGCCGGTATAAACTATCGGCGAAGATTTGATCCCATTCCAAGAAAAAAAGGACAGATAAAAGGTTTGAAAAATCGGTACGATAAAAAAGATAGAATACAGAATAATAGATGGCAGTAAAAAGACAGATATGGTCACTGCTTGTTTTTTATTAAAAATTTTCAATACCCCCCTTTTAAAAATTGAGGAGATACCGCCCTCCAGAACCAGAGCGGTATCATTGCGTTATTTTAGATTATCTGAGAATTTTTGAATATTTTCAGCTGTCTTTTCAGGAGAGTCTCCTGCAAACATTCCTTGGATTTCGTTTCTTAATTTATCTTGGAATTGCGGGCGCGGATCGTACGCCGTAATTTCCATTAAGAATTCTTTCGAAGAATCAAGTGCTTTCGTATATTCCTGTGTAACCGGATCTACTTTTAATGAACCCATATCCATTTTGACCGGATAAACACCGCCGCCTGATTTTTCAAAGTAGTATTTAAATGTATCAACTGATGTTAAGTATTTTAGTAATTTAATAGCAGCATCCTTCTTTTTGCCTTTGACTTCTTTGAATACAGAGTATCCGCCTGCGCCTCCATGCCATGTATTTAGGTGTTCTGGAGCATCCTTGAATCCTGGGAATGGAATGACGCCAATTTTATCAGCAATATCTGATTCAGCAAGAGATGAAATTCCCCAGCTTCCATTAAATAACATAGCGCTTTTGCCGCTAGTGAACGCAGAAGTAACTTCATTATCATCAGTCGTTACGATGTTATCTCCGAAGACACCAAGATCAGCCCATTGTTTCATAATTTTAAAGACCTCGAGCATATCTTTGTCAGTGTATTTTGCTTTGCCGCTGACTAGATCTTCGGTTTTTTTCAATCCAAACTTTTTCATTGTGATATTACTGATTAAGTGACCGCCACGGAAGTTTTCTTTATCACCCATTCGAAGAAGGGTAATGCCTTCCTTCGAGAATTTCTTTTGCAATTCCGGAATATCTTCAATATACTTTGGAGGTTCTGCCCCAATCTTCTCAAACAGCTCTTTATTGTAAAATAATGCAATACTATAAAACTCCGAAGGAACTCCATAAATTCCTGGCAGATCATCATATTTCCAAGTATCGAATAATGGTAGAAACGCTTCCGACCATTGTTTATCTTCATCTAGGACTGGAGTTAAATCCATGGCAATGTTCTTTGCATATTCTTTAAATGCTTGTCCGCCATAGTTCACCCATATTTCCGGGACATTCCCAGTGGCAACGGATGTTTTAAACTTATTATTGAATGCAGACTCATCGTTAAGGGATTCATCAATAACCTTAATATCAGGATTTTCCTTCATGAATTTAGCTAACAGCTCATTAAATGCTTTTGATTCAGGATCATCCCCGCCCATGCGTGAAAGAATACGGATAGTGGTTTTACCTGAATCCTTTTCTTCTTTTGAAGAAGTCTTGTCACTTGAACTGCACCCTGCTAAAACAATGGACAATAGGAGTGCGGCAGCCATGAAAATTGTAAACGTTTTCCTCAATTCTTATACCCCCTTTTGAAATATAACTTGAGTATAGTTGGAATCAATCCAATGGAACATGGAGAAATTTTACGTCATGTTCAAATTTTTTTCTATTCTGAATATTAGTATTTCTATTTTTTGCTCGATAGAGTATATTTTGCTTATCCAGTATGATACAAAAATAATAATAGTTTTTATTCTATAAAAATTCAGGTGATAACGATGAAGGCATGCAGGAACATCATTTCATATGTAAAGAAACGTAAACCTATTCCCTTTTCCATAAATGCTAAAATAACCTTTTTCCTGCTTTGCTTAATAATTGGTTTTTTATCACTTTTCATGATTATTGCCTATCAAATCTCCTCTAAAATTCTAGTTCAAGAAACAATCGATAGCACAAATCAAAATTTTAGCCAAATATCAAATAAATTAGAGTTAATTTTTAACGAAACAGAAGAATTGTCGGAATTAGTCGTGACAAACTCTATTATTCAACAATATACCTCCGTGCCTGTTCCCAGACATTCACTGGAGGAACACCGAAATTATCAGGAAGTTAAAAATGTCTTAAGTGAAATTAAGGGAACTAAAGATTATATTGATTCCATTATGATTTTTGCAAACAATGGCCTGGTGTATGACTCGGGAGAGATTTCTGTTCTGAGTAAACAATCCCCCATTACGCTAAAGCAAAACTCTGTAAGAGCTACGGCATGGAAAGGTGTCTATCAAAGTAACTATACTTTATATCGTAAACAATTAAACATCGTTTCCTTTTTCCAGCGCTTTAATTCTGAAAGGACAGCACTACCTTTAGGGACTATTCAAATAAATCTAAGGGAAAGCTGGATTCGAAAGCAATATAACTCTATTGATTTTGGTCAGAACGGAAATATTTTTATCGTCAATCATGACGGAAAGATTGTTTCCCATCATAACCCTTCAAACCTTTACCAATCCATAAAAAACGAACCCTATTTTTCATTTATTAAACAAAGGAAAAACGGACAAAGAGTTATTCTTGATGACAGAGAGTATCTAGTAGTATCCCAAGAACTGCCTAAATTAAACTGGGCCCTTGTCGCTCTGGTTCCTATAGAAAATATTTTAGCCGTAAACAAGCCCCTCATGAAGTCGTTCCTTCTTATTGGGTTCATCATGATGGCGAGTGTCGTTTTAATCACTCTATTAATATCTAATCTTGTATCCAAGCCTTTAAAAAAAATCAATCATGTTGTGAAAGAGGTACAAAATGGGAATTTAGATGTTTCTCTTGATATCAATAGTAGAGATGAAATAGGGGTGCTGGCCAAAGAATTCAATAAAATGGTGAGAAGAACAAAAAGGCTGATGGAAAAAGTGGTAAAGGAACAAGAAAAGAAACGAAAATACGCACTTATTAGTGTACAATCCCAACTAAATCCCCACTTTTTATACAATACACTGGAAAATATTTGCGGACTTGCAGAAATGGAACAGAAAAAAGAAGTAATTGAATTAACCCATAAGTTAGCTGACTTTTATCGAGGCGTTATTAGCAAAGGAAATCAGATTATCTCCATGGAAGAAGAAATGCTTATTTCTAAACGCTATTTAGAAATCCTTAGCATTAGATATAAAGAAAGACTTGCTTATAAATTTATTTTCAACCCTGAAATCTTTAATTATCAAATTGTTAAACTTTCCCTTCAACCCATAATTGAAAATGCTATCCGTCATAATTTAAAAGATGAAGAAGATCACATTTACATCGAAATTATCGGTGAAAAACACGGAGATAAGATTCATATCTTTGTCAATGACCACGGTGAAGGCACGTTTTATAAGTCAATTGAATCATTGTTAAAAGAAAAAGAAGAAAAAGGGACTATCGGTTTTGGGCTATATAGCTCGAACGAACGAATCAAACAATACTTTGGTGAACAGTTCGGCATCAAGATTCATAACAATCCTGGAAAAGGTACATCTGTTGAAATTATCATTCCTGCTATTCGACAAGGAGAGATTGCATATGTATAAAGTTCTTTTAGTTGATGATGAACAATTCATTCGAGAAAGATTAAAGGGCTGCTTAAATTGGGAGGAACTCGGCTTTTCCATTATAGGTGAGGCCGAAAACGGGGAAAAGGCATTACACTTTATCTGCAACAATCAAGTCGAATTGGCGATTGTTGATATTAATATGCCGCTAATGAATGGAATAGAGCTCGCCGGCTTGCTTCATAAGGAACAGAAGGAACTGCAGATCGTATTTCTAACAGGATACGATAAATTTGAATATGCGCAAAGGGCTGTTCAGCTTGGGGTTTTCGATTATTTATTGAAGCCTGTTCGTTCAGAAGACCTGACTGAAATGCTTCACAAATTTAAAGAAAAGAAAGAAAAAGAGAACTTAACATCTGTCGTTCTCGATCATAAAGAAATGAATTCTTATATTGCTTACCAATTATTAAATGGGCCTGTTACAAATATGTTGAATCAAGCTTATCAGGAGGTTTTTTCAGATGTTGCTAGAGAACCTTCTTGTTTTCTATTAATTTCGTCTGATGTTGAAGTAGAAGAAAACCTGCAAGGACAAATAGCGAAATTTGTTTTACAATACTTCCCTAATTCAATTTATCATCTTGGGCTAAATCACCAACTGTTTTCTTCTTTTTTAATAAAGGCTGATGATATCGAAAAAATCAAGCCATTGCATTTCGCATTGAAAAGCCATTTCCAACGATCGTTCTCGATTGGTATAGGACCAAGAATGGATAGGCTCCAGATGTTTGGCGAGGCTTTTCAAAAAGCAAAATTTGCATTACACAACCGGCTGACGAAAGGTACCGGAAACATGTATCAATTCCTTCAAGAAAAGGATGATAGCCATAGTGCAATTCTAGAAAAAATTGAAAAGTTCTCCGTTCTAGTAAAGTCAGGGAATGAAGACCTTTCCCTAAAGGAATTGGAGGAAATTATTCTTTTATGTCAACGGAACAAAATCTCGTCTGCCAAGTTTTTTGTTTTAACAAGAGAACTAATTACCAGCATTAACAAGGGGGTTCATGATTTTCAGTTAAAAAAGGACTACTTTACAGAATTAAATCAATTTGAAAGATTTACAGAGCAATTTCGCAACCTCGAGGAAATGAAGGAATTTTTAAGCACTTTATTAATAGAGGCTATCTCCATCTCCCGTCAAACACTTTTGGAATTAAAATCTCTCTCTCTTCAGGCTATTGCATTTATGGAGAGTCATTATCAAGATGGCGAAGTGGGATTACATTCAATTGCAGAACATTTACATACTAATCCCTCATACTTAAGCAGAATTTTTAAAAAAGAGACAGGAATCACAGTCATAGAATATCTAACGAAAATTAGAATGGAAAATGCTAGAAAGCTGTTGATGAATGGATGCAAAAATATTCAATTTGTATCCGAAATGACCGGATACAACGATCCGCATTATTTTAGCAGATGTTTTAAAAAATATTTTAAAGTCCCACCTTCAAAAATTATCTAATTTTAAATAATCAGCGTTAAGACTTTTAATAATGTGTGGGGTCAATTTATTAGTAAATTTCCAAAAGACCCCTTCCATTCTTTTGAACTACCTATGGATATGCATTTATTTATTGCATCGGATTGGTAAAATCATTAACTAAAATCTGAACTTCATCATTTTCATGAATTTTTCCGGGCCTTTCTACTGCACAAACGATTCCCCGCCGCTTATAGCCAGCGCGTACAAATCGGAAGGACAACTTCTCGTGATCTTCGTAATGCTTTTGGATTTCATCTCCAGGCAAGGTACAAGGCATATTTTCCCCCATACATATTAGCCCTGCACCACTAGGAAATAGGATGCGCGAACCCATCGTGAGTTTCGTTAGATCTGGAAATCCTTTTATAAAAAGATTAGCCCCCAGCCACTCCGGCAGCACCGATTCTACCTTTAATTCTTCTGCAATCCTGTCTAATTCTTCTTCGGACACAATCGTTATTTGACGGCGGTTCAAAATTTCTGTCCCTCTTGGATACATCGGCTGTCTCGAATCCGCCTTGCTCGTTACGCCAAAATGACGATCCCCGCGGATCCCGCCGAATTCCAGATTTACTTCTTTAATCCTTCTGGTAACAAATGTCTCTGGTTCATCTGCTATTAATATGCCATTTACGGTTGCCCAAACTTTTTCCAAAGGTAAATCTCACCTTTCCGTTTATCTATTAGGTTGAATACCGGAGGGAACTAAAGAATACACTCGCTCTCAACGATTTCAATTAACTGCTTCAATTGTTTAACACTTTGGTCTAATGAAAGTGAATAATAGCGCTGAGTCCCTTTCTGTTCCAGTTTAACAAGGTGATTGTCGCGCATGATTTTTAAATGATGGGAAATGGCCGGGCGTGAAAGGTTCGATTGCTCAGCAATTTCGTTTACACTTAACGGCTCCTGTTCTGCCAGCATTAGGATAATGTCCTGTCTTGCCGGATCGCTTAAGGCGTTAAATAATGGGATACATGACCTGAAAACATCAATAGCTTGCTGTGCCATATTAAGAAATTCCTCCAACTATCATTACTTTTCCTCTGCAACATACTTGGCAACCTTAGCAGCTAGACTTCTTGGCATAAATTTAGCTCCAACTGCACCTGCCTTATTGAATCCCCCCGTAACCACCACGCGCTTCCCGCTCATCAATGCTTTATATCCGCTCTTTGCCACCTGATCAGATGCCATCGCGCGACTGAACATTTTGGTGCCCTCAACATTGGCCACCGCTCCAAAGTTGGTTTTCGTTGGTCCAGGGCAGAGGGTTGTCACAGTAACCGAACTGCCAGATAGCTCTTCCACCAGTGCTTCAGAAAATGAAAGCACATAAGCTTTGGTTGCATAGTACACGGCCATTTGCGGTCCTGGCTGAAATGCCGCAGTACTTGCTACATTCAAGATTCTGCCAACATTCCTTTGTTTCATTTTTTGTAGACAGTAATAGGTTAATTCCGTTAGTGCAGTTATATTTAATTGAATCATATTTATCTGTTTTTGAATATCCAGTTCAGCAAATGTACCCAATAACCCGAAACCAGCATTATTAACAAGAACATCAATGACAATCCCACGATCCTCGATTTCTCTAAATACTTCTTTTGCAGCCCCAATGACACTCAAGTCCTTCGGAATAACGGTTACTTCTACTTGGGAATAGGATTGTTTGATTTCCTTTAGTTTCGCTTCGTCTCTAGCCACTAGAACTAAATTGTATCCATCGTTGGCAAACAGTTTAACAAATTCATATCCTAAGCCGCTTGTTGCTCCTGTAATTAATGCCGTCTTCTTCATTGTATATAGTCCTCCAATAGTTTTAAATGTTTATATGTTTAAGTGTTTAAACATATGGTAATTTAAATTACAAAATTCGTCAACTATCTTTATCAATTGGTATCGTTGACACACAAATAGGTGCCCTAATTATTTGGGCACCCAATCGAATATATTGATATATGAGGACAGTTTTTGGTTTTCCTGCCTAGGTTTTGTCCTCATGAAAGCTCTATGAGGACAGCTTTCGGTTTTCTAGTCTAGGCTTTGTCCTCATGAACACTCTATGAGGACGGTTTTCGGTTTGCCTTCCTAGGTTTTGTCCTCATGAACGCTCTATGAGGACAGTTTTGTGTTTTCCAAACTATTTTTTGTCCTCATGTTTACTTAAGTTAAGCTACTACTTCACGTTCATTTTTAAATTTTTCATATTGCTTTTCAGTCATGATTTTTTTAAGAATCTGAACGACTTTCCAAACTTCCTCATAGGAAGTATAAAGTGCGACAGGTGCAAGGCGAATAATGTTTGGCGCCCGGAAATCAGGGATGATTCCATTTTCCTTTAAGGACTTACAAATTCTTGCTGCTTCATTATGCTCTAGGCTTACATGCCCGCCGCGGCGCGCGTCTTCTCTTGGCGAACCAACGAAAAATCCCATTTCAGCCAGCTCAGTGTCAATTAAATCTACTAAATACTGGTTAATTTTAAGAGACTTCTCGCGAATATTTTCAATACCGGCTTCTGTAAAAATTTCTAAAGAACCAATCAAAGGAGCGATGCTAAGGACATGAGGCGTTCCAATTTGGAAGGCTCCTGCTGAATGTGCAGGTGTTAAGGTATGCTCCATGTCGAATTGTTTCTCTTTATTCGAACTAAACCAGCCAGCGAGACCAGGCATCTTACCAAAATGTTTGCGATTAACATATAAACCGCCAACACTGCCAGGTCCGCCGTTTAAATGTTTATAGTTACACCAAAAGGCAAAGTCCACATCCCATTCGCTGAAATAATGAGGAATGGCCCCAGCCGAGTGGCAGGCATCAAATCCGATTAAAATACCTTTCTTATGAGCTTCTTCTGTTAAGCGTTTGATATCCAATATCTGACCGCTGCGGTAAAGGACGGTTGGCAGGACTATTAAAGCAACATCATCGGTCATTGCTTCGATAATATCATCCTCTTCTAAAAAGCGGCCGTCACGGCTTTTTACGCGGATGAGATGTGTATCTGGATCAAATCCATGGGTACGCAGCTGACTTTGCAGGGCATAAATGTCAGATGGGAAAGTTAGTTCATCTGCCAGTATTTTCGTACGGTTTCCGTCCGGCTGATAAAACGTTGACACTAGCTGGTGCAGATTGACGGTTGTGGAACCCGTTACAATGACTTCCTCAGCGGAAGCTCCTACTAACGGTGCAAGCTTCTTGCCCAATTCCTCCGGCATAAAGAACCATGGATGGTTCCCCTGTGTCCAGCCGTCGATTCCATAATGTTTCCAATCGTTTAACGATTCTAAGAGAGCCTTTTCTGCTCGTTTCGAAAGAAGCCCTAACGAATTTCCATCCATATAAATGGAACCTGGCTTTAAATAGAACTCTTCTCGAAACCGTGCAAGTGTATCCTCATTATCTAATTGTTTAGCAAACTCTAAAGTTGGCAAAAAATTCGATGCCATCATAATCCACCCTTCCCTAAATTGAAATCGTTTACAAAATCATAACAAAGAATATGACATGGTGTCAATATTTTAAAAGGAGTCTGCACCATCGCTCTTTACGAAAAAAAAGAGAATCCTTCAAGGGATTCCCTGCCAATTCATTCTTTATGCTTTTTCCACTAAATAATCAAATATATGCTTACCAATTCTACTAATTTTCAGCTTTGCTGCAAATACATCATCTAGCTGATCCATTAGGACCACCGCATAGGCTGTTTTCTCATTATTCGTTACCACTGCACAATCATGTTCAATGTGAGGAAGACTGCCTGTTTTATTTGCCACTTTTACCATATCGAGTTCCATCATGCCTGGAAGTCTATCTTGAAATTGCTGATAACTTAGTATTCTTAATGCCTCTTCACGGCTTTGCTTTGCTAAAAAGTCGCCTTCTTTGACTATCCTCAAACATGTCATCATATCCAAAGGGCTTGTGTAGTTATCGAGTCCTTGTTCAATCGCCTCAAAGTCCATCATTTTCCTATTAAGGGCGGTATGCTGCAATCCCATTTTTTCAAAGGATCGATGAATGGTTTCCATTCCTAATTTATCTATGAGCAGGTTGGTGGCTGTATTATCCGAAACCGTAATCATTAACGTCATGAGATCTTTAATTGTCAAGAGCGCATCACGGGAAAATGCCTGCAATACGCCTGACCCGCCTGCATGATTTGTAATGGAAACCAATTCATTCTCGTTTAGTTTTCCCATCTCACTCTGCCGGAATGCCTCTATTAAAATTGGTAACTTAATCAAACTTGCGGATTGGAATACTTCTTCACTATTTACACAAATACTCTCGCCCTCAATTTCGATAGCCAAACCGATTCTGCCGTTCGAGCTGCGGAGTTCTTCTTCGATTTTTGCCTTTAATTGTTCCATCAGTTACCTCGTAACAGCAACCTGAGAATAATCATGGTCACCGGCTTTGTTTTTATCATAAAGATGACAGGCAATATAATGGCTATCCTCAACTTCCTGCCACACTGGTTTCTCCTTGGCACAAACATCCATGGCCAATGGGCAGCGGGTTCTAAATACACATCCGCTAGGAGGATTAATCGGGCTTGGCAGTTCCCCCTTTAATATTATCCGTTCACGTTTGTCCTCAATATCCGGGTCAGGAATCGGGATGGCCGAGAGCAAAGCCTGAGTATATGGATGCAACGGCTTCTTATATAGCTCACTGCTTGTCGTTAATTCCACTAATTGCCCTAAGTACATGACACCAATACGGTCACTGATTTGCTTTACCATCGAGAGGTCATGGGCAATAAATAGATAGGTTAATCCCTTTTCCTTTTGGAGTTTGGTCAGCAAATTAACAACCTGTGCCTGAACGGATACATCCAAAGCAGAAATCGGCTCATCAGCAATGATAAAATCAGGGTCAAGGGATAAGGCCCTGGCGATTCCAATCCGCTGGCGCTGGCCTCCGCTAAATTCATGCGGATACCGATTGGCATGTTCTCGATTTAAACCGACATCTTCTAATAATTGATAAACACGATTTAACCGTTCTTGTTTGTTGGGATACAAGCCATGGACTTCCATCGGCTCAGAAATGATTTCACTCACGGTTGACCTTGGATTTAACGACGCATATGGATCTTGGAAAATCATTTGCATTTGCCGATGAAATGCAAATCGCTCTTTCGAATTAAAATTGTGTATATTTTTCCCTTTAAACACAACCTCACCATCGGTTACGTCATAAAGCCCGATAATCGTTCTGCCAGCCGTAGACTTCCCGCATCCGGACTCACCAACAATTCCGAATGTCTCCCCTTTGTTAATATGAAAGGTTACACCATCAACGGCTTTTAAAACTTGATTTTTTCCTAAGTGAAAATGCTTTTTAAGATTGTTTACTTGTAATAACTTTTCCATAGTTATGCCTCCGTCTTAACCCAGTAGCGTCTTGCTGCACATAGTTCCCGCTCGTATATCGTTCCTTCTAATGGTATAATTTCCACCGTTTTTCCTGTCTTTGGGGAATGAAGCAATTTTCCTTCTCCATAATAAATGCCAACATGATGGATTCTTCCTTTTCCTTCTTCATAGGCAAAAAATAATAAATCACCTGGTTCGATATCTGTTAATTCAACTTTTTCTCCTGCTGCTGCTTGGTCACTGGCATCGCGGGGGATGACATACCCATTTGCCTTACACATCGAGTAACTAAACCCTGAGCAATCATAGCCGAAACTGCTCATTCCTCCCCACAAATAAGGCAGGCCAAGAAACTGTTCGCCTGCGGATACAATCGCCTGTCCATTTCCCCTTGCAGGTGAATCGGAGACAACGACATTCTCTGTATCTAGCACAGCAGTCCCATATGGGGTTTTGACGTACACCTTGCGAGCCTGTTCCTTTATGAAAGGCAGTGTCGTTAGATAGGAGAGTTCTATACTAAAAGGATCATTCTCTTTAAACAACTTTGCCCTTTGGCTGGTCACAACAGCGACTGGGCCATCTGTTAAATTCCAGCCATCAGGAGCCTCCACTAATTGAGCTTTAGGAACCCAGCCTGGATAGCCGCGGTCTTCCTTTTTGGTGGATTGGCTAGGAATAATCACATGTGCCCAATCACCATTTTCCTCTAAAACTAAAACTTCTTCACCATATAAAACTTGGGTTTGAACAAGGTTTTCGTTACATAATTCAAGCCTGGTTTCATATGTCAATCCCTCTAACCACGATTCAATCCTTCCAGGGTTGGTTACTGCATCGTTATCGATTTCCCGTGGTGAATCAAAAGACGTCCATACGGTTGCGACCGGAACATTTACAATCCATTTAGCCAATTAAGACCCCTCCCTCAATGTCAATGCACTTAATTCCAAGTCCTGGAGACTCCGGCATTGTTATTAATCTATTATTATATTGGATTCCGCCTTCCACGATTTCCTTTGCTAGCATTAACGGTGCATCAAAATCAAAACGGTTAATATTTTGCTTACTTGCGGCAAGGTGAGCTGCTGCCGTGATTCCAAGACGGGTTTCAATCATACTGCCAACCATACATTCGACACCGCATGTTTCAGCGAGTTGGTTGATGATTTGGGCTTGATAGATTCCGCCAGCCTTCATCAGTTTAATATTTATTAAGTCAGCACTTCTTGTTTTTAATACTTGGAAGGCCTGCTTCGGGGTAAACACACTTTCATCTGCCATAATGAGTGTGTCGACTGCATCCGTTACTTGCTTCAAACCTTCAATATCATCTGCTTTTACCGGCTGTTCAACAAGCTCAATCCGCAAATCATTGTCTTCCATTTTACGAATGGCCCGGATGGCATCCTTCGCTGTCCATCCCTGATTCGCATCCAAACGGATCTTAATATCTTTTCCTACCCGCCTTCTAATCTCCAAGATCCGTTCTATATCGGCAGCGATATCGTCCTTCCCCACCTTTACTTTCAGGACATTGAAGCCTTTTTGAATATAGGAAACCGCATCCTCGCCCATTTCCTCTGGTCCGTTCACGCTAACAGTGAAATCTGTTTCCATTTCCCTTTTATGACCGCCGAGGAATTGATAGAGCGGCAGTTTGCAATATTGAGATAGACAATCATAAATTGCCATATCTACAGCTGCCTTCGGACTCGGATTTCCAACCAACAGCGTCTTAAGTCCCTGAAAAATCACCTCATACTGAAGCAAGTTTTTCTTCTGTAAAAATGGTTTGATCACATGATGGATTGCCGCTTCAATACTCAAGAGGCTATCACCCGTAATAACAATAGTAGGCGGGGCTTCACCCCAGCCAACGATCCCATTATCGCAGGTTATTTTCACAAAAATGGATTCAGCTGTCGTCACTGTTCGAAGGGCCGTTTTAAATGGTTTAATTAACGGAACAGCAACTCGGAATGTTTCAATTTGCTCAATAATCATGGGTTATCCATCCTTTACAAGATGCCGCTATCGACAATTAGTTTTTTTTCATACGTATTCATGGATGCTTGTACACCCAAGGGAATAGCGATTTGCGGGTTGCAATGCCCCATCATGAATCCCTTCATCGCCGGCCTGTCTGCGAGCTGAACATAATGGGCAATGACTTCTTCTAACGATAAGGTAAGATTCCTTTGTGGTGTACAATCACAAAAATCTCCTACAAGTATGCCGCTTACATCCTTAAGTTTTCCAGCCATATAAAGCTGATTAAGCATTCGGTCCACGGACCGGGGTTCTTCATTCACATCCTCAATAAGCAGCAGCTTACCCTTCGTATCAATTTCGTATTCTGTTCCAAGAGTGCTGACTAGAAGCGACAAATTCCCACCGACGATTTCTCCACTTGCCTCACCATCTACTAAAACTTCTAATGGAGAAATCTGTTCCGTATAGACGAAAGAGGCAGGCTCAAATAATTGCATAAAACCTTTTTTAGACATTTGGTGTGTGTCCTCTTTCCCTATATCCGAAGCAAGCATCGGTCCATGAAAGGTCACCTGCTCCGCTTGTTGCCGAATGGCCGTATGTAAAAAAGTAATATCGCTATAACCCCAAAAAATTTTGGGATTCCTTTTAACTAATTCATAGTCAATTTGCTCGGCAATTCTTCCTGTCCCAAAACCTCCGCAGGCGCAAATAATAGCTTTAACATCTGAGTCAGCGAACATTTCATGGAAATCTTCTAGTCTTTCTTGATCGGAACCGGCTAAATAACCATTAATACGGGATACATGTTTTCCAACCTTGACTTTTAGTCCTAAATCCTTCAAAAAAGTGATTCCACGTACTAGATTTTCTTGATTTGGCGGGCTTGCTGGAGCAATTACTCCAACTGTATCTCCTGCTTTAAGACGATTTGGCTTTACTGCATTCATTAAAAAACCCCTTTCTAAACCATTTATTAGTCTATGATTCTAGGATAAAAGGGATGTTCGGCTGAACATCCCTTTTATTCAAAATTAAGGCCTTTTCTTATTTCTTATCAGCCCATTTTAATTCTAAATATCCAACTGGATGACGAACGATGCCTGTTACATCCTTATTTTGTAAATAGACTTGGTTATAGAAATGAATAGGAATAATTGGGGCGGCATCAAATAATACCTTTTCAGCCTTATACATCATGTCAAAACGTTTCTTTTCATCTTTTTCATTCTTTGCATCTTTTATTAATTGGTCAAATTCTTTGTTGCTCCAGCCTGTCCGGTTCATTGGAGAGCCGGTAATAAAGTTTTCTAAGAAGTTGATTGGATCTGCATAGTCAGCTAGGAATGAGCTTCGTGATAACTGGAACTTTAATGCCTTTTGATCAGTTGCAAACACACTGCTTTCCATATTGGCAAGCTTTACGTCAACACCTAAATTTTCCTTAAACATTTGCTGCAGGGCTTCAGCGATCTTTTTGTGTGCATCACTTGTGCTATAAGTAAGCGTTACTTCAGGAAGTTTCGTGTATTTTTCCTCTTCCATACCCTTTTTCAACAATTCTTTTGCTTTTGCAACATCCGTTTTAAGTAGGTCTCCGTTTGTTTTTCGGAAGTCTTTACCTGCTGCATCCTTAAATCCGTAGGATACAAAACCGTATGCTGGCTTTTCCTTATTTTTTGTTACAAGGTCAACCATTTGCTCCTGGTTAACAGCAAGCGCGAATGCCTTACGAATATTCTCGTTTTGGAAAGGCTCTTTTGTAAGATTAAATCGGTAGAAATATTCACCAGCTTGGTCTTCTACCTTCACATCGCCTTCTTTAAACAACTGGTCAGCAAGTTCTGCAGGAACATCAGACGTATCTAACTCCCCTGTCTTGAACATTTGATATTCTGTATTTGGGTCATCAACCATTGCCCAATGAACTTTGTCTAATTTAACATTTTTAGCATCCCAATATTTTTCATTCTTTGTAAAAGTAAAATCACTATCATGGTTCCACTCCGTTAGATTGAAAGGACCATTACCCACGAATGAACTTGCTTCAGCAAACCATTTTGGATTAGCTGTTGCTACTTTTTCATTAATTGGGAAGAACGCAGGATTAGCAATAACACTTAAGAAATAAGCCTGCGGGCTTGTTAAGGTTACTTCAAACGTCTTATTATCAACTGCTTTTACTTTTACATCATCAGCGGTTCCTTTTCCAGTGTTGAATGCTTCACCGCCTTCGATGAAATATCCTAAAAAGGCAGCAGAGGATCCTGTTTTTGGATCTAAAAGACGTTTCCAAGCAAATACAAAGTCACCGGCAGTAACGTCGTCACCATTTGACCATTTCGCATTGTCACGAATATGGAAGGTATAGGTTTTTCCGTCCTCTGAAACATCCCAGCTTTTAGCGGTTGCAGCTTTGGGTTCATGGGTTGAATCCAAACGAGTCAGGCCTTCCATAATGTTGTTTAATGAATTCCAAGAAACAGCATCGAATCCAATGGCAGGATCCCAAGATGTAGGCTCTTGACTGTTATTGAGGTTAAGAACTTTTTCTACCTTTTCCTTTGACTTTCCTTTTCCATCATCCTTTTTTGGCTCACTTCCGGCATCCTTATTTGCTGTACAAGCTGCTAAAGCAAAAACTAGCAAACAAGTTACCAACATTGTCATAAACTTTTTCATGACTTACCCCCTCAGTATTTTTTATAGTTAAACAAATGTTGAAACCAATTTTTTAGCCCGTTCGTCCTGGAGCCAGCAATCTACTTGATGATGGCTGCTCAGCTGGGTTTTAAACGGGTAAACTTTATCACAGACTTCCATCGCATAGGGACAGCGTGCCGAAAAGGCACATCCAACAGGCGGAGAAAATAAGTCAGGCGGTGTTCCTGGAATTGGAACAAGATCTTCTTTTTCCATGTCCAGCCGTGGTACAGATTGAAGTAAACCAACCGTATATGGATGCTGCGATTGATAAAAAATTTCCCGCCTTGTCCCTACTTCAACAATTTTCCCCGCGTACATCACGGCAACGCGGTCAGCAACCTGCGCCACTACACCCAAATCGTGAGTAATCAGGATAATCGATACCCCTGTTTTCTTTTGGATATCTCTAAATAATTCCAGAATTTGTGCTTGAATGGTAACATCAAGTGCGGTTGTAGGTTCATCGGCAATTAATACATCTGGCTTGCACACAAGCGCCATGGCAATGACGATTCGCTGCCGCATACCTCCGCTAAACTGATGGGGATATTGTTTTAACCGCTGCTCCGGACTTGGAATTCCCACAAGAGTAAGCATATCGATGGCTGCTATCTTTGCCTCAACCCGTGATATCTTTTCATGTTGGATAATTCCTTCCATAATTTGCTCACCAATTGTAAGCGTTGGATTTAAAGCGGTCATTGGATCTTGAAAAATCATCGAAATATTAGAACCGCGAAGTTTCCGCAACTCTGGCTCTTTTAACTTAATTAAATCCGTGCCTTTGAAAAGGACTTCTCCGCCCGTTATTTTGCCGGGGGGACTAGGAATGAGCCTCATGATGCTTTGAGAAGTGACGCTTTTCCCACAGCCTGATTCACCAACAATGGCTAACGTTTCACCTTTATGCAGGTCAAAACTGACACCTCGGACAGCATTTACTTCGCCGCCATAGGTTGAAAAGGATACTTGTAAATCCTTAACCTGAAGAATTTTCTCCATGATGTTACCTCCTCAACTTTGGATCAAGGGCATCCTGTAATCCATCACCTAAAACATTAAACGCAAACATGGTTAATGAAATGAACAAGGTTGGAAAGAACAAACGCCACCAGTAGCCTGAGAGAATAGTAGATAAACCATCATTCGCCATTACTCCCCAGCTTGCATGCGGCGCTTGGATACCGAGGCCGATGAAGCTTAAAAATGCTTCTGCAAAAATAGCAGATGGAATCGTAAGTGTCATTTGAACAATGATTGGACCCATCGTATTCGGCAGCAAATTTTTCCGGATAATACGTGCTGTTTTCGTGCCAAACGTTTTCGATGCTAAAACAAATTCATAGTTTTTTATTTGCAGGACCTGTCCGCGGACAATTCTGGCCATCCCGACCCAGCCGGTTATCGATAATGCAAGAATAATAGTTGTCAATCCCGGTCCAATTACGACCATGACCAAAATGACAACAAGTAAATACGGAAGTCCATAGAGGATTTCCACAAATCGCATCATTAAGTTATCGATTCGGCCGCCTTTATATCCGGAAAAACCGCCATAAACAACGCCAATAACAAAGTCTATCAGGGCAGCCATCAACCCAACAAATAACGAGATTCGCGCACCATAACAGGTTCTGGTAAAGACATCGCGGCCTAAATCATCTGTACCAAACCAATACTTACTAGATGGAGGCAAATTCTGCAGTGTTAACGATTGTTTTTCCACCGAATGGGGTGAAATGATTGGTCCAAAAATAGCCAATAATGTTAGAAAGGCCAAGAATACCAAACCTGCCATCGCCAGCTTATTTTTTACCAGCCTGAGCCAGGAATCCTTCCAGTACGACAGGCTCGGTCTTATGACAGCCTCTGCTTCTGTTTGATTTCGTGCTTTTGGCACAAACCATTCATCAGGAACATCTGGCGAAATATATCTGTTTTCCTGTTTTCGCAGCTCCATTATTTCGCCTCCTTTTTATGGAGTTTAATTCGTGGATCTAATACCCCATATGCGAGATCGACGATTAACAGCATAAGAATCAAAATGGCACTATAAAAGACGGTTGTTCCCATAATGACTGGATAATCACGTGTATTGATACTGTCAACAAAGTATTTCCCCATCCCGGGAATTGCGAATATCTTTTCAATAACGAACGTACCGGTTAAGATACTGGCAGCTAATGAACCCAAAACCGTTACAACTGGCAATAGAGCATTTCTTAAGGCATGTTTAAAAACAATTTTTACTGGGGATAGTCCTTTTGCCTTCGCCGTTTTAATGTAATCCTGGGTTAATACTTCGAGCATACTTGTGCGTGTTAAGCGGGCGATAATCGCCATTGGTCCTGTTGCCAGCGCTAAAATCGGCAATACCATATGTTTCGGGCTAGTCCATGTAGCGACTGGGAATATCGGGAATCTTACAGCCAGCTCCTCAATCAAAAAGGTAGCCATGACAAAGTTCGGAATCGAAATTCCCAGGACCGCAATGCTCATCGCCACATAGTCGATGATGCCGTTATGGCGAAGGGCTGCTAATACACCAAGTAAGATGCCTGAAAAAATGGCGACTAAAAGTGTATAAAATCCAAGTTCAAATGATACTGGAAATCCTCTTCCCAGCATGTCGTTAACAGTCTGGGATGATTTTTTTATCGAAGGTCCGAGGTCTAATTTGACGAGTGCTGTTAGGTAATTCCCATATTGGACTAAGAGAGGCTGATCTAGATGATAATAGGCTTCGAGGTTCTTTTGTACGGCTTCATTGGTTGTTCTTTCCTCATTAAATGGTGATCCTGGTACTGAATGCATTAAGAAAAAGGTTGCTGTAATGATGAGCCATAACGTAATAATCATCGCGGCAATACGTTTAATGAAATATGTATTCATGCTTGTCCACTTCCTAACAGAATGTTGTTCTCATCGCCAATTCCGTCATTACCAGCATTGCTTGGTATGCTTCTAATATATCTTTCGCCTGGAAACGAACAATCGTCGTTTCTGGGATGATTTCTGTTCCTGGCATTAAATTTGCCCATTCCGCTTCCCCATAATTGGTAAATTCAATCGCTAGAAGAGGCTTATCTGGTGGTGTAAGCGGTTTCACTTTACCTCTATTGTTTAGTGCGATGGCCGTTTTTTCACGAAGCAGCTGCCCTGCTTTTGCCGGCGTTAACGATTTGACTGCAGACCTTGAAATAGATTCCTTTACAACTGCGGTTGTCACACCCGGAATTAGTTGCTCTGCCTCAAAGGCCGCACGGTCATCACCTGCTGCCATTAGAAGAGGAACATCGTAATATCCTGCGACATAGGCATTAAATCCTAATTCGCCTACCGCTACATCATTGATGTACATATTGCGAACCCCAAAGATCATGGAATGGGACATGACCCCTTTTAAGGCTGCACGGGCATGGTAGCCAACAAAGGCCGCTCCCGTAAAGGTTTTATCTAACCCTTGGACCATTGAAAATGGTTTCACATCGCCAGTTATCAGTTGTGTCTCAGGATGGAGCCTCTCAATTAATAGATTATTCATTTTTGAATGGCTGTCATTTACGACTACTTCTTCACATCCTGAATCAAAAGCAGCTGTAATGACATGGTTTGCTTCATCCGTCATAATAATCCGGCTGCGCTCATAGTTATGTTTGCCAGAATCAACTTGGGTATGGTCAACCATGCCAGTGATTCCTTCCATATCCACGGAAACATATAATTTCATCCAAATACCCCTTTCTATTAAAATATTATTTTAATACTATTATAATTTAAATTTACTAAATATTACAAACATATTAAAAATATGGTATTAAAGTACTATTTATTACTTAAAATTGATCGAAGATTGATTTTACGAAAACAGACAAATAAAAAGACGTCAATCAAGTTTGACGTCTTAATGGCATCAATCTCCCTATTTTAAGGGAAGATGAATCCCGGCGTTTATTTTATTTATACTTTTTAGAGGTTTTACTTTTACATGAATGTCTGTTTTATCCAAGATGGGGAATTTCCCGCTTTTTTGATACCTAATCCAATCATCATACATAAATCGATACATATAGTCCTCGAATTGATAGATATCTCCCCCGATATTATCGCTATTTACATAGGCTTCATATACATAATCTCTAATTTTCTCTTTAATCTCTCTTTTAATTCTTGGAGCAAGAATGGTATGGTCGGATTCTCTGACTATAGCTGAAATCTTTATATCCAATCCAACCTGAACCTCATTTTTGTCCTTATTCATGATTCTTTTGACCTTAGGATTTAATAATTCTATTGTAACATGTTTATTTTTCCCATTTTCCCTTTCACTAATAGTTACAGGCGAACGTACCGCCTTATTGTTCACGCGGATAAAACCCTCAAGTTCCTTGTTTGTTAATAAACCCTTCATTTTTTCATCTTTCATAAGATACGCACCGGTAAATGTGGTCACAGGTATTTTATCCAGATTCTGTTTTATACTCTCGTCATTAACAGTGATGCTTGGCAGCAGTATCGTTTTCGTTTTTTCATTAAATTGATAAATCAGGTCTTGCAGGGAAATAGCAGGAACCGCAGATTCTTGCTGCTGCATATATTCTGGCTGATTGATCCGGGCATTAGAAAAAGGATAATCGAAAGGAACCTGTGAAGTAAAAATTTTATCAAGCGGTTGATCGGTACCATAGACCCTTCCCGTTTGACGAATGTTGAAATTAGTATCTAATGCATTTATGGTTTTTCCTAACCTATGTTCCAATAAAGATTTTCCAAAAACGAATAAACTTATCTGATCATAATTTACAGGAATTTGTATACTATGGTAGACTTCAACAATCGCATCTTCAACCGTCTTGCCTTTTCCAACTCCTAACCAGATTGGGCTAGGCTTATCACTTTTACCTTGCTCCGTTTTAGCTACGTTCGAGAAGTCTAAGAACTGCATAACCACGTGATATACATCATCTTTATAGTCAATTCCTATCCCCACTGCATAGGCCTGAAATTGGATTTCATTGATCTTGGAACAACCTGTGAGGAGAAACAGGGCATAGGTAATGTATAAAAGTTTCTTCATCTATTCACCTGTTCTTGTACCATCTTTAATATGTAAAGCGGCATTTCGTTTCTTCATAAAAGAAAATGGGATTCTGAAAAACGTAAACATGATATCTTTTCCTTCTGGCGAAGAGATTTCTGATAAAACTGGAACCCCAAAAGATTTCAACCTTGTTAAATAGAGCAAAACGAACATAAAACTTATGAAAAACCCATAAATCCCCATGCTGTAGCTAAAGATCAAAACAAATACTCTAATGAAAAAGATATTTCCTGATAAAGACTGATTAACAAGTGTAAAGCTGGAAATTGCTGTTACACCGATGACAACGAGCATCGTAGGAGAAGTAATCCCCCCGCGAATAGCCGCATCACCAATAATCAAGCCGCCTAGAACGGCAACCGTTTGTCCAATTCCCTTTGGAAGACGGGCTCCACCTTCTTTAAATAACTCAAACATGACCAGCATGAGCAGGACTTCAATCAATGGCGAAAACGGCAGGCCTAATCTGGAAACCGTAATAGTGGCAATAAGCGGAAGAGGTAATTGCCCTACATTATGTGTTATCAATGCGGTATAAAAACCCGGCAGGAAAGTTGTTGTAAATAGCCCTATAATGCGCAAGATTCTTTCCAACGATGCGAAATAAAAACTGGTATTATCGTCTTCAGGTGTCTTAAATAGGAAAGAAAGATCCGTAGGTGCAATTAATACCGTTGGAGCACCATCAACCACAATGGCAAACCTCCCTTGATTGATTGATTCTGCGACGAAATCAGCCCTGCCAGAATAGTCGATCGTTGGAATGAGGGTAAATTTATTTTCCATTAAATATTCCATCAACATCGATGTGCTTGTTACTATATCGACGTCTAAGGCAGCAAGCCGGCCTTTGATATCACTCAATATCTGTTCGTTAATAATATCTTTAATATAAAGAAGTGAAATCCTTGTATTGGTTCTTTTGCCGATCGTGTAATCTTCAATGACCAATGAGGATGTACGCAGCCTTTTACGAATTAAACCAAGATTGGTGGTAATATCCTCAACAAATCCATCCTTTGGTCCTCGAATCGAAACTTCCGCAACAGATTCATCCGGCTGTCTGGTGGGAAATTTACTAATATTATAAAAATAAACCTTTCCCCCCGGAGGAATAACCATTAGTTTTCCTGAAAAAATGGCTTCCTCGATTTTTTCAGGAGAAATTTCACTTTTACCCATAGCCTCCATCTGAAGCGATTGATATATGGAGTTCGAATGTTCACTAGAGGGCATGATGACAGATTGAATTAGACTAGCATCTGTTATAGGGATGCAATATACATAGATGGATGGATTTGGATGACATTCATCTGCCTTAATTTCTATATCAGATGAATAGTTAAATAGCTTTTGTAGATTTTCAACAGAGAAAAAATGTTCATTCATGATTTAATCCCTCCTCCGAACCACTTCTGTTTATTCTTCACAATATATATCGTTATCATTGATATTTGTATGATTAATAAAAAGAAAGAGAAAGGCCGAAAATACCCATAGATGATAGTCGCAAAAGGGCTTTGGTCAACTGGATAAACACATGCTATAAAAAGGAATGCGTAAATAATCCTTACTATTTTTACAGTCTCTAACCCTTTTGTAAGAATTCGGCTTGAGATAAAGACAAATAGACTTATTCTGATAACTCCTCCTGAAAGCCATTGAAAAATTGCAAAAAAATCAGTATGGGAAAAATATCTTCCAATGGAAATTATGCGCCACTGTTCATAGGCCGGATATCGATATTGAGCGGCCGTTGCCGGGCTAAACTCAACAATCGCCCCAACGGTAGGTCCCAGCATTAATCCAATAATGATCACCCCGACAATGAATAGCTGCTTCCTTGTAACCGCTTTTTGTAAAACAGGAGTTAAGAAGATTATGATAAATAACTCTAAAATTGGTAAGGAAGTATACAGGAGACCCTTTGTGACAGGCAAAAAACCATCAGTAAACAATGGGAATAACAGTTCATAATGTTTTTTCTTCATGTTCGCAAATGAAATAAAAAAACCTAAGAACAGAACGATTGGGCAAAGAATACTGCTTAAGAGACCAAGGGAAAACAATCCAGCTTCAGTGCAAAACAAACAGAAAATGAGCAGGATAAGAGCCAGCGTAAAACTGTTAAAGCCTTGCATATAGCTCAATTGTGACCAATAAATAATTTCCTTTGCCGCCACAAAAGCATCAACGAGCATATATAAAGCTAAGGGTAAAAGCAGGATGGAATAACTGAATACGCTCCCATGATCTTTTAAAAGAGAAATAATTGACCGTTTGTTTAGGATGGAAACAATCTTATATAAAACATAAATCCATAAAGGCAGAATGATAACCGTTAATAGTATGCTGACCCAAGAATCTCTTTTTGCTGTATTCAATATGAACGGGATAATTTCAACATGGGCAAAAAGACCAACAGATAGTAAAATGACATACACAATGGAAATAAATCTTAACTTATTCTGCATTTGTACATTTCCTTTTTTCCATATTATTCTTTTTACTTGTTTAAACTATTCGTTGAATATTCATATTCCTCTTGCATTCAGCACGAAAAAAACCTTTGTTTAGACCCTTTAAGGGCAAAACAAAGGTTTTCACATCTCACTATGAATTTGACAATTCCTTAATTTTTCCAACCCAATCCTTGAAACTTCCAAATTCACTGGTATTAAAGCCGAAATGCGCCTTAATTAAGTTAATGGTTTCGCTTTCTTCGTTTTGAAACACTCCATCTGAGTAGATTAGTTTAAAGAGCTCCGCTAACACGATATTTCGTGCGCGTTCCGTTTGGAATTTTTTGAGAATCTCCTCCATTGCGAGGCCCTTTAGTTGATAAACTTCAAGTCCCGTTTCGTTTCTGTATTTGTTAAGAATAGAATTTTCATATATAGATACATTTCCATCGATTGTGGCAATCATGTGAGCCAGTTCAAGAAAAGCCTCTTTTTCCTCCTGATGTAGTTCTGCTAGAAACAATATTCAACTCTCCTTAAAAACTTAATACTATTTATACGGACAAGCATGGTTTTAGTTTCAATTATATTCATTTTAAAACACTTATCTAATTCATTAACTAATCATAACTTTCGTAAATTCTCTCAGCCAAAGGACCTCAGAATCAGACTGAGGGTTACGCCCATATATTTCCATGGCTTTAAAAGCATGGACCTCCGTATAAATTTCTCTCATTTGGTCATACACCCATAGTTCTGTTCTATGTACTGGCGACCAACAAAAAATGTCCATCTTATTCAACTCATTCGTGACCATATGGATTCTTTCATAACTAATTGATTCCATCTTCAGGAAATCATTCTTTTCATAAAATCTTATTCGTTTTTCCGAATCGGGATCTATAGGAGTAACTGGTTCAACCTCAAGTATGATGGCTTTTCCTTTTCGTTTCAATTGGTCAAGGATCACACTTCCTCTCCCAGTTCCTCTGGTGTTCCGCGCCACTAGTATATAATCTATGAAGATATATTCCGGCTTTTCAAAATAAACTAATACATGGTCCTGTCTTTCCTCTACTTGGTAGATTCCCTGTTTTTCTTGCAAAAGGATTTCAAAATGCTTTTTAGATTTCATTTCTTTTTCTGGAAAATAATCAGTCAATCTCGCATACCAGTTTCTCATCCTAATACCCCTTTGCCCGAATATTTGAAGATAAAATCATCAATTCTAATGTCTCCTCCATTTTAGTTACCCATTGTAAATCTTTTGTTAAGCAAGCTTGAAGTGTTTGTACTATTTTTGTAAATCTGAAAATTACAATATTAAATTTTGCTACTATAGGGCTGTTAGGATCTTTTATATATTTCAAAAATGGGGAGAGTTAATTCAAATGAATCAGAACAAGGGTAAATTAACGGCATTACTTGGCTGGAGCCTGCAAGCAATTGAAGCAATTGACAAAATGAATAGACCATTTTTGGTCGTTGGTCCACCTGAATTTCAAAGTTTTGCTGACTCCCATGGCATCCAGTTTGTCCCATGGGTATTTCGCCACTTAGAGGAACGGGCGGATGAACTCTATGAAAAATTAAAGGATCTTAATACAACAGTAGCAGTACCGATTTACGAAGAAACGGTCGAGTGGTCTGGTGCCATAAATGCCAGGCTCTGGAATAACCCGCGCATTTTCCATAAATCTCTGCTGCTCCGGGATAAAGGCTTGATGAAGCGTAAAGCCCAACTTGCCGGAATCCGTGTTGGAGTTTTTGAAGAAGCAAACAACAAGGAAGATATCCGTTATTTTTTAAAAAGAATTAATGAGGCACTTTGTAATATAGATGAAGATGACTTTGCCCCTATTCACGTTAAACCATTTGATAAGGCAGGCACAGTCGGACATTACATGATTCGAAAACTAGAAGAGATTGACCAAATTGACGATTCAGAATTCCCGTTACTAATGGAAAGTCACCTAGAAGGTCAAGAATTCTCTTGCGAGGCCTTTATCCATAATGGAAAAGTAAGGTTCCTCAATATTACGGAATATGTAAAGTTAGGTCATTCTAACTTCGTCCCTGCTTCTCCTTCATTAGAAAAATGGAGACCCCAAATCAAGGAAGCGATTGAGAAGCTTGTGGATGCCTTTGAAGTCAAATATGGCATTATTCATCCTGAGTTTTTCATTACTCAAGATGGGGTCCTAAGTTTTGGCGAGGTAGCGAACCGTATTCCCGGCGGCCATATTTTTGAACATATTGAAAATGCATACGGGTTCAGCCCTTATCAAGGCCAAGTGCTTTGTTGTGACCCAGATACAACCGAAGAAGAAATTGCGGCATTTTTCCCTGAGGAAGTGGTATCCGCAAAAGGGTATTCTGGTAATCTCATGGTCTATCCTAATGTAAAAATCGTTGAAAAGCTGAATATACCTAATAATCTCAAAAACCATCCTTTTTTTGTAAACCATAATATGTTCATTCCTGTTACATCCAAAGTGGCAGAACGGGTAGGATTTGGTAATCATTATGGAACCATTTTCTTTTTTGGAGAAGATGCTGACGAAATGAGATCCATTTTGCAAGATTATGAAAAATATAATTTCTACCAATAAGAAGGGGCGAATATAAGGATGAGTACTGTGACGAAAAAGAAAAAAAGAATGGGTAAACAAACAGTAGCTTTAAAGGGTAAATTTGAAGATGCTTTAGACAGGCTTGAACAGGCGAAACCATTCGCAAAAAGCCTCTATCAAACAGACGTGTACCAATTAGCGATCGAACTTTCTTACTCCTACGATGGAATGAATATACTTTTTGAAAATGCTCATCGTTTTGATCAGGCTGGTGTCTTCCTTGGAGGTCAGTGGGAGGATTCCACTAAAATGCAGCCTCCACTCGTTGGCGGTTCATTGAGGTCTAAGCAGGGCGTCAATTCCATTATCGAATTGTTAAGTGAAATGAGAATGCTGGCCATTGCGAAAGGAAATTACATCCATGAGGGCCTGAGCAAAGAAGAAGCCAATGCCTTTTTAAATGAAGTCATGGCTTTGAATCTCGATCTTTTGTTCACACCAGAAACAGAAGAAGGACGTATTTTAGAAGATCATACGATTCGGGCTCAAGGCTTATTCCAGTACTTGGGTGAACAGCTTTCTTTTCGAGCAATCGGTTATCAAATTGTACAGGAATTAGAACGCCTGTCTGTCCAGCGTCCTATTATGACAGGTCGCATATTAAGCATGATCAGCCTTTCTAAACAATTAATTAAAAGCGGTATTGATGAAATAACGAGAGAAGCACTTGAAAAATATATAGATGCCGCAAATGCTCCAACCCCTTTAAGTAAGGATGCGGCCAATCAAAGGGAATATAGACTCAATCTAGAAAATGCCAATGAAGATGAGCTGGAGTTAGAAGTGAATATTTTTGCAAAATCGATGAAAGAAATTGGTCTAGTATCACCCTATCACCCCGTTCTCCTTCGGTTTCTTAACCGGAAGAGTTCTGATAAAATCCAGGCAGCCCTTGATCTATCAGAAACAGGGATTGCAAGTTTCAACACCAATCAACAACTGATCCATGACATCATCCAGATTTCGATTTATCCTGAAACACGTCAAGCTGTATATGGTCTTTCAAGAATGCTAAACCGAGGAGTGCTCACACAGGAACATGTACTTCCTGCCATTCGCCGTCTATTTGATCTCCCTATTCATGCACATGTACGCGAAGCACTTACAAAGTTTAAGGATGAACAAAGCGCGATCAGCCTAAACGGTCTTCTTATTGCTGGAGTTATGAGTATTCTTGGCCAGCCTCTTGGTGTCGGGCAAGGGAACAATCCAACTTGCCAGTCAGCTAGAGCCATTTCCCTCTGGAGTCAGCATGGAATCGGTCAACTGTTGGAATATATTGCTCGGGCAGCCCGTGACAATGATATAGATATGACATTTGAAGGAGAAACCATTCATTCAAGCCTCCTTATTGGAGGGGTAGCGGGGGAAATCGGGCAGGATTTGGATCCAATATCTATGGTTCTCGTACCACACCTGGATAAAATCTATAACGAAATGATGAAAAAAACACTGCTTCGCGGCGAGGACGGACATAAGTGGGTCAACCCAGAATTCTATGGTGCATGGATTCCAAAGGGCTTTATCAATGCGATTGATCAATTGACACTCTATGTAACAAACTATTCTGCTTTTGTTAAGTTATTCTATGCCACTCATCATCCTGATTATAATGAAGGCTATGAGATGATTTATCCGAATCCTGTTGGCATTCTCATCACAAACGTCCATGGGGAACTGCTCGGCCTGCATGCTGTATCTATTCAAAGAATTAAAAAAGACCAGCAGGGAAATGTTCGAATCTATTTTTACAATCCTAACAATGACAGCGGTCAGAATTGGGGGCAGGGCATTATTGCAAGTGTTTCAGGATTTGGCGAACTTGAAGGAGAAGCATCCCTTCCATTTCACGAATTTGTATCGAGAATGTACGCCTACCACTATAACCCTTTCGAACAGGGTGACACCTATATGGTTGAACACAGTCTTGTTGAAGAAGTGGAAGCACTGGCAAGAGAAAGCTGGGGCAAAAATTATCAGTGGGTATGATTATATCATCCCTTTAAATTTAAGCATTTTTCGTTAGGATTAGTCGTTCTAGTTACTTTCATAATCCGATAGAGTCTTACTTATTTGCCAAATTACTCGATTTACTTATTTAAATATGATTTATCAGCGGATTTCTTATGTTTATCAGCGAATTCGGTTTGGCCCCCTAATTCCGGACACAAGCTTTCTTTTTCTCTTGTTTTCTCAGTTTTTCATTTTGAGGTCAACCTTCT
>NZ_JAQMWQ010000036.1 GCF_030403775.1 Paenibacillus sp. BSR1-1
TCCTCTTTTCATTGTTTATCGTCGCTGAAAACAGTGTTGCCAAGAGTGAATAAAATGACTCTTTGTTTTTACACAATTATATGGACTTTATCATTATTTTTACGGTTTGAAATATAAAAGGCCGCAGATTGGCAGATAAGCTAGTTATGGCTGAATCAGAACAAAAGCACCTGTTTATATAAACAGATGCTTTTGTTCTATTTGTTAACCTAAATCTTCTCCATTTGTCACGATTACTTTTTGATACCAGTAAAAACTGTCTTTTTTCTTTCGTTCAAGCGTTCCATTTCCATAATCATCCTTATCTACATAGATGAAGCCATACCGTTTAGACATTTCAGATGATGAACAACTGACAATATCAATTGGTCCCCATAGGTAATACCCAAGCACTTCTACACCATCCTTTATTGCCTCTTTTACTTGTTCAATATGTCGTTTAAGGTAATCAATTCGATAGTGATCATGGATTTCTCCATTATCATCGATCTTGTCATATGCACCAATACCATTTTCAGTAATCATAATCGGTTTTTGGTAACGATCATAATATACGTTTAATGCTGTTCTTAAGCCTAACGGGTCAATGGACCAACCCCAATCACTTGCTTCCAGCTCTGGGTTTAATTTAGAAAATACTGGTTCCTTTACACTTTCTGCATCTGCAATTCGTGTGTAGTAATAAGAAAAGCTAAAGAAATCTGCTGTATTTTTGAAATCCTCTTCATCATTTTCACCAAACTGAATAGTAATATTATTTTCTTCAAAGAAGCGATAGGCATAGTTTGGATATTTACCACGCATTAGAATATCTGAGAAGTAGTATTCCATTTGGTTACGTTTTACAGTTGCAAGAACATCTTCCGGATTACATGTTGCAGGATGAGCAATTGCATCAAAAAGCATCATACCGATTTGCATCGCCGGATTAATTTCTTTTGCTATTTTTGTTGCTCTCGCACAAGCAACCAGCTCATTGTGAGCACCTTGGTATTTAGCTTCCAACAAGTTTTCCACTCGATCTGCAGGGATACCAAGGTGATTAAAAGATTCAAATGAAATTAAGTTAATTTGGTTTACAAGAATCCAGTATTTCACTTTGTCTTTATAACGTTTGAATAGGACTTCACAGTAGCGGACAAAGAAATCAATTGTTTTTCGGTTATACCATCCATTGTACTTGGTTGCCAGATGTAACGGCATTTCATAATGAGAAACGGTAATTAGTGGTTCCATACCATTCTTAATAATTTCATCTATTAGATTGTCATAGAATTTTAACCCTTCTTCATTCGGCTCTGATTCATCGCCGTTTGGAAAAATCCGGGCCCAGTTAATAGAGGTACGGAACGAGTTCATCCCTGTTTCTGCAAGCATTTTCAAATCTTCTGGATATCTATGATAGAAATCGATCGCTGTGCGTTTTGGATATTGCCCCACTTTATCTTCTAACGCTAACCTAATATCTTCCGATGTCAACTCATGATTACTTCTTTTCTTAATATCAACTTTATCATTAAACAGATTGATGTCAGCTGCACATAATCCTTTTCCACCTTCTAAGTAAGCACCCTCTGCCTGGTTTGCAGCAATAGCTCCACCCCAGAGAAAGTTTTCAGGAAATTTGTTTGGATTTTTTTTCATGTTGATTCCTCCTCTAAATATTAGTTAAGTAAGGATTCATTTCATTACCTCATACTCACTCTTTACCTTCATTAATGTAACTTGAGCATGAGCAAATAGAAGAGAGAAAATAGATTCCTCTCCTCAGAAACATCTATAAAGATAACTGAATAGTATTTGTTAAATCAGCAAGACCTTCTCTAGTTAAGGTCTGTTGAAGTTGATCCAATGCTTCTACTTCATCCAGACCATCTGCCACAATATCAAATTCTTCACCGTAAGTAATACCCAATGAAAGGACACCCATGATGGACTTAAGATTGACTGATTTTCCATTATATTTAAGTTTTACTTCACTATCAAATTTGCTTGCAGTCTGTACTAAAATGGTTGATGGACGTGCATGAATTCCCGTTGCATCTTTAACTTTAAAGGTCTTTTCTATCATAACCCCGTCGCGCTCCATTTCTTTAACTATGGTTATTAAACTTCTAAACCATTAGTTGCAATAACTTGCTTATACCAATAAAAACTATCTTTTTTAATTCTATCGCCTGATCCTTTACCTTCGTCGTCTAAATCTACATATATAAAACCATAACGTTTTGACATTTGTTGTGAAGAACAGCTTACAATATCAATTGGACCCCAAGCACAATAGGCAATGACATCAGCGCCATCTTGGATTGCGCGCCCCACTTGTTCGATATGATCACTTAAATAGGAAATGCGGTAATCATCATGAACCTGGCCGTCTTCTAGTTCGTCATACATGCCAAACCCATTTTCAGCGATAATAATTGGTTTTTGATAACGGTCCCAATTTTGGGAAAGTGTATTATATAAACCTTGTGGATCCACACACCAGCCCCATGGGTTAGCGTCTAAATATGGATTTACCGTAATCGAATCCGCTTTATTTACATTCTTTGTTGAATCAACCATTTGTGAGAAATAATAGGAGATTGCTAGGTAATCCATAGTATTTTCACTTAACAGCTTCTTTTCTTCCTCTGTAATTTCAAGATTAATATTGTTTTCCTTGAAGTAATTTAAAGCATATCTCGGATACTCGCCTCGAAATTGAACATCTGTAAAGAAGTATTGCATACGATTATGCTGCATGGCCAAGACAACGTCATCTGGCTTACATGAATATGGATATACAGTCATATCAGCAACCATTGTCCCGATTTCCAAGTCATAGTTTAATGTTTTCGCGTACATTTGAATTTTAGCGCAGGCAACCAGTTGATTGTGAACGGCTTGGTATTCTGCTTCTTCAATATTTTCATATTGATCTTTACAAAAAGCCAGGGACAAGAATGGTTCAATCTGAATCATATTAATTTGGTTAATGACAATCCAATACTTTACGCGATCACCGAATCGATCCAATAACACCCTGCCATAACGATCAAATATATCAATTACTGCTTTATTTTTCCAACCGCCATACTGCAATGTGATGTTGATAGGTGTTTCATAATGCAGCATGGTGATGATTGGTTCGATTCCGAGTGACTTCATCTTATTAATCAGCTTGTCATAGTGCTTTAAAGCTGCTTCATTCGGTTCCATTTCATCCCCGTTAGGGAATACTCTTGACCAATCAATGGAAGTTCTGAAGGTTTTAAAGCCCATTTCTGCCAGTAATTCTAAATCGCTTTCAAAAGTATGGTAGAAGTCAATCCCATGGCGTTTAGGATAGTAATGGGTTGTATCAACAAGATTCTTTTTGACTTCTTCCAACGTCATACCTTGCATTTCCAGTCTTTGAATTTCTTCATTTGACAATCCTTTTAGATAGGGCTGTACATCAGATGAATTTGGCAGTTTACCATCTTCACTAAACGCCCCATCAGCTTGGCTTGCCGCAATGGCACCGCCCCACAAGAAATCTTTTGGAAAACTTAAATATTTATTTTGCCTCATATTATCATTCTCCTTCTTCCGCTAATTCGGCGTCTTGTTTAACGGCTTGTTTATCGTAAACCTTGAAAAATGGATAATATATAATCCACGTAATCGCAAACAATATTACGAAGAAAATTACTCCACGAATTGATTCAGTGACAATCCAGCTTTGGAACAGCACAGGCAAGTACCAAAGTTGGAATGGACTATGAGGGATGGGCACGAAACCGATTTTCATGACAATCCAGGTTAAAATAGGCCCTACTAAACCGTTAATCCACATTGGTACCATCAAAATCGGGTTAAACGCAATTGGCGCACCAAACACGACTGGTTCGTTTATATTAAAAATGGCAGGAATAAAAGATGCCTTTCCTATCATTCTTAATCTTTGTGATTTTGCCATAAAAGCCAACATGATGACGAGTGCTAATGTTGCACCACCTCCGCCGATAAGAAATAGATTCGCTGCCTCGGCAGTAAAGATATTGGTTACGGCTTTGCCTGCCTCGAAGTTTGCCTGGTTTTCGGCAATAGCAGGTAAAGAAATAGCGCTCATAACTGGGTACAAAACCCAACTTGAAATACCAAAAGTATATAAGAAAGCGAAACCAAGGAAGTTAATCAAAACAAATCCCCAGAAACCTTGTCCAAGATGAATTAACGGTGAAAAGATGGAATTGACTACATTATATAGGTTGATATGCAATTCAAATGTAAAAATCCAGCCAACTAATAGTATTAACGTAATGGGAATTAACGTGTTAAACCAAACAGCAACAAAGTCCGGAATGGCAGAATCCTCGCCAATGAGTTTCCATTTAGAGAAAAGGTTCATAACAAAGCCAACAAACAATCCAGCAACCAAAGCGGAAATCATGCCAGCTGTACCGAAAGAATTGAGATCAAACCTTATTTGCCCTTCTGCCGTTATTGTTGGGAATACCAATATTAAGAAAAACGCCAACCCGGCAAGACCTGCCTGTTTGGAAACTTCCTTATGGCCTTTATTGTTCATGACTGCTTCTGGAATCAAATATGCTAAAAATAATGAAAATAGTCCGAATGAGAAGGTACTGAGTAATGAAAGGTCAGGAAAGCCCTTCCAATAATCTTTAACAATAGACAATATGGTAGCAAAGGAACCGATGAAAACCATCGGCATTGCAGCTAAGATTGCGCTTTGGACTGATGCAACCCAAGGGTTTTTCGCCATCTTATTTACCTTCGGAGCAAAACTATCTGTCATCCACGACATCAATTTATCCATGTTATTCACTCCTTATAGTTTTTTGTATAATTTTATAATCTCCCGCATCACATTCATTTCCGACTTAACAGTCATTAATGTATCTTGAGCATGACCGAATAACGGTGAATACGGAAAATCATACCCTTCAGCTTCTTTTTGCAATGTTTCTGTTTGAGCTTTGTGTGCTGTGACAATTTCCTCATTTGCTTGATTCATTAATTTATCAGCTTGATCGAAATCTCTATTGGAAGCTTTGTCCACAGCTTGATAAACAAAATCACGTGCATTGCCGGCATGCAGGATGACGTTCATAGAAATTAATGCGAGTTCTTCTTTACTTACTTGATTTTCCATTATTGTTCACCGCCTTCTAAAAATTCCATAGCAATCTTAACTAAACCTTGGCCGTCCAATGCCCCATACACTCTTTGTGGAATGATACCGTATTTAACACCGGCTCCTTCACATGCCTCTTTAACATCGTCGATCATGTATTTCAAATGTGGTGCAACTAATAATAAATCAACGCTATTTAAATGTTCGCCAATTTCCGACTCACTTTTGGCTTTAAATTCTATATCTGCACCCAATTTTTTAACTGCTTTTCTTGCTGCAGCTGCCATAAAACCAGATGATGCTCCTGCTCCACAAACTAATAAAACTTTTTTTGTCATAATATTTTCTCCTCCTTTTGTTTACACGTTTAGTATGTCACGGTAAAGAAAGCGATACCAACAGGAAAATTTCCTACCCCTAGGAAAAATGAATTCGCTTTCATTTTAAACAAGGACTTTTTACAGGGATTCTAACGATAAACAAAAAAACTTCCTACCCCTAGGAAATTTTTAAATACTGGATTATTTTTAGCCTGGATTATACTAATAATATAAATGGAAAAAAGTGAGGTGAATGAATATGGAAAACTCAAAATTAAAAGCTTTTCTTAGTTATCTGGAAACCCAAAATGATTGGATTACAGCGAGTGCTTTAGCCAATCATTTTAAGGTTTCAACCCGAACCATCCGTAATTATGTGAGCACAATCAACAAAGATAAACCAATTATTTCCGCTGCCCAAAATGGATATAAATTAATACCGAGGGAAAGCAATGAACATGCACCGTCTTCTCAACCTCAAGATTCACCTTCTAGACGGATTAATATGATATTAAAAGAGTTAATCATAAATACAGAAGGATTAGATGTTTTTGATTTAAGTGAAAAAAATTTTGTTAGTACATCCACAGTAGAGAATGATATTGTTATTGCCAACGGTCTAATTGTTCCTTTCCATTTAAAAGTGAAACGGAAAAATGACATGATAATCTTGGTAGGGGAAGAAACAGAAAAGCGGAAATTAATGAGTCATATTCTTACACAAGAGGCCTCACCGCAATTTTTAAGTACGGTTAAAGTGCAGGAGCTATTTAAAAATTACAATATAACCCAATTTAAGAAAAATGTCATTAATATTTTAGAAAAATATAACCTACTTATAAATGAATATACAATCAACAGTATCATTTTGCATTTAGTTATTACGATGGATCGAATTAAAAATAATAAATCCATTGAGCAAACGTTAGAAATAAAAAGGTTAAAAAGTAATTTAGAAATGAATGCTGCAAAAGATATTGCCGATATGATTCAAAATGAATATGGAATTACATTTAATGAAGCCGAAAGATATTATTTATTACTTTTGCTTTCAAGTAAAACAACTCTTTTAAATTATCAATCCTTAACAACCGATTCTTTAACAAGCTTTGTGGATAAACACTATATTGAACTTGTACGGAATCTCTTGGATAAAGTACATGAATCTTATTTTATTGACCTAACGGATGATGAATTTATTGTTAAGTTCACACTTCATATTCGAAATTTAGTATTTAGAGCCAAAAATAAACAATGGTCCAGAAATCCTTTAACCTATAATTTAAAGGACACATACCCATTAATATATGAAATTTCCGTTTTTATCTCAAATGAACTACAAAAATTGGAAAATGTAGTAATTAAAGAAGATGAAATTGCTTATATTGCTTTTCATATTGGGGCATTTTTTGAACGCAAAAAAGAGTTGGAAACAAAAATTTTATGTGCTGTTGTTTGCCCGAATTACTATAATATGCAAATGAATTTGGTTAAAAAAATTGAAGCGAAATTCAGGGATGCTATCGAAATTATTCAAGTAACTTCAGAAATAGATAATTTACTTAATACTGATAAAATTGAATTCATCATTACGACACTTCCAATTAAGTCATTACAAATTCCAACTGTTTTCGTCCACCCCTATATAACGAAAGAGGATTATGAACATATTCAAAATCTTCTTTTAAAACTAAGTGAACGAAAAAATATTTTGGAAGTAAAAAATTATCTCGAAATGTTTTTCAACGAAGAATTGTTCATGAAAAATATTTATTTAAATAATGCCGAAGAATATATAAAATACATGTCTCAAAAACTTTATGAAAAGCAATATGTTAAAAAGGATTACTGTGAATCAGTTTTAGAACGGGAAAAAATGTCGTCAACCGCCTTTAACAATAATATAGCTGTCCCTCATTCAATGAAAATGGATGCAAAGAGAACTGGAATATGTATTATTATCAATGATAAGCCTGTAAAATGGGGGGAAGAAAAGGTTCAAATTATCACGATGATTACGATTAATAAAACAGAACGGCAACTATTCAGCCATGTTTTTGAGAGCTTCATAAACATATTATCTGAATGGGAAAATGTAAAGGAATTGACCAAAGCAATTGACTATACGGACTTTATGGGGAAAATCAGCTGTTTAATGGATGAAATTTAAGCTGCCTCTTTAACTGATGAATCATTGGACAAGTAACTGGGACGGTACTTGTGATGAAACTAACTTTACCAGAGACCAAGAGAACCGTTGACACTTACCTTGAAAAATTAAAAATAAATTGGGAAAAGACAATTAAAGGGCCTGAGTGGGTCCTTTTTGTTTTGGACAGGACATATATTAATTCTAATTGTTGTTTTTGGATTACATGCAGCTTATACGAACAGTTTGTTAGAATTTAATATATTAATCTAGGGAGTGCTGAAGGTATTGTTCGTTCCAACTTTAAAGAAGCTGAGTTGTATTTGTTTTTTATGTCTTTGTTTATTTTTTTTACTTGCCTGGTGGGTGAAAAAGGGACTCGGCTTTTTGTCATTCTTTGATGGAAAGATGGATGGATTTATTAGAGGATTTCATGACGAACGATTAATATCAATCGCAAAAGTTATTTCTCATTTAGGTGGTTATCGTTTTTGTTTGATGTTGACTATAATTTTGGCTCTGGTTCTGGTATTAAACCGTTATTTTTTGACGTCCTTTGTTTTATTCACAGCGTTTATAGGAACGAGGTTTCTTAGAAACCTTTTTAAGGATGTTATTGAGAGACCACGTCCTGAATTTAGCTTAATTAAAAATCATGGGAAATCGTTCCCGAGTGGACATATACTTTATGCTTCTATGTTTTATGGTTTAGTTTTAGGTGTTATTTGGTATGTGTTAATGAAAAACGGCAATAAGGCCATGGCTTGGTTTGTATGCTTGTTGTTTGTTATTATCCTTAGTTTAGTAGGGGCTAGTCGAGTTTATTTAGGTGCCCATTACTCAAGTGATATTTTGGGTGGTATTTTTCTAGGGATTGCATGTCTAACGTTTACATTTATGGTTTTAATAAAAATTTGGAAAAAAGGATGGCAATAATTCCGTTTTAGGAAGACCATGGGGTTTTAACTAACCCTCATCAGAAACTGTGAGAACCGTCCCTGTGGCTTATTAATCAGGTATTAAATTCAGAAAACTTACGTATTTTTATTAAATAAGCAATTTTCACTTGAAAGGAGAAAACATGTGGAATCCTCCAAGTAATCATTACACCCCCCTAAATATTTATAGTTACTTTGTAGGTCCCAATCCTCCAACATCTGTGAACCCTTCTTTAAAGTATCCAACAATCAGCAAAACGGCTTTCTTAAGTCCCTTTACTTTTATCGTTGGGGACGTTACCATTCGGAAAAATACTTTTATTGCTCCATTCGTAAGTATTCGTGCTGATGAAGGAACGCCTTTTTATATTGGAAGGAATACCAATTTGCAGGATGGGGTAATCCTTCATGGATTGAAAGATAAATACATGGAAGTTAACGATATGAAGTTTTCGATTTATATTGGCGATGGGGTATCTTGTGCCCACGGGTCCATGATTCATGGGCCATGTCGAGTGGATGATCATGTTTTTATTGGATTTCATGCAATTGTTTATAACGCTTGGATAGGTGAGGGCAGCTTTATTTCCAAAGATTCCGTTGTTACGGGCGGGGTAAAGCTTAAGCCCAATAGCTTTGTACCTCCCGGAGCCAGCATTGACACACAGGAAAAAGCAAATGTATTATCCCAAGTTCCTATAAATGAGGAGAAATTTGCTAAGGAAGTCCAAAGGGTTAATCAGGAATTTCCTTCTGCCTATTCCTTGTTTTTTGGTAAGAATAGGTGTTCATGCGGGGTATGCTGTTAAAAAGAAGACCACGGGGACGGTTCTCCTGGCTTTTTGAGCCATTAAAACCGTCCCCGTGTTGTTGTGGTATTGCTACTTAACTGCGCCTGCTGTGAGTCCTTCCATGAACTGCCTTGAAGCGAAGAAGAATAGGAGGATCATCGGCAGGGACGACAGGGTTAGTCCGGCGAACAAGGTGCTCCAGTCTGCAGAATGTTCTCCGAATAAGGATAACATGCCAATCGGAATGGTTTTCTTGGCACATCGGTGATGAAGATGAGCGGGAAGAAAAAATCATTCCAGGCGCCGATAAAGTTTACGATCATCACGGTACCTAAGACAGGACGCATTAAGGGAAAAATGATACTTCGGAGGATCCTAAAATCGCCGGCACCGTCGATACGCGCGGCTTCTTCGAGCTCATGCGGCAGCGTTTTAAAGAAACTCGTTAATATCAGAACGGCAAGGGGCAGACCGGTTGCCGTGTACATGCAAATCAATGACAGCAAGTTGTTTGGGGGAGGCCTTTAGGGATGAAGCCAGCTAAAGATAACGATGCCTTTCCAGTGTTGAGCAGGGTGAAACATCCTGAAGAAGCTGGATTTTCTTCAGAGAAACTGAAACAGGTTGATGAACGGATTCAAGAAGATATAGACAATGGTTTTCCAGGCGCTGTTTTACTGATTATCAAAGATGGAAAATTGGTAAAGAACACAGCTTATGGGTATGTGAAAAAATATGACGGCCTGACGCCATTAAGCCATCCTGAGAAGATGAAGGCCGATACCATGTTCGATTTGGCTTCAAACACCAAAATGTATGCAGCCAATTATGCGCTGCAAAAGCTTGTCAGCGAAGGAAAAATCGATTTAGATGACAGGGTGCAGCACTATATACCTGAATTTAAGGATGAGTCGGAAGACAAGATCAAAGGGAAGGATAGGCTGCGTCTGATCGACATTCTGCATCACAGTGCGGGTTTTCCAGCGGATCCTCAATATCATCATCCCGCTGCAGCTGGTACGCTTTATTCGCAGGATCGCGTTAAGACGCTGAAAATGTTATCTAAAACACCACTAAAATATGAACCAGGCACAAAGAACATATATAGTGATGTGGATTATATGCTATTGGGTTATATTGTTGAAAAAGTGACCGGACAATTGCTTGACGATTATGTTGAAAATAACATTTACAAACCACTAGGCCTTATACATACCCTGTTTAATCCACTTCAAAAAGGGTTTAAACAAACGGATTTTGCGGCAACAGAATTAATGGGCAATACGCGTGACGGCGTGATCAATTTTCCAAATATCCGGACAGACACACTACAGGGGGAAGTGCATGATGAAAAAGCATTCTATTCCATGGATGGTATTTCTGGACATGCAGGACTTTTCTCTAATACAGACGACTTAGCTGTGTTATTGCAAGTGATGTTAAATGGGGGAGGCTATGGGGACGTGCGAGTATTTGAGCAGCAAACCATTCATACTTTCGTCCGTCCATCTGCAACAAATCCAACGTATGGACTCGGGTGGCGAAGAAACGGAAATAGCAGCATGGCGTGGATGTTTGGTCCGCATGCAAGTGAGACCGCAGTTGGACATACAGGTTGGACGGGTACCGTTACGATACTTGATTTCGAACAAAATTTAGGGATTGCTTTACTGACCAATAAAAAGCATTCATCTGTTATAGACCCCATAAAAGATCCGAACACTTTTGCCGGGGATGGGTTCAAAACTGGAAAATACGGCAGTGTGGTTACTGGCATTTATGAAGCTTTAACAGCAACTCGATCTTACTAAATCGGTTTGAGGTTCCTGAGACCTGTGAAAAAAATGGAACCGATTTTTATTTGAATATGGGCATTAAAAAAGATGAAAAGAAAGAGTTGATTCCTATGTCTTTTATGACAGGCGGACTAGTAAGGCTTTCCGAAGTGCTTCCGAGCCTGCCGCCCTCCGAGAAAAAAATAGCCACCTACATTTTAGAAAATCCCCAAGAGGCCCTTTCGCTAACCACACATGAAATTGGAAAAAGAAGTCACACCAGTGGAGCGGCTGTCATTCGATTATGTAAATCATTGGATTTAAAAGGCTTTCAAGATTTAAAGTTACGAATTGCCGGTGATTTACAAAAGGCTGCCGTTCAAGGATTCCGGGATATTGAGTTGGAGGAATCCCCTTTTTCGATTATTGAGAAAATGACGAGCAACAGCATTCAAGCGATCAATGAAACGGCTGAGCTGCTAAGTCCGGATGAATTATCGAAGGCTGTTACCGTTTTGCAAAATGCGCGTACCATTCATTTTTTTGGTGTAGGTGCCTCCAGCATTATTGCGCAAGATGCTCAGCAAAAATTTATGAGAATCGATAAATCGGCCACAGCCTTCACAGATTTCCATATGGCAGCCTCTATGGCGGCTATTGCCCATAAAGATGACGTTGTGGTGGGAATTTCTTTTTCCGGCAATACCTTTGAGGTGGCAAAAATTCTGGAACTGGCGAGCCGAAAAGGAGCACAAACGATAAGTCTAACCAAATACGGCCCTTCTTTGGTTTCTGAACAAGCAGACATTCGGCTTTACACTTCAAAAACAAAAGAAGCCGCATTCCGAAGCGGAGCGACCTCTTCCCGTATGGCCCAATTGCATGTGATGGATATTCTTTTTATGTGTGTTGCCTCTCAACAATACGAGAAAACACTGACACATATAGATGAGACAAGAGAAGCCATTGGTTTTTTAACGAAATATAGGAAAAAGAATTTTCTTATGAAAAATCATAGATGACGGTGGGGAATGGAACATGACATATGTGATCGGAATCGATGGGGGAGGAACGAAAACAAAGGCCACTTCATTTGATCCCATAACGGGGAAGACCCTCTTTTCAGTTCAAACGGGGCCAGCTAATTTCTCCGTTCAATATCAAGCCAGCATCGAGCAGGTTACCAAGTCGATCCAATTATGTATCGAACAGATGGGCGGAATGCAGCCAGAACGGATTCTCTTAGGAGCCTCAGGTGCCCACTCAAAGGAGATTTGCCAGCGAATAGAAGTTGATCTTGTGCAAACCTTTAATGGCAAGCTTGCTGTGATTGATGATGCACAGCTTGCCCATACGGCCCTTCTTCAAGGGAAAGATGGCATTTTAATCATCGCGGGAACGGGTTCGATTGCTTTAGGCCGATATTATGGTGAAGAATGGCGTACTGGCGGCTGGGGGTACTTATTGGGGGATGAAGGAAGCGGATATTGGATCAGTATAAAGGCCCTGCAATTTGCGATGTCTCAGTTGGAAGGGAAAAATAGCCATGATATTTTAACACGGGCCATTCTGAACTCGATAAAAGGCCAGAACATGTCTGATATTAAAAGCTTTGTTTATGCAGCCTCTAAACAAGAAATTGCTAAACTATCAGAACTCGTTTATGATGTTGCACAAAAGAATGGTGAACCAGCTATATCCATTTTACGAGAAGCGGGAGAACAATTAGCTCAGCTTGTAAAGCGTGCATTAACCAATCCGAATTCATTACATTCTCAAATGAAAATTGCGGTATCCGGCAGTCTGTTGTTAAAAAATGATATCGTCTATGACTCATTCGAGAACATTATGAAACAAGAGTTCCCGAAACATGAGCTTGTACGAGAAGACCGTAATGTTTGTGAGGGCGTATTGTATAGTTGACCAAGGGGACGGTTCTCTGGCTTTTTTAAGCCAGGAGAACCGTCCCTTTGGCTTATTTATGAACACTCTCATACTATACGAAATAGATAAGGAGAAGGCGGAAATGGTATGCAGTTTCCTGTGCAAATTGACGCTTTGCAACAACCAGCTTAAACCTTTCATGTTGCACAAAGCGTGCATGGGTATTTGTATTGTTAAACAGGAATATAAATATAACACTCTAAAACTAAGGTTAAGGAGGATTTGTATGGATAAAAGAGTTCTATTCGATTTTGAAATCGAGTTTACGAACGGCGGTGGAATTCAAGGGCAGGAATTCCGTCTTGACATTGATGGAGACGACATTTCAGATGAAGAGTTAGCCAGGTATATTGTAGAAGATATGAGGTTACTAATGGTTGGCAAAGTAAGGATACTTAATAAGAAAATCATAAATGAAAAACATAAAAGAACACCTGCTGACGAGAAATCATAGAGGTTATGCTGTCAAATATGGCAGCTTTTTTTTATTTACGAGGCAGGGTGGACTGGCAGTTTAGTAGAAGAAGCATTAAGCTGTTTTTGTTATAATATGGATAAAAGTTTGTTTTGCAGACTACAGGTTAATTTAAATGACTTTATTAAAGGAGGTCCACAATGGAGGTAATTTTAGCGAGTGTGTTTTCAGCTATCATAATATTTATTACTGTCTTTTTTATGATGAAGGTATTCATTATCGCCTTTAAGAGGAATGATATATCACTTCGGAAATGCATTATTTTTTCTACTTCTTCAATTGTAATTGGTTTATTAGTGGCAAGCGTTTTACCATTTGGATATCAAAAAATAATTGATTACATTAACTAACTTCTTCTTTAAGAAAGTCGTTCCTAATCGAGGTATTTCATAGATTGTAAATCAACAATAAAAATTAACACTTAAGCTAAATATCGAATGCTTTTAGAATGGAAAAAATAGTTCGTTTTTATTCCTTTAAAGGGTCATTTTGTGGGATAACTGTTCATAATTAAATTGGATATATATATTAAAATAATAGTGAAGATTATGAAGAAGTATACTTAAGGTTAATTCTCAACCAGTAATAATTATATTATTACCATGAAGACATCAAAGGGTATTTGCAGTTACAATTATTAATATAATTCTATTATTGAGAAACAGAGTAATCTAGTTCAAAGATAAATTATCTTTCTTTTATGGAAAATGAATTTAAAGTAACCAAATAGGAAGTAGGTGTTCTAATGATGTATCGAATCGGAGTGGTTGGACCAAATTGGTCATTAGAACGAATTCTTGGAATAGCTAAAGAATTTGAGCAGGGAATGGAATTTGTAGCATTCCCTTATGAAGAACCTGAGGAAACAAAAAAAATTGTAAAGGATTATGATAAAAAGATTCATGCTTGGCTTTTTTCTGGCGAATTGCCATATGAGATCGCGAGAAATGTTTTAGGTTCTAAAGAAAATCTTTTGTATATCCCACATACGGAATCTAGTTTATACAAAAGTCTTTTAAATATGGTCAATTCACAGGAAAAATTGATCAAAAGATTGAGTATCGATACATTCTCTTATTCCAACTTAGTTGAAGAAGCAGTAGAACAGTTGTCTATGACATTTAATGAGATTTACGTGAAAAAGTTTGAACCAGATGATATTAATATGGAGGAATTGTTACATTTTCACCTAGATTTATGGGAATCAAAAAAAATTGATGGAGTCATCACCTGTTTTCCAACAGTTTATAAGCACTTAAAAGAAGCCGGTTTACCAGTCGAATGGATGTCAACTAGCCGAAGGGAAATTCGCCAAACTCTGAGGATTTTAACTGAGAAAATAAAGGGCTATTACTTTAAGGACACTCAAATTGGTGTGGAAATTATTGAGATTGAGCATTTTGAAAGCATTATGCAGAATGCAAAGAGTTCCTATGATTTACAGTTTTTGGAGCTGCGTTTAAAGGAGATACTCCTTAAATTCTGTGAACAATTAAATGGCTCTTTGATAGAAAAAGGATATGGTAAATATGTGATATTTAGTTCCCGCGGCGCGATTGAACGAGAAATTCCTATGTTAGAACATACATTAGAGCAGTTGTCGCTAGAATCGGAATCGACGGTTGTTGTAGGAATCGGATATGGAGAGACAGTCTTTTCTGCAGAAATAAACGCGCAGGTGTCAATTAGGCAATCAAAGGAAATGCCTGAACGGAAGATACTTATTGTCGACAACGGAATGATTATCGAGTCCATTGGGAAAAAAGAAGAGATAACCTATTCCTTTCGTACGGAGGATAAAGATTTTTTACAGAAACTGAAAAAGGGTAATATCAGCGTTAAAACTTTTCACAAAATTGATGCTCTAATCAGGAAAATGAATTGGAACGTTTTTAGTACAAAGGATTTGGCAGCACACCTTCATATGACAGAACGAAATGCAAGACGTATTGTAACAGATTTGTGTGAAGTTGATCTAATTGAGTATATTGGAGAAGAATCTTCCTCTTTACGTGGAAGACCTAGTAAATTATATCGTTTAAAATAAACATCCATATTTGGGTGTTTTTTTGTTTTTAGAAAATTCATATAAATAGTTGAAGAAAACGATTTCATCGTTTAAAATTCATTTAAGGAATATTTACCTTAAATACTCCTTAAATGAATTTTTTGTATAGATGTATGAATGTATGAAAATTTATCCTTTAATGACTAAAGGAGGGCGGTTAGATTGGATTAGATTTCTTGATTCCGAAGTTTGCGGACAATGCAGCCTGAAAGGCAAGTTAATGTTTTAAGAAAATGAAAGTAGGTGTTGTTTATGGATGCTTTTCTGTCAGATTTTCTCATAACTTCCATCCAAAAACATTACAGTGAAATGGTTGCTTTAAGTGACGATTTAGCTGCAAATCCAGAGGTGTCAGGGGAAGAATTCGAAAGCAGCAAGAGAATCGTAAATATTTTAGAAAGAGCTGGCTTCGACGTTCAATATCCTTTCTCTGGTTACGAAACTGCCTTTTGTGCTGAATTAAAAAATGGTGAAGGACCTTCTGTTGCTATATTAGTAGAGTACGATGCACTTCCGGGCTTAGGACATGCCTGTGGTCATAACTTACATGGTTCTATGTCTGTTTTAGCGGGGCTTGCCCTTCACGAGTTGAAAAGTTATTTTAAAGGAAATCTTTACGTAATCGGAACTCCAGCAGAGGAAACATTTGGGGCAAAAATCGGAATGGCCAAAAACGGTGTATTTGATAAAATGGATTTTGCCATCATGTTGCATAGTTACATGGGCGGAATAAATGAACCTAATGCAAAGTTCCTTGCGCTAAAAAACTTTCAATTCAAATTTTTCGGACAGACTGCTCATGCGTCTGTATGCCCATGGGATGGGAGAAATGCTCTAACTGCTGCAAGAAAATTTGTTGATTTGATTGATGCAAGAAGACAAACCCTTACAAAAGACGTAAATATCAATCAAATTTTTACAGATGGTGGTAAAACACCTAATGTAATTCCTGATACAGCTGAAGTGATAGTAGAATTTCGTGCTAACTCTTTTGCCTCCATAGAATCAGCGCAAAAAGCAATCTTAAATTGCGCAAAGGGAGCCGCTATCGCTTTCGATTGCGAATTCGAATGGAAACGGTCGTACGAAGACTTTGCAGACATGGTGAGTAATGCGGCGGCTGAGAAAGAAATGAAGAATATTATGGAATCTCTTGGTTTACGTGTGAATGACATTTCGGATCCATTAGGTTCATCAGACATCGGCAATGTGAGCTATTGTTGCCCAACATTACATCCGATGATTTCGATTACGGATGAACAGTGTGCCCTTCATACCACCGATTTCGCAAAAGCAACGACAATGCCAAAAGCGCATGAAAGTCTAAAAAACGGCGCGGAAATGATTAGTCGCATGGTTTTAAAAGTTTTTCTGGATGATGAATTTAGAGGAAATGTCCACAGGGACTTTGAGCAACAAATAGCAATTAAGGAGTTAGGAGTGGATTTATAAATAATACTATTGAGGGGTGTTTTGATGAAAAAGAAATTTTTTTATGGTTGGATCGTTGTTTTTGCATGTACTGTCTTAACAGCGCTTGGAACTGGAGTTGTCTCATCCCTAGCAGTTTTTTTGTCACCAATGGTCAAAGCTAAAGGTTATTCCATAGCCGGTGTTTCTTCTTTAATATCACTCTATTTCATCGGTACCATTGTTGGTAATATTTTATTAGCCAAATTACTTAGCAAAGCAAACTTAAAGATTGCTGTTCTGACCGCTGGTATAATACAAGGTATATTGATTATCGCAATGAGCAAAATTGATTCCTTGAGCATATTGACGTTTATTACTTTCCTAATTGGTTTTATTATAATTTCAGTTTCTGTATTACCTGTTCCAATAATTATCACAAACTGGTTTAAGGCAAAACGAGGAACAGCAATGGGGATCGCTATGGCTGGTGTTGGACTTGGAGCAGCCATTTTCGCACCAAGTTTGAACTTAGTCATTTCGAGCTCAGGTTACAAATCAGCTTTTGTTGTTTGGGGTGTAGCCGTTATTATCCTTGCCGTAATTTGCGGAACCCTTATTTATACTCGCCCTGAAGATAAGAATTTAAAAGCTTATGGGTTAAACGAAGGTGACCCTGAAGTACCAGCTGAAAAATCTTTAGAGGTTCAACCAAATTCAAGCGATGGAATTTCTTTGGGTCAATCATTCAAAACTTCTGCGTTTTGGCTTGTTATTGTATTTGTAATTGGAACATCAATTCCGCAAATGATTGACGTCGTTCAAACTCCATCCTATTTGACTGATATCGGTGTTAGCAACGTTCAGCTCAGTCAGATTCTTTTTGCATTTGGTATCTGTTCAATGCTTGGGAAAATGACTATTGGTTATTTGTTTGATAAGTTTGGACTATCGAAAGGTTGTATGGCTGGTTTTACGTTAGGTGCCATCACACTCGTTTCGTTGGTACTTCTTGGCAAATCTTTAGGGCTTGTATATCTTTATATCCTATTTGGTGGTGCTGGTTTGAACTTTAACTTTGTAGCATTGCCAATCTTTACTTCCAAATTTTTTGGGACAAAGCACTATGCTACTATCTATTCAGGTTTATATGCGTTTTTTATGTTTTTGTCATCTATTCTTGGAACGGTCTCTGGGGTTTTAGTTGAAAAATTTGGTTATTCATCTTCTTACTTAATCGGATTTATTTTCTTAGTCGTTGCTATTTTTGCATGTATTTCATTACTCAAAGTAAAAAAGCCATGGCTTGAAGCTAACAAGAATGAAATTATTCATACAGCAAGAAATATAAATTAAATGTTTTAAAATCCACCCCTTCCCTAATTGAGTAAAGTATGAACATACTTACACAACTAATTAATCTGCTCTCAAAACTACGAAAGCGATTTAATTTTAAAACAGCTTAAAGAGGGCTTTTGTGCCCTCTTTACATTTTTTTACACTCACCGATGGATTGTTTCTCCTTCATTGCGGAAATCCCATCATCTTACTCGACCCTGTGAGTTAAATTGCTTTAGCCTAAATGAATAAGATGGAACGGTTAATGCGGTGAAAATCGCACGTTGGGTGTGGAGCAGGGGCCGGATTTAACACAAATTGATAACCCTACAGGACCTAAGCCTGATGGCATTCCAACAGGACAAAAGAAGAAAATCTTCGTATTGTTTGAGTTTGTCGATAATGGCCAGGATCAAAACCAATTCCAAGGCGACAGCCTTAAAGTTGACTGGACCTTCAATGCAGAACAGGGAGCAGGAACTTACTACGACGATACGGATGAAAATAATAACTAAAACCATGGGACGGTACTCCTGGCAGTAAAAAGCCAGGAGTACCGTCCCTGTTGTTTTCTCATTCTATTGTCAGGTATATTAAATTCAGAAAACTTACGTATATAAGAAGAGTGAACAAAAAAGTTATTTAATTCCAATATATGAAACTTTTTGACAGCGATGGTATATGCTATTCGCTGTTTTTTCTTGGGGGGAAATTTTTGTCGAAATGGAGCATAAGGCCATGAGGTAGGTGTTTCATATCGTGGAGGAAGGCTGGGGGCGCTGACAAGAGCGCCATTTCATGTCTTGCGGGGAATCGAAATGTACCTAGGAAAATCATTTGACTCAAATTATTCTTCTAGTAAATCATTTTAACCGGCCCCATATATTCTATATCAAACCGATATGAGTTATTTTCCAATGATCATTCTTAATCAGGTGCTCTAAGCTATCTTTATCTTTATTCTTAAAGTAATCAATAATTTGTTTATGCTGTACATTCATTTGTTGTAATACTGTAAAGAGTTTTTCTTCGTCTTTACTTAAATAAATCTGCCTAACAAAACTATTCTGTAAAGAATCAAGGAGATCAATTAATGTAGAGTTGTAACACTTATCAATGTATACTTTATGGAATTGGTTTTGGTATTTTTGATAATCTGTATAATTTTTCTGAGAAATGGAAAGGTCGATTTTCCTAACCAACTCTTCCATTAGTTCCATGTCATCTTCGGTCAAATTGTCCAGAGCTAAAGTGGCTGCAAAGGCATCTAGTACACCAACAACACTAAAAACATCGAGCTTTTTCTTGGTATCAATTTCTTTAACGATAAATCCTCTTCGAGGAAAGAACTCTAGTAAATTTTCAGAAGCTAGTTGGATTAAGGCTTCCCTCACAGGTGTTCTGCTTACTTCTAATTTCTCACTTAGTGCTATTTCATTTATCTTTTGATTGGGAAGTAATGTTCCATTCTGAATTTCTGTGGCTATGTAATCGTATACATGATCTTTTAATGATCGGTACCTCTTTTTGATAGTTATTCCCCCCTAAGTTAAAAAAGTGGAAATTCTTGCTTTTTATATTAGCATGAGCACCCAAATTCTTCAATATCTCTTCAATATCGTCCCAAAGTAACTCATTATCCTTTTTAAATCTATTGTATCCAATTCTAATATGTTATGAATCAATTCATATTAGATTCTTATTTTTGGAAAATTAAAAGAATAGGGAAGAAGCGGACGGTGTTTTTCTAGACCGGCCAATACAAATAAATCTTAATTATTAAACTAGACAGGTAAATTTTAAAATTTAACATTGAAAATGGAAAAGGTCCATTATATAATCTTCATAGAGATATTTGTCAGACTATTCAGTGTATTATACAATATATTGTATAATTTAAAAGTGGTTTAGTAAGAAGGTGTCCAAAAAACGAACCCCATTAAAAATAAGAAGTGTAAAGGGGGATTTTTTTAATGAAATTTAGTGGGGATACAAAAGGACATTTTCAAAGTTATAAAAATGAGAGGTGGCAGAAATATGGATGAAAGAAACTTTAAAGGTATAAAAGACGGTACAAAAGCTGTATGGGCAGGAGAAAAAGAATTTCTAGCTTATAATGCAACCCAAGTTCCTGTGGTGCTTAGTGTAGCCTACAATTACGATGACGTGGATGAGTGGCAAGAGGTTGCTCTCGGAAATAAACCTGGACATATTTACAATCGAATGACAAATCCAACTGTGCAAGCTTTTGAAGAAAAAGTACGAATTCTTGAGGGAGCGGAGGAAGCGATTGGTTTCTCATCAGGAATGGCCGCTATTAGCAGCACCTTATATACATTTTTAAGGCCTGGAGACCGAGTAGTATCCGTAAAAGACACCTATGGGGGAACTAATAAAATCTTTACTGAATTCTTACCGCATATCGATGTAGATGTAACGTTATGCAACACTGGAAATCATGAAGAAATTGAAGCTGAAGTGGCCAAAGGATGTAAGGTTTTATATTTGGAGTCTCCAACCAACCCTACCATGAAAATTACGGATATTAAGAGAATGGTGAGAGCCGGAAAATCGGTGGGGGCATTGGTGATAATAGACAATACTTTTGCTACTCCTATTAATCAAAATCCAATTCAATTAGGAGTGGATATCGTCATCCATAGTGCCACTAAATTTTTAAGCGGACATGCCGATGCGTTAGGGGGTGTAGTGTGCGGCTCCAAAGAACTGATGAAAAGAGTTTATCACTATCGCGAAATTAATGGAGCAACTATGGATCCGTGGTCAGCTTATCTTATTTTAAGAGGGATGAAAACGTTAAAACTTCGTGTCAGGCAGCAAGAAAAGAGTGCAATGGCTATTGCAAAGTATCTGCAAAAGCAAAAGTTCGTGGAAGCAGTTTATTACCCTGGATTAGAAACACACCCACATCACCAAATTGCAAAGAAGCAGATGAAGGGTTTCGGCGGAATAGTAAGTTTTGTATTGAAAGATGAAATGGAGGCAATCAAAATTTTATTGCCAAAATTACAATATGCAAACAAAGCTGGAAATCTTGGAGCTGTTGAAACGATATACGGACCGGCAAGAACGACCAGCCATGTCGAATGTACGTTAGAAGAACGGAAAGCTCTTGGTATTCCGGAAGGTTTGGTTCGTATCTCTGTAGGGATTGAAGATACAGAAGATCTTATTTCGGATTTAGAACAAGCTTTTTCCCATTTAGAATCGCAATTGCCTGTTAATAGCAGCAAGTGAAAATATAACAATGGAAGAGGTATTGAGTATGACACATAAAATTGCGTTGCTTGGTTTTGGTGTAGTTGGTCAAGGATTTGCCGAAATTTTAGAAGAAAAAGGTGAATTGTTACGCAGTGGACTTGGCTTGGATGCAAAAATTGTTGCCATTTCTGATTTTCTTAAGGGATCTCTTTATCATCCAGAAGGCTTGGATATTGCTAAAGCATTACAAGCTGTAAAGGAAACAGGGAAACTTGATTGTTACCCGGAAAGCCCTGGTTTGGTAAGAGGATGGGATAGTTTTCAGACAATCCGTGAAAGTAATGCGGACACCATTGTAGAAATTACTTTCACAGATGTAAAAACCGGCCAACCCGCCATCGATCATTGTAAAGCAGCATTTGAAAGCAGAAAGAATGTAGTAATGAGCAATAAAGGTCCAGTTTCTTTAGCTTACCAAGAGCTGGTTGAGTTAGCCAGAAAGAATCATGTTCGATGGGGCTTTGAAGGAACCGTTATGAGCGGAACACCTGCATTGAGAATGCCCCTCGTTACATTGGCAGGAAATAATATTTCCGAAATACGCGGGATATTAAATGGAACGACCAATTATATTTTAACTAAAATGGAAGAAGGCTTGAGTTATGAGGCAGCATTGGCTGAGGCACAGGCTCTTGGCTATGCAGAGGCAGATCCTACCAGTGATATCGAGGGGTATGATGCCCAATATAAAGCTACCATTCTTGCTAATATTGTCATGAATGTTCCGATGAAACGAGAAGAAGTAGAATGTGAAGGAATTAGTCATCTTACACAACAAGATATCCAATGGGCAAAATCTAAGGGGAAAAAGTGGAAACTTATTGCTAAATGCATAAAAGATGGTGATAAAGTCATCGCAAAGGTAGGTCCCGAAGCGATACCGATTACAGATCCTTTAGCTGGAGTCTCAGGTGCACAAAATGCGATTACATATGATTGCGATTTAGCCGGTCCGATCACGCTTATTGGTGCCGGAGCTGGCCGAAAGGAAACTGGATTCTCTATTCTTATTGATTTAATTAATATTAGCCGCGGTCAATTGTAATCTTTTGCACTATTAAATTACAAAGTGAAAAATTAGTCATATGAGGTGGTTATGTCATGACATTTATAGAGACACAGACAAAAGCAAATAAGATGTTTCTAGCTGGAAAGTGGGTATCCCGCTCCAAAAGCATTAAAGTCTTCGACCCCCAAGATAATCGTTTAATCGCAACTGTCCCTGCCGCTAATGAGGAAGATGTACTTCAAACCATAGAGGAGGCAAAAAAGGGAGCAAAAATTGCTGCTGACATGACGACACACGAAAGAATCACGATTCTAAATCGTGCTGCTGACTGGATTTATGAGCATAAAGAAAAATTTGCAACCACGATTGCATGTGAGGGAAGTAAAACCATTAAGGAGGCAAGAAAAGAAGTATTACGCTGTATTGAGACTCTTCGTATTAGTGCTGAAGAGGCAAGGAGAATGAATGGGGAAACGATTTTATTTGACCAAATGCCGGGAAGTGAAGATCGCATGGGATATTATTATCGTTTTCCTATTGGAATCATTGTGGCGATCACGCCTTTTAACGATCCATTAAACCTAGTTGCACATAAAGTGGGGCCGGCTATTGCTGCTGGAAATGCAATCATCGTTAAACCAGCACCAGCTACACCATTAAGCGCTCTTTTATTGGCAGAAGCATTTGAAAAAGCAGGTTTGCCTCCTAAAGTTTTATCCGTCATTACCGGTTATCCAAGTGACATGGGAGAAAGCCTGATTACCCATCCAGCGGTACGAATGATATCTTTTACAGGGGGATTTTCCACTGGCCAAGCGATTATGCAAAAGGCGGGGATGAAAAAGTTCAGTATGGAATTAGGATCGAACTCACCGGTTATCGTTCTAGAAGACGCTGATTTAGAAGAAGCCGTTGAATCAACTGTTTCCGGAGCCTTTTGGGCAGCTGGTCAAAATTGCCTCGGAGTGCAAAGAGTATATGTTCAAGAAGGGATTTATCAGGACTTTGTCGGAAGATTCCTTACTCGTACTCTAAAGTATCGAGTGGGTAATAAATTTTCAGAGGAAACTGATATGGGGCCAATGATATCAGAAAAGGAAGCAAAGCGAGTGGAGAGTTGGGTTAATGAAGCCGTTGAAAGCGGTGCAAAATTGCTTTGTGGCGGCAAACGAAAGGGATCTTTTTATTACCCAACTGTTTTAGAGAATGTACCAGCTGATTGCAAGCTGGCAACGGAAGAAGTCTTTGGACCAGTTGTTACCCTTTATAGTGTTCCTGATCTTGATACAGCTATTTTTCAATCTAACAATGTGGCTTTCGGCTTACAAGCAGGTATTTTCACTCAAAATTTAAATGATGCTTTGGCGGCTGTACGTAAGCTGGATGTAGGCGGGGTTATCGTAAATGACAGCTCCGATTATCGAATAGATGCGATGCCTTTTGGGGGGGTAAAAGGTTCTGGTATAGGTCGTGAAGGAATTAAATTTTCACTTCAAGAAATGACCGAGCCAAAAGTTGTTTGTTTTAAGGTTGCCGTTAAAAGTTAATAGACAATCCGGTGGTATAATGCTAGTTTAATAGGAATTGACCTAATAGGTTGGACGATGGTTACCTATACCAAAGGAGGAAACTGGATGCTGCAGGCAAATAATTCTGATCAAAATCAGTTAAAGCGTACAATGAAAAGCAGACATTTGTTCATGATTTCGCTAGGAGGGGTAATTGGAACGGGCCTTTTTCTAAGCACGGGCTATACCATTAATCAAGCTGGACCAGGAGGGACGATTCTCGCTTATTTGGTTGGGGCCTTGATTATGTATCTTGTTATGCTGTGCCTTGGTGAATTAACTGTAGCCATGCCGGTAACCGGTTCATTTCAAACGTATGCTACAAAGTATGTCGGTCCTGCTACCGGATTTACCATTGGTGTAATGTACTGGCTTACCTGGGTGGTAACAGTAGGATCGGAATTTACCGCATCTGGTCTATTAATGAAGAGATGGTTCCCTGATACTTCCGTTTGGATATGGAGTGCCATCTTTGCGATTATCCTTTTTCTACTAAATGCCTTTTCAGTAAAATTTTTTGCAGAAGCAGAATTTTGGTTTGCCGGAATTAAGGTAATTACCATTATATTATTTATCATATTGGGGGGAGCCGCGATGTTTGGTTTCATACCCATGAAAGGCCATGCATCTGCCCCGATGCTCTCACATTTTACTAGTGAAGGAGGTCTTTTTCCTAATGGGCTGCTTCCAGTTTTAATGGCTATGATTTCTGTAAACTTTGCCTTTTCAGGAACAGAGCTCATTGGAATTACAGCGGGAGAGAGCGAAAATCCGGAAAAAGACATTCCCCGATCCGTTAGAAATGTCATTTGGAGAACCGTTTTCTTCTTTATCGGAGCTATATTTGTATTATCTGGATTAATCTCTTGGAAAGAAGCAGGAGTCATTGAAAGTCCATTCGTTATGGTCTTTGATAATATTGGAATTCCTTATGCAGCTGATATCATGAACTTCGTTATACTTACGGCTTTATTATCCGTAGCAAATTCCGGTCTCTATGCATCTACTCGTATGATATGGTCTCTTTCCAATGAAAAAACAATAAGCCCCCTCTTAGGAAAGGTAACCTCAAAAGGAGTGCCGCTTAATGCGTTAATTGTAAGTATGGCAGTAGCCTGTTTGTCGTTATTCTCTAGTGTAGTTGCACCAGATACGGTTTATTTAGTGCTTGTAGCTATTTCAGGATTTGCCGTGGTTATTGTGTGGATGGGAATTGTGTTATCGCAGTATATGTTTCGTAAGCATTTTATTAAAGAGGGGGGAAATATTTCAGATTTGAAATTTCGTACACCTCTTTATCCCTTTGTGCCCATCACTGCTTTTGTTCTATGTTTCGCTTCTTGTGTAGGACTTGCATTCGATCCAAGCCAACGAATTGCTCTGTATAGCGGAGTACCCTTCATTGCTTTATGCTATTTTTACTACTATATTAAAAATCGTGGAAAGAAGAATCTAGTAGATTCTCATGATGAACTCGATCAGTATATAGAGAATATTAAGTAGAGAGGGTCTGGTGTTAGAATATACTAATGATACTATCGGGATTGGTATAAAAAACTGTAAATGAAATAAAAAAATGTACAAAATCTTCGGTTGTCAGACTGTTAAGCTAATAATCCAATCCATTGCTGAATGAATTTCACCTGACTTTGGACAGACTTCTCCGCAGGAGAATCTGTCCTTTTTAACCAAATTCATCGTTTCGACTCTACCTATAATCTGTTTAACTTAAGTAACGGCCAAGACATTTTTCCAACTTTGGTTTATATTGATGAACTCAATGAACACTGATGATTTAAGAAATTGAAAGTCTTGTCCTTTCATCATTTCTACGGGATCACAGAAAATTGACTGTAGCGGAGGTACTACAATGAATCCTATTGAAAACATATTACAGAAATTCCCGCTAGTTATATTAGACGGTGCTATGGCAACTGAGCTTGAGCGTCATAGCTGTGATTTGAACGACAGCCTTTGGTCGGCAGCCATACTTATGGAAAATCCGGAGCTTATCAAACAGGTACATACGGATTATTTTACAGCGGGAGCTGACTGTGCTATTACGGCCAGTTACCAGGCAACCGTCGAAGGATTTGCCCGACGCGGTTTAAGCGAGGCTGAAGCGCTACTTCTCATCAAGAAATCCGTCCAGATAGCCTTAGAAGCACGCGATGAATTCTGGGGAAAATTCGAGAACCGGTCAAACCGGCCGAAGCCTTTAGTAGCCGGTTCAGTAGGGCCATATGGCGCATTTCTTGCTGACGGATCTGAATATCGAGGAGATTATACGTTGACCGAAGAAGAACTAATGAATTTCCATAGGCCCCGTATGAAAGCCCTGATTGATGCCGGTGCCGATATCCTGGCCTGCGAAACCATTCCATGTCTGATGGAGGCCAGAGCAATCGTCAGGTTGTTAGAAGAGTTTCCCAGAACCTATGCATGGATTAGCTTCAGTGCAAAAGACGGGCTGCATATTAGTAATGGAACCCCGATTGCTGAATGTGCTGAATGGCTGGATAAACATGATCAAGTGGCTGCCGTCGGCATAAACTGCACGCGGCCCCAGTACATTTCTTCGCTGATAAAAAAAGTGCATAGTCACACAGACAAACCCATCATCGTATATCCAAATTTAGGCGAGCAGTACGATGCAGTCACTAAAACTTGGCATGGGGCTTCATCCGAAGAAACCTATGGCGACAGTACGCATCACTGGTATGAATGTGGTGCCCGATTGATTGGCGGCTGCTGCAGAACAAAACCGGAGAATATAACGACTATTGCTGGATGGGCGAGGTGAGGATAAAAAAGCAAGGATTTTGGTGTTAGAGTATTCTCTAAATCCCTGACCTTTCCGCTAGTTCTGGTCATGATGCAACAAAAATGTTGGTTCTAGTCAAAAAACTTCAATATAAGTAAAGAGTCAGTGATGTAATAATCATGTCCGTTGATTCAGAAGGAAACACGATTGATTTTTATTTAAATACAGCAAGGAATCTCATATTATTAATATATTTAGAGTAATGCCTCTGACGGGATTCGAACCCGCACTCCTTTCGTAAGCATAGGCTAAGGGCAACACGCTTCCCTACGGAATTTCACCTGCTTCAGCTAATTTGCTTTTCGGTGCTTCTGAAACCTTTGCCTTGCGACCCGGTGGCTACAATTGTTTTCCGGCGCTCTTCCCTTCTAGAGCTACAGAGGCGTTTATAAAATTATATGCCGCGGAAATGTAATGAATCAATAATTATATAAGATTCTTAGTACAACTAAGAACAAGGGGGCGTGCTGCCGCAACCGTTGTCAAACAAGTGCAAGAGTTGAAGATTAGGGCTGTCATTTTGGCGGCTTTTTCTTTTTGTACTAAAGGATCAGGTTGAAGTGGGAATAATTAAATCTTTATTGAATATGAACAACAGTGAGATTAATAAAGGGGGCTATGAGAATTGAATGTATGATGAAAATGAAGAGAGTTCAATTTTAGGAACAGTCATAGCGGTTAGTTTATGTAAGAAACATACTTTTAGTAAAGAAAATCAAGAGATTATAAGATTAGTGAAGGGATTAGGGGTTGAAGGCGATGCACACTTTGGCTCAACGGTTAAACATCGCTCTAGAGTGGCACAAAATCCAAATCAACGGAACCTAAGACAAGTGCATTTAATTCAAAATGAATTATTTGAAGAGTTAGCAGACCATTTTACTATTAAACCTGGACAAATGGGTGAAAACATTACTACTCTCGGAATAAATCTTCTTAAATTACCAACTGACACGATATTATCTATAGGAGAGTCCGCAATTATTAAAGTAACAGGCTTACGGAATCCTTGTGCTCAGATTGATCATTTTAAACCTGGTCTTTTAAAGGCTGTTTTGGATAAGGATTCAGATGGAAACCTTATAAGAAAAGCAGGAATAATGGGAGTAATTTTGCAGAGTGGAGAAGTGAAACCAGGTGATACCATCCGTGTTGAATTACCTCCTAAACCATTTAAAAAGCTTGAACGCGTTTAAATTAGCGTACCCTAGCCTTTACACGTGCTCTAAACGACCGAAGCCCCTAATTTTTTTAACGGATCGGTCGTTATGAACCCGTCTTATTGACCGAAGCCTGTATTTTCTTAACGGATTGGTCGTTATGAACCCGTCTTATTGACCGAAGCTTGTATTTTCTTAACGGATCGGTCGTTATGAACCCGTCTTATCGACTTAAGCCCGGATTTTCTTAACGGATCGGTCGTTATGAACCCGTCTTATCGACCAAAGCCCGGATTTTTTTAACAAAACTGTCGTTATGAACCTGTCTAATCGACCAATGCCCGGCTTTTTTTATCTATTTTTGAACTGAATATGTGTGTCATAGAATCAAAGTATGAATTACATGCTTAGTACTCTTTAATTAATTTATGCCTATGATAAGATGCTTTCATTAAAAACCTATTTCTTAAATTCTCGCACAAACAATTGTTTGCAAGCGTTCGAAAATAGTTTTTTCTACATTTATGCCAAAGTGTAAGCATCGAATCACCCCATAAATATATTTTCCTTGATTATAAGGTTTAATTGTAAATTTACTGTTACAGCAGAATTAAGTTACTTCTTTTAGTCTGATGAAAAATATGGGAAAAACCTTCTCTATGTATCCATCCAAAAGGTTTTTTGTGTTTTTTTATTCCTTCCATTTTTGTTAATTTTTGAACTAAGTTCTTCTTTCCACACATATATTTATTTATACTATAATTATGTTCAAAATTTGAATATAACCAAAAGGAAGGCACACTCAATATAAGGAGGATAAGATCATGAATCAAACTCCAAAGGTAGAAACACAAAACTCAAAATTGGAACAACCAAAAGAAACATGGAGAGAAATCTGGACCAGAAAAGGTAAAGTATCTGGCTCACAAGAAGATTTGCTTGCCTATAACGGATATGAAGCTACACAGGTTAATATGCCAGAGGTAGCAGCCCAGATCGTAAAGGCATTAGATATCAAACCAACCGATAAGGTTCTTGAAGTTGGCTGTGGCGCGGGTGCTTTAGCTCAATATTTAAATTGTGATTATGTAGGAATTGACTACTCTCCTACCCTTGTTAAAAAGCATATTGAAATCCTAGGGAATTCTGTCATAGTGGGAGAAGCCAATGATATTATTTTTAAGGATAAAAGCTTTGATAAAGTCATTTGTTATGGTGTATTTCTGTATTTTGATTCCGAGGAATACGCCCAGCAAGCTATTAGCGAATTAAAACGCGTAGCAAAAAATGCTCTTTTGATTGGTGAACTCCCAATGCGTTCACATCGGTCAGAACATAAATTATATAAAAAAGAAGACTTTTCGGGTTGGACCATTACGGATGGATTTTATGATCCTTACCGAAAAGATCGATTTAATGCAACCATGTTCTTTCATGATTAAAATACATACCATGCAGATATACGTTTCTTAAGTTGAAATGCTGATGTTACATCAGAATAATCTGTTTGAAATAATTATTCCCTTTTTTTGTTCTATAATAATGTATGATTGAAACTTTAGAATAAAGGGGATTGTTTAAATGGATTTGTGCACAAATTGTGGTGGAAAATTATATGAATCTAATAAATTCTGTATAAACTGCGGCACAAGGGTTGCAACAGATAACGATAACATACCCTCAACTCTAAGAACCCGCATGGAAATAAAGAACAATCGTTTGAAAAAAAAGAGACTATTAGTTGGAGTAGGATTGATAACAGGTTTACTGCTGATCATAAGTGTTACTTCCATAATAGTTACAGGTTTCAATAAACCTGTAACTAAATCTAATCTAGCAGCCTCAAAAACGATTGATCAATCAAAAGATAAGGCTGTAGAAGATAAAGATCATTCTAGTCAGAAACAGCAGTCAACAGAAGAAAAAGGTGCAAATCTTTCCTCTCCCGATTATATTTTGTCTTTAAGTGATAAACAGGCAATGGGTGAAGAAGATATTGCTAATCTTACAAAACAGCAGCTGCGTTTAGCCAGAAATGAGATTTACGCACGTCATGGTTATGTCTTTAAATCACAGGATTTGCAAGAATTTTTTTCAACTAAATCATGGTATCATCAAGACCCTTCCTACGATGGCTCTTTAAATGAAATAGAAAAAGGAAATATAGCCATTTTAAAAGCGAGAGAGGACAGTCTATAGAGGACACTGCATTAGGAGAAACGCCCTTCGTGGGCGTTTTTTGTTAAATAAAACAAAATCAGCATGCATTTCCTACAAATGTGAAGATAAACTCACCATTTTGAAAGAAATTTCTGATATTATAATTTCATATTTGGAAGGATGTGTATGAGATTGAAGGACCACTATGATGTTGTCATTGTTGGCGCCGGGTCAATGGGCATGGCTGCAGGGTATTACTTATCAAAACTTGGGAAAAGAACATTATTACTAGATTCGTATGATCCCCCTCATAGCTTAGGCAGCCATCATGGGGATACTAGAATTATTCGTCATGCCTATGGAGAAGGAAGGAATTATGTTCCTCTTGCACTCGGAGCTCAGGAATTATGGAGTGAATTGGAACAAGAATCAGGAATGAAATTGTTTTCTCGTACGGGAGTATTGTGTGTCGGTGAAGAGGGTTCCTCATTTATCGAAGAAGTCATCAATAGTGCTAAGGAATTTTCTTTACCACTTGAAACCCTATCAAGTGAAGAAATCAATGGCCGTTGGTCAGGCATCACTTTACCACCAGGATTAGTGGGCTGTCTAGAAACGAACTCTGGAGTCCTCTATAGTGAAGAATGTATTCGTGCTTATCGCAGGCTGGGCTTAGCGAATGGGATGACCTTAATATCTTATACAAAGGTGGAGAAAATAGAAAAGTTTGCTGAAGGTGCCATTGTACATACACAAAATGAACAATATTCGGCTGAGTATGTGGTTGTTTGTTCAGGAGCCTGGACAGGGAAAATCCTTGAGGGAACAGGAGTAGATCTTCCTCTTCGACCGACACGTAAGACAGTCTCATGGTTTGAATGTGATGAGCAACTCTATGATTCCAACTGTTTTCCGGCTTTCTCTTTTGATGTAGGAAATGAACATTATTATGGTTTTCCAAGTTTACATGGAAGCGGGGTAAAGATTGGAAGACATGATGGAGGTGAAAAGGTAGACCCGGATTGTTTCAACCGGGAATATGGTTTGGCAGATGAGCGTGAGTCTCGGAATTTTATTCAAAAGTACCTGCCAAAAGCCAATGGGGGCTTGATTAAAGGCAAAACATGCCTTTATACTCTTACTCCTGATGAGCATTTTATTATTGACCGGCACCCGGCATTTTCAAATGTCATGATCGCGGCTGGTTTTTCCGGACATGGCTTTAAATTTGCAAGTGTCATAGGAAAAATTATTTGTGATCTCGTTGCAGAAGGTGAAACATCCTATGATATTTCCATGTTTTCACTTGATCGTTTTTCAAATGAATGTAAAAATAAATAGATTAATAGTAATGTGCAGCTGAAAAAGAGGGAAAACCTACCTGGTTTCCCTCTTTTTTTGTTTGGCCGATCATCACAAAATATAGCAATATTGTGCTAATAAATCGAATTATCCTCTAGAGCCTTCTTTCTTTTAAAATATTATAATTTAGTATACTAAAGTGAAAACGGATACAGAAAAGGGAGTGGAAAGGCAGTTATTTTTTTGTTGTAATAAGTCTGAAAAATCAAACAAAACAGAAAAGGAGACTTTTATGAGCAATCAAAAATATTTAATCGATGATGCCCCGCTTAATAAATTTCATCTTCGGATTACCGCCCTTACTTTCGGTTCTAATTTTTCAGATGGTTATGCTTTAGGGATTATTGGAATGGCGCTTTCCTTAATAGGGCCGCAAATGAAACTAGGCGCTATATGGGAAGGATTAATTGGAAGCTCCGCTTTAATTGGCCTCTTTTTCGGGAGTCTGTTCCTGGGAGGGTTATCCGACCGGATTGGCAGACAGAAAATCTACTTAGCTAATTTTCTAATTATCGGGGTTGCCTCTGCTTTACAGTTCTTTGTGAATGATCCATGGACGCTGTTCATTTTACGCTTATTGATAGGGATTGCCTTAGGAGGAGACTACGCGGTTGGATCGACTTTACTCGCTGAGTTTGCCCCTAGAAAGTATCGAGGATTATTGCTTTCTTCTTTAAATGTCCTCTGGACAGTCGGTTATGTTGTTTCGAATATTGTCGGTTATTATTTACAAAAATCAGGCCCGGAATCTTGGCGATGGATGCTGATGAGTGCTGCTATTCCGGCTTTTATTTTATTAATATTACGCATCGGTACTCCAGAATCGCCACTTTGGTTAATTAAAATGGGGCGTGTGGAAGAGGCTCGTGCCATTGTAAGAAAATATATTGGACCGAATGCCATCATGGATGAAACCATTAAGTCTCATTCTGAAAAAGCCTTCCGTATGGTCGACCTTTTCAGCAAACAGCTTTGGAAACGTACCACATTTGGATCATTATTTTATGTATGTCAGGTTGTACCGTATTTCGCGATTTATACCTTTCTTCCTACAATCTTAAGTAAAATGGGATTTGAAGAGACCTTCAGTGTGGATATGCAGCTTAACCTTTTCCTTTTAGCGGGAGCCATCGTTGGGGTTTGGTGTACAGAAAAGCTTACGCGCAGAGGTTTCACCATTTATACGTTTATCATTCTTACCGTTTCTTTATTTCTACTAAGTGTATTGCCTAAGGATTCACATACCATTGCGATCATTATTTTTGCCACCTTTACATTTGTGATGTCTGCTGCCTCCAATCTAACGTTAATTTATCCTGCCGAACTTTTTCCAACAGAAGTTCGCGGGTCAGGTGTAGGTGTCACCACTGCTGTCAGCCGAATTGGGTCAGCCATTGGAACCTTCCTGCTGCCCGTTAGCGTTAGTTCATGGGGAATGGGACCATCGTTAATCGCGATGAGTGTGGTTCTATTGATTGGAACCATTGTTTCGATCGCATGGGCTCCAGAAACAAAGTATCTGTCGATGAGTGATGTCAATAAGCCAGAACTTGAAACGGGGACCTCTCCAACCATCGATTCTGCGCTTTCAGGAAAAAGAAATTTATCATAAGTTTTATTTTTAGATAAAGAGGTAGAGGTGTGTTAGATGACCAATAATGAATCCTTACACCCAAGAGATATAAAAGAAGTTATTCTTGGAGATCATGAGCTTTCAATTGATGAGGTGGTTGCTGTAGCAAGGTATTCTGCAAAAGTTTCCTTTTCAGAAACATACCGCAGCAGGGTGAAAACATCACGCGGGTTAATCGAAAAGTTTTTACAGGAAGAACGCGCGATATATGGAGTGACAACTGGATTTGGCAGTAATGTCACAAAAGTGATTTCGAAGGACGATGCAGAAATCCTACAGCGGAATATTGTTCGATCCCATGCTGTTTCAGTAGGGGAGCCACTGGAAAAAGAAGTGGTTAGAGCGATTCAATTCACGATTCTCAACCATTTAGGGCATGGGTTTTCGGGAGTCAGTTTAGAGGTTTTAGAGCTTATGGTCGGATTATTGAATCATGATATTTTGCCGGTTGTACCCGGTGATGGTTCAGTGGCCTATCTTTCTCCTGAAGCACACATTGCTTTAGTTTTAATGGGGGAGGGCAGCGCCTGGTATAAGGGCGAACTCCTTTCAGGGTGCGAGGCTTTAGAGAAGGCCGGATTAAAGCCCGTTACTTTAGGTTGTAAAGAAGGACTGGCACTTCTAAACGGTACTACTTCCGTAACAGCGTTTGCCGCGCTCGCCTTATTTAATGCGATTCAAGCTGTCAAAACGGCAGATATTTCGGGAGCCATGTCGTTCGAAGCGTTAAAAGGAACGATTAAAGCTTTTGATCTTCGCCTGCATGCGGTAAAAAAACACGAGGAACAGAGCAATACGGCCCTGAATTTAGTCAGAATTCTTCATGGAAGTCAAATTGCCGAACAGTACAAAGATTATCGGCTGCAGGATGCGCTAAGTCTTCGCTGTATTCCGCAGGTCCATGGCGCCGTAAAGAAAGTATTGAAAAATGCATTGGAAAACCTAATGAATGAAATGCAGTCCGTTAGTGATAATCCCATCATCTGGCCTGAAGGTGATGATGGAATCGCCCTCAGTGGAGGTAACTTCGACAGTTCCTATGTCGGAATGGATGCTGATGCCATGTGTATCGCGATGGCGAACTTAGCCAAGATTGCGGAACGCCGGATTGATCGATTGGTGAATTATCATGTAAGTGAACTGCCTAACTTCTTAGTGGTCAATCCTGGTTTAAATAATGGATATATGATTCCGCAATATACAGCTGCCGGTTTATTAAATGAAATCAGAGTTCTTTCTCATCCAGCTACCATTGATAATGTCACCACTTCTGCCAATCAAGAGGATGTGGTGAGTTTTGCTTATTTTGCGGCTAAGAAAGCTTATCAAATTTCTAAGAAACTTCAATATATTTTAGCGATTGAATTGATGTTGGGCACGCAGGCTTTAGATTTCTATGAATCATTGAATCCATCACCCGTAACAGGGAAGGTTCATCAGTTTATTCGGGAGAAAGTTCCCACTGTACAAGAGGACAGATTTTTCCATCCTGATATAGAGATTATTTACCAACACATCCAAGAAGGAGAAATCGTTATACTAGTCGAACAGTTAATTGGAGAAATAGAATAGTAAACATTTAAGGAGGAAGCCACTTTATCTATAGAGAGAAGCGGCTTCTTTTTCTTTCAATTAGAATATAGGATGAACGAGGGGGAATGAACATGAAGCAAGATTCAAACAGCGCTGCTTTTTCCCATCTTCTGCTCTCTGGAACGCTTGTTCATGAAGGGACATTTGAAGAAGTACAACAAAGGTTCGGAATATTTATTCACCCCCATTTAGTGATGGTTATTTCAATTGATCGTTATCCCGATATAGCAAGCCGGAATTCTTTAGAGTGGAGAAAAATGATTGGTCAACAGCTGGTGGGAAAAATGGAAGAGACAGTCCGTATTCCATTTCTCTGGAATTGGATTGAGGAAGGGGTTCTTGCCCTGCTTTTGGAGTTGGATGAAAAGGACTCAGAAGATGAGTTTAATAGTAAAATGCTTAATATGGCAAAGGAAATTCAGCTTTCTATTCATTCGAGTGACCTTTCTGTATCAATCGGAATCGGAAAATATTATGAAAATCCATACCTCCTTTACCAATCCTTTATAGAAGCAAGGAAATCCATGTCAGGACGTTTTTTTCAAGGAAATCAATTAATCTTTCATTGCGAAATGGAACGGATTCAAGAGGCGTCATTCATCAATCCGTTTAGTGAAGAAAAGGCAGAACTGCTAGCCCTTGTTAAAATTGGGGATGTGGAAGGGAGCATTAATCGTTTGAAACACCTCATGGAAAAAATAGCCGAGGCTTGTCATTTTAATGAGGATATTTTCAAAACAGAAGTCGTGTCCATTGTTTTATTACTGTCTAAAAGGGTGATGGAATCAGGCGCCAATGCCACAACCATCCTGACAAACAATACAAATTTTATTCAAAACTTGTATCATATCATTCGTTACGATAAATTTGTTCATCAGGTTTGTGAATATGCAGTTTGGCTTACAGAGCAAGCCTTGAACACGAATCAAATGGAAGTAACTCCTTTAATTCAACAAGCGATCGATTATATTAAAGAAAACCATCAGAGGAATATGACCCTGAATGAGATAGCACAATATTGCTGCTTAAGTCGGTATCATTTTAGTCATTTGTTTAAAAAGGAAGTAGGGTTAAGTTTGATTGACTATTTGAATCGCTTGAGAATTGACAAGTCTTTGTCGTATTTAGAAATGACGGACCTACCCATCAGCGAGATCGCTGCCAGAACAGGATTCCCTGATGCCAATTATTTCAGCCGTATGTTCAAAAAGTACATGCAGTTCAGCCCTACCGATTATCGATTAGCACGAAATTGAATTGAGACCAGGCCCATGGAGACGGTTCTTAATGGTTTATGAATACCATGAGAACCGTCCCTGTGGGTCTTTTTTGGAAATTTAACAAAAATACATAGGAATAAAATACAAATATATTTATATATTTTTATACTAAAGGGGGTGCCTGTTCGAATGAACAAAACGTTGAAAAGGCTTACATACAAAGGAAAGGGAGGCTTTTCTAATGGGAATTATGGCGCAAAATCCATCTTTGGTTGGTAATTCACTTTACACAGAAGCTGAAAAGAGAAACATCATTCTAGCAGCCTGCCTTGGCTGGGGACTGGAATTTTTCGACTTGCAGTTATTAGCCCTTTATGGTCCTCAAATCATGGCGTATTTCGGAATTGATAAAGCTAATTTCGGTATGTTAGTAACGGTTCAATTAATAGGGACAGCTCTCGGTGGACTTCTATTTGGCTGGTTAGCCGATAAATACGGACGTAAGCGCGTATTAACATGGACGATTTTAGTATTTTCGATTTCGACCGCTTTAGTAGCTGTTTTTCCTTTCCTGACGGCGATATTTATTCTTAGATTTATTACCGGATTAGGGACCGGCGGAGAATGGGCGATTGGTTTTTCCTTGTTAAATGAAGTGTGGACACCTAAAAGAAGAGGTTTAATGGGAGGAATTGTTCAGGCTTCCATTTGGCCGGCTTATGCGATTGCTATTTTTGTCAGCTCTGTCGTTGTGGACTGGAGAGTGGGCTTCCTATTGGGAGTATTGCCGGCACTGGCAGCATTATGGGTACGTATTAAATGTCCCGAATCAAAAGCATGGCTTGAATACAATGAATTAAAGAAAAGTGGGAATCTGCCAAAAGAAATAAAGGAACAAAGCAAGCGATCACCTATGACACAGTTATTTTTAAAGGACATGATTAAGCATACCATCCTTGGCACCATAATCGTATTTGGCGGGCAGTATGCCTACTATGTATTTAGCTCATGGATGCCGACCCTATTCACAGAAACCTTCCAGCTTTCGCCTGCTGCTAAAGCGAATATCTTATATGCCGGGTCAGCTGTATCGTTTATTTCTTATATATTGGCCGGATGGGCCAGTGATAAATGGGGAAGGAAAAAAGCATTCCGTATTTTTGCCTACACCGGTTTAATCGCGTATGGCTTATTTGCCCTATTAAACTATTTGGGCATGCCGCTCGGACCAATTGTGGTCGTGTATATGGCAATCTCTTTTGGAATAGGCTTTTTTGGTATCTTTGGTATTTGGTTCGGAGAATTATTTCCAACGCGTGTTCGAGCAAGCGGTTCCAGCTTCTGTTATTCGGTCGGCCGCGGTATTGCGAGTATTGCACCTGCCATAGCCGGGTTCCTATCTGTTAAATATGGACTAGGCGGGGGAATATCAACCGGTTTTATAGCAATTATCGTCTTGTTAATAGCTTCCATCTGGATGAATGACCGTAAGGGAAGAGAAATTGGTGCCATTGAATAAATAACGATTAAAAGCCAGTGGTAAATTTACAAAGTTCATCCTACACAGCATTTGTTGCCATTGGCTTACTCTAATTACGAGGGGAATTAAAGATGTTAGTAGGTAGATTATTAGAAGAGCAAGCAGCTGTACTAAAAAATAAAACCTTTATCATACTAGACGACGTGAATTACTCTTTTTCAGATTTTAATAGGATGGTCAATAAGACCGCGAATTTTTTAAAAGGGCTGGGAATCAAAAAGGGGACTCATGTTGCGATGATCCTGCCAAACCATATCGATTTTCTTCTTTTATGGTTTGCCCTTGCCAAAATGGGAGCCGTCATGGTGCCCATCAATACATCCTTAAAAAAGGATGGCTTGGGCTATATTCTCAAACAGTCCGATAGTGAATACTTGTTTCTTCATAAAGATCTCGATCCTTCTATTAAAGATGAGGGATTTTTCCGAATTGAAGTTAGTGATGGCGAACTCATCGAGTTAACAAAAGAGTTTTCGGATGAATATAGAATACCTGAATCCCTGCAAATCTCTGATCCTATGAGTATAGTCTATACCTCAGGCACAACCAGTTTACCAAAAGGTGTCGTGAATAGTCAGAATGCTTATGTTGAAGCCGGAAAAGATATGGCAGAATTTTTAGGCTTAAAGCACGATGATTTAATGTATATCTTTTTACCGCTTTTTCATGTGAATCCCCAATTTTATGGAGTAATGAGCTCGTTATACAATGGCAATTCGATTCTGGTTGGCAGGAAATTTTCGGTTTCGGAATTTTGGGATTTTGCAGATAAGCACAGTTTTTCTGTTTTTACCTATGTGGGTACGGTGTTGTCTATTTTATGCAAAAAATCGACCTCGGCACAATTTTTCAAAACGATGGTGCGCTGTGTGGGCGGAGGAGCTCCGCGTCAGGTTTGGGAAGAAGTGACGAATCGCTTAGGAATAAAAGTCATGGAATTGTATGGAATGACAGAAGTTGGCGGCTTTACAACAGGCAATAACGAAAAGGATTGGAAGTTTAATAGTGCAGGTAAGCCAAGGGAATCGATGGATGTCAGAATCTTTAAACCTGGCGATGAAGAGTGTAAAGCTGGCGAAAAAGGGGAAATTGTCGTCCGTCCTATAAAGCCATTTGTCATCTTTGATGGGTACTATAAACAGCCGGAGAAAACGGTGGAATCGCTGGCCAATCTCTGGTTTCACACCGGTGATCTCGGTTATTTTGATGATGAAGGGTTTTTACATTATTGCGGGCGTTTAAAAGAAATAATCCGTCATAAAGGGGAAAACATCACTCCATTTGAAATCGAGTCGACGATTGGAAAATATAGTGATATTCAAGAAAGTGCCGCTGTAGGAATCGCCGACGAGCTGGCGGAGGAAGAAATAAAAGTTGCGCTCATCTTAAATGAAGGTGCCAATTTTTCATTAGAAGTTTTCGTTGATTACTTAGAGGAGAATCTGCCGAGGTTTATGGTGCCAAGATATATTGAAATCCTCGAAAAACTGCCAAAAACAGCGACTGAAAAAATTGAAAGACATAAGCTAGCGTATCTGTCAGAAAACGTGATTGATATAAAAAAACTAATGGAGAAAAAGATATGATCAATCGAACCGTAAAAAGGAGTGCTCAAGACGCAGCCTATGAGTTTGTGCTGAACCAAATCACCTCTGGTGAATGGGCGCCTGGAACTCCGATCGTAGAAACGACCATTACGGAGGCATTAGAAATAAGCAGGACACCAGTAAGAGAGGCATGTCTTCGCCTTCTATATGATAACTATTTGGAAAAGCTGCCGAACAATCGGATCCGGGTGGCCAGTGTGACGGCGAAACAGCTAAATGAAGTCTATACGGTTAGGCAATTTTTAGAAAAAAACATTATTGAAGAATTAATCTCCAATCTAACCAACGATGCCATTTCCGATCTTGGGAACATCATCAATTACTTAGAGGTTTCTGTTGAAATGAACAATATTCCCAAGACATTTTTCTATATGGATCAATTTCACGAATACCTGGCCCTTTTTTTAAAAAATGATATCTTGCTATCGACACTGAATGTCATCAATGGACACATTGCCAGGTACCGTTCTCTGATGGTATCGGAAGTGAAGAGAAAAGACCTGGAGAGTATTTATGAGAATCATACCAATATTTATCGAGCGATTGTCAATAAAGACAAGGGTGAGGCGAAAAGCTTAATGAAGGCTTGGAATGCTAACAGTCAGCGTTTTTTGCAAAAGCATTTAATCAAGCTTGGGTACTTTTTATAATGGGAGGGGCTTATGGAAAAAGATCTAGTATTTAAAGTGGAAAATGGAATTGCAACGATCATATTAGACCGGCCTGAGAACTATAACGCTTTTAGTGTAGACATGATTAAGAATTGGATTAAAGCGCTGGAAACGATTCGGGATGATGACCAAATTAACGTAGCCGTTGTAACAGGCCGAGGCAAAGCTTTTTGCGCGGGAGGGGATTTAAAGGCATTAAAAGACAAAAAAGGCTTTTTTATGGAGACAAACAGCGAAGGCGATTTATTTCATGCGGACAAGGCTTTGGGTAGAAAAAATAGTTTATGGAAGTTAATTCAACGAATCCCTTTATTATTAGAGGAAATCGATAAACCAATCATTGCAGCGATTAATGGTGACGCCATTGGGGCCGGGCTGGATATGGCGCTGATGTGTGATTATCGAATTGCCTCCAAAAATGCCCGTTTCTGTGAAGGATACATCAAACTGGGGGTCGTTCCAGGGGATGGCGGCGCGTATTATTTGCCGAGGATTGTCGGCGTTTCGAAAGCGTTAGAAATGTTATGGCTCGGAGATATGATTCATGCAGAAGAAGCGGAGAGGATTGGTTTAATCAATAGAGTAGTAGAACCAGAATCTTTAATAGAGGAAACAATGCGTTTTGCAGAGAGGCTGGCCAATTCTCCTGCTATTGCCATCCGCATGATTAAACGTGCCGTCTATTCAGGCTTGCGGACGGATCTAAGAACTTCATTGGATTTTATTTCTTCGCAAATGGCGATTGTAACAGAAACCCAGGACTTTCAGGAAGGCGTCAATGCGTTATTAGAAAAGAGAAAACCGAAATTTCAGGGACGTTAAAGGAGGAGAGGAATTGGATTCTAAGTTGTTTGCGGTTGATGTTGAATTTCAAGAGGAAATCAGAGCCTTTACTGCAGAATTTATTGCGCCGACTGCTCATATGAGAGATAAGGAAGATCTTTATCCGCTTGACGAAATACGTGAAATGGCGAAACGCGGGTATACCTCTTTTACGGTGCCGAAGGAATATAATGGACTGGGCAGAACCAAGCTGGAGAGTTGTATCCTGATGGAGGAAATCGCCTATGGCTGTGCTTCTACGGCTGTATCGTTAATTACGATTTTCCAAGCAGAAACGATGATGCTCTTATTTGGAAACGAGAAATTAAAAAACAAGTATCTGCCCCAATTCCGCGAAGGGCTGATTGCGTCTTACGCCTTAACGGAATCTTCAAGGGGTTCTGATATCAGGAGTCTTGACACAAAAGCTAAAAAAGTTGGAGATAAGTGGATATTAAATGGGAAAAAGACCTTCATCACGAGCGGGTCAGCTGCCGAATTCTTTATTATTCTGGCTGAAACGGATGTTGGTGTTTCTGTTTTTGCCGTGGAGAAAGGTATTCCTGGTGTTCGTACAGAAGTCGGGGAGCTTTGCGAAACCTTTGGTTTAAGGAACGGGCCTCATTTAGATGTTTATCTGGAAGATGTTGTTGTGCCAGATTATTGTTTGATCGGTGAAGAAGGTAAGGGATTAAAACAAGCCGTTATCACATTAAACAACAGTCGCACCCTTGCGGCTGCGATTAGTGTCGGAATTGCCAAGGCTGCTTATGATGAAAGCCTTAAATGGGTGACCAAAAGAAAAGCCTTTGATCAGATTGTGTATGATTTTCAAGGGATTCAGTGGATGTTTTCAGACATGTTAACTAACATCAATGCCGCCAGATTGCTTACCCATAAGGCAGCATGGATGCATGACAACCATTTAAACCCCATTTCTGAATCTAGTCAGGCCAAATTATTTGCTGGTAAAATGGCCACGAAAGTATGCTCTGATGCCATTCAGGTTTGTGGTGCCCAAGGTACTTCCACTAATTCACCTTTGGGTAGATTTTTAAGAGATGCCAAAGCGTATGAAATCGCAGGAGGAAGTAACGAAATTTTGAAAAATACCATTGGGAAGGAAATAAAAAAGGAAATAAGTAACTTGTGACCAGATGGATGATTCCACTGGTTTTTTATGCAGAAAGAACCACAGGGACGCTTCCGCTGGAAATAACAGCTATGAGAACCGTCCCCCTGCTATTTCTAGGTATTTTATCCTAAAATTTTGTATTTTTCACAATAAACACTACATTTTACATATTCTAATATTATAGTTTTCTTACTATAATTATAGAACCTAGCTTAATGGGAGCAACTAAAATATTAATTTATATTTTTATGTGTTTGACTTCATTCACATTGGTTTCAAAATCCATAAAAGGAGGTGTTTAAATGTCTACTTGGATCATTGTTATTTCTCTAATTTTCTCCCTATTGATCATACTGGAGGAGGCAGGCCCTTCTATTTTGAAGCACTATTTAAACCAAACGAACAATGGGAAGCAACTGAAAATGAAGAAAAGAATGATAGACATTATTCCTTCTTTTATGAAAAAACTCCAATCAGATGGTTCTCAAAATTTTTTAAGCAGGAACCTCAAGAAGGATTTAATGGTATCTATATATAAGGCTTTTAATAAGTCATTACAAATGATAAAAAGTGGCTATGGCATAAAGGCATTCAAGACGAATACAAATCATGAAATGATTCGGTATTTGAAGAGATTCTCTATTACGAAGGTCATAAAAAAATAAACCAACAACAGGCTTTGAAGTTAGAATGATAAAATTGGAGGGAATAAAATGATATTCAAGGCAAAGAAGATCGCAGAAATAGGAGATCAAATCTTTTTTAAAAATGGAATCAAAGGGATCGTTGAGAAGGTCAATGAAAATTCAGTCATTGTAAATATAACCGAAAATAGGACGGACTTGGAGTTTGGAGGAGATAGAACCGTTGTATCACACAAAAATTACAAGGTTATTGATTGTGCATGAAGCGAAAGGAGATCATTTATCCTCAATCATATATGAAACTTTTTTTACTCCATTCGATATATATTTAAATATGTAAGCGTTTTCCTTTGTGCGGTGAACAAATAGAAAATAACTTAATGACTTTGGACCTTGGGGGGGAATCTAATAATTAGGGGGAAACGACCAATGAAAAATGATCTATCCTATCCACTGAGCGAAAAGGAATTGAAACGATTGTCATTAGGAACCGTTACCAAGAAACTATTTGATTTACACGTACAAGATCCAAAACGATATACCGCTGAATTTATCTTGAATGAATTATTTATCTATTACAGTAACCTGCAACTGGATATGGAGGAAAAATACTAATGGTGTGAACCATTAATATCACCTGGAGAAACACACGGCATTTCAGATAAGAAAATATCGTGTGTTTTTTTGTGGCGAGTAATTGGGGAACATTATAATACACCTGATAAAGTGAATAAAATTTAATAAAAGGGGGGCAAATAGTGAAAAAAATCGCGTATATGCTTGCTATAGTAACAGCCATAATTGGGTTAGCTGGGTGTAATCAACATCAGGATGAAAAAACAAATCAAAATGATCCGAAATCGCATGCACCAGAGGATAAGACAAATCAAAATGACCCGAAATCACATGCACCAGAGGATAAGACAAATCAAAATGACCCGAAATCACATGCACCAGAGGATAAGACAAATCAAAGTGATCCGAAATCACATGCACTAGAGGATAAGGTTTATGCAAACAAAGTATTTAAAGATGTGGCCTTAGCTGAATCAGGAGATAAAATCATTGTAACAGGGAAGGCTCAAGTCTTTGAAGGCGTGTTTCAATATGCTCTTTATGACGGAGAAAAAGTGCTGCTCGAAGATAAATACCAAACAGAGGGTGCACCTGCCTGGGGAAAATTTGAAATCACCTTTGCAAAAAAGTTAGTAACAACGAATGACACCAAATTGGAATTATTTGTGTATTCAGCGAAAGATGGTTCAAAAGTGGACACGTTAGAAATTCCCATTCCAAAACCTTAGTTTTTTACGGAAGTTTATTGGGAACTATCTAGAGGAAACGTATATCGGGCAGCGATACACCCTCGACAAAAAATGTGATGGAGAAATCGACCATTTTTTCACCGTATTTCATGGAAGAAGCCCATAGGAGATAGGCTTTAAGTATCTTTTAATTAAACGTTTGTGTAGTGTAGGAAAAGAAGATAAATTGTAGAATCAAGTAGGTTGAAACGAATCATATCATTCCCTGGGGAATATTGTCGTTTTATCTGATATCTTAGGAGTCGTGTACGACTACGGGAAACATTTAATAAAGTAAACTTTTTTCAACTATTGCAGGATGTTAAGACTTTATTAAGAATAATGGGCTATCTTTAAGACAAGCTTTTTCAAGACCCCCTTATATATTTTTTATTGGACGCCCTCAAGGATTGTTTCGAACAGTCTTGAGGGCCATTTTTTTATGTTATAAAGCGAACGTATGTTCTATAATAAGGGAGAGGTGATATTATGGAGTTCCTAATGGATGTTAACTTAATTATCGAAGGTTCAGGTGTTTCTACAGGTGGATATTTTTTTGCAAGGAAAAAAAGTGAAATTCCAAAGGTAGCCTATCAATTCATACAAGACAAAAAAAGGGAAAGCGGATGTCGCAAAATGGTCATTAAAAAGGTGATTGTTAACGGGTCAGAAGATATCACTCAGGTAGTAAAAGAAATAGAAAGCCGGCCAATTCCCCAAATGGATGATATCTATTGGTAAAATCCAATTAATGGAAGGTTAGTCAATAAAAAGCCCTGCTAATTGATATTATCCCCTTTAAGTAGACAGTGTAAAAAAGCCCGCTAATTTGGCGGGAATGATACACTACTACTTGGAGGGGATTTTTATGGCTAAAAAGGGGACAAAATTTCAATCCTATACAGAGGAATTCAGGCGTTTAGCAGTTGAAAGATATATAAATGGTGATGGCAGCTATCTGACTCTCTCTAAGGAGTTAGGATTGCCAAGCCCTACCCCATTAAAAACCTGGGTAAAAAAGTATGAGGAAGGCAATCAGCTTACCGATCAAAGGGGAAAACTTTCTTCTATTGATAACCCCCTTATAGGACGACCAAAAACAAAGTTCGAAAATATAGAACAAGAACGGGATTATTATAAGGCTCAGGTTGACTACCTAAAAAA
>NZ_JAQMWQ010000037.1 GCF_030403775.1 Paenibacillus sp. BSR1-1
ATCCTCTTTTCATTGTTTATCGTCGCTGAAAACAGTGTTGCCAAGAGTGAATAAAATGACTCTTTGTTTTTACACAATTATATGGACTTTATCGATTCGAGCTGGAATTCCGCAGACTTTCCTATTTATTCCGCGAACTGCCATCCATTTCGCGGGTTTTTGATCTTTTTCCGCGAATTTGAGCATTATTTTCGCACACTTCCCAGTTTATTTCGCGCATTTTTAAATTTATTTCGCACAATTTTTCATTTATTTCGCAAGATCGCTTTCCATTCCGAATCCACCATAAAGAAAAAGCACAAAAAAAAGCCTGGTCACAAAGACCAGACTAAAAATTCTTTTTACCATAAATCACGTCTTCGGCCCAGCGCTCTGCTAGCTGTTCCTTCGTATAAATGACCCGCATCGGGTTTCCACCGACGAACGCCCCAGCAGGTACATCTTTATGTACCAAGGTACCGGCCGAGATAATCGCTCCGTCACCAATTGTGACTCCGGGAAGGATTGTGGAATTCGCACCGATCATCACTTCGCTGCCAATCTCGACTGGTCCAAGCCGGTATTCTTTTATCAAATACTCATGGGCTAAAATCGTCGTATTATAGCCGATTACCGTATTGCGGCCTACACTAATTTTTTCGGGAAACATTACGTCCAGCATAACCATTAAGGCGAACGAGGTCTGATCCCCAACCTTTAGACCAAGGAACGTGCGATACAGCCAATTTTTCATCCCTAAAAATGGTGTATAGCGGGCCATCTGGATGACAATAAAATTTTTGACAACCTTCCAAAATGGCACCGTTTTGTAAACATGCCAAAGGGAGTTCGCCCCTTCAACAGGATAGCGGGTCGTATTCCTCATATTCTCACACTCCGAGGATTGGTAATAAATCAGCCATGTTCTCCAGGATGTAATCAGGTTCATATTTGGCAATATACTCTCTGCCCTTAATCGACCAGGCACAGCCGGCCGTTTGAGTTCCGGCATTTTTTCCAGCCAAGATATCATGATAATTATCGCCGACCATGATGGCTTCGTCTGGCGCCGAACCAAGCTGTTCTAATGCTTTAAAGATTGGTTCCGGATCCGGCTTGGTTTTGCTTACATGATCATAGGCCACAATCACTTCAAAAAATGATTCAAGCCCCATCAAACGCAGACCCTTCAAGGTAACATCATGCCGTTTTGTGGTCACAACCCCGAGCTTATATCCTTTTTCTTTTAAAGTCTTAACCGTCTCAAGCACACCCTCGAATTCTCTAACCAACTCGTCGTGATTAGCGATATTAAAGGCGCGGTATTCTAAAATCATTTCCTCGACCCGGTCAGGATCGATGCTGCCAAATGCTTCATGAAGGGTTGGTCCGATAAACGGCAGAACATCCTCCCGCTGGAACCGGCTTGGGTAATATTTTTCAAGTGTGTGCAAGTAAGTTGTAATAATCAATTCGTTGGTATCAATTAAAGTACCATCTAAATCAAACAGAATTGTTGTAATTTTTTTGTTCATCATAAGCTGCTTCCTTTCTTTTTACGAGTCCAGATCGCTTCCAAATAGTGCCGACAATTAAGGTTAACACAATGGCGACACCCAGACGGATGAAAAACAGCGGCAGCACGGGGATGCCGAGCGGGAGGAAGATCAGCGTATCCTCGACAACCGCATGGCAGGCCATTAGAAAAATAAATGCGAGCGTAATATCCTTTTTGCTGACTCCGTCCTCTTTCACTGCCTGAATCATCACGCCTGCCCCGTAGGCCAAGCCGAAGAGTAAACCGGCTGCCATTGTCGTCGAGGTGTTCTCTTGCATCCCAAGGGTACGGGTAACGGGTGCCATACCCTTAGAAAACTTTTTCAACCATTGGATATCTTTTAAAATTTGAATGACAACCATCAGCGGAATAACGATCATCGCAAGCTGCAAAATGCCAAGACCTGCTTTATGTACTGCTTCTATTAAAATTCCCCAAACACCTGATGGATGACTTGTGCTCGGTTCAATCAAACCATACTTGGCAGTCTCTCCGCCGCCATGCCAAACAAGATTAATGACTACAGCAGAAAGCAGCGCCAGGCCAGGTCTTGTGACCAACACAACCCAAAGCTTCACACCTGCTTTCATGGCCACACTGGATTCAATGAATAAATTATGTGAGAATGAGAGCATTACCGCTAGAATAAATACTTGTTTTACAGAAAAATCAAGAGTCAGGATGGCTCCAATAGCCGCATAGAGGTTCAAGAAGTTTCCTAGAACAAGCGGAATGGCCGCATCTCCTGATAAACCGAGCAGTTTCATTAAGGGAGAAATTAGATCCATTACCCAAGGTAACAGCGGTGTATATTGCAGAATTGCCACAATCAGGGTAACTGGAAAAATAATTTTCCCTAATGTCCATGTTGTTTTAAGACCGACCAGGAACCCCTTTTTGCATGAGTTTAACAGCATTTCTCCAAATCTTCCCCTTTTAACTATTTGCTTGATCTAAATATCGTGTTTCTGATTGGTTCTTCTTGCGTCGAAAAATTAAAATCGCGACCGCAGCCACAACTAACGCAATCGAAATCGTTTGTGCCATTCGCAGGCTTCCCAACATTAAACTATCCGTGCGCAATCCTTCAACGAAAAAGCGGCCGACGGAATACCAAATGACATAGGTTAAAAACAGTTCCCCGCGGCGGAAATTTACCCGGCGCAGCAGCATCAGCAGGATAAAGCCGGCAAAATCCCAAAGCGATTCATATAAGAAGGTTGGATGGTAATACGCTCCATTAATATACATCTGATTGATAATAAACTCAGGTAAATGCAGGTTCTCCAGGAAGGAGCGGGTCACTTCGCCGCCATGTGCTTCCTGATTCATGAAATTTCCCCAGCGGCCGATGGCTTGGCCAAGAATGATACTCGGTGCGGCGATGTCAGCGATTTTCCAGAAGGAGATTCCTCTTTTTCTGGCAAAAACATACGTGGTTAGAACAGATCCAATCAACGCACCATGAATGGCAATCCCGCCATTCCAGATTTTCGGGATATCTACCGGGTGGTTCACGTAATACTTCCATTCAAAAATCACATAATAAATGCGGGCCGAAATAATCGCAATCGGAATCGCCCATAACATCAAATCGGCAAAGGTGTCCTTCGGCAATCCCCGGCGGTTGGCTTCTCTTATTGCAAGGAACAGTGCTAATGCCAGGCCTGAACCAATGATAATCCCGTACCAGTGCACTTGAATTGGACCAAGTGTAAAGGCGATTGGATTAAGCGGCTGAATCTTTTCATTCATCTATTAATTTCCCCTCTCTATTAATCATGTTCGCCGTCTTCAATCACATCAGAAAGACGCTCGGTAAATTGCTGGGCTGCATTGACGCCCATTCTTTTTAGACGATAATTCATCGACGCCACTTCAATAATAACAGCAAGATTTCGTCCGGGACGAACTGGTACAGTCAGTTTCGTGACCTCAGTATCAATAATTTTCATTTTCTCTTCGTCTAAGCCGAGGCGGTCATATTGCTTCTTGGAATCCCAGATTTCTAAATTCATGACCAGGGTGATTCGTTTATTACTGCGGACAGCACCTGCTCCAAAAAGCGTCATAACATTGATAATTCCTAAGCCTCGGATTTCTAATAAATGCTCAATTAAATCCGGCGAAGTCCCGACCAATGTGTCTTGGTCCTCCTGACGGATTTCTACACAATCATCAGCAACCAGGCGATGACCGCGTTTGACTAATTCCAGCGCCGTCTCACTTTTTCCGACGCCGCTTTTACCAGTTATTAAAACACCAATCCCGTAAACGTCCACAAGGACGCCGTGGACGGCGGTAGTCGGAGCGAGCTTACTTTCCAAAAAGTTCGTCAGGCGGCTGGAAAAACGAGTTGTTTTCATTCCTGCCCGCAGCACTGGAACCGATTCGCGTTCCGATGCTTCAATTAATTCGACTGGAACCTCGATATCTCTTGTGACAATGATGGCTGGAGTAATGTCGGTGCATAAACGCTCCATCCTAGAAATTTTCTCATTTTTCGATAGCTCTTGGAAAAAGGACAATTCCGTTTTTCCTAAAAGCTGAATCCGCTCTGCCGGATAAAATTCGAAATAGCCGGCCATTTCAATTCCTGGACGGGATATATCACTCGTGGTAATCGGACGGTTGATTCCTTCCTCACCACTCACCAATTCAAGATTAAATTTTTCCAATATATCTTTCGTACGTACTTTTGGCAAGAAGCTTCCTCCTTCAACGGTTGAAAAATTCATTTCCCTCTATTTTAGCATTTTTTGTAGGATAACCATACTTTCGTTCACTAAAAAAAGTACGTACCCATTAAATGGCACGCACTCTATTTTTTAGAAGACCTTGATGGTTCAAGAATGGTTTTGTGAATGATGATATTAACCAGTGACATAATTATAGCAAAAAGGAGTGCCATGCCAAAGCCATGAATCTCGAAAGCATCTCCCATCAAATAATCGGTTAGCTCGAGGGTGATGGCATTGATGACAAACAAAAACAACCCCATCGTGATTACCGTCACCGGCAAGGTAAACAAGATCAGCAACGGACGCACTAGAACATTTAAGATGGATAATAAAATGCTAGCCTGAATCGCGGCGGTAAACCCTGTTAATTCAAAGCTTTCTTTAAAATATCCTGCAAGCGCCATAAATAAAACTGCATTTATCAAACATCCAATTAGCCATCTCATGTTTAAAATCTCCTATTTAATCGGCAATTGATTTATTAATCGTAATCGAGCCTGTTTTTGTATCCGCATTTATTTTTAACATTGTATCAGGATGGTTGATCGATTGGAAGCGAAGCGATTTTTGAATCATTTCGCTTTTCTCTTCTAAAATTTGCACCCCGACCAAATTGACATGGAAGCCGCCAAGGTTAGTCTTCAATTCGCCGCTGACCGGAGTCCCCTCTGGAATGTACAAGTCAATCGGACCGGTGGTCGCTTTTGTCCCGATGAATTCGCAGCGGTTTCCGGCCAGGGTAAGATTTATAGTACCGCCAAAGGTCTGGGCTTCTACCTTTTTAAAATCACCATCCACTTTAATAGCACCTGAAATGGTTTCAGCTTCCAGCACATCCAACTGGCTGTTCTTTACGTTTATTTTTCCGTTTGCCGTTTCCACTTCCGCCCTTTTTCCGCTCACATGGTCCAGCGTTATTTTTCCATTCGCCGTTTTCATCCGAAGATCCTCGACCTTCAGTTCACCGCTGGAAATCGAGCCATTGAACAGTCGGATGCGAACCCGCTGATATTGCGCTTTTGGCACGTATACTAACGCTTCGACCTTCATCCATTTTTGCTGTGTGGCAAAGCGCAGCTTCTGGCCTTCGACAGAAAAAATCACATCCCGTAAAAAGTTTTGCCTTGCCTGATCCTGGTTGTCAACTCGGTAAACCTTAGCCTGACACTCAATCCGAACGTCCGGCTGGTCCCAGGGAGCGATTTTCACCGAACCATTGGCCACATCAATATCCATATCCTTCAGTTCGGCATTGCCATGATGGAAAATGTGAGAAATATCAACAGATTGACCAAAATTCAAATCGAGATCAATTTCTTTAATTTTTTTCAAAGCCGAATCGACAAATTCAAAAATCTTTTCCTTGGCTGATTGGTATTTCGCATTGACAGGGTCTTCTTTTTTCGCTTCTTCAAACTGAACGGCCGTAGATAGCTCGGTTATGATTTGTTCCTGCTTTTGCTCCATGGTTTGCTTGGCCTTTTCCAATTCTTCCAGCAAGGTTAACGCTTCATCCACCGTCAGTTTGCCCTCTTCAACCATTTTTAAAATTCGCTTTCGTTCCTCTGTCATCGTTTTCCACCTCTTCATATTATTCTCTTTAAATCCTATTCAGTGACTAGGACCTTTACGCCTTTGACAACATTCCATATGAGGACTGCGACCCATAATATGACTAGGATGACAATACTAATAATCGTGAAGACAGGGACATCTCCTACACCATTTCCAACTTCGTAAACGACTGCAAAAAGGACAATCGGAGTGGGAATCAAGGGTATCAAGTGGGAAAGCAGCGCCTTCTTGGCATGCATTTTGGTCACTTTATCTCCGCTGGCAAATAGAACCACAAGCGGAAACAGAAATCCCGCGAAAAAAATACTGAAATAACTCAAACAAGAAAGAACCTTTCTCGAATCCATACTTTATCACCTCTAATCTTTATTTACGAAATTGGATGCTGAAAGATTCAATTTTTCATAAAATTAAAGGTCCGAGCGGAATGTCCGGTATTTTTTTCAAAAAACTTTTGCAGGCCGTCGGCAAACATGTTAAAGGTATAAATCGTCCAGGCAATCGCGCCGATAACGGAAAACGGAATCCATTCATACGAAAAAATATCAGCCGTGATGGTTTCAAACATCGTCGGCCATGCGAGGGAAGAATTGACGACATCGTAGCCCGGGCCCTCATTCGAGATAAATTTATGGGTTACATAGATATGTACAACACCGAGCTGTGCAATGAGGAAAAGGATCCTGCCCATATCATTAATAATTAAGATAATGATATGGGGAATGACAACAGGGAAATAGTAGTTTTTAAACATCCGAAAGGGTGAATTTCCAGAACGGATTTTTTTAGAAAAGGTTGCAAATATTGGTGGTGCGTGGACTTCGGGAGGGGTCTGATGCTCGTTTTCGCGGGTTTTGTGCATTTTTTCGCGGGTTATTGAATTTATTCCGCGGGTTTTCAAAATAATTCCGCGCACTTTCCATTTTATTTCGCGCCCATTCCATTTTATTTCGCCAAATCAGAAATTCAAGCAAACCTAAACATAAAAAAAGAGCCTAACCCAAAGGGTTTAGCTCTGTACACTCATTTCTTTTTCTTCAATTTGCTGTTTCATTCGTAAACGGTCACGCTCTAGGATAGGCTTTAGGTATTTACCGGTATAAGACCCCTGAACTTCCGCAACCTTTTCCGGTGTTCCCGAAGCAATGATCGTTCCACCTTTGTCGCCGCCCTCTGGTCCAAGGTCGATAAGATAATCGGCGGCTTTGATAACATCGAGGTTGTGCTCGATGCATAACACCGTATCGCCATTTTCGACCAGGCGCTGCAGAACTACGAGCAGGCGTGAAATGTCATCGACATGAAGACCGGTCGTCGGTTCATCTAAAATATAGAATGATTTGCCGGTCGAACGTCGATGCAGCTCAGAAGCCAGTTTGACACGCTGAGCTTCCCCGCCTGAAAGAGTTGTCGCCGGCTGGCCAAGTGTGATGTAGCCAAGTCCGACATCTAGAATTGTCTGGAGCTTGCGGCTGATTTTAGGAATGTTTTCAAAAAATTCAACGGCTGCTTCGACAGTCATATCGAGAATATCCGAAATATTTTTTCCTTTATATTTCACTTCCAGAGTTTCACGATTATAGCGTTTGCCATGGCATACTTCACAAGGAACATACACATCAGGTAAAAAGTGCATTTCAATTTTGATGATACCATCGCCGCGGCAGGCTTCACAGCGTCCGCCCTTGACATTAAAGCTGAAGCGTCCTTTCTTATAACCGCGGACCTTCGCCTCATTGGTGGTCGCAAACACATCGCGGATGTCATCGAAAACGCCTGTATAAGTAGCCGGATTAGAGCGCGGCGTTCTGCCAATCGGTGACTGGTCAATATCGATGACTTTTTCTAAATAGTCGATTCCTTTGATGCTCTTATGCACGCCTGGCCTCGTTTTGGCATGGTGAAGCTTTTGCGCCAGCGATTTATGGAGAATCTCATTTATCAATGTACTTTTTCCAGAGCCGGAGACACCCGTAACCGAAATAAACATGCCAAGAGGAATTTTCACATTCACATTTTTCAAGTTGTTTTCGGATGCGCCCTTGATTTCAATATAGCGTCCATCTGGCTTGCGGCGTTCAAGCGGCAAAGGAATGAACTTTTTACCGGATAAGTACTGGCCGGTAAGAGAGTTGGGATCCGCCATTACTTCCGATGGAGTTCCAGCTGAAACCACTTCCCCGCCGTGTACCCCTGCACCTGGACCGATATCAATTAAATAGTCGGCAGCGAGCATCGTGTCTTCATCATGCTCGACGACAATCAAAGTATTCCCAATATCACGCATGCTTTGCAGCGTGCCAATCAAGCGGTCGTTATCACGCTGATGAAGTCCAATCGACGGCTCGTCAAGAATGTATAACACACCTGTTAATCGTGAGCCGATTTGTGTCGCTAAACGAATCCGCTGTGCTTCACCGCCAGAAAGCGTTCCCGCTGTTCGGCTCAACGTTAAATAATCGAGGCCGACATTGATTAGAAAGCCCAGGCGCTCTAGGATTTCTCGGAATATCAAATTAGCAATCTGCATTTCTTTTTCCGAAAGCTTTAGTTCTGAGAAAAATTGATGCGCTTCCTCAATGGAAAGGTCTGTTACTTGTGCAATATGGCTGCCGTTAATGAGTACTGCCAACGTTTCCTTTTTTAGACGGTACCCTTTGCAGGATGGACATGGCTGCTGGCCCATGTACTTTTCCATCTGTTCGCGAATGAAGTCGGAGCTTGTTTCTTTATAGCGGCGTTCAACATTACGGATGACGCCTTCAAATTCAATATGACCCTCGCGGATTTGCCCAAAATCGTTCTCGTAACGGAAATAAATTTTCTCCCGTCCGGAACCGTAAAGGACTTTTTCCAAAAGATTTTCGGGAATATCCTTTACAGGGATATCCATGTCGATGCCGTAATGGCTGCATACCGCCTCCAATAGCTGTGGATAGTACTGCGAGCTTGTCGGCTCCCACGGGGCAATTGCATGCTGTTTCAAAGTAAGGTCACGGTTAGGAATCACGAGGTCCACATCGACCTCTAGCTTGGAACCAAGGCCGTCACATTCCGGACAAGCGCCAAATGGGCTGTTAAAGGAAAACATCCGCGGCTCAAGCTCACCAATGGAAAAACCACAAAGTGGACAAGCATGGTTTTCACTGAATAAAAGCTCTTCTTCACCGATAACATCGACGATGACCTTGCCTTCGCCAAGCTTCAACGCAGTCTCAAGGGAGTCAGCAATCCTTGCCGAAATCCCGTCTTTAACAACAATCCGATCAACAACCACTTCAATCGAGTGCTTTTTATTTTTCTCTAGTTCAATCTCATCACCAAGATCCATCATTTCTCCATCCACACGAACACGGACAAAGCCTTGCTTTTTAATATCTTCGAATACCTTTACATGTGTACCTTTTCGACCGGAAACAACCGGAGCAAGGATTTGCATCTTCGTGCGTTCTGGATATTCAAGAATTCTGTCAACCATCTGCTCAATCGTTTGCGAGGAAATTTCAATATTGTGATTAGGGCAGGTTGGATGCCCGACCCGAGCAAATAATAATCGTAAATAATCATAAATCTCTGTTACCGTTCCAACCGTCGAGCGCGGGTTTCGGCTTGTTGTTTTTTGATCAATCGAAATTGCCGGGGAAAGCCCCTCTATCGCATCGACGTCCGGCTTATCCATTTGGCCAAGGAATTGGCGGGCATAGGCAGATAAGGATTCCACATAGCGGCGCTGCCCTTCTGCATATATCGTATCAAACGCGAGCGAGGACTTTCCTGAACCGGAAAGCCCCGTCAACACCACAAGTTTATCTCTAGGAATCGTAACATCAATATTTTTTAAATTGTGGGCTCTGGCGCCTTTCACAATCAATTTTTCCATTGCCATGTTAAAGTTATCCTTCCGCTTTTAGTTCTAATAATAGATCACGAAGCTCGGCAGCACGTTCGAAGTTGAGAGCCTTTGCTTCTTCCTTCATTTCTTTTTCCATTGTTGCAATCAACTTTTCTCTTTCCTTCTTGTTCATCTTGCTGAAGGATGCTGCCGGTGTGTACTCTTCCTGTTCTTCTGCTGCGTGGGTGGCACGAATGACATCCCGAATCGCTTTTTGGATTGTCTGTGGTGTTATGCCATGCTTCATATTATATTCCTCTTGAATCGCTCGGCGCCGTTTCGTTTCACTAATCGCTAATTCCATCGAATTTGTGATCCGATCCGCATACATGATGACGTGTCCATTGGCATTACGGGCTGCACGGCCGATTGTCTGGATTAAGGATCGCTCCGAACGGAGGAATCCTTCTTTATCGGCATCAAGAATGGTGACAAGCGATACCTCTGGAATATCAAGCCCCTCCCTCAAGAGATTAATTCCAACAAGAACATCATATTTGCCAAGACGAAGCTCACGGATAATCTCAATCCGCTCAAGCGTTTTGACTTCGGAATGAAGGTATTGGACCTTTATCCCAATTTCCTTCAAATAGTCTGTTAAATCTTCGGACATTTTTTTCGTTAAGGTTGTCACGAGGACACGTTCATTCTTCTTAACACGGTCCTGAATTTCCCCAATCAGGTCATCGATTTGACCTTCAATCGGCCGTACGTCAATAGTTGGGTCAAGCAGCCCTGTTGGACGGATGATTTGTTGTATCATTTCCGGCGTATGCTCAAGCTCGTATGGTCCAGGAGTTGCTGAAACAAAGATGGCATTGTGAACGTGCTTTTCAAATTCATCGAAGGTTAATGGCCTGTTATCAAGTGCGGATGGCAGGCGGAAACCGTGGTCGACAAGCACTTGTTTCCGAGCTTTGTCACCATTAAACATGCCGCGAACCTGCGGCAGGGTCACGTGCGACTCATCGATGACCATCAAAAAATCGTCTGGAAAATAATCGAGCAGGGTATACGGTGTAGAACCTGCCGGCCTGAGTGTTAGATGGCGTGAGTAATTTTCGATTCCAGAGCAAAAGCCCATTTCCCTCATCATTTCGAGGTCGTAACGTGTTCGCTGTTCAATCCGCTGGGCCTCGAGTAATTTATTGTCTTCGCGCAATTCTTCGAGACGGACTTCAAGCTCTTTTTCAATATTCTCGATTGCTACCCGCATCTTTTCTTCTCTTGTGACGAAGTGGGAGGCTGGGAAAATAGCGACATGGTCACGTTCGCCGATGATTTCCCCTGTCAGTGCATCGACTTCACGGATCCGATCGATTTCATCGCCGAAAAATTCGACCCGCATGCAATGTTCATCACGGGAAACTGGGAAAATCTCGACAACATCGCCGCGGACACGAAAGGTTCCCCGTTTGAAATCAATATCGTTCCGTTCATATTGGATATCGACTAACCGATGAAGCAGCTGATTACGCTCGATTTCCATGCCGGTTCTTAATGAAAGTACCATCTCTCGGTACTCTTCTGGCGAACCGAGACCGTATATACAGGAAACACTGGCAATAATGATGACATCTTTGCGTTCGAATAGGGAAGATGTCGCCGAGTGTCTTAGTTTATCAATTTCGTCGTTGATGCTGGCATCTTTTTCAATGAAGGTATCTGTTTGTGGAACATAGGCTTCCGGCTGATAGTAATCATAGTAACTAACAAAATATTCAACCGCATTGTTCGGGAAAAATTCCTTGAACTCACTATAAAGTTGGCCGGCCAGCGTTTTATTATGGGCAATAACCAAAGTCGGTTTGTTTACTTCCTTTATTACGTTTGAAACCGTAAAGGTCTTACCCGTTCCTGTCGCCCCAAGCAATGTCTGGTGGCGCTTGTTGTTTTTGATGCCTTCGACAAGCTGCCGAATGGCTTCGGGCTGATCCCCTTGCGGTGAGTACTTCGAAACCAATTCAAATTGGTCCTTCACAACTGTTCCCTCCCTTTTTTAATAATCTGAGTCTTTTACCGTTATCACTTTCAGCATGAATCGCGTTATCGAATCGGGATGGTACTGGAAAGTGTATCCTCTAAATTTCATATTAACATTCTACCACAATCCCACAAAAACAAACCAACAATATGCGAACTAATATTCGTTTTTTTAAATCTCTTGTTTAAGAAAGTCCCGCCGCACCCATGTAAAAAAGCCAATCCAAAAGGGTTGGCTTTCTTTACTTATTTAATAAAGCAAATATTTCTCACGTACATCCATAAATTTTTCCAAGGATGGCTGCCATTCTGCTTTCATTTCTTCTATTGATTTGCCTGCTTCGATGCCTGCTCGGATGGAGCCATTCCCAGTAAGGTTATCGAAGAAGGAGATTCCGTTGCTTCCTGGTGTTCTAAACTGAAAGTCGTTTGGATACATATCATGGATGGTTTTGACAATATATAATCCTGTTTCAAATGGCTTATAGGAATTGCGGTCAGTCACGTGAATCTGAATTCCATTACTTAGTTTATTGACAAACTTCGATGTTGAAGGCGTAAAGGAAGCTGCACGGAAAGTGACCCCTGGCAAATGATAAGAATTTAGCTTTGCTGCCAGATCATCGCTATTAATAAATGGTGCGCCAATTAATTCAAATGGCCGTGTCGTACCGCGCCCCTCTGAAACATTTGTTCCTTCAATCAGGCAGGCACCCGGATAAACTAATGCTGTATCCAAAGTTGGCATATTAGGTGATGGCATCACGAAATCTAACGGTGTTTCATCATAGTACATGTTCCGTTTCCAGCCATCCATTTTCACCACTGTTAAATCGGCGCCGATCCCGAATTCCTTGTTAAATAACTGTGCCAATTCCCCGACCGTCATCCCATGTCGAACTGGAATGGCGTATTCCCCTACAAAAGAAGAGTATTTATCTTCAAGAACCGGCCCTTCTACTTTTGTCCCGCTAAGTGGATTCGGACGGTCTAAAACGATAATAGGGATATTGTTCTCCTTAGCCGCTTCCATCGCTAAGGCCATTGTGTAAATATAGGTGTAGTAACGCGTCCCTACATCCTGGATATCAAATAATAATACATCGACATTGCTCAGCATTTCTGGTGTGGGCTTTTTCGTATTTCCATACAAGCTGTAAACCGGAACCCCCGTTTTTTCATCAATATAGGACTCAACATACTGTCCCGCCTGTGCGCTGCCCCGGACACCATGCTCCGGGCCATATAAGGCAGTCAGATTGACATTCGGGTTTTTGTAAAGCAAATCTACGATACTATTAAGCTTTTGATCAACCCCGGTTGGATTAGTAATCAATCCTACCCGTTTACCTTTTATTAAATCGATTTTATCCTGTAAAAGCACTTCCACACCCAAACGAAACTTTTCATTTTTCTTCTCTTTATCGTTTTTAGCAATGGCGGCCGTCACCGTCGAAAGGACCAGTATCAGAACAAGAATACCGGTAATCCATTTTTTCTTCATCCAAACCCCACCTTTCATTTTTGAAAAATTAATAACCTAACCCATGTTCAAATCCGTATAATACACTTCCATCGTGGTTGAAAATGGTAACTGGGAGTTTCCCTGTCGGCGCATTATCCCCGAAAATAGTGTCTGCTGCTGCTTCAAAACTGGCCGGTCTGAATCCATATTGAACAAGTGAAGCATCCACATTTGGATAGGACATCACGTCATATGGATTTCTGATTCCTAGAGCGATTACCGGTGCATCAGTTTCATTGATCAGCTGGTTGGTCATTAGCATTTGACCTGCATCTGGTGCTCTGCCACTAACGGAGGATGTATAGGTTCCAACAATAATATATTTTGCATCTTTTATTTGATTAAGCTGGTCGGCAGTTAGTGTTTTAGAAGTATTGATATACGTAACATTTTCATGATGCTTTTTCACCTCGGCAAAAAGGGAATCAACATAATAGCCTGAATAACCTACTACAGCAATCTTATCTTCCTCCGCTGCATGTAACGGAAGAATTCCATCATTTTTCAATAGCGTAATGGATTTAGCTGCTGCTTCTTTTTCGACCTGTTTATGTTCAGCGGACCCAACAACATTGATCGCATTAGCCACCTTCTCATCCAAGCTTTTTTCAGACTCAGCCTTAACAATACCTCGATTCAATTTCAGCGTTAAAATTCGCTCAACTGATTGCTCAATCCTATTCACTGGAATATCACCGGACCTTACAGAATTGTAAAGACCACTTGCTACTTCTTGGATTCCAACCGGCATTAACAGAATATCTGCGCCTGCTTTCACAGCACGAATGGCTGCATCAACCGGACCAAAATGTTCAGCAATGGCTCCCATATTCATCGCATCCGTCACAATGACACCCTTATAGCCCATATCTTCACGCATAAGGCCAGTTAATATTTTTTGAGAAAGCGTCCCTGGGACTGCAATTTCAGTGCCGTCTTTTTTCGAAATGGCTTTCGTATCGTCAATTTTCGGGAAAGTTACATGGGCAGACATAATCGCATCAATTCCGGCATCCATTGCCTGTTGGAACGGATATAGTTCTACCCTTTTCAAACGTTCCATATCATGCGGAACTTCTGGCAGGCCTAAATGCGAATCTACAGCTGTATCACCATGACCAGGAAAATGCTTCGCAGTGGCTGCTATACCAGCTTCATGCAAGCCTTTAAGATAGGCTTTTCCTAATTTGGCAACAAGCTCTGGATTTTCCCCGAAGGAGCGGACTCCAATAACCGGGTTATCAGGATTAATGTTTACATCTAATACGGGTCCAAAGTTCATGTTAATGCCCTCTGCCTTCAACTCTTCGCCAATGGCCTTGCCTACTTTCTCAGCGAGTTCTTCAGAACGTGCAGCTCCAAGCGCCATGTTCCCTGGAAAATCTGTCCCCGTCTGCAGGCGTGTCACTATTCCGCCTTCTTGGTCAATGGAAACCAGCATTCCATATTTCTCGGAAGCTTCCTGATAGGCATTGACAAGTTTCGTCGTCTGTTCAGCAGTTACCGTATTTTCACGGAATAATATTACACCGCCAAGATGATAGTCTTTTACCAGCTGGGCAATTTCCGGCTGCATCTCGGTTACGTTTTGGCCCTTCCAGGTACGGAAGTCCGGCATCAGCATCTGACCGACTTTTTCTTCGAGTGACATTTGATGAATGGCGTTGCCAATAAGGTCATAGCGGCTTCCTTCCTCTTTTTTAACAACGATGTCCTTTTGATTTCCTTTGAATTGGATTGAAATCTTGTCACTATATTGGCCATCCCCGACAGAAATGAACGTTTTACCGTTGCGGCCGGATAAAGTAACCTGGCCTTCCTGATTGACGGATGCTACGTTTTTGTTTGATGATTTCCAATGAAGATTTTTAGATGCCAGCATGAAATGGCCATCATCAAATAGATGGAGCGCATTCAAATCTAGTTTATTATCTTTGACCTCCCTGGAAACCTGTGGAACATTAAGGTCAATGATGAGATCCTGAGTGCCTGAAACTGCCTCCGCTTTGCCTGCTCCAAAAAGCGGTGCTCCGGACAAAACCAGGACCAATATCAAAAACGAGTGAAAAAAAACTTTTGGCACAATACGCATCCAGCTCTCCCCTTTTTTAATAGTCTCTTAATTTCCAGTCATTGTTAGTAAGTTTCAGTACCGCTGAATTAAGTTCAGGGTTCAAGACATACCAGCCACGACCGTTTGTCGTTGAATCGGTTTTATAAATAAAACGTAATTTTTCAGCTTCTTTTGGGACGGTCAGGGCTTTTTTCTCCCAGCCGTCGCTGGCCCCGGTAAATTCCCCTATTTTTTCCCATGAACCATCTTTAAAAACCTCTACATTTCCGAAATCAAAGCCATCCTCAATCCTGTGCCAGGTTGAGAAAGTCAGATTCGCATCCTCTTTAAGATGGAGATCAGCCTCCATTACTCTGTTTAATTTATCGCCATATCCCGCAAACCAAGCTGATTGATTACCAGGAATTGAAACAGGAATGGAGTCAGCCACCTGCCTCGCAAACAATCTTCTCGTTTGATTGGTTGACACAGTATTCCTTGATGGATGTACACGGTTGGTCAATAAAATCGCAATCGTCTTATTTTTCGGACTTACGACAATCGATGTACCGGTATAGCCTGTGTGCCCAAATGAATAGGTGCCTTCTGACAGGGCGTCCATGTACCAGCCTTGACCAAGCTCCCAACCAAGCCCGTGGTCATCTCCAGGAAACGCTTCGTTTTGATTTTCTAGTAAAAGTTTAACCGTTTCAGGCTTCAGGATTCTGGCTCCGCCATATTTTCCATCATTCAAGAAAAGCTGGGCCAGTTTTGCAAGGTCCTCTGCGGTTGAAAATACCCCAGCATGTCCTGCCACCCCATCAAGCGACCAGGCATTTTCATCATGAACCTTGCCCCATACGAGGCCGCGATTAGGGGTCGATTGGAATTCTGTAGCCGCAATCCGATTTTTCAAGGAGGCAGGCGGATTGTACATCGTGTCTTTCATGCCTAATGGATCGGTAATATTCTCCTTGACGAAAACATCTTGACGCTTTCCTGACAACCTCTCTACTAATGCTCCTACGGTAATCATATTTAGGTCACTGTATTCATAAGTGGTCCCAGGCAGATTCTTTAGCGGCTGCTGAAAAACGCTCTTCAACCGATCTTCTCTTGAATTTCCTTGAGTATATAAAGGAATCCAAGCTGTAAAACCTGATGTATGCGTCAATAGCTGGCGGATTGTAACCTGCCCTTTTCCGTTTTGCCCAAATTCTGGTATGTACTTGGCAACCGGATCATCTAGCTGGAATAATCCTTTTTCATAAAGAATCATCGCGGACACAGCCGTGAAAATTTTACTAATGGACGCGAGGTCAAAAATGGTGTCTGTTCTCATTGGAATTGGTTGTTCCATTTCCGTAAACTTGCCATCAGCGTATTGAGCTGAATAACCGTAGGCAGTTTGTTTAACGATTTTTCCGCCGCGTGCCACAAAGGCAACGGCACCCGGCATGACTTTAGAGGCAATCGCTTGGTTCATAACTTGATCAATTTCCTCTAGTGGTGCTGAAACCATACCGGCTCCTCTAGCCGATCCAGGATGTAAGACGCTTGAATTGGGGATGACATTGGAATCCCACGAAAAAACAGGATGTGGTTTCTGAGTTGGGGAAAGACTTTCTTTTTCTTGCTTTTCAATCGTTGGAACAGGGGTAGTGTCACCACTCGCAAACACAGTGGTAGTCCCCAAAAATACAGTACAGATCGATGAGATAATAAACGTTTTTTTCGCCATACTTCCTCCCCTTATATGTTGTTTAATTTATTATCATAAGCGCTTCCATTATATCTTTAGCAATGGATACGCTTACAATTAATGATAGAAATAGACAAATAGGTATAGTTGTCTATACCACTAAAGGCCTATGAACCCCTTTTTCAGAACATTTAAAGTCATCCCTTTTTCTATACATTAGTTCATATTTCCTAGTATTCTCTAAAATTAGTTAGATTTGGAAGGGAAATTAGCGAAGACCCTGATCCAAAACAGTCAGGATCTCGCATTCTTTTAAATCCGGAATTTCCAGCCTCCAGAATTTGGCTGGAGAAAAATTCTTAATTTCATTATATAAATTAAAATTTCAAAAAACAATTAATTTTTTTGAATTTTCATTCCAACACTCTCTGACTGTTGGAATTTACTGCTAGTATGGCTTTTCCGAGCTTCTGAACTCCTGACTTAATTTCTTCCACACTTAACCCTCCAAAGCCGAGCATAATTGGCTGATCGAATGCAGGTGGTTTTTTCAGCCAAAACTTTTCCGTTAAATAAATCCTAATCCCAAATTCTTCTGCCATCTCAACCAGTTGTTTGGCGTCGAGTTCTTTTAACTCAAGTAATAAATGAAGCCCTGCTTTTTGCCCGATAACGTGGACTTTGTCGCCTAAATATAAATCAATAGCTTTTAACAGCGCTGCTTGCTTTCCTTGATAAATTTTCCTCATTTTTCGAATATGGCGTCCGAAATGACCTTCCTTCATGAAGCGATAAAGAGCTTCCTGGATGTGCGGGGACACGGTTTGACTCAAAAAGAAAAGCTTGGATTGATAGATTTCAACGAGCGGCTCTGGTAAAACGATATAGGTAACCCTGGCGGCAGGCAGGAATGCCTTTGAAAAAGTCCCTAAGTAGATTACTTTTTCATTGGTATCCAATGATTTTAATGAAGGAATCGGCTGGCCTGCATAACGGAATTCACCGTCATAATCATCCTCAATAATATAGGTTTGATTCTTCCCAGCCCATTGCAGCAGTTTCATTCGTTTTTGAACAGGCAAAATCATCCCTATTGGAAACTGATGAGAAGGAGTCACATAAACACATTGGGCTGAGCCTTGTTCCAGTTCGGTTATATTGATTCCATCGTCCTCTAAAGAAATCGGAACGACATTGCACTTCTGACTTTCGAAAACATATCGAACCCCGTCATATCCCGGATCCTCAAGCGCTACTCTTTCGTTTTGAAGTGAAAGCAGTTGAATCAACAAATTGACCGCTGTTTGGGTTCCTGAAGCAAGAATGATCTGATCCGGTGAACACCGAACCCCTCTGGCCTGATATAAATAGGAAGCAATTTCAGTTCTTAAGCCATAATGACCTTTTTTATCACCATAAGAGAACACTTCATGGCTGGGAGCATCTATGGCGGCCATCAAACATTTTTTCCAGACCTTTAATGGAAACCGTTCGAGTTCAATATCCCCATATTGAAAATCTATTAAATGATTTGTTTTCCCTTCCACATGGTGGATCTTTAATTCGTGTTGAGCCTCTTGTAACAAGGGTACCTCATCTAACGCCAAAACAAACAAGCCGCTTTTCACCCTGCTCTCCACATATCCTTCAGCAATAAGCTGCTGATACGCGGTATCAACGGTGTTTCGACTAATATTTAAGCTTTGAGAAAGCTCCCTGATCGAAGGGAGTTTTTCCCCTGATAAAATCGAACCCTTTTCAATTTCCTCGCGAAAAAACTGGTAGAGTTGCAGATAAATTGGAACGTTAGCATCCTTTTTTAAAAATGGAGTGATTTGCAATTGAAACTCCCTTCTGACCCTGTAAAATTTATAAAAACTGTCACTTTTAACAGGTACAATTAACTTTTATTATGAGTGTAACATGATGCATGAAAGGAAGTCAGCCCTATGATACCAATGAGACAAAGAAAGTTAGAATGTACAGATCAAGATAAAATAAATCGTTTTCTAGATACAGAGAAAACAGGATTTTTAGGATTGGCCGACGGGGATGCTCCCTATACTATTCCGCTAAATTTTGTGTGGCTGGATGGTGCGATTTATTTTCATGGTGCCAGTGAAGGCCGGAAAGTGAATATCATTGAAAAAAATCCAAAAGCCTGTTTTACAGTCAGCGCTGACCTCGGCACGATTTCTGATCCAGTTCCCGCTATGACGGATACTGCCTATATGAGTGTGATGATATTTGGAGAAGCAGAGAAAGTGAACAATCTAGATGAAGCCGTTTTAGCGATGCAAAAAATGCTAGATAAATATGTTCCGGGCTATTATGATAAAGCCTTATCAAGTTCACATGTGGAGAAATACCGCTCTTCTTTAGGAAGCAGGACGGCTGTTTATAAAATAAGGGCGGTGGAATTAACCGCAAAAGAAAACCCTGTTCAACTGGAAAAAATGTTTTATCAAGGGAAAACAGTTAAAGATGAATAAAACGAAAAAGTGAAAACCCTTGGCGGTTTTCACTTTTTACATTAATTATTAATTTGTGGAGATTTTTTGCGGTTTCTTAGGTCTTCTAACCAGTTCTCCTCCACAATTCGGGCAGACATGATTCATTTCCTCCCTGCAAGGAGAGCAAAAGGTACATTCATAGACACAAATATAAGCTATCGTATCCTCCCCAATCGAGGAATGACAACGTTCACAGGTACTTCTCATTTCTAATGCCATATTTTTATTGCTCCCTTCTTATATACTTTCTAGTGGAAATATAACATTTTCTAATAGACTATATAAGAGACAGTTTTCGAATAGAGAAGAGGGTCAGATTTTTCAAGTTAACTATGAATATGTTAAAGGTGATAAAATGAAAAATTCTATCAGAAATATCCTGGAAAGGAAGATATGACACTCAGTGACTATTTTCTTGGATTAATAAACCATGACCTTAAACATAAGGAACAAATGGAATTACATATGAAAAACAAGTAATCCAAAAAACCCAAAATTTAAACCGATAAAGGTGTAATTTTGGGTTTTTTGTTTCGTATGAATAGTTAGCCTTGTTTCATCGGTTTCGGTTTCATTTTTACCGCCAGCCAGAACCCGGCCGTTAACGAAAAAGCATCAATCACAATAAGGACAAACGTACTGGTATAACCTTTATAAACAGAACCGGCAATCAATGCCACAGTTAAAACGAGTCCGATAATCCGGTTGTATGTAACCCGTGTAAACAGCAAAACCAATAACCCTGGCAAAAATAAAGCCGACAGGTATTCAATAAACGTAACCAAAGGGGCCCCCCCACCTTATTCATATCTGTTTATTAATTCTAGAAATTTATTCGTAAAATTGCAACATAAATATGAATCGTTAAAAGGATGAATGAGCTTTTGTTCCTTGCTGGGTAGCAAAACTGACTACCACAAAGCTGATTAAGGAGAGCACAACCGGCACGACCACGGTATGAAGACCAAAAGCATTCGGATATAATCGGTCTAATAAAATATAAGACCCCATTCCTAAAACCATTGAGGTGATTGCACCATATTTATTGCCCTTCCTCCAATAAAGCCCCAAAATGACCGGCCAAATAAAAACAGACTCCAGGCCGCCAAAGGAAAATAGATTCAGCCAAACAATTAAATCCGGAGGGGTCAAGGCGAAAAAGATAACCAATATCCCAATAATGGCGGTCACACTAAAACTCATTTTTTTAATTTGTCCTTCACTTGCATGAGGCTTGATATAATTCAAATAAATATCCTTCACTATAGCGGAACTTACTAAAATCAGCAGGGCATCGACGGTCGACATTATCGCAGCCATCGGAGCCGCCAAGACAATTCCAGCAACAAATGGCGGCAGGACTTTCATTGTTAACATCGGCATCACGGTATCACCAATTTTCACACCGGGGATGACGGGTCTCGCAAATACACCGATGAGATGCATGCCAAGCATAATAAAACCGACAACAATCGTTCCAATAATAATCGCACTATGCATGGCCTTGGAATTTTTATAGGACATCGCACGGACGGTGATTTGCGGAAGCCCGACAACGCCAACGCCAACCAAAATCCAAAAGGACGAAACATAGGCAGGGGTTAATTCGCGGTCAGCACCGAATGGACTAATTAAATTCGGGTTTTCTGCCGCTAAATCGGAGATAATCTTCGGGATTCCCCCTCCCGCTTTAATCGTCGCAACAAGCAGAATCAAGGTTCCCATAAACATGACTACCCCCTGAACGGCATCCGTTAACGCCACCGCCCGGAAGCCGCCTACAATCACAAAGATTAGAACCGACCCTACAAAAATCAGCAGCGCATATGTATACGGCAGGCCAGTCAGCGATTCAACAAGGCGGGCTCCGCCAATCCATTGAGCCGTCATTGAGGAAAAAAGAAATATGATAATACTTGCCGCCGAGATGAGCACAACAGCTTTACTTTTATAGCGCTCTTTCAGAAAGTCGATTAAGGTGATGGCTTTGTACTGCCTAGCTACTATGGCAAATTTCTTTCCTAAAACCATCAAAACAAAATATCCTGTGGCTAACTGGGCCATCGCTAAAAGTACCCAGCCTAACCCCTTTGTATAGGCAACTCCCGGACCGCCGATAAAGCTGCTGGCACTGCCGTATGTGGCAACCATCGTCATCGCCAGGATGAACCCGCCCATTTGCCGTTCCCCTAAAAAATATTCCTCAAGAAATGAATTGGATTTGAGGACAAATTTATTGGACCAAAAGCCGACAGCAAAAATAATAAACAGAAAAATAAGCAGCGGTGTAATGACAGCCCAATTCATTTCACATCCCCCTCTTCGTCTTCAAACGGAACATCTTTAAATAAAAATTTCACCGCGAGTATGACAAGGACAATCATAATGATTGACCCTAAAATACAGCTATAAAAGAACCAGGCAGGCAAGCCAAATATGTACGAATACTGTTCGACTTTGGCAGAGCCAAGACCGTAACCAAAGCCATACCACCAAATGAAATTGATAACAACTAGGATTACACCTATCCAAGCTTCTCGATGGGCAATTTTAAAGCGCTTGTCCAATGGTTTTCCCCCTCATCAAAGAGTTATGTTATTTTTAACCAATACTGAACATTTTACCAAATATATTGAATCGGTAAAGAGAATAGCGCGAAAAACCCTATCAAGATATATCCTCGTGAAACAGTACAAATTTAATAATGTTACCTAAGTTAGCAAAAAAATAGCGTTAATCCCCCTTAATTAACGCTCTAGTTCTTAGGAGCATCATGTTAATTCTGTAACTCAACCTCCAAAAATTTGGTTTCACGTGACCATTCTTCTTCTACGTAGGATTTTAAAATTAAGTTACTATTTGGATTTACAGGCTCATTTTCCCAAGCAAAGGACATGGATCATCAGATAGTCTTATCGGGTTATAGTGGATGTTTACAGTCAGAATCTGCGGTTAGCATTGATTTGGCAACATAATACAGGGATTTCTCAACAGATTTAATGATTCGAATGAATGCCTTTTTATCGCCCTGCTGAGCTAATACAACATCATTTTCCATTTCTTAACGCCCTCTTTCAATTACTTAGAGTAAAAAGAATCCATTTAAGTTCCCTTTTTTGGAAATAAAAAAACCCTATTAAAATGTATCCATTTAGTAAACACATTTCAATAAGGTTTTTTCATGTTATTTTATCATGGCCCCAGTAGGTCCAAGCTTGTAGCCGCCGATTTTGGTCCAGCCAGCCTTTTTGAGGTGCCGGTACTGATCAAGGCTTTGAATTCAGTCAAAGAGGTGGAGGGATAGACTGCCTTTCTGCCAATGGTAAATGGGTTATTGCCAATAGCCGCATTGACAGCTGCTGTTGTAAAAGCATACTTAAAACCGGTTTGTTTTAACAAATCTATGGTTCTATTATTATAGGCGCCAAATGGATAGGCAAAAAGTCCGTGTTTAAAAGCCCCCTGCTAGTCTCTAGATCTTGCAAAATAATCTGGTCGGATCCAGAGATTAAGGCTGATGTCCCGTTGATTAAATTGTGAAGCCCATGGGTATGGCTTCCATACTGAAAAACGTCCTTCATTCCATTCACTTCCGGCCAGCTTAAGGGTTGAAATAAAACAGTCGGATTGAACGGAACCGGGGTTTCAGATATCCGGTTTGTAATCAAAAAGTTCCCTGCTTTAAACCCGTATTTTTTTAAAACGGGATAGGCATATAAATAATTGGTTTTCATTCCATCATCAAAGGTAATCACCACGGTTTTTGGAGGAAGGGTGATGGCCCCGTTCAGATAGGAAGCTAATTCCGATAAGGTGGCTGTATGGTAGCCTTGATTGTAAAGATAGGCCATTTGCTCGGAAAATGCTTCGTAACTCACGATATTGCTATTACTCGGGAACGGATTTTCAGCCTTTTTTAGAATATGATGGTACAAAAGTACAGGCACTCCGCCTTCTGCAGCCTGTGCCTTGGTACAAAAAAATAAAATGGTCATCAATGCTAAAGAAACTAAACATAACTTTCCTAATTTCATCCTTACCCCCGCATAGTGTTTTATTTCAACCTATGTTCACAATGGAATGGTTATTCAGTGATGGGGCAAGTATTACCCAAAAAGAAAAAGACATCCTTTGACAGATGTCTTAATTACACGTCCCATGCGGGCTGGGGCAGCCATTGGCTGCTTTTTCTACTTGAATGGTACTGTGTTCAATATGGAATTCATCGTGCAGTATACGCTGTGATTGGGAAAGAATTTCATCATGAACCCCATTATCGGAAATGGTGATATGACAGCTTAAAACAGGGTAGCCGGACGTAATTGTCCAGATGTGCAAATCATGAACCTCTTTTACAAGCGGGATCTTCCTTAGAGCCTCTTTCACCTGCTTGATATCAATTTGCTCCGGAACGCCTTCCATTAAAATGTGAAATGAATCTTTTGTCACGCGGTACCCGCTGATAAGAATCAACGCGGCAACGATGACACTTGCAATGGGATCAGCGATGCCCCAGCCAAAAAACATAATCAGAAGAGCGGCAACAATAGCCCCGACCGAACCGAGCATATCGCCAAGCACATGTAAGAAGGCGCTTCTGACATTCAGGTTTTCTTCCTTGTCACCCTTCATTAAAATCCAGGCAGCGATAATGTTCACCACCAAACCGGTAATGGAAATCACCAGCATCCCTTTACTTTGAACCTCAGGCGGAGAGAGGAAACGGCCGATCGCTTCATAAAAAATATACACTGAAATAATGATTAAGGTTAATCCGTTTAAGGCAGCGGCAATAATTTCAAAACGTTTATAGCCGTAGGTTTTTTCCTGCGACCCCTGCTTTTCTCCAAGTTTTATGGCGAAAAAGCTTAATCCCAGTGCGGCCGCATCACTGAGCATATGACCAGCGTCCGACAATAGCGCCAAGCTGTTTGTAACGATGCCTCCGATAACTTCGACGATCATAAAGGCCGCTATTAATAGGAAGGAACTTAATAAAGCTTTTTTGTTGCTTGTATGTGAATGACCATGCGAATGGCCGTGTGAATGTCCATGATGATGGTGATGATGTCCCATGTTTATCCCCCCAGCTCTCATTGTAGAGTAGCTCTTTCTAATTCTAAACTTTGTTGCTTTTAGTACTTATTAAGGGTCATTTATAAAGTTTCTAGGCAATTTTCGCAAATGTTCTTACGAAAAGATGCCACGAAGAATCGTGTTATTACGTGTGATGAACCTATACGAAAAACAGCAATCTTTACGAAAATAGCCACCTTTAAAACGAAAAAGTTACGATTAAGGTTAATGTCTCCTTGTTTTTCAATCCATACGCTATTCTTTCACATTCAAATGTTCGTTTGATTATATCTTATTCAAATGGGGGTTTGAATGTCAATGAATTTTTCTTTTTTTGATGCGATGGATGACAGCAATCAAAAGGAAATGGGCAGCAAAAATATGATGAGCAACTTTTAATTTTAAGATATGAGAAATTAGTTAACCAGGTTCGGTCATTCTTATTGTGATCGATGAACTCACTTATTTCTTGTAACCTTCACCATGAACATGCTATGAGGATAAACTTTGATTTTCTATCGGATTTTTGTCATCATGAACGATTTCAAAAACCGTTTCCTAACAAAAAAACAACGAGCAAATCGTTGTTTTTTTAAATCGACCAATAGGTTATTGTATCAAAGATTCCTAATAGTAACATCAATATCCCAGCAAGCCTTCCAACCATGGTGCCGAACTTTCTGCTTTTCTTCATTAGAACACCACTGCCGCCAAGAAACCAAATAATCGCAATCACGATTAATAGTGGAATGGCTGTCCCGAGTGCAAAGATTGGCGGAAGAATAAATCCATAGGGACTGGACAACGCCACAGGCATCAAGGTGACAAAAAATAAGACAAACATAGTTGGACAAAAAGCAAGGGAAAAACTAAATCCAAGCATAAAAGAACCTAATAGATTTTCATGTTTGTACTCTTTTGGGCCCTTGAATAAATGAAACGTTCCGTTTAATTTAATAACACCAATCATAAACAACCCCACTGCTATCAGTAAAGGCCCCATCATTTTTCGCAGCCACGGAAAGTAGGATACTAGATTTTGCTCTATACCTTTACCAAGCAGCCACACTAAAATACCTAATAAAGAAAAGGCAACAATTTTACCAAACGTGAACCAGAAAACATCCTTCCAAACAATTTTCTTTTGAACGGAGCGGTTCCCATATAATCGCTTCCGCTTCCATGATCCATGCCTTCCATATTGCTTCCATCACTGTGATTCATATGTGAATGTCCTTCATCGGCAAAGGCCTTTGAATCAAATGAAAAAATATAAGCAAATGCAAATAAAACGAGAAAAACTTTTTTCAATTTTTCCACCTCCAAAAAGTTAAATAAAGATTCAATGTTTTATAGGTTTAATTTAAACGGTAAGTTTGCAGATTTTATGCATTTTTATTGGATAATATATGGCATGCGTCCACATTTCTTATTTGTTCATACATTTGTAAAAAAATAAAAATTACCAATATCTATTAACTAATAAACTTAAAATTGTCAGGGCCTTCTGCACAAATTCTGCACAAATATGTCGTAGTATGATGAGTAACAAACCTAAGGAGGTAACAAAAGTGAGAATAAAACAAGCTACACTACTTCTTCTTACCTTGGTCCTTGCCGTATTTTTAGCAGCTTGTTCCAATGGTGATAAGGAAAACCAACATGCAAATATGAATCAGGGGAATAAATCTGAACAAGAAAAGAATGCCAGCACTATGGACCATGAAAGTATGAAAGGCATGAATCATTCTGGTACAGGTGAAATTCCAAAAGGTTTAAAAGAGGCCGAAAACCCAACCTTTAAAGTTGGCAGTAAAGCTATTATTAATGCGGATCATATGGAAGGAATGAATGGAGCTGAAGCAACAATTGTTGGCGCATTCGATACTACTGTGTATACGATTTCTTATAATCCAACCAACGGTGGTAAAAGAGTTACAAACCACAAATGGATTATTCATGAAGAAATTAAAGATGCCGGCGAAAAATCGTATAATCCAGGTGATAAGGTTATTGTAGAGGCAGATCATATGGAGGGGATGAAGGGTGCAAAAGCAGTAATTGATTCAGCCGAACAAACAACAGTCTATATGGTTGATTACGCGCCAACGACTGGCGGGGAAAAAGTGACAAATCACAAATGGGTAATAGAAAGTGAGCTATCAGGGAAATAAAAAAATATATCGAAAAAAGCTCTGGCACAGTCAGAGCTTTTTTCATCAAGAATGCGAGGATATTTTAGCGCTTGCATATCTTACGAATACAAGCGGTAAGAAGAATGCTAGGAAACTAAAAATAAAATCCAAAACTAAATGATCAGTTTGAATGATACCAGTATTTTTTAAAACGAAATAATAAACAATAAACACAGCCATCATAACAAAATTCCATATTTGCCGGGCATTCACAATACCTATCAAAGCGAGTATCGAGCTAAATAATATCGCATTAATACTATTAATCGCTGCACTGTCCCGGTTTAAACGTTCAATCCATTCAACATGAAACGTTTTGGTTCTAAATAGTCCATAAAGAAGGATATTTAATTGAACATATACAGCAATACATAATGAAAACAAGGTTCCATAGGTAATCCATTTTACCGGGGCATTATTTAACCTGCCCCACCACACTTTAATCACTGGAAAATAAAAAATAAGTATGCTAAATGTATATCCTATCTTCCACCAGTTCGGTTTATATACACCCCACTCTGTAAACAACCATTCAATTCCTGCAAAAAAGCCAGCCAGAATGATACTCCAATACCATTTACCATTACGGGCTGAATACAAAAGGGCAAATGCCGGCAGAATCAAGCCATTAACAATGGCTCCAAGATGTGTATCATACCGATTATTGACAATTCCAGGGTGATAAATATAAGCCTTTCCCCACACATAAATCAGGTAGTCAAAAAACATTGTTACTCCAGAAACGGCAAAAAAGAGGATAAAGATGAGGGGACTTCTGGATTTCCAATAGGCAGAACCTAACGCAAAAATAGTTAATAAAAGAAGAGTAAAATAAGACCATATTCCGATACTCAAATAAATTCCTCCGTCGTCCTTTAGAAATATTTTCAGTATCTGAAATTGGTTTTATACCACAGTCCTTCATATTAAAATATTATCTGCAATAGTGAACCGCCCACTGCACCTGCGATTACAATTACCCAAGGTGGAAGCTTCCAATATACCAACATAAAAAACAAAATGGCGGCAAAAGCAAAATCATTAGGCGCTTGAATTGAACTAGTCCAAATCGGATTATAAAAGGCAGCAATTAAAATTCCAACAACGGCGGCATTTACACCCATTAAAGCTCCTTTAATTTTGGGATTACGTCTTAACGTGTTCCAAAAAGGCAAGGTACCAAAAATAAGAAGAAAGGCAGGTAAGAAAATAGCCGCTGTCGCAAGGATTCCACCTTTCCATCCATTGATTATTGTCCCAATGTAAGCAGCAAAGGTAAACAGTGGGCCCGGTACGGCTTGGGCTGCCCCGTATCCAGCAAGAAATTCTTCTTTAGATAACCAATGGGTGGGTACAAATTCTTTCTCCAGTAATGGCAGTACAACATGACCGCCTCCAAAAACCAATGAACCCGAGCGATAGAAACTATCAAATAAAATTATCCAATTTGCTGATGTAATCGAGCGTACAATTGGTAATACAATCAGCAAACAAAAAAACAGTGATAAACATATTAAGGCATAACGGTGTGACAGTGGAAAATGAATGGTATTTGGCTCTTCATTATCATGGTGTTGCTTATAGATAACAAAACCGGCTATTGCAGCCAATAAAATAATACCTACCTGCATGTAAGCAGTCTGCCATAATAACGTACTCACCAGGGCAAATAAGGCAATAGTTTTTCTATGAATATCAGGAGTTAATTTTGAAGCCATCCCCATTATGGCCTGGGCAACGACAGCCACGGCCACGATTTTTAAACCATGGAGCCATCCTGCGTCATTTATTTGCAAACCTTGAAGGATGATTGCAAAGAGTATTAAGGCAATCATTGAAGGCGCGGTAAATCCAATGAATGCGAATAGGCCGCCCAGAAGGCCGCCGCGGATAACTCCGACTCCAATCCCGACTTGACTGCTAGCCGGTCCGGGGAGAAATTGACACAAAGCCACTAAATCCGCATAGCTTTTTTCATCGAGCCATTTTTTCCGCTTAACATATTCTTCATAAAAATAACCTAAATGCGCGATAGGGCCTCCAAAAGAGGTTAAACCGAGTCTCGTTGATACCAAAAGGATTTCAAGGAGCGACTTAAAATTTTTGTTTTGGTTCACTATTTTTATCACCTATTTTTCTTCTATATGATTGTCTTTTTATATTCGCTGATAAATTGCTCGGATTCGCTGATAAACTGGGAATATTCGCTGATAAACTACTCGGAGCCGCTGATAAACTAGAAAAATTCGCTGATAAAAATTTTTAAAGAGCACTTTTAATAAAAAACACTGCAGCTTTACATTAAGTATATTAAATTTAAGAAGAAAATCGAGAAAATTAAGTCAGTTTTTCCAATATTTGAAGAAAAAGAAGAACCCCAAAGGCTCTTCTTTTTCAAATAAAACTATTTTTTCACTGCATCATCTTTCCCTGCAAGCCAAAAACCTGTAACAATTGCCGCTATCACAATAATAAATGGAGCATAAAAGATGAAAAAGTTAATCATCATTCAAAACTCTCCTCACGCATGATCATCCCGTTTCCCTTGCACATACTCCTTGTTAAACAAAAACAGCTTCAAAAGCAGATACAACGACGGCAAAAGCAAGCCCAATCCAGCTACAAACGCGATAACTAAGGCAATCGCCATCGATTCATTTGTAAAGCTGTCATAAATGGTCAAATACGGATACATTAAATAAGGATAATGGGAAATCCCATAGGCTAAAAAGGCAGAGGTAAATTGCCCAACCATTAACCAGAAGGCTAATCCATAAGCCTGCCGCTTCCAAATGAAATAAACAGAGCCGGCGAAGAACATAACAGACAGGGCGAAGAGCCACCATAGGCTGACTAATCCCTTATAATGCTCAGGATTATTAGTCCGCATTTCCACGATAATCCCGGCGGCGGTAATAATAGCTGGTCCCGCCCAGATTAACGCATATTTTCGCAGCAGGTTTGTGGCCTCCTCATCCTTGGCCTTATGGGCATACCAGGTCAAAAATACCGCTGAAATATACAAAACAGCGGTCAGGCTGAGCACAACAATACTCCATGATAAAGGACTCGTGAACAAGCGCCAATAGTCTAGTACCGGCCGCGCTCCCTCCATCCTCACAAAGCCGCCCTCGGAAATGGTCAAAACAATCGATAAAGAGGCGGGAATAAATAATCCTGTCAGGCCATACAAAATGGTGTACCTTTTATGTTTGAGTCCTCCATAAGTTGAGAACGCATAATACGAGCCGCGAATCGCCAGCAGAACGATAGCAATGCTGGCTGGCACCAGCAAGGTTGAACCAAAATAGAAAGCTGTTTTTGGAAAAAAACCGACAATCCCGACAAAGAAAAACACTAAAAAAACATTGGTCACTTCCCAAACAGGTGATAAATAGCGCTGGATGACCTTAGTCAAAATATGCTGTTTGCCTGTGACCGTACTAAAGGCGTTAAAAAAGCCGGCGCCAAAATCAATCGAGGCCACGATAATATAGCCAAAAAGAAACATCCCCAACACGGTGATTCCAAGGATTTCAAGCGTCATACCGCTCACCTGCCTTCAAGGAAGCCCGATCGGCCAATTCCTGTTCCACCGTATTTTTGCGGAACATCCTTATCAGAACGACTACACTGCCAACTCCCAGAATCAAATAAAGTCCGGCAAACAATAGCAGCATGAGATCGACTTGACCACTTGAGGTTGCTGCCTCTTTTGTCCGCATAATTCCCCGTAAAATCCATGGCTGCCGCCCCACTTCATCAAGCCACCAGCCCGTTTCAATCGCCAGAACTGAAAGCGGACCGCCAAGGACAAGGAGCCAGCGGAACCATTTCGAAACAATAAACTGCCACCTTAGCCAAGTCCCTAGTAAATAGATTAATGATAAACCAGTCAGCACCATTCCAATCGTCACCATAGCATCAAACAAATAATGAATATAGAGCGGAGGCACCTCATCTTTAGGAAACTGATCCAGACCAATCACTTCTGCCTTCGGAAGATCTCTAGCTAAAATACTGAGTGCATATGGCACTTTTATCGCATATTTTACATTTCCATTATCAAGAACCCCAAACAAAATAAGCGGGGCTCCTTCCTCCGTTTCAAAGTGCCATTCGGCGGCGGCTAATTTTTCAGGCTGATACTCCGCTAAATATTTTCCAGAAAAATCGCCAATTAAAGCGGATGCTACTGAAAAAACAAACCCAAGTTTTAAGGTTAAAAATAACGCCTTTTTATGGTACAAATGATCGGAACCTTTCAGCAGACGGGAGGCTCCAATGGAAGCAAGCACGAACGCCGAGGTCATATAAGCTGTTACCAGCACATGCGCAACCTTTGTCGGCATAGCTGGATTGAACATCGCGACGATTGGGCTGACATTAACAAGCTGTCCTCCTGCAAGATCAAACCCCTGAGGTGCATTCATAAAAGCATTGACAATGGTAATAAAAACGGCGGAAAAAGAAGCCCCGATGGCAACAGGAATCAACAGCAAGAGATGCTTTTTCTGATTCTCAAACCGGTCCCATGTATAGATATAAATGCCTAAGAAAATGGCTTCAAAGAAAAACGCAAAGGTTTCCATAAATAAAGGCAGGGCGATAACGTTGCCCGCCAGCTCCATAAAATGCGGCCATAATAGCGATAGCTGAAGCCCAATCGCGGTTCCCGTTACAACCCCTACTGCCACGGAAATGACAAAGCCGCGTGTCCAGCGTCTTGCTAATAATATGTAATGTTCATCCTGTTTTTTAATCCCGACCCATTGAGCAATCATAATCATTAGCGGGATTCCGACTCCAATGGTTGCGTAGATTATATGAAAGGATAACGTTAATTCTGTGAGTATTCGGCTTAATAGAACTGAGTCTTCATTTCCCATTTCACGATTTCCTTTCTTAGCCTGAAAGAATCCTTCCTATTATCGATAGGCCCAAAATAGCAGCGACGATAAAAGCAAGTAAACTTAGCCTTTGTTCTTGTTTTTTGTATATATAAAGTCCCCCTTTTGCTGCTCTTTGTTTATCATTTCCAATATTTATGTAATTAACAAAAAAAGAAGACCATCAATTGGCCTTCTTTTTTACCCATAGTCTGCTTTCTATTTTTTCATAGAACTCAATTAGTAAATTCACAATTCTGTTTAGTATCTTAGTTCGAAGCAATAGGTTATGGACTGCAAACGCTGTGCAGGCCCCAATGATCATCCCAGCAGTTACATCTAAAGGATAATGGACCCCTGTCCACACTCGGGATAGGGCAATACCTGCCGATAAAAGCAGCCACAGCCAGCCATCTCTTTTTCGCCAAATCCAGATAGCTGTCGCAATCACGAAGGCCGCCGTGGCATGGTCGCTAGGAAACGAGGCATTTTTCACATGGGGAATCAGCCAGTTTACATGATGACTGACAAAAGGACGGTCCCGGTAAAAAAAGTGACCAATCAGAACGTTCAGCACCAAGGCAACACATGCGGCCAGAATGGCTTCTGCCACCATCCTGCGATTTTCAGTTCGATTCCGAGGGAAAAACCAATAAAAAATGATTCCGGCAAAGAATAAATACTCTGCTTTTTCCGCTAAAAACACCATGAATGGATTTAAAACTCGCTCACTTACCGCGAGATGATTTATGAATTGAAAGGCTTCATAGTCAAAATGAAACATGATCGTGACCTCCTCTAATTGGCACGAATCTAACTATAAAGCCACAAGCTGAATTTTGACTTAATGTTTTATTAAAAATGAATTAAGATTTCGGCAAAATCAATTCAACTTCTGTTCCCATACCTTCGGAACTTTTCACTTTAATTTCCCCGTGATGCTGTTTCATGATATTTTTGGCAATCGCTAGACCAAGACCCGTGCCGCCAGTTTCACGACTTCGAGCCTTGTCCACCCGGTAAAACCGTTCGAAGATATTATCCATTTCATACTCCGGAATCCCAATCCCATAATCCTTCACTTTAATCAAGGTAAATTGATCAGTTTCTGTTAGATAAACATCTATTTTATCTGTACTATATTTGATTGCATTATCTATTAAAATAATGATTGCCTGTTTCAGCTTGAGTTCATCCGCAGTGGTGGAAAGGGCAGCATCCTGGTAATGGAGGTCAATATCGCGCTTATAAGCACTTGCAATTTGTTTGAGAATATTACCGCAAAAATGGACTAAATTGATTTCTTTCATTTCTAAAAGATTACCTGATTCAGTATCGGCTAAATCGAGGAACCTTTCCGTCATTTTTTGAATCCTTGTTGCTTCCGAATGGATTGATTCAATGGCATCATGGGCAACCTCTTCATTTTGCAATCCACGTCTCAGCAATAAATCGGCATAGCTTTTGATCACGGTCAGAGGAGTTTTAAGTTCATGTGAGGCATCCGAAATGAATTGTCTTTGTTTTTCAAGATTGTCCTCTAATCTTCCTATCATTCGATTGAAGGTGACGGCCATTTTTTGCAGCTCATCCTTCGTTTCATCCTGGATGACGATTTTTTTCGGAATCCCGCTTTGCTCAATATCCTCCATCGTATTAATCATATTGGAGATCGGCCTCATAATCAGATTCGAAAGCCATCTGCCGCCAAGCAGCGCTAAAAGCGCACCTAAAAACGTACAAAAACCTAAAATCGACAGGAGGACGTCTTTCGCTAATTCCAGTCCTGATAACTTTTCCGCGACTTCTAGTGTTCCCTCTTCAGATGGTATTGGCACCCTGACAATTAAGATTTGTTCCTCCTTATCGTTCCTTATAATCGTCCTTCGTTCCGTCTCTTTTTTGCTGACGAATTTTGGTTTTATTTTTCCGGCCAAGAACTTATCATTTGTTGCTTGATAGGCAATTTGGGAATCGTGCTTTATCATTCTAATAAAAGAATGGTTGGTTAAATAAGGGGCGAAAATTCCCTTCACCTCAGATGGGGAAGATGGGGATTCACCTCTTTCCATTTCTTTTATCAAATTGTTTGCTTTTTGAAGCAGGTCATTAGTCTCCATATTGACTGTTATTTTCATAAAAGAAAAAAAGACAACCGCATTTACTGCCAGTAAGATACAGAGAATCCAAGCGGTCGTCATCAGATTAATTTTCGTTGTAATCTTCATTTTGTTAATTCTCCCTTACGGTGTACCCTATTCCTCTAACAGTCTGAATAATCGTTGGATCCGAAAAGCCTTCCTCTATTTTTTTTCTTAAATGTCTGATAAACACATCAATGACATTGGTTTCTCCTTCGTATTCGTATTCCCATACATTAACTAAGATATTTTCCCTTGTGACCACTCTATTTTTATTTGACAATAAATAGACGAGTAAATCGAATTCCTTTGGTGTTAAGGTAATAGAAGCTTCGCCCCGTGTTACCTCTCTTGTATCAAGATTAACGGTTAAATCCTTAAAAGATAAAAGGGGATTTTCCGGCTGTACAGCTTTAGCAGCAAGGGAATTCTGCCTTAGGCATGACCGAACTCTTGCCAGTAATTCCTCGATTTCAAAGGGCTTTGTAATATAATCGTTCGCTCCTTGATCGAGCCCTGCAACTTTATCCATCGTCATGTTTCTGGCGGTTAATAAAATGACCGGAAGTATGGTATTTTCTTTCCGAATTCTTCTTAGGACCTCTATGCCATTCATTTCTGGCAGCATGACATCCAGTAAGATCAAATCTAGTTTATCATTCTGGGCCGCCTGCAAGCCTGCCTTTCCATCATAGGCAACAGCGACTTCATACCCTTCAAACTCGAGTTCGAGCTTTAAGATCTTAGCGATTTGCTTTTCGTCCTCTACAACCAAAATGCGCTGTTTCATAAAATCCCTTCTTTTTTCGAAATGGCAGAAAATTGCTCCCCTACAATTTAGCACTTTTTTCTCTTATATTTCATTTTTTCATTGAATTTTAATCAAACATTAAAAATCTCCCTCTTTAATCAGAAGGAGTTTTCAGGGTGTCAGGCACTCTATCAAATTCTTGCAAGGAATGCCGTCTTATCGATAATGCGAGATCGGCAAGGAAGTAGAGGCCCACTGCGCCCCAAACCCAAGCCCAATAGGGTTCAAAGATTCCGTATACAGTGACAACCAAGGGATGAATCCATTTTAAGCAAAGAAACGACAGCCCTGCCCAGCAAGCCGAGAAAGGCAGACAAATATGACCATGGAGCTGGAGCGGCGTATCGGAGTAATCCCACCACTGCCGCTTTAAGAACTTCAACAGCAGCGCCCCAGTCACGTACTCTACTAAGGTTGGAATGACAAAGCATAGCAGCAGGGCAACTCCCCAATTTGTTTCTGGCCTAATTAAATAAACTAATAGTATTGGCGCTAACCCATACATTGGTTTAAATGGCCCATATAAAAAGTTCTCTTTTAAAAAACGTTTTTTTGTTAGAAGGTTATAACTGTTCTCCAGCAGCCAACCAAATAGTGCGTAGACCGTAAAATAAAATAAGATGGCCGCAGCTCCTTCGATATTAAAAATCCCGGGATTTTGAACCTCGAAACCATTCAATAAGCTAATTATCATGGCTAAATCACCTTCCATGGATAAGAATTTTCCCACTTTAGGATTAGCCGAAGAAATTTCAAATATGCACAAAAAATTCCAGTTTTCATTTTAAATGTACAAACCTTAGAATAGAAGAGCCCACTCGGGCTCTTCTATTCTAATCATGAGGATTTTGTGTATCAGGAATTGAGGTCAATTTGTGATTCGGTTCCCTTTTTAACTCCTGGCTTTGCAGCTGAAGTAAAAATAACCATCATACTTACCAACCCAATCCATACTAAAACAGAAGTCTGGTGGTTCCAGCTTATACCTTTGCCAAAGAAGAATAATTCACGAAGTCCGTCGACCATGAAGCGCATCGGGATCCACGAATGGATCCAGTCACGATAAAACGATGACATAAATTCTGGTGCCATAGCAAGCAGCGGCGCGCCAAAGAATAGAATCAGAACAAAGATCGGAATACCTTTAATACCAGTCCATGATAGGACTGCAGAAATCATTAGGAAAAAGCTGAAGCAAGTTAGTGATAAGAAGAATGCAATATCACTGAATTTAGGAATGTGAATACCGATAGTATCCGCTATCCACGTTAATCCAAAGCCAGCAACAAAGGCAATAACTGCTCCCATCAGTATTTGAGCAACGAGGGCCGCGAGTTTTTCCTTCCGATTTGCAAAAGGTAATTTACTTACCATTAGAAAAAGGATAGCAGCCCCTGCAATACTTGCCATCCAGAGCGGCTGGAATAAGGAGATCGGAGCATTGCCATTCATGCTCGCGGTCCCTACTTCATTGACATTCGTTACTTTCTTGGTAATCGGTGTTACTAACGCTGCGGCTTGTTTCGTGGTCACAGTGCCGCCTTGCTTTTCAAAGCCCGCAAGTAACTGGGCTCGGAGATTATTATTGATATTGTCGACCATTCCGTTTAACACATTGCTTACCATAGTCGATGCAATCGTGTTCATCCCTTGATTGACCAATATCTTCATTTCCGGTGAAGTTGGTGAAGGGCCCATTAAGGATGCTTGTTTCTGTGAGAAATCCTTAGGAATGACGAGCGCTCCGTAATACTCACGGTTGTTTAATCCCTTCTGTGCTTCCTCATTACTTTTAATAAAAATAAACTTAATTGGCGACTCTTTTTCAGTTTTTGCCTGAATCATTTCAGTAATCGTTTTTCCCATATTCAAATGGCCCTGATTCGGAATTTCCATGCCTTGATCCTCGTTGACAAAGGCAATTGGCACGTTTTTCGGAGTGGGTTTGACCGATGGCACAAGTGTTAGGCCAAAAATAAGCACCACGATTAAAACAATAACAGGCGATAAAATGGCCAATTTATCTTTAAACAAACTCATTATTGAATACTCCCCCTTTATTGAACAAGCTGTTGATTATTGTTCACACTGTTAATTATAATGGGTCTATCAGGTATAGCAATAAACAATATTGATCGTAATGTCGAGTAATTAACAGAAATGAATAGCATGTTGATTTAATAAAAAAATTTTGGAGGCTAAAAAATGTCCGATAAAGCAGCAGATAGACGAGTCATCCGTACCAAACGGATGATTCGGGACGCTCTCACTGAGTTAATGGAGGAAAAAGGCTTTGAAGGAATTACGGTACGCGATTTAACGGAAAAAGCGAGTATTAACCGCGGCACCTTTTATTTGCATTACCGGGATAAATACGATCTCCTGGAGCAAAGTGAAGAAGAGATTATTTCAGGAATTAGGCAGCTAGTAAATAATATCAAGCCAAAAGAGGCGGTAAGCTTTACCAGTCAAGACGAACCTTTTCCCATCATCTTGAAGCTTTTTGAATACTTCCAAGAAAATGCGAGTTTCATGAAGGTCATTTTAGGACCAAAGGGGGACGCCGCCTTTCAGGGGAAAATGAAGGAATTAATCAAAAAAACTTTTTTTCAAAAAATAGCGGAAGATCTAAAAATTGAAGAAATGCTCGTTCCAGCCGATTATTTGATTTCCTATGTCAGTTCCGCCCACCTTGGGGTCATTCAGCATTGGCTGCAAAGTGGAATGGAAAAGTCACCGCGGGAAATGACCTTAATTTTAACAAAAATGACCCTTTATGGGCCGGGACATGTGGCAGGGCTAAAAAAATAATGTAATTTTCTTAGGATTTGTTTGGGTTTAAATCCCAAAATAAATTTTATCAGCGAATTTTTAGGTTTTATCAGCGAATATCCTGGTTTTATCGGCGAATATTGGACTTCCGTCAATAAAAAAGATATTTTTCGGCCAGGTTGTGGCGTATTTTTTTCTTCCGCGCTTCGTATCCACTTCGCTTGGAGGCCTCT
>NZ_JAQMWQ010000038.1 GCF_030403775.1 Paenibacillus sp. BSR1-1
TTGCCGCCAAGCTTTGGACACTCATATCTTACCAAGGGGCTTTTTTATATTCAAACCTCATATTTCTTCATTACAGGAATGCTGCCCGTTAGTGGAACATGGAAAAGGAGTCGCAACTACAACTCCTTTTTCGATTAAGCACCCAATAGTTTAAGTAAAACCTTCACAAATTCCATTGAATCATTTCATAATGCTTTCTTTTTTCGCGAGGTCATGGAACGATTTTTACGTTTATCATTGCCCCCTAATTCCCTATTCCCTTTATAGTTTCTCCTTGATTTCTCTTGTACCTTTATTTTAGGCTTATTAGCATATCGCGGCGTCTCGGAAGTTAACTGAACAGGAACTTCCCTTTGTTCCTTGGACAACAATTTCAAGGCAACCGAAACTAACGCGATCGAATCGTACTGATCGAGCAATTCACCTGCTGCATGTTTAAACGGTGTGTACTGCTCCTCTTCAACCAATTGAATCATCTTTTCTACTGCCGCTTGCTGTATAGACTCCCTTGCCTCTGCTACCGTCGGGATTGATTTGCGCTGGATATTTCCTTTCGAGGCTTTTTCAATATTGCGGATTTGTCCGGTTTCCCTTGGTGTAGCAAATGTAATAGCTAAACCTGTTTTTCCTGCTCTCCCCGTTCGTCCGATTCGGTGAACATAACTTTCCGGGTCTTGAGGAATGTCAAAATTGTAGACGTGGGTAACTCCTGAAACATCAATTCCCCTCGCAGCCACATCGGTCGCCACTAAAATATCAATGTTTCCCTCACGAAATTTATTCATCACAACATCTCGCTGTCGTTGATCTAAATCCCCATGCAATCCATCAGCAAGATACCCTCTTTTATTCAATGCATCACTTAATTCATCCACGCGTCGTTTTGTTCTTCCAAAAATCACGGCTAATTCTGGGTTATCTACGTCTAACAGACGGCAAAGCACTTCAAATTTATCCCGTTCATTAACCTCGTAATAAATTTGCTTAACAGTTGGAGAGGTAACTTCCTTCGCTTTCATCTTTACTAACTCTGGCTCGTTCATAAATCTTTCCGCTAGGTTTTGAATCGGTTTTGGCATGGTTGCGGAGAACAGCAAGGTTTGTTTTTCTTCAGGGGTCTCTTTTAGGATTCGTTCGATATCCTCCAGAAAGCCCATATCTAACATTTCATCAGCTTCATCCAAAACCACGACTGAGATGCGATCTAACTTTAGCGTTTTACGTTTAATGTGGTCTAAAAGTCTACCGGGTGTTCCAGTAATAACGTGCGGACCCTTTTTTAATGCCTTAATTTGGCGATCTATCGACTGCCCTCCATAAATAGGGAGAGAGATTATACCCATGTACTTCGCCAATCGATTAATCTCTTCTGAAACCTGAATAGCTAATTCTCTTGTAGGTGCAATTGCAATCGCCTGAACATGTTTTTTGCTTGTATCCACTTTCTCCAAGATTGGTATGGAAAAGGCAGCCGTCTTTCCGGTACCTGTTTGTGCTTGACCTATAATGTCCTTCCCCGTCAAAGCTATGGGAATGGCTTTCTCTTGAATAGGAGACGCTTCTTCAAATCCCATATCCGTAATCGCTCTTTTAATGGGTTCACTAATGCCCATTTCCTGAAATGTTGTCATACTCAAAAACCCCTTCTATGCGTTTACTATTTTTCATATTGGACTAAACTTCTTGATTGAATGCACATCTGTATTGATTTTTACAGGCTAATTTCCATTTGATTTGACTTTACATGTACCCCACTAATTAGTGAGTTGGTAAAAAAAACAGACTCTTAAAATAAGAGTCTGTACTTCTCTTCTTATAATTAAGCCCTATGAACGTTTGAAGCTTGAGGTCCACGTTGACCTTGCTCAACATCAAAAGTCACTGCTTGACCTTCTTCAAGTGTTTTATATCCTTCGCCTTGAATCGCTGAGAAATGAACGAATACATCGTCTCCACCTTCACGTTCGATGAATCCGAAACCTTTTTCGCCGTTAAACCATTTTACTTTACCTTTTTCCACTATTTGTTGCCTCCCTATAAAATTCACACAATTGTTAATGGATTGTAACATGACCAAGATGTTTAAGGAATCTTGGTATGGTCATATTATTACCTATTTGAATAAAAGATTATTCAGTATTTAGTATTCATACGCAACCATCCAAGAAGGGATGGTTAGGAAAAGAAGTGTTGTTATACATCAAACCAATATGGAAAAAATTTGAGTGTTCGTATGCCTAAGATTAAACTATAATTGAACTAGGTGAAGGGATAGAATCCATTCGTTATAAAGGGCATGATATGTGTTTTTAAATGTAAGTAACGAACAATTAGTGGATATCTATCTTAGTTCACTAAAAACTTGATTTAGATAAAGATTTTATAAGTTTGCTGGAGTTGAGAGGGATTGAAATAGAAAAACCTTAAAGGTAAAAAGAGTGGTGTGACCCATAGCTTTTTACATTTTGTGTAATTTGTTAATATCCCTTGGTATTCGCTTACAAGTGAAATGTTAGTAAATGAGTAAAAAAATATAGCGGATGGTTCCGAAGCTCTTCACTGCATATTTATAAAGCCAATAAATTAAAATTTTATTTCAAATCAGTAAATGAAACCCCGTATAACATACATACGTTAATATCCAAGTGCATTAAATAAAGAAAATAAGGCTAAGAGTTGAGAACTTATGTACGCTATGTTACAACTAAGGTACGTCCCATAGGGATTGTATAAAGGAGTGTTTATAAAAATGAATAAAACAGAATTAGTTAATCAAGTAGCTACATCTGCAGAACTTACACAGAAAGAAGCATCCAAAGCAGTAGATGCCGTTTTTGACACTGTTTTAGAAGCATTAAAAAATGGTGATAACGTTCAATTGATTGGATTTGGTAGCTTTGAGGTCCGTGAACGTGCAGCTCGTACAGGAAGAAATCCACAAACTGGAGAAGAAATTCAGATAGCAGCTGGAAAAGTTCCTGCCTTCAAGCCTGGCAAGGCGTTAAAAGATGCAGTTAAATAATTAAAGAGTTAAAGACAAATTAGGACATTCCCTAATTGTATGCTACACTTGGTTTACCATTTGATTTACTGTTTTCCATGTTCCCTACTTATTTATAAGTGGGGTTCCTGTTTATAAAAAATAAAAGGCAGACTCCAAAATAAGAGCCTACCTTCCCTGTTTTGTAAAATTAAGCAGCCTTACGTACGTTTGAAGCTTGAGGTCCACGTTGACCTTGCTCAACATCAAAAGTCACCGCTTGACCTTCTTCAAGTGTTTTATAGCCTTCGCCTTGAATCGCTGAGAAATGAACGAATACATCGTCTCCACCTTCACGTTCGATGAATCCGAAACCTTTTTCGCCATTAAACCATTTTACTTTACCTTTTTCCATTTGTATTGCCTCCTAGTGTGTAAACACACACAATTTAATACTATCCTTGCTCTCAGTGATCATCAAGACGAAAAGTTACAAATCCTTTACACCGAACAAAAATAATTCTTTTTAATCATACCATTTTTTGTAAAAATTAGCAAGAGACAGAAAAATCGATTGAGCTACCTAATTCTTTATGATAATCATTGCCGTATATTTTGTATCAGGATTCACTCCATATTCTGTGTGCATGCTTACAGCAAGAGGAACAGCATTTATTTAACATCTATAAGCTTTCCTTCCTCTAATGAGCCAAGAAAATCATTAACTACCCGGATAAGTTCTGCGAAGTCTGTACTTTGAAAACCTTTTGCCTCATACATAAATTTATTCCTCCCTTCATCTTATATTTATACACAAAAGGCATATTCTCCTATAAGAACTCCTATTATTTAAAATCCTTTCACCCGTCTTATTTGTTTGTAATATTCATGTACTTTTGTTTTTCAACTATTCTTTCTCGTTTTAATCACACCCTAAAGTCCACTTGTATAAGACATAATTCCACGTAATAAACCTTTTTACCTTCTTCAAGTAACCTGCCCCCGTTAGCTCAACAATAAAAAAGACCGCCGCAGCGATCCTTTCTTTAACTCTTGCACCCGTTAGCTTAATAAAGATAGCCTAAAAAATCTAGATCTCCTTCGCGCCAACCATACTTACCAACTTCTTTAATCATTAATCCCTCAATTACTTCATAACCTACACCCCTTGTAATTTGACTTTCATGGTCAATTTTTAACCATTTACATTTGTTCGTAACTGACCTGTATCCATTTTTTAAATACAACGTTTCGTTGTCAGCAAATAACAATAAAAAATCAATATTTCTATTGCAACAAAACTGTTCAATTTCTAAAAGTAACATCGAACCTATCCCCTGTGAGCGAGTGTTTTGGGTGACACATAAATCAATTAGACCAAGCACTCTTATAGGATTTCCATTAAGATTCATCACTCTGTAATCTATTCCTACCTGTCCTACAAGTTGATTTTTTTGGTTAAAAGCTACAAATCTAAAATGGGGTAATTGTTTAAAATAAATTCTGTTTTTTGGAAAGTCTTCTTGAAAACATTCGCTTAACAATTCTTGTATATTTGAAGTTAAATCATTACCCATCTCATAATCAAATACCATATCTATCTTCACATTATCTACTCCAATTATCTTCATTAGGGCAGCCCCTGTCTTCTTGAACTAAAGCACCCGTTACTTTAAGTGTAATGTTTCACAATTCTACTTAAAAAAAGGCTCTGTCGTACATTAGGGGTCATTTTGCGTTAAACTAAAACCGTTTTAAAAAAACGGTTTTGTGATAAAGCTTGTTTAGTTGCTAAATCATGTTACTGCATAAGGGATTTCACTTCGGATTCAATGCGTAATCTGTAAAAAACTTGCAACCATGCAGGCTGTAATTCAATTTCAGGGAAAATTTTCTCTAATCTTCTTTTGCCTACACGCTTATCAAGTATTGCAAACAATCTAACAATGGGGCTTTCATTAACCAAACTTTCTTCAATACTGTGATTTTGATAATAGTAGAAAGCTTCGTAAAATCCATACTGGTCAAACCCTCCAAAGTTTTCCGTTTCCAAGTGAATTCTATCCCAATATTCCCACCAAGGCATATCCTCCATATTCGGAATTACGACACTCTTTTTTGCCTCAACTCTTTTGTTCTGCCAGTCGAAAAAACAGGATTTAAAACCTTCTTTACCGTCAATCCGAATAGCCACCCTTCCTTCTTGATCGTGAGACTTTCGATACCGGGTAGCGAAATACTGAATTCTTCCTTTAAGCGATTCGCAAATATTATCTTGTTCAAGAATTTTACGCATCTTACTCCATGATTGCCCCAAAATAACGACTCCTTACATAAACAGAATATAATCTTTCCTCACTTTAAAAATTGTTCTAGCTTTTAAAGTTGTTTTTTGCATATAAAAAATATCCATCATTTCTATGTTCATGTTCAACTAACGCACCCGTTGAAGAACAAAAGTAGTGAAATGGCAGTGGTTAACTTTGCTTAATTATAATTTTTTCGATAAAATCCACGCACTCCACTGCTAATGTATTTAATATATAATCTATTGCTTGATGTCCGCCATTCCCCAAATCAATATGGACTTTGTACTTTCCCCTTATTTTCTTAAATTCTCCTAAATAGTTGATAAATTCACCATTTGTTCTTTTCAAATCATTCCAATTACATATTGCTTTATTAAATGTGTTTTTTAAAATTTGACTATTATCATCACTTTTATTTTTACTTACACTTATTTCAAAGGAAACATCTGTTTCGAGATAACCTGAATATTCCACTACAAATGGATATGAAGTTGTGTCAACAACTTTTGTCTTTTTCTTGCTACCTATTTTTAATGAACTAACTGGGAAATCCTCGCTCCAACTGAATGTTATATCTATATCCTCAACATTATCACTTGGTAGAACATTCTTTTTAACAGAAGAACTCCATTTGACTGTAACATCTCTTCCAAAACTACTCCAATCTATAACCATCCCCGTTAAAAAGCCATTCCCATTACTATTAAAAATCACCTTATCTTCGTTAATAAAGAGTACACATACACAGTTAGCAATGGGTTCCTCCAAAAGTTTACTGCCGCTTTCTGTAAGTTGACTTGTCATCTTCGAAGCAAATGATGGATGAAACTCATATTCATCGTATGCAACCGTTATTAATTCAAATTCTTTATATTTTACCATTGTTCTCTCCTTACTAAGAAAAAACCTCAACATCACCAATTATTAAATTATCCAAACAATTTTATCAAAATTCTTTGTTCAACTAAACTGCCCTGTTAGTTTAAGTGAAAATATTCACAATTTCCTAAATTGAAAAATCCTTTGCTTTTGCTAAAAAAGATTATTTTGCCGAGTTTCTTCTATTATATATTGATAATTTTCTCTTCTCTTTCATACTCCTTAACTAACTTATAAAAAGTGGTCTTTTTAACCCCTATTTTTTGCATGGCCTGTACAGCTGTCATCTCTCCCGATTTCCATCGATAATAGGCTTGTTTAAAATCTTCAGTAATGGTAGATTTGGGTCGACCAAATGCAACACCTTTTTGCAAAGCCACATCAATTCCTTCACGTTGCCGTTTTCGAATTCGTTCTCGTTCTTCTTGTGCCATCCAGGAAAGGATCTGTAAAACTAAATCAGCTATGAAGGTCCCCAAGCTATCCTTATACTGTGTCGTGTCCAATAATGGCATGTCTAAAACGACGATGTCCGCCTGAATATTTTTAGTAATATCATTCCACTCATGAACAATCTCTTCTTTATTCCGTCCAAAACGATCAAGTGAATGGATATAAAGAATATCCCCTTTCCGAATGATGCGTTTCAACAATTGATACTGGACACGGTCAAAATCTTTTCCACTTTGTTTATCCATAAAAATATCACGTTGGTCGACTCCCATTTTTTTCATGGCTTCAAGTTGTCGACCTTCATTTTGATCTTTGCTGCTAACTCGTATGTACCCAAATTTCCGAACGTCCATATTTTTCTCCCTTTCCGGTTCATTCTATCTCTTATTCTACCAAAAACGTTCGTAAAAGTGGTTAGAAAATCCCGAACGTTCAAAAATGTTTTTTACACTTAAACGAACGTAAAAAACGGCACTTTTTGAGCAAAAATAAACCGTTCGTAAAAGTGTACTTTTACGAACGGGTTTACAATAAGAAATAACCTTACTACTCTTTTATCTACTTAACACTTTTAGCTTTTCTCTCGTTTGTTTCGCGGCTTCAACCATCACCTTCAGTGCTTCAACCGTTTCATTAATACCGCGTGTTTTTAAACCACAATCAGGATTAATCCAAAACAGCCTTTTATCAAGTACTTGAAGGGCACGATCAATGTTTCTTACCAGCTCTTCAAGCTTTGGTACACGTGGACTATGAATGTCATATACACCAAGACCGATGCCTTTGTCATACGTATTTTCTTCAAAGGCATGAATTAATTCACCATGACTTCTTGATGTTTCAATTGAAATAACATCAGCATCGAGTGCTTTAATAGCATCGATAATCTCTTCGAAGTCTGAATAACACATATGAGTGTGAATTTGTGTATCATTTCGCACTGAGGTTGTTGCAAGTTTAAATGCATAAACCGCAGCGTTCAGATAGCTTTCCCAGTTTTCGCGCTTCAATGGCAGCCCTTCGCGAATTGCCGGCTCATCGACTTGAATCATACGGATTCCATTTGCCTCAAGTGTTGCCACTTCTTTTCGAAGCGCAAGTGCAATTTGATTAGCAACATCATAGCGTGAAATATCATCGCGTACAAACGACCAATTTAAAATGGTTATTGGACCTGTTAACATCCCTTTTACCGCCTTTGTTGTTAACGATTGTGCATATACGGTTTCCGCTACTGTCATGGGTTCGATATAGGCAACGTCACCGTAAATAAGCGGCGGCTTTACACAACGTGACCCATATGACTGAACCCAGCCGAATTTTGTAAATTGGAAGCCTGCTAATTTCTCACCGAAATATTCAACCATATCTGTACGTTCAAACTCTCCATGTACAAACACATCTAGACCAAGATCTTCTTGAATATCAATCCATTTTTTTATTTCTGCTTTTATATATTCTTCATATTGCGCATCGGATAACTCGCCTTTACGCCAATTTAGACGCTGTTTTCGTACTTCTTGTGTTTGTGGGAAGCTTCCAATTGTTGTCGTTGGAAGAAGCGGTAATTGAAACACTTTTGTTTGCAGTTCTTGGCGGACTGTAAATGGTACTTGTCTCTCTGCTTTATACGTATGCAGGTTGCTAATGGCTTCCTGGACTTCTATGTTGTTTCGAACGGATGATTGATTTAATACTTCGATAGCCTGTACACTTGTAGCAATTTCTGTCCGAATCGCTTCTTTTCCTTCTTGTAGCCCTTTTGTAAGGACAACAATTTCATGTAATTTTTCATCAGTAAATGCTAATGCGCCGGTTAAAATCTCATCGAGCGTTTCCTCGTTTTTCACCGTCACAGGCACATGCAGCAAGCTTGATGAAGGTTGCACAATGAGATGATCTTTTGAAACGATTTCTTCAATCTCCTCAAGAATGGAAAACCTATCATCAAGATTCGCACGCCATATGTTACGTCCGTCAATGACTCCAGCCGCAAGCACCTTATCTTTTGGAAAACCATACTTTTTCAAAGCAGCAAGATTCTGACCGGAATCATGTACAAAATCAAGTCCAATTCCTTGAACAGGAAGTGAAATCACATCCTCGTAATGTTCAATACTATCAAAATATGTTTGCAAAATCACCTTTACGTCTGGTGCTGCATCATGCAATGTTTGATAGATATCGTTAAATAACGCAACCTCTTCTTTTGAAATCGATGTAGATAAAATCGGTTCATCAATTTGTACCCACTCTACACCTTCTTTTTGTAATTCACGTAAAATGTCAGCATATAGCGGTACAAATTGATTCACAACTGCTTTAAACTCACTTTCACTATAGCCTTTCGAAAGTTTTACAAAGGTTACAGGTCCTAAGATAACTGGCTTTCCTTCAATATCAAGTTTTTGTTTAGCCTCTTTATAAAATTGAAGGGGACGGTTTTCGACAAGAGTAGGCACTACTCCGTCCAGCTCTGGTACAATATAGTGATAGTTTGTGTTAAACCATTTTGTCATTTCAGATGCAACAGCATCTTTTGTGCCACGCGCTATATCAAAATACGTTTCAAGCGAAACTGTGCCTCCTCCATATTCAAAGCGCTTCGGTACTAGGCCGAACATAACAGCTGTATCAAGTACATGGTCATACAAGCTAAAGTCTCCCACTGGAATCAAGTCAATTCCTTGATCCTTTTGCTTCTGAAGATGCTGTAGCCGAATCTCCTCTATTTGTTTTAAGAATACATCTTTTTCTAGTTTACCTGCCCAAAACTGCTCAAGCGCTTTTTTCCATTCGCGTTTTTCACCAATTCTTGGATAACCTAAATTCGAGCTTTTTACTATATTCACCATATTTTTACACTCCTTGTATGTTTGTATTTTAGTCATCAACTAAAAAATCTCTCTTTTCAAATAGAAAAGAGAGATTAATACGTACAGCTAACTAGAGTTGAGACCTTCTGGTTTTCTCAACACGTATTCATCACTCCCCCTATATCACCGTAGAGTACAAGCGCATACAACAGGCAGGTCTCCTGACTTAGGTTCTCCGCTTCTTATCCCTTCCCATTTCAATATGAAACAGTGGTTCATTGATAAGTCGCTCCCCATCACAGTGGCGGGACCGTGCCGGAATTTCACCGGCCTTCCCTTTTAAGCTGAGTAAATCATTTACACAGCACCTGATGCATTTTGTATGTAATTTTTAAAATTTAACATTGCCTAGACTATCTCTTTGCTGATACCTTCATAAAACAAAAGACCTCCCTATTTGAAAATAGAGAGGTCTTCATCACTTATGGAATCCTCTCTTATTTGTCAAAGCAATATGCTTTGCAGGAATTAGCACCTTTTCAACAAGTTATTGAATGGTTGCCGGGCTTCATAGGGCCAGTCCCTCCACCTCTCTGAATAAGAGTTTTAATATTTTAGAATATTTTATATTTAATAGACATATTAGCATGATAAAAATTAGCTGTCAAAATAATTTTCAAAAAATTATTAAATCAAATTGTTTCTCTGTAAATTTAAATATAGGAAATCCATATGACTTATGCTTCTAGTAAATCATTTTCGTACCAGAACCAAGTCCTAGATATGGAGGTAATACGGAAGACATTAATTTTTTAGAAACAGGATGTTCTAATCGTTCAAGCTGTTCCATATCATCCAACCATTCCACAATCTCACCGCTAGACATCACCGCTAGACGGTCTGAGATGTAATTTACCGCCTGTAAATCATGAGAAATAAAGAGGTATGACAGTTGAAAAGCTTCTTTTAAATCCGCCAAAAGGTTTAATATTTGTACCTGAACAAGAACATCTAAAGCACTTATAGCCTCATCAAGTATAATTAACTTTGGCTTTGATGCAATTGCTCTTGCGATATTTATTCTCTGTAATTGCCCTCCACTGAACTGGTGAGGATATTTATACATATCTTCCGGACATAACCCAACGGTCACCAAAAGATCCTGTACTTTCTTTTTCTCTTGAGCAGTCGTAAGCTTTTCGTAATTTCTTACCGGCTCGGCGATAATCTCTCTTATGGTTAGTCTTGGATTTACAGCGCTATAACAATCTTGAAAGACAACTTGCAGATCTCGCCGTAACTCCTTTAATTCTTTTGATTTTAAACCATAAAGGTTTTTCCCCTGAAACCATACTTCTCCTTGATCAGGTTTTTCAAGTCCCAGAATAATTTTCCCAAGGGTGCTCTTGCCCGATCCACTTTCTCCAACAAGCCCTAAACATACCCCTTCTTCCAGAGTAAGAGAGACGCTTTTAACAGCTTCCACCGTTTTACGCTTCATCCAAACGGAGTTTCCAAGCAAGTATGTTTTCTTAATATCTTTCAGTTCAAGCAGACTCACTTTTTATTCACCTAACTCTTTATTGTAATTTTACACATCGTACTAGATGATCTTTTTCATACTCCTTTAATTCAAGCCGGTTATTTGCACAAGTGTGATCTGCATCCCCGCATCGCTCTATAAACGGACATGCAGTTTCTCTATTTATTAGATTGCGATGAGAAACGCTGACACGCTTTACACTCTTCTCCTTTCTTCTTGTTAATCCAAGTCTGGATTGTAACAAGGCTCGGGTATACGGATGCTTCGGGCGATTGAATAACTTTAACACTGATGCTTTCTCAACGATATACCCGCCATACATTACAGCCACTTCGTCAGCCATTTGAGCAATCACCCCTAAATCATGTGAGACTAGTAAAATACCTGTATTGTATTCATTTCTTAACCTATCCAACTGTTTTAAAATCTGGAGTTGATTTGTCGCATCGAGTGCAGTCGTGGGCTCATCTGCAATAAGGATAGATGGATTTAAAGACATCGTGATCGCAATCATCACACGCTGTAGCATCCCGCCGCTTAGCTGAAACGGATATTGTTTCAGTAAATTCTCTGGATAAGGCAGATCCATCTTTTCTAAATACGCCATGGCCATTTCCCGTGCTTGATGCTTATTGATATGTAAGTGGGTTCTAAGCGTTTCAATAAAATGACACCCGATGTTTCTCACAGGATTAAAGGCGGTCATAGGGTTTTGCATAATCATAGCGATCTCACTGCCCCGTACTTTTCTCACATCTTCTGTTGAACAATTTAGAATATCTTTATTTCTAAACTTAATACTCCCTTCTACCACTTTTGCCTCATCTGGTAAAAGATTTAACAAAGACATACACGTCATCGTTTTCCCTGATCCGCTCTCTCCGACGAGGCCAAACACTTTTCCAGCCTCTAGTTCAAAACTTACGTCATTAACAGTCTGAGTCACCCCATGTGGTGTTGATACAACTATATTTAAATTGTTTACAGTTAGAATAGAATGTTGGCCCATCATCTTCCATTCCCCCTTCTATTCTTTTCTTAGGTCTAAGACATCCCTCAAGGCTTCTCCAAACAAGTTGAAAGCGATCACGACGATTAAGATCATCATACCTGGGTACAGCATCAATGAAGGGTGAGTTCTAAAAAACGGTTTACTATCATTGATCATCATTCCCCACTCAGCCCCTGGTGGCTGTATGCCAAGACCTAGAAATGAGAGACCAGAAATAGCTAAAATAATTCCTCCAATATCCATGAAGGCTAATACGACAACCTGAGATATAATGGTGGGTAATATATGTTTTATGACAATGACTAACGTTGGTGTCCCGCATACTTCGGCCGCTAAGATGAAGTTTTGCTTCTTTACACTGAGAACCATTCCTCGAATGACGCGAGCATAAAAAATCCATTGGACAAGCACCATCGCCAAAATCAGATTGCCAAGACCCGGCCCTAAGATTCCGATCAACGCTAGGGACAGAAGTAAGCTCGGAAATGCCATGAGAATATCGCAAATTCTCATGAAAAGATAATCAACCCAACCACCTCTAAAGCCTGCATAAATACCAATCGGTATACTAATAATCATCGTTAACCCCATGACAAGGAAAGCAGTTCCCAATGAGGTTCGGATCCCGTAGATTAATCGAGACCATATACATCTCCCTAAATGATCGGTCCCCAGCGGAAACTTGGAGGAAGACCCTTGCAGTTTATGAGTGATATCAACTAGATTCGGATCATTAGGAGCCAAAAAAGGGGCAAAAAGAGCCAATAATGTCATGAAGAAAATAATTAAACTGCTGATCATAATGAGCTTATGTGACAGCAGCTTTCGTTTCACATTCTTCAACATTATTTTTTCCCTCCTTCCCATCTTATACGGGGATCCAGGAAAGCATATGTAAGATCTACGAGGAGATTGCATACTACAAAAATTGCACCCATAAACAATAAACAACCCTGAATCATCGGATAATCTCGATTTAAAATAGAAGTGATAAATAGGGATCCCATCCCCGGCCATGCAAAGACGGTTTCAACAATAACGGCTCCGCTTAGCATGTTTCCAAGGCTCATGCCAAGGCCAGTTAACACGGGTAATAAGGATTTTTTTAAGACATGCCTACTAACGATTCGTCTTTCGCGCAACCCTCTCGCTCTAGCATACACTACAAATGGCTCATTCAAATTTTCTAACGTACTAGTGCGAAGCAATCGCATATACGTACCTATATAAGGGAAAGCCAATGTCAAGGAAGGGAGCACTAGATGGGCAAAAGTTCCTCTTCCCAATACGGGAAACAAGTCTAACTTTACCGATAAAAAATAAATTAATAGAAATCCTAACCAAAAAGCAGGCATCGAAACACTGACAAAGGCAATTATTCTGCTAAACTGATCAATCCATTTCCCCCTATAAATAGCAGAAATCATTCCTATAGGTAAACTAATAACAATAATAAAGATGCATGAAGCAAATGCTAATTGAACTGTTGGGAAGAAATGCAGCATGATTTCTTCCCATACAGAATTCTTCGACACATAAGATATCCCTAAATCCAATTGCACCACTTTTATCAACCAATTTACATACTGGATATAAAGGGGCTTGTCCAACCCCAGCTCTGCGCGAAGGGTAGCTACCGCCTCATCTGTTGGAGGAATATGTGACGCCCTTAAGTAAGCTGCGGCCGGATCCCCAGGAGTTAAGTGGAGCAGAATAAAAGTGATAAGAGAAATTCCAAATAATATTGGTAGTAAGCTAGTAACGCGTTTAACAATAAACCAACTCATTTAATACTCCTTTAGCCTTTTGTACATTTCCCCACTTTACTTAACATCAATGGAAGTGAAAGGTACCTCGTAATCTTGAGGCAAGAAATTAACCCCGCTAATATTTTTATGATAAATCGCTACATTAGACTGATACGATATTGGTAAGTAAACAGCTTGTTCGTGCAATGTAGTCAAAATATCTTTATATAACCTATTTCTGTTTTCTTTGTCTGTACTTAATAATACTTCCTTGATTTTTCTATCTAATTCTTTCTTTACTGGTAACCCTGATAGAGCCTTGTGGTCCGGACTTCCACCTTCCGAAGCTGACGTTATAGCAGATAAATAGGAATGTGGATCAAACGGGGCACCCCAGCTTGCCGTAAATAATAAATCAAAATTGCCTTCATTCGCCGTTGTCCAAAAATTCTCTTCTTCCTTACTAGTCAACCTAATATCTATCCCTAGTTTTCTAAACTCACCTTGGGCATATTCTGCGATCGCCTTTTGGATGTTGTCTGTACTAATAAACATTAATTCCAGTTGTAATGTTTCTCCATTCTTCTCTCGAAATGGTTTTCCTTTTACTTGTTTCCATCCCGCCTCATCCAATAATTGTTTCGCTTTTTCTGGATCGTATTCATATGGTTTTACATTAATCTTTGTGTAAGGAATAGTAGGCGCAAACAAAGTGTCAGCCTTTTTTTCCGTCCCGTAAAAGATATGATCGATCACAGCCTGCTTATTAAAAGCATGTTGGAGAGCCAACCGTAATTTGAGGTCTTTGAGCGCTTCTCTGTTCGTATTAAAAAGCAGCGCCCTTGTAGCTGTAGGTTCTGATAATTTGGTTTCATATTTTCCTGATTCCTTCAGGAACTGGAATGAATCCTGGCTAATGACCCCGTTACCAAAAATAAGATCGATTTCATTTTTCTCAAAAGCTAAGACTCTTGACTCACCGTCAGGAATGACTTTAACAACCACCTTATCTATTTTCGGTTTAGTTCCCCAATACTTTTCGTTTCTTGTAAATACAGCCTCTTCATTTTTCTTATATTCGCTTAGTACCCATGGACCTGTGCCAATTGGAGACTTGAGTCCGTCAGCGAAGGTGTTCTGACTGTCAGGAAAAGCAGCTTCACCTACAAATCTTAAAGGTCTGATGTACGTGAGTTCTTGAAGAGTTGGATAATACGGCTTGTGCAAGGTCAGTTTAAATGTATATTCATCCACTACTTCTGTGCTTTTAATTTGATTTATTAATTCCATCCATTCATGTTGTGGGGCATTCGCTAAAACGGTATCAAAGTTCTTCTTGACGATTGCAGCATTAAATAATGAACCATCGGAAAATCTAACATCTTTCCTCAGATGGAACACATATTCTTTTGCATCTTTCGATACTTCCCAACTCTCGGCCAGCCAAGGCTTAATTTCTCCGCCTTCACCGTAGTAAACAAGAGGTTCATAAACCATAGCCTGCGAAAACCATTGATTCGGAAAATACGTATGAGGATTTAAGTCACCAATATCTCCGGACCAGGAAAACGTAAGAACCTTTGATTTATCTTTATCCTTATTTGATCTATTTTCTTCATCATTTGCTGTGTTGCTGCAACCAGTGACAAGGATTGTTAGGAATATTAGTAGTCCAACAAAAGAAATGACGAATTGAGATGGTTTTAAAAACATATTTTCTCACCTTTACTATAGAATTTTAACGATTTAAAAAATGTTGAAATACAAAAAAGCATTTCCAACCAGACTAAAAAGGTCAGAAATGCTTATAGTTTAAGAACAAATTGGTCTTCTAGCACTCTAACACCTCCCCATCTCCCGTAGGTTTATCAGCGTTTTTAGAACGGGCAGGTCTTCTGACTTAGGTTCATTATCTCTATGCGTCTTCCCAGATATTATCCAGTGACTTTTTTGCATATGACTCACCCATACAGCGGCGGGACCGTGTCGGATTTGCACCGACTTCCCTTTTAAGTATTCGTTATTAAACGAATGCACCCATTCCAATACTATATAAAGTTGTTCTTTATGGGACTTTATGTCATTTATTTGAAGAAAGGACAAAAAGTTTACCTAATACAAATTATATTCGTTATTTCAAAATATGCTATACTTTTTTTGACTTTGAATTTTCTAACTGATCCTAGCAAACTATCGGATTTCCTTTGGTTTCCCTTTTTCATATGTATCTTCTTTCCATTTTCTTCACACTTCTCAAAGGAATATCCTATAATACAACCTCTATCATATTTGTACCTTGTTCCAATAGATTAAAGCTGCATGAAAAGGATAAGCCTACTCATATTTACCGTCTTGTACTAGGGGTAAGTCCGAGATAAGTCCAAAAACGGCATGATAGATGTTAATAAATGTAAATTACTGTGTTTAGAAAGATACAACTTACTGAACGTCCTAAATTGGTAAGTGAGATTAATGTCACTTTAGATGTTATTTTGTACCCGTTTTAGTCGCTATTTTGCATGATAAATAATAAATAAAGTAGGAAAACCTTTTTCAAGGCTTCCCCCTTATCAAACCGTACGTGAGTCTGTCTAACAATTGATTCTAAATTAATAAAGATTGAATATATTCAAGATGATTTATGATAAATATAATTAATATCATAAAAATCATGTAAAAAGAGGGCTGAGCCCCATTCAATTATTTCTCATCACTAAAGAGCAATTGTTTGTTATCTGATAAGAACTGCTTAAGACTTATAGGAACGTTACCTGTCAAGTCTTGAACTACTGTAGTTGCTTGTGCGTACTCTCCCTTTGAGGTAGCAATCTCGAAAGAAACTAATCCTTGGATTAAGGCTGCTGGTATTTCAAATGGAAAGTTAGATTTATAAATATCAACCATTTTGTTTGCATCTTGCGGAGTGAATTGAACGCTTTTTCCAGTTACTTCACTAACAATTCGAGCAATATCATTACCAGAGAGCGCTTCTGGCCCGGTAACATCAACTATACGATTCCCAGTAGAAGAAGAAGCAAGCGCAGCGCCTGCTGCAGTGGTGGAATTAGGTTTTCACTATATAAATTATTACGCAATATTGTATAAGACAATCCGCTATTTTTAATCATTTCTTCAGTAGTATAATGAGAATCAGCAATTAAATTTGCTGATTCGACAAGCCGGAAACACTTACTGAGGCTTTTGCCGGTGCACAACGTCTACTTATGATTAGTTATCTGCTTGGCTACGATAACTCCCGGGAAGAAAATTCCGAGAGTTTTTCAGGATCTCTTGTAGTTGCAATAATTTTGGCCCTTGTAGTTATCAAGTAACCATTCGACTATCGGACGGCCCAAGTGCCCACTTGCTCCGTAACTAATACTGTTTCATTTCATATTCCCCCTATATTTTTTTAACATTTATCCTGCGATACTGGTCTTCTTACGAAGAATAGTATGAATAATTAATCTTCAATTTTCCCTACAACACCCGCACCTACTGTACGACCACCTTCACGAATAGAAAATTTAGTTCCTACTTCAATCGCAACTGGTGCAATTAATTCTACCTCAATCGTTAGATTGTCACCGGGCATAACCATTTCGGTTCCTTCAGGAAGTTCAATTACACCGGTAACATCTGTTGTACGGAAGTAAAATTGAGGACGATAGTTTTTAAAGAACGGTGTATGACGACCACCTTCTTCTTTAGACAAAATATAAACTTCACCTTTAAATTTTGTATGAGGTGTAATACTATTTGGTTTTGCTAATACTTGTCCGCGATCGATGCTATTACGGTTCACACCACGAAGAAGCAAACCAACGTTTTCTCCTGCTTCCCCAAAATCAAGTGTTTTACGAAACATTTCAATCCCCGTTACAATAGATTTTGTCGTTTCTGGAGCAAGACCAACTATTTCGACTTCATCTCCCACTTTTACAATGCCACGATCAATACGTCCACTGGCAACAGTACCACGGCCGGTAATAGTAAAGACATCCTCGATTGGCATTAAAAATGGTTTATCAGTTTCACGAATAGGTGTTGGTATATAGGAATCTACTGTATCCATTAAATCCAAAATCACTTGTTCAGCTTCAGAGTTTCCTTCTAAAGCTTTTAATGCTGAACCTCTAATCACTGGAATATCATCACCAGGATAACTGTATTCAGAAAGCAACTCACGGATTTCCATTTCTACTAATTCAATAAGTTCTTCATCATTTACTAAGTCTGTTTTATTTAGAAATACAATTAAATGTTCAACTCCAACTTGGCGAGATAAGAGAATATGTTCACGTGTTTGGGGCATTGGACCATCTGTAGCTGATACTACAAGGATAGCCCCATCCATTTGAGCAGCCCCAGTAATCATATTTTTAACATAGTCCGCATGCCCTGGTGCATCAATATGAGCATAGTGTCGTTTTTCGGTTTCATATTCGACGTGTGCAGTATTAATGGTAATTCCACGTTCGCGTTCTTCAGGTGCCGCATCAATGCTTGCATAGTCTTGTGCGTTCGCTAACCCCTTCTTTGCTAAAACGGTAGTGATAGCAGCTGTTAAAGTCGTTTTCCCATGGTCAACGTGACCGATTGTCCCAATGTTAACATGCTCTTTATTTCTTTCATAATGTTGCTTTTTCATAATGATTACTAACCCCCTTGAGTTTCATTTTTTTGCATTTTGTTTATTCGACCATTTCTAATCTTTATTAACCTTGGCTTCTGTTATATGCTAGAATGGCTATTCAGTAAGCAATATACTTTTTATATCTGCCACGTATAAAAAATCTGTTAATGATTCTATCAAAGGATCCATATCTTGAAGTACAGCACGATATCTTTCACTATTCTTCATAGTATCCAATGTTTCTTTATCCCTCCAAATGCTTACTACACCAAAAAAGGGATTGTCATTTTCAATACTGGGCTCTAAGAAATATACACTAACACAGCCTGCATCTTGATTAATAGGAACGAGTACTTCCCGTCCTATTTGCCGTAATTGTTCCTCCATTCCAGCTTTACAACCGATATTTACCACTCTAACAAACATAAAATCTCTCCTAAAATTACTTATTCAAATAAAATATTTTTAACCAGAACTAAATCTTTACTATTAAATTGCTTTACTAAACTTCGATTCTCTTAACAATCAATATTTATAGGACAACCCTTTCTTTTAACCAAGAATCAATTTTAGTAAGACAATCATTTGTAGAAGTATTATTAAGCGCTTGATGTAAAGAAGCAAGTGTTGTACGTTTTAAGACAGATTGCCAAGCATGTTCAGCTTCTTCCATTACATCGGATAGTAAGCAGGTTTTGTTTTCTGCTAATTGGAACATTGCATGAAAAACCCCATTTGAATGATAAAGAGATTCCACACCTTCTACTGCAACATACACATCATATATTTGAATGTCTTCAGGAGTAGCTAGTAATCGAAATCCACCTTTTACACCTGGCACTGAAGAAACAAGCCCTGCTTGTACAAGTTTTCTCATTAACTTTTGAAGATAAGTTGAAGAAACGTGTAGTTTTTCACTTAATGATTCACCTGATAACATGGCATGTTTAGGCAAACGATTAAGCAACAAAAGAGCATATACAGCTTGTTCCAAACCTGTCTTTATCTTCATACATCATCATTCTTTTTTAAGGATTGCTTTTGTTGTTCTCTTTTCAATTTTTCAGGTGTAACATCATTACCAAGAGGGTCTAAGATGGTTAACCCTGAAAATGTGTGTAGTATTTGTCCTCGAATTATTTGAAGATATTCTTGACGTAATTCTTGTTGTTCTTTTTTTTCTTTTTGTGTTAAACCAGCTTCGCGTTGTTTTTTAGCTAAAATGTTAATTCTGTTTAAAATTGGGATCATTTATTTTTCCACCTTTCTTTCTATAGAAGTTCTTTTGCAAGCAATCGGTAAGACTGTAGTCTTGCTTCATGGCTATGACTGATTGTTCCAATCACAGCTTCGTTAATACCAAACTTCTCATCATGTTCACGTAACGTATTTGCAACATCTTTTGCGCTACCTACAAGGAATCGTTTACGGTTCTTCTGTATCTGTATTTTATCCATTTCAGTATAAGAATAATTTAATGCTTCTTCAGGCGATACTATTTGAAATGGCATCCCTTTATCTAAAAATAATAAATTTAAATCTAGACTAGCTGCATGATATTCAGCTTCTTCAGCTGTTTCTGCCACCATCACGAAATAACCAACATTTATCTGAGGAGAAGGCATAAATTCTGATGGGGTAAAATTATCTCTGTAAGCATCAAGCATTGAAGATGATAAACCACCGCTAATGAATTGAGCAAAAGAATATCCAATACCAAATCGTCCTGCTTGTGCAGCACTGCTTCCACTAGATCCTAATAACCATACTTCAGGTAATGGGGCACCTGCTGGTGCAGCTAAAGTTCGACTATATATATGGTCAGTAGGCATCGTCTCTGTCATAAACATCATCGTTTCCATTAGCTTATCGTACGAATTAAACACATTTGGCTGCCTTCCTTCATGTAATGAAAGAGTCGAAAAACGATCGCCACCAGGTGCACGACCTACACCAAAATCAATTCTGTTTGGATATAAAGTTGTCAACGTTTTAAATACTTCTGCCATTTTTAATGGTGAATAATGCATAAGCATTATGCCACCAGATCCAACACGAATTTGATTTGTAACTGATGCAATGTGAGCAATCATTATTTCAGGTGAAGCACTAGCTAAATTTGAAGAGCCGTGATGTTCGGAATACCATATTCTGTTGTAACCTAAATCATCTACTAATTTAGCTAACTCAATAGTATTTTGTAGTGTTTTATGGGAAGTTTGCCCATTTGAAATTGGAGTTTGATCCAAAACGCTTAATTTCATAAAAAAACCTTCTTTCGTAGTTAATATAGATAATTAATATCCGTAATTAGAGCATTTTTCATTTCTATATTGATTTAATAAAAAGTCGTATAGACCTAATAGCTTGCAATTCTTTGTCTATAGAATAACGAGTAGGGATACAAGTATTACAAGAATCTTCCTAGTTAAGAAACTTTTCTTGCGCCCTTAATGTTTGGGGAATCGATTTATCAATCGTCCCCCTGGTATAAAAAATATTTGTAAATTAGTGATGATTAAAGATTTCCATTCCAGTAAGTTACTTCGTCAACACCTAACCTTACAGATGGGAATCCTGGCTCTCTTGCTTTACCAACAGCAATCATTAAGATGTTAACTAATTTTTCTGGAACGTTAAATTCCTTACGGAACTCTTCAATGTTGTAACCAAGCATAGGAACTGTATCGTATCCTCTTGCCTTTGCAGCTAGCATAAGTTGCATGGCTACCAGACCACCATCAAGCATTTGCCACTCTTTTTTTATTTGTTCACTTACGGAACCGTAATAATCTTGCACACTGTTGTTAATTCTGTCTTTAATTTCTTCCGGCATATAACCAGCATCTACAGCTCTTTGATTGATTTTATCAGCATTCTCCACTGTATAAGCATTCATATCTCCTAACACCACAATAACTGCGGATGCATCAACCACTTGTTGTTGTCCTGAAGCCATCGGAAGGAGTTTCTCTTTAATAGCTGGTTCGGTAAAGACCATAAAACGCCAAGGATTTAGATTTGTTCCACTTGGTGCGAGAATAGCCTCCCCAAGAAGTTCTTTGATTTCTTCCTTAGTGATTTTAACTGAAGGATCATATAAGCGGACGGATCGACGTTCGCGAATCACATCATAGAAATTTGCAGTACGATTTAATGTTTTCATATTTTTACTACCTCCATCATTTATGAAATGTAACTTATATATGAACGAATATTTAATGTGTAAGATCACATCGATATTTCGCATAAGTTGCTAACAAACCCTATTATGGTATAGTACTGATATAATGAAAAGTACGCACTTTTTCGTAATATAGGAACCGTTTCGTGCTATAGGCACGAAAAAGTTCCTATAGAATATATTAAGGAGTTAACTATGGTGAAAGAATACAACAATAGAATTGAAGTGGTTTTAGAAGTCATTGGAGGAAAATGGAAGGCACATATTTTATATCACTTAACAAGAGGCCCCATACGAACAGGTGAATTAAAACGCTTGGTAACTGGTATTACACAAAAAATGCTCACCGAACAATTAAAGGAACTTGAAAAAGATGGTTTGATTTCCAGAAAAGTATACAATCAAATACCGCCAAAGGTTGAATATTCCCTTACAGAATATGGGGAATCATTGAAAGAGGTCCTAAAGGTACTTTGTGATTGGGGGGGAGATTATATTAAGCATAGATACCCTAATGGTGAAGTTATAGTAAGAAATAGTGGCGATGATATTTAGGAGTAATTTATGGGTATGGTTCACTTGAAGATTGATTAGAAATTCTAAGAAAATTAATATAAAACCTTTAATCGAAATATACTAACGAATAATACCCGTCTTTTTTAGCAGTATCACTCTTCAAAAAAACAGGTGTTTAAAAATACGGTTTAAGGAGCAAATTTATATATATGTATAATAAAAAAAAGGCATTCTCTTTAGCAATGTTAATCATTCCGTGGCTAACTGTTCCTTTCATGGGGAAAAATTCATTTTTTAGGTTTTTACCTGTAGCGAGTTTTACTAATTTATTTATAAGTGTATTCAGTCTAATTGCTAATAAGAAAAAATGGTGGATAACTAGAAATCCTCTATCTCCCGGTTTCGTAGATTTCACATATATATTAGGTCCTTATTTTGTAGCCACATTATGGATATTTAAACTAACATACGGCAATTTCCCCAAATACTTAATTACAAATATAGTATTGAATATTATTGACGCTTTTCCTTTTGCTTTCATCTGGGAAGAAGTTGGAATATTTAAATTTAAAAAGATGAAACATATTACTTGGTATTTTGTATGTGTGTTTTTGGCAATTTTAATTTATGGGTATCAATATATAGTGGAAAAAACAATTAGGCAAACAAACAGGTTAAAATCAAAGTTGTAAGTGATTTAACTAGTCTTTTCATATATTAAAGTTTACTATTTGCTGTAATTAAACTATGATTCATGGTTGAAGAAGCAGTATAAAAAAGGATCTTCGATTGGAAGATCCTTTTTTACTGCTTCTTAGGTCAATTATGTAAATTATGCAGAAAAAAAATCTATTTTTCTTATTCCGTAATAGAGAGCGTTTCTTGAATATTCGGCTCTCGAAATAAAAAGTCACCTTAAAGTAAGTTGAAGGGTGGCTTTTTTTCTGTGTTATGAATCTCAAAAACGATTATTTTTGAGATTTTTTATTTTGAGCTAATTTTGAACGATTTAATAACTTTTTTAATGTTTCAAATCATTGCTTAAAATCTATATATCTATAACTACCGTTTATGATACAATTTTACATAGAGGTGAAAATTTTAAATGAGTTCATATGTTTATGGATATGCTCGAGTAAGTACTCGACAACAAGAATTAGCTCGACAACTTGATTTATTGAAAAATTATAATTGCAATGAAATACTAACTGAAAAAATGACAGGAACAAAGGCTAATCGCCCTGAATTAAATCGACTGAAGGATAAATTAAGACCGGGTGATACTGTAGTAGTTGAGAGTTTTTCGCGTTTAGGTAGAAGTACGAAAGATCTAATTGATTTAGTCAATTATTTTGAAGAACACGATGTTAAATTAATCAGTTTAAAAGAAAATTTTGACACGTCAACACCACAAGGAAGATTAATGATGACAGTGTTTCAAGCGTTTAGCCAATTTGAACGTGACTTAATTGTAGAACGGACCAAAGAGGGATTAAAAAGCGCCAGAGCGTAATCAGTTAAAGAATATTCTACTTTCGGTGGTACTTGGTTATATACTTTTCTTTGGATTACACCGTCTTCTTCTAGTTCACGTAATTGTTGTGTTAACATTTTTTGTGTAATATCAGGCATTAAACGTTTAAATTCACTCGTTCTCTTTTTGCCTTTCTTTAAATGACAAAGGATAACAACTTTCCATTTTCCACCGATAATCTCTAAAGTTGCCTCCACAGGAATATTGTATTTCATCATATAAAAATCTCCTTTGATAATTTTAAAAAAGACCGCAGTTGTTACACCGCAGTCTGTAAAATGTTTAGTCCATTTTTTCTTTTAATCTATCCGCAAATTCATTATTTAATGTTACGCCTTCATGGTACAAAGCTGAAGTATCAGCTGTCCAAGATTTAGAGATTAGTTTCAAGGCAGCTGAAATTTACGCACCAGAACCCAACGACTGAATGTCAGGTGACCTTTCCGTCTAAATCGATTCCAACTGATCAATCTAGATATGCTTGTTGTAATGCCACTAGACCATCCTTATAAATTCCATGGAACAGATTAATTGCCTCTTCATCACTCACTCCTACAGGAGTGAAACTACCAGACCATTCAACTAATGATGTTTTAGCATTCTTACCTTCTTTAACACGGATTGTAGATAAATAATTAGTCACAGGGAATGGTGCTTTCATAATTGAATATGTGTAGTAGCGCTCTTTCTCATTAAATGCTTCTAAACGTTCTACGATCGCATCGCCATCAGGATTAGCCAAATGACGTACACGTCCACCTTCAGTTACTTTACTGCTAGGGATATAAGGTAACCAATCTGGAAGTGCATCAAAACCTCCGATTAATTGCCATACTTGTTCAGGTGAAGCTGGAATTTCAATAGATGTAATAGTATTTGCCATGTTCATTACTCTCCTTTTTATTTAACGTTGATTGGTAGTGGTGCATTAGCTGCAACCAGTTTTTGTTCACGCATTTCTTCCCAGAACGCTGCCGGAATCACTGTGTTCAATGCAGCTTTGTCTTCTGCAATTCGTTCAGGTTTACTAGCACCTGGAATAACAGCTGCAACCGCTGGATTAGCCAGTGAAAACTGTAAAGCAGCAGCCTTGATGCTGATTCCGTGACGATCTGCAATGTTTTTGATTTTATTTACTTTTGCAATAATTTCTTGTGACGCTTTTTGATATTCGAAGTGAGCACCTCCAGCAAGAACACCCGAGCTATATGGACCACCAACAACAATATCCATATTGTGTTTTTTAGCTGCAGGCATTAATCGTTGCAACGCACGCTCGTGGTCTAATAATGAATAACGACCAGCTAGCAAAGAAATATCTGGTTTTGCTTCTTCTAAATCCAGCATAAGCTCTATTGGTTCTACTCTGTTTACTCCAAGTCCCCAACCCTTAATTACTCCTTCTTCACGTAGACGTGTAAGCGTACGAAACGCTCCTGTTCGAGCAATTTCAAATTGTGCAAGCCACTCATCACCATAAAAGTCTTGCGCTGGATCATGAATATAAACAAAGTCCAGACGATCTGTTTGTAAACGTTCCAAACTCTGTTCGATAGAAAGAAGGGTTGCATCTGCGCTATAGTCAGGGATGATTTTATTCTTACGACCAAATTCGAAAATCCCTCCTTTTTCTCCAAAATCACGTGCAGCAGGATCTTCCAGTTCATCCGAAATAAGTCTACCTACTTTTGTACTTAAAACGTACTCATCACGATTTCTTTTCGATAATGCTTCACCAAGACGAATCTCCGATAATCCAGATCCATAAAGTGGAGCTGTGTCAAAATAACGAACGCCACTTTCCCAAGCTGCATCCACTGTTGCGATCGCTTCTTCTTCTGGGATATTACGGAACATATTACCGAGTGGTGCTGTACCAAAACCAAGTTTTCCTTTTAGTAAATTCCTCATTTAAGGTATCCTCCTAAAAATCATTTTAAAATTACAACTGATCAATCTAAATGTGCTTGTTGTAATGCCTCTAGGCCATCCTTGTAGATTCCGTGGAACAGGTTAATTGCCTCTTCATCACTCACTCCTACTGGAGTGAATCTACCAGACCACTCTACCAATGATGTTTTACCATCCGTACCTTCTTTAACACGGATTGTAGATAAATAATCAGTGACAGGGAATGGTGCTTTCATAATTGAATACGTGTAGTAGCGCTCCTTGTCGTTAAATGCTTCTAAACGTTCTACAATCGCATCACCATCAGGGTTAGCTAAATGACGTACACGTCCCCCTTCAGTTACTTTACTGCTAGGGATATAAGGTAACCAATCTGGAAGTGCATCAAAACCTCCTATTAATTTCCATACTTGTTCAGGTGAAGCTGGAATTTCAATAGATGTAATAGTATTTGCCATGTTCATTACGCTCCTTTTTATTTAACGTTGATTGGTAGTGGTGCATTAGCTGCAACCAGTTTTTGTTCACGCATTTCTTCCCAGAACGCTGCCGGAATCACTGTGTTCAATGCAGCTTTGTCTTCTGCAATTCGTTCAGGTTTACTAGCACCTGGAATAACAGCTGCAACTGCTGGATTAGCCAATGCAAATTGTAATGCAGCAGCCTTGACGCTGATTCCGTGACGATCTGCAATACTTTTGATTTTATTAACTTTCGCAATAATTTCTGGTGACGCTTTTTGATATTCGAAGTGAGTACCTCCAGCAAGAACACCTGAACTATATGGACCACCAGCAACAATATCCATATTGTGTTTTTGAGCAGCAGTCATTACTCGTTGTAAGGCATGCTCATGGTCTAATAATGAATAACGACCAGCTAGTAAAGATACATCTGGTTTTGCTTCTTCTAAGTCCAGCATAAGTTCAATTGGTTCTACTCGGTTTACTCCAAGTCCCCAACCTTTAATTACGCCTTCTTCACGTAAACGTGTAAGCGTACGGAATGCCCCTGTTCGAGCAGCTTCAAAATGTGTAAGCCACTCGTCACCATAAAAGTCTTGCGCGATATCGTGAATATAAACAAAGTCTAAACGATCTGTTTGTAAACGTTTCAAACTCTGCTCGATAGAGCGAAGGGTTCCATCTGCGCTATAGTCAACGATGATTTTATTCTTACGACCAAATTCGAAAAGTCCACCTTTTTCTCCTAAATCACGTGCAGATGGATCTTCCAGTTCATCTGAAATAACTCGACCCACTTTTGTACTTAAAACATACTCATCACGATTTCTTTTCGATAATGCTTCACCAAGACGAATCTCCGATAATCCTGCACCATAAAATGGAGCTGTATCAAAGTAACGAACGCCACTTTCCCAAGCAGCATCTACAGTTGCCAGGGCCTCTTCTTCCGGAATATTACGGAACATATTACCTAGTGGTGCCGTACCAAAACCAAGTTTTCCTTTTAATATATTTCTCATTTAACGTTTCCCCCTAAAATTTATTTTTAAATTTCTCCTTTTTATTTAACGTTGATTGGTAGTGGTGCATTAGGCGCTACTAATTTTTGTTCGCGCATTTCTTCCCAGAATGCTGCAGGGATCACTGTGTTCAATGCAGCTTTGTCTTCTGCAATTCGTTCAGGTTTACTAGCACCAGGAACAACCGCAGCAACTGCCGGATTAGCCAATGAAAATTGTAAAGCAGCAGCCTTGATACTGATTCCATGACGATCTGCAAGATTTTTAATCTTCTCAACTTTTTCCATAATTTCTGGTGACGCTTTTTGATATTCGAAGTGAGTACCTCCAGCAAGAACACCTGAGCTATATGGACCACCAACAACAATATCCATATTGTGTTTTTTAGCTGCAGGCATTACTCGTTGTAGCGCACGCTCATGATCTAATAAAGTGTAACGACCAGCCAGCAAGGATACATTTGGTTTTGCTTCTTCCAAGTCCAGCATAAGTTCAATGGATTCTACTCGGTTTACTCCCAGTCCCCAACCCTTAATTACGCCTTCATCACGCAATTGTGTAAGTACACGGAATGCCCCTGTTCGGGCAGTTTCAAATTGCGAAATCCACTGATCACCATAAAAGTCTTGCGCTAAATCATGAATATATACAAAGTCCAGACGATCTGTTTTTAAACGTTTCAAACTATCCTCAATAGAGCGAAGGGTTGCATCCGCGCTATAGTCATTGATGATTTTATTCTTACGACCGAACTCGAAAAGCCCCCCTTTTTCTCCTAGATCACGTGCAGATGGGTCTTCTAGTTCATCCGAAATAATTCGACCTACTTTCGTACTTAAAACGTAATCATTACGATTTCTTTTCGACAGTGCTTCACCAAGACGCATCTCAGCTAAGCCAGATCCATAAAGTGGGGCTGTGTCAAAGTAACGAATGCCACTCTCCCAAGCAGCATCCACTGTTGCGATTGCTTCTTCTTCTGGAATATTACGGAACATATTGCCCAGTGGAGCAGTACCAAAACCTAGTTTTCCTTGTAGTATATTTTTCATATAAAATCCTCCTAAAATTATTGGTATAGTATGAATTGGTTCAGTGACACAACTTAAGCTATATTAATTATTCTTTTTCGAATTGATTGGTAGTGGTGCATTAGGTTTTTTGCCACCAGTATCTACAAAATTTTATTTGTTAATTAAGTATCAATATTAATTATTTTATACCGTCACATACCACTCACCTCCTTAAATGTTTTAATACTCAAAAACGATTTGATGTTCAAACTAGTTAGTTTTACATTCAGTTATTACATGAAATGACGATATGTTATTGTAAAAAAGGATAGTTTTCTTCATTATATCCGTATCGTCATTTAGGATAATAACGATATGTTGTTGTAAAAAAAGATAGTTTTCTTCATTATATCCGTATCGTCATTTGGGATAATAACGATATGTTTTTGTAAAAAAAGATAGTTTTCTTCATTATATCTGTATCGTCATTTGGGATAATAACGATATGTTGTTGTAAAAAAAAGATAGTTTTCTTCATTATATCTGTATCGTCATTTCGTGTAATAACGATATGTTGTTGTAAAAAAAGATTTTAATAAAATAAAACCGTCATTTCTTATGATTTATAGTAAGCAATCAAAAGGACAAAGGATAGAAGAAATATTGAACATGCTATATGAAAGTAAAACTGAAATCCTTAACATACTTATAGGGATTTCAATTAACTCCTATATTTCATGTCCAATCATCTCTTTAAGTTGATGAAAAGCTTCTTCATTCCTTTTATAATATGTCCATTTCCCGCGACGACTTGTTGTCACAAGTCCAGCTCGATGTAGAATGGAAAGATGCTGAGAAGCCGTTGATTGTGTAACATTTAATTTTTCATGGAACTGTGTTACACACACCCCTACTTTTTGAAAATCACTCACTTCTTGAGACGAAAAATGTTTCTCTGGCTCTTTTAACCATTCCAATATTTGCAACCTTGTTTCATTAGACAATGCTTTAAAAATTTCAATTGGTTTCATGTCTCTTATTATATCGTCATATCACGAAATGTCAATTTTTTTTCAAATAACAAATATTCTTTGAAATTTGTTCTAACTGTTCAATTCGGAAATGCTTGTCTCAATGCCTTTAAGCCATCTTCGTAGATGCCATGGAACGGATCCATAGCCTCTTCGTCACTAAAAATCAACAAATACTTATTTGATCGTCTGACAAAATTTATTATGAAACATAGAAACAAGAAAGAAAAGTAGGCACTTTAAAGTACTATAGGCACTAAAAAGTAACATTTCAGTTTTTTTAGCTTGTTTTGCTCAAAAACTGAAATCTAATTATGAGCGTTGAGGTATATGATTGGAATGGACTTTAACTGTAGGGGACTTTTGTGGAGCAAGGTTCATTGAAATGATCAAACTTTTTTATAAGAAATTCATTTAGAAATTACAAGGGTAACTCCATTTTGATTAATCTTTATTCAAAATGGAGTTTTTTTGTAGGTTAATAAATAAGGCTTTGTGATTTCGTCTTGATCAAACTTTATTCCAAACCTACAAAGACGCCTTCTTATTCAAGAAAAGCGCCCTTTTATGGAATAATTACATTATGATATGGCCTAATCCCTAAACATCTTTTTCTTTAGGATTCTTATCAAAGAATAGATTGAAAATAGATATTGCAGAAATAACCCATACTGTAATAAGCACAATGATATTTTGAATAAAAAACGATAAAATAATGGCAATTACCACAATAAGGAGGGACAAGAACCCCTTCTCCAACAACAAAAAACACCTCCAATTAAATTAATCTTGAATCATTCCTTTAGACATTTTTTCAAATAGATCCATGGGCATTGTGAATTTGGATGTTTTCTCATTACGCCAATATGTAACTATTTCTATCTGATTGCCCTTTTTTTCTACCTCCAGTAAGGAATTCTCACCTTTATCCCTAATTGATACAAATTGATTACCATTTTTCTTTTCTTTCTCTTTATATTCATAATTCATAAAAGGCCCTCCTATCTTATAAATCTAATCAAAAATATGTAGCTTTGTTCCTTTACTTCGCTCTTACCTTTGTCACGATTGTACCTATTCCTATCAATACGACAAAAGTAATGACAGCAGTTAAAATTGTTTGCATTTCACCACATCCCCTCCGATTTAAACATTTATCTTTTATACGATATTTTTGTCGAATAGTTTCAATGAATATCCAACGGTGTTTAATAATCCCACCACAATCTGGCCCGATTGTTGAACACAAGTAAAACACTTCTCATCAACAAAACTGCTCAGTTACATCAATAAGAAAAAGCATTACCGTTGTTCCAGTAATGCACCCGTTAGTTGAAGAAGCACATAGAAATGCATCCATTTTAACGAGTTATTCACTATGAATTTCAAAGCAGAAATATCCGAAAGGAAAATGTTCTTCTTTTAATCCCATTTCTAATTTTGCAATTTCCATCATTTTAGGTAGGAGTTCATTTAAGGATTCTTTATATTTTTTAAGTGCTTTTTGATAAGCCAGCACATCGTTATGTTTACATAAGGGATACAGTATTCCACCTAAACTTAAATCATTAAGTGTCCTTGGAGTATCAGGGACATTAAGACATTCGATAATGTGCTTCTCCTGAACTTTATCATCAAACCACTCTCTACATTCAATATAAAACATAAATTCTTCGAACTCGATTGACATTTCCAATTGTTGATTGATATAAAACGGTGTAATTCTAATGTAGTCGGTAGTTGAATTGGAACTAATAATTTCATCCAATATGCCCATTAAATCTGTAATAGTCGGGTAATATCTATATTTTCCATTGTAATAAATGGTGTTGTTGTCCACTATTTCGTTAATCTTTCCTTTGCCCTTCTCCAGCATTTCTTCGCCTCCTACTTTAACAATTCTTCAATAATTTACTACATTCCTTCTTGAGCTAAAGTGCGTTGAATTAGAAAAGCAGCCATTTATGACTGCTTTATTTCCTACACTCCGTTAGCTGGATAGTCGTTTTAACCGTTCTTGGTGGTATATCATCTTTTTAAGTAACCTTTGCCTTATCTCATGGTCAAGGCAGCTGTCATACAAAGCCTTAATGTACATTCCCCTGATTTTATGCCAATAGATTTTTAACTTAATAAACAATATACCACCTCCGTTCTATTGGTATATTAACACTTTATTGTTACCGTTTCATGTCCAATAAGAAACATTTGAATTCCTTTAGTGCGATAAAAAAAGCCGCCTCATAGGCAGCTTCTGATCCTCAACTAACGCATCTGTTAGTTACAACAAACGAATAACTATGTCTCTTATAGCCTATTCCCCATCTTTTCGTTTATTTTCTTCCAAAAGGCTGATTATTTTTCCTAATCTACCTACAATAAAAACAGACATAACTGCAATAAAGTAAAGTGCCAGTTCTTGAGTGTTTGATAAAAGTCTATAAATAAACGGTACCCATCCCCCAAAAATCCAAACTTCAATAATAATTACTAAAATTGTAAGTACAATCAAAAAAATTAATATTCCTCTTTTGCTCATATTCTCCCCCACAATATTTTTTATTTCTTATTTCAAAAATTCGTGATTAGAAATATGTATTCCTTCTTTAACTATCCTGCCCCGTTAGCGCAACAGCAAAAAGGACCGCCGCAGCGATCCATCTTGAACTCAAGCACTAGTTAGCTTAATACCAACCAGATTTTTCACTTAATTAATTTGTAAAATTATTATCTTTTTCAATCCTTTTGGTTTGCAATATATCAAATGCAACAATAAATATACCAATTAATATAAATAATATACTTAATGTATATGGAATCCACCCTATAATATCATTTAGCACTGTTTCAAATTTCCCTGGTGGGTCACTCCATCCATTCAAATTAGGAATATAAAAAGCAATTGCAAGATACATCACCATCGTAGAAGGGTATTTGTTATGAACCACTTATTTTGATAAAGCAAATCTTTTCTATAAAAAAGTTAAAAATCTATTATTCCAGAGATTCTCATGATGCTCAATAATTGTTTTAGCTCCTAGAAGTTCACTGTTAAGGGTGGTAGTTAACCCTTTTTTCATAAATAACTTATATCCTAATCCATGAGCCATTCTAATAGTTGTATCTACACAATATTCAGTTTGTGCGCCACAAATTTCAAGTTTATTTATATTTAAATTCCTTAGTTGTTCATTCAAATCAGTCTTGTAAAATGAGTTTGCATGTGTTTTGTTAATATAGATATCTGTATCTTTAGCATCTAGTTCCGGAAATAGTTGCCATTCTGGAGAATTAAGTACTAGATCACTTTCATTATGTTGAACAAAAATTATCGGATTGTTTTTTTCTCTAAATAAACGAATTCTTTGATTAACCCCATTTAATACATTCGCTAAGTTATAAAGTGGAACATTTTCAGGCTGAACACCCTTTTGCAAGTCAATAATTATTAATGCTGTATTTTCCATAATTATTATTCTCCTCATACCTTTTTTAATAATTAATCTACTTAACGATATCATAAAATTTTTCTTATGTTCTTTTTTTAACAATTTTGCCCTAAACATAAAGAAAAAGCACCATTTTTGCTGCAGAATTGCGCCCTTTTATGGAATAAGTAAGAAATGTCTCAATCCTGACTTAATTGTTCTTACACTAGTCGAGTAGAAGGGAACCTCTCTACCTTTCGGTAGATTGTGTTCCTCCCCCCTCACAGAACCGTGCTTGCACTATTAATGCACACGGCTCCTCCTAGTCACTATTTACAGAATGTAGCTAATCTCTTTTCTTAAGTCATATATATTCACTTTAATTCTTGGTGAAGGTAATGGACATTTATGAAGAAAGAGGCTGAATTTATCCCAAGTAAAGGATTTTCTTTGACTTCTTCTATTGAGCCATTTAAACAGTAAGTATTCGATTTTGTCTTTAAATTTGCTAACGCTTTGCGTGTTATCAGTGATGCAGTAATAGTTGTAATAACCAACGAGCGAGCGTTTAAATCTATCCATTATTATATGAATATCTATATTTCTATTACTCTTCAACCATTCTTTACATTCTCTGAGTTTGCCTTGGACTTTCTTCCTGCTTGATTTCCGTTTTACTCGGAACTTGCCTTGTTTACTTTTCCCACAGTAATGTGTAAAGCCAAGGAAATCGAAGGTATCTGGTTTACTTCTCCCCTTTTGATTTGCATTTGTCTCCGCAAATCGCCCAAAGGGAATAATTTTGGTTTTGTCCTCAGCTATTTCTAAGTTAAATTTCTTTAACCTCAACTTTAATGAATGGAAGAATTGTTCAGCTTCATTTTTATATTGAAAACAACAAACAAAATCATCTGCGTATCTCACGATGTATGCCTGTCCTTTACACTGTTTCCTAACCCTTTTCTCAAACCACAGGTCAAGGACGTAATGAAGGTATACATTGGCTAATATCGGAGATATTACTCCACCTTGCGGTGTGCCATTGTCTGTTTTGTATTTCTTACCTTCCTCCATATATCCACCATTAAGAAACCTACCGATTATTCTTAGGAGGTTAGGGTCAGCGATTCGCAGTTTTAAGAACTCCATCATCCATGTGTGGTCAACGTTGTCAAAGAATCCTTTAATATCTACGTCTACTACATAATTTACTGACCTCTTTTCAATATAGTGGTTCAGTATTTTTCAAAGCATCGTGGCAATTACGATTTGGTCGAAATCCAAATGAGCAGTCTAGAAAATCATTTTCATAGATGGTAGTTAGTATTTTCGTAATGCCTTTTTGAACAATCTTATCTTCATGTTCAGGTATTCCCAATGGTCTTTTCTTATTTGAATTGAGCTTTGGAATATACATTCTCCTTACTGGAACAGGACGATAACTTTTACTTTTCAGCCTACTTACTAAATCCTCTACATTTTCTTCTAATCTCTCACCATATTGCTCTTTGGTTGTACCATTAATCCCCGTTGCCTTCTTATTGGGTAATTCATGATGACATTGGACTAATGCTTTCTTATTTAATAGATGTGCAAGAGATGTAAATTTCATTTTAGGTTCAGATTTTGCTAATTCTGCTATCCTTAGTAGTTTTGTTTCCATTTATTATACCTACCTCTGTGTGTAGTAAATGTGTCCCTAGTAAGGGTAATGACTGGTAGCTAGCCTTTCCTCCATCGGCGTTACCCAACTTCATTGGTACTACGCTGCTATCCGACTCCCTACACGGCATTTGGTTTCCTTGCTTATTATCGCTTGTACACCATACTCTCCTAAAAAAAAAGAAAAGACCGATAGGGTCTCCCGAGTTGCCGTATCATATCAATGTATAACGTGCCAAGGTCTCTGACTCCAGAGAGGTTTTATCCCTCTAGCCCTTAACGAAGAATAAAATGTAGCTTCTGCTGTGCGTAAGGCATCAGCCCTCTCGATTTACTAACATTATGGAGCTCAATCCCTTCAACCATTTGGCTTTCGGCCCGCTACCTAACTGTCTACGATTAAAGGCTAAAGTTACCTTTAGCCCTCCAAGACTCGCTTCGAGCGAATGGCTAGTTCTTACTCGACGGGAATCCCACCCGCTATATGACACGACCTATGCTCGGCCGCACACGCACCCGTTAGTTGAATAAGGATGATATTTGTACGAAATAATTAGTTTAGTGCACTCGTTACTTTAGGGCGATTTGTAATCTATCATTTTTTTTATGGCAGCAGCATCTCCTATATTTATTGTTCTATAATCATCCTCACCAATTTTTATAAGTGCTCCCTCTTCGTTAAACCATATATCAGAATGCGTTAAAGTTACAAAAGCTTTTGGACTCTTGATTTTAATGTGGACATCTGGTTTAGCTCTAGTAATATTTTCAAATTCTATTTGCTTACTACCCATAAAAATTTGTTGTAAATTATCGATTGTCCACTGGTCCTTAATGTCAGTTATTTTTTTACGGTAGTCAATTTGTCCAGGATAATTAGTGTTATCATAACCTATCAGAACCTCTCTTGTCGGTTTATTATAAATTGTTTTTCCTGCGACTAATCCACCAAAAAACAAAAGAAAACTTAATATAATAGTAGCAATCGATATGTAAAATTTTTTCAACTTTGCGACACTACCCCTCCCTTTATATTCAGTAGTATTATTCCATAATGGATTGCTAATCTCCTTCTTATGCTAACCTTTCTGTTAGTCAAATAAGAAAAAAAGATCGCCGCAGCGATCCCAATCTTTAACTCTTGCACCCGTTAGTTTAACAAGCACCTTTTTATATATGAAACAGGAAAGTTCAATCTGCTTTAACTGTAACCATTGTATATTCAGGAGAGTTTTCCCAAGAAAGAATACTTTCTTTTCTAGCTCTAAAAGAAAAAGTTCCGCACTGGTGTCCCTATCATAGTCCAAGAATTTTATTGAATCATGAATAATTTGACAGTACAAGTCATAAAGTGAGGTGATTACAATACTGGATAGCCGAAATGAACCTGGTTGGTCAAATCAGAAAAGAAATAAATATAATTGTGATTGCACCTATAATTGTCCTCCTCAAGACCCTAATGACTGTTTGAAAACATGCAACTTATTTTATCAACAGTTATCTGACCATATTTCGAACATACATCAAAGTTGTGTAAGAAATTCTTCTAGTGATGACTGTAGGCACCAATTCAACAAAATTAGCGATGAGCTTTTTGAAATAAATCCTAAAGAGCTGTTAAGATTATTACTTGAATTGTTATTCACAATTTCAACTTCAGAAGCATTTCGTCAATACCTTCCATTAATTCCATTTATAGTTTGGTTAATGGCTGTAATTGGATCAATAATCGGTCCAATTGATGCACTGAATACGCTATTAGGTGTAGATCTAAGTTTACTAGAAGGAACACTGTAATTGCTAAGAATATAATGTAGGAACAGAACAAGACCATCAAAGGATGTTTTTAAAAGTAAACAGTGGTGAAACGCTAAAAGTCAGATGTTTTAAATATATGCGTATTACGGGTTTGCGGACGGAATGAGCTTGAGGATAATACACCACATAACATACTAGATAATGGAAAAGACAATGAAAAGATTCAAAATATAAAAAATTAACATTTTAAATGTAAAAATTTGTTGATAGCCATATAGACATTGTTTCGTATTTTCAACAGCAGGCACTCGAATTAGATAATTTTGGGTGCCATTTATTATTTTTGTCCTGTAGTTTTTCATTCCTTATTAAAGTAACCTGCACGTTTGCACAACAAGTAAAACATACTAAGATTAGTAGTGCAGACCAAGGCATTGGTTAGCACTACTATTTTTTATATAGTAGAAGTGAAGAATAGGTCGACGGTCTTTT
>NZ_JAQMWQ010000039.1 GCF_030403775.1 Paenibacillus sp. BSR1-1
TAGCCATTAAAAATCCCCTCCAAGTAGTAGTGTATCATTCCCGCCAAATTAGCGGGCTTTTTTACACTGTCTACTTAAAGGGGATAATATCAAAGTGCCAAGCCTTTTTTATGCTTTACTTTCAACAATTAAGGTAACTGGACCGTCATTAGTGAGTGAGACATCCATCATCGCCCCAAACACACCTGTTTCAACCTTAACTCCTTTTTCACGAAGCATTGTGTTAAATACTTCGTAAAGCTGGACAGCCTGCTTCGGTCTTGCCGCATCCATAAAGTTGGGTCTTCTTCCTTTTCGGCAATCTCCATAAAGCGTAAATTGGGAGACAGAAAGAATTTCTCCGCCAACATCGAGAAGGGAAAAATTCATTTTTCCCGCTTCATCTTCAAAGATTCTAAGGTTTACAATTTTATCTGCCAAATAGGCTGCATCTTCTTCCCTGTCCTCATGGGTAATGCCTACAAGGAGGACAAAGCCTTTTGTAATTTGCCCAGTAATTTCGCCATTAACGGTTACTTGGGCAGCTTTACTTCGCTGTACTACAACTCGCATTTTGAAGCTCCTTAATTCATAATTCGGCGCACCGAATAAATATCCGGGATTTGTTTAATCCGGTCTACCACTTTCTGGAGATGGCTGACATTATGAATGGCAATCGACATAATAATTGTCGCCATTTTATTTCGGTCAGATTTACCGGTAACAGCTGAAATATTTGTTTTCGTTTCATTTACAGCTTGCAGAACTTCATTCAAAAGTCCTCTGCGATCGTAACCGCTGATTTCTATATCGACATTGTATTCTTTTCGGTCATTTAGGGAGGTTTCCCATTCTACCGGAATTAATCTGGACTGGGCATCGTTGGAATCAATGTTCGTACAGTCAGAACGATGCACGGACACACCGCGGCCTTTTGTTATAAAGCCGACAATTTCATCTCCTGGTACCGGATTACAGCATCTTGATAAACGAATTAACAAGTTATCAATACCTTGGACACGGACACCAGACTCTCGTTTTTTGGTCGAAGGAAATGCCTTTAAATCCGTTATCGCATTGGTGATGCTGGCTGACTGCTCTTGGTCGCGTTTTTTCCGCCATTTCTCCGTTAAGCGGTTGGCCACTTGCAGGGCAGTTACCCCGTTATAACCAACAGCGGCGTACATATCCTCTTCACCCGTAAAATTAAATTTTTCTGCAACCTTTTTCAAGTTATCAGGAGTGAGAATCTCTTTAATGTCAAACTCCATCGCCTTAATTTCTTTTTCTACAAGCTCTCTGCCCTTGACAATATTCTCATCGCGGCGCTGCTTTTTAAAGAAGGCGCGGATTTTATTTTTCGCTTGGGAAGTTTGTGCCAGCTTCAGCCAGTCTTGACTAGGACCATAGGAATGCTTGGAGGTAAGAATCTCGATGATATCCCCGGTCTTAAGCGTATAGTCAAGCGTCACCATCTTGCCGTTCACTTTTGCTCCTATCGTCTTATTGCCAATTTCTGAGTGAATGCGATACGCAAAATCAATAGGAACTGAACCAGACGGCAATTCTATCACATCGCCTTTTGGTGTAAACACAAAAACCATATCGGAAAACAAATCGATCTTTAATGATTCCATAAATTCTTCCGCATTTTGCGTATCATTTTGGAATTCCAGGATTTCTCTGAACCAGGTTAATTTTTGCTCGAAAGTGGAGCTGTCACTGATCGCCTTGCCTTCTTTGTATGCCCAGTGGGCCGCAATCCCGAATTCGGCAATTCGATGCATTTCAAAGGTCCGAATCTGTACTTCAAGCGGATCCCCTTTTGGTCCTATAACAGTTGTATGCAGGGATTGATACATATTCGGCTTCGGCATTGCAATATAATCCTTAAACCGTCCCGGCATTGGCTTCCAGCATGTATGAATAATGCCTAGTACCGCATAACAGTCTTTAATACTGTTGACGACAATTCGAACGGCCAGCAAATCATAAATTTCACTGAATTGCTTATTTTGCAGGGCCATCTTCCGATAGATGCTGTAAATATGTTTTGGTCTGCCAGAAAGTTCGGCTTTTATGGATACCTCACCCATCCGGTTCTTGACTTCATCAATGACGTCCTCTAAATATTGCTCCCGCTCAGCACGCTTCTTTTTCATTAAGTTAACAATCCGGTAGTATTGCTGCGGATTTAAATATCGTAATGCTGTGTCTTCCAGCTCCCACTTAATTTTAGAAATACCAAGACGATGCGCTAAAGGGGCAAAAATTTCAAGTGTTTCATTTGAAATCCGACGCTGTTTCTCTAAAGGAAGATGCTTCAATGTCCGCATATTATGCAAACGGTCAGCAAGCTTTATGAGAATGACCCGGATGTCCTGTGCCATTGCCACAAACATTTTTCGGTGGTTTTCAGCCTGCTGCTCCTCGTGCGACTTATATTTAATTTTCCCTAATTTGGTTACTCCGTCGACAAGCATAGCCACTTCGGCATTAAAGGCTACTTCAATATCCTTTAAGGATACACTTGTATCTTCAACAACGTCATGGAGAAAACCAGATGCGACCGTTGCCGGATCCATCTCCAGGTCAGCGAGGATGCCTGCAACCTGAATAGGGTGGATAATGTACGGTTCGCCTGATTTTCGATATTGTTCACGATGAGCATGCTTCGCGAATTCATACGCTTTTTTCACGAGTTCCACATGTTCTTCATTTAAGTATTTTCTAGTCTTGTCGATGACTTGGTCGGCTGTTAACACTTGATCATTTGCCATGAAATCACCTTTATTTTCATCTCAATTTTATATATATATAAATGTCATCCTATAAAAAATAGTTCCAAAATTAGAATGATTGTTTCTATTATCGAAAAAAATAACAAAGATGTAAAGAGATTGAGAGATTTTTTCAACATTTTACGAAAAAAATGTCGATTTTCCTTATATAAAGAGAGCACCCGCCTATCGAGTGCCCCCTTATATTCATTAATATTCCAATAATGTTAAAATTTCATAACCCTCAAGCTTGCTTCTGCCTTCTAAATAGGTTAACTCCACTAAGAAAGCAATACCAGCAACAACGCCGCCAAGCTGTTCTACTAATTTGATTGTAGCGTCGATGGTGCCGCCTGTAGCTAATAAGTCGTCTGTAATGAGAACGCGCTGGCCAGGCTTGATCGCATCCTTATGGATGGTTAAAACATCACTGCCATATTCTAAGCCGTAGTTAACCTTTATGGTTTCGCGTGGAAGCTTACCTTCTTTACGGACTGGAGCAAAGCCGATTCCAAGCGAATAAGCAACTGGGCAGCCAATAATAAAACCTCTAGCTTCTGGTCCAACAATTATATCAATATTCTTATCTTGAGCATATGCCACAATCTGGTCTGTTGCATATTTATATGCTTCACCATTGTTCATTAATGGAGTAATGTCTTTAAACTTAATTCCTGGTTTTGGGTAATCCTCTACGATTGCGATAAATGGTTTTAAATCCATCCTTTTACTGCCTCCTCAATTTCAACCGACTCTTGAATGACTTCGTCGAACCAGCCTTTTAATTCCTGAAAGGATGAAAACAATAAATCTCTTTCAAGAGCATATTGAGCTTGTTTTAATTGATAGGTTCTTGAGTCAGTTAAATCACGCTTCTGCGCTGATCTTTGTAAAGTTATAAATCCATTGTTTATTGTAACAAATTCCAGCTCAGAAAACACCTTCGACATAAAGTAAATCGTTTCCTTTGACCAGCCGCGCTGCTTTGCAATATCATCACCGTAACGTTTAAGGTCAATCGGGCCATTTTTTAACAAGAACGCATAGAACCATTTAAAATGTTCCCGGGTTGGAATAGTGCTGAAAAAATCGCTGGACTCTTTATAGAAATAGGCATAAACCCTTGCCGGCTGCTTGCCCTTCAATAATTGAGCAACAAGCTCTTTTGATGGCGGAAGGTCAACCAGTACGATGTTTGCCTGATAACCATCGAAGGCTTGGGCATCTTCCATATCTTGAATAAGAATGGTTTCAAGCTGAAGTTGAGAGTTTATTTTTTCATAATGCTCTTTGTTAAAAATAATAATTTTTCTATTTTCATCTGGAACCAGATTGGCAATAGTACTGATTCTCTTTTGTCCGCGATAATCGAATAACTGCCAGGACTGCACGGCCATATCATGGATAAAAATTTGCGGTTTACGTATATTGTTCCATTCGTTTATCGATAATTCTCCAATGAATGAAATTTTTGATGCTGGAGAAATATGATCAACAAATGAACCTAATCCAAATCCGACACCATCCAATGTGGAACCATGGTCATTCACTATTATTTTCAAATGGTTTTGGTCACTGCCAATTTTTCTAATAGAAGAAATATCAACATTATTTATTAAAACTTTTGGCTTGGAGTTGTCCATACCAAAAGGAGCTAATTGATTTAATTCATCTAATGCAGACAATTGGATATCCTCAAGCTGAACCTCTTCGTCAAGATAGGTGACCGGCATAAAGTCTTCTTCGGTCATTAGCTCATCTGCAAGATGGTTTAACCTCTGACGGAGCTCTTGCACATCATCCAAGTTCAAGGTCATCCCCGCTGCCATTGGATGTCCGCCAAAATGCGGCAGAATATCTCGGCAGGTAGATAAATTATGGAACAAGTCAAAACCAGCAATACTACGTGCCGATCCTTTTGCCAACCCTTTTTCACGATCGAAGCTCAGAACAATCGTAGGACGATAAAATTTTTCCACGAGCCTTGAGGCAACAATCCCTATAACTCCGGCATTCCAGCCTTCTTTTCCAATAACGAGAACTTTATTGGAGTCAATCGGAAAATTCTGTTCCACTTCTTCGATTGCTTCAAGTGTAATTGTATTAACAATCGATTGCCTTGTTTTATTCAGGTCATCCATTTCTTGCGCTAAATGGGCTGCTTCCTCCGGATCATCTGTTAAAATAAGCTGCACTGCCAAATCAGCATCTTCCAAACGGCCGACAGCATTAATCCTAGGAGCGAGAGTGAATCCGATTGTTTCTTCGTTAATGGCTGTTAAATCCACTCCAGCCAATTTGAAAACAGCCCTTAATCCTATGTTTGTCGTTACCTTTAATTTTTCGAGACCTTTTTTAGCAATCAGTCGATTTTCACCTTTTAAAGATACCAAATCTGCAATTGTGCCAATAACGGCAATCTCAAACAAATGCTCAGGCAATTTTCCATATAAAGCATGTGCTACTTTAAAGGCTACCCCGACTCCTGCCAGCTCGCGAAACGGATATATGCTGTCAGGAAGCTTCGGATGAATGATAGCAAGCGCTTCAGGAAGGACCGGACCCGGTTCATGGTGATCCGTAATAATTAGGTCAAGTCCCAGCTCTTTTGCCACGTTTGCTTCATGGATAGCAGATATTCCAGTGTCAACAGTAATAATTAATTTTATACCAGATTCGGCTGCCCGTCGAAAGGCTGGTTCATTTGGACCATAGCCTTCTGTAAAGCGATTAGGGATATAAAAGTCAACATTCGCCCCTAAATCACGCAAGGTGATCATCAATACGGAGGTGCTGCTAACCCCATCAGCATCATAGTCGCCAAAAATAAGGATTGGTTCTTGCAGTTCAATGGCTTTCTGAATTCTATTCACCGCGATGTCCATCCCTTTTAACAGGTAAGGGTCGTGGAACTCATCCTTCCCAAATAAAAAATACCGTGCAGAATCTACGGTATCAAATCCACGATTGACAAGAAGCGATGCTACTAGAGGTGTTATTTTCAATTCATTTGCCAGCATTTTAACAAGTTGGTCATCAGATTTACGAACAATCCATCTTGTCTTCGACTTTAACATTAGTAAGTTCACCCCTCAGACTTTCTTATTATACAGGAGCTGGAATCAGCTTTCAATGAAATTAGAAAAGCGCAAGCGCCCGTTTAGCGGCGTATGGCCTCCTCGAAAAAGCTCACGCTTTTTCTTCGTGCGATGCATATGCTGCCGAAGCATTCCTTGTGGAGCGCTCCAACTGAGATAAAGGAAACACGAAGAGCGTCAGCGATTCGATGTTGACTTATCGTAGGGCGGAGAGCGAAGGACACTAGCCGCTGGGCGCTGGAGCTAGACAAGAAAAAACCGCAGAATAACTGCGGTTTTTTAAAAATTACACTTGCGGTTGATCTGAATATTTTCTTTTTTCTTTAACGGTTTTAATGACGCCTTTCTTTTTCAGCTCTTTACATTTCAGTACATACCATAAAGAACCGGCGATAAAGATGGAAGAATACACACCTACAATTAATCCCACAAATAATGCGATTGAGAAATTAAGAATGGATGGACTTCCAAAAATCATTAAGCACACCACAGTAATGAGTACTGTTAAGACGGTGTTAATAGACCGTGTTAACGTCTGACGGATACTTACGTTTACGACCTCGGCAATATCCTCAACTGATTTAAGGCGCTTCTTCTTGCGCATATTTTCACGAATTCTATCGAACGTAACAATCGTATCATGGTTGGAATAACCGATGATGGTCAATACGGCCGCAATAAAGGTCAAATCTACTTCCAGTCTTGTAATACTAAAGATTGCAATCATGAAAAAGGCATCATGAAGGATGGAGGCAACGGCAGCAATTGCCATGTATGCTTCAAAGCGAACAGATACATAGAGAATTATACCGATTGATGCAAACAAGATCGCAAAAAAGGCATTTTTCGCAAGTTCTTTTCCTACTGTCGGAGAAACGGTGCTGACATTCGGCTCATAGCCAAATTGCTTTTTGAAATCCGCTTTTAAATCAGCAATTTCATTTTTTGACATAACCCCGAGCATTCGGACTGCGCCAATTTGCTTTTTATCACCGGAAATGACGATATCATCTGGTGTTAAATGATGTTTGGTAAATGCTGCTTCCACCTTTTCAGTGGTTAATGGTGTATTAGACTGAACTTCTACACGTGTTCCACTTGAAAAATCAATTCCTAAATTCATGCGGAAAATGGCAAGAATTATGATACCTGCTACTAGCAGGACACCCGATATAGCAAAAATTGGCTTTCTAATTTTAACAAAATCAATTTTATCAAATCTTGTAGGAAGATTGACTGTATCGATATTTTCAGTAAGAGATCTAATTTGTGACTTGCGTACAGAAAACCAGCCTGGTTTATCCTTCAATAAACCACTGTTCACCCAAAGTCCTAATAATAACCGTGCACCGTAAACGTTGGTTAGGAAACTCATAAGAACACTCACGATTAACATGGTCGCAAAGCCTTTTACCGAGCTTGTCCCGTAGAAGAAAAGGACACCTGCGGTTAAGATGGTTGTTAAGTTTGCGTCAAGAATCGCAGTAAATGCATGCTGCTCACCAGCTTGGAAGGCTGACTTAATCGTTCTGCCCACTTTAAGTTCTTCTCTAATCCGTTCATACGTAATAATGTTGGCATCGACGGCCATACCGACCCCTAGGATAATCGCCGCGATTCCCGGCAAGGTCAGGACTCCATTCATCCAATCAAAAATCAATAGGACGAGATAAATATAAATGGATAACGTAATAGTTGCAATGAAACCTGGAAAACGATAATAGAAAAGCATAAACAGATAAATGATGATGACACCGATGATTCCCGCTAAAATCGTATCATGTAAGGCTTGTTCTCCAAACTTGGCTCCGACGGAAGTAGAGTATACCTCTTTAAGCTTAACTGGCAAGGAACCTGCATTTAAAAGAGAGGCCAAGGTTTGAGCTTCTTTCGCAGTGAAGCTTCCGACTATGGATACAGTGTCTTGATTGAAAACTTGTTTAACAGTTGGTGCTGATAAATATTTCGGATTCGGCTTTGTTACTTCTTTTTTAAAGGAGTCTTTGCCTTCTTCAAAATCAAGCCAAATAACAAGGACATTTGGATTCATGTTCATAATTTCTTCAGAGACCTTACGGAATTTATCCGCACTCTTTAATGTTAAAGAAACGCTTGGATTTCCATTTTGGTCAAACGTTTGCTTCGCTCCGCCCTGCTTTAAGTCAGACCCGTCCATCATCAGACGATCATTAGCATCGCGGAAGCTTAAGTTAGCTTGGGTAGACAAAATTTCACGTGCTTTATTTTGGTCTTTTACCCCGGCAAGCTGAACGCGAACGCGATTATTACCTTCAATCTGAATATTCGGCTCACTTACGCCCAGCACGTTAATCCGCTTATCAAGGGCTTCTGCCGTACTAGCTAGCACATTTTTGTCAATTTTCTGTCCTTTTTTCGCCGGTTGTACCTCGTACAGGACCTCAAATCCGCCTTGGAGGTCAAGTCCAAGCTTCATATTGTTTAAGATGTTTTTCGTTGTTGCCCCCATTGTGCTTCCGAGTATCAGAACCACAAGCAAGAAAGCAATAATTCTACTTCGTTTTACCATTATGTATTGTTCCTCCTTAGTGCGTGTGCATAGCACTTTTACCTGCAAGCCCTATATAAAAATAATAAAAAAGTCACTGCTATCATTATGGAATAAGTAAGAAAGTGTGTCAATTTACAAATATATGAAAACGCTCTATTTCAATAGCTCTTTCCATTCATTTTCATCATCAAAGGAGAACTCAGCCGTTTTGAAGGCTTCAATCGTAGCAAAGTTCATATAATCGCTAACCTTGACAGAGAGTATTTCTTGGATCATTTCGTACAGCTTCATTTCATCTTTTACCTTTTTCCACTTTTTCTTAATTAAAAAATCCCAAAGCTCCTTTTCTGTTACAGAGTTAATTCCAAGTAAGTGAAACTCAAAAAGTTTACTTTTTAAGGCCGGCTGTACCTGGGTACGAAAATGATCAAATTTATGGCTGTTATCCATTTTAACTACCCCCTGAGAGAAGTCCCTAAAGTTCTTGAACCTTTGCAAAAAGCCAATACAACTTGTCATGCTTTGTCCACCATGTTGCATATAGTTAATTGTATATGATAACGCCTATTTTGAGAAGGTGGGAAGTAGAATGTCGAAGTTTTTAAAAGGGACCTTTATCCTATTAGTGGCCGGTTTTATAACAAGGGTCCTGGGGTTTATTTATCGAATCGTGCTGGCTCGCAGCATTGGCGAAGAAGGCGTTGGCTTATACATGATGGCATACCCCACGTTTATTCTCGTGGTTACGATAACGCAGCTTGGGCTCCCAGTTGCCATCTCCAAAAATATTGCCGAGGCGGAAGCAAGGAAGGACTATGGAGAAATTAAAAAAATCCTGGTGGTCTCCCTTGCCATCACCATTGGGCTTTCTATCCTTATTACCCCAGCATTGCTATTACTGGCACCAATGCTTTCAAACACGCTTTTTACTGATCAAAGGACCTATTATCCATTAATAGCGATTGCACCAGCACTGCCAATTATCGCAATATCATCAGTGTTAAGGGGATACTTCCAAGGGAGACAAAACATGCGTCCCTCCGCAGTGTCTCAGATTTTAGAACAGCTTGTGAGAATAACGCTGATCGCAACCGCAACAAAAACCTTCCTCCCCTATGGGGTTGAATATGCTGCGGCAGCCGCCATGGCCGCTTCTGTATTAGGGGAATTGCTTTCCCTAGTTTATTTGCTGACCATGTTTAAATTAAAGAAGCGATTTAAACTGAGGAAAAATTTTTTCCAATTTGTTCATAAAGGAAAGCGGACCTTTAAAGAATTAATGGAAATCGCCCTGCCCACAACGGGGAGCAGGATGATTGGATCCTTAGCCTGGTTTTTCGAACCAATTGTTGTGGCCCATAGTTTAGCCCTTGCTGGTGTACTAGCTGTAAATGCAACGAAACAGTATGGAGCTTTAACCGGTTATGCAATGCCGCTGTTAATGCTGCCTTCATTTGTTACGTTTTCCTTAGCGACTTCACTGGTTCCGGCAATTAGTGAAGCCAATTCCAAAAATAATCATAAATTAATCGAATACAGGCTCCAGCAAGCACTGCGCTTTGTTTTTTTATCAGGGGGACTTGCTGTCATCGTCCTATATGTTTTGGCGGACCCGCTTATGCAGCTCATGTACGGCTCAACGAAGGGAGCCTATTTTATTAAAATTATGGCTCCATTCTTCTTGCTTTTTTATTATCAAGGACCCCTGCAGGCCGTCCTACAAGCGTTAAATCTTGCAAGAGCGGCCATGATTAATAGTCTCATCGGTGCCGTAGTGAAAACAGCCGTCATCTTCTTACTTGCTTCCCAGCCATCCTTTGGAATTACCGGTGCCGCTCTTGGGATTATTGTTGGTTTTGTTTTAGTTACCATCCTTCATTTTGCAACAGTAATGAAGCGAGTGGCCTTTTCCTTTTATATTCGCGATTATTTGAAAGGATTTCTTGTCATGGCGGCATCGGGCTGGCTTGGCTATTGGCTGTTTGAAAATATTCTTCTAAAAGAACCGTTAACAATTCGTGTTTTAATCTCAGTCTCAGGAATGAGTCTTTCCTACATTTTGATGTTGATCTTTTTCGGTCTTCTCAAAAAAGAGGAACTTCAGCGAATACCATGGATTCGAAACTTTATTATTTTTCGCTAAGTCTCTTTTCGTAAACTATGTTGCTCTTGGAGCTTAATAAAGGGCACTTACTAAATCTGTAGGCAATTTTCGCAAATGTTCTTACGAAAAGATGCCACGAAACATCAAATTTTACGGGTTGATGAACTTATACGAAAGACAAAAATCTATGCGAAAATAGCCTTCGCTAAAGAAGACACGCTATCTGCGTGTCTTCTTTTACTCATCCTGCAGGTCGATAAAGAATTTCCCGTTTTCATAGCTGCAAAACGAAATCTTTTTCACATCGCGGTAGCCCTTTTTTTTTAATTCCTGACGCAGCCACAGATTGGTTTTATTAATTCTTTTTAAATTTTCTTCCTCGATGGAACCATCGATAATTAACGGAATGGTAATATCCCCTTGCTTTGGGATTTCATTGCTGTTTTTTAATTTTTCAATGACGGACAGGCTTCCGGAGGATTCAAGTATCGCAAACTCAACATCAGCAATACTGCGAATGTCTTTTTCCCTTAATTGTGTCATTAAATCATCAAAATTATAACGCTGCTTGCGCATTGCTACTTCGTCTATTTTCCCGCGATTTATAATAATGCTCGGTTTGCCATCCACCAAATCACGAAATCTTTTACTTTTTAAAGAAATGATGGCCATGATGATTTGGATAAACATCAACAAGACCATTGGTACGATTGCATGAAGCATACGGACATTCGGCCGCTCAATAGCCACAACTGCCAGTTCGCCAATCATAATGAAAACGACCAGATCAAGAATGCTTAGTTCCCCTATTTCACGCTTACCCATCATTCTAAAAATGAATAAAATGAGTACGTAAAAAAGAATTGTTCGAGACACAATTGTTAAATATGGTTCCACTTTGTTCCGCCCCTTTTTTTCCATTCTAAATTATTGTTTGCAGTTTGCGGCGGATAATTATAGGAATAAACTTCCAAAGTTATTTATTTAAAGTAATGAAAATTTATTCTACTTTTTCTTCTTCATGAATACGCTTGTACTAGGAAAGAAACTGTCTTCTCAAGGCAGGGTATCAGCCTATGACGACTGAAGGGGGAGAGAAAAATCGAATCTAAAAGCTTTGGAACTTCAATTCTGTATGGATTAATCTTTATTCTTGCATTCGCTGCTGTCTGCAGCCTGATTTTTGCGTTTATACTTCGATTTACATCAGCACGAGAAGGGTCAATTCAATATGTGGTAACAGCTTTATCGTTTATCGGCTTATTTGGCGGCGGTTTTCTTTCTGGTGGAAAACGGAAAGAAAAGGGTTGGCTGATAGGGGGAACTACGGGGCTTATTTACTCATTCATTGTCTTTTTGTTTCAATATTTAGGCTTTGATCACCTCTTTAATGCCCAGCAGGTTATCTATCATACCTGCTACACACTGATTGCAATGATGGGCGGTATACTTGGGGTCAATATCGCAACAAATAATAAAAGGCATGCATAAATATTAAAAGGAAGCCTTCATAATAAAAGGCTTCCTTTTGTATTATACTTCTGCAGTCTTTGAAGATTCAGTTACTTCGCGAATGGCATTGCGGTCATAGGTAAGACGGCTGCCGTCTCCGCATTTGATCACAACTTTATTGTCATCGATTGAGTCGACAAAACCATGTAAACCGCCAATCGTGACAATTTTATCACCCTTTTTTAAATCGCTTTGCATTGCACGAACCGCTTTTTGGCGCTTTTGCTGCGGGCGAATCAGTAAGAAATAAAATAACACAAACATTAAAATTAATGGTATGAGTGTAGTCATGTTTTGCATCTTGTTTCCCTCCTTTCAAAAAGATCTATTAGAAATTTTTCGCATTTGGCTTATTAAAGCCGTATTGCTCAAAAAATTCTTCGCGGAAATCACCAAGCCTGTCTTCCATAATAGCTTGTCTGACCTTCTCCATTAATCTTAGCAGAAAATAGAGATTATGGTAAGACGTTAATCGAATTCCAAATGTTTCATCACATTTTATTAAATGTCGAATATAGGCTCTGCTATAATTTCGGCATGTGTAGCAATCGCATTCAGGATCAAGCGGTCCAAAATCTTTAGCAAATTGAGCATTTTTGACAACCAAACGGCCCGAACTGGTCATGAGCGTACCATTTCTTGCAATCCTTGTTGGCAGTACACAGTCAAACATATCAATACCGCGAATGGAACCATCAATAAGTGAGTCCGGCGAACCTACTCCCATTAAATAGCGTGGTTTATTTGTTGGTAATAGCGGTGTTGTGAATTCTAGCGCCCGATTCATGACGTCTTTTGGTTCCCCTACGGATAATCCGCCAACAGCGTAGCCTGGGAAGTCCAGCGAAACGAGGTCTCTTGCACTTTGACGGCGAAGCTCCTCATATTCTCCTCCCTGTACGATTCCAAATAAGCCTTGATCCTCTGGACGCTGATGTGCGTTTAAACAACGCTCCGCCCATCTTGAGGTCCGCTCTACTGATTTTTTCATATATTCAAATGTAGCAGGATATGGCGGGCACTCATCAAAGGCCATCATAATATCGGAACCAAGGGCATTCTGAATTTCCATCGCCTTTTCCGGTGATAAAAATAATTTTTCCCCGCTCATATGGTTGCGGAAATGAACACCCTCTTCCTCAATCTTACGGAATTCACTTAAACTGAACACCTGGAATCCGCCGGAATCCGTTAAAATAGCGCGATCCCAATTCATAAATTTATGCAGCCCGCCAGCTTCTCTAATAATCTCATGCCCAGGGCGAAGCCATAAATGATAGGTGTTGCTTAAAATAATCCCTGCCCCCATCTCCTTTAAGTCCTCTGGGGACATCGTTTTGACGGTCGCTAGCGTTCCAACCGGCATAAAGGCAGGTGTATCAAAGGATCCATGCGGGGTGTGGACTCTGCCAAGCCTTGCCCCTGTTTGTTTACATGTTTTTATTAACTCATAGCGAATTGCTGTCAAATTGTTTTCTCCTTCCTATAGGCGGTGTGATGGGCCAGCTTAGAAGTGATTCAATTAAGCGGCCCTCCGCCCCTTTCCCACTAGATGATAAGCATTGCATCGCCAAAGCTGAAGAAACGGTACCGTTCTTCTACAGCTGTATGGTAGGCATGCAAGACATTTTCTCTTCCAGCTAGAGCACTTACAAGCATGATCAGAGTTGATTTAGGTAAATGGAAATTGGTAATCATTCCGTCAATCGCTTTAAATTCGTAGCCCGGATAAATAAAAATACTGGTCCAGCCGCTGCCAGCAATAAAATGTCCATCGTTTTGCGAGGCAATCGTCTCTAAGGTGCGGGTCGAAGTTGTACCAACGGTGATAATTCGTCCACCGCCCTCTCTAACCTCGTTTAAAAGCCGCGCCGTCCCTTCTGTAACCATATAATATTCAGAATGCATATCATGTCCTTCAACATCGTCCACGCTGACCGGTCTAAAGGTACCAAGTCCGACATGCAAAGTGATAAAGGCAATATGAACACCTTTTGCTTTAATATCATTCAATAGATCTTCAGTAAAATGAAGTCCTGCCGTTGGGGCCGCAGCGGAACCAGGCTCGCGGGCAAAAACTGTTTGATACCGGTCTCGGTCATCTAACTGCTCTTTGATATACGGGGGCAGGGGCATTTCGCCTAATTGGTCGAGGACTTCGTAAAAAATGCCTTCATATTTGAATTCCAAGACCCTGCCGCCATGTTCGGAAGTTCCGGTGCATACGGCTTTAAGAAGCCCATCGCCGAATTCGATTTCCGTTCCTTCTTTCACCCGTTTTGCTGGTTTTACGAGGGTTTCCCATTGATCGCCTTCCAGCTGTTTTAACAGTAACACTTCAATTTTAGCTCCGGTATCCTGCTTGACGCCAAAAAGGCGTGCAGGAAGAACCTTTGTATCATTTAATACAAGGCAATCCCCTTCACGCAAGTATTCGATTATATTTTTAAATACTTCATGCTTTAGTTCGCCTGTTTTTTTATTTAAAACCATTAATCTACTGTCAGTCCGGTTTTGCAGTGGGACTTGTGCAATTAATTCTTCAGGTAAGTGAAAATCAAAAATATCTACTTTCATAAAATTACATCCTTACTTTTACGTTTTTAAACTTGACTGTTGATTTTCGCTTCAGGCGCTTCGCTTTCCGCGGGCGGTCCGGGGAGCCTCCTCGGCGCTTAAGCGCCTGCGGGGTCTCCCCTGCCCCGTCCTCCCGCAGGAGTCTCGCGCCTTCCGCTCCATTCAACAGATTCTTAAATCTATACAGCCTACATTTTTTAAAAAGTGTGCTCACCGAGCAGGGGTATCCATGCCGAAATGATGATAAACGGCTGGTGTTACCATTCTGCCCCTTGGTGTTCGCTGCAAGAAGCCAATTTGTAATAAATAGGGTTCATATACATCTTCAATTGTTTCCGCTTCTTCGCCTATTGATGCAGCAATCGTATCCAGGCCGACAGGACCGCCGCGGAATTTTTCAATAATCCCTTTTAAAAGCTTGTGATCAATATGATCCAGACCAAGCCTGTCTACTTGAAGCAATTCAAGCGCTTCTCTCGAAAGGGCGAGATCGATGGTCCCGTTTCCCTTTACTTGGGCAAAGTCACGAACCCTTCGGAGGAGACGATTGGCAATCCTTGGGGTTCCCCTTGCTCTTCTCGCGATTTCTGAGGCAGCCTGTTCATCTATTTCCGTTTCGAATAAATCTGCGGTACGGATAACAATATTTTTTAACTGATCTTCTTTATAATACTCGAGCCGGCATAAAACTCCAAATCGATCCCGCAGTGGCGCAGACAAAGAACCAGCTCTTGTGGTCGCCCCGACCAATGTAAATGGCGGGAGATCCAAGCGGACAGACCTTGCACTTGGACCTTTCCCAATAACAATATCAAGGCAGAAATCTTCCATCGCGGGATACAGAACCTCTTCAATGGTTCGCGGCAGCCGATGAATTTCATCAATAAATAAAACATCTCCCGGCTCAAGCGCTGTTAAAATTGCCGCTAAATCGCCAGGCCTTTCAATTGCCGGTCCGGAGGTTGTCCGAAGGTTAACGCCCATTTCATTAGCAATAATAACAGCAAGAGTCGTTTTCCCCAAACCAGGAGGCCCATATAGAAGAACATGGTCCAACGTTTCCTTCCGAAGCTTTGCCGCCTTAATAAAAATTTCTAAATTTTCCTTGACCTGGGTTTGTCCAATATATTGCTTTAAAGTTTGCGGTCGAAGACTTTGTTCAATACTAATTTCACTTTCATTAGCTTCATTTGAAATAATCCGGTCATCCATAAATTATCACCTATTTTAAAAGGCGCTTTAAGGCCTGTTTAATGTATTGATCAGTGGACATCTGCTCTTTTCTTAATTCAGGTGAAATCTTTTTAATTTCTTTATCAGAATAACCCAGTGCTTTTAAAGCAAGAATGGCTTCTTCAAAGGCCGTATTGTTCGTTTGTGTGTGTAGTGGAAGTGTATCGGCATTGAATAGATTTGGGAAGTAATCTGGAACAACATCTTGTAATTTCCCTTTTAAATCGAGGATCATTTGCCGTGCTGTTTTTTTGCCTACTCCAGGAAATTTAACGAGGAAGGCTTCGTCCTCATTTTCGATGGCGTTAACCACCTGCTGGACTTCACCAGAAGCGAGGATCGCAAGCGCACCCTTCGGCCCGATACCCGATACATTTAACAATTTAGTAAATAGTTTTTTCTCTTCCCTTGATTGGAAGCCATAAAGCGCCATTACATCTTCGCGAACATAATGGTAGGTATATACAGTTACCATTGTTTCCATCTTACCGGAATAAATAAACGGATTGGGTGTCGCGATTTGATAGCCAATTCCATTATTTTCAATGACAATATATTCAGGCCCGACAAACTCCACGGCCCCTTTAATAAATTCAAACAATCGTATTCTCTCCCTTAGTTTTTCACCGTATTTCATTCTACCATAATTTTAAGTTTAAGAAAGAAATAAAAAACAGGCTGATTTATTATGATCAGTCTGTTTCAAAATGAAGATTCATTCTTTTTTTAATGAGTAAGGCTTAAAGGTTTCTAAAACTTGAACATATTGATCTTTCGTTTTAATAGGAATGCCTTGTATTAATTCTTCTTGTTTCTTACTTTCAAGCTTTCTAATATCTATTTGAAAAAACGATTGAATGATTCTTGATTGGCCGGGTCTGCCATTAAAAATGGTCAAAACCCCATCTTCTGTTATCCCGAAAAAGCCATTTGCTTTTAATAACGGGGATATATCATCGACTTTCCTTCTAAAAACAAAGGTCGATTCTTCCATTTCAGTAAGCTGCCATTGATCATACTTAGCCCAGAAATTCGCCATTGACCAACATGTTTCGTGAACGACTTCTTGACTAATTTCTCCATCGAGATAGATTCGTTCCAAAATAACCGTCAGGTGCTGAGGTTCCGTCTTTTGCTGGTCATCGACTTGTGCGGCCGATCCAGTAATTTCAGAAGCCCCGCCGATTAGTACATACAGTAAAACAGAAAATACGGCTAAGCTATACCGAGACAATGTTATCCAATTGAACCTCATAATACTCACCTCTTTTTGTTATTAAATGAACAAACTTTACAGTTCTAGTTTAGCCTATTTTTCCCTTTATATCCGAAAAATTAAAAAGGCAAAGCCCGTAAGCTTTGCCTTTTATTAAAACTATTTTGAATATCTGTTTGGAACTTCTTCGTTTTGGCGGCGGTCCTTATTCGCTTTCGGCTGTCGCTGCGGTACATCATTATTGATGTTCCGGTCGCGTCCAAATGTTCCTTCGTCTGTAATGACAGTTACTGATTTTCCGTTCGCGAATGGCTTCACCGCATTTTTAATAGCTCTTTTGGTTGCGGCCTCCCTGTCACGGTCCACTAAGTTAACCGAAACAATAACAGTGTTTCCATAGGCAACGGATCTTACTGATTGAACGTTATCGATGCTTGAAACTTTGCTCCTGATATTATCGGTTATATTTTCTTGGACATGTTTATCTGTTGCCTCACCGTTCTTACCGATATTTTTATTCAAGTGACCGTGATAATTCATATCGCTGGTACTAAAGCGGTTATCACGCTGGAAGAAATTACGGTCGGTCTCTGCTAAAGGCGTAGTAGGGTTTTTTGGGTTGCCATTTTCATCCCTTGTCTGAAGCAGTTTTCTTTTTTGATTATTTACAATTCCATCCTCATTCCCAAGGGTATGGTCCATCATTTCGGTGAAAGCACCATCATTATCCCTTAGAAAACCATAATTGCTATTAGGATGGTTTTCATTCGAGTAATACCCCATTGGACGAGCCAGATTATTGCTTCCTTTATTGGCACCTGCATTGTTATTATCATTGTTACAGCCGGCCAGCCCCATCATCATCACGGCTGAAAGAGGAATCATCCACTGCTTCTTGTTCAAGCGAAAAACCCCCTTAATTCATCCTGAGCATTTTAAAAGATGCTCGTTATTAGGGTGCAATTTTTTAGGGGTTTTCATTCATTTTCATTCATCTGCCATGGTCTTAATTCGGTCAATAAATTTTTTTCTCGCGTAAAACTGATTAATCGTTAAATCCATCACCTGTTTAAATTTAACCTGGTCAGAATACGATTTTTCCCTAATGATTCTGTTCCACTCGCGAAAAATATCTGCTGGATATACTAAGGCATACAAAAACGGTTTTTGAGGAATATATTTCTTGATTGGTTCATACTGGAGCAGCTTATCAAACGACCAGTCTAGATACGGAAGAATCCGATTTGCGTATTGTAAATAATCAAAAGAAGCGGGGCCGATGCTGATTAAATCAAAGTCGATTAATAATAAGGTTCCACTTTTGTCCCGTAAAAAGTTATGATGGGCAACATCCCCATGCAGGATCACATATGGCTCTTTTCTGAAAAAAAGGTATTCTTTTTCCATACCCTTCAGTGACCATTCTGCCCATGAGACCATTTCCGAAATAAAGGGATCATTGAAAAAATATTTAACGAAAGGAAGATTGTTCGAAAAAATATGATATCGCTCTGTCCACTTTCCAATTAAATCAGCTTTCGGCAGTAATGTACGATACCGTGCTTCAAAGGATGCCGTTGTTTGATGAAATTGTTCGAGCAGCTCAATTCCTTCCTGACGGTTTTTGTGGGAGTGAAAGGAAAAAGTAGTTTTGCTCGGGGCAACATACTCGATGCAGCCAAAGTAAGTACCCTCGAAAAACAGCTGATCTTTCACATTGGGATTAAGAAATTTATAAGTTTTCCTAAACCCCTCTTTATTCAATGTGGTTGTAAACGCTTCTTGAAGTCTAAGTCTGCTGTTGGTTTGGTACCCTTTCATGATATAAGTATTTTTTTCTGTTTTTAAAAATAAAACAGATTTTCTTATCGGAACCATTTGGATGATTTTTTCTGTAAACTGCGACCGAAAATAAGAGAGGAGACGATTATAGTAATCATCGTCTCCATTTTTGTTTTTCGTTGTATTAACTGCTCTCATCCTGGAACCCTTGCATTCCATAAGGATTAGTCCCAACCGGTCCCATTCCATAGGGGTTCATAAATGGAGGCTGAGCAACATTACCCGGTCCAGTAAATGGCGCACTATAAATTGGCGGTGTTGGCGGTACAAAAGCAGGTGCAACACTTGTTGGTGCCGCTGGTATTCCAGCCGGCATTCCTGAAGGCATACCAGTTGGGACTGCGCCGCAGCCGCAATCTTCTAAAGCACCTGTCCCGATAGGCAGTCCTTGTGTTGGATAAGGCTGCTGCATATAAGGCATTTGTGCTCCGAAGCCTGGTACTGGTGCTTCTGCAGTCTCAAAATCTTCTCCCATTGTCTGTGGAACTCCGCCCATTTGAGGAGGGTACCCATACGGCATTTGACCATAAGGTGCTCCCATTCCGTATGGGTTTACCATTCCAGGAGCCCCATACATCGGTCCAGGCGCAAATCCAGTCGGATGATGCTGGCCATGGTAAAAGGATGAACTTTCTACTGGATAACCTCCTGGTACACTTGGTACTCCTGTTGGATAGGCCGCTGGCACTGCTCCAGGGTAGCCAACTGGTTGTGCTCCAGAGAAGCCTGTTGGCATTTGTCCATATCCGGCTGGCACTTGACCAAATGCCGCTGGATCCACATAAGGCTGCTGGAACGCTGGGTTTTGTACTGCTCCCGGTATAAATCCTGGGTTCATTGCAGGTATTTGCGGCATAAATGATGATGATTCATCATGAAAATGCGGCTGCACATATGGTGCGCCTGCTACGTTTGGTGAATACCCCGGTGCTACAGGCGGGTATCCAGCCGCACCAGGCATTACTCCGCCCGGCATCACTCCGCCTGGCATCACTCCGTCCGGCATCACTCCGCCCGGCATCACTCCGCCCGGCATCACTCCGCCTGGCATCACTCCGCCTGGCATCACTCCGCCTGGCATATGCGGAAACGGCATATACGGTGTTGGTACCGGGAACCCTCCGCCAAATGGCGGGCAGAATCCTGGCCCAGGCATAACTGGTGTCATTGGAACACAGTCTTGAACAGGCATTTGAATTGGTGCTTCCATTACCGGTTCTGGAATTGGATTTGCTTTGATTGGCGTCTCTTTGATTGGCATTTCTTTGATAGGTACTTCTTTAATTGGCATTTCTTTCTTAGGTACTTCTTTGATTTCAGGAAGAATATTGGTTGGCTTTGGCGGCAGCTGCGGTTGAGGAATCATATTTGTCATATTCATCATATAGTAGTTGTTAATATCAATTTCTGGGACTACTTGTAGAGGCATTTTTGGAGTATAGGGTGCTTTTGGTGTTTCTTTGATAATTGGCTTCTCTTTGGCAATTGGTACTTCCTTAATTGGGGCTTCTTTGATTGGAGCTTCCTTGATTGGAGCTTCTTTAATCGGTGCCTCCTTAATAAGGGATTCTTTTAATGGTTTCTCTTTGGCAATCGGCATTTCCTTTTTTGCTCCCATATTGATAGTCGTACCAGGATTGTGTCCCGCAGATGCTCCTTTTTTTATCGTTCCACCTGAGGTTGGGACCTTTACTTTCATTCCGGGCATAATCATATCAGGGTTGCTGAGCTGCGTATTCATCTTTTTCAGCTCTTCAAAATTCACGCCGTACTTCTTGGCGATCTTCCAAAGAGTATCCCCTTTCTGTACGATATGGATCTTCACTCTGATTTCCCTCCTATGGCATAAGTCCATATAGTGTATGTGAAGATGGGCAAAGTGCTAACATTCTTCAAAAAAACTTATGCTAATTTTTTTAAAAATATGAATAAGTCCCTGAATAAATGGAGATATACGATTCGCTGATAACTCTTTATAATTCGCTGATAAATCCAAACAGTATATTAAAAAAAGATGCAATCAGCTAAATTGCATCTTTTTTGGCCTATTATGAATTTTTTAGCATCCGTTCAAGCGCTGATTTAGCGTTTTCGGCTATTTCTGGACTAACTTTAATGACATTATTCGTATCTTCTAATGTATCCAAGCTCCATACCAGGTGTGGCAGGTCAATTCGGTTCATGGTCAAGCAAGGACACATATGAGGGTTTAGAGAAATAATCTTTTTATCCGGATGATTGGTAATGAGACGGTTAACCAGGTTCATTTCTGTACCAATGGCCCATGCAGACCCAGGCTCCGCTTTTTCAATTGCATTGATGATATAGCTTGTGGAACCAGCCATATCAGATAATTCGACCACTTCACGACGGCATTCCGGATGGACGATAATTTTCATCTCCGGATACTTATAACGCGTATCAATCACATTTTGAACGGTAAAGTTTTCATGGACAGAGCAATGTCCTTTCCAAAGGATTACCTTTACTTTGGAAACATCACCATCATATTCTAATGTATCGTTAATTGGATTCCAAATAGCCATTGCAGACAGTGGGATACCTAAATCAGCAGCTGTATTGCGTCCTAAATGCTGATCCGGCAAAAATAAAATCCGCTCCTTTTGTTCAAAAGCCCATTTCACCATTGTTTCCGCATTCGAAGACGTAACCGTTGCCCCGCCATTAGCACCGACGAACGACTTAATAGCGGCCGTTGAATTGACGTAGGTTAATGGAAGAATCGTATCACCAAAAAGAGCTTGCAGCTTCTCCCATGCTCTCTCCGTTTGCCCTAAATCCGCCATATCCGCCATCGAACAGCCGGCGCGCATATCAGGCAGGATGACCTTTTGGTTTTCTGTTGTTAAGATATCAGCCGTTTCTGCCATAAAATGTACCCCGCAGAAAACGATATATTCCGCTTCTGTATTTTCCGCCGATAATTGGGCCAGCTTTAAAGAATCCCCTGTCGCATCGGCAAACTGAATCACTTCATCCTTTTGATAATGATGTCCTGGGATGAAAAGCCGTGATCCGAGCTTGTTTTTCACCTCGATCACTCGTGCCTCTAATTCTTCTCGTGACATCTGCTTATATTTTTCCGGAATCATTTTATTGGATTGTAGTGAGGCTAAAATGTTCATCTTATTCTTCTCCTTTATTCCATTTTACTTTTACGCTTATATCTAACGCTTTATAAGAATGGGTCAAAAATCCAAGGGAAATATAATGAACACCTGTATCGCCATAGTCTGCCAGATTGCTCAACTGTATACCGCCTGATGCTTCAGTAATGATTCCTGCCGGAACTAATTTAATTAATTCCTTGATTTCATCAGGAGTGCGATTATCGAACATAATCACATCGGCACCAGCATTCACCGCTTCCACTACTTGTTCCTCTGTCTCAACTTCCACTTCGACCTTCACCATATGACCGGCTTGCTTTCGGACGGCTGCAACAGCCCGTTCAATCGAACCAGCAAAAGAAATATGATTATCCTTAATCATCACACCGTCATACAACCCAAAGCGGTGATTAAAACCGCCGCCGCAGCGGACCGCATATTTTTCAAACATCCGTAGTCCAGGCGTTGTTTTTCGCGTGTCGCAGATTTTTGTAAAATCGCTATTTAAGGTGATAACCGCTTTATTGGTGAGAGTAGCAATTCCGCTCATTCTTTGAATGAGATTAAGTACCACTCTTTCTCCTTTTAACAGATCTGCAATCTTTCCAGAAACAAGCGCAAGCTGCTGACCATATTCAATTCGGTCTCCGTCTTTTACGAGTACCTCTACGTTAATATCATTATTTAACAGTTTGAAACCTGATTTAATAACTTCTTCGCCGCAAAAAATCCCTTCATCTTTGGCTAGAAAAACAATTTCACCATTCGTTTCATCCGCAAAAATTAAATCAGTGGTAATATCCTGTTCGCCTATATCTTCGATAAAAAAGTTCTCAAGTTGTGAGCGCAGTTTTAATGTGTTCATGATCCTTTTTCACTTCCCGTTTCTTTTTATGAGTGAGCGATTTTCTTAGCCAATGATTGTCATCCTCATTCGGATAATCATTTCTATAGTGGCCGCCGCGGCTTTCTTTCCGTTTTAAAGCTGAATCCGTAATCAGTTTTGCCGTGAGTACCATAAAAATCTTTGTTAAGTCTTGAACAGAAAACGAATCAAGTTCAGTTAATTCATGAACCTTAAATTGATGAAGCCATTTTCTCTGCTTCCTAAGATCCACTTCATTCCGGACGATTCCTACCCGCTCCATCATGTAATCCTTGATTTGCTGCTCTGTAGGTAAAATGATTTTTTGCAAGGTAATATTCAGACTCGGCTGTTCTGATTCTGGTGCTTCGACTGGATTAGCTTGAATCCATTCTGATAATTTTTTCCCTTGATACAATCCCTCTAAAAGGGAATTGCTTGCCAGGCGGTTAGCTCCGTGCAGGCCTGTACAAGCCGCTTCGCCTATAGCATAAAGTCCTTCAATGGAGGTACGCCCGATCAAATCCGTTTTGATGCCGCCCATTAAAAAATGGCTTCCAGGAGCAACGGGAATTTTTCCAGCTAATAGGTCAATGCCATTTTGCTCGCAAAGAGCCGTGATCGAAGGGAAACGTTTCTGAAATTCTTTTATTCTACTAATATCTAAATATACGTTATGGCCATTTTTCAAATATTCATAGATCGTTTGTGAAACCACATGCCGTGGTGCAAGGTCTTTATAGGGATGGACTCCCTCCATAATCTGTTTTCCATCCTCTGTCACAAGGATGGCTCCATCGCCCCTCACGGCTTCGGAAACCAAGCCTTTTGTTTCACCATTCAGATATAACAGGGTGGGATGGAATTGAATAAATTCCATATCAACAATTTCGGCACCCGCCAAGTACGCAAGCGCAATTCCATCGCCGCTTACCGTCCTGGCATTTGACGTAAATCTATACAATTGGCCGCAGCCGCCTGTTGCGATGATGATGTGCTTACCGTAATACATATGAATGCTGCCATCCGGCCGCTTTGTTTTTACCCCAATGCAGCGATTTTTTTGCTCATTCAAAATCAATTCATAAGCAAATTCATCTTCTGCTACCAGCACATTATCGGAAAGCTGGCCAATCAAATGCTCGATTACGTTTTTACCAGTGGCGTCCCCGCCGCCATGGACAATACGATGCTCGCTGTGAGCTCCTTCCATGCCTAGGAGCAATTCTCCCTGATGATTTCGATCGAAAACGTCTCCCTTTTGAGCAATGGCCTTAATAAGTGATGGCGCTTCATAAATGATTTCTCTAACTGTATCAGGATTATTGTGGAATCTTCCTGCTTCTAAAGTATCCGCCAAATGTTTGGATGGATGATCCTGTGCTCCAATTGCCGCAGCGATCCCGCCTTGGGCAAGATAGGAGTTAGCCATTCTTATTTTTGACTTTGTGAGAATCCTCACATTCTTATCATTTCCTAATTGGACAGCCAGCTGTAATGCCGCTACCCCGCTTCCAATAATTACAACATCAACATTATTCATAGGTTGACCCTCCCTGATTAACAGGTGTCTTGACATATATATTTACACAGAATTAAACTAAAAACAAGTATTATATTAAAAAGTTATTGGAGAAAATATTATGATATATTTTGATTTTGCCGCTACAACTCCATTAGATAAAGATGCTGCAGAAGTTTATCTGAAGGTCGCAACCGAATACTATGGAAACGCCAGCAGCCTTCATGATATTGGGGGACAATCCTCAGCCCTGCTTGACAATTGCCGCGAAGAATTGGCGCAAATTTTGGGTGTTGATAAAAAGGGATTGTTCTTTACAAGTGGAGCCACTGAGGGGAATTTTTTAGCCTTGGAAGCCTTGTTATCCGCTCCATTAAAAAAGGGCAACCATATTATTGCAGGTATGGCTGAGCATTCATCCATCCATGGAGAGCTTAGGAGATTAGAGAAAGCTGGCTATGAAATTACACTTCTTCCTTTCGATGGCCCAGGACTTATCGATATTCAGAAGCTTGCAAACGAGATTAAACCGGAGACCATATTAGTTGCCGTTCAGCATGTAAATTCAGAAATCGGAACAATCCAGCCAGTCGAGGCTGTTGCAGAAATTTGCAAAGCTCATCAGATTCATTTCCACAGTGATTGTGTTCAGGCATTTGGAAAAATGGATTTAAAAAGTATAACACCACTTGTGAGCAGTATTTCTTTTTCCGGGCATAAAATTTATGGACCAAAGGGGATTGGCGGTGTTTATATCAATCCGCGCATTCATTGGGATCCCTTTTTTCCAGGTGGATCGCATGAAAGCGGCTTCCGGCCTGGCACGGTGAATGTTCCGGCCATTGCGGGAATGACCGTTGCCGCACAGAAAATTATCGGACAGATTTCTTCAAATCATGATACATTTACATTACTGCGAAATACCTTTATTGAAGCACTTACGCCTATAAAAGATAGAGTCGTAGTTTATGGAACTGATGAAGCTGAATCGCAGCTTCCAAATATAATCGGTCTTAGAATCTCAGGGATAGAGGGTCAATGGATGATGCTTGAATGCAATCGCTTAGGATTCGCCATTTCAACGGGAAGCGCCTGTCAAATCGGAATGCAATCCCCTGCAAAGGTTACGCAAGCACTGCGCCTAAGTACAGAAGAGGCCAAACAGTTTATTCGTATTTCCTTTGGCAAATCAACAACGGTGGAAGAAGTCTTACAGCTTGCGAAAAGCATTGTTAAAATTGTCCAGGAATTTTAAATAAGTTATGCTAGAATATAAAAACAGAGATTGTTTGGGAGGAATAATATGGCTGAGCAAAAAAAAATATTAGGAGAAGAAAGGAGGTCCTTGATTCTTCAACTGCTAAAAGACAGTTTCGAACCATTGACGGGAAGCGAGCTTGCTGCCAGGACGAATGTTAGCCGGCAGGTCATTGTGGGAGACATCACCTTGCTAAAGGCAAAAAACGAACCAATTATGGCCACAAGCCAGGGGTATGTGTATTTAAAGCAGAATGCTGGTACCCGGATATATGAAAGAACAATTGCCTGCAAGCATGCACCAAAAGACACGGAAAAGGAATTAAATTTATTGGTGGATCATGGGGTTTTGGTGAAGGATGTAAAAATTGAGCACGCCGTCTATGGTGATTTAACTGCCTCTATCATGGTTTCAAACCGGCAAGAAGTGAAACAGTTTTTAACTAACCTGCAATCAACGAATGCCGCACTGCTGTCTGAACTGACAGATGGCATTCATCTGCATACCATTTCTGCTTCGAGCGAAAAAATTCTTGATAAAGCCATGGCCGCCCTAAAGGCGGAGGGATTTTTAATGGAATCATAAAAGGACCCGGGATATTTTTAATCCCAGGTCCTTTCCTAATTTAATTCGACTAATGTTGACGGATAGCTTCCCATTAGGGTTACCCCGCATCCTAGAGCTTCTAGCTCCGCCATTGCCCCTGGTATTAACACCTCATCAAGCTTCATTTCTAAATCAATAATGAAGAAGTAATTGCCAATCCCAGTTTTCATCGGTCTTGATTCAATTTTGGAGAGGTTTATTTTTCTCCAGGCAAAGGCTGATAAAACTTGGTGGAGGGCCCCGGCGCGGTCAGAAGGCAAAGTTACCATTAACGTTGTTTTAAAATGAGTGGAGCCACAAATAGCTTGAAAATCAAATTCGTCTTCAGATAAAACCACAAAGCGGGTGTGGTTATAGTCAAAATCATGAATATTCCTTTGAACAATGGTTAACCCATATTCTTTGGCAGCTAATTCATTCGCAATAGCAGCCGTATTATGTTCAGGCTCATCCATCACCAATTTTGCCGCAGCCGCTGTAGAAGAGATATATTCAAATGGAACGCCCTTAAATTGATTATGTAAGAATTTATGGCACTGTGCGATAGCATGAGAATGGCTATAAATTTTACTGACATTCTCCCATTTATCGGCATTCGCAGGATGGACCATCAAATGCTGCTTAATCGGCAGGGTAATTTCTCCAACGATTGGGATTTGAGCAACCTGAGTTAAATAATCGAGAGTAATATTAACGGAGCCCTCAAGCGCATTTTCAATCGGAGCAACCGCAAGGGCAACTTTTTTGTCTACTACCGCGTCCATACATTCTGGTATTGTCCGAAAAGGCTCTAGTTCCAACCCTGGAAAAACCTTTGTGACCGCAAGTTCCGTGAAGGTTGCCTTCGGCCCTAAATAACCAATTTTCATTGCATTCCACTCTCCTATTTTTAAAAAGAAAGCTGAGAACTGGTCTCTCAGCAGACTTTTGTCCGCTATGCACCTGTTCCCAGCACTTCTACTTTCTCTACAAATTCGAGTTTTCTAAGTTCGGATAATAATTCATCAATTTCATTTGTCATATTTGCCGTGTTTAATGAAAGAGTCACGTTCGCCCTTCCCTGAAGGGGAATCGTTTGGTGTATGGTTAAAACATTACAGCCAGAAGAGGCAACAACACTTAATAATTTTGACAAGGTGCCGGAGCGGTCCTCTAAATGAAAGAATAACGAAACTAAGCGCTCCTGTTTAATGGTTGAAAACGGAAACACTGTATCCCTATATTTATAAAAAGCGCTCCTGCTTAAGTCGACCCGCTGAACAGCATCCGCAATCGATTCCGCCTTGCCTCTATCAAGCATTTCTTTCACTTCAATCGTTTTTTTCATCGCTTCTGGCAAAACGTCTTCACGGATTAAATAAAATTTTTTATCAATGTTATCCATTTTCATTTCATTACCTCTTTTACCTGAAACCCTAATCAATAAACTCAAATTCGAAATCTAATAACTTAACGACATCCCCATCTTTTGCCCCGCGCTCTCTTAATGCCTCATCGACCCCTAGACCGCGAAGCTGCCGTGAGAAGCGGCGAACCGATTCTTCTGTTGAAAAATTAGTCATCTTAAAGAGCTTTTCAATTTTTTCACCAGAAACCACAAACGATCCATCTGATTCTCTTGAAATGTGGAAGGCATCCGGATCCTTCTCGTGCTTGTAAAGCACACGATGGACACCAGTATCCTCTTCTTCATGCTCAAGCGGGAATTCCGGTGTTTCCTCAATTTTATCTGCAACTGCAAACAATAGCTCGCGCAGTCCTTTTCGTGTAATGGCCGAAATAGGGAAAACCGGATAATCCTCTTCAAGCTTCTCTTTAAAGGTTTCTAAATTTTCCTCCGCACCAGGCATATCCATTTTATTGGCCACAATAATTTGCGGACGCTCTGTTAAACGCAGATTATATTCTTGTAATTCTTTATTTATCGTTAGGTAATCCTCAAATGGGTCCCTGCCTTCAGTTGCCGCCATATCTATGACATGAACAATAACCCTCGTCCGCTCGATATGACGCAAAAACTGATGTCCAAGACCTACGCCGGAATGGGCCCCTTCAATAAGACCAGGAAGATCGGCCATGACAAAGCTTCTGCCGTCCTCAGTTTCCACCATGCCCAGATTCGGAACAATCGTCGTAAAATGGTACTCAGCGATTTTTGGCTTCGCTGAAGAAACAACAGACAATAGCGTGGATTTCCCAACACTTGGGAAACCTACCAATCCTACATCAGCCAGCAGCTTAAGCTCCAGTATGACGTCGCGCTCTTGGCCTGGCTCACCATTTTCTGCAAGCTCTGGTGCCGGATTGGCTGGAGTGGCAAAACGGGAATTTCCCCGGCCGCCGCGGCCTCCTTTTGCAATGATGGCCTGCTGTCCATGCTCAACTAAATCGGCAATAACTTCTTTTGTTTCAGCATCCGTGACAACGGTCCCAGGCGGTACCTTAACAATCATATCCTTGGAATTACGGCCATGCTGATTCTTGGACATTCCATGCTCGCCACGATTGGCTTTAAAATGGCGCTGATACCGGAAATCCATTAGAGTACGCAAGCCTTCTTCTACTTGAAAAACTACATTGGCGCCCTTCCCGCCATCTCCACCGGCAGGACCGCCCTTTGGTACATATTTTTCGCGGCGAAACGCAACCATTCCGTTTCCGCCGTCTCCACCTTTTACATATATCTTGACTTGATCGACAAACATTTTTTTCCTCCTGTCGCACAAATAAATCAACTGATGATTGCGACGAGAGCGCTCGCGTTTTATACCCGTTTAAAGTTTAGGTATAAAAACTTCCAGTGCGAGTTCGCTTTCCGAAAATTCCTTGATCTCTATTTCCAATGATTTGGACTCTCCAAGGAATTTTTCAATCAGTTCACTTTTTATTATTATCCCGCTAAAATCGAAAAAGAAACGGATTCCCTCTGATTGCGGCTCAATTGTAATCGATAAATGGTTTTCTTGAAATGCCTCGATTGCCTTATTTAAGCATGAAAAAAAGGAACTTGTCCAATTTGTCAGGACGGAATCGTTCATTTTTAACGGTTCAGCATCTTCAAGTACCTCATATTCGAGTCTAAAAAAAGGATTCTTCCAATTTGAAGTGAATAAGAGCGAGGCAAACATAGGCATATTTAAATTTGTAAGCTTAGTCTCATGTTGGGCTTCAATGACAATTTCATCAATGACCTCTTTCGCCCGGTCAATTCGATTTAAATCGATGTTCCCTTTAATCAACTGAAGCTTGTTTAACCAATCATGACGCGAGTGCCGCAGCACCTCGACGATTCCCCATTCTTTCTCCATACCCACACTCCCACATTAAGTGTCGGAACACACTGTTTGTTGTTAGTATATCAAAAAAGTAACCATGAGTAAGCTTTTTTATACGAAAGGTTTCCTAAAGTGGTAAAAAAAAGAAGCTCAGTACGAGGAAATACCCTTAATATGATCTTTATCAGTGCAAAAAGAAAACTCTAACCGGTAAGGTTAGAGTTTCCAATAAAAGCATTACGCTTCTTGAGCTACTGGATAAACGCTCACTTTTTTACGGTCACGACCTAAACGTTCGAATTTTACAACGCCGTCGATTTTAGCAAAAAGAGTGTCGTCACCACCGCGGCCTACGTTTTCACCTGGGTAAATCTTTGTACCGCGTTGACGGTAAAGGATTGAACCACCAGTTACGAATTGACCATCTGCACGCTTAGCACCAAGGCGCTTTGCGATTGAGTCACGTCCGTTCTTTGTAGAACCTACTCCCTTTTTAGATGCAAACAACTGAAGATCTAATTTTAATAACATTTATTCCACCTCCTGCTTTTTGAAGGTTATTTTTATGTGCTCTCCGTACGTTTCTTCAATCGATCGTAATGAAACAATCATTCCCTCAAGAAGAAGCTGAACTTTCTCTTGTGTATCGGAAGTAAGATCCTCCGGCAGTACACAGCGGAGAAGTCCATCTGCTCGATGTTCCAGGTCGGGAGTAACACCGGTAAGTTCGTGCACCGCATTGATAGCACCAACAGACACGGCTGATACGCCTGCACAGACAATATCTTTGCCCCGATCAGCGAACAAAGCATGACCACTTATTTCAAAGGATTGAACCGCACCGGACTCAGTACGAGTAATCGTAATTCCAATCATCTATTTTCCAACACCTTACGCGTTGATTTTTTCGATGATTACTTTAGTGTAAGGTTGACGATGACCTTGCTTCTTACGGTTGTTTTTCTTTGCTTTGTACTTGAAAACAATGATTTTCTTCGCACGGCCTTGTTTTTCAACTTTAGCTGTAACAGTAGCGCCTGCAACAACAGGGCTTCCAACTTTTACAGTTTCACCGCCAACGAAAAGAACCTTGTCAAAAGTAACTGTTTCACCAGCTTCAACATCTAATTTTTCAATGTAGATAGCTTGGCCTTCTTCGACTTTAAGTTGTTTACCGCCAGTTTCGATAATTGCGTACATGAACTGCACCTCCTTATAAACTCAGACTCGCCATACACAGGCGTCCCCGCGAATCACGCAGAAAGCTTAGTACCTGTTCTGTGCGGTTGTAGCACGGGTGCTACAAACATAACATTAAAATCATACATAATTTAAGGGAAAGTGTCAATAGAAATTGAAAGCTTTTTGGGATATCTCGTCCACAGTGCCGAATTGCTTCAAAACATAATGATGATCCGGAGCGGGCAGAATCGCAAAAAACACTTTAAAATGAAGCATTTCTTCCAATATTTCCAGGTGAGACTGCAGAAGCTCTTTAACTTCTTTTGTCGTTTCTATTAAGACCGCCTCAAATTCAGAGTGGCGATGCTCGAGAAGCTCTCGCTCAAGACGAAAAGCGATTGTTTCCGCACTTAAGATACGGCCAGTCCCATCGCAAACTGGACATTTCACCTTTAATGCTTCTGATAGAGCAACCTTAGTTTTTTTTCTTGTCAGCTGCAGAATCCCGAGCGGTGTAAAGCCAATCAGTTTCGTTCTTTTTTCATCTTTAGCAAGTTCTTTTTCGAAAAGATCAAAAATCGCTTGCTTGTCCTTTTCACGTTTCATATCAATAAAATCAATCAGGACGATGCCGCCGATGTCCCGCAGTCGCAGCTGTCTGACGATTTCCTTGGCGGCTAGCTGATTGGTTTTAAGAACGGTATCCTGATAATCGGCCTTGCCGGAGAATTTCCCTGTATTCACGTCGATTATGGTCAGGGCCTCAGTTTCATCGAATATGAGGTAGGCACCTTGATCGAGCCACACCACCCGCTTGAGGGCTTTCTCGATTTCATGTTCAATTTTGTTGGCGGAAAAAATATTTTCTAGGCTGTTGTAGTACGTGAATGTAACGTGAGTATTTTTTTGTTCCAGCATTTTTTTGACGTTGAGATCATCTATAATAACTTCACCTGACGTCATTTTTGAGACTTGCTCGATAAGCATTTCCAGGAAGGAATCTTTTTGAAAAATTATCCCTGACTTTTTAAGGGAAGCAGCTGTTTGGAGCAGTTCTTGATATTGGCTTCGAAGGAAATTCAGCTCTACGATAATCTCTTCTTCTATGCTGTTCAAGCTTGAGGTACGAAAAATGATTCCCTCCTCTTCTGTCTTCAAACGGCTTCCTAGACGTTTTAGTGCAGCATTTTGCCGTTCATCGGCAATTTTTTTAGAGACCGCAATGTAATGGCCCTTTGGCATGTAAATTAAATTGCTGCCCTGTATTTCTATTATCCCCGTGACTTTCGGGCCTTTTGTTCCAGTTGCATCTTTGTCCACCTGAACGAGGAGTTTTTCACCCTGGTGGACAAACGAAGAGATGTTCTTCTGCTTTTCGGTTGAGAGTATGTATGAGGACAGGTTGTCACGGTGCAAATAGGCGTTTTTTTCTTCGCCAATATCGATGAAGGCTGCGTTCATCCCGGGCAAAACCTTTGTCACTGTCCCAAAATAAATATTACCGACCAGAGATTGGTGCTCTGGTCGGTCAATTATAATTTTTTCAACTTGTTTGTCACGCAAAACTGCATACCGCTTTTCACGTCCAAAGTAATTGACAATTAATGTTTCCAACCTTGTTTCCTCGCTTTATATAAAATAGCTCATGAATGTCATATGGGATTTCTGAAGGACAAAAAAGACTGGGTGTTCACTAGGAATGTCTTTCACTGAGTCAAGTCCTGATTATTGTGTAAAATCAAAAGCAATTGTTTTCAGCTCTACCTTTTATGATCTTTATCCATACCCTTTCATTTTTTGGGGC
>NZ_JAQMWQ010000004.1 GCF_030403775.1 Paenibacillus sp. BSR1-1
CGCATCGTCGCCTTGGTGAGCCGTTACCTCACCAACTAGCTAATGCGCCGCGGGCCCATCTGTAAGTGTCAGCCGAAACCGACTTTCAGCTTTTCCTCATGAGAGGAAAAGGATTATCCGGTATTAGCACCGGTTTCCCGGTGTTATCCCAGTCTTACAGGCAGGTTGCCCACGTGTTACTCACCCGTCCGCCGCTAGACTCCGAAGAGTCTCGCTCGACTTGCATGTATTAGGCACGCCGCCAGCGTTCGTCCTGAGCCAGGATCAAACTCTCCAAGAAAGTTGATTAGCTCATAAAATAAAACGTTGGCTCGTTTCCAAAAGAAACGAATATTATTGTTTGTTGACGTTTTTGTTTGTTTAGTTTTCAAAGAACAATCTTCTGCACTCATTTGAGCGACAGGAAATATATTTTATCATCTTTCTACTAAAATAACAATTATAAATTATTACCAATTTTGAAAGGAATAATAAAATTTGATACTTTTTCAAAAGCGACTTTTATATCATACCACCAGAATGGTTATCGTACAAGTGAGACATTTTTCCAATTTCTCAGTATGAGAAACAAACCATTGTGTTATAAATTGGATGTTTTTGGTCACTCGTTAATGTGACAGGAATAATAATATATCTCGTTTTAATTTTATTTTCAACAGGAAAGTATTCCCACTATCAAACTAAAAGCCCGATTTGGGCCTTTAGTTAAATTTATTTATAATCCTCCACAAGTAGGATTAATATTTTTTTGTTGAAGGTTGTGTTTACCTTCTTCAGATTCTTCAGTTACTGATTCTAATCCATATCCTGTTGAGCTAATTTCTAAAGATTCTTTACTCCCTTTATTAATTATAGAAAAATTATCTTCTTCCTTATTTATAGTTGACATAGGATCACCTCATTGTAAATTTTCATTGGTATCATGTTTTTTGTTCCTGGGTATTTCATACTTGTCACTTTTCCCACATTTACCGCTTAAAGATCCAAGTGTATAATAGTTTACCTTTTTAAATAAAGACTATGTTAAAGGTAACTGTTTATTTTTGATACTTGCCAAATTCTTGATAAAATCATGCAAGAACGAATGTTCTTGAGGTAATCAAGGTGAACACAGTGTTCAGTAACTTGTTAAGGTATATCGACAAATTACCCCCATACCAAAATGAACAAGTTCTATCAATGGGGTAAACGCTATAATGAACCTTCCTCCTCTGCTGGTGTTCGTTTAATCAATGAAATGTCCAATGAAAAAGTGCTTGTAACCGATGCATGGAGGGCATACAAAACCTATGCAAAAGAAAAGGGTTTGGCATTATTGGATAAAATCAGACGATTGTAAACACGTTACTAAGGGCTTGTATCACATTAAAAATGTTAATGGTCTCCATTCTCGTTTAAAACGATGGATAGGGCGCTTTAAAGGTGTATTAGTTGAATTGTGATATGCAGAATCGCATCCTAAATAATGACAAGTTTTTTTAGTGTATAGGTTTGTTTATTAAGCCTGATTGGAGAGATAATAATGGGAAATACTGATAAGTTTGAAATGATAGCTAATAAATATGACACTCCTGAAAGAATCCAAATTGCAAAGATTTCATCAGATGCCATCCGTAATTATTTAGTTGACGCTAAAAGTAAGAATGCTATTGATTTTGGGTGTGGAACTGGACTTGTCGGAATGAACTTGTTAAACGAGTTTAATTCTATGCTTTTTCTGGATACGTCACAAAACATGATTAATCAAATAAAGCAAAAAATAAATAATTTTAATATTCATAATATAGGTACATTATGCTTTGATATTGAAAAGGAAAGTCTATCGGATTTACATGCCGATTATATTTTTATGGCTCAGGTTCTTCTCCATATTCATGATGTTGAATTAGTTTTATCAAGATTATTTGATGTTCTTGATGAAGGAGGACATCTACTGGTCGTAGATTTTAATAAAAATGAAAAAATAATTTCAGATATTGTTCATAACGGATTTAATCCAGAAGAGCTAACCGGCATTATGACTAAAATAGGGTATAGGGATATTCAATTCAAAACTTTTTATACAGGAAATAAAATATTCATGGGACAAGATGCGTCTATGTTTATTCTTGATTCAAAAAAGGGGCATAGGTAAAGGTGTGACATGGAAATTTCTTATACAAAAGAAAAGCGCTAAACTCAAATAAAGATAGAGTTTAGCGCTTTTCTCTTTTTGTCTATGTAATAGTCCACACAATTTCACTAGTTATGGCTGCTGCATTCCTGCCCTGACCAAGTTCCTAGTGTCCTTGTTGGACTATGACTCCGCAGGTAGGACTCGAACCTACGACCGATCGGTTAACAGCCGATAGCTCTACCGCTGAGCTACTGCGGAATAATTATATTAATCCCTAATCCTTAACTTGTTAGAAGCATGTCCCCGCCTCAGTAAGTAACGCAGGAAGCGGCTTGGCGTGTACAACTCCCAGCCAATTCAAGATGCTTCGCTCGTCTCTACCGCTGAGCTACTGCGGAATAAAAAAATAGTGAATGGAGCGGGTGATGAGAATCGAACTCACAACATCAGCTTGGAAGGCTGAGGTTTTACCACTAAACTACACCCGCATTATATGGGGCGGCTGATGGGAATCGAACCCACGAATGTCGGAACCACAATCCGATGCGTTAACCACTTCGCCACAGCCGCCATGATTATATTATTAATTAGTGGCGCGCCCGAAAGGAGTCGAACCCATAACCTTTTGATCCGTAGTCAAACGCTCTATCCAATTGAGCTACGGGCGCATAATATTGAATGTTAACCGGTACGGTAGTCATATTTTTATGGAGGAGAGCAAGGGATTCGAACCCTTGAGACAGGGTTACCCGCCTACACGATTTCCAATCGTGCTCCTTCGGCCACTCGGACAGCTCTCCATTATTAAAATCTTGCCTTTAGGAATTCCAACGACCGATTTCTACAGCAGAACAACATCTAAAAAATAATTAATTGGTGCGGGTGAAGGGAGTCGAACCCCCACGCCCTAAGGCGCCAGATCCTAAGTCTGGTGCGTCTGCCAATTCCGCCACACCCGCAAATAAGTTGTTGTAAAACTGAAATGGCAGAGAAGAAGGGATTTGAACCCTCGCGCCGGTTTCCCGACCTACACCCTTAGCAGGGGCGCCTCTTCAGCCTCTTGAGTACTTCTCTGTATTAAAATCATGCAAAGTTCCGTTAGGAGCTTATGTAAGAAATATACCATCTATCCAAATTGGAAGATAGCTGTAAATTTTGGTAGTTCAAAAGTCCTGGTTTATCCCATTTATGATTCTGGTATCTAATATTCGAAGCAGTATATTAAATATCTTCTATTATTTATAAGGCACTGTATCAAATTGTTAGAACCAAAAGAAAAAAGCTAAACTCTGTTACGTTTGAGTTTAGCAACCTTATTATCTTGTTATGTATCTGGGTAGGCGTATTTTCATCCATTTTTTTCACTTCCCAACCACATGATTGGAAACGCTGGAATTAAACTACTAAAGATTTATCTTGTTAATCCTGTTATAGTATTCATTGTCGCTTCTGAACCAAATGAAACAACATGAAATGGTGAGTAGTCGCGGTTCCTTTACGGAGCTGAGGAAAGTCCAGGCTCGCACAGTGCTGAGATGCCTGTAGTGTTCGTGCCATCTGCAAGGGTGGGCAGTCGATTAATAGTTTCGGCTGACGGCGGTGAAATCATGCTAAGTCCTCCGGGATATGCTGAGATTAACCTGAAAGTGCCACAGTGACGATGCTTTTCTGGAAACGGAAAAGGTGGAACGGGTAAACCCCACGAGCGAGCAACCCAAATTTAGGTAGGGGCATCATCCTGCGGGAAATGAACCTAACGGATGAATCGGTCACTGGCCGATAGATAGATGACTACACTTCTCGTACGAGGTTTGCTGCCGATTGAAGTACGGAAGGACAGAACCTGGCTTACAGCCATTTCATGAGCATGTGATCGTTTTAGAAGCATTAAATATAAACGTAAAACTTATTAATAATCCACCTGAGTCATTAACTCGCGGGTGGATTATTTTTTTTAATCTTTTCAAAAAGCTTATTTTAATATCTTTTTTAACAAAATATCTACCTTTTCAATAAGATGCTCTTTTACATCACGATCCAAGTCCATTTCATCCATGGTCTCTTTCATTTTGCCAAACCAGACCTCGGCCCTTTCTGGACCTATTTTGAACGGATGTCTTTCCCTTACTTGTGATTCCTGCTTACTTTGTTCCTGTGCTGACTCATCAGAAACTAACCGGTTTATAAATACTCTTTGCCGATTTTTCAACAATTCAATATCCACGTTTCTTCCTTTAAACATGTTTACATAATAGGAATCCTTTAGTAACTTATCGTAAAAGCGGTCTACCAACTCATTCACTTTTGTCTGTTCTAAAATTACAGCCATGAATTATTCCCTCTTTTTCCTATAAAGTGTAGTTTCTAATATGATTATAGTGCAAACTACAGTTCTTTATTGTGATTAACATCACGTTTTAAAGGCAAGTTCAAGAGAGAATCTCAAATATATACTAGAACATACATTTTTATTTAGCTTTATTAGTATTTTGTTTATTAATTTTTTCTGTTAAATTTGATGCAGTTAAATCATTGCTTGTTATATTTTCAATTGCCTGCCCCACTGTGTTTGTGGTGTTCAATTTATGCTCTGGAATTCGTTGGTTTTTCATGGATAATTTGTTGTCCTTTCAATATCTTTTTTTATATACGTAAATAGTTTTATTAACTTTAAGGTCAACACTACTGCCCTTCTTCCCCCACTACGGTATTACCAATCCTCGGTTTTTGAGCCTGCTCCTTGTCGTCAGAATTCCAATTAAAACCTGCTTCAGTAGAACCAGTTGAAAGTAGTGGCTGCTCCATACCGCTCGGGTCCGGAGAATTTTCGGGTTTATTGTCCTCATTTAACATTTGAATCCTCCATTTAACACAAATTTATCATATTTTGTGTTAAATACTGTTCCTTATACGGAATATGATTTTACTTATATTGTTGAAACAAATTTGGAAAAATAACTTTGAGGTGAAAATAATGAACCTAAATAGAGTGAAAGAGATTTTTGCAGCAGATGAAGAGATTTCCGTTAAATATCATGGCATTCCAGTATGGATCGAAAGCATTCAAGATACAACTGGCATGGCATTGGTCACTCAAAGAGGAACCCACGATGAGAAACGTCTCGTCCCAATAGATGGTTTGGAAGAAGAGTAAATCAGCCAAATTCATATATGAGTCAACCAAGCGGCGATGAATTCGATGCACTAATGCTTGAAAAGGGAACCTGCAATGGGCTCCCTCTTTTCATCACTTATATAGTAGTCCTTTTTTTCCATTAAATAATTTTTCCTTGAAATTGGTCATATTTTTTCATTTCATCGAGGGTCTCTTCTATTTCCGTGATAAAATGATCAAATAGTCGATGATTCCCTGATTCGATAAAGTTTTGTTTATCAATGGAATTAAGTAAAGCAATTACCCCTTTAAACTTTAAATCATCAAAAAATGGGATTTGGCTTTCCCCTATAATATCACCTTTTACTTCTAACTTCCCAAGGTCATTTTCTAGCTGAAATGTGACTTTTTGAGTATTTTCAATGTTCAATTTCAGTTGCCCCTTTTTTTGTTCTTCGTTACAAATATTATCGTGCCTTAAATATATTAACTGATTCAAAAAGTAGGAACTAAAAAAACCGAACATGCAGCAACATGGCTCGGTCCATACATAACGGTTCCTTTTAGTTTCAGTTAAAACTCTTCCCATTCAAATAATAAGCTGACTCCTTAAATGTACTAAAGGCAACTTCTACCTCTGGAATATCAAGCGATTGGACTTGTTTCGTGACAATCCCCGCAAATTGGTCTCGAACTTCCTGGCCTCTTTCAAACCATTTAACTTCAATAAACGGAAATCCAGGTACCTCGTCATTATTAAAGACAAAGGTAGAGTTAACCACCTCTAACGTAAAATTGTCTGTTCCACAATCACAAAGTTCAGCTAATTCCTTTACTAATGGTCGGCTGACTGTTTTAACCTGTTCTACGGAAAGCCCTCTCATAAATAAATGCGGCACTCTATTTTCCTCCTATGCTTTTAAATAAATCTATTTTGCAAATCTGCTGATTGAATAACGGTCTATCGGAATCGAGGTTTCTCCCTCCAAAATCAACTCCGTCATAAGTGTTCCAATGAGTGGAGAAAGCGTTACGCCACTATGCGTTGCGGCGACATAAAGATTTTCCACTCCTGGGATTTTCCCGAGAATCGGAAACCCATCTTCTGGCATGGCCCGGATCCCTGAAAAAGCTCGAACCACCTTCGCTTTTTTCAAGGAAGGGACATAATGGACAGCCATATTGGCTGTTTCTTGAATCACATCAAGTGTGGTTGCCCTATTAAACCCTTCTTGTTCCATGGAATAACCAATTAACACCTCACCGTTAAAAGCCTGTCTTAATCCACTAATCGTATAATTTAAAAAAGGCTTCAAAGGTTCCGTCACAAGAATTTGCCCTCTTAATTGGTTGATCGGAATATTGACATCCACCAGCTTCCCTAATTCCCTGGACCATGTTCCGCCAGCAAGAATTAGGTTTTTACAGGAGAACTCCCCCTTTTCTGACACCACAATGAATTTCCCAGGCATCTTTTGAATTTCGGTTACTTTATTATAGGTAGAGTATTGAACGCCGTTTTTCTTTGCCGCTCTCATATAACGATCCACTAACCGAAAAGGATTCACATTGCCGTCGATGGCACTATAGGTCGCACCGACAACATCTGGATTGAGAAATGGCTCTTTTTCAAGTGCCTCTTCCCGAGATAAAACTTTAATCTTTATCCCAATCTGCTCGTACGCCTCAGCCAGCCGTACAGCCTTTTCACGGTCTGCCTCATTGAAAAACGGTGAAAGACCCCCTGTTCGTTTAAACTCCACATCGCCGATTTTTTTGGAGAGATACGAGTAAAGCTCGGCGCTATACATACTAAATTCAGCATACCAGGAAGGGGTTTTGTTGTGAACCCATACCCAGGCTTGGGTGGATCCAGAGGTGCCTGACAATGGGAATTTTTGATCCAGAACAAGAACGGCTTCTTTGGTTTGTTCAGAGAGGTGATAGGCAATACTGCTGCCCACCACCCCGCCGCCAATAATGATTGTTTCATAACTTCTATCCAATTATCTCACCTTCCCATCCTCTAATTCCACCTCATCCATAACTGATTTTACAGATGAAAAGGAAGTGCTATTCGTAGCTAATGTCTCAAGTTTAATAGGACTTAGCGGCATCCTCATTCGAGGCAGCGGTATCTGGAAATAAGGGGTGTTTGTTTTTTCGTGGATCATGGAAGCGACGAGAGAATGGCATATTTTTGATTGGCATGGCCCCATGCCGCACCGTGTTAACCGTTTAATATCATCAAAAGTTGTTGCCCCATTGGTCAGGACTTCTTCAATTTCTTCGTAACTAATTTCTTCACATCGACAAATTATCGTGCTTTTATCCAATTCATTCACCTTCTGTCTCTTTATCTTTTTGAATTAAGAGAGGAATTGTTCCTTTATCACCGGATGAGCGAAGTTTTCCATATGCCGGTTTCTTGCCTCCCAGATGTTTGGGTTGTACTTCGTTTCAAGAATCTCCAGCTCTTTCCAAAGGAAGTCCTTTTCTTCATCTGCAATGGTCTTAGTTATGGCCCCAACGGCTTCACATACGTTAATGCCTGCCAGCATACCCGTTACTAATAGGACTCCCTGTGTACTAATTCCAGCGGCATTCCCTGCTAAAAAAATATCTTGACGGTCGGTTTGAAATTGGTGATTGTATTGTGGAACCCAGCCTCCGAGTTCTTTTTGATATCCAAAGGAACAACCCAGCTGGTAAAAGATATCAAGGATTGGAGATCTTCCCCCATCAACACAAACCAAATCCACTTTTTCGGTTAAAACTCGTGTCCCAATCTCGATTTCAATTTCTTCTACAGCACCCATTCCCCTAGCTTCCTTGATAAAAGAATCTAAATAGATGGGAATGCCCATTTTTTTTACCTGCTCTATTTTTTCTAAATCCCTAGAAAGAATGCCGGCATTCTTTTCGATAAAGCCCTTGACGTGAACTCCTACTTCAGAAAGCTGCAGGGCAGCATCCAAGGCAAAATCACTGGATCCTACGATTACTGCCTCCTTGCCTGGCTGAACAAAATCCCTATTAATCATAGTTTGCGCCGCTCCGATGGTCATCACCCCTGGGAGCGTCCATTTTGGAAAAGCGACCGCATTTTCTGCCGCTCCAGTAGCCACAATGATTTTCTTCGCTTTAACTGCAAATACGTCTTGCTCATCTGTAATGCCTACACTGCCATCCTTGTAAAAACCAATGACCCGGTGGCCTAGCAAATAACGAATATCGTATTCTTCTAACTGTTTGGTTAAATGGGCTGCCAATTCAAACCCTCGCATCGACTGAAACGATGAAGGTAAGGAAGGAATCACTTGCGTTTGCTGGTTTAATTGTCCACCCATTGTTATAGATTCATCTACAATGGTTACGTCTAATCCCTTCGAAGCCATTTCAAAGGCAGCCGCAAGACCAGCCGGACCGGCACCAATTATTAGAATATCAGTCTCCACAGAACTCCCTCCTTACGTCCGGATCTTCATCATTCAGATAGATTTTCATTCCTTCTTCCACTTTGACCATGCAGGTTCGGACATGATCTTCCCCATTTACCGTCATATAGCAGCTGCAGCATCTCCCCCTTGTGCAAAAAAGACCTCTGGGCTGGACCAAATTTCTACTTAACCCCAGCCTTTTAATATCATTAGCCATTAAGGCCGCCGCAACGGTTTGCTGTTCATAAGCTTTATAGGGCTGATCATTAAAATAGATTGTCACTGGTTTATGAAGCTGCCCGCCTAATATAGGATGATGTTGAATATGCATTACAAACACCTTCTTCTTAATTTTTCGACGAAAACACTTTTCCAACACCAAGGATTCTTTCAATTACCACCATTAAGATAACGGTTAGTAAAATCATGATGCTGGATACCGATGTAATGATCGGATCATATTGGTATTGCATATAGGTATATATACGTACCGGCAGGGTGACGACATCAGTGCTGACAATGAACAAAGCGACAGTTAAATCGTCAAATGAGGTAATAAAGGCAAAAATAGCCCCTGCAATTACGCCTGATTTTATGACAGGGAGAGTAATTTGAAAAAAAACTCTAAGTCTTCCAGCCCCCAAATTCTTGGCGGCCAGTTCAATCGACCGGTCGAAACCTACCAGGCTTGCCACAACCAATCTCATCACAAATGGGATCGTCAAGATAAAATGCCCGATCACTAACGCAACGGGACTTGCTGCCAAGCCAATCCAGGAAAAAAACTGCAGTAAAGCTACCCCAAATACGACAGATGGAATCAATAAGGGAGACCCAATTAATTGGGTAACGGCTGTTTTTCCTCTAAACTCATACCGAACAACAGCGATCGAAGCCATTGTTCCGATGATTGTCGAAATAACCGAAGTTCCTAATGCGACCATGATACTTAGGGTGAAGGACTGCATAAACTCTGGATGATTAATCAGCTCTGCATACCACCGGAGCGTAATCCCTTTGGGAGGAAAGACGATGTACTCCGTTGTGGTTAGGGATGATAATAGAACCACTACAATTGGGGCAGCCAGAAAAATGTAGACAAGGATACAAAAGAAATTCAAGCAGGCTTTTGGTAATACCTTTCTCATTGAATGGCCACTCCTTTTTCAGATTTGGTCAGTAATTTGCTATAAATAATAATGGTAATCGTAGCAATAAAGATGAGCAGGAAGCCGATAGCTGAACCAAAAGGCCAATTCAAAATGGTCGAAACCTGTTCATATGTAAGGAACGACATCACCTTCACCTGAGGCCCTCCAAGAATGGCCGGAGTAACAAAGGAACTCACTGCTAGGCTGAAAACCATGACCGAACCAGCAAAGATACCTGGCAAGGTCAGCGGCAAAATAACGGAAAAGAAAGTTCGAATAGGTCCTGCACCAAGATTTTGCGAAGCTCTGATGATACTAGGATCAATTCTTTCAAGTGATCCCATAATGCTTAACACCATGTATGGAAATAAAACGTGAACCATACCAATCACAACGCTGAACTCTGTATACAGTAAGGTAAGCGGCTTATCAATCAAGCCCAACTTCATCAGGGCGTTATTCACAACCCCATTATTGGATAACAAAATGACCCAGCCATAACAACGGATAACCATGCTAATTAACAACGGTGACAAGACGAGGAGAGTTAAATAATTTTTCATTCTTCCTCTAACTTTCGTAATCTGATAGGCTACTGGATAAGAAATGACAACCGCAGCCAATGTTGTGATTAAGGCGATTTTAACTGTTCTCCATAAGACTCCGAGATAAAATTGATCGGTAATAAACTTCGCATAGTTCTGAAGGGTCCAGTCATGACCAATTCCTGTGGCTGCATCGAAGTTCTTAAAGCTTGTGATAAAAAGAAAAACCAATGGAAGCAGAAAGAAAAAAAGAAAAATACTGAGCGCTGGAAGTAATAATAACCACGAATCAAGCCTTTTCTTCGACTTTTTCTTTTTCATTTGCTTGAATTGAATATCTTGTTCCTGATTCATTTCCAGTTCAGCCTGCATTCGAAATCACCTCACTTTTTAGTTGCTAATAGTTCCTCTGGATTCCACACTGCCAATACGTCCTGCCCTTCAATTATTTGATCGGGGTTTAGAACAGTATTGGAAATGTCCGCAATAAACTGTTGATCTTTTAGTTGTAATATATATCGCGTTTTTGCACCTAAAAACATTTTTCTTTCCACCCGAACACGAAGTCCCTCGCTATGTTCTTGATAGATTTGGATTTTTTCAGGTCTCAGATAAAAGTCAATCAAAGTATCTTTCGTACCAGGACAAGATAGGACCTGGTGATAGCCATCAAAAGAGACCTTGCATTGGTTCCCGCTGAACGTTTCTACCACATGGCCTTGAATCTGATTCACTTCTCCAATAAACCTCGAAACAAAATCGGTTTGAGGGTGGTTATAAATGGCCACTGGGGTGTCAACCTGCTCAATTCTCCCCTCATACATAACCGCGATCCGGTCTGAAATAGCCAGTGCTTCTTCCTGGTCATGGGTAACAAATATGGTGGTAATGCCCACCTTTTTTTGAATATCCACGATTTCTTCACGCATTTCCTGCCGCAGCTTGGCATCCAGGTTACTTAATGGTTCATCAAGGAGCAGCACTTTTGGTTTGATGACTAAGGCTCTAGCCAAAGAAACGCGCTGTTGCTGTCCGCCGGAAAGCTCTTTCGGGTACCGTTTTTCATACCCGGATAATCGGACCATTTCTAGCGCTTCCAACACACGTTGATTGATTTCACTTTTAGGGACTTTGCGAAGTTTAAGTCCATAGGCCACATTGTCAAACACGGTCATGTGGGGAAAAAGAGCATAGTTTTGAAAAACCATGCCCATTTCTCTTTTGTTGGGAGGAAGCAGGTGAACAGGTTTCCCGTCCACCACAATACTTCCTCCATCAACATCCAAAAAGCCTGCAATCATATTTAGCGTCGTAGTCTTGCCGCATCCTGAAGGACCAAGAAAGGAAACAAGCTCACCCTTCTTGATTTCCAGGTTCATCTTTTTGACGACTTCTGTTTTATTAAACGTCTTCACTACATTTTCAAGGCATAAATAGCTCATCATATCACCCCTTCATTAATGGGCCACTTCAATTTCTTTGTTTGCTCTCTCTGTCCACTCGGATCGTTTTTGATTTACATATTCCCAATCTACCTTCACGAGCTTCGAAATTTCATCTTGTCCATAAATAATTTTGTCTAAAATATCGCCACTTAGTTTCACGTTCTTATTTACCGGACCATCAAACAAGGAATTAGCAAATTCTGTTTGTACACCTTCACTTAAAACATAATTAACAAATTTCTGTGCAAGTTCTTGATGCGGAGCATTTTTAACGACACTAACAGTCGACATCAATGCAGGTGCGCCTTCTTTCGGAATGACAAACTCAATAGGGAATCCTGACTGTTTTAACGTGAATACCCTGCTGCTTCCCCATGCGCTGGCAACCGTCTGTCCCTGCAAAAAGTAATTGGATACATCTGCTGTTTTATCAAAGGTCACGGCATTTTTAGCAATCTCTTTTAGTTTGTCAAATCCAGGTTCAATATTTTTTTCATCACCGCCATTTGCTTTGGCAGCCATAAGAAGCATGTGGACTCCGTAAGTATTAGAGATGGATGGTAAGACAAGTTTTCCTTTGTACTTAGGATCTGCTAAATCATTCCAAGATGTGACGGGGTCCCACTTGTTATCCTCGAAAACCTTTTTATTAAAAGCAAGTCCTGTGGTAATAATCCCAAAACCAACACCGACATTGTCCTTATCCTTGGCAATATCATAGACATTGGCTAAGTTCGTAACAATTTTTTCATCTAATGGTGCAAGCAGGCCGAAGGATTTTGCCTGTGCTTGAGGGCCGTCGTCGATGAAGGCTACATCAATTTGCGGTTTAGCCTTTTGTGCTTGCAGCTTGGATACGGTATCAACAGAGCTTCCGGTAATATACTGGACCTTGACACCAAATTCCTTTTCAAATTTAGGGATAACGGTTTCCTTCATTTTTTTCTCATAGCTACCACCGTATGCCGCCAATACCAAAGTTTTGTCAGCTTTTCCCGCAGTTTCTTTGGAGGTGCTGCCTGTTTCACTACTACATGCAGATACAACAACTAGCAATAAACAAATGAACCCAAAAAGCAACGTTTTTCTCTTCATCCTAATTCCTCCTCATTTCATTTCATTTTTTTTGGCTTTGTGAGCTTGAAGGGTATTTATAACTGTTTCACTCCCCCTTTTCAACGTAGGACAACATTTTTATATCAATATAATATTGCCAATTTTCAGAAATTAACTATTAAAAAAATATAATATTATAATCTTTTAAGATATAATATTATAACTTTATAGTTTAAAAAATTTTCGTTTATCTATGTTTAAAAATTGATTTCTGTGTAGTAAGTGGTTTTATCCTGGCGGTCATAAAATTTCGAGTACTCAATGATCTCTCCTTGTTTCGTGTAGGTTAACCTCTCCCATTTAAAAACGGGTGTACCGGATGCAATTTGGAGCCTTTCTGCTTTTTCCCCTTCGGCAATATATGGTTTCACAATTAATTTGGCCCTGCCTAAGGAAACATGAAATTTTTTTCTTAGAATATTGTAAATAAGTTCATTATTAATATCATCAGGTGTGAGACCGGGACAAATTTCGTATGGAAGATAGGTATATTCAAGGGTTACTGGTTCATGTTTATCGATCTTTACTCGCTTGATCTTAAAGATTTTTGTTTTTGGATTCAAACCCAGCTTTTCGGCCACCTCATTATCTGAATCTTCAATAGAAAAACTGATTAATTCATGAGGATGTTCCTCTTCATCCGTTGTTAATGAAAATATGGCGTTGATGTCTTGTTCATTTGTGGAGCCAGCAACAAAAGTCCCTTTGCCTCTCTGTCTATATAGATATCCTTTATTTACTAGTTCAATTACTGCTCGTTTCACTGTAATCGTACTTACATCAAAAAGCTCAGCTAATTCATTCTCTGTCGGCAGCTGGTAGCCTACATCCCATTGCTTGGACATGATTTTCTCTTCAAGCACCTGTTCCACCTGTCGATAAAGAGGTGCGTGATTATTTTTATCAATTTTCATGATTTAGTCACCTTTTTTATAATATTATAACTTTATAATCTTATACTATTTACATTAATTATATATAATTTACCTCCCTTTCAAATAGTTGTCAATATTTTTTGAATATTTTGTATTAAAACGTTTTCATTAAGTGAATTTCATTTTATACTCAGCCTTGAAGGTTTCTCCTGTGTGAAGCTTATTTATTCCAAACTTTTCCTTCAAATTCCCGGTTGTATGATGGGTATCGGCAATGCCGTACCACGGCTCAATGCAAACAAACGGCGCCATCGTACCATCCGTTTCATTAAATTTCGACCAAATCCCAACAAATGGGAAATCCACGAACATGACCTCCACTCCGTGATTAGATCTATTAGAAATCAGGGAAATTTGATTGATATTACTGTAAACAAGAGCATCATGGGCAAATATAGAAGCTTTTAGCTGCATCGATGAGATATCATTAGCCGTTCCTTTCTCATGTAAAAGGGAATTCTTAAGCTCATATTCCATCACATTCTTATTAGCAGCAGGAGTAAAGTGCAAACTATAGTCCTCTATCACTTCATTTTCTACAAGCGGAAGCCTAAAGGCAGGATGGGCACCTATGGAAAAAAACATCTCTTCTCGGTTTTCATTGGCGATTTCCCATTGAACACTAAGGGAGTCCTCTTTAAGCAAATAGCGAATAATCGCTTTAAATTCGTAAGGATAAATTTCAACGAAGCGTCCAGCTGATTCAAACACAAAAGAAACGGTAGTTGTTGTTTGCGTTTCCACATTGAATTCAACATCACGCAAAAATCCATGCTGTGACATCTTGTAGGTTTGACCATTCAGATGATAGTGATCCTCCTTTAACCGGCCAACAATCGGAAATAGGACCGGAGAAACACGCCCCCAGTAGGCGCTGTCCCCTGTCCACATATAGTCCAGTCCATTTTTCTTATGCTTCACTTTTCGTACTTCTGCTCCATTCCTTGCCATATCTACCTGCAGCCAATCATTTTCAATGATGATCATCATATATCCCTCATCTCGTAAAGAGTGTCTCTATATGAATGTTTACCAATGAAGTTAGCGATATTCCTTAGACCTTGTATTTTCGGAAAGAATGTTGGTGAAAATTTTTAATAATTAAGTTTTTTCATGTATACTCCGATGTAAAATAAAAGCCTCCTTTATGGAAGGCTAATTTTTTCTCTTTTTGGTGAGTTTTTAATCAGCTTAATCTCTCCGTGTTTAGGGACTAGTTCACTGATGTTTTCATACCCTTCATCACTTTTGTCTTCCACTGAATATTCCTTATAAGAGAAGCAAAAAAGTTTACGTTCAACTCTTCCTTTCTCACCAATTAGATTGAACCAGTTTTGGGCTACGTAAAAAGGATTCATCAGCAATCGATCAATAATAAAAGAGATTCGGTCCTTTTCTTCCCCTGGATTAAATTTTATTTTAGAAGATAAGGCCAGAATGAAATAGTTTTTAAACTTATCTAATTCTAATAATTGAAGATGATAGTTCTCATGCTGTTTTTGATTGAAATCCGTCAGGACTGTTTTAATGCTTTTTTCAATATCAATATCAAATTTACTTGCATCTCTCCAAGTCGATAAACGCGAATCAAAAATAGACAGAGTCAGGATATAATAGGCTGCAAAATTTTTGGGGTCAAATACTTTATTCACCAATTGCTTTTCATCTTCCGGTACAACAATAAACTTTTTATAGTCAGCAAAGAAATTTTCAATCATTCGTATACCTTCTTTCGAACCTTGATAGAATTGATGAAAAATATTGCACTACTTTTTATCTATTATTTGTATTTAATATATTCCTTTATAAAAACCAAAAATCCTGCTTATTCTTCCAAAAATCCACATTTTTCACAACATTTAATCAAAAAGTCCTATTACAGTAAAATAAATGTCGTGACGGATCAACAATTTCGACATTGCCTGGCTCACAATAAACGATTGTGCGTCTTATGTCTTTCTCTATAGTGACTTTTCCTCACTTAAATTATCATCCAAGTAATATTTTAAAAGATCAGGATATTCCTTTATTTCTTCACGGCCCTTCTCACTTATGACATAGGTCCCTCTCTTGATCCGTTCGAACCAGCCGTAATAGTTTTGAATGAGAATGGATGAAGTTTTGTCTCTAGTGCCCATTTTGATTAAATTTTTCGGGGATAAGGGACCAAATTGCTGTAGGTAACAAGCAATTTGGATACAGTTTTCTTTATAAGCTGTCATGATTTTGGTCCGATTGCTTCCACCAACATTGAAATCGGCACTTCGCCCATTGATTTCCTTCAAAACAGATTCTCGCTTTAACTTGCTTTGCCCCATACTTTTACGCCGGTCAAACGCAGCTGGGTGAAGGATGACTTCAGCTTTTGCCCGTTTTCCGGAGCTCGAAACCACAATTAATCCCAACTCCAGCCTTCTAATTAAATGGCACTTTTCTGCCCAGCGTTTAGAATTTAACCGATGCTTTGGTTTTGGAATGGCGATGTAAACTTTATCTGTTAACCGTTGACGTTTAGCGGCCTGGATAAGTAAATCAACACTTAACGTAAGCTTTAATTCGATAATTACTAACTCTTCGTCTTTAACTGCAACCATATCACAATCTTTTACTTCTCCGTAAACCTCATAGCCTTCCTTTACAAAAAAAGTCTGAATTGGTTTATACAAATCTTTTTCTTGGAGCTTTTTTGTTTCCTTCATACACGAACACCTTCCAATTCAAACCGTATTTCCTATTAATAATAAATTTAACTTAAATATTGTTGTTGGAAAAGGATTTATCTTTTTGCGTTTAATAAAAATACCCGGTATCTCCTCCAAAAATGATTGGATCATACCGAGTAGATGACTTTAAATCTTAAATGCGGTTAATCAGTTAACATAATATATTTATTGTCTTCTAGATTATTATACTGAACCATTGGTCCCAAGTGACTAAACTGCCTCATTACTTCCTCTATCAGCGATTGGGCATCTTCGTATGCCCCGGCAGGAAGAATATCCAAATGACGATACCCCATGTTCCCATAACTATAGACAAGCAGAAAACTCTTAGTCTCCCAAATTTCAAAGCGAAACACATGCCAGTGGTTGGGCACATCCAGATAATAGCCTGATTGAAATGTTTTCTTCCCCAACCGATGGTAGGCAATCTCAGCTTTTGCCCCGCTGTAAGATTCCCCGGCCTCTAATACTATTGAATGATCTTTCGTATAAAAGCACTCTATACCTTCTTGGGTTGCTAAGCCTGTCTCGCTTTTTGACACCACAACTATCGGAGAACACTTATCCGTTCCAAACTCATTATAATCGATAATGTCGCATTTATCCCATTGGACATGAAGGTTTACTTGGTTCAGTGAATTTGCCCACTTCCCAAGATCTGCGGGATTTTCCAATCGCTCAAAAGAGAGATAGGTGCCATCCTCAGTTAGCAAATCATCAACTATTTGTAAATATCTCCAGTTTCTATACGTGGGATTTTTCTTCAAGTAATCTTGCAGGGACCAATACTTTGGGAAGAATATAGGCCCCATAATCTCATGAAAGGTTCGCACAGAAATAATAAGATCAATAGAATTCATCAAAAAACGTTCCCTTAAATCCAAAAATTCGATTCTATAAAAGCTCACATTTGCAAGTCCGAGCTGCTTAGCCAACTCGTTGGCACACTGGATTCCATTCTCTGACTGATCAATTCCAATAATCTCCGCATCTGGAAAACGAGTAGCGTACCAGCATGCCAATACCCCATTATCACAACCGATTTCCAAAATTCGCTTAGGCTTCAGTTTTTTTTGCTGGTTAATCCAAGACAGGATAGACTTATGATAAGACATCGTCCATGATTCGACTGCCAAACTGAAAGGCAGTGAAGCATTCTTTACATCATAAAAGTTCCCCTGCTTCTCACGGCAAAGTAACGGTTCCAGTTCCTCGGCCAAGACTGAATCTACTCCCCTAACGTGCTTCCAATAGCTGCGCTTGCTTTTACAGTCCTTGATTCTCAGTGTCTTATAATAGGATGATATACTTGGTTTCCTTTGTTTCGTCTCGATTGGCATGCTTTATCTCCAGTTTTGTAAAATTATTACTACATATTAGGACTTGGTCTTAAAAATAGATAGTTTTATTATAATTGGTATTTGTTAATTTTTCAAAAAATTTCTTTATTAATATCAGTTGCTGAAAGTTTATTAATAGGATAAGCCCATTTGATCATAAAAAAAGACTGAACGGAAATACCGTTCAGTCCATTAAAAATATCTTACACAATGCCGGCAGTTTAATGCCGCGCCAGCCGCTTACATCACATTGGCCATATTCGTTATCGCCCACAGCAAGCACTGTTCCGTCCGATTTAAGCCCGACGGTATGGGCACAACCCGCCGTTATCGCCACAATATCGTGCCAATCACTAACATTGCATTGGCCATACTCATTCCAACCCGCAGCAGCCACCGTTCCATCCGATTTAAGTCCGATGGTATGATTACTACCCGCCGCTATCGCCACAATACTGCGCCAGCCGCTTACATTGCATTGGTCATGTTTATTCAAACCAACGGCCGTCACCGTTCCGTCCGATTTAAGCCCGATGGTATGAAGATAACCCGCCCCAACCGCCACAATACCGCACCAGCCGCTCACATTGCATTGGCGGTACCGATTATTACCCACAGCCGTCACCGTTCCGTCCGATTTAAGCCCGATGGTATGCCAGTCACCCGCCGCGACCGCGACAATATCATGCCAGCCGCTTACATTGCATTCACCTTCATTATTTCGGCCCACTGCTACAACCGTGCCATCTGATTTAAGCCCTATGGTATGACACCAACCCGCCGCAACCGCTGCAATATCGCGCCAGTCGTATACCTCGCATTGGTCATGCTTATTCCAACCCACAGCCGCCATAGTGCTGTCAGATTTAAGACCGATTGTAAGAACATTACCCGTGTTTTTCGCCATATGAACATTACCCGCCGCGACCGCCACAATATCGCGCCAGCCGCTTACATCACATTGGCCATATTTATTATCACCCACAGCCATCACCGTGCCGTCCGATTTAAGCCCAACGGTATGACGACGCCCCGCCGCTATGGTATCTTTAGTCCATCGTTTCACCTTTAACATTGCTTCTTTCGGTGAAATGTAATCCATGTCTTACCTCCTTGAAAATATGTAACTGTATGATTTTATGATAATGGAATCATATCTTACTGTCCTTTTAGTTTAGTCCATTATTGTAATTTATTGAGATAGATAAGGTGAACTAAAAAGCCGTTTCCGACTGGAAACGGCTTTAAAGCTTCCGTGATAAACCTTAATTTTAATTATCAACCGTATAATCAATCTCGATTAAATCCCAAGCAGTAACCATACCAAGAGGTTTTTCATCTGATTTTCCATTTTCAGTGATGATAACCACTTCTAATTCCACTTTTTCCTTATGCTTTCTTTCGTAGATATCCTCAATCGAAAAAATGTCTATTGATTTTGGGACGAACTCGATGGGATGGTTTTTGACATCTCTTAATATGTCCCCAACCTTAATATCCGTTAAATCCACTACTGTATTAATGATATTACCAGCCATCCAATTGACAATATCTCCTGTTTTCAATAAACCAACACATCTGTTATCTTGATAAACAGGATATTGAGAATATCCGTGCTCTTTTATGGCCTGCAGAATAAATAAAATACTATCTTCAAAATCACAGAAAATAACTTCTTTTGTTGCAATAGAAAGGGCGTAATTCGGTTTGTTAAAAATGGTTGAAATCCATTCAATATGTTTTACTACATCGTCGTGGGGTTCAGCAATATAAAAACCGAGTTCTTTCTTATCATGAACAAGTGAGTTTCTAAGTTTAGCATATTGTTTAAGATCGTCGTAATATTTGTTTATTATTTGATGTTTTCTCGCACCCATATCAAGCAGTACCTTAAACCGATCATCATTCAATTTTACGATCGATTTTAATGATTCGTGAATTTGGTTAAAGGCAACCTCAAAACGCTCTGATAAATGATGTTCTTGTTTAATCAAGCTCATAAACCTTGTAATCTCCTCATTCAAAATATCAATATATTACATTTCATTATTAGAACTTTCTATAGTCTTCCACTTCTTTTTCACACTTACAAAAGCTCCAATTCCTAAAAGAATTAAACCAATCGAGATGTACAGCATAGCTTTGTTGGCTGAGTAATGAAAATACGGTACATTTGATTTGATAAACAAATCAGCAAGTACAGACCAGGTTCCAGTAATGGCGGAAAAAACAACAAAAACAGTCGACCAGAGTAAAAAAGTATCCGCATGTTTTTCCTTACGCAGGACTTCCAAATTTGCTTTTCGTTCCTGTTCATCCTTATCCTTCTGTCTCTGCAGCTCTTGCTGCAGCTCAGCAACGGAGGATAAAGCATCCAACTCCAGATGGAGGTCCTGCTTCAACTCCTCTATCTGCAGACATTTTTCGATTCGTTCATATAAAGCCTGCTGATGCGTGATGCTGGATACATGCTTAAAAAAGCTCCTAAGGATAAAATAATTGATTTCTTTACGCAGCTTTTGAATTTTTTCACATTCCGTTGTACTCAATTGTTCAGATTGCGGCATATCTTGCGCTCTTGAATTTAATGCCAAAAGAGCATAACGTTGATGCAAGGCAATGATATAAATATAAAAGTAAGATTGTTCCAGGTTGGACTGATAATTTCCATTAAAAAATTCATTCGTCACATCATCCTTTGTCAAATGGACAACATTCGTCAATCCTTCCAAAGAAACGCCCCAATAACTGTTGTCAAACAACTGGATGATTTGTGGGTTATCATTAAGCATTAGCTCTTTAGAAGCGGGTTTATAAGATTCCTTAAAGGATCTTCTTAACTTAAATAAATACTCTCCTAATAACTTTTCCTTATCTTCCACTTTTTCAAACGTTTTTTCAAGCATGATAGAATTGTAAACGATGGCACCTTCTGGCTCATTTTTTTCAGAAGAAAAATAGCGGTCTACCTTAATCGGTTCCAATAGATTCATGGCGATACTGGACATGGTACGTTGAGAATCTTCCGGATTTTCAGAGGAAATCTCAGCACTTTTTCTGGTTATGTAATATTCCTTTTGATCCAATAATTGCGATTTATAAAGGTGGTGCAGGTGTTTAATATAATAATTGGTGCTGATAATTTGATCCAAATTATTATTTGTGTGCGTGACTTCAAATGTCAAAAAGCCGACTTTCGTTTCAAACAGAAATAAGGAAACCTTCGGAACCTTGAATATGTATTCACCTTTTTTCGTTAACAAATAGAACTTGTGAGATGCATTTTGAGGAAGATTATATTTTTCTCTTGATTCATCTTTTAGAATGTATTCTCTTCCAATTGTACCGTTTCCGAAACTAGCATCATCAAACTGAATGAGATTTTTAACATGATCTAAGATATTTTTCCTTGCAACCTTTTTAGGAACATCCCAGTCACTATTGATAAGCGTTTCATGAAGAAGTTTATAATCTTCTTTTAACGTGAACGGAATGATAAATACGGTTTTACTTTTATTTAAATTTACATTTAAAACTGTTTCATTTTGAACTTCATAGGACATTAACAAAACAAAGCCACCTCTGGAAAATAGATAAAAAAACCCAGAACTATTATACTACAAATATACTTAAATTTTGGAACATTTGGTACTATTTAAATTGATTCAAATGATCCCAAATTTAAAATAAAAAGGATACTGTAAATAACAGTATCCTTAAAAACATATGATCAAACCAATTGCAATTAAAGTTAAACAAATTTTTCAAATACAAATGTATTGTCAAAATATGAAATGCATTTTACTTTATCATCGATCACAACTTGATCTGTTACTCGGCCAGTCACTCGAAGTCCTTCTGATAATTCGATTAAAGCGACTGAATAAGGGGTGAGATGAGAAAACTCTTTTGAAGAAACATGGATCGTAGTATGTGAAAAAACCTTTCCTTCACCACTAATATTCTTTTGAAGTAATTCGTTATTTTTACAGTTTGGACAAATCCATTTACGTTGGACAAACTTTTTTTCGCACTGGGTACATTCATATACTTGAATCATTTCCATGTCTAGTTCACCCCTTCGAATATATGGACGGTGGAATAGGCCCCCGTACCACCTAGGTTCTGAGCCAATCCAATGTTTGCCCCTTCTACCTGATTGCAGCTTGTACCGCGAAGCTGGGAAACAATTTGATAGATTTGAGCAAGACCGGTCGCCCCTATCGGATGCCCTTTAGACAGCAGACCACCGCTTGTATTCACAGGTACTTTTCCTCCGTGCTTTGTTAGTCCCTGCTCTACCGCTTGCCAGCCAGAACCTTTTTTAAATAAGCCCAGTTCTTCAATGGCTATTATTTCAGTCATCGAGAAACAGTCGTGCAACTCTACTACATCAATATCCTCAGGACCAAGTCCTGCGATGTGATAGGCACGATTCGCTGACTCTTTTATCGCCGGAAAACTTAATATATCCTCTGCCTCCTGCAACTGGGTACTACCAGAAGCCTGTGCGGATGCGCGGACTATTACCCCTTTTTCTCCTTTTGAAAGGACAATAGCAACAGCACCATCTGTTGTGGGGGAGCAATCAAACAGGCCTAGAGGATCAGTAATAATCCTGGCATTCATAATTTCTTCCAAACTCGTCGTTTTTTTAAATTGTGCAATAGGATTGTTCATGGCGTACTCTCGATTTTTCAAAGCAACCATTGCTAAGTGCTTCTTAGATGCACCCGTTTCATAAAAATATCGATTGGCCAGCATGCCAAAAAATCCCGGAAAGGTCAATCCGGCATGTTTTTCATTCGAGTCATTATCCATTGCTGCATTTATCGCCCTTGTCGATTCCTCTGTTGTGGCATGTTTCATTTTCTCCACACCAGCTATTAAAACATTCTCATATTCACCACTTTGAATCATTAAGAATGCCTGTCGAAAAGCAATGCCACCTGATGCACATGCACCTTCTACTTTTACAGCCGGGATAGGCCCTAATCCTAAATCATTCACTGTGATAGCCCCTAAAATTTCTTGATTGCTTAAAGAACCGGACATGAAATTTCCAATATAAACTGCATCTATTTTAGGAAAGTTCGCCTCTCTCAATGCATCCAGACAAGCGTCCAGGAGTAAGGTTTTTAATGAGGTGTTTTCATGTTTTCCGAATGGGGTAATCCCCAATCCAGATACTGCGACTTTATTCATTTGGTACTCTCCCTCAGGGAATTGTCCCCTTTATTTGTTTATTAAAATTCCATCAGCGGATAAACACTGATGGAATTTTCTCTAACCTAACTTATTAGATTGATATTTTCTTATTATTAATTGGTTTTACATTGCTATCCTCATACTTCGAAATCTTTCTCGTATCAGGCACAAAGAAAGATAGGATAAGAGAAAAAGCAAACCCTGCCATCATCAATCCCCCAAAGGCCATTGGTGAAGGTCCAAACTTTTCTAGCATTGGTGTCCAAAGCATTGGTCCAAATCCGGCAAGGGCGGCGGAAACCTGGTAACCGAAGGATAACCCCGTATAGCGGACTTTCGCAGGAAACAGTTCTGAAAAGATGGTTCCCTGTGTAGAAAAGATCGCCGCCCAGACAATTCCCAGGAGAATAACCTGCATAAAATAGAAAGAAACAGGTCCCTTTGAAATATTGCTAAAGTATGGAATCGCAAGTACCAGGAACAAAACTAATGAACTGATATATATAATCTTCCTGCCAATAAAATCGGAAAGATAACCAATTAACGGGATGGTAATTATCATGGTGGCACAGCCGATTGTGACACCGGTTAGGGCAACTTCTCTAGAGTAACCTAAATGAGTAGTGGCGTAGACAAGAATAAAAGACATAGAAAAGACATTGAACATTCCGTCACCAAGCTTCAAACCAATTAAGTGAAAGACGCTTTTCGCATTGTTGCGAAAGGTTTCGACCACTGGAACTTTTGCTAGTTCTCCACTTTCTTTTTGCTTCTTAAAGGCAGGCGTCTCTTCAATACCGTTTCGAATCCAAAGCGCTAAAACAATGAGTACTGCACTAAAAAGGAACGGAACCCTCCAGCCCCATGCCAAAAATTGAGCATCTGTCGTTAAGGAACTAATAAAGGTAAAACTAAACGTCCCAAGCACTAACCCTAATGGGACACCGAGTTGAGGAATGGAGCCATACAGTCCGCGAAGTCCTTTTGGGGCATATTCGGTGGCCAACAACACGGCTCCTCCCCATTCCCCGCCAAGGGCAATTCCCTGGATCAGACGAAGGAGAACCAAAATAATAGGGGCTAGGAGACCAACCTGTTCATAGGTCGGGACGAGACCAATAAGCAAGGAGCTGCCTCCCATTCCTAGCAGTGTTAACATGAGACTGGCTTTTCTTCCTAAACGGTCGCCATAATGGCCAAAAATCAGACTGCCGATTGGCCTCGCTGCATAACCCACTCCGAATGTCGCAAAAGCTAAAAGAAGTGCGATGGCAGGATCTGCATTTGGAAAAAAGAGTTTGGAAAATACTAATCCTGTAGCAGTACCATACAAATAAAAATCATACCATTCAATGACTGAACCAGAAACGCTTGCAAATAGAACACGAGCTTTGTTCATAAAGCTACCCCTTTCAGCAATAACTGCTTTGAATAAGATTCAATGTTTTCAATAGATAAATAGGAATAATAGCTGTAATAGATATAATTATGGCTATTTGGAAGTTTGAGCTGCCTCAAGGTGTCTTTTTCTTATAATGTGCTTTTGAATTTTACCGACTGAGGTGCGAGGAAACTCATCAATGAATTCAATCGTATCAGGTACTTTGAATTTGGCTAATCTTTCACGGCAATAAAGAATCATTTCTTCTTTTGAAATGGAAGAGTTCTCTCTTAAAATCACATAGGCGATAATGGCTTCATCACGCATCTCATCAGGGATACCAATGACAGCTGCTTCGTATACTTCCGGATGATCAGCAAGAACACTTTCAACCTCGTTAGCCGCAACATTTTCTCCGGCACGCTTAATCATATCCTTAATACGGTCCACAAAATAAAAGTAACCGTCATCTCCTACTCTTGCATTATCACCGGTGTACAGCCACCCGTCCTTTAAGGTCTCTGCCGTTGCATTCGGGTTTTTAAAATACCCTTTCATCAAGGTACGTCCTGGAACTCCTTTTACGGTGATTTGTCCCGTTTCCCCATTTTGAACTTCATAACCGTCATCATCGACGATTTTTACTTCATATCCAATGGTTGGTTTGCCAATGCTCATGTTTTTACGTGCTCCATCGATTGGGTTCATCAAAGGGACACCTACAGTCTCTGTCATTCCATACATCTGCAATAATTTGACTTGATAATTTTCTTCAAACCTCTTTACTTGCTCTTCCGTAACAGATTGAGCAAACCAAATAGTCCTTAAAGAGTTTTGACGATCTGCAGGGTCAAATTCTTTTGCAAGAATCATTCGGATTGGAGCAGCAAACAGGGAGCCAACCGTTGCTCCGAAACCTATAGCCTGTTTAAAATACCTTGATGCACTAAATTTTTCGGTAATGGCAATACTTGCTCCGACCACAAGGGCTGACATCGTAGAATAATACTGTGCATTTCCATGGAACAATGGCAGAACGATGAATTGCCGGTCATCTGGAGTCAATCGAATGGATTTCGACATTAGCTCACCAGTATAAATATAATTTGCATGAGTTATTTGGACGCCCTTTGGCTTTGAAGTTGTACCAGAAGTATAAAGCATTGCCGTAACATTTTCTGAATCTAGAGGAATAGTAGGAGTCTCTGAGCTGGCATTGGCAATCAAGCGGTTTAAATTTTGCTTGTCACGTTCTTCTTTTTCGTAGCGCGCTAATAAAATCTCTTTTAGATACGGTAGATTTTTTCGATTACTGATAAACTTGTCCAAATACTCTTCTTCTGTAATAAGAAGAACAGACTCTGAATGGTTCAGGATATATTCCATTTCATCTCCAGAGGACAAAATATTTGTCGGAACCATGATTGCTCCAATATTGGCAAGTGCAAACCAGGAAGTCATAAACTCGAGGCAGTTAGGCAGATGCAAGGTAACATGTTGGCCTTTCACTACACCCAATTGAAGAAACACATTACTTAGACGATTCACTTGTTCAGCAAATTCACCGTAGGTTAGCTCGAACTTTTTTTGTTTTTGATCCTCAAACAGAAGAAACGTTTTATCACGATTCATTTCTACTTTTTCTATTAATAAATCTCGTAACGTCCTGCTGCCGACAATATCCATGGACTTTTCCCCCTTCTCGTTTCTAAATTTTCGTCTCTTAATCACGTATGAAGCGGTTACATTTTACCTAAAAAATGAATTTCACAGACTATAGTCTGTAATTTATTTTATATAACCGATTTAGTAGCGTCAATACATTTTTTAAATATTCAAAATTATAATAAAATTAGATATATTAAACTGATGTTATGAATCTTTATTTCTGAACTTTTTTACCTAATGGTATTGAATTTTATTGGTTTTCATTTTTTAATAATAAGTAAGCCCTTACATTGTTTAATTAAAAAGGAGAGCTCGAATGTCACTTTCTCTAAGACAACAAAAAGCGCTGCAAACTAAGCAGCGGATCGTGGCGGCAGCTTTGGATCTCTTTAGCAAAAAAGGATTCGATCATGTCACAGTGGATGAAATTGTACAGGTTAGTAACACCTCCAAAGGTGCATTTTATGTACACTTTAATTCGAAATATGAAATCTTTCTTGAAAAATTCAAAGAAATCGACGAGTTTTATGAAAATTTCACAGAAACACTCCCAAAGGAAATGAGTTCCTATGAAAAAATTCTTCTTTTAACTAAATCCCAAATGATTTATTTAAAAGACTGCCTAGGAATCGATTTAATACGTACCGTTTATATGAGTGCTTTAATTCCCAATCAGCCTAAATTTCTTTCTAATACTGATCGGACTCTTTTTAAAATTGTTCACTCATTTGTTTACGAAGGTCAAGACAATGGGGAGTTTAAGAAATATTTATCTTCCCAGGAAATTACGATGCTGATCACACGCTGTATGAGAGGCACCCTATACGATTGGGCATTATTCGGCGAGGAATTCGATCTTGTAGAAGAAAGTCAAAAGTTCATTCGGACGATTTTAAGTGGGATGTTAACAAAAGTAGATAACTGAGAAGAGTGAAAAAACCCCTTGCTAACTCAAGGGGTTAAATCATTTTATTTAACTTACAATCTATCAAATCGTTTTTACAACATGAAAAGCTTGGTTAAGAGCATTTGCTGCCTGTTTAATGGCCGCACTCCCCTGCTCTAACACCCCTGGCATCCAGAAGAATCCGTGGATCATGCCGTCATAGCGGGTCGCTTCAACGGGTACTCCCGTTGCTTTTAAACGTTCGGCATAGGCCTCTCCTTCATCCCGCAAAGGATCAAACCCGGCGGTGATCACGAGCGCTGGCGGAAGTCCGCTTAAGTCTTCAGCCAATAATGGCGAAGCATACGGATTTTTACCATCCTGCTCATCACGCAGATAATGATTCCAGAACCATACCATCGTATTCTTTGTTAAAAAGTAACCATTTGCATTTTCACGATAGGATTCCGTTTCATATGAATGATTGGTTACCGGATAAATGAGCATTTGATACGCAATAGATGGTCCACCTTGATCACGAGCCATCAAGGCCACAACAGCTGCAAGGTTTCCGCCTGCACTGTCACCACCGACGGCAATCCGTTCAGGATCTACCTGGATGGATGCAGCTTGTTCCGCTACCCACTTAACTACAGCATATGAATCTTCAGCAGCAGTCGGGAATTTATGCTCCGGAGCCAAGCGGTAATCTACAGATACCACTACACAGCCAGCCCTGTTGGCTAACATACGGCAAGGTACATCAACGGTGTCCAAATTGCCGATCACCCAGCCTCCGCCATGATAGTAAACCAATGCTGGGAATGGCCCTTCACCAGAAGGCGTGTAGATCCGGACAGGAATTTCTCCTCCCGGCACCGGAATAGTCCTGTTTTCCACCTTCGCTACCTGTTCCGGAACTCCTGCTAAAAGGCGGAAATCAGCACCCAGCCTCGCTTGATCTGGTGTCAGCAACTCTAATGGCGGCGCCCCTGCAGATTCTAATTGTTTTAAAATAAACCACGCTTGCGGATCAATATTCGACCTAAAAAATCCTTCCTTCACAAAGCTTTCATCCGTACCTTCGGAAGACAAAACGGAAGTAAACCCTTCATAGCCCCTAGCCGCTACATCAGCACAAATGATACGATACAATCCGACCCCGCCGGCAAAGGCAAGGAATCCTCGCGGCTTGCCTTCAATATTGGCACCCATATACCATGAATCCGTTTTGGTTAACAGCGACATGTCGGCAATGGCCCGGCATTGCTGGCTCCAAAATTCTTCCGCCTCTTCTGTTGCCTCAAAGGCTTCCAATTGGTGTTTACGAAGATAATCAATACAATCCGCAACCCAGTCCACATGCTGCTCAATGGAAACCATCATGTTGCTTAGGACCGATGGGCTCTGCGGACCTGTCAGCATAAACATGTTCGGGAATCCTGAGGTTCCGAGTCCCAGGTATGTCTTCAACTCGGCACCGTCTGCCCACTTCTCTTTTAGCGAAAGATCATTCTTTCCGCGAATATCTATGTTAAACAATGGACCTGTCATGGCATCGAAGCCGGTTGCAAACACAAGAGCATCCAGATCGTACTCCGCATCTGTCGTCTTAATTCCATTCGGGGTAATTTCCATAATAGGCGCAGCTTTAATATCAACAAGTGATACATTTTCTCGGTTATAGGTTTCAAAATAGTTGGTATCAATGATTGGTCGTTTGGTAGCGTAGTAATAGGTTGGCAATAGCTTTTGAGCTGCTTCGGGGTCTTTAACAATTTGCTTGATCTTGGTGCGGATAAAGGATGCGGCGGTTTCATTCGCTTCAGGCAGTATACCGATGTCATTGTAGTTGTAAGTCAGAGAAAATAATCCACCCTCCTGCCAGGCCTTTTCATATAGGCGCTCCCTTTCCTCTGGAGAATCCTCCAGCGCGGATCGCATCCGTGGTCCGGACGGGACACCATGCATGGAGTAACGCATGAGCTTTTTCAGTTCTCCATAGTTTTTACGTGTTTGTTCGATTGTTTCTGAGTCAAGCGAATGATTTTGCGCAGGACAACTGTACTGTGGGGTCCGCTGAAAGACGGTGAGGTGGCCAGCTTCTTTGGCAATCGCTGGGATCGCTTGAATTCCGCTTGAGCCTGTTCCAATCACTCCTACACGCTTGCCATTAAAGTCGACTTTTTCATGCGGCCATCTTCCCGTATGGTACATTTCGCCTTTGAAAGAATCTAATCCCTTTATCTTAGGTATATTGGATGAAGAGAGGCAGCCTAAAGCGGTGATAAAGTATTCAGCGATGACTCTGTTGCCATCTTCCATGCGAATCTCCCAGTTACGGTTTTGTTCATTGTAACGGGCAGAGGTAATCCTTGTTTGGAATTGAATGTCCCGTTTTAGATCCAGTTTATCTGCCACAAAATTTATGTAGCTTAATATTTCCGGCTGCTCAGCGTATCTGGACGACCATGTCCATTCCTTCAAAATCTCTTCTGAAAAAGTATAATTATAGTAGATACTTTCAATGTCACAACGCGCACCAGGGTATCGGTTCCAATACCAAGTGCCTCCGACATCTTCCCCTGCTTCATAAACGCGAACCGAATAACCGGCCTCCCGCAGTTTATGCAGCATATACAATCCAGAAAAACCAGCCCCAACTACAACAGCATCCAACACTTGAACGTTTTGTTGATTTAATGCCATTCTCAAATCACTCCCTTAAAATAAAATGGTTCATTGGAGTTATCAATTGTAAGCGCTATCAATATTATTCTGCCTAGATGATCAAAACTCCTTTTGTCCTGGTAATTTTTCCAAAACTTTCTAAAATGAAGACTACCAAATATCTCTATGCTTGTTTCATTTTAAATATTCCCTGTATGATTATTGACCTTCCCTTCTCTACGTTCTTAATGACTGTTGTGTACTTTAGGTAAAGACTCCAAATTTTTCTCGTAGGTTTTAACCCATCTAAAAATCGGGGTACTATCTTTCATTCCATGTTTCTCTGCCAAATGTTTATGACTCAATTTTCCCTCTTGATAATCTTTTACAAGTTTTAATTTAAATTGTTCACTATATTTAGCCATAAAAATACACCCCAAAAGTTAAATTTCACTCTAACTTTTGGGGTGCAGTACAAAATCGCATTGCTTTTTCTTTATTGGTAAATCAAAATTATACCTATAATGAGAGTTTATTTTACAAAAAGTAAAGGGGGTTATAATGTCAGTTTTCAATTAAACAGTAATTACCACTTTACCTTGAGCGTGACCTTCTTGAAAATATTTATATGCTTCAGTTATTTCATTTAACTTATACCGTTTATCAATTATTGGTTTTACTTTACCAGTCTCAAGTAATTCTTTTACATAATTTAAGTCTTTTGGGTTTGCTCTCTGTAACAGGTTACTTATTTTCTTGCTTCCAGTCATTGAAATAAAAGGTCCAAGAAATAATGTTTGAAAAAATTGGGATTCAGAACCTCCTACGTGAACAAAATTCCCATTTGGTTTTAGTGCACGATTATAAGCTGAAATGGAATTAGAACCATTCACACCAAGGATCAAATCGTAACACTTCTCTTCTGGGGTGAATTCCTCTTTTGTATAATCAATGATATGGTCGGCTCCTATCGAATGCAATATCTCTACATTCCTTGTACTACATACACCTGTTACCTCAGCCCCATATGATTTGGCAATTTGGACCGCGAAAGTACCGACACCACCAGATGCTCCATAGATCAATACCTTCTGTCCCGATCTAATTTTACCTTTATCACGTAGTCCCTGTAAGGCGGTCACACCTGCCATAGGTGTTGCAGCAGCTTCCTCGAATGAGATATTGGCTGGCTTTATGGCTAAAGCAGATTCGGGGACAGTTACATATTCAGCAAAACCACCCCAGCCACATCCAGAAAGATCGCCAAATACTTCATCACCTACTTGAAATTGCTTAACGTCTTTACCAACAGCTTCAACTATGCCAGCTATGTCACCTCCTGGTATAGAGTATTTTGGTTTCGTTAGTCCGAAGGCGAAGCGGGCCAAGAAAGGTTTGCCTTTCAAAAGGACCAGGTTACCAAAGTTCAAGGATGCTGAATGCACTCTTACCAATACTTGATTCTCGGCAGGTAAGGGTTTTTTTACCTCTTTTAATTCAAGTACATCGGGTGAACCATATTTATCACAAACTATCGCTTTCATAAAAACTCCCTCCTCGTTATATTTTGATTAATAGTAACAAGAGGATTAAAACCTTTCATTGACTTAAGTTAATTTTCTAGAGACTTTGGAGTTTTTTTGTGGTGGTTGGGAGGCAGGATTGCGAAATGTGGATGACATCTTTGTTAAAAAATATTTTTTTTAATTCGTTTTTTTATTCTACTTAATGATTCAGGGGTGATCCCAAGATAACTAGCCAATTGATGCTGTGGTACACGGTCAACTAAGTGAGGGCGGTTCCTTAAGATCGATTCGTAGCGTTCTTCAGGAGAAGAATTGATAAATTCTCCGAATTGTTCTTGGATTTCACCAAGGTTTATCTCCATCATTTTGCGTATCATGGATTCCAGCTGTGGGTATTTGTTAAACATCGTTTTTTCAGTATCAACGTCGCCAACAACCAATATGCAGTCTTCGACACACACTAATGAATACTTTGATAAATCATTTTGTTTCTGTTCGTTGATAATTGGAATTGCTTGTTCTTCAGTATAAAAATTTGATGTGACCTCTTTACCAGATTCATTTACAAAAAACTGCCTGACACACCCCATTAATATGAAATAACATTTAATGGCGGAATGTTCTCCTTGTCTAAGAAGGTATTTACCTTTTTTATATTCATCAATTCGTAAACATTCAGTGATTGCCTGCTGATCTTCTTCACTAAGTGAAGTTAAATCTGACATGTACTTCAAGAGAATTTTATTCATACTACCTTCCTTTCTAATTTATATGTCCTTAATCAATTATTTTAACATTTTTATCCAAATGTTTTTCCCTTTTTAATAAAATTAATTTAACAACAATAAAAAACTGCAAGGGAAAACAATCTGGCAGTTTTCTTGGAATTCTTTATAGTTCAAGTCCGAAAAATGGTTGGTGGTATTGTTACACCCCTTAAAATTGGAGGATACTAATTCATCCTCTATGCTTGATTCATTGTAAATATTCCCTCTATGTTTATTGACCTGCCATTCTAATTTTTCTTCCTTACATGTGCAATAAATGATATATTACGAATGTACGTTCTGAATACTGTTTATGGCACAACTTTTTTTAAACTGGCAGGATTACGGAATGAATTTCAAGAAATTATGAAGATATGATTATTAATAAAGGAAGTGCAAAACGATGGATTTCGAATCGGTTATGCAGGAACTAGAAGTACTCGGTAAGGAACGACTGAAAAAAATGTACATAAGTAATGGTGCACACGAACCGCTTTTTGGAGTGGCTACAGGCGCCATGAAACCGCTAGCAAAGCAACTCAAGAAAAATCAGCCTTTGGCTGAGGAGCTTTATGCCACCGGAAATTACGATGCCATGTATTTTGCCGGAGTCATTGCGGACCCGAAGTCAATGACGGAGGCGGATTTTGACCGTTGGATCGAAGCGGCTTATTTTTATATGATTTCCGATTATGTCGTGGCAGTAACGTTGTCTGAAACCGACATTGCCCAGGACGTGGCTGATAAATGGATTGCCAGCGGTGAAGAATTGAAAATGTCGGCAGGATGGAGCTGTTACTGCTGGCTTTTGGGTAATCGCAAAGACAGTGAATTTAACCCAAGCAAGCTTGCCAGTATGCTCGATCAGGTTGAAAAGACGATTCACGATGCTCCCGATCGAACAAAGTCTGCAATGAATAATTTTATTTACACCGTCGGGGTATCCTATTTGCCGCTTCATGAGAAAGCGGTTAAAACCGCAAAGGCTGTTGGCCCAGTCGAAATCAAACGGGACAAGAAAAAGAACAGTATCCTGCTTGCTTCCGAAAATATTCAAAAAGAAATAGATAGAGGGAAATTGGGATTCAAACGTAAATATGTAAGGTGTTAGCCGAGACATCAAAAAATAAAAGTAGTTTTTAGGAGTAGGATGAAATGAATACAATATTTATTGCCGGTCATGCGAAGCTGCCCACGGGTATGGCTGCCAAAAATGTTTACGAAACATTAACTATTACTGCGGAAATTGATAAACATTATGGAGTAATTATAGATGCTTCCTGTACACTCGCTACAGAACATGGCAGGGATTATGTCTCCAGGCTCCTAAGGGGTCATAGCTTACGCAATGGAATCGAGAACCCTCTTGATCAGTTAAAAAAGGGCTATTTAGGAAAAGCAAATAGTGCCTTGATTGCTGCATTAAAAGACCTTTTTAAGCAATATGAATCTCTTACATAAAAAATATAACGTTACAAGAATAGTAACGGTTAGCTTAGCTTTTTGGTCTTCTTTCTTGTTTTAACAAACTTGCCTTGTTAGTCGAATAAGAAAAATAATACAAAAAGGATTACTTTGATGCAAGAGTTCATGATAGATTGCCGAGGCTACTGACCCATAATTTCTATAGAAAACATTAAAGGCGAGACAATAGATCTCGCCTATTTTTCACCCGAAGAACTTTTGCTAAAAGTAGGAAATAAGCGCAAGCTGTGCGCAATTAAAAATTGTGCTGCATAATAGGTTGTCATAATTAGGATATCAGAATAGGGAATCTTTGAAACAAACAAATTCCATGACAGAATTGAGTCTGAGAGGACGAATAAAATACTTCCTAATATTGCCCATATATTTTGGGACAAAAATCCAGTCCAACACATCAGAGATATAATCACTATATACATAAGTACGGGAACTACTAAAGCATCATTATGATTCTGAAGCAATGAAGTGATTATGTGATACCCCATAACAAAGCCATATAATCCAATAGGTATAATCATAAGAAGTGAAAGCTTTGTAAAACGCCAATAACGGGAAAACCCTGCTGTATAAAACAGATGCCCGATAAGGAATGCTGCTAAGCCGATAACGAACCATCTTATTAGCCCATCACCTAGCATACAGATAAATAATCCGCACCATATAATCCAATGAGGGCGTGATTTTTTATCAGCTATTTGTTTATAAGCATAGAAAAGAATTAGCCACATTGGGATTAATTTAAATAGCATTTTGATTGCTTCCGGTTTGCTGGGAATGCCAAATATGTATATAAGGCCCATAAGTAAAATGAAAATGGGTAATCGATAAGTTTTCAATATCTTCATTCACCTCTTTGTAACAGTTTTATTTCTGCTTGTTATACAGCCAACAGATTCACCAAATAGGAATTTAATAATCTATTATTTTCTTTAAACTCACTGTCTTAATAACTTTCTAATCAATTTTCTATTTATTCTTCCTAAGCCAACTAATAGCAATAAAGTAACCAATAACAGGTGATATCCCATATCCCATGATTGGCAACGGGAAATTACCAAATATAGTTACAATCATCGTCATTAAGAAATAAACCCCTAAAGAAAAAGAAATGATATTATTTTTACCGAAAAAAAAGAACGGACTTAAGAATAATATCAAAGACAAAATACCTAAAACGAACCAGACATTTCCAAGGGCTTCAACTAAAAAGATGATATCTTCTACATAAGGAACTGGTGCTAAATCATCGAGAAAACCCCAAGATATAATAACGATGGCCGCAGTAAGAATAAAACTTAAAAACTTTATCTTCCAATTACTTATCTTTTTCCACAAAATAACAGCTGTTGCACATGCAAATGCGGTTAATTGACCTGCATCTGGTTGAAATAATAATATTAATAATGTTATAAAGAAAAGTCCTATTACATACCGTTCACCATTGTTTAATGCTAATTTCCATAACTGAATAATTAATAAGGGCAATATAATACTTGCTATATATATATTAATTGGTCCAAAAGTTATCCATCGATGAACACCCTCTAAACCACTAAATAAAAATGAAAAAACTAATAAAGCTATTATAACGACGGTAGGAAGCAAATTTCCTTTACTTATATTTTTTTCCTTATTGCGAACTAAATAAAGAGAACCCAAAACTGTTCCCAATATCCAGATGATTATGTTTTGAATCCAAATGCTTGAAGCTACACCATTTGAAACCATTGCAAAAGTTCCTATTAAGATAGCAGGAAGCATAAGCAAATAAGATATGATATTTTTATAAATATTCATGGTAACATGTCCTTTTATATATATTTATCATCCTCGAAAATTTTAACACATAAATCAAATTGAGGTGCATTTTCCTATAGAAATTTTTCAAAATAATTTCGGCACAAATCGCTTTACACCAATAAAAAAAGAGTGTCAATTTCATATGCAAATTGGCACTCATTTCAGCTTACATTTTTAATGTTTTGATAAGGAGCCCTTTTTCCTTAACCGTTTTTAACCGTTTCTGTTTCAAATGGCCAGGCTGGCAGCGCATGGTTTAATACTTTGTCTTCACGGTAGCCAAGAACATATTCTGCCTGCATAATGGTATGAATTTCCCTCGTTCCTTCATAAATAACAGGTGCTTTTGAGTTTCTAAGGAAACGTTCAACGGGGTATTCACTTGAAAATCCATACGCGCCATGAATTTGAACGGCATCATCAGCCGCCTTATTGGCAAAATCACATGCCTGCCATTTGGCAAGGGAGGTTTCTCTCGTATTCCGCTTCCCTTTGTTTTTAAGCTCGCCTGCCCTATAAACCAAAAGTCGGCTCATTTGATATCCAGCCTCCATGTTGGCAATCATTTGCTGAACAAGCTGGTGTTTTCCAATTTCTTTCCCGAATGTTTTTCGTTCATGACAGTAGTTAACACTTTCCTCAATGCAAGCCATAATCTGGCCAACAGCCCCTGCAGCAACAGTGAAGCGTCCATTATCTAGTGCGGCCATTGCAATTTTAAAGCCTTCCCCCTCCTGCCCTAATAAATTTTCCTTTGGAACCCTAACCTGATCAAAGAACAATTCACCTGTATTGCCAGAACGGATTCCCAGCTTCCCTTTTATGGCTTTGGATGAAAAACCGGGCATGGTACGTTCCACGATAAAAGCGGAAATGCCGTGATGTTTTTTCTCCTTATCCGTATAAGCAAATACGATGAAATGATCCGCAATGTCACATAAAGAGATCCATGTTTTGGAACCATTTAGAATGTAATCATTACCGTCTCTTTTGGCCGTGGTCGCGAGAGATGCCACGTCTGAACCAGCTCCCGGTTCTGTTAAACCAAAGGCCCCGATTTTTTCACCTCTAGCTTGCGGCACAAGATATTTTTGTTTTTGTTCCTCTGTACCCCATTGCAATAGGGTTAAGCTATTTAAACCGATATGAACGGAAACTGCCGTACGAAAAGCGGTGTCGCCTCTTTCAAGCTCTTCACAAACAATCGCAAGTGAATTATAATCCATCCCGCTGCCGCCATATTGTTCAGGGATACATACCCCCATCAAATCTAAGTCTCTTAACCGTTTCCAGATGACAGGATCAAATTTCCCTTGTTCATCCCATTCCTTCATATTTGGGATAATTTCCTTATCTACAAAACTTCTTACCATTTTTCTTAACATCTCTTGTTCTTCTGTGAATTCAAAATTCATGACCTAATACCTCCTGGAATTTTAGTTTTAAATGATTTTGTTGTCTTTTAATCGGGATATTTCTTCTTCGGAAAAACCGGCTTGTTGAAGGATCTCACTGTTATGTTCCCCCGCAACAGGAGGGTGTCGTTCAATTTTCACCTTCGTCCTAGATAGTTTGATAGGTGATCCGACAAGGTTTACGGTCCCTGCTTCTGGGTGATCCACGCCAACAACCATTTCCCGGGCGAGTATCTGTGGGTTTTCGAACACTTGATTCATAGAATGAATGGGACCGCACGGGATGTTCCTTTCCGAGAATTGCTCCAGCCACTCATTTACTGTTTTAGCGTGAAGCAAATTTTCTAATATTCTCGTAAGTTCAGCCCTATTTTTAACTCTTGCTTCATTGGTACTAAATTTCTCATCCTCGGCTAGCTCTTTTTTTCCCACCACTTCACATAAGGTAGTAAACTGGCGGTTATTTCCGACGGCGATAATCATTTCACCATCTAGTGCTTTAAAAATCGAATAAGGAACGATATTCGGGTGGTCATTTCCCAATCTTTGCGGCACTTTTCCAGAAATCAGATAATTACTGGCGACATTTGCCAGCGAGCTGACGGCAGTATCCATAAGTGCCATGTCTATTTTTTGACCTTGACCGGACTTTTCCCTTTCATATAGTGCCGCTTCTATCGAAATGGCAGAATATAAACCTGTCAAAATATCGACCATTGCGACGCCAATTTTTATAGGCCCGCTCTCTTCACTACCGGTTATACTCATAAGTCCGCTCATTCCCTGAATGATATAGTCATAACCGGGTAAATGACGGAAAGGCCCTGTTTCCCCGAATCCAGTAATGGAGCAATACACTAACCGTGGATTTATTTTTTGCAACGAATCATAGTCTATCAGCCATTTTTCCATAGAACCTGTTTTAAAATTGTGGATTAGAACATCAGCATCCTTTGCCAATGTCCGAATAATTTCTCTTCCCTCTTCCGTTTTCAGATTGACAGTGAGGCTTCGCTTATTTCGATTGGCACAGAGATAATAGGCACTTACACCATTTTGAAATGGTGGCCCCCAGCTCCGCGTTTCATCGCTGCCGCCCGGGCCTTCTACTTTAATAACATCTGCCCCAAGGTCTGCCAAAATCATTGTGCAATAAGGTCCAGCTAGCACCCTTGTTAAATCTAATACTCTAACCCCTTTTAACGCTCCTCCCATACTGCCACCTCCTCGTTTCCTTTTAAAAACATAAAAAAGCCAGCCCAAATACACACGAATGTGGTATGGACTGGCTTTACGATCCATTGTAACCAACCTGCTACGGTTGGGAGTGGAAACTGATCAGTCAAATATTTAGATGTTTAAAAGGTTATGCTTCACTGCCCTCAGCTGTTTTTAGCGGATAGGATGAAGCTTATTTTTATCTTACATGAATATTCTGAATAGTTCAAGTTTTTTTATTCCTCTGATTGAACATTCATATTATACTTTTTCAACTTCCTTATAATCGTCGTTTGATTGACCTCAAGAGCATGTGCGGTTTTTTTCTCCAGGTTGCAAAGCATAGTAAAACATAAGAATTTCAGAACAGATGAGTCGAATAATGGGATATGATTTGATTTTCTTATCTACCTCATTAGAAAAAGAAAAAAGAACCGGCAGAGGACTTTTCTTAACCGACCGCACAATGGAGGGCAAAAATGTAACTAATGAAAATAGAAGTAAAATTTCCAGTAAGAAAAATCCACCTTCAACAGCAATACCAAACCATGTTAGCGCTTTAAATGGAGATAAATATTCCATTGGGATAATGAACGTCACAAATATAAGACCGCCAGATATCCCTAAAATCAGGTTTTTCGAGTTAAATTTTCGTTTCCATGACAATAATAAAATCGGAGAAATCAATGCTAAATCCAACATAGACGCAATAATTAATAAATTTGGATTATTAGGTAATAATTGAATGCCCCATATTGTTTGGTATAAAGAAAAATTTTTATTTCTTCCTTTGCTTTCACCCTTGTTCATTCTGTTCAAATTTTTGAAAATTATTTTTGTTTTTTGTGATAATATTATTCTTTTTTACATCATGTTTAGGTCTCATTCTTTCCTGTTAGTTTGTTTTAAATAAATAAAACCAGCATCAAGAACATGACACCGGTAATTCATAAAACGCCTAGTGGTAAAACCCGTTTCGGTAAAAGTATAAGCCTTCTTTTTTTATATCTCCTTTATTTAACAAATGTTTTATGATCGTATCTGCGCCTGCGAAATCTAGTCCGAACCTTTCAATCGATGCATTTTTACTTCCAATATAGGAAATATATAAATCCATTGCTGTTTTCGGTGAATCTGAGAGTGCGTTTAATAAACGTTCTTCCTGTCTTGAAATGAGCGATGAGACCCTGCCTAAACCACTTTCAAAAGAAAATGGATACCCGTGAGATGGATAGACTTTCTCAATAGTTAAATCCTCTACCCGCTTTATACTTTGAATAAAGGCCTCTACTTGATCGCCCATGACATGAGCCAAAGCTGGTCCGCGATGTAACATAAAATCACCAGAAAAAAAGAGCTTCTCTTGTTTTAATAGTAAACTCATGTGGTGCATGCTATGTCCTGGTGTATAAATAACTTGAAGTTCTCTTTTCCCAAGAGAAATAGTCTCACCATCGATAACCTCCTTAGTAATTTCAAGCGTGCCTCCTACTGGAAAAAAAGAATGCAGCCAATCGATACTTAGTTTACTTAAAAGGATTCCCTGTAATTCTGGATATTCAGAGGCAAATTTGTCTAACAGCCCTCTCCATCGCTTCATATAGTGGTCATATGTCCGCATTTCAGTCTGGGTACCTTTGAAAGCGTATATTTCTGGCAGAGTGGGTAAAAAGGCAACTCCGCCAAGATGATCAATATGCGGGTGTGTTAAGAGAAGTAAATTTATATCGGTCCATTGATAACCAATTCTCCGTAAAGCTTTCAAAAGGATATCCATGCAAAAGGGATCTGGAGGACCACTATCGATTAAAGTAATTTTTTCATCTTCAATTAAAAATACGTTCGCTGATTGTGTTTTCAAATGAGGCAGCTCTATTTGCCATATCCCATCCGCTAATTTTGTTATAAAATCTCCTATGGGCTTCGTCCTATAATCATTCATTATTACACCTCTTGGCAGGCAAATCATTTACGTTCGATAAGAGAAAAGCATGAGTAAGGATATACATATGGTCCGTTCATTATTGCCATTCTTATATTAATAAAAAAACACCACTCACTCTGTAATCTGATCCGTTACATCAGTTTAGTGGGGTAATAAATTAGTAGTTTTCTTTACTAGTCCCGTTATTTCTGCTTTTAAAATTAAATCCTTATTTTGGTTAAATGTTTGTAATAACACTGTAAAAAATCCTCTGTCTATTTGTTTGGGATGATCTTTTTTCTCAATGATTTTAGCTTGAACAGTTAATTGATCACCTGGAAAAACCGGCTTTAAGAACTTTACATTATTCATGGAAACACCACCGATTACATCATCACCAATGAGATTCTTTTCAATCCATAATCTCCACGTAATACTTAAGGTATGAAGACCTGATGATATAATTCCGCCAAAGATACTTTTTCCTGCTTTTTCTTCGTCAATGTGCATATACTGTGGATCAAATTCGGATGCAAAAGAATTTATTTTCTCTTTTGTAACATGATATACGTCCGTAATTATCGTACTATTAAGTGGGATTTCTTCAAATTTCATCTGTAATACCCTTCTTTCATTTTCGAATCAAAATGTCAATTTTGTAAGCTGCCATACCCTACATGAAACGGCCTTAAGATTTTTTTCGATTTATTCGCAATCTCTAGGACAACATCCGTTGCACTTATGATTCCATCTATTAAACTGGAAACTTGACCAAGAGCTGCGTATCCATTTTCAAAATCTCCATCTATTGCAGCATTTTTATTCTTTACACCCTTGATAAAGGGCAGGATTTCTTCTGTATCTGCATTATTTTTTTCAAGGTTTCTTACCATTACCGCATAATCGTTTTTATAAACTCTTAGTGGGCCTTTTATATCTCTTATTAATACTGTTGTCGAGTCTTCCCCAGAATTAACAATTAATTCTTTATAATGGTTGTGGGCTTCACACTCCGTTGTGGCTACAAAACGCGTTCCCATTTGTACTCCGTCCGCACCGAGGATGATCGAAGCAATTAGACCTTTTTCATCAGAAATTCCGCCAGCAGCAACCACAGGGACTGAAACCGCGCGTCTAACTTGTGGAATAAGTGTAAAAGTTGTAAGTTCCGCTTTCCCATTATGTCCACCTGCTTCATACCCTTCACAAATAATAATATCAGCACCGAGACGCTCTGCTTTAGACGCCTGGTTAGGTGAAGATATCACAACCATAGTAATGAATCCCATATCTTTTATTGTCTTAATATAAGGTGCAGGATTTCCTCCGCCAAAACTTACAGCTCTAATGTCGGACCGGTGCCTTTTTAGGATTTCAAAGAACGGGGTAAAATCAGTATGAGCACTGATAGGGATATTCACACCAAATGGATTCTTTGTTTTGCTTCTGGCGATTATGATTTCTCTTTCAAAATTTTCAAGAGTTCTTCCTGCAGAACCTACTTGTCCGAAGCCCCCGCCTTCTGAAACCGCTGCCGCCAAAGAGCCATTCCCCACATATGCCAATCCGCCTTGGATGATAGGTGTCTCAATTCCTAATAACTGGCAAACCCTGTTTTGTGATGGATTTAATACATTATATATGTCCATTAATAATAAGGCTCCTCTCAAATAGTTTACTTAGAGAACCATATTCTCGTAACAGAGTACAACCGATTGCAGCTAAACGGATGTACTCTATTCCTTTTGGCATCCATTCATCTGACATTTATATGAAAAAAGTTTTCCTTGAGTATATGATAGACGGATGAATATTATTGTTGTATAGGCACTAATCCTTCGCGAGTTATTTTGTAACCGGCTTTTTGGATGTCCCAGGTTTTATTCGTCACATTACCAAGTTTATATTTTTCAATTTTCCCCAGAGCCGTCAGAGGCATTTCATCCAGAATATCTATAAATCTAGGTGTCATAAAATATGGCATCCGTTCAAAACACCATTGGATAAATTCAACAAGATTGATAGGCTGTTTAGATTTCAAGGTGAGGCATACCTTCACTTCATCTTCCCCATGTTCTGCTGCAACAGGGACGGCCGCACAATGCACGACTTGTTCATGCTTAGAAATGATGTTTTCCACTTCCGCTGATGAAATATTTTCGCCCCGCCTTCTGATGGAATCCTTTTTACGATCCGTGAAAAACAGATAGTCCTCCTCATCTAAATATCCCAAATCACCCGTGTGGTACCATGCATTTCTTAAGCTGTCCAGTGTACTTTCAGGCTTATTCCAGTAACCTTTCAAGATTATTCCAGGAATCTTCGGCCTAACGACGATTTCACCTGTTTCCCCTCGAGGAAGAATATTATCATGATGATCTACAATTTTAAGCTCAAAGTAATCATTGGCACAGCCCGAAGAACCTCTTGATGCAGCATTGTCCCTAAGATCGGGTTTTGTTATATAGGTCATTTCGGTTCCTCCAAAGGGGACCGTCACTCTTGTGTTAAACCGTTTCTCGAAAGCGGCATAAACATTTGGCAAAGCAGGAACAGCCCAAACAACCTCCAAAGGATTATCCCCATCATCTTCGGACTCTTTCTCGGCGAGTATCAGCGAAGGAGTCCCGCCTACCGCTACCGTTTGAGTACATTTGTTATTTCGAATATCCTTCCAAAAATTCGACACACTGAATCTCTCTCTTAACACAATTTTCGCCTCTGAAATAAGGGCACCTCCAACGAGTTGCCGTCCAGAGACATGGAAAAATGGTAAAAAATGGTAAATAATGTCTTCCTTTTTTAAGCCAATGCTTTCAGCGTAAGTTAGACCGTAAAAGAAAAGCATATGGTGACTAATCATGACACCTTTAGACGGTCCAGTTGTCCCTGAAGTATAAATCATAGTACTTACTTCATTGAAGGCTGGATGCTGTTCTTGATAAGAGACTTTTACAAATTCTTTGTCTTGGAGTTGAGTATCAAAATAAAAATCAAAATTAAATCGGTTTGTTAACCGCTCTTTTTCCTGACATTCTTCATCTACTATTACAATCCGTTCAAGACTTGATAGATCGCTTGCAATCTCCTCCAGTCGAGAAAAGTATTTAGAATGAATGATAAGTGTTTTTGCTTTAGAATCATTTAAAACGTATTGAAGTATCTCTCCTCTATAAGCTTCATTAATACAAATTTCCACTGTCCCACACTTGGATAAGGCAAACCAATAAGCAATACTATCCGGACTTGTCGGAAGCATCCAGCATACCGTTTCATTCGGACGAACCCCAATCGACCATAACCCATTGGCAAGCTGATTGGCTGCACTATTTACATCAGCATACGTATATATCTTACCTTCTACCGTACGAAGCAATTCCTGATCCGGAGAATCAATAGCCTTACGTTCAAGAATCTTGAATAAAATTCGTTCAGATTGAGGAATCTGTTCCAATATATTTCTTTCTATTATCCTTCTCTTCTTGGATTCTCCCTTTATATTTACCATTGTTTATCCCCCCAATATATTTCACATCCTGCAATGATATTGTTTCATCACTGAATAGATTCTAAAAAATATGCAAGGCTGAACAAAACTTAATTCACCTTTCGTCCTATTTCCTTCCAATATTTATCTTTTACTTTTCTTCTTAAGATTTTCCCTACGGTGCTTAAAGGCAGTTCGCTCACAAAATGAATAGACTTTGGAACCTTATATTTTCCAATTTTATCTTTCGTAAAGGTAATTAATTCTTGCTCACTGATTTGCATGGAATTCTTTAGAATAACTTCAGCATGGACTGATTCTCCCCATTTTTCATGAGGAATGCCGACGACTACAGATTGTTGTACCGCAGGATGTGAATTTAAAGCGTTTTCAACCTCAATAGCATAGACATTAAAGCCACCAGTAATAATCATGTCCTTCTTTCTATCAACAAGGAATAGATATCCCTTTTCATCCATATACGCGATGTCACCTGATTTCCAAAAACCATCGTGGGTAAAGTTTGCATTCGTCTCTTCTTCATTTTTATAATACCCTTTAGCGACACAACCGCCGCGAATCCATATTTCGCCTGGCTCACCGGTTTTTACTTCCGTGCCATGGTCATCAACTATTTTAATTTCGACGCCTGGTAATATCTTTCCAGTTGAAGATAATCTTTTACGATCTTCTTCATTTTTTACGACGTGGTCAGATTTTCCGAGCATAACTACATTTGGCCAGGCTTCCGTTGCGCCGTATGATTGAACGAAGATATGGCCGAATTTATCTTGCAGATTTTCCAATTTTGCCGGGCTCATCGGAGAAGCACCATAAAAGACAGTATTTAAACTGCTGAGGTCATACTTTTCTTCAAGCCCAAGATCTACTAATTTATAAAGGATGGTTGGAACGACGAATGTTGAATTGATTTGATAATTTTGAATGGCCTCACTGAAGTGTTCAAGATTGGGAGCATTGATTGTATAATGGGTACCACCTTTAAAGTGAATAGGTAATACGAATAGGGAACTGGCATGTGATAGAGGAGTAACATGCAAGTGTCTGATATTACTGTCAAATAAATTTTCTTCAAAACCATGCATATGCTGCACGCCAGCCATGAAATTCCGTAAAGAATAGGCTACACATTTTCCCTTACCGGTTGTTCCGCCAGTAAAACGATATAGAACAATATGCTCATTAATATCGTATTGTACCCCGATTTCTTCGTCGCTCGCCTGTTCAACTAATTCCCAAAAGTAATGAACACCTTCAAGGTTTAGCGAAGGCTTTTCCATGCAAACGATCTCAATTCCGCGTTTTCTAAATGCATGGTAGTAATTTTCCTTCTCTAAAATCTCTTTCTCGACGAATAATAGTTTCGGATTTACATAGTCGATTTGATACATATGCTCATCAAAGGAATCCCGATAATTAAACCATAAACCGGAAGGCATCGATTTCAACATCCAGAAATTAAATAGGCTATTATTATCATTTTCCAATAAATTCCCATAAGCATCCCCGGCTTTTAAACCAAAGTGGTCTTTCATCATATTACAAATCTTATTGGTCAATAAATGCAATTCCATGAAGGTATAGCTTCTGTTTTTTTCTATATTGACAAGCGCCTTTTTATCGGAGAATTGTTTTGCTGTTTGTAATAATAACCTGCCGAAATTTACTATCATAAAAAAACCCCCTCCAATTACCTAGTTTTCAATTTATCGTCAACTAAGAATTCAGATTTAAGAATATTAACGAGAAGGGAGAATCAATATGTCTGTCTATTGATTGAAACTCCCAGTTCCGACAGAATTGCCTTTGTTTCTTTACCCGTCGATTTAAAAAATTAACAATCCGTATTAGACCCTAGATAATATATGAATACAGGATGCTGCATTATCGCCTTCAACATATCCCCCATCATTTTGCGTCAGTCCAAAACGAGGCAATTTACCATTTATATCTACTACTTGCCTTTTTCCAGCCTCTCCTCGTAATTGCCAAACAACTTCCGCAATTTGTGCCAATCCGGTTGCACCAACTGGATGGCCTCTCGAGGCTAATCCCCCACTCGGATTAACAGGGATATCGCCGGTAATTTTTGTTCTTCCTTCACGGATTAATTTAATTGCTTCTCCTTCTTCACAAAAGCCTAATTCCTCATAAATTTTCAGTTCCGCTGGTGACATCGCGTCGTGAACTTCTGCAAGATTGATATCTTCTGGACCAACCCCGGCTTGTTCATAAGCCTTAAGTGCTGTTGAATATGTAGTACTGTCTTTTGGCTTTGACTCCAGCATTGAAGCATGTCCGCTGCTTAGTTCCGAAGCAACAACTCGTACAAAGGGCTTATTTTTCAATTTTCTCGCTATTCTTTCATTACAGATTATCGCTGCTGCGGCACCATCCCCCATAGGGGAAGCCATGTATAAAGTGATAGGATCGGCTATCATTTTTGAAGCCAGCACTTCTTCTTTTGTTAACGGCTTTTTAAATTGTGCATAAGGGTTAAGTGACCCGTTGTAGGAATTTTTCTCGGCTACTAAACCAAGATCGTCCTTGGTCCAGCCATATTTATCCATTTTCTTCCTGATGTTCATGGCGTAAACGGAGGTAAACTGCAATCCCATATTTCCGCACACGTCAATGTCTGTGGCTGTCGATAGCGCTTCAATGGATTTTGCTGTATCACCTACAAACATTTTTTCCACACCCACGGCCAGGACCACATCATGCATTCCGGAAATGACACTTAACCAAGCCATGCGAAAAGCAGTTGAAGCGGTGGCGCATGCATTTTCCACGTTAACAATCGGAATGCCTTTAAAGCCGGCATGGCGAAGGATCACCTGTCCACGAACGGATTCCTGGCCTACAAGCAGCCCTCCCAGGCAATTTCCAACAAAAGCCGCTTCAATTCGGTTTGCCTCAATTCCTGCATCTTCAATAGCATTCCAAATGGCTGTATTCGCCAAATCCTTAAGATGTTTATGTTCGAACTTACCGAATGGGTGCATCCCAACACCTAAAACTGCAACCTTATGCAATTGAACCCCCTCCTTCTGGCTGGTACATCCAGCCAATAACATCCTCTCCATTCTTATTCTTTCGAATAGGAGCAATTGTAAGACTGACTGGCTGATCAAGGGAAACGCTTTCCACATCGTCTGTATTTAATATACTAAAAACAAGCGGGCCTTCCTCCAGCTTCACCATGGCTTGAATATGCGGCACGGGGAAACCAGGAGGAGCAACATACAGGATGGAATAGGAACTGATTCTCCCTTTTTGGCCTATTTTCACTTCTTCCAATGTATTGTTTTTTAAACAATTGGGACAGGCCCCTTTTGGCGGGAAGTGGGTATCCCCGCACTCTTTACATGTACTTCCGATTAAATAGGGTTTTTCATTAGCATTAGCTGGTTTATAATAAAGCCTTCCGTTATTATCCATTTATTGACCTCCTTTCTAGATTCCTACCTAAATGCAGGCATTCCAATTGCATTACGTGCTATGATTAGCTTTTGTATTTCGCTCGTGCCATCGGGGATCGTTAACATGCGGGCATCCCTAAAGTATCGTTCTAACGGGAATTCCTTTGATAATCCATATCCGCCATGGATTTGAATCGCATGTGAAGTAATTTTCACACCCGCTTCCGTAGCATAGTATTTAGCCATTGACGTTTGCGTATCACAGCGGACTCCCTTCCCGATCAAATAGAGGCCTCTATAAGCCAGCAATCTTGCTGCATCCAATTCAGTTAACATCTCGGCAAGCTTATCCTGAATCAACTGATGTTGACCGATTGGCTTACCCCACTGCTCCCTCTCTTTCACATATTGAATCGTTGCGTCCATAGAGGCTTGGGAAATTCCGGTGGAATACAGGGCAACAAAACAGCGGGCCCTCTCGAAAAGTTGCAGGGTTGACTTTAGGCCCTCACCTAATTCTCCAAGCAAATTTTCTTGCGGTACAGAAATATCGTCTAAGAAGAGTTCGGAAGTTGGCCAAGAATTTAGCCCTAATTTTTTTATATCTTTAGTGCTATAGGGGCTGAACGAACGTTCGACGATTAATCTGCTGACTGATTTTTTTCCAGCCTCTTTTTCGGTTCGGGCAAGAACAATCGCAAGATCGGATATACTGCCATTGGAAATCCAAATCTTCTGCCCATTCATTCGGTATGTGCCAGCTTCCAAGATGGCCCTCGTTTTTACTTCGGATGGATTGGAACCAACATCCGGTTCAGTTACAGCAACACAGCCTATATAGTCGCCTGATAGAAGCTTGGGGATAAAGCGTTGTATTTGTTCTTTATTTCCGTCTTGATAAAGCGTTAACGCAGTTTCCTGTGTTATAAAAACAATCCCCCCAAGACCAGGAAAGACACGAAACAACTCTTCATAGAGGATTCCTTGGGATATGGTATCCAAATTCATTCCCCCCATATCTTCAGGAAAAGAGCCGGCTACATAACCAAATGGGAGCAATTTTTTGATTAATTCATGAGCCAGCTCTTTTGGGATCAGCAGATCCGTATACTCTTCTGCATAGGGCTTTATTTCTTTCTCTAAAAATTTTCTGACTGTCTGCTTTAGCATTTGCTGCTCTTCCGTAAATTCTAAAATCATATATACACTCCCAATCCTTACGGGTTAATCTGCTGTATCTTAGTGCTCAAATCACGTAATTCCCTTTTTAGTATTTTCCCCGAAGGGTTTCTTGGAAGAGCGAGAATAAATTCAAGTTCTTTGATATTTTGATACTTTGCTAGTTTGCTGTTGCAAAATGTTATAATTTCTCCTTTATCCACCATGGAACCCTGTTTTAAAACAACATAGGCCTTTACAGATTCTCCCCACTTTTCGTCAGGAGCACCAATAACAGCCGCTTCCAAAACATCCGGGTGGGTATAGATTACCTCCTCAATATCCTTGGGATAGATATTCACTCCACCGCTGATGAGCATATCTTTTTTACGGTCGAGCAAATAGAAGAAACCGTCTTTATCCATCCGGCCCATATCACCAGTCCGATGAAATCCGTCTGGTGTTCTCACTTTATCCGTTTCCTCTTTATTTTTATAGTATTTCGTAAACATAGAAGGCCCTTTTGCTGCAAATTCTCCTTCCTCTCCTACTGCTACATCGTTTCCCTGTTCGTTAAGAAGGCGAATTTCCATAAATGCTGGGCTTTGACCGACACTGGCTGGCTTTCGTAATACATCTATAGGCCGTAAACTCGCTAAAGGGGTGATTTCTGATGTCCCGTAAAATTCTGTAAAGTTCTTACTGAACTTTTCTACTACTTGTTTTTTAGTCACTTCCGCCATAGGAGCTCCTGCTGATACAACTGATCGTAACGAGGAAAGGTCATATTGATGGAAAGATGGCAATTCAAGCATGAAGATGTATTGGGTTGGTACAAAAAAGGCATGGGTCACTTTGTAATCTTGAATCAATCTTAGTGTGTTTTCTGCATTAAAATCTCTTGTCATAATGATTTTGCATCCCAATAAGCTGATATAGAAAATGTATAAATGGCCCATTGAATGATAGATTGGAACAGTTATCAAAATTACATCCTTATAGTTAAGGTTCCATTCTATTGCAAACGAGTGATCTCTGAAGATTTCGTTCCCATGGGTAATAATAATTCCTTTAGGCAGGGAAGTCGTGCCAGATGAATAAATCATAGCTGCAACATCATCCGAATTCACTTCCACATTCGGAGATTCAATTGAACCCTTCGATAAAAAGATCTCATATGAAATGTATGGTGTCTCTATCAGACCGTTGCTTACTAAAATCGTTGTTTTTTTAGTAATTCTGTCTAAATAGGGGTAAACTTTTTCTAAAGCCGGCAATGTTTCTTCCTCAACAAAAAGATAGTGAGCATCAGAGTTATTGATCAAAGTTTGGAGACTCTCACCTTGAACCATATAGTTAATTGGAACTCCTACTGCTCCAGCGGCAGAAATCGCATAATAGATCTCAACCATTTCTAAGCGGTTCCTCATGTAAAGGGCGATATGATCACCTTTTTTTACACCAAGATCAATTAATGAGTTAGCCAGTGCGTTTACTCGTTCAAAAAGCTCCTTATATGTTCTGGACTTCTCGTAAAACACAATTGCTTCCTCATCCGGTTTATTTCTTGCATGTACAGCCAATCCGGAATGTAAATTTCCAATATTCACCCTAATTCCTCCATTTAAATTCCTTTATGCTTAGACTGCATGTAAGATCGAATAGGAACTGATTTTTCCTATTTGGTCACTTCCTGGTTCATTTTCCTTGAAATATTGGTTTTCGTTTTTGATTGAAAGCTGCAATCCCTTCTTTGGCATCATTGGAGTGATGCAAATTATTTGATAGCAGTTTTTCAATTTCCAATCCAGAATCAAGATCCGTATTTGTAGAAGATAATGCAAGATTTTTAATAGCTTTTTGCGCTAATGGGGCACCATTTAAAAAAGGTGCTGCAAACTCCTTGGCTTTGGAAAGCAATTCATCCGAGGAAACAACCTCGTGTAATAATCCCCAATCATAAAGGGTATTTATCTCGATTGGCTCCCCAGAAAGCAGCATATATTTTGCACGGGATAAACCAATTAGTCGTGGCAAGCGCTGTGTTCCTCCGCCAGCCGGCAAAACACCAATTTTTACTTCAGATAAGCAAATCCTAGCTTTTGTACTGGCTATCCGGAAATCACAAGAAAGTGCCAATTCACAGCCGCCGCCATAGGCAATTCCATCAATCGCTGCAATCACAGGCTTTGAATACCTTTCAATTTTATTAAACAATGTTTTTACCTTACCCAAAAATTCTTCAGTAGGATTTAATTTACCTAACTGCTGCATGGCTAAAAGCGATTTAAGATCGGCACCTGCACTAAATGCTCTCTCATTCCCGGTAATAATTAGTACACGAGGTTCGATTTCATCTTCCAATTTATTAAGAAGGTCGATGAACTCCTCGCACAAAGCATCATTCAAGGCATTTAATACATCAGGCCGATTCAAGCGGATAATACCGTATAAGCCTTCCTGTTCGTATGAAATCGTTTCCATAAAATCCGGTTCCCCCTCCTGTAGTTCCAATATTCTGAATCTATCAGCCAATATTTATTGGTTAAATGAGTAGCCTCCATTAACAGGATAAGTTTGCCCGGTAATCCAGCTAGACGCGTCAGATGATAAAAACAGGACAGCATTTGCAGCATCCTCAGGCTCACCAACACGTTTAATCGGATATTTTTTAAGGACTTTCTTAAGTATTTCCTCGTTATTTGTAAATTCAGCAACACCTGGAGTATTCATTGTGGATAGAGCTACACAATTTGCCGTAATATTATACCGGCTTACTTCTCTGGCAAGCCCCCTTGTGAAACCGGCAGTCCCGGCTTTTGCACCTGAGTAAACCACTAGTTTTGGTTCGCCTACACGACCGGCGTCAGATATAATGTTTACGATTTTACCATATTGGTTTTGGACCATACTTGGGAGGACTGCTCTCGAAGTATACATTGGACCGTAATAATTTACACCAATCCATTTCTCCCATTCCTCAGGTAAAGTTTCCAGAAACGTTTTTTGCATTCCCATAACATCTTGGACTGTTCCGCCTGCATTACCAGCGTTATTAACTAGAATATCAATCGTGCCAAATCTATCTAATGCTTTATCAACCATGTTTCTGACAGAGTCCCAATTCGATACATCTGCTTGAGCAGCAATTACTTCTGTATCTTTGTACTCTTCCGAGATTTGTCTAGCAGTTTCTTCTGCACGCTCACCATTAAAATCATTAATAATAATTCCCCTAGCATTATACTCTGCAAAATGTAATGCAATTTGTTTCCCTACTCCTTGACCGGCACCTGTAATGAGGGCTACTTTACCTGAAAGGTCTAAAATATTTCTCATGAATAAAACCTCCAATTCCTTTAGTTATGGCTTATTTTGATGGTTCTTCATAGCAAATCTTATTTATCAATAGATGTTCTATTTCATCCTCTGAATACCCAATAGAAGATAAAATTTCTCTCGAATTCTCGCCTAATTTGGGGGAATGTCTTTTCGGAAGGGTTTGATATCCCCTAAATTGCAGCGGCTGGCGGATATGGGTCCGTGAAGGATGGCCGCCTAATGGTGGGACTTCTACAAACATCTTTCTATGTTTTATTTGCGGATCATTAGGTACTTCATCCAAACTTAAGACAGATCCATAAGGGATCGAATTGCCGAAAATCTCCTCCCATTCTTTTTGAGTTTTAGTAGATATGGCTTGAGCTACGATTTCTTTCAACTCTGAAAATCTAGTCCGCCTTTCCTCGCCTTTAAGCATTGAAAACTGTTTAAGCCCAGCCTTATGGCAAAAATCTGCCCAAAACCAATCCTCATGTGCAATACTGAGACTTATTAATTTTCCATCTTGAGTTCGATAAATCTCAAATCCAGGTTCATCCGGCAGCCCTGGCTTTCCTAAATTATTAATCACAGCAAACAGATCAGTTGTCATCCAGGAAACTAAACCATCCGTCATGGAGATATCTACATAAGATCCTTTTCCTGCTTGATTTCTCAATAATAGGGCAGATAGGATGCCGATTACCGTAAACATACCAGAGGAAAGGTCACCTATCGTTAATTTGGAAAATAGTGAAGGAATCCCATTATCTGCTTGTTTATAAAGCATGCCGGAAATAGCTTGATAGGAAATATCATGAGCAGGGCGGCTTTTATATGGACCCTCTTGGCCAAATCCGGTAACGGAGGCATACACGATTTGCTCATTTACGGCAAAAACTTCCTCATATGAAATTCCTAGTTTTTTAGCTACCCCAGGTCTATATCCTTCAATGATGACATCTGCATTACGAGCAAGATCAAAAAATACTTTTTTCCCTTTTTCACATTTGAGATCCACCGCTAAAGAGCGTTTATTTCGATTAAGGCTCTCATAGAAAGCTTTAAATTGCCTTGATGGATCCCCGCCATTTGGGCGTTCAATATTGATGACATCTGCCCCAAGATCTGACAAAATCAGAGTCGCATATGGCCCTGGATATTGTTCAGCTAAATTCAATATCCTAAGGCCTTCCAATACTGTTTTAGACAAATTTCCCCTCCTCCTCTTAACTGATGTTACAATGAGTATCCACCGTCAACTATATATGTTTGGCCGGTAATATAGCTTGATGCTTCGGAGGATAAAAACACAATCATACTAGCAATTTCTTCCGATTTTCCATATCTGCCCAAAGGCATTTTACTTAACATCATATCATTGAGAGAGTCGTGATTTCTCATACCCTGAGTTAGATCCGTTTCTATATAGCCTGGTGCGACCCCATTTACCCGGACACCTCTATCGGCCCATTCGAGTGCTAAAGTTCTAGTCATAGAGTCCATACCGCCTTTTGTCGCTACATATGGCAAACCGCGTAGAGTTCCTTTAACAGAGGTAACAGAAGAAACAGAAACAATACTTCCATTTCCTTGTTTGAGCATATGTTTTCCAGCTGACTGAATGGCAAAAAATAAACCTCTTAAGTTAACGGACATTAAATGGTCCCAGTCTTCAGGGGTGACATGTTCCGCCCTTTTAAAGATAGGATTGATACCTGCATTTGCAACTAAAATATCAATCTTTCCATATTCCTCTACTACCTTATTGATTGCACTATTTGTTGCTTCTATATCTGCTACATCAAAAACTGAAGCGCTTACATCTATTCCTAATTTACTTGCCTCAGCAATAACTTCATTGGCATTATTTGCTGATCTGCCAGAAAAGATGACTTTTGCGCCTGCTTTAGCTAGTGATAATACTGATTCCTTCCCTATACCACGCGTACCCCCAATGACCAACGCAACTTTGCCGTCTAATTGGATGTCCATTATTCTTCCCACCTGTAGCCTTTAAGAAATTCCCGGGCTGCCACCATATACTGTATAGTCGGTGGTCCTTCTTCAAGCCAGTTTAACCTTGCATCGCGGTATAATCTTTCAATTGGATATTTCCGTGTATAGCCAATTCCGCCGAACACTAGTAGAGCTCGATCTGTGACTCTGCCAACAGCTTCTAGCCCAAATTGTTTACACATGGAGGCTTCTGCTGGAATCCGTTTTCCACTATCCCACTTTTTGGCTGCATCTTTGATCATATTCCTTAATGCATAGATATCTATTCCCATCTCCGCGATATATCTTTGAATCGCCTGTCGTTCTCCTATTGGTTTTCCAAAGGTTTTTCTTTCTTTTGCAAATTCTACAGATAAGTCAAAGGCTCTTTCTGCTGTTCCTAATGAAGTAGCAGCAATGTATAATCTGCTTATTTCCAGTGCTTCCTCTAATTGATAGACCCCTTTCCCTTCTTCTCCCAGTAAATTGGTGACTGGAACACGAACATTTTCAAAGGTTAATACACCATGTTCCCCGCCTTTACAGCCCATTGTTTCCGGTAATGCTTCAATGGTAAATCCAGGTGTATCTCTCTCTACTAAAATGGCGGATACCGAATCTTCGCTCTTATCTGCTTTTGTTTTGGCAAAAACTATAAAATGGCTGGCAAAATCGGAATTGGTGATTAAATGCTTCCTGCCATTAATAATGAAATGGTCACCTTCACGGGTGGCCGTAGTGCCAAGATCCAAGCCTGTTCCATGATCTGGTTCAGTCAAAGCAAAGGCAACGGATTTTTCTCCAACCGCACATCCTGGTAAGACCGCTCTCTTTTGCTCTTCATTTGCAATCTTTGAGAGAGCACTTGCCATCGAATTGTGGACATGGACAACTACTCGGATTCCACCTTGAATTTTCGAAAACTCGGCAATGATATCGATATATTGAGAAACCGTTAAGCCTAAACCGCCGTATTCCTCAGGAATCCTTAATCCAAAGGCGCCCATTTCCCTTAGCAGAGGGAATAGCTTATCATACGGAAGGGCTTCATTATTTTCAATTTCTTCTTCAAGAGGATCAAGATTTCTCCAAATCGAATCAAATATTCTGGCTTTTAATTCTTCGTATGCCTTCTGTTCCATTATTAATTCATCTCCTTTTTATCCTTAAAAAAGTATTCTTCTAGCAAAAAACAGTTTTATTCCGCAATCCAATCAACTACTCTAGATCCCTATGTTTCTATTCTTCCCACTTATAACCTTTAAAAAATTCCCGGGCTGCTACCATATACTGTATAGTCGGTGGTCCTTCTTCAAGCCAGTTTAACCTTGCATCGCGGTATAATCTTTCAATTGGATATTTTCGTGTATAACCAATCCCGCCGAACACCAACAGCGCTCGATCCGTTACTCTTCCGACAGCTTCCAGCCCAAATTGTTTACACATGGAGGCTTCTGCCGGAATCCGTTTTCCACTATCCCACTTTTTGGCTGCATCTTTGATCATATTCCTTAATGCATAGATATCTATGCCCATTTCCGCAATATATCTTTGAATCGCTTGGCGTTCCGCAATGGGTTTTCCAAAGGTTTTTCTTTCTTTGGCAAATTGTACGGACAAATCAAAGGCTCTTTCAGCTGTACCTAACGACGTCGCAGCAATGTATAGCCTGCTAATTTCCAGAGCTTCTTCTAATTGATAGACCCCTCTTCCTTCTTCTCCAAGTAAATTGGCCACCGGAACACGAACATTTTCAAATGTTAATATACCGTGCTCTCCACCCTTACAGCCCATTGTTTCGGGTAATGGTTCGATTGTGAATCCCGGAGTATCTCTCTCGACTAAAATCGCTGATACCGAATCTTCACTTTTTCCTGGTTTTGTTTTCGCAAATACAATAAAATGACTCGCAAAATCGGAATTAGTGATTAAATGTTTCCGGCCATTTATAATGAAATCGACTCCATCACGAGTAGCCGTAGTGCCAAGATCCAGGCCTGTTCCATGATCTGGTTCAGTTAAGGCGAAGGCTACCGATTTTTCTCCTGCCACGCATCCTGGCAAGACCGCTCTCCTTTGCTCTTCATTAGCAATCTTTGAGAAAGCACATGCCATTGAATTGTGTACATGGACGACCGCTCTAATTCCACCTTGAATTTTCGAAAACTCGGCAATAATATCGATATATTGTGAAACCGTTAAGCCTAAACCTCCGTATTCCTCTGGAAGCCTTAATCCAAAGGCGCCCATTTCCCTTAGCATGGGGAACAATTTATCGTATGGAAGGGCTTCATTATTCTCAATTTCTTCTTCTAGCGGATCAAGATCTCTCCATATTGCTTCAAACAGCCTTGTTTTAAATTCTTCATAAGCCTGTTGTTTCAATTAAATCAACTCCAGTCATTATTTTTGAAAAGATAGAATTTATGTTTCATAGAATCACAATCCTTTTTCAATCCACCTTTCTTTTATTTATAATGCAATTATCGTGCCAATAGTCTAATGAGGTAATATCACTACTGTGATAATGGTTATAGTAAAGTTAAAAATTTTGGACGGTATTGATATATGATTTATTGTAAATAAAAGTTTCATTTTTCTGTAAACTTATTTACAATTTCCAGATTGTTGTCAACAGTTGTTTACACTTTTTGTGTTTACACTTGTTGTTTAAGCACCTAAATAGAGTTTACGCACTTCGTCATCATTTTTTAGATCTTCAGAGTTACCCTCCAAGGCAACACGCCCGTTTTCCAAAATGTATGAATAGTCTGAAATCGACATTGCCATATGTGCATTTTGTTCAACAAGGAGAATAGCTGTTCCTTCATTATTTATTTCCTTAATAATTTTGAATATCTCACTTACTAAAATCGGAGCAATTCCAAGTGAAGGTTCATCAAGTAACAGTATTTTGGGCTTTCCCATTAAGGACCTCCCAATGGCAAGCATTTGTTGTTCGCCCCCACTTAATGTTCCTGCTTTTTGTATTTTTCTTTCTTTTAATCTGGGAAAGTAAGTATAAACCTTTTCCATGTCTAATTGAATATTTTTGTCTTTACGTTGGTAAGCACCAATTTTTAGATTTTCTTCCACCGTTAACAATGGAAAGACCCTTCTATTCTCTGGACATTGAATGACTCCTTGTTTAACCATGTCACTAGGTGATTTCTTCAACATGGATTGTCCATTGAGTTCAAAATTCCCCTCCTTTGGTTGAATGAGACGGGAAATAACGTTAAGGGTTGTCGACTTTCCTGCACCATTACCTCCAAGTAAGGAAATAATTTTTCCTTCTGGAACTTCAAGCGAAACTCCCCTTAAAGCATGTACACGACCATAGAAAGCATGTACGTCATTTAACTTCAGCATGTAAATTCACCTCACCTAGATATGCTTCAATAACAACAGGGTCATTTTGAATGTCCTTTGGTGTTCCTTCTGATATTTTTTTCCCAAAGTTCATAACCGTTACAGCATCTGAAACTTTCATTACGAGTGACATATCATGCTCAATTAACAAAACAGTATAGTTCATTTCATTTTTTAAATTAAGAATAAGTTGACTGATTTTCTCTGTCTCAATCGGATTCATTCCTGCTACAGGTTCATCCAATAATATTAATTTTGGATCTGCCATTATCGCCCTTCCAATATCAACCATTTTTTGAAATCCAAAGGATAAATTAGAAACTTGTTCATCTGCCAGATGAGTGATTTTTAATAACTCCATTACTTCAAAAGCCTTCTTTCTGGAATCTTCTTCAGACCTTTTTACAGTTGGAAGATTCAAAGAAATGGCAAAAATATTTTTCCTTAGTTTTGGATGTAAGCCCGTCAATAAGTTCTCGAGAACGGTCATCTTAGAAAAAAGTTCCACATTTTGAAAACTTCTAGCGATCCCTATGTTTATGATTTGATGCGGCTTATATTTTGTTATTTCATCTCCGCAGAACTTTATACTGCCTTTGGCTGGCGTATAAAAACGACTAATACAGTTAAATACAGTAGTCTTTCCTGCACCATTAGGGCCGATTATTGAATAAATACTGCCTTCAGGAACTTCAAAGGAAAGATTATCTACGGCAGTTAAACCACCAAATTGTACAGTTACATCATTAAATGTTAACACCTCTATTCCCCTCCTCCTTTAATAGCAGTTCATTCTTTTTCGTTTTTTCTGATTTATTTCGTTTGAAATTAAACATAGACACCATTCCCTTAGGCTTAAATAAAATGATGAGGACAACGGCTACTCCTATGACAATATTGGTAATTCCAACATAACTATCTGTAAAGTGAGGGATAATAGAAAACAAAAGTGCCCCAATAATGGAACCTGGTATGGAGGCCAATCCCCCTACTACGATCATGGCTAATATTAGGAAAGAGTTTGTAATGACGAAATCATTGGGGCTTACAAATCCAACCCAATAACCATAAATCCCCCCTGCTATACCTGTGAAGAAGGAACTGATAACAAACATGGTTGTTTTATAAAACGAAAGGTTTATACCAATTGCTTGTGCTGCTACTTCACTATCACGAATAGCAATAAAAGCTCTTCCAATACTGCTTTTTACAATATTATTAATTAGCCATATTATTAACACTGTTAAGAAAACAAAAAAGTAAAACAATTGTGTTTCAGATGCAAAAAGGCTGGATGGTGTTACAGATAATCCTGAAAAACCGCCTGTAAGTTTATCCCATTTCAATGCAATTTGCGGGACTGACAGACCGAACCCTAACGTTGCAACTGCTAAAAAATGCCCTTTCAGTCGAACTGCAGGCAGCCCTATCAGCAAACCAATCAGGGCTGTTATAATTCCTGCTAAAGGTAACACAACTAAAAAGGGTAAACCTAATTTAGTAGATAGGATGGCAACTGAATAGCTTCCGACTGATAAAAACCCTGCCTGACCTACAGAAATTTGTCCTCCATATCCAACAAGAAGATTCAAAGACAATGATGTAATGACATAAATACAAGTGATTACAAATAATGTGAGAAAATAACTGGAATATCCTACGGAAAAAGGGTAGAAAAGCATACAAACAATCAGTATTCCCAAAGCAATCCTTTTGTTTCCTAATTGCTTCAACATCAGTATCATCACACCTTTTTAAGAGTTTGTTTGCCTCCAAAAATACCCTGTGGGCGTATATAAAGAACTAAAATAATTAATAAAAATGTATATACCAACTTCATTTCTGGAGAAATATAGAAGGCTATCAAGTTTTCAAAAACACCAATGAACAAACCGCCAATTACTGCTCCCGGTAAACTAACAAACCCGCCTATTACAGCTGCTGCAAATGCCATTATTAAAACTTCGAACATCATTTGTGTATCTAAAAATGTTATTGGAGCAGTCATGATCCCTGCTACACCACCAAGGATAGCCCCTACTGCCCATGTAGCTGTAAATACACTTGTTACTTTTATACCCATTAACTGTGATGCTTTTATGTCCTGTGCAGAAGCTCTCATGGCTAATCCAACCCTAGTAAATCTAAATAAAAGGAAAAAAATAAGCATCAAAAAAAATGTTATACAAAGAATGAATAATTCATTTGGTGTAATAAACACACTGCCAAGCTTTATGGAATCACCCTTTACAGCTTGAGGATAACTGGTCGGTTTATGACCCCAAATTAACCCGGCCATACCATTTAAAATCATGAATAAGCCCAGAGTTACAACAATTTGATTTAATGGGGGCGCAGATTGTACTCGTTTCATTACAATTTGATGTATAGCAATACCAAATATTGCAGCAAATATTAATGCTAATAGTAATGAAGGGATATACCCAAATCCAAAATTCGATAGAAAAACAAAACTTACAAATGTAGTAACCATCGCCATTTCGCCTTGCGCAAAGTTTACAATATCTGTTGTCTTATAGATTAAGACCAATCCAAGTGCTGTCAAACCATAGATGCAGCCAAAGATTAAACCACTCATAAGAATTTGCATTTGATCCCGCCTTTCTTTTCTTAGAATTAAATTGACGAGTGCTGTTCATGTTAAGAGGAATAATGTATCAAATCCATTATTCCTCTTATTTCAAACAACAATTAATGAGCTTTAAATTCTTCTGATAAATTAGGGTAAATTATTTTTCGTAAGTAATTTCAGTCGTATCAGGATCAAACGTGATTCGACCTGACAATGGAAGAATTTGACCATTCTTTGCTTGAGTTAGGATCATGGTTGTCAACCCATAATGATTATTTTTATTAAATGTAACACCTTCATAAATAGATCCATCCCAATTGTCAAATGAATTCAATGCCTTAAAAAAATTATCCCATGTCAAATCTTTACCTGTTCTATTTAAAGCTTCTACCAATACTTCAGCAATTGCCCAGCCATTTTGTGCAAATCCATCTATTGGGTCATTAGGATAATATTTCTTAAATTGTTCTACATAGGTTTTCATGCTTGGATCATTACTAACATCAGGCATTGGGAATGCAGCTGCACTAATTGTTCCTTCCCAAACATCTTTACCCGCTAATTTAAATAGGTTTCTATCATTAGCTCCTACGGATGAAACAATATAAGGTGTATCCTTCATCCCAATCTTGTATAATTCTTTCTTCAGGTTTGCTGCTTGAGTAGGTCCTCCTAACACCATAATTGCATCAGGTTTAGCCTTATTTAAATGCTCTGCATGTGTACTCAGATCGGTATCTCCGGCAACGTATGGTACTTCGGCTACAAGTTCAATGTTTTTAGAGTCTTTTAAGACAGTTAACCCTTCTTTACCATAATCATCATTTTGGTATACGACTCCGATTTTTTTAGCGTGTAACTGATTAACTGCATAATCAACGAAAACTCGCGTTTCGACTCGATAGTTTAAGATACTAGATCCAAAATAATTCTTGATCGGTGGATTTACAAATTGTTGAGCACCTGAACTAATCATAACCATAGGAATGCCAGCCTTTTCAAAAATATTCCTAGCAGCACTGTTACAAGGAGTGCATGGATCTCCTAACATAGCAAATACTTTATCTTCATTTACAATTCTTTTTGCATTTTTGATTGTTCTAGAAGGTTGATATTGGTCATCATAAGCAATTAGCTTAAGCTTCCTTCCATTAACACCACCATTTTCATTTACGTACTTAAAATAAGCATCAATGCCTTTTCTAAAATAATCATAAACAGCTACAGGGCCGGTTTGAGGTCCTAAATGACCAATTAATATCTCTTTGTCAGTGACTCCTTGTGACACATTCTTACCTTGTTGGCTTGTACTGGCACTCTGATTTCCACATGCAGTGATGGTGAATAATGAAATAATCAATAAAATGATAGTAAAAAACTTTTGCTTTTTATTTTTTATCATTTCCTTTGTTCCCCCTTTTTTATAAAACTTATATTTTAGTTAACAAACTAAAGTAGTATTTTCCTAATGTGATCTAATTAAGATATAACTTTAATAGAACTGTATATTATCAAGATCCTTCAAACAAAGTATTCCACCCCCTATACAAAATCACAAACCAGCTGTAAACCCTTACATTTTATTGTCTTTAAATTCTTTCAACAATTGTAACATTTACTATTCCATTAACTTCACAAACCCCCATTAAACCATACCTGCCGCTTATTCTATCTAGTTCATGAATCATTGTTGATAACATTCTGATTCCTGTAGCCGCAACTGGATGCCCCAACGCAATTGCTCCGCCATTTGGATTTAATTTTGAAGGATCAGCCTTTGTTTCTTGAAGCCAAATAAGGGGTACTGATGCGTAGTCTTCATTTATTTCGAAAATGTCAATTTGATCGATATTAATCCCAGCATTCACTAACGCTTCATTCGTACCTTTAATAAGACCTGTATATAGGATTGATGGATCTGTACCCAGGACTGTTCTGTTTAATATACGAAAACGAGGTCGCAAACCCATTTCCTCTGCTCTTGTATTAGACATTAACAGGACAGCTCCAGCTCCATCGCTTATTTTTCCTGAGTTTCCTATGTGGATTTTTCCGTTTTCCTGGAAAAATGGTTGTATTAACGATAAATCTTCAATGGAGTATTCCTTAGTTAAATGGGAATCATGTTTCACTTCTATGGTTTTTCCATTTGGTTGAATCAAATCCAATGGCAGAATTTCTTTTTCAAAACGCCCCTCTTTTTTTGCTTGAAATGCCCTTTGACGGCTGTTTAAGGCATATTGATCCAAGTGTTTCCTGCTTATACCCCAAATATCGGCTATCCGTTCAGCAGCAACCCTTTGTTTGTTTATTTCTTTCCATACATTCTTATTTAAAAGCTTTGAAAAACCCGACACAAATTCTACTCCTGTTGCTATTACAATATCGTGGTCACCGCTGAGGATAGCTTGAGCAGCTAAATTTACAGCTTGTTGACTGGATCTGCACTGTCTGCTGATTATTGCTCCTAAGTTATGCATTGGTATTCCGGTACTTATGCCAGCCAATTTAACCATTTCGGATGCTGCTTCCCCGATTAGCGGACTGTGTCCTATTATTATTTCATCCAATAACTCAACTGAAATTTCATTTTTAATAATTAGGTTACTCATCACCTCTGCTAACATGAAGTCGGGCCGCATTCCACTTAAAAAGCCATTTCTTTTTCCAATTGGAGTTCGTATTGCATCAATTATTACGGCTTCACGCATCTTCCCCCCCCTTTCAGGATTTTGAACAAGTCTTGAAAAAGGCAATGATACTTTCTTACTAAGATTTAATGCAATAATCATACCAAGTTATTAAATTGAAATGATGGCCCTTAATTTTTGGCTATAAACCGTGATTAAATATTCCATCTAAACATTCACGTAATTGTAAATATATTTATTTTTCTGTTAATTTGTGGTTTAATGTAAACAAAAGAATCGAAATGTTTACATATTGTTGGCACTTTGTTCATCTTTGATAACAACTGGTTTATATGGAATGTGGTAAAAAAGAATTCTAAAAGCAATCTATTTTTAAAGCGCTTACATTTTCTTTATTAAAATTTTAGAGTATTAAGGGAGTGGAAATTGTGGAAATAAGGAGTATTATGGCAACTCACTTTCAGCCATGTTTTGCAGATACCTCGTTAGAAAATGCCTCCAAGATCTTCTCTTTATACAAAATAAATATCATTCCAATTGTTAACAAGGATTCTATTCTAATAGGGATCCTTACACAAAATAAAATCATCAATGCAATAGCTAGAGGTTACTCCTTAGCAGATTCTATTGAACCTTTAATAAATTTCAATCCCATATGTATATCACCAGATTCACAAGTACTTGAAACTAGAGAAAAACTGTTGAAGTATAAAATAGGTCATGCCCCAGTTGTTAACTCAAAAAAAGAAGTAGTTGGAATTATTTCTACTTCTCAAATATTATTTGCATACACCCGGACTCTTGATTTGTTTCAATCACAACTTCAATTATTATTCGATAACCTTCGGTTTGGAGTATTATCGGTAGACACAAATATGAGGGTAACAGCTATTAATCCCCTTGCTAGAGAAATATTGAGATATGAGGAAGGAAGTAATGAAAGTTTTATCCATAAAAATAAAGTAATCAGGAACATGATTGAATATATGTATGTCAACAGGGAAAAACCATCTAAGCAAAAAGTAAAATTAAATGGATATTCATTCTTAGTAGACTGCAATCCAATATTTGAAAACAAAATATTGATCGGAGTAATAATCATAATTGATAATTTAACAAATATTGAGTCTCTTATGGAAGAACTTCAAATTACTAAAGAATGGGAAGAAAAACTTCGAACCTTAGTAAAACTGGCATATGATGCGATAGCTTTAGTTGATAAATACGGTGTTATTACTATGGTAAACAAAGGATTTTGTGAACTTCTTGGAGCAAATGAAAAAGATTTAGTAGGTAAATCAACCATCACCGATTTCCAGGATTTAGCGATTAAAGAAGTGCTTGAAATGAGGATCCCCCTTCAAGGTGTTACAAAAATTATTAATTCTAAGCAATGCTTGATATCGAATTTACCAATTATGAATAATGGAGTATTAGTTGGTGCCATTTCGAAAATAACTTTCCGTGGATTAAAGCAGCTCCATGATGCCTTAAATAAAGTGAGTAAACTATCGGATGATAAAGCTTTTAGTCAAAATAATGGGACAAAATATTCGATTGCCGATATTGTTGGATCATCTAACAAAATTAAAAAAGCAAAAAAAGAAGCTTATTCAGCATCACAAAGCAGGTCAACAGTACTATTAGTAGGAGAAAGCGGTACAGGCAAAGAGCTTTTTGCACATGGCATACACACTGCCTCCTCCCTATCCGGTTCATTTATTAAAGTAAATTGTGCCGCTATACCAGGTGAATTATTAGAGTCAGAATTCTTTGGCTATACTGAGGGAGCTTTTTCTGGAGCAAAAAAAGGGGGAAAGAAAGGAAAATTCGAACTTGCTCAAAACGGCACCTTATTCCTTGATGAAATAGGTGATATGCCAATAAATTTACAATCAAAGCTATTAAGAGTTCTACAAGAAAAAGAGTTTGAGCCTGTAGGAGGTACTAAAACAATAAGTCTAAAAATTAGAATTATTGCAGCGACTAATAAAAATCTGGAGGAAATGATAAAAAAAGGTACTTTTAGGGAAGACCTTTATTATCGTCTTAACATTCTAAGAATCAATATTCCCCCGTTGAGAGAACGGATAAGCGATATTCCTGAGATTACTGACGCAATTTTAGAACGTTTAAATAAATCTGGGTTCTATATTAAAGGCATTACGGATTCAGCTAAAAATGTGTTTTTAAAATATAACTGGCCCGGAAATATACGTGAGTTACAAAATATTTTGGAACGGGCTGCAAATTTAAGTACAGACGGTTATATTGATATCCCTGACTTACCAGAATACATTTTAGAGCATCAAAATAGTGATATTTTTAATTATAGTGAAAAAATGATTGAGGAAAAAACGGTGATAAATCCTAAAGATTTCAAAGAAAACCTAAATCAAAAAGAAAGAGCACTTATTACTGAAGCACTTAAACAAGCAAACTGGAACAAGTCAGAAGCTAGTAAGATATTAGGAATTAGCCGAACGTGGTTATATTCCAAGATGAGAAAATATAACATTGCCGCTGAGTAGGCCAGAAGACATGTAAAAAGGGAGAATCATGATCATTCTCCCTCCTCTTTCCACCATTTAATTGTACTGCGCTTTAAGTCCCCGCTTCATTAGTTTTCCTGAAGGAGTTTTTGGAATTTCTTTTATAAACTCCACTTCCCGTATTTGTTTATACTTAGCTAAACGTTCCAAACAAAATTGAATGATCTCTTCTTTCGATACAGAAACTCCTTCTTTTAATACAACAAAAGCTTTAGGTATTTCACCCAAGCGTTCATCAGGCTGACCAATTACAGCTGATTCCAGAATGGCAGGATGGGTGTAAAGTACATTTTCTATTTCTACCGGGTATACGTTGTATCCCCCTACAATAATTAAGTCTTTCTTCCGATCTAGTAGATAAACATAACCATCTTCATCCATTTTTCCAATATCACCTGTATGAAGCCAGCCATTTATAATGGTTTTATCAGTTTGCTCAGGGTTATTCCAATAACCTTTCATAACACAATGACCTCGGACGATTATTTCACCAGGTTCATGAGGTGGTAAAAAATGATTCTTATCATCGACAATCGCTACTTCTAAATGTGGAATCGGATAACCTACACTTTCAAATCGGCGTTCACGAGATAACATATCAACTGTTATGACAGGAGAACTTTCTGTTTGACCATATGCTTGAATAGTTTTAGTATTATACCGGGATTCAAACTTTTTCCGAACCTCCAATGGCATATGACCACCACTTGTAATACATAATTCCAAGCTAGACATATCAAAACATGGTGCGTCTGGCAAGGTCAGGAACATATAGTACATGGCAGGGACACCAATAAAAAAATTAATTTTTTCTTCACAGATTTTTGAGGCCACTGTTTTTGGACTGAATTTTTCAAAGAGGTAAAATTTCCCTCCTTTCATAAAGATCAAGATAAGCCCTGCCATTAAAACAAGCAGGTGAGATAGAGGGGTTACAATACAGCCGTAATGATTTTCGGTCAGGTTAATACTATCAGCATAAAACTCAGCATTTGTATTTAAATTATAATGGGAAAGTTCCACTCCTTTAGGATTACCAGTTGTACCAGATGTATATAATATGCATGCCCCTTGGTCGGGAGATAAATCTTTAGAACAGAACAGCCCATTATAATTGGTAAGGATAGACTTTAAATCTATAAATTGCTCTGAATCTGTCTGAAAATGGTCAGTAATAATCACTTTATTTAAATTCGGTAAATTGTTTTCTAACATGGGGATTTTTTCGTTGGTTGTAAAGATTATTTTGGCACCTGAATCCTTTAAAATATAATTAGCTTCAGCAGATTTGAATAAATGGTTAATCGGTACAGCAATCGCCCCAATTTTTAAGGCTGCATAAAATGCATAAATAAATTCCATGCTATTTGGCAGCCAAATAGCAACTCTATCACCCTGTTTTACATTCAATGAAGTCAATAATTGAGCAAATGCGTCAACATTTTGATTTACTTGTTTGTAAGAGTAGGTTTTGCCTTTAAACTTTACTGCAGTACGTTCTCCGTTAATAAACGCATGTCTTTCAAGAGACTGTGAAATATTCATACTTATCCCCTTTCTCTTCATTCACCTATAACTTTATCTATGCAATAACTATGCCAGCCTTTTTCTTATTAGCTGTTAGTAAATGCAATATTATTAAACTAGTATTTATAACATTTGCGTCACCTTATGTAACATCCACATAAAAATTAGGGTGTAAATTAATGTAAACTCCAGATAACACTTGTAAACATATTGTTCATATTAAATTACAAGTTAGAACCAAATATAAATACCTGAAAGCAATTTTGCTTTCAGGTCCTACAATGCCGGTTCGCGGTGTTACAAATCTAAATATTTGTAAAGGTTACACCAATACTTTTTTTCTTAAACCTTATATTCATACCAATTAATAGGGACGTAAGTTCTTCTAAAATGGATGAAACCCGCAGCGGTCCCGCATCTAGCGGCCGTAATCCAATTTTTTCAGCCATTATCGATACTATTTCTTTTGCTTCTTGGTCATCACCCGCTATTAGGGTATCGCCACTTATTTCTTTATTCAATTCTTGTAATAAATGTGCTGATATAGTATGGAAAGCTGATACAACTTTTGCTTCATCACCTATGATGTTATTTATTTTTTGTGCCACAGACCCCTCAGGTACTCGTTTCGTTGAGGGGGGTTTTCCAGGGACGAGCGCAACCGATGTATCAACCACCACTTTTCCCTTTACTGCCTCACGTAACTCTAAAACCGTTTTATCAATAGATGTATATGGGATCGTTAAAATAATCAAGTCACCCTTGTTAGCAGCTTCTATATTACCTAAACCTTCAATAATAATATCTGGATTTTTTTCTTTCAATTCATTTGCAATATCTTCTGCTCTTTCTTTTGACCTCGAACCTAATAATATTTGATACCCTGCCTTCCCAAGTCGAAGAGCCAGGCCTTTTCCCTGATTTCCTGTTCCTCCAATTATACTTATACGCAAAATGATCACCTGCCTATTATCTAAAAATTGATTTTTTCTTATCGCTAAAGCAAAACAAGACGATTTTAAAGATTCATCTTTCTAGGAAGGATTTTTTCAAAGATATGATTGTTTTCAAGAAAATCTTTTGTTTTAGTCCCCTCTCCTAATGTCTTTAGGAGAAGTAGATCTTCTACAGTATCTATATCATAAGCTAGGGAAGAATTTTGAATAATTGAATAGTTTACTCCTGCTTTTTGTGCATTCATACAATGCCTAACCATACTGTTCACCCCAAAAGCAGTGCTTATGATGTCTGGGGGGGATAATATCAACCCATTCGTTCCTGTTCCGTTACGACATGGAATAATAGTAACAGGTGTCTCGGCCGCCAATCTTATGATTATACTTAATTCCCTTATTGATATCAGAGGAATATCTGCCGGGAAAATTAATAGTTTATTTACCTCTCTAGGCAATTGGTCTACGACAAATTTTATGGCGGCATTCATTCCCCTTGGTTCCCTCTCGTAAAAAACATGAGCACCAAATTGATTCGCTACCTTAACTGCCGTGGGATCACTCGTCACGATACCGATTCTATCTATAGATGGAACTTTTGATAATGTATTGCAAACCTCAAAAAGCATTGAATGAACAAGACTGATGCGTTCAAATGAAGAGAGCCAGTGTTTAAGCCTTGTCTTGGCATTATTCATAGGTTTTTGCATAACAATTGCCAAATTCACTGTAACCACTCCTCATTTTGAAATGTATTTATACAAGCTGATACCTTACAAAATCCATTACCTTTTCTGCTAATTTTCTTTTTTTATGATCCGAATCCATAATTGTATCTGTTACTAAAGTTTCCATGTTTAATTGTTTTAGAGACTCAGCATATTCTTCATCACGGCAATCAATGACCATAGCATCAAGTAGGTCTGAATAACATGAGGCAATCCCTAATGGTGAAACATCGATACCTAAATCTTTAAGCATTCGTGCTCCTGGACCTTTAATAACATCCCCGCCAACTACTGGACTAACAGCCACCACTTTCGCTTTACTTTCAAGAATGGCCTTTTTTATTCCAGGTAGAGATAGGATTGGGTTAATGCTAACCAAAGGATTACTAGGCGCAAATAAAATGAGATCCGATTTTCTAATGGCTTCCAATATACCGGGTGTTGGTGAAGCGTTTTCTATTCCATTGAACTCGATTTTTAACACTTGATCTGACATTTTACGTTTTATTAGGTATTCCTGAAAATGGAATTTCCCTCCTGGCGTATGGATATATGTGGTTACTGGTTCGTTGGACATCGGCAATATTCGTATAGGAATATTCCATTCTTCACACATTTTCAATGTAACTTCGGATAGGCTCCTATTTTGCTTTAGGAGAAAAGTACGGTAAATGTGTGTAGCTAAGTCCTTATCTCCTAAGTTAAACCAACAATCTTCTTCGTAGACTTTTGATAAAATACTTTGACACGAATACGTTTCATCCTTAAATCCCCATCCTTGTTGATGAATAACGTCAGCTAACGTATAGATATTGATATCAATATCCGGGGATATATATAGGCCAAATCTATCAATATCATCGCCTGTATTAATGACAGCTGTGATTTCTTCCTCAGTTGCACTTACTATTCCCTTTAAGAACTTTGACCCGCCTACACCTCCAGCTAACACAACAATCATTTACAGTCCCTCCTGCTAGTTGGAGAGATAATCTTATTTTCATCAAGACCAGACCATCTTCCCCTCGCCTAATATTATTCAACATCTCTTAACCTAATTGGTTTTCTAAGTGGGTTTACTTTTGCAAGCTGTTTAATTTTGTTCTATCCATCGAATTGGAGGAGTTAAATTTCATCCTAACGCGATCTATTTTTCCATTTGGCAGTTTTGGCAAAGGTTCATGGGTTAATTCTATATATCTCGGAATCTTCCAGTCTGATAGTTCTCTTTTACACCACTCAATAATGTCGAGATGAGAAATTTTAGACTGTTTACTAATAACGATAACAGTTGCCGCTTCTTCCGTCCTAATTGGATCTGGAACGCTGAATACAACACATTCTTCTACAGCAGGGTGTGACATAATGGTAAATTCCACTTCTTCTCCTGAGATATTTTCTCCTGATCTCTTAATAACATTTTTAAGTCTTCCTTCAAAATAGACTCTTCCTTCGTTATCCATTCTCCCTAAATCACCTGTTTTGACCCATCCATTCACTAATGTTGTCTGAGTAGCGGCATGGTTTTTAAAGTATTCTTTCATAACATCTGGATGTTTAAATAATAATTCTCCAATTTTATTTGGCTCAACCTCATTTCCATATTCATCTACTATTTTAACCTGTGCATTTTCCGGAAATGGCAAGCCAATTAGCTTCGGTTCAAAACGATTATAATTTGGTGAGGTCAATGTACCCATAGCACCTATTTCCGTCAGGTTCCAAGTTGTGCAAATGTCTACATTAAAACGTTCCATAAATTCTTTTGGCCGAATGTGGGAAATGACAAGATTCAAAGAATGATCACGGTCATTTTCTTGTGGAGGCAAAGTCATAAGGATGGATAACATGGTTGGCAGCAGTAATGCTTTTGTCACTTGATGATGATCTACTGTAGCCCAAAAAGTACTTGCACTAAATTTCTCAACTAAAGAAACGGCAGCCCCGCATGCGATGGCAGCGGCTATGGACATATGGGTACCAGCGGCATGAAATAATGGAATGGTACAAAAAATAGTATCTGTTTTTTGGTAATTTAATCTTCTGGAAAATGCTATTCCACATGAGGAAAAACTGGAATTTGGCAAAACGACCCCTTTGGGTGTCCCGGTACTGCCTGATGTATACATAATGGCCATTGGGTCATCTGGTTTAACGACTATACCTATTGGCTCTTCAGCTTTATTGTTTAAAAGCTGCTCAAATAAATGCTCACTTTGAATTTCATTACCTGTCAAAACAATTTTCTTTAAATCATTTAATTCGTCCCGAATAATGTTTACATTCTGATAATTAGAATGATCCGTAATAAGATAACTGCTTTCGGAATGGTTCAAAACATATTTGATTTCTTGCGGGGTTAACCCATTGATAAGCGGGACTACAATGGCACCAATTTTACTTATAGCGAGGAAACATTGAAGATACGTTGGACTGTTTCTAAAAAGCAGTGCAACCTTATCTCCTTGTTTACATCCTAAATCCAAAAGACCATTTGCTAATTGATTCGTGAGCTTATCAAATTCTTTATACGTATACTGATCGTTATTAAACTTCAGGAAAACTTGATTACTATATCTTTCAACAGCATCTTTCCAGAATTGCTTTACCAAGTTTCATCCTCCTTAAAATAATCCATTAATTAATAACGAAAAAATATCATTTTTGGGTATTATTTTTTAAATGTTTCAATAATCAGCTCCATATTATCAATTACTTCTTGTTCACTGACTTTGAATGGAATTAAAGTTAACATGGGCATTCCAGGGTAATCGCGATATCTTAGTATCTTTTCCCTGCATTCATCAGGTTCACCAGCAATAGTAAAATGGTCTACCATCTTGTCAGTGATTAATTTTGCTGCTTTTTCATAATCCCTTTGTTCTAAAGCCTGACTAATGACTTTTACCTCTTCGCCAAATCCCTCCTCTTCCATGACGCGTTGATAATGAGGATACTGGGCTGTATACATCACAGATCTTCTAGCCCTGTCGTAGGCTTCTTTCCTATTGTGGGATATGGAGCAAATCTGTCCGTAAATAATTTGTAAGTTCGATAAATCTCTGCCTGAACGTTCTGCCCCAATTTTAAGATTGGGATATACATTTTCACTTAAATATCGCGGAGAATGTAAAGCTCCAATGACTAAACCATCAGCAGTCTCACCAGCAAGCTGCAGCATTTTGGGCCCGATTGCTGCCATATAAACAGGGAAAGGTTTTTCCAAATTTACCGGTAATTTATATTTTTTGATTTTAAATAATTCTCCATCATAATTAAATCGATTGCCTGATTTTGAGGTTTGTATTCCCTTTATAACCTCAATGGATTCTCTCATTTGTTTTAAAGGACGTTCATATCGGCTTCCATACCAATTTTCAACAACAAAGGGTGTGCTTAAGCCCAGGCCCATTATAAACCGTCCATTTGATAATTCCTGAAGATTAGTACCCTGCAGTGCTAGAGTTGTCGGATTATTGGGAAATAATTGACCAACACCTGAACCAAATTTTATGGTATTGGTTTTCATGGCGATTGCGGTTAACGGTACGATGGTTTCGCGCCAAGCTTCTGCAAACCAAACAGCTGCAAAACCATTTTTCTCTGCCCTTTCTGCCAGTTCGGCCACCTTATGAATAGGGGTCTTTTCTGTTATAAACCAAACGGATAAATCCATAGATTTCAACCTCCATGTAAAATAAAACGGATTGGGTGAACAAAGTTCCCCCTTTCATTATAAGAAAGAGGGTCACTTTGCACTTTTTAGTTATTCATTAACACTTGTCGTAGCACCAAGCATGGTTCCGCATTCTGGACAGATCAATTCTTGAAGTTTAACATAAGGGGCAGTATCTTTGACTTTCAAAAACATGCCAAAGTTACCCAGCGTTTCTGAGGCTTTCGTGACAATTCTTCCTGCACCCTGCTCCCATGCTTCTTCGATATTTGAAAGGACAGTCCCGCAATCAGAGCAGCACATATACCTCTGTCCATTAGAATCTGCACTTACCTGGAGGGCATCGCCGGCAGATTTTACAAACTTGAGTGATTTCTTGACAATCAATTTTTGCTTGGGAGGAGCTGACTGGCCCAGCCGCTCTCTTCTGATTAATTCCCTACGTGTTTTAGTGCGTTCTTCGTCAAGATTACCTTTTTCATCAATAACAATTCCATATGCTGTCTCTGCCATCTCTTGTGTGATATATCCATCGTTGAAGTCTTTCAAAACAACTTCGGGGTTACGTTTAAGCGGGTCTCCCAACCCTCCGCCGCCGCCCTCAAATTGGACAAATACATCCCCCTGCGAAATCGGCGTCACATGTTTAAATGGCTGCAGTTCTTTTTCCCCTTTGAGCTGTTCGAAGCTTGGCAATGTTCCTGTTTTCATTAGGTTTTCGACATTGGCATTCCTGACAATCCAATGTCCACTGGTGCCACCAGGATACCCTCCCATTATTCCGCGTGCCGGGACCTGCGAGCATGCGGAACTGATCAGTTCATTCCCGCCTTCTGTACCCCATGGAATCCAGCCGAATTCAATCCCCTGCCCGCCTCGATATTTGCCCGGGCCTCCAGAATTGACATTTAATTTCCGCCATAAATAAAGGATTGGGTTGGTCAGTTCATTAATTTCTATATCTGGCAGTCCATTACTTAATTGTGTAAAGCTGGCTGCTGCATCCAGCCCATCAGAGACCGTTTGCGCACCGCCGCCTGCGCCGCCGCCATTCATATCCAAAAACACAACCGGTTTTCCTTCCCGGTCGTTGCCGGCAAATACACCTACCACCCAGCTGTCATGGAAACATGCCATCGCATGACTTCGAACCCATTCATCTTCACTTTCAATCATTGCACGGCTGAGAAGTTCTGTAACCACTTTCGTTACACGCATTCCCGCTTCCATATGCCCCGAGGAAACAGGTGCCGGCATTTTACAATTTATCACCGTGCCCTCAGGGAGAATCATATTGGTTGCTCTAATAATACCTTCGTTAAACGGAATATCTGGCGTCAATACAAGCATAATCGGTGTCATCAAACATCCGATTGCCGTCCCCTCCGAAATATTGACAAATCCATCTGTTTGCGGGGCTGTTCCGGTAAAGTCCAAAGTAATGTTATCCCCTTGAATCGTTAACTTACAATGGACTGGCCATAGTTTATTTTCATGGCCATTATGCTCGATCCACTCCGTTGCTTCATATGTTTTGTCTGGTAATTTAGCAATCCGCTCGCGATAAGCTTTTTCCGATAATTCTTTATTCAGTTCCACATACTTATTGAATTCTTCCAATCCATATTTATCAATCATATCAATCGTCCGCTTTTCACAAATATTACAGGCTGCGATGAAACAGCGAATGTTATTCATATCGTGCTGTGGCATCCGGAAGTTTGCTTGAAGCAAATGGAAAATATCTTGAACAATCTTTCCCTCACTGACAATCTTTATGCCGGGAAAACGCAGCGCCTCTTGATACGCTTCAGTGGCAGTAACGGCAAATCCGCCCGGCGACATGCCCCCAACATCCAATAAGTGGCCTTCAGCCCAACACCAGGCAACTAAGTTTCCATCGTAAAAAATTGGCTTTACAATTCCTACATCAGGGGGATGGCACGCTCCAGTTGTGTGGGGATCATTACAGATAAAGGCATCACCAGGTTTTATATCCTCCTGTGAATAAGTGGCCAGTATATGGCGAACGGCCTGACGAGCCGGACCTGCATGCATGGTCATATAACCCGAAAACGAAATAATCTCCCCATCCTTGTCAGCGATAAAGGTAGAGAAATCCACCGCTTCTGAGATAACAGGGTCCCCCGACGTTCTAATCATGACAATACCCATTTCTTGAGCAATATTGTATAATTGCTGCCGGATGATTTCGGCCTTAATCAGATTTGCAGATGTTAATGGATTAGATTTTGTATTTGCCATACACTAATCTCCCTTCTTCCATTGAATTAAAGTTCTAGCAGATAGTTACGGTAATTATCCATTGTGGCAATAACGCCCTCTGGAATAAATATGGTTGTTTGAGTTCTTTCAATAATGGCAGGACCGGCGAACTTTGAACCAGGTGTAATTTCACGATCGTCATAAACAGGGATTTCCGCCAATTTATGTTCCATCGGCAAATAGACTTTACGCGTTCCTTTCTTAACATCCTCCGCATTTATCGGATTGTTTGGAAAGCTTTTTGGCTGGAATTTTTCGACATGGCCAATTCCGGTAACCCTGACTGTCAGCATATTGACCGGTGAATGAACCCAAGCCGTGCCAGGGCCGTATTCTGCTTCATATAAAGGGGCAAAATTGTTGGAAATCTCTTCAATTGTTTCTTTCGAAATTTCCCCTGAAGGAATGGGTACTGGTAATTCAAAAATTTGGCCTTCAAACTTGAAATCACCATATCTTTGAATCTCATACTCTCCCTCTTTAAATCCACTTGCATAGAGACTGGCTTTGATTTGTTCCTCCATTTCCTCGAGGATTTTGTTAACGCTTTCAACATCCTGTCCCGGTTTCCAAAAACAGGATCTTACGAGGTTGCGGACATCATCTCCAGCTAACAGGCCCTGAGCTGAAAAGACAGCAGAAGTGCTTGGAATGATGGCTTTTCGAATTCCAATTTCCCGGCAAATCTCTGCAGCAAATACAGGCAGTGCACCGCCGTAAGCAACAAAGGTAAATTCGCTCGGATCATAACCGCGCTCGACACTGACACCGCGGACGGCATTACTCATGGAAGCTACGACAAGCTGATAGGCAGAAGCTGCTGCATCCATAATGCTCATATCCAATTTGGAGGCAAGTTTTTCATAATAGACCTCTTCTGCCCGTTCCTTCTCTAACTTCCTTCTGCCTCCGAGAAAATACTCTGGGTCAATAAATCCTAAAACGACATTGGCATCCGTCACGGTAGGCTGGTCGCCGCCTCTGCCATAACAAACTGGTCCCGGGTCTGAACTTGCACTTTGCGGTCCTACCTGCGGTACCCCGCGTGAATCCAGCCAGGCAATCGATCCGCCGCCGGACCCAATGGCAGTAACATCAATTTTGCTGAGACCCGTTAAAAACTCCCGTAAATAGACGCGTTGTGTTTTGGTGAGGTTGTTATTGACGATGACGGAGCAGTCAAAACTGGTTCCCCCCATGTCACCAGTGATCATATTTTTTATTCCCAAGGTGTTCCCGAGGTAATTGGAGCCTAATACACCGCCAACCGGTCCGGAATCGACTAATGTAATCGGGGCAAGGCGGACTTCTTCTGCACTTAAGCTGCCGCCAAATGACTGGATAAAGACAACAGGAGATTTTAGTCCCTTTGCCTCCAACTCAGTTTGGACTTGATCAACATATCGAACCACTTTTGGTCCTGTAAACGCATTCAAAGTTGTGGTTACCATTCGTTCATATTCACGCATAACCGGATATAACTCTGAAGAGATGGTGACATAGACGGAAGGATATTTTGTTTCAATGATTTGTTTTACTTGCTGCTCATGTTCAGGATTTAAGAAAGACCAAAGAAGACAGACAGCAATCGCTTCCACATTCTGTTCAACGACTAATTGTTCAACTGCCTTTTCAACCTGCTGTTGATTGATCTCCACGACGACTCTGCCATTTTTGTCAAGGCGTTCTTCCACTTCAAGAATACATTTCCTGTCCACTAAATCAGGCATGTTTACTTGTTTATGATGATCCCGATTATCGATTCTGGGAGACCTGGCAATCCGGAGGGTATCCCGAAATCCCTTTGTGACCAAAAGGCCGACTTTGGCCCCTTTTAATTCGGCAATACTGTTGGTAACAATCGTGGTCCCATGGACAAATCTGTCACACTGGTTCAATAACTTCGTACTCTCCAGCCCCATTTGCCCAGAAACATTTTCAACACTGTTTAACAGGCCTTCAATTAAGTTTCTGGGAGTTGTGTCGGCCTTATCTGTCCACATTTCTCCATTTTGATTAATAACCACAATATCAGTGAAAGTCCCGCCCATATCAATTCCAATTTGGTATGAATCTGCCAATTCCTATTCCTCCCTAAAATTCGATAATAGAAAAATATTTTTATAGTGTTATAATATCCTCCCTTATTATCACCACCTTTAAAGAGCTGGACTGGATCAACGGAATAGATCCTCTTTTTTTTCTCTGATTAGATCAGCAGCGGTGCCTTTCCCTTTACGAAATTTTACACCTCTTACTAGAGCTGCAGGAATAGCATCTGCTTTTCCCATTATCAATTCCGCAGCGGAGGCAATTTCATCAGCTTGAGCAATATTGGTAACTTTTAAGCAATTACCAAATGTATCAAATGTATTAATGTAGTCGTATAATGGATTCATCCCTGACAGACCAATTGCGACATTGGTTTGTCCGCTGCGCCATGGGCGGCCAAATGTGTCACTGATTATTACCGCAATGGGCAATTGATATTTTCTTTTAAAATAATCCCTTATTTTCCCCGCAGAGCTATCAGGATCTTTAGGCAACAACAAAAATTTTCCTGGTTCAACATTAGAGGAGTCAACACCGGCGTTTGCCATTATGAATCCAAGTTTATGCTCAGTAATTAAAACGTTTTTGGTATGTCTAATAATTTCACGTGACTCATTTAAGATGATTTGTACTTCTTCCGGGCTCTTATTTACCATATTTTTTGCGATATCAATCGCTTCCTTAGAAGGAATGACCTCCTTGGGATCCATATACCGCCCTTCAGCTTTTGAAATAATTTTTTGAGCGACCACTAGTATATCATCCTCTGATAATTCTAAATTATTGCTATCTAAAGCATTATCTATTATAAGCGGGATATTATCACCAGGGACCACTTCTTTAATTCCTGGAATGCCAACAATGCTGATCCTAGGATTCAATGGTATCACCTTCAGTTTTTAATGGTATCCTGTCCGCTAGTGAAGAACTGTAAACCCGTTTTTTTACTTGTGACCACACTAAAATAAATAATATAGTATTCAAGGCTCCTTTTATTAAATTGAAAGGAATGTACACAGGCAATATCATTGCCCACACCTTATTAACATCCATGCCGAATTCCAAAGGTACGATCATAACGTTTAAAGGAATGGTTATCAATGCCATCGCAATGGTGCCTATTCCTGCAGAAAAGAAGATATTTGTTTTTTTATAGAAAAGTCTCATGATTAATAAAAAAGTTCCTGAGGCACAAAAGTTCATGAATATACCAAAAATATTACCGCCGTGTACGAAGAAATAAAGAGAGTTTTTGATGACTAACGCTATCAATCCTGTTAATGGGCCGTAAATCATTGAAGCAATCATCAAGGGAATATCACTAGGCTCATATTTTAAATATGGGGCAAGGGGGATAATTGGAAAGCCAGCCCACATCAAAGCTAATGACATCGAGGATAGCATCCCTATCATAACAAGCTTAATTGTTTTCATATCATACCTCTTCTCAAAAAGTATATTTAATCCATAATCATGCAACTAATATGCCAACTATTTAAGAGTTGGAGAATCGTAAGAATAACTTAGTATTTACATATCACCAATTCAGATGGGAATGTGATTATGTAAATAATAGATAACACCATGCAAACATTCTGTACAGTGTTCTTAACAATGTTTAGAAATATAGTGAACATATTTACAAAAGGAAAAAGCTGCCGAAAATTTTCGGCAGCTTTTACTTCTTTTACACATGGTTACCATTAAGATATTACTTGACCCTTGAAAATAGGTTTCCAATCTAGTACTTCGCCCTAGCTTCTATTTTAGGTTTATATGAACCAAGGAAAATCCCAAGACAGATAAACACAGCCCCAATCCAAATATTGTTCGTTATTTTCTCGTCTAATTGTTGCCACCCGAAAAATAGTCCAAGAACAGGGACCAGCATTAGTACTATGGAAGCCATCGACACTTCCATTTTGTCAATCACCCAAAACCAAGCAACAATCGCAACTGCTGTTGAAAAAACACCTGTAAAAAGTAGTGACAAACTAGAAACGTTTGTCCATTGGACTTTAAGGAAGGAAGGTTCTGACATGACAGAAAGGATGTATAACAATAAAGACCCCACCAGCATCTGCCAAAAAGTCATTTTTATTTTATCATAATGAAATAAGTACTTTTTGCTAAAAATATTCGCACATGCCCAACAAACAGCAGATAATACGATGAGCAGCTGTCCAAATAATGTTTTATCTACATTTTGATTTAATATTTGTTGGCCCATGACAAACATCAGTCCTATTGCTCCGAAAATTAGGCCTGTGCATTTAGTTAATGTTAGGCTCTCCTTCAATAAGAAATGAGCTAGAATACTAACAAATATAGGCATGCTGTAAACTAGTATAGCCCCTACTCCCGAACTGACAAACTGCAAGCCATATGAGGACAAACCAAAAAAACCGATTGACATTAATAGACTCATGAATAAGAGGCTTTTCCAATCATCCCCCGCTGGCATCAATGACTTTTTTCTAATTTTTTGAACAGCAAAAAGCAGGATGGCGCCGATTAATAATCTTAAAGATGAAAATAAAAATGGCGGCAAATAACTTAATCCTACTTTCATAATTACCCACGTATAACCCCATATGAAGGTAATCATTAAAATTACACTAACATGTAACTTTGTCACTACCAGTCTTGCCTCCCTCCATCTCATTCTTTCGGGGGTTGCCAATAACTTTTCAATAAAAAACCACCAATTAATAGCCCACTTTGTCCTACCAGGCCCCTTCAAGCAAAATCTGTAATTTCTCCCTTGTACATGTTTGGTGTATGAGGGGATTCTCCGTATGCTTCACTTCTATCATGATGTCATCTATGACTTTCGGTATACTCTCTACTGGCACGTTGTAATCCCTTAAACGGCTTGGGATTCCCAATTGGCTCACCAATTCTCTAACCAGATTCGCTGCTCTTTCTGCCTTTTCTTGCATTGACAATTCTTTCTGTTCATACCCGAGCCTCTCGGTAATGCGCGCTTGTTCTAGCTTGGTTTGAGGCAGTAAGAATTCCATAACATGAGGAAGAACAATAGCAGACGTTCCCCCATGAGGGATACCATAATGAGATCCTAATTGATGTCCAATCATATGTGACAAACCCATTTTAATATTATTAATAGAGAAAAGAGACATCCATGCTCCTTGCTGGCACTTAACGCGAGCTTGCAAATCTGATGGGTCATTCTTGCTGAGAGGAAGAAAATGATACAAGCAATTCAACGCCTCCATGGCCAAACCACTGTTAATCGGTTGGGGTTTAGGAGAATATAATGTCTCTACGGCATGGTCAACCGCCCTGATTCCGCTTGTCAACCAAAGCCATTCGGGTGTTCCCACTGTATATACTGGATCCAGGAAAACCGAAAATGGCGTTAAAGCTGGATTTACAAACAAATGTTTCATCTTTGTTTCATGATTCGTGACACCCGCTAAACAGGTGAATTCTGCTCCAGATAGTGTTGTAGGTATAGCAATATGAGGAATTCTGGGACTTAAATTAGGGGTTCGGGATTTTCCTTGGATCGAATACTCAAAAAACTCATCTTCTGTTTCGATCCCCTCTTTAAGAATCAATGACAGTGCCTTACCTCCATCAATGGAACTCCCCCCGCCGCAACTTAAGATTAAATCGGGTTGAAAATCTCTAATTTCTCCAATAGGTTCCATTAATACGTTGGCAGGTGTATGATCCTTTGTGTGGATGATCATGAAATCACTATCTGAAACGTAATTTAGCAGGTCTTGAAAAACATTCTGCTTTTCAACACTCTTCGTCGATACGATTAAAATTCGCATGGCCTTCAGCCGGTCGATTTCTTGCTTAAGATAATGCTTCACTACGTGAACTCCATGATAAACTCTTTCCACCGGGAGACTCTCGTAATACATATTCATCACTCCTTTACCGTAGCCTTAATTATGAAATAGCCCCACAATCTTCGTGGATTGTGGGTCCTTCCAGAAACAACTTTCAGATTACGCTTCACCGAGAAGTAATGCTTGCCGGCCAGTTCACTGGGATGGGCCCTACATTCCGGCGAAAATATAGCATTGGATTCTTATCCGTTTTTGTTAACTCGACTGCCTCTCCAATTAATATTGTATGATCACCGGCATCGACCCTTTTTACCAATTTACATTGCATAACCCCATAAGATCCGTCCAGAATTGGTAAATTGTACTCCGATAAACTCCATTTGGCTATAGAGAACTTATCAGGCTCTTTTCCAGCAAATGCCCAACAAAGATCCTTCTGATCGGAGGCTAGGATATGGATTGCAAATCCATCGCATTCCTGAAAAGCCTCAAAAGACTTTGCTTTATGATCAATACACCAAAGCACCAACAAAGGACTCAGTGAAACTGAAGTAAACGAATTGACTGTCAGACCAACAGGATTACCATTTGAATCAGTTGTCGTAATAATCGTTACACCCGTTGGATAACTGCCCATGATTTCTTTAAATACCTGTTGCTTTTCTTCTATAGTCAAGTTAATTAACACCTCACGTGTAAGTTTTTTTCTCTTTTATTAGCAAAGTTCTAATACAAGGATGGACCAAGTACTTTCCCATTGGTCATGGCCGCCAGTTCCACAAGATCCCGGCCAAATCTCTCAGCTTGTTCTCTTACTTTTTCCTCTACGATATATCCGCCTTCCACGGTAAACCTTGAGTGATACAAAGTACCAGGGATTATATGAACCTGAAAAAATGCCATTGCAGTTCTAAATCCCAAATCCAGACCTAAGTAGTGATGATCACTGCCACCTGTTGCTACCAGTCCTGCGGCTTTGCCTTTTATAAAATCATTCGGGATCAGGTCAATTAAATTTTTTAAAGCTCCTGTCATGCTGCCACGATACATTGGTGAGCCAAATAGGTAGGCATCAGCCATTTTTATTTTATCAAGCACTTTTTTTGTTGACTCAGTATAATCTTCAAATGGTCTACCATCGCAAAAATCCAAGGTAACCTCAGACAAATCTATAATATCCGTTTGAATATCGTTTCCTTCCAGTCGTGCTGAGCTTAACGCATGTTCAATTAATGCTTTCGTCCTTTTGCTGGATGCAGAACTCCCGCACACACCAAGTACTAACATTTCTCCCCCTCCAAAGGTAAAACCATATTCTGCCATAATGAGTTTAGAAAGCTGCTTTTCAAATGTATTTCGTGCTGAGGCCTCCCCGTACAATAAATGCTGTTAAGATCAAATTTTTCAAGGAATTAGCGGGTCTCTAACTTTTACGAAACGAAATGTGTTGCCCATTTTTTCATATTGGTATCCGACGATAAGGGTATCAAAGTTAGTAAGGATCGGTGATACGACTAGATGAGGATTTTGAACTAGTAGGTTTTTAATTTCATTTTCAGATAGAGTGTTACTGTGTATTTGCTCTATTAATGTTTGATCGGATGCTCTTTGAGGGTTTATTAAAGCGTATGAGAAGGCATTAGGATAAGCAAGGTCTCTTGCTCCTCTATCTGTAATTTCAGATAGTGTCTTAATTTCTTGTTCAGTTATCGAATAAACACTACGAATTTCGACAGGAATACCATGATTTTTAAGCCATGCTTTTGTCACCTCAAAAGAAGGGTTTCCTGATTTTCCAAAAAGAATCCAATTTGTCATTATATCATCTCCCTGCAATATTAATTTACTTCTTATGCATTGATGAAAGTTTTTGATTCGGTGGAAACCTCTGAGTTTTTATTTTCAGCTTTTTTAGAGTCCTTTTCTACTGGATTCCGTAATCCTGCTTGCTCTAATAGTGGTAAAACATTCTCATTAAAGTATGGCATTTCTTGTAAATAATCTACGAATGTAACAAGTGATCCGGAAACACCTGTTTTGGATAGTTCAATGAGTCCTTCTGCAACCTGTTCTGGTGTTCCGACTAAAGGCCATCCCCCCCATCCGCCAAGGAACTTTTCTTTCGCCTTGGATAGGTAATCACTGGAATGGGAGGAGGCATGCATACCAAACATTTCGGTAATAATCGTCGCAGCTTCCCAATCCCCTTGTTCCCGGACATAATAATTGTAGTAGTCTTTTGCCTCTTTTTCTGTAGGACGACAAACTACAAAACTGGTAGTGAACGTATTGATTTCACGTTTGTACTCTTCCCAAGCTAATTTCTTGACTGTCTCAGTCCACTTGGCTCCTTGTTCAATACTTTCGATATAGCCAAAGTTAAAATCACAAAAACGTGCAGCATAGTCTCTTCCGGCCGGCGATGTTCCTGCACTTATTAAAACAGGGCGCGGATTTTGAACAGGTTTAGGTTCGGAGAAACCATCATTAATTTCAAAAAATTCACCTTTATGATCAAAATATTGTTCCGACCATAGTTTTAATACCACTTCAAGCCATTCGGTAGAATATCTATATCCCTGATCATGTTCCAACCTCGAACCGCCAAACATTCCCATCTCTTTCGGGAACCAGCCAACTACCGTATTAAGTCCGATTCTTCCTTTCGATATATCATCAATTGTTGCAATCATTTTTGCAGCAACGATTGGATGCATCGTTGGCACATGGGAGGTACAGAACAGATAAATTTTTTTGTAACGGCCGCCATGGCCGCAGCCCATGTATAGGTCTCCATGCATGTACCGTTTAGATTAATGGATCCCCCCATTCCTCTCCACCGTGCAACAGGTACAATACATTCATATCCAGCATCTTCCATTACTTTAGCGATTTTTACATTCGTCTCGAAATTTGGTTGAAAACTACTTTCAGCATGTGTCATCGTGCATGAATTGCTAATATTTGGTCCAAATATTCCTAACTTTAATTTATTGCTATTAAACATGGGATTACCCGCTTCACGGAAAATATCAAAACGACTCATATGAACTCCTCCTCATAAATTGAAGAATAATGGTCTACCTTTTTATGGCATTTAACCTGGCCGTCCTATCAAGTAAAAAAAGAAGGATAGTCTTTCTGGAACGGTTTCATTTCGTAAAATAAGTAACTACACCTCCTTTAAGATATCGTTAAATGTTCCACCCATATTTCTTCCAAATTGTTACGAACAATCAATTTTCCAACTCTTTTGCAAAATTTTATTTTCAAATGGAAAAATAATGAAATAGTAAGATTCCCCTATTTATTCCCCCCTTCATGCACTTTATTTGCTTTGAAATCCATCTTCCCAACTAGTTTCAATTGTACAATGTTTAAAATCTTAGAACATAATCAAATCCCGATTATTGGGACACTATATCAAAATATTTAATTTTTATTCTAACTAAAATTAGTTGTTTAAATCATCCAAAAAAAAACACATTTACTATAACTAGTAAACGTGTTTAATAAAAAATATCATTTTTAATCGCAGGTAAAGACAGAAAGATTTCTTTAAAATTCCTTTATATTACCACCTGCGACTATATTCATAAAATTGGCAAATTTCTGATATCCTGCCCGCAGTTTTCTTAATTTCTTCTACAAAATTGGAAATGTTATGGCGGTTTATACGATCAACTGTACTTACTATATCGATTGCAAAATTAACTTTTCTACTATAATCATGAACAGGTGCAGCCACAGAAATCCCACCTATTCCAAATTCCTCAATACTAGTAGAGTATCCTTGTTCTCTTACCTTTTTCAATTCAGCACGAAATTCATGGGGATCTGTCTTCGTATATTTGGTGTATCGCTTCAACCCTTTTTGTATGACATCTTCAATGAATTCCTCATTGCTATTAGCAAGCAGTACTTTACCGGCGCTTGTACAATGTACAGGATTATATCTTCCAATATGATTAAATGATCTACCAGGATATTTGCATCTATATGCATATACTTGGATTACTTGTGTTCCTGCTAATGTACTACTCCGAATTGTTTCACCAAGTTTATCAGCTGCTTCTTTATATACTGGATAAAATTCTTTAAAGGCATCGAAGTGTGAAGTTACAATTGTACTTAACGAAAGGAAGGGAATACCTAAGCGATATTTCTTTGTGGAAGGATTCTGCTCCAAAAATCCTTCACTTGCGAGAGTAGCTAAAAGACGTTGGACTGTACTCCTGGGCATTCCTAGTAATTGAGACAATTCACGCACACCCTGTTCAGGCTCATCCATAGAGAACGAACGTAAAATATTTAGTGCATTTTTTACAGTTGAAAGTGACGAACTTTTTTCCTTTTCCAATTTTCCCATCAGCTATTCCCCTTAGAAAAAATGAATTTGTAATCCGTCATACTGGCATCTCTGCTAAATTTCTATATGTCACCTTACTTTCTTGAATTTTCAGTAAATATAATTTAAGACATCTATATGTTCCAGACTTGTCGGTTTTTTAAATTGTGCGATGGGGTTATTCATTGCATACTCTCGATTTTTCAACGCAACCATGGCCAAATGCTTCTTTGAGGCACATGTTTCATAAAAATAGCGATTGGCAAGCATTCCAAAAAATCCTGGAAAGGTTAAACTAGCAAGTTTTTCGTTTGAATCGTTATCCATAGCTGCATTTATGGCTTGTGTCGCTTCTTCTGTTGTGGCATGTTTCATTTTTTCAACACGGCAATCAGCACATTGTCGTACTCACCACTTTGAATCATTAGGAACGCTTGTCTGAAGGCGATCCCGCCCCTGCTGCACAAGCCCCCTCACCTTTTTAAATCCATGAGAACAATCCCCTTAGTCACCGGATCACTCCTTTCTTTGCACATTTCTGAGCCGTCACTATTTATAATTGCAATTTCTGTGCCAAGAAAAAATATCTTCAAAAGATTTACCATACCTCTGCGAAATTCAAGACGTATTTGGATTTGTTCCTTGTTAAAAACAAAGGATTAGATCGTTTAGATTAACTATCAATGAACCTTTTCTGCATCATAGTGATGAAAAAAAGGTTCATTTTTACGGGAAATATAAAAAAACACATCGGATTGTATCATTCCGATGTGTTCATTAAGTCCCCATTATTTCTTATACTTCGATAACTTGGATGTTATGGATACAGTCTGTTTTTCTGTCTTTTTAATTTTTAAGTTGGATGCCCAGCTTATGGAAGATTCATATTTTTGGGTATGTTCCTTTTTAACAAGATTCTGTAATCGTTCTTTATTCTTTTCTAGAGATTCTTCCAAGGAAAGCAGCCGACGGGTTGGGAAGTATAATCCAGCAAGAATGGTTGTAACTGTAGGGTCAGTTTCGGAGAGATACGTCCCTTCAAATAATTGTACTGGTTCCCCTACCCTTTCAAAAATAGAAGGTACATTAATAAGTTTTGAAATAGTCTCTGGTCCTTCATATATGAGCCCTGCGCGAATGACACCTTGTGATTCAACAGGACAGAAAATCGAGTTTTCCCAAGAGGATTGTACTTTGGTCGACACTTCCGCACTGGTTTTGGTATCAGTAATCGCAACAGAAGAGATGAGGGTAACTCCTCTTGTTCCGAGTATATTCATAAGATCGGTTTCATCGAAGTTCCCGTAAAACGAACTCTTATTTGTTATTTTCAGGACATGACTGATGGCCTCCACCGTTTGACGATTAGCAGAGAGGTAAATTTCATGCTTGCTGGATTGCGGCTTCAATTTGCGCATCTGATCATTATCAACCAAGAAAACAGAAGAAATGCCTTCTATTTGGGAAAGCTCTTCGATACACTCCGCGGTATTGATTCGATTCCCCGCTAATACGTTTCGTTCAGGTATGATGGCAATGGCCCCTACTTTTATGCCAGGCAATTGGTCGATTAACAGGTCAATTAAAAGCGGGCTCATCCCTGACCCTGTACCGCCGTCCGTTGAAAAAGCTACCAATAGCAGCTTTATGTTCTTAAAGGAACCCAGTACGAAATCAATCATTTCTCGATATTTTTCCTGAACCGCGCGCATTCCTAAAGATCGATCTTGGCCTGCCCCATTATAACCTGGGACAAAATACTTTCTTTCCACTCTGGTGTTTACGGCGCCATCACGTTGATTTGTATTAATTAGCGCTGTTTGAAAACCCAAGACGGATGCAATTTCCGCCATATTTCCACCTGCTTGACCTACGCCTAAGATTCCAACCGATTTCATCTGAAACTCCTCCTTATCAAGGCTGAAATAATTCCATACATATAGTTAGAAGAATTTTTAATAAAATGAATGGTTTGGATAAAGAAAACCTTATAACATGTTTACTTTTTAGAAGGGCAGATTATGACTAAAAAACGTTTTTTCATCTCAGGGTAAATGAGGCATCACGCCAAGCATCAAAATAAGGATCAACTATATCTTTATTGTCTTTTTATGTAATCTTTTATATTAATTTGATATTCGCCTACCCATCGATATAGTGTACTTAAAGAAATGCCTAGCTTATTGGCTGCTTCCGTCACATTTTTGCTATTTCTCAGGGTTAAGATCATGGTTCCTTTTTTTGAATCATTTGTCACAGACTGATAGAGGGTCTCCCCTGCCCCATACTCCCGCAGGAGTCTTCGCGCCTTCCGCTCCAATCAACATTGTTAAAAATCAACAATGCCCTTAAACATAGTCAATGATTAAAAAACTTTCCATTCAAATGCTAGTTAAAATAGTCTAATAGTGTTGAAAAACCCTTGCATGACAAGGGTTTTTCTGTTTCTAAGTACTATAACTATAAAACCCTTTACCTGTTTTCCGTCCTAACTCCCCATTTAAGAATTTTTCAGTAAGAATTTTTTTGGGTTTTTGGGATTCATCCCCTGTTTCTTCGTAGAGAACCTGGCGAATATAATAATTGACATCAATTCCTGTCAAATCTAGAAGAGCAAACGGACCAATCGGGTGATTAAAAGCTTTTGTACAAGCAAGATCTATTTCTTCCACCGAGGCAATCTCATTTTCCAGCAAATAAACGGCTTCATCTATTACCTTTCCTAAGATTCTGTTTGCAACAAAACCCGATATTTCCTTTTTTAATAGAATTGGAGTCTTATTCATTTGTTTGGCTAGTCCAAAAGCGGCAGCCGCCGTTTCTTCTGAGGTATGCGGCCCCTTTACAACTTCCACTAATTCCATTACGAGAACAGGATTAAAGAAATGAAGATTACATACCTTATCTGGACGATTTGTCGCATCAGCCAGCTTTGAACTGACGATCGTTGAACTGTTTGTGGCGATGATCGCGTGGGCTGGAGCCAGTTGGTCCACTACGGCAAATAGCTCGCGTTTGGCGTCCAATTTTTCAACAATTGCTTCAATGACAAAATCGGTTTGATTTAACGCGGTTTCTAATGAGGTGACAAAATGAAGTTTGCTGAAAGCCTCTTCCACTTGTTGAGCGGTTAATTTTCCTTTTTGGATTCTTTTGTTCATATGCCCCTGTAAGGATTCTTTTGCTTGTCTTAAGCTTACTTCATTAATATCTTGTAAAAAGACCTCAAATCCGGCAAGAGCTGAGACCATTGCAATTTGCGAGCCCATTACTCCAGAACCTATAACGGTAATTTGTTTAATGGCAGAATTCAAAAAATTCCCTCCTGTATTCCGGACGCCGCACTAAGACAGTAGTCCGGACAGATAGTTTCCTAACTTTTTAAATTATGACTCTGTTAAACTTTGTTGTTGATTTGCGCTCCAGGTGCTTCGCTTTCCGCGGGCGTGCCGGGGAGCCTCCTCGGCGCTTTGGCGCTTGCGGGGTCTCCCCTGCCCCGTACTCCCGCAGGAGTCTTCGCACCTTCCGCTCCAATCACCATTGTTAAAAATCAACAATGCCCTTTAACAGAGCCTAAATTATTGAAGAACTTCATTTTGCTCCTTAGCATCTTTTACAATCTCTTTGGCAAATTTAATCTTTTCTCCCCAATTAATCGAACGTTGAATCACCACTTTTTGCGCCTGCGGTGATCCGGCCCCGTGCATACATTCGATAATTGGAGTGGAGCCTGTCATATTCTCAACAAGACGTCCCATTTTAATCCTGTCAATTGGATCAGCATTTTCGCCAGTGCTATAGTATTTATAAATATAAGGAGCAATCCTCGGGTTATCCAGTTCTTGTTCAGATGGCAATGTTGCCACGAAACCTCCTGCTAAATCTTGTGACAGCTTGGTAACCTCTGGATAATACCGTGCTGTGTTAAGTTTTGATGAATTTGCCAGCACCGGGTCAACAAAAGCGGTGCCGCATCCATTTTTAGAACAATTGAAGGAGCAGGCAAGGGCTCCGCTATACATGGTTTCAACTAAGTGGGCCATTTCCGCCAATTTCTCTTTCACATGACCAGCTTTGGAAATTCCATGCATATCAGCAAGTGATGCCGTTGCTCCTATTAAGACATCCAGGTTTCCAGCTTTACAAGCTCCATAGTTTTGTCGATGGTAGGAAGCAAAGCGATCAACCAGCTTGCCCGTATATTGCGTTTCTTTATACATAAAGACCCGCTCCCAAGGAACAAACACATCTTCAAAAATAATCAATGCCTCTCCACCGACTACACCATATTTTGCATTTCCCTGATCGATTTTCCCTTCCCATTTACGGCTGTCGTTCACTTGTCTTCCAAAAACGTAGAGCACACCTTTTTCGTCGGCAGGTACCGCAAACGAAAGAGCATAATCTGCATCTTTCGGGGACATGGCAGTTCCCGGCATAACTAAAATTTGATGGGAATTTATCGCCCCTGTTTGATGCATTTTGGCTCCACGAACAACGATCCCATCTTCCTTTTCTTCTACCACTCTTACATATAAATCAGGGTCATGTTGTTCCGATGGCCTTTTGGACCTGTCTCCCTTTGGATCCGTCATGGCTCCATCGGTCATATAATCATGATTCTGTGTCTCAATTAAAAATCGCTTAAACCTTTCGTGATAGTCTGTACCAAGTTCTTGGTCCATTTCCCAAGTCGTGGAGTAAAGAGTGATTAAGCCGTCCATACCAACGCATCTTTGAAAACATGTTCCCGTTATTTGTCCCGCAACCCGAAGCATCATCGCTTTTTTAACAAGATCCTCCTGATTTTGCGGGATATGTGTCCAACGATTGATTTTGTTACCTGTTAGATGGGAGATGGCACTGCCCAGTTCCTCGTATTTTTCCTCTGTGCCCAATTTATACGTCACGGATGCGGCATTGATATGTGGCCTCATTGCAGGATGGTCAACGACATTTTCGACCCTCTCGCCCATAAAATATACTTCCTTCTTCTGGTTACGCAGGCTTTCAATATATTGTTCCGGTGTCATCATAAAATTTTTCCTCCTTTTTCCTACCCTTGAACTTTACATTTCAAAAAAGTTCGGTTAGGCATCATTAATGTAAATAAATATGGCTTGTTCTTAGAAAACATGCCTTTTTTTTGCAAAAAAATTGATGTATAACAATCTTCAATCTTTTTTAAGTTCGAGTTGTCATACATCAGCATGTAAGATTCAATAGTGGATTATATTCTATTAATTTACGACATTCGTGATTTTATCTAATTCCCTGAGTTCTCTTCTTAATACTTTTCCTGCAGCGTTCCTTGGCAGTTCATCAATAAAGACAACACTTGTTGGTTTTTTATAGCTTGCCAGGTTCTTTTGGCAATGCTTGATGATTTCTTCTTCTGTTACTGGCATGTTGTCTTTTACGACAACATAGGCTCTTGGTGTTTCTACCCATTTTTCATGAGGGACACCTACCACTGAAACTTCTTTTACCAAAGGGTGTTTAAGGATGGCTTGTTCCACCTCTGCAGGGTAAATGTTTTCCCCGTTTCAAGGGTGGTTGTCTCACCATAACCCCGGTAGATGATGAAATCACCCGGAAGACTGAATAGTTTGTTTTTGATAAATTCCTTTAACAGTTCCCTATCTCCAAATGGAAGATTTGTTGGCCACACAACCCCTGCTAGTAATGTATCCCCTGTAAACAAATAGGCCTCATTGATAAGAAAACATGTACTGCCAGGAGAATGCCCTGGAGAATGTATGGCTCTAATATTTAATGAACCGCATTGAATCCATTCATCTCCAATTAATAAGATGTCTGGCCACTCACTGATAATAGGTGTGTTCGTCTTAGCTGATCCATTTAAATCGGGATCTAACAGCCACTCTGCTTCCAACTGATGGGCAACAACCAAAGCATCAGTTTTATTTTTTAGCAAATTTACCCCGGCAATATGATCATAGTGACAATGGGTTAATAAAATATAATCTACTTTCTAGTACCGATATATTCCATTAATTCAAAGGGGTTTTCACCCGGATCAATAATGATGCAAAAAATTCCTCATCCGAAATAACATAGCTATTTGTTTGCAGATTCCCCAATGTAAACGGTTGAATATTTAAGGACTTCATCCGGTGCCTCCTTCCTGTTGGAAATCCTCACTTTTATTTATGCAATATTCATGCCAAAACAATTTGATGGAGAATATCCAATTTTCAGAGAAATCAATTTACGATTTTTATTATTAATAAGAATTCGTTTGCGATTTTTCCTATTTTCGGGAAAAACGTTTTCAATAAAGAGAAAATTCTACTATTTTATTTACTGTGCAAGCCATCCGCCATCAACAAAGATGGTTTGGCCCGTTATAAAACTGCCGGCATCTGATGCAAGTAAAAGAACGGCACCCTCTATTTCTTCAGGATTTCCCAATCTTTTCATCGGTGTTTTCCCAATTATTTTATCAAGAACTTTAGGATTACTTAACTGCTCATGGTTCATTTCTGTCTCAATATATGCCGGGCCTATTGCGTTTACTTGATTACCTAACCTGGCCCACTCTAATGCAAGAGATCTTGTTAAATTAATGACAGCTGCTTTGCTTGCGGTATATGCGCTTATTCCTACATCTCCAACCGCACCAACGACGGAAGAAACTGTAATAATTTTACCTTTGCCCTGATTCTTCATGATTTTTGCAACCGCCTGTGAACAAAAAAATAACGATTTCACATTCAAATTCATTACTTTATCCCATTCTTCCTCTGTAACATCTAAAGCAAAATTGGTTTGCGATGTACCTGCATTATTTACTAATATATCAATAGTTCCAAAAGTGGAAGCTATACTTTCAACCATTTCATTTAGTGAGTCTATACTGTTTAAATCTGTAGAAAAACTAATCGCTTTTCGATTTAGCTGTTCAATTTCTCCAACTACTTGTTTATTTCTTGCTTCATCTCTTCCTATAACTACTACGTTGGCTCCTCTTTCTGCGAGTGCTAACGCGATTGTCCGTCCTAACCCCCTGTTTCCGCCAGTTACAATCGCAGTCTTGTTGCTTAAATCAATTCACTCCTAATATTTTAATGGACTTTCTATCTTATTTACTTGCAAAAAATGTGCCAAATTATGATTTCCGTTTTTTCCTATATTTGAAAGGAAATTTTTTGCAATGATAAGAATTTAGCGAGAAAATTCTTTCTATTAATAAAAATTCGTTTTTTTAATAATAAAAAAACCCCTTGTTCAATCAAGAGGTTCGTAAAATCCTAAAAAATATCCTCATAGGCCTGCTCAAGAATCTTCCAGTAATCCTCAGCTCTTATGTTTCGAATGTTACTAGGCGTGGAATTATTTTGTACAGCTAGTTCTACTATTCGTGAAAAATCCTCTTTTCGGATTCCTGGCAAATCTTTTAGTTTTGGAATCTCCAATTTAGTAGTAAATTCCCGAATACCGGTTAATAGTTTTTCAACGGCACTTTCATCCGAATCAGATTCATTGGCAAACTTCATATATCTTGCCAGATCCGCATGGATGCCCTTCTCTTCTTCCGCATTAAATTTTAATACATATGGTAAAAATACCGCATTGGCAACTCCATGCGGTGTATCATACAGGCCGCCAAGTGCTTCGGCTAAGCAATGGACAGCCGCCACATCCGTTGAACCAAAGCATAATCCAGCTAAAAGGCTGCCTTCAAGCATGTCATAGCGTGCCTGCTGATTTTCTCCATCCTTAAATGCAGCTGGCAAGGAAGTAACAATTTTGGTCATCGCTCTTGCGCCAAATGCTTGGGAAATGGGATTGGTTATTTTACAGGTATAGCCTTCAATAGCATGAACTAACGCATCCACACCTGTAGCAGCGGTAACTGACTGCGGAACGGTAAACGTTAATCTTGGATCAAGAACGGCCATCATAGGTCTTAATGAAGCATCTTTTAAAGTCAACTTTCGATGTGTGGCAGACTCGGTAATCACGGAGGAACGGGTTACTTCAGAACCAGTCCCTGCAGTGGTTGGCACACAAATAATCGGGGCAATATTGGCATATTCCCTCTTCCCCTCCACATACTTGACTGGCGTACCGCCATTAGGACCAAGAAGAGCAATCGCCTTCCCTGTATCCATGGCACTTCCTCCTCCAACAGCGACGACAGTCTCAATACCCTGCTCTTGAAAAATTTTTGCTCCAGCCAAACACTCCGTATCCCTCGGGTTTTGCGAGATCGAATCAAATAAAACGACGCGATATCCTGACTCTTCCAACGTTGATTTGATTGGTGTGACTAATCCAGCCTTAACGACACCGGGATCACTGACTAATAATACTGATCGCCCAACCTGAAGAGCATTCAACATCATTGGCAATTGCTCAGCTTTACCCAACCCCATCTCAATTCTTGTATTATTGAAATAACTATAACTCTCCATTTCCAACACTCCTTTTGTCAATAATCCACTGTTATGTAAGGTTCCTATTTATCCTTTATTATAACATTATTTATTTAAATATTCTGACAAAATGATTTTTTTGAATTCTATTATAAAAAAACCCAAGTGACAAGTAATCACCTGGGAAAAAGAATTCGTTTAATTAAATTTCTTCATTTACTTTTTCAACTTTTATACTGGCCCATTCTTCATAGCATTTAATAACGGAACTCATGTCTTCTGACCCATAACCTTTCGCTTTAGCGATCTGAAAGATTTCTTTTACTAATGAAAGAATGGGAGTAGAGATTTCCAATTCTTTTGCTACATCAGAAGCTAGACCTAGATCTTTATGTATTAATTGCGTCATAAATTGTGGCGTGAAATCTCGGTTTATCATTTTGGGTGCTTTCATTTCCGCCTGCCCGCTTCTTGCTCCCCCGCCATTCACTATTTTCACAAAAATTTCTGGGTCGATCCCAGCTTTGGCGGCCATCGTAATTCCTTCAGTCAATGATAAAAGGTTAATCGCCGTCATGGTATTATTAGCCAACTTCGTATAGGAGCCCTTGCCATTTTCCCCCACATGATAAGCGTTCTTCCCCATCGCTAAAAACAAAGGCATGCATTTTTCAAAGTTTTCTTTTTTACCGCCAACCATAAACGTCAGAATTCCTTCATTCGCCTGCGGCTCACTGCCACTAACAGGAGCATCAAGCATATCAATATCATGCTTTGAAAGTTCTACCGCTAATTTTTTACTTGTTACTGGAGAGATGGTACTGGAATCAACCACGATTAGCCCTGGATGAGCACCATATATAATCCCATTTTCACCGAGAATGACTTCCTCAACGGCAGCATCTGCTGTAAGCATCGTGAATACGATATCACTTTTCAATGTAACTTCTTTAGGAGAATTAGCAACCATGGCCCCTTGCTCCGTAAGAAAATTCATTTTCTCTTTGGTGCGATTATAAACAGTTAGTTCAAAACCATTTTTCAGCAAATGGTTTGCCATTGGAAGACCCATCGTCCCTAAACCGATAAAACCTACTTTCATCGCTCGTTCACTCCTTTTTAAATGGAAATCCTTATCTAAATAATAGTATAAATAAAAATTTATTACTTATCCCCCCTTATGCTAACCTTCTATTATGCTAGCAAACTAATAATCGATATTAAAAAAATGCGCCTCCAATAAATTGGGCGCATTTTTAAAACTTATCATTCTGTTACGGTCACTTCCATTGGCTCAGATACTAAATGCCATTCCTTGCCAAGCATTTGGAATGTATGCATCGCGAACACATTCACCATTCCGGGCTCAAGCGCTGTTATGGTATTGCCTTCGACTTTAACCTTCGTTTCTCCATTGTTAACAAAGAGAGTCGTCGAAATATTTTCTGTTTTGGATTCACGATAGTTCACAAAGGATTTGACCTGAATCGTTGCCGATTTTCCGACATTCAGGTTGACCTTTTTGTTTGGAATTTCCAAACGAATCGGCGCATCTGTCAACCACTGCGTATAGTCCGTGATCGGTCCGACCACGCCGGCCTCCAAAGCTTGCCCAAAATGATCTTCGTTTCTAAATGTCCAATGCATATTCAGGAATCCACGCTGGCGCATGTAGCGAATGAATTCCGAATTTAAACTGCCATAGTCGGCATTCAGGGTCGCGTTCATGCTGGCACCGTACTGCATCATTTGTTGGGCCTTTTTCAGCTTGCCTTCGATTGTAGATGGTACAGCTGCAGAGTAAAGATAGCCCGTGCCCACTTCAGGGTTAATACCTCGAGTGTTGCGGATATGGTTGGAATTAAAGCTTTGAATCACTACTTGATCAACCATTCCGGTTTGCTCGATCTCCTCCATCACTTGCTTCTCGATGCCATCTGCCTTAATCTCGATAAGCAGGACCACATCTTTCCCCTTGAACTCTTCTAAATACTCTTTAAACGTAGGTACCTTTTCTCCTTGGAATTCAGGACTGAACTTGATACCGGCATCCAATGCCTGAACCTGCTCGAGGGTCAAATCCTTTACATTTCCTTTCCCGTTCGTGGTCCGGTCCACCGTATAGTCATGCATAATAACCAGTTTCCCGTCTTTGGTCCTCTGTACGTCAGTCTCAATCATATCTGCTCCCATTTCATAGGCCTTTCGATAGGAAGCCATTGTATTTTCAGGCGCAATGGAAGGTACACCTCGATGTGCGGCCACTACCGGACGCTGTACAATGGTATTCTCTGGATACTGTCCCAAAGCTTCAATGGAAGCGGAAGGATTTTCAGAAACAATGCCGTCCACTCCAAGATGAATCAACGTATGGGCAGCTTGCACATCCTCAGCGCCGACTCCCCAAACGGATATGGCACGGCTATGCAAATAGTGAACGTTCTCAGGGCTCAGAATTTTTTGTGGAATTACCGCTACCATCGCATCGCTTTTATGAATGTAACGTACGAACCCCGCCCTATCATTCTTATTGAAAGATGCCTTGTTGTAAATAAGGGCACCGCGGGCCGTTTTAATAAAACTGCGCATTTCTTTTACGATCGCAGGATTACTGGATAAAATCTGAAAATCTTGTGTCTGGGTTTCTTTCAGGACATTGGCTAGACCTTCTATATCCGAATGTTCTTCCACTTGGATAATCGGAATGAATTTTCCTTTAATAGTATTAAGGGCGTTTTCAATTGGGGCCCCTTCAACCGTCCATTTCCCCAGTTCGTTCCGCTTTGCCTGCATGAGCACGGAAGCTGCACCTTCCTGCGCAACGGTTTTCGAAATAATCGTTGGCGGATTCACGATATTCGTTTTCACTTCTTGAGGAAGAAAAGCGTTCGTACCCCCTAATGGAGGAAGTGCATTTGAGTAGGTATTGACCTTTACATTATCGAATTGAACGGTCGTCCCGTTCGCTTGGAATCCGACATCCCCGTTTGTCCATTTCCCGGCCTGATCCGTATCAACCACAAGCTGGCCATCGATAAATTGCTGCACACGATTTCCGCTTGCGATCACTTTGACATGATAAGTCTTATTGGAGGCCATATTTTCCGGATAAAAATTCGTTTCCGGCACAACCCACTGATTGCTTTCATTTCTGATGGCGAACTCCAGTCCGTTCAGCGCCGTAGTGCCTTTGCGCATGGCGAATTGATAATACGGATATGTATTTGGCTGGACACGATACATTAACGAAGTCCATCGGGTGTCTTCAACTGCACTTTGAAACATCATATCCGCTTCAAAAACGTAGTTTCCTGTTTGGTTTCCTATAGGAATCACAACTCTGGCAGGAGCGCCGGAAGATGGTGACGTTAATACCAGCTTGCCATCCAAGACCTTAGCATCTCCCTGTACAAGCTTCCAGCCTGCAGGAAGCTGCCCGTTAGCGATTTGATCGAAATTCTCCAGTGTTAGAGCCTGCTCCGCGGCCTGAACCTTTGTTGGTCCATCCACTGATGCTATCCAAATACTTCCGAAAATACTTGCTGATACTAAAAAGGCTGTTAATTTTTTTGATTTTCCCCTCAAATTTGGTACCATTTTCTGTCTCCTCTTCATTTAGTTGAAACAAATGTAAAAGGTTTACAAACCCTTACTATGAAAATAGTACTTAATGAAGGTATAAGGGGTATTAATCTTTTTTAAAGATATTGTTAAAAAATGGAGGACTTTGGCCTGAAGGTCTTTTCTACTAATCTGTCCCAAAGATTGTAAAAATCTTTAAATTTAATGGAAATCCCCCCCAGAATCTACCTTCTATTTCGAACTATATTAATATAAAGAGAGTATGAAAACTCCCATTTCTAGCAGAACTAACTAGAATATTGAAAAAGAGAATGGAACAACTGAGAGGGGTTGAATAAATGGCCAAAAAGTTATGGAAAAAGTTTTCGTTTGGATTTTTATCTGTAAGTCTATTATCGACTTCGGTGCTGTCTATTGCAGAAGCAGCGGACAATCCTCCCTGGGTAAGCCCAATTCAGGTATCTCCCCTTTCGAGTGATGGCGTAACAGTTTCAGGGGATGTACAAATTTCCGTTACGGCTGGAGATGACTTAGGTGTTTCCAAAGTAGAGTTTTACAGCGCCAATGGCGGATATCTAATTGGTACAAAGACTTCCGCACCCTATACCTTGAAATGGGCTACGGATCCATGGGTACCTGACGGAGAACAAGTTGTAAAAGTCATCGCCTACGACAGCTCTGGTCAAAAAGCCGGAGCATCCCGTAAAGTCTACGTACAAAATGACAAATCAGCACCTTCCCCTCCTATTAATTTGCAAACCACAGCCACAACGAACAAAAGCATTTCACTGACATGGAATGCGGCCAGCGATAATGTAGGTGTGACGGCTTATGAAATTTACAATGATCAGGTTCTAATCGGAACTTCTGAAAGCACGAGTGTTACCTTGAACGACTTAACGCCTGGGACAACATACCATTTGTCAGTTAAAGCAAAAGACCGGGCAGGGAATGTTTCCGTTGCAAGCAATAGTTTGAATGTGTCAACTCAAGACCTGCCCCCATCTGTGGGTCCCTTGGAAGTATCTCCGTTGGATTTTGACGGAGAATCGGTGTCAGGTAATGTAAAGCTTAGCATCAATGCCACGGACGATACCGGTATTTCCAAGGTTGAATTTTACAGTGCCAATGGCGAATATCTGATTGGAACAAAGACTTCAGAGCCATATGCCATCAATTGGGCAACCGATCCATGGGTCGCTGACGGTGAGCAGATGGTTAAGGCGGTTGCCTATGATAAAGCAGGTCAAAAAACCGAATCGTCCCGTCAGGTGTATGTTCAGAATGATAAAGTCGCACCTGCAACGCCGGCCAATTTTCGACTGACAGGAAAAACGGACCAATCCATTTCCTTGGCCTGGGACCCTTCATCAGACAATATCGGTACAGCCGAGTATGAAATTTACAATGGACTTGTCCGCATTGGGACGTCAACATCCAATAGTGTCACGTTAAAGGATTTAAATCCCGGGAAATTATTTAACCTAACGGTGAAAGCAAGAGACCGGGCATGGAATTTTTCCAGTGCCAGCAACGCAGTACAAGTAACAACGGATGTATCCAAAGACACCATCCCTCCTTCCATTCCATCCAACCTGAAGGTGAGTGACGTAACCGACACGACAATGAAATTGGAATGGGATGCAGCAAAAGATAATTATGATAATCTCAGCCCGAATGTAACGTATCAAATTTATACCGGCTCTACACTTCTGGCTACTAGTTCAGGGCTTCGAACAACGATACGGAACTTGAATGCAAATACATCTTATACCTTAACAGTTAAGGCCAAGGATTCTGCCGGAAACGTGTCAGCAGCCAGTCAGTCCGTCACGGCATCAACTGGTGCCCTGGACACGGCAGCGCCGCAGGCACCTGTGAACCTGCACTCTCTGGCATCGACGGATAAAACCATTACTTTAAAATGGATTGAACCGGCCGATAATTATGGGGTAACGAGCTATTCGGTCTACCAAAATAAAGTAAAAATCATGGATACATCTAGTCCGAATTTTGTTGTCGGCGGACTGCTGCCAAATACAAAATATAACTTCTATGTAACCGCCAAGGATGCTAAAGGCAATGTGTCAATGGCAAGCACGGAAATTTCGGCTTCTACGGGTTCACAACCGCTCACTCCTCAGAGTCATGTTATCGCTGGTTACTATGCCGGCTGGTCTACTTATAGCGGTTCAGAAGTTTCCGACATCGATGCTTCAAAGCTGACGCAAATTAATTATGCCTTTGCCAATATCGGCAATGATTTAAAAATGCAGGTCGGAGATCCTTACGCGGATACACAAAAAGAGTTTCCGGGAGATTCAGCAACGGATCCGTTCAAAGGGAATTTCAATCAATTAAAGAAACTGAAGCAAAAATTCCCTCATCTAAAAACGGTGATTTCAGTAGGCGGATGGAGCTGGTCTGACAAGTTTTCCGAAGTAGCATTGACCGAGGCATCCCGCACTGCCTTCGCCGACAGCGTTGTGAAGTTCCTGGTCACGTACGGTTTTGACGGAGTTGACTTTGATTGGGAGTATCCCGTTAACGGAGGAATGAAGACGAATGTCCGCCGCCCGATTGATGAAAAAAATTATACCCTGCTGCTTCAGAGGGTTCATGAAAAACTGAATGCCCAGCAGGCACTCGATGGAAAGAAATATTCGCTTTCGATCGCGGCCGGTGCATCCAATAATTTTACAGAAACGACCCAATTGGATCAAATTAGTAAAATTGTCGATCATGTTCAACTCATGACGTATGATGTGCACGGTGCGTGGGACAGTCTTACCGGTTTTAATGCCCCGCTATATGCCAGTTCCGCAGAACCGGCCCCTGCACTAAGCGTTTCGCAGGCTGTTCAAATATTTTTGGAAAAAGGCGTTCCAGCAAACAAGCTGGTTATGGGTGTACCGTTTTATGGGAATGAGTATAAAGGCGTGAATAATGCAAACAACGGATTATATCAGGCTCGTACCGGAGGCGTCTATTCCAACAGTTATGGTGATTTAGAGAAAAAGTATATCGGTAAAGATGGATATGTACGTTACTGGGATTCCGAATCACAGGTACCTTATTTATGGAATGGATCGACCTTTATCAGCTATGACGATGTCGAATCGATGTCGCAAAAGGCAGCCTATATCAAATCGAAGGGATTAGCAGGAGCGATGATTTGGGAGGTCAGTCAAGATCCTAGTGAAACCTTATTAAACCAATTAGGATTAGATTTAAAGTAACCAAGGAAGGGCTGAAATTGGCCCTTCCTTTATTTTAAGATTAGCTGGATTAATAAAGTTACCCCTAAAACTGGTCATTTTTTTTCATCTCATTCATTGTCTCTTCTATTTTGTTGTTATAATGTTCAAATAAAAAGTATTGGTTTTAATAGACTGCATGATTAGAAGAAGAAAGTTAAAGCAGAAAAATAGTTGCATTATCGATTCGCCGATAAGGTTATTCTTCCCTTAGAGTCACTTAAAATTTAGTTTAAATCTCCTGGCCTCTTAAACTCATAATCTGTTCTAAAGAAACAATTAATCGGAACAGATGATTTTGAATGAACCACAGATGTAGTCGATTTAGGTTTTTCTATATTTAAGGATAAAGTTACATGATCATCGTTTGGTAAATTAGGGTCATAGATATTAATGGAAAGATGTTTCTCATTCAAGTCATACCCATATGCCAGAACTTGATGATGTTGTCTGATCTGAAAAGGATTAAAGGATTTTACTCTGATTAAGCCAAGCGGTGAAAGCTTGCCGTTATCAAGATCCTTTTTTATTCTCGGCCATTCCTTTTTCATCATTCGCCAAATCCTTCCATGCATTGCAGCTCCTAGTTTACTAGCTTTTGTTTCATGGTCCCGGAGTAAAGGATTCATCAAAAATAAATATTTCAAAAGACCTAAGGGCAAATGAAAGCTTTCTATCTGCCGTTTAACGATATAGTCGAATAATGGTCCAGAGGAAGGGGCTTCCGAATTGGACGGGATCGGCATTTTTGCTTCAAAGTAATCCATGGCAGCATAAATCATTCCGCCGCATAATCCATACGATGCATTACCGATTGGTATCTTCAGACCCAAAACATTTATTTTCTTTAATGGAACCTTATCAAAGCTGTTTTCAAACTTAAAAGCGGATGAGCTCGGCAGAAACCCTGTTTTTGCTGGCATAGTGACTTCCCCTTTACTTGTAAATGTTCGTAAAAATAAAGCATCAGTCGTTGATCATTGGAAATTATTTTATTCACAAATCCTTCTTTTGGGAATTAACAGAACGCAATATCCCCTCTGAATTGAGGCCATCCATATTATCAAAGGATGGTTTTTCGTATTTGATTGAGTTGAATATAGAATAGGAAGCTTGCAGTAGTTCCAAGCTCATCTGCTTAAAAAGAGCTTCGAAATGACAATTTTCAATTCTGCTGGAGGAAATCTGAAGAGTTAAATTGAAAGGATTATTTTTGGAATCCCTCGAAAATATATCTTATTTCTGTTCTAGTTTATTAACTTTTCTCTTTACTTCTGCCATTTCTTTAATAGAAGCTCTACATTTGAATTGTAAATTAATTCTTTTTGTCCTTACTAAAGGAATTTGAAAGTGTAGAACACTTTAAGAATGGACTGGCAAAATATTTTGACTACTATAATCAAAAACGAATAAAGGCAAAAAAAAGGCATGAGCCCAGTACAATACCGAACTAATGGCCAAATAGCTGCCTATTGAAATAACCGTGTCTAACTTTTGAGGCTCACTCTTTTATTCACAAATACCTATTCATAATCGGATATTTAAAGGAAAATGAAATCTATAAAGTCGGCTTCCAATCTAAGAAACCTACTTTTTATTTTATAATCTTAATATTTCTTCTATCGATCCATTTTCGAAAAGAATTCTTCATAAAGAATTTAAACAGTTTTCTAGTTGGCTTAAAAAGCATTAGAAATCCGAATATATCCGTGATAAATCCTGGAGTCAATAATAGTGTACCGCCAATTAGAATACAAATGCCATCTAAAACACCTTCACTGGGAATTTGTCCGTAACGCAGTTGCTCCTGTACCCTGCGAATGGTTTGCAGCCCCTCTCTTTTCGCTAAATAGGCTCCAATTATTCCTGTTAAAATAATAGAAATCAATGTCGGCCAAACACCAATTGCTTTACCAGAGAACAGCAATACGCCTATATCCATTGCAGGAACAATAATGATTAATAATAATAAATAACGCATGTTTGTCCACCTTTCAAATGAATATATTCCTAATATTTTTTTCAAAGCACAAAGACGTTTGGTTTAAGTTCTTTATCCTCCGTCGTGTTCTATTAATATAATTTATTAAAAAAAATGCAAGATGTTTTCATTCCAACTTGCATTTCTGAATACGTCTTTATTTATTTTTTCATCTCCTAGTGCTAAGTTCTAAATATTATCCTTGTCTTATTTTTGGCTTTATTACGATGATAAAAATTCATTTAGAGCAGACTTGTTTTGTTCAAGATTGATACTTAACACTGCACCTGCATTCTTGAATTGCTCATTAGTAAAAGACCCATCCACAGGAATACGCATTGTTTTTAAGTCATTGGATTGATTAGTAAGCAAATCTTTCCCCAAGGAAAATAGAGTGGGAGTATCCAAATTTGTATCAACATAAGGGGTTATAACACCAAAAATTTTAGGAAGCTTTAGGATGCTTCCAATACTTAAAGCTTGGTCCTTCAACTTGCTAATGACTTCCTGTTGTCTTTGAACTCGGCCAAAGTCACTTAACTTGTCATGCCTAAAACGTACATATCCTAATAACTTATCACCATGTAAAGTTTGTTTTCCGGGGTTTATTGTCGTTCCGATTCCATACTGCATTTCATGAGGAACATCAACTTCAATTCCATCTGGTGCAATAATATCTGCAATCTTTGAGAATCCTTCAAAATCAACAACAGCGTAATAATTTACGTCAATATCAAAGTTTTCTTTAATTGTTTGTCTAAGTAGCTCTGGTCCGCCATATGCATATGCTGCATTTATTTTTTGCTTTCCATGACCAGGAATATTAACATAGGAGTCTCTCATAATAGAAATCAACTTAGATTGATGAGTATCCTGATCATAATGGGCAATCATGATGGAATCTGTTCTTGAGTGTTCTTCACCTCGTGAATCGTCTCCCAATAGGAGCACATTAATTCTACCAAACTTCACATCTTCTCCCTGGAAAGCTTTCGCTACTTTCTCATCATTATTAAATTTCCCTTCCTTACCGAGCGAAACTCCTTGTTTATATTGATAAGTTGCATAAGCACCTACACTACCAATCATTAAAATAAAAATAAGCAACATTAACCTTTTCCATCTAACACGCTTTTTCCTTCTAAGCATTCTTTCCATAGTACACCTTCCCAAATGTCATTAGTTTATAGAATTATTGCCCTGTAACTCCAATGCAGCTCTTAGACGGCTATTTCGAAGAATTAAGGCAATTGCTACTCCGCTTTTAGTAAATTTGCTGCAATTTGAATTGCCATCGCATCGTCGATAAAACCGACTGGAAAAATGTAATCTGGAATAATATCCACTGAGACAATAAAATAGATTAGCGCACTTCCAACTATGGCAAGTTCCCGTGGCGTTCCCTTATTTAAACGGAATTTCTCATACATTTCCTTAAGCTGACTGATAAACGGACCAATACTGGCTAATTTCTTAATCTTTTCACCAAAGCCTTTGAGAATATTCTCTTTTCCCTCTTCTGTTTGTACATATTGTTCATAATTAGATAATTCCTGTTCTAAACTACCAATACTAAACTTACTATCTATAAGATTGGAGAATTCAAGTAAATTTTGAATACTTTCAACCGACATAAAAATGTCAGATTGCTGTATTGTATTTCTCTCTTCAATTGAAAAGCCTGCAGCTATAAATAACTCTGAAATGGGAACTTGTAAATAATTAGCAATTTTTTGTAAATGAGCAGGGTTTGCTTTGCGTTTCCCATTAATAATCCTAGAGATCGTGGCTGTGTCTATATCAGTAAGCTCACTAAGCTTCCTCATGGATAAAGAACGTTCCTTTAATAATTTTTTCAATAATAACCCCAAATTATTATCCATCTTTTCACCAGACATCTTAGTTTCCCTTTCCGTTTTTCATTACTTATCAATTTCATATCTATTAAAAATCAGTAGAAAAATTAAACACACTTTATCCTAATTAAAAAAATGAAATTCTATTAAAATATACAAATTCGTTGACATTTTGTCAACATTCGACAATTCGTCGTCAATAAAATGTCAACATATATATTATTTATACGGAATAGAAATGAAATAAAATAATCCCTCTAATTAAGAGGGATTCATCTATTAAGCAAGAGATTCTTGCTTGTTTACTATTTCTAAAGATTTGATATGATAACCATCAACTTCAAGGACTTTAATGTCAAATTCACCATGATTAATAATATCGCCTTCGACAACATCCATCTTTTTGGATAAAATCCATCCACCAATGGTATTAATATCCTCGTTATCTAAATCTAATCCAAATAAATCATTTATTTCTTCAATAAGCACTATACCGTCTACAATTGTTTTATTGTCATTAATTTTATTTATTTCAGGAACTTCATCAGCATTAAATTCATCTCCAGTTTCACCGACAATTTCCTCTAGAATATCCTCGACCGTTACTAAACCTTTCCCAATTGCTTTTTTCTTCTCCAAATAAGGTAAACCATTAAAGAAAGAACAAGGAAAAACAAAATAAGATACATACTGTATTTTGACACATAGGTATCAACTATACCCCAATTTTCACCTAGTTTTCTTCCTAAAGTAATAAAAGACAAACTCCATATGAAGGCTCCAATATAAGCATAAGCAGCGAATTTTCTAAACGGAAAACTATTTAAGGCAGCAACATAAGCAGTAAGATGGCGAATTCCAGGAATAAAAAAGCCAATCAATATAAGAAATGGTCCAATTTTGAGAAATAATTTTTGAGTTCGATTGATTTTTTTTTCCGTTATATGAATTTTAGGACCAAACTTTTTTATTAAAGGTAATCCGAATTTAAATCCAATAAAGTAGCTGAGAGAAATTCCTCCCATTGCCCCCACAAAAGCACTTAGTAAAGAAGGTATGTACGATATTGTGCCTTGAAACACTTTATAACCAACATAGGTTAGAAGAACCTCGTCAGGTATTGGAAGGCCAACAATTCCCCCAATTAGAGCAATAATGATTCCGAAGTAGCCAAAATGTGAAATAAGATAATCTATATGCTGTTCCATTTCTCGATCCCACCTATGAAGGAAATATTTATGAATGTGAGTTATACTTATCACTTGAATTATTAGTGGATCACAGGTGCCGATTTAATATGAATTGAGGTCTGTTTATGAATTTAAAAAAAGAACTTTTCATTGCATTTCTAATAAGTTTTGTTTCACTTTTGGGCTTTACCATTATGGCTCTTCTTGTAAGTAAACATACAATTATTACTTTCGACAAAATCATCATTTATTATGTGCAAGGTTTTGAAGCTCCATGGTTAACAAATATTATGAAAGTATTCACGTTTATTGGTGGTACGATACCAGCTGCGGTAATTTCACTTCTGTCCATTTTGATCCTCTATAAGGTCTTTAATCACCGTTCAGAACTTGTTTTATTTATTGCTGTTTTATTAGGTGCTAATATTTTATTCTTAACATTAAAACAGTTGTTTCATAGAGCACGTCCAGATTTGCATCGCTTAGCCGAAGCGAGCAATTATAGTTTCCCTAGTGGCCATGCAACAATGGCGTTTGCGTTATATGGTGTTCTAACATTTCTGCTATGGCGGCATATTTCTACCCGATTAGGGCGGACAATATTAATAATCTTTAGTGTATTTATGATTGTCGTCATAGGAATTAGTCGGATTTATCTGGGAGTTCATTATCCTAGTGATATAATAGCGGGTTATTTTATTAGTGCATTTTGGCTTACATTTGCTATTGGTTTTTATCAAAGATATAAGGAACGACAATATCAACAGAAACAAGCTAAATAAAAATATTAAGGAATAGTCCCAATTTGAGGACTATTCCTTTTTTTAAACCAGTTATATCCGAAGAATGAACATAAGCAATGCAGAAATAATTGCGAGTAGACTACTTACACCAAAAGCTGTAAAAGCTCCAAAAGATTGCCACAAAAACCCTGCCAATACGCTTGCAGGCAACGCAGCAATCCCCGTTAATGCATTAAACGTTCCCATTGCCGTACCTCGCTGTCCTTCTGGTACCATATCTGCCACATAAGACTTTTGAATACCTTCCGTAGTAGCGTAGTACAACCCATAAAAAATGAATAAAATCCAAATCCCACGGACAGTATGTACCAGACCAAAGCCGAGGTAAATGAGTGCAAAAATCACATAACCTGTGATTAAAACTGGTCGGCGACCGATACGGTCAGAAATCATCCCAAATGGAGTTGAGAAGATACTTGTAACAATGTTGTATGCAAAATATGTCAACGGTATATATTCTGCAGCCATACCAACGTCTTTCGCCCTTAAGATAAGGAATGCATCTGAGAAGTTCCCTATGGTGAACAGCAAAGTAATAAGTGTGAACAGGAAAAAACGTGAACCCAGCCCCTTAAAGCTAATCTTGGGTAATGATTTTCCCTTGCTTTGCGTTTTTGTAGGATTCCTATTATCTTTTAAGAAGATGATGAGGAGCAAAGTTGCAATTAATCCAGGGATTGCAGATACCCAAAATACCGACTGATAACTCCCATTCCATAAAGTAAGAATTAGGTAGGCGACAAAAGGTCCAAGTGCAGCACCCAGTGTATCCATTGACCTTCTAAATCCAAATGCTTTTCCACGTTCTTCTTTTGTAGTGGTATCCGCAAGGATCGCGTCTCGCGGGGAAGTACGAATCCCTTTACCAACACGATCTGCAAAGCGAATAAAGAGAACTTGCCCCAATGTTGATGATAATGCGAAAAAAGGTTTAATCAAATTGGATAGACCATAACCGCCAACCATTAACCATTTTCTTTTTCCAAATCGGTCCGAAATCCACCCTGAGAAAAACTTTAAAACACTTGCCGTGCTTTCAGCAATGCCTTCGATAATACCTACAGTCCCGACTTGTACATGTAATACAGATGTTAAATATAATGGAAGGATGGGAACAATCATCTGACTAGAAAGGTCCGTCATTAGACTTACCATTCCAAGGACAAAAATCACCGAACCTAACCCGAAAAATCGTTTTATAGATTCTCTCTCAGATTCCATGATTCACCTCTTCTCATTTAATCCGTTTCCAAAAACGTATGATATTACTTAAATTTTATTCTTACTAGCGAGACGATTGCCCACCCCAAAAACAATTTTGGATTATGGTACCTAAAACAAAATGGCGTTACATTCTAAGAAGCATTTCACCACAGATCACGGCTATTAAGATTAAACTATCTAATATAATTAGTCCAATTACTAGATGTCTCATACACTAAACATCCTCTCGTCTTTATTGCCATTTATATATAAAGATTTGAATGTTCATAAATAGTTGTTCATCCATTTAATAATCAAAAATTAATTTTAATAAAAGAAAGGGAACTGTTGAAATTAAATGACCTAATCGAGTACATGATTAGGTCATTTTTATTTTTTCACTGTTACTTAAAGGGATAAAAATAATAAGTTGCAAAGGCTACTATGATGCCTGTAATAGCTCCAAAAAACACTTCAACTGGTTTATGTCCTAACAATTCTTTTAATTTTTCTCTATACTCGGCTTTTTTTAAATTGGGATCTTTCAAAGTATCGATTAGGTGATTGAAATCAACTAATAGCTTATTTAGAACTTCAGCATGATAACCGGCATGTCTTCTTACACCAGTAGCATCGTGCATGACGATTAAGGATACCACCGCAGCTATGGCAAATTCGTTTGAATAAATTCCTGAAGTTAACCCAATTGCAGTAGTTAAAGAGATGATTGTCGAAGTATGAGAACTAGGCATACCACCTGTACTTAACATCAAATTCCACTTTATTTCCCTTGATGTTAAAAAGTGAATTGGAATTTTTACAAATTGGGCAATTAACATACCCAATATAGCAGCTAAAATAGGATAAGATAAAAACATTTTTCCTCCTGTACTTATAAAAATATTTTTTATAGACTTTTGTTTCGTTTTAATCGTGTTCTACCGTTTCTTGATAACCTTCATACTCAAGCACCATCTTTAAAACACTTGCGATTTGAGTCTTATCCTCAACAACAAGAATATGTGTTTTCAATTCTTACTCGTCCCTTCGTAATATTTTTCCAAAACCAGTCTTAACATTTCAAACAATAAGAAGTTAAAGAATATCCAGACACCGCCATATACATATCCACCCGCAATATCACTTGGAAGTGTTTCGGTAGTTGCAATATTAATAATTGCCATACCTAATAATAAGACTAAAACAAACAAAAATCCTAATATTGGAGCGTAATGGCGTTTCGAATGACGAACAAGTAAAAATAAGCATGTTCCAAAAACAATGAACATAATAAAGGCATTTATATCAGGAAAATTTGCCGAGTGGAATTTACTAACAAAACCAAATGATTGTAGGTATGAAAATGCCTTGATAATTAACTCATGAAAGGGTTTTGCTCCCAATACCGAAGCTCCAAGCAGAAGAAATTCCAGCCCCCTGTTTCTTTTCTTACTCCAAATACGAATCATCGTTATTGCTAAGATGGAACTCAGTGCAATGGGGGATTGAATTACTACTACAAATCCTTTCGTCCAATTCATATAACCCACTGATTTCACTAAGTATTCAGCAATATCATCGAACTGATTAAACTCCCCATATAAATAATCTTGAGCAAGTCCTATCATCAGGCTAACCATTCCAATTAAAACTAAAGTAAGGACAATTAGAAATATCTCAGTTGCTCTTATTGTTTTTAATCGGTCAATCAACCGTTTTAACAGGAGAATAAAAAAGTTTTTAATTTGAATTTTATAAAAGCGGTATGCAAAAAAACCTGCTAACAAAACAGCAAGGGCGATAATGAAAATAACGAAATATTTACTTGCTGCTCCATGGAAAGTCTTCCATTCAGGCCCCAATACTTTCCCAAGTGTAATGAAACAAATTCCCCATAAAAATGCTCCAGAATAGGCAGGAATGATAAATTTCCGAAAAGGAATTCTAGAAATCCCTGAAATATAACCAGTGAAATGTCTTACACCAGGGATAAAATAAGCAAAGACTAGCAGTTTGTTACCCGATCGTTCAAACCAAGCTGAAGTTTTTTTATACCTTTCAGGTCCAAGGTGGATATATTTCCCGTACTTTTCGATAAGTTTAAATCCCCCTGCTTTACCAATCCAATACGTTACGGTAATACCTGCACCCCCTGATGCAAAGACCGTAAGAAGTGCCAAAATAAAATTCATCTTTCCCTGATAAACAAAGTACCCTGCATAACTCATTAGGAATTCACCAGAAATAGGTAGTGCCATAAGCTCTAGGAAAATCCCTAAAAATAATATCAGATAACTGTGTTGTTCAAATAAATTTATTAAATATGACATATCTATGCCTCCATAGTTTATGAAAAGAAAAAACAACTAATGTGAACAATTATTGTTACCTTCATCCATAATGTACCACCGTTTTAGATTGATTTTTCCATTTTAATGGATTCTTAATGTTTTATTAAGGGAACAAAAAGGATATGGATAAAATAAAAAAGCACTTTCTTCATGAAAGTGCTTTAAAGATTATTAAAATAAAAATAATTACGATCATTTAAAAATATTAATTATTAAATATCTATAAATAATACCCCAAGATTATAAAATTCCTATCCACGTCTTCACTGCAGTCGCCAAAATTAAAATCCCCATAATGACTTGCAACACTTTGGTATTAACTCTTTTCCCAGCGTTTGCTCCTATCGGTGATGCAATTAAACTGGCAACAACCATGATAAGTGAAGGTAAAATTGACAATTGTCCTGTTGCGATTTTACCTGTAACAGCCCCAATTGATGAAATAAGTGTAATGGCTAAGGAAGAGGCAATGGTCATCCTTGTTGGAATCTTTAACACAACAAGCATAATTGGCACTAACAAGAATGCTCCTCCCGCTCCTACAATACCAGCCCCAATCCCTACTATGAAGGATAGCAGCGCTGCAAGCCATTTGTTAAACTTGACTTGTTCCAACGGAATATGATCAATTCCTCTCTTTGGGACAAACATCATGATAACAGCTAACAATGCTAATATACCATATACAATGTTGATACCTCTTTCCGGTATATGAGTGGACCCAAAACCCCCAATTAAACTTCCAATTAAAATACTTATACCCATGTATGCTATAAGTGATTTATTTAAATAACCACCTTTACGATAAGCCAAAACACCACCTAATGTTGCAAAAAACACTTGGATGGCTGTAATACCTGAAACCTCATGAGCAGAAAAATGACCTACACCAAGGATAACTGGAATATATAACAACATCGGATAGTTGATGATAGCTCCGCCAATCCCTAACATCCCAGAAATAAAAGAGCCCACAACCCCCATTAGGAAGATCGTAATCATTAAGCTAATACCCATGATGTCCTCCTCTTTAGAAAAGGGAACCCCGATTGGTTCCCACTTTATTATTAACCTTTATTAATCCAGAATTTTAAAACGTCATTTCTTTATATTGCTTCCTATTTCATGATTAACGGACCGCACAACGGTTTGGACCGATTTCCATTTCTCGTTGCTGATCAATGTCAGGATTGATTTTTCCCATATTCGTTTCACGAATTTCTTGATAAGCATTTGGTTGTGGCGGTAAGTTTTCTGTCACCAATTTTCTAAATTCATTTTCATCTTCAATATTTAAACCATGATTATTGGAAAATAGAGTTCCTAATTTTTCAGCTACACTGCCATCATCATTTAATTCATCTATAATCATAAAATGAGCAGGTAAGACCATTAAATTCTCAGCTAAACCTCGATAACGTTTGTATAGACTCTCTCTTAAATCCCCAACCCAATCCTGTGCCAAGCCGGCTAAATCTGGTCTTCCAATTGAGTCAATAAACAAAATATCACCTGAAAGTAAGAACTTTTCATCGACAATAAAGGAAGTAGAACCAATGGTATGACCTGGTGTATATAAAGCATGGATATTGATTTTCACGGTTCCGATTTCGACGTTGTTACCGTCTTTTAATGGCTGGTAATCAAAGGTAACTTCTGTGGCATCCTTTGGTGGTAGCCAATAGGTTGCTCCAGTTTTCTCAGCAATTGTACGACCGCCAGAAATATGGTCCGCATGAAGGTGAGTATCAAATACATGAGTAATTTTTGCACTAATACTTTCAGCAAAATCAAGATAGATATCCGTCATACGAGTTGCATCAATCAGTGCTGCTTCACCGTTTGAAACCACCATGTAAGATAAACATCCTTTACCGATTCGAACAAACTGATAAATTTCGCCACCATCAGTTAGGTCCCCCACTTTAACCGGTTCTAAATGTTCACTCCATGTCTTCATTCCCCCCTTAAGGTATGAAACGGTTAACCCTGCATCAGAAAGCATTTCTGCTACCATTACCGATGAGCCTTCCTTAGCACAAACCACTAATACCTTTTTATCAGTAGGAATTTTATCAATGATTTCTTCTATACCATCAAGTAATTCAAAATATGGAATATTTAAGTACTCAAAGTTTTCACCTTCTATTTTCCAATCATGGAAATCAGTTTCATTACGTACATCAAGAATAAATAACGCTTCTCTATTTAAAACCTTCTTCGTTACCTCTTTTGAAGTCATTACATTGACAGCCATTTCTAAATTACCCCCTATGGTATTGAATTAATTAAAAAAATATGTCTTAACGATTAATTCCTGTAGTTTCACCAGTCCATTGATACATTCCCGGAACAACATTGATGACAATAGTAAACCCATTTTCCGTTAATTTTTTTGCAGCAAGATCGCTGCGATTTCCTGTTCGGCAAACTACAAAGATTTGATCTTGTTTGTTTAATTCATTTAATCTGTCTTCCAGTTCACCTAATGGAATGGAGATTGCGTTAGGAATATGGTTAAAAGCATATTCTGCAGCTTCTCTTACATCGACTACTACGATATTTTCATTTGCATCAAGCTTTTTCTCTAGTTCTTCATTATTGATAACATTTGGGTGATTTTTTTCATTGAATTCATCATTTGAAGATTTACGAATGTAATGTTTCAATACTTCGCCTTCCTCGATAGTTCCCAAATAATGATGTCCCGAACTTTCACTCCATGCTTTCATGTCAGCTCTGGACCCTTTATCTGTAGCTTGAACTTCTAATACTTGTCCTGCCACCAAGTTATTCATTGCCTTTTTTGTTCTTACAATCGGCATTGGACAAGCTAATCCTTTTGCATCTAAAGTTACGTTTGCTTTTATGTTATTCATGATAGACCTCCTGTTTTTATACCTATAAGGGTATTATTTTTGTTAAAAAAATTTATTCCACTTTACCTTCCCAAGCAAGCATTCCACCAACCATGTTGAATACGTTAAATCCATAGCTTTCAAGAAATTGCGTTGCACGACCACTTCTGCCTCCCGAACGGCATACCATGATATATTCTTTTGACTTTTCTAATTCATGCATACGAAATTCAATTAATCCTAATGGAATGTTTACCGCACCTGAGATTTTGCCAGCCGCAACTTCATCCACTTCGCGCACATCTATAATGTTTAATTTCTTTCCTTCTTTTAGTAATGTTTCTACTTCTTTTGGAGTCATTTGTTTCATTTTTTACGTTCCTCCTAATAACAATTTTTTAAGACTAAGCACTCATGCCGCCAAAACCTTCGTTAAATAAACAGGTTTACATTACCTTCCTCTGCATCAGCTAAGTAAGCAGCGACTCCTGCATATTCAATGTTATCTAATAGCTCTTCCTGTTTAAGACCTAACAAATCCATTGTCATGGTACATGCTACAAGTTTTACATCCTGCTCTTGTGCCATTTCGATTAATTGAGGTAAAGACATCGCGTTGTGCTTTTTCATAATATCTTTAATCATTATGGGACCAAACCCAGCAAAGTTCATTTTGGAAAGACCCATTTTATCTGCGCCTCTTGGCATCATTTTCCCAAACATTTTTTCCATGAACCCTTTTTTTACCGGAATATTTTCACCTTTACGTAAGGCATTTAATCCCCAAAACGTATGAAAAATGGTTACTTCGTGATCATAAGCAGCTGCGCCATTTGCGATAATATAAGCAGCCATTGCTTTATCATAATCTCCGCTAAATAAAACGATTGTTGTCTTTTTCTTTTCTGTCATTTTGTGACCTCCTGATAGTTAATTTATAAACGTATACCAGTATGGGTATATTTTGTTTTAAAAAAATTATCCTTTTTTAATCCAAAATTTTAATACTTTGTCTTCTTCTTCATGTTTCAATAATTCATGACCACCAGATTTAGCCCAAGCGGTAAGATCATTCTTAGCTCCTTTATCCGTAGTATGGATTTCCAATACTTGACCGGATTCAAGTTCATTCATCGCTTTCTTTGTTTTAACAATTGGCATTGGACAAGCTAAACCTTTAGCATCAACTACTTTTGTTACATTCATTATTTATTCCTCCCTTTTGGTTTTTTGACTACCCCTATGGGTATTTATATTAGTAAAATGAAAAGAGGGTGTCAACACTTTTTAAATGCTACCTGTTAAAATTACTAATGCCATGTAAGCCTCCGTCAATTAAACAATGTCATTGACAAGCTCTATATTATACCCCTATAGGTATAAAGTCAATAGTTAAATTTTAAAATAAGACTATTATGGTACTATGAAATAGTCTTTGATTTTTACTGTTATTTGTGTAATTTATTAATCCATACTGTTAATGGCGTGGAGCAAATAATATTACAGAAGCACCAACTAAACAAATTCCTGCGCCTATCCAATCAAATAAATCAGGTGTTTTCTTATCTATGCCCCATCCCCAAATTATAGAAAGAATGATAAACACCCCACCATATGCAGCATAAACTCTACCAAATGATGGGTATGATTGAAACGTAGCAATAATACCGTATACAACCAGGATTAATCCTCCCATAATCCCCCAATAAAATCGGTATCCCTCTCTTAACCATAACCAAATGAGGTATCCACCTCCAATTTCTGCCAAACCAGCTAAAACAAATAAAACGATTGCATTAATAATTTAAACCACTCCCAATTGTTTGATTATATATTAAATCATAAGCTATCTATGTTCTTTTATCCTTCTTCTTTTACTAAAAAACCAAAAGCCCCCAAAAAATTGAAGTTTTCCTCTTTCATGCGTAGTTTCCTTTTAACTGCCCATACTTATATCATAGGGTATTTCGAGTGTGCACATCATTTTCATTTCTTGTACCAAAGCAAGATAATTAGGAGGCGATTTTATGAAAACTTTTTTGATTGCCCTGGCCATCCTTGTGATAGGAATTGGTGGATTTTTTATACTCGGCAATGTGCAAGATCAAAAAGAAGTGGCAAAAGAAACACCTGGTCAGAATGAGGCCAAAGAACCACCTGCTCAGAATGAAGGTCAAAAAGAAGGAGGCGCGGTATCCAAAGTGGACGGAGAAGCCATTTATAAGACCACCTGTGTAGGCTGTCACGGAGATCAATACCAGGGTGGAGTCGGCCCTTCTTTAAAAGGAGTCGGTTCCCGGTTATCGGAAAAGGAAATTGAGAACATCGTACAACACGGCCGAGGCAATATGCCGTCTGGTTTAGTATCCAAAGAGGATGCGCCAGGAATGGCTGCATGGCTGAAAACATTAAAATAATACTCCGCTGTATAAAATAAAAGAGGGAACTTGAATGAAATTAAGTTCCCTCTCGCCTATTATTAAGTAATTAAGAAAGCCACCAATACCGTCGCTTTGATTTTAGCAACTCGTCTATTCACTGAATCGATTGGTCCGTAACCATACCATTTTTATTAACATGGAATATACTTAGATGATTTGAAGTAAGTTCGGTTACAAGGATTTTACTCCCATCAGGAGTAAAGACCTCACGCCCTAAACGATAATGCTCTTGCATTTGGTCTCTCTCCTTCTGCGATCCTTTCATTAATCTCATTAATTAACGATGGCAGCTCACTCATGGACCTGATTGTAAAATCGGCCCCATTTTTCATAAAGGATTGTTCTGTTTTAGATATGGCCTTTTCCTTATCCGATAAAGATAGCGCATTAAATTCATCTAATCTTAATCCCATTTCAGAGCTTCCAATAATAACACCAACGGACCATACTCCAGCATGATTCCCTTCTTGAATATCTGAAATGGTATCGCCTACCTTTATAACCTTCCAGGATGCCGATAATTTTAATTGTTCCATATTCCGATAAATCATGTAAGGATAAGGTCTTCCAACCGAATTCGTTGCATCAGGTGTAAGATAAAAATCTGGACTATAGCCTTTTTTCTTCGCATTTGGAACGACTATATCCATCATTTTATCGGTATAACCTGTCGTGGAACCAATCTTTAAACCTTGATTCCTTAATTCTTGAACGGTCTCAATGATCTCCGGAATGGGATCGGTATAGTCGGCTAAGGAAGCCAAAAGGGCAGGTTCAAATTTTTGATACAAGTTTTCCACATCTTGTTCATTAAAGGGTCTTCCATATTTTGCTTCCCATAATTTTGATATTCTGGACATAGATAACATCGCCCGAATATGATCAATTTTTAACATTCCCATCGGAGCTCTTGCTTCCTCCATGGTCACATAAATGCCGGCATCTTTAAAAATGTCCACGAATACATGAATAGGTGCGAAACATCCAAAATCAACGGTTGTACCTGCCCAATCAAAGATTACTCCTTCTATTTTGTTCATTTTGCCACCACTCCCATATATTCTTCAATGATGTTACATAACTCGTGAATGTCTTCTTCATAGATTTCGCCAATGTTTCCAATTCGGAACGTGTCTGCGTCTGTGAGCTTTCCAGGATAAATGACATAACCTTTCTCTTTCACATAGGAATAGAAGTCAGCAAAGCTGAACTTTTCATTCGGAAAAAGAAACGTTGAAATAATTGGTGATTGCTGTTCGGATGAGATATAAGTATGGAAACCTATTTCTTCAAGTCTCTCTCTTAAAAGACGATTATTATTTTGATAGCGTGCAAATCTTGCGGAAATGCCGCCTTCTTCCACTAACTCATCAATCGCTTTTGAAAAGGCAGCCACAACATGTGTTGGGGATGTATAGCGCCACTTTCCTTCTTTGTCCATTTCCTTCCATTGATCATATAAATCTAATGACAAGCTGTGTGAATTTCCTTTGCAGGCTGATAGCTTATCGATATTGGCGATCACAAATCCAAACCCTGGAACCCCTTGAATGCATTTATTGGCACTGCTGATTAAATAGTCAATTCCAAGTGCAGAGACATTGATTTCTATGCCGCCAAAACTGCTCATCGCATCAATAATTAAGGTTTTTCCATATTCCTTCGACAGTCTGGAGATCATGTCGAGAGGATTTAGAATTCCCGTTGTGGTTTCACAATGAACCATCACCATATGGGTAATCTGTGGATCTTTATCTAAAATTTTTCGTAATTCATCTTCATTTGGGTATTGATTATAATCCACTCTATATTCCAGGTGATTCAGCCCCAAATATTGGGCCATTTTTACAATTCGCTCACCATAGGCACCGTTCGTTACAATCAGAACCTTATCCTTAACTGAAATAGCAGTAGACATCACCGATTCAACAGCGAATGTTCCGCTTCCCTGCATCAGGACAGTTGTATATTCCTGTTGCGACGCAAAGGCTAACTGAAGAAGCTGTGCTCGAATCTTTTGTGTAATTTGTTTATAATCCTGATCCCATGTACAACGGTCAAAGAGCATTTCCTCTTTAACCGTTCTGGTGGTAGTCAGTGGTCCAGGTGTTAATAGCTTGTAATGATTCATGTTCCATCTCTCCCCGCTAATCTATTTTGCTGAATTGAAAAATTGCTGATGCTTTTCTAATAAGTCGACTGTCAGAGGTTTATCAAATTTCTTCGTGTTTGCTGGCTTATGAATATCACTAACAGTTTCACCTTGATAAAGAGCTACTGGATAATCTGCAATCAAATCTTTTCTAGCGTCTTTAATAATCACTTCTGCCATTTTCATCGCCAGCTTCGTTACAGCATCATCCTTTTTCACCACGGCAACCGATTCTGTAAGCGAGAAGTTCCCCTCGGTTGGATCAACATAATCAATCGGTAAACCGGACTTCTTATCTAACACGGCTTGATAACGCAACCCAAAACCAGCTGCTACTTCACCTGCTTCCACTTTCTTGATAGGACCTGAACCTGAACTTTCGAGGTGCGGACCGCAATTGGCAACTAAATCATGAAGAATTTGTTTGCCCTCTTCTTCTCCATATTTACTAATGATCGCTTGAACTAATAGCCAGCCTGTGGAAGAATCCATGATATTTGGAATGGAAACTTGGCCTTTAAATTCAGGCTTCGTTAAATCTTTAATAGAAGTTGGCATTGGTAAGCCTTTTTCTTTCATGACTTTCGTATTGACAAAAATCGCACCTGTATTCGCTAAAATGGGCGTGTAATAGGCTGGGTATGTTTCTATTGCATTCGTTTTAAACGATAAATTTTTGAACATGTCGTTTTTTTCTTGGGCACTATCGATAAAGTATGAACTCATGGTGACTAAATTGGCCTCAATATGATCCCCTTCAGCCATCAGCTTTCCGCCGAGTTCAGAAGTGCCGAACGTTTGAAAAACATATTTCCCATCATAGCCAGCATTTTTTAAGGCTTTTTCCATCGCTTGGACCGCAGCATCGTCACCATTTGTATAAATGACTACTTTTTCACCTGCATTTGCTTTGTCACTACTACACGCTGCTAAAGAAAATAGCAGGGTTAAAGCTAAAAGGGCCAACAACATTTTTTTTGCATGTTTCATCATAATACTTCCTCTCTTTGACTTATTTTTTTATTCAACCATCGTTTATCACGATGTTTGGATCTGTTTTTTTGAAAAAAATCACTTAAGAGCTTGATGAATAAATTACTAATGAATATCAGTAAAGATAAAACAAAGATTTCATTATATTTTTGAAAATGCTGCAAATCTTTAATTTTGCTGGCGACCAAAGAGGTCTCGGCTGTAACTAAAAAGATGATCCCGCTGATCGTCACCATGGAATTAATAAAATAGTAGCTTAGCATCTCCATTACGGTGGATGCCGAATTCGGGAGAATGACGCGATAAACCGTCTTGATCCAACTATCTCCCATCAACTCGCCTGTCGTTTCCCAAACAGGGTTCATTTTGGCGAGAGCGTTTTTTGCCATTAAATATGGCGTTGTAAATAAATGAACAATATTACATAAAACGATGATGGTGAATGTTCCTTTTAAACTGCTTTCATTAAAAAACAGTAAATAAGATAAGCCTAAGACCATTCCAGGTACTGTGTTCGTAATCATCGAAAGGATATCAATCAATAATTTCGTTTGTTTTTTCATGGCGGAACGGACATTCAGCATGGCTGCTCCATACGCAATGAATGTACCAAAAAACGCAGTCAATACCGCAATCCATATTGAATTTTTAAAGACCCGCGTTAAATCACTAGATTGAAAGACATCAATAAAGTGGTGAAAGGTAAATGTTAAATTATAAGGATAACTGTTTACAAATGGCGCCATAAACATCACGACAAAAACGGAAAGCATGCATAATACAACGATTGAAGAAATGATTCCCATTCCAATATCCCTGTATTTATGCGGAATCTGCTCGATTTGGCTCATCTTGTCATAATGAAAATTAAATTTTTCAAGATAGTTTAATAGGATAACCCCAATCATGGCAGGTACCAACATCAAAACAGCGATGACCGCTCCATGATTAAAATTAGGAAGAGCTCCTAACATGACTTGATACAGCTGAGTGGCAACTACGTTATAGGTCCCTCCCAATGAAGCCGGTATCCCGAAATCTGTAAAACTCATAATAAAGGAAAGAACAAAAGCACCGCCGATCGTTCCTACTAAAGGACGTACCGATGTATTGATAAAGCTTTTAATTGCCCGATCGCCCATTAACTTAGATACGATCGTCATTTTTTTATCTATGTATTGGAAGGAATTATTCATCAGAAGGTACGAAGCAGGCAATGTATAAATCATATAGCCAATTAATAATCCGTTAAATCCATAAATCTCGAATAAAGGTCTTCCAAATAATTTTGTTAGTAACCCTTGCTGACCAAAAGAGTACATAATCGCAAATCCATACGTGATGGTAGGGAGCAGCATCGGTACTAGAATTCCCGTTTTAATCACGGCTTTTATTGAACGATTAAGGTTCGTGCAATTGATCGTATAGGCAAGTGTAAAGGACAAAATCGTTGTGATGATAGCTGTCATTGTTGAAACCCGAATACTATTTTGAATCGCTTCAAATAAGTCTTTATTTGAAAACATGGACTGATAATTTACCAACCCAAACCCATGACTCGTTTCAAAGGAACGAACCAACAAAACAGCTAGTGGCAATAATAGAAAGACAATGAATAACAAAAATATAATGACAAGGATGGCTCGCATTTCTGGTTTTACTTTAGGCATATTTTTCACCAAATAATTTATAGATATTGTTTCTCTTGATGTGCAGCTGATTAAGGATAAATTCCTCAACAAAATCGTTATTCGGCTGACTGATGATTTCTTGCGGTGTTCCAAATTGGGAAATAGTTCCTTGATTAATAATTAGGATTTTATCGGATAAGGTTAGTGCTTCTTCCGGATCATGTGTCACGATAATCGTCGTAAGTTGAAATTCTCTTGCAATAGATTTAATTCGATCCTTAATGGATTCTTTAATCACCCCATCTAATGCACTTAAAGGCTCATCCAGCAACAATATTTTCGGCTTCATTACCAGCGTTCGAGCAAGAGCCACCCTCTGTTTTTGCCCCCCAGATAACTCACCAATTCTCTTTGTTAAATGCGGATTTAATTCTAAGAAATCAATATATTCCTGTAACTCTTGTTTCGTTATCGATCCCTTCTTATTTCTTAAACCATACACAATGTTTTCGTATGCATTTAAGTTAGGAAAGAGGGCATAATCTTGGAATACTATATTAAAGCCGCGTTTCTTCATTGAAAGCTTACTGATATCCGTTCCATCAAAGAAGATTTTTCCATGGTCCATTTGTGTTAATCCAAGGATGATATTTAATAGAGTCGTTTTCCCGCTTCCGCTTGGACCTAGTAACGAAACGATTTCACCAGCTTGTATGTCAAGATTTATATCCTCTAATACAACTTTCCCAGTAAAGTGTTTGCTAATATTTTGTAGTTTCAGCAAACTTTCCACCTCCTCTAGCACAAATTTAGTATAAATTGTGTTTGTAAATTCCATTACGGATTTATGTAAATCTAACGTAAATTTTGAACACGTTATATATAATTCATTAACAACTTTTGACTACTTTTATAAAACTTTGAACAAAACTTTACAATAAATTCATTGAATCTAACTAACATAATTAGTAAAATACAATTGATTCAATGTAATACAATGACAAATGAAAACTTTGAATGGGTGAATTAGATATGCTTCCAGTTGAAAGGCAAAAAAAAATAATGGACCTGTTAAAGATAAAAAAAGTCCTAAAACTATCTGAGCTTACGGAAAAACTCGAAATTTCCATTGAAACTCTTCGCAGGGATCTGAACTTACTGGACAAGCAGGGGAAAATTGAAAAGATCTACGGTGGAGTGAAAATGGTAGAAACTGCTTTTGGGGAATCCGAGATGTCAGAACGAATGGCAGGTCACATAGAAGAAAAAAGAAAAATCGGACAAGTGTGCAGTGAATTCATTAATGATGGTGATTGTATTTTTATCGATAGCGGATCAACCACCTTTCAAATTGCAAACTATATTAAAAATAAGAAAAATATTACGGTGATTACGAATTCCATCCCTGTGATCAGTGAACTATTGAATAGTGATATTGAAATCATTATCATTGGCGGGAAAGTAAGGCATAGTGAGCAGTCCGTTGTAGCTTATGATTATATTTTTAACTTTAGTGAATTAAATATTGTAAAAGCATTTATTTGCGCAGGCGGGATCACTATTGAAAAAGGAATCTCGGACTATAATTTGGAAGAAGCCATCACCAGAAAAAAAATTATTGAATTAGCGAAAGAAATCTATGTTACCGCAGACAGTACCAAGTTTGGAAAGGATGTCACCGTGAGTATTACGCAACTGGATAAAGTGGATTATATTATTACCGACCATAACCTAGATAAAAGCTGGGTCAATGGATTCGAAAAAACAAATACCAACTTAATCATTTCAGAATAAAAAAAACGGAAATTCATTTAGAGATTCTCATCTTCTAATTGAACTTCCGTTTTTTTGTTTTTATAAAATTATAATGATCAATTCTAAGATAAGGACATAAACTTGAGAAAGCTAGAAAAGGATATTACCTTTGCAAATCTGCTTTTCAAAACCAATGAATGGGCGGCATACCTTTCATTCTTGCTATTCAAAGCCAGTTCACATAATAAGAGTTGACTATTGATTTCAAGTTCATCATCTGCCTTTTCTACATAATGATATACCCCTTCAGAGTTCTGTTCACGTGCTTTGCAAATATCCTTCAACATTAGTTTCTATTCATTAGATGGTTCTACTTACCCTGTTAATCTATAAACAACTTACGGATTACAATCATTACATAATATTTTTTGTAATACTATCTCCTAAATATTCTTAAAAAGATATTCGTCCCCTGTCACTAATCCATTCTTGTCCAAATTCTCTGCATAAACTGTTAAGTGAGATTGGTTGGACAAGGAGGTGATAAATTGGAAAGAAATAATTTCAATAATGAAATGGGAGCAAGTTCAGTATGGCGTCCTGCACAAAGAAATAGTAACCGTAATTCTGTTGCAGGCATTAGTACATCAACATGCCAACAATTAGCCGATATTATTGGAGGTATGGTCATCGCGTCAACGCCAGTATGTGTGGTTCAGCGCCTTCGTAATATAAATGCTACGATTTTAGACCGCCACACTCAATCCCCATTAGCCCTGCCATTTGCTCTTTCCTTTGAAAACAATGTAAGAGGAAGAACCCTTAACCTCGGTGAAACTGTACTCCTTCAAAGAGAAGCTAATGCTTTGATGGATGCATTACAAAGAAGAGGTCTTATCGTTACTGCTTTCCATAACCACTGGCTGTTTGAAGAACCGCGGTTAATGTATATGCATTGGGAGAATGTTGGAGATCCATTTGAGTTTGCTAGAAATAGTTTTGAGGCTGTAAAAGAGGCAGGTTTTTTTCGAAAATAATGGTTTATTAGATTAGGACAAGGAGGTGGTTTTAATGGAAAGAAGAGACGTTTTTGAAAATTGGTTCAGATCTTTTAATAGTGATACTGATATAAGCTCTTTTGATAGAAATCAGTTGGAATCAGAAATGGAATTAGAAATGGAATCAAGCTCCAGGATGACTGGGCATCATTCAAACAGTCGCGTTAGCAATCAGATGGATATGGACATTGAATCTAGTTCAAACCTTACAGGGCATCACTCAAGCAAAAGAATGACAAGAACTTCACGTGGTGATGTTAGGGAAATAAGTGCTTCAACTTGCCAACGATTGGCCAATATTATCGGCGGCGAGGTTATTTCAGCAGCACCTGTGTGTACAGTGATGCGCCTGCGCGATATTAAAGCAACAATTTTAGGTCGCCGCACGCGTTCTCCGCTTGCACTTCCGTTTATGTTATCCTTTGAAAATAATGGTCTAAATCTTGGTGAATCAGTTGTTCTCCAAAGAGAACTTAATCGATTTATTGCAGCATTACGGAAAAGAGGCCTTATCGTAACTGCCTTTCATAACCATTGGCTGTTTGAAAATCCACGTTTAATGTATATTCATTGGGAGAATGTTGGCATGTCTGCAGAAGATTTTGCTAGAAATAGCATTGCTGCTGCAAGAGAAGCAGGACAGTTCTAAGAGGAAGAGGAAGCCATTTGTGAAAATAAAAATTCACAAATGGCTTAAATGTTTTTTCATTCTTATGCAGCTTTTTTTATTTCATTTGAATCCTTTTTAGAAAAAAATTGATCGATTGATATTAATTTACTACCGCTGATTACTAGAAAAACTGCTATTGCTAAAAATCCTAAATCTAATTCATATCCTGCCATTTGACCATTTCCTAAAAATCCAACAGAAAGTTTTACCTTTAGGATTGCCCCAATCATTAATATAGAAAATAAAGCAGAAACAATTCTTGTTCCCAATCCAATAATTAAAGCAATGCCCCCAATAATTTCAATCAATGCAACAGCATATGCCATAAATCCTGGCAATCCAATACTACTGAACCAACCTACAATGTTTTCAATTCCCCCCTGAAACTTTACAATCCCATGGATTAAAAATATTGCGCCTAATGTTACTCGTAAAATAAGTGCTCCTACTTCGTTTTTTAAAAACATAATGTGTTTCCTCCCTAATATGGTATTTTAGATGATCAAATTTATAAAAATTAGATTTTCAAATGGATACAATTAACGGATGGGTCTGAAATTGCCCCCTATGCTTTTTCGTTTTTTAATTTCATTGTTATTCCTCCCCACTTTATGGTTTTATTTATAAACCTCAAATTTGATTATTATTAATTCGAGATAATTAAGCAAAAAAATTTTTCCATAAAGTTTTCCTATATGAACTTTTGTTCTTTTATAAGATACCAAACATGCACATGGAATGTCAACGTATTTTTCATTAATATGAAATAAAGTTTTCTATTAGAAAACCATTTAAGAAATCTTGATTGAATAAACGATTCAACCACAAAAAAATGAGTGTCAAATTTATATACAATTTGACACTCATTTTTTTATCTATCACCGTTAATAATTAAACCCGAAGCACTTTAAATTGCCCGCCTCCGAATACGGAGTTAATATAGTCAATTTTAGCATTATCAAAATAGACCTTGTCCCTTTCATGGACTAAAAATTGAATTCCATCTTGTTCTGTGATTTCATCATTACCTAAAGCTGACTCCTCCAGAGTCAGACGAAGCTGTGGCCCCCCTCAGCCAATTCCCATAGCTAAGCGGATAAACGGCTTTTTTCCTTCGTCAATAACATCTTGAACTTCTTTTGTAATTTTTACTATTGCAGCATGTGTAATTTTAACCATGATTGTTCCTCCCTATTTCATTTAAGACATCGGGTAATTAATATTGGCACCGACTATCCCTAACATTCCCTATATAAAGAATGGATTATCGACTTTTAACCAAAAGGTTAACGGCTTCTTTCACTAAATCTTCAGCACTCTTTCCATCAGACTCTTCGGCTTTACGAACACATTCGACTAAATTTGAACTAACAATTACACCTATTGTTCGGTCAATTGCTGTTCTAGCCGCAGATAATTGAGTAATAACCTCTTTACAGTCCTTATCTTCTTCCATTAATCGTAAAATTCCTCTTAATTGCCCTTCAATCCGTTTTACTCTATTTTTAACCTGATCATTGTAATCCATAGTAATAGCCTCCAGATCCTGTTCCTTAATATTTTTTTCAAAACAAGGAACAACTTTGACATGCTTTATATTATACCCTAAAGGGTATATTGTCAAACAATCCAAATTCTTCTCATCCTAAGTATTATGTATAAACTTTCTTGTACGTAACACATTATGAATAGAATTGAATCAAACTTGAAAGGAGCTTTACTATGCAGACTAATCAAGTACCTATTCCCAATCCACCGCCTGCAATCACCACAAAAGATCTATCTTATATAAAGGATGCTTTATCCTGGGAGCTTTTAGCTTTTAAGAAATTTCATTTTTTAGCACAGAATGCAACCAATCCACAATTTAAGCAAGCTTTGGATAAAGCCGGACAAATGCATCAAAATCATTATCAAAGTTTACTATCCCATCTGCAGGTCGATAACAATTCGATATTAGCCAGCCTGCCTAAAACGCAGCAACAGTAATGGTAGCCGAATTAATAACTACGGAGGTTCAGTGAATGCAAAATCAACAAATGCCAAATCAGCAAATGCAAAGTCAGCAGTCGCAAAACCCAAATCAAATTGCGAACCCGCAAACCGGACAATTACCGACAGTAAAAAGCCCTGAGATGAACGACCGTGACTTCTTAAATGATGGACTCAGCACTTGCAAGTATTTAACGGACAGCTTAAACACTGCTGTACGTGAAGCTAGCCATGATAAGCTGCATGCTGATTTACTTCAAATTCTGAACGAAACGCACCAAAGCTGTCGGGAGCTGTATTTATTAATGTTTCAAAATGGCTGGTATAAGCTTGAAGCAGAGGAGCAGCAAAAAATTGATCAAGCTTATCAGCAATTCAGCAATTACTCTTCACAATTTCCATATTAAGTTGCAAAAGCCTGGTCAGGTTAAACCAGGCTTTTGCGGTTCTTTTAAGTTGTTATTCGGGGTAACTTATTCAAAGGCAGCAAGAGCGCCAAAAAATGTTCAAATGGCATTTCGCAAGCCTCATACTTTTCAAATAGGTCAAGCATCGTAACTTGATTCTCGACAATATGTTTTTCGTAAACCCCTTCGTGTACCAAAGCTTCCAATTCATATTTATGAGGAGGACAAACCGTATACGCAGCTAGTTCCAGGATTTGTTTGCGGCTCGCAGGTGCCTCTAAATTTACATATTGGCTCAGAAGCTCATGTAAACTTACAGGATAATTGAACGGCAAATGAGAAACTCCTTTTCTACTGGTTGAGATAACCACTTGTTCATCCCCATTGAATTGAAAACGTCGGAGAATGCGATTGATATTACTTTGTACGACATCGTACTTCATAGAAAAAGAAGAATCCTTTGAATTATGAATAAATTGAACCCTCAATTCCTTTCCCTCTGCTTCTCTATGTTTATTGAGAGTTAGCCCAAAAACCTTGCATGCATCCATCAATAATTGCGTTTTCCAGACTTCCACTTGTTTTTCAAATTCACCGCTTGCATCCGCTTCCTCGAATTGAAAATCTTTCAGCCCCTTTACTCGCAAGCTTTTCATCTATTAATCTTGGTATATCCTGATAGGTACTAGCCCAGTTACGGTCTCCGCATCCAAGCACTGCAAAACGAACTCCAGTTAATTCCCTTTCATCTATCTGATCCAGCCAATGAACAAATTTCCGTGCATTCCTAGGCGGTTTACCGTTATATGAGGAAGTGATGATAATAACGGCCCCATCTTTTGGCAAACTTCCTATGTGCTCGTCAGGAGGAGCTGCCTTGCTATTCCGGCAGCTATTCCAAATTATCTAATATATTTTCATTCTGAGAATCTTCTTTAAAGGTCAGAACCTCTTCAACAGGCTGATAGGACTCACCATAAAAGTATTGATCCTTATAAGTGTGAATCAAGTCATATGTTTTTTTCATCGCTTCAAAAATCATCTCTTCAGATTCATTGTTCGGCGCCCAATAGAGGATTTCCATTGCATTGATTTCATTGGTCGCCAGCGACCGCCTTCTATACCCGATAGAATGGGCATGCTCGAAGCCTTCCCGTTTATAATAACGCAGCCGCTTTTCTGTATCACTGTCTTCGTAGTTAACTGGCTCCACTTCAAGAATAATCGGTTTACCCTTTTGCTTCATTTTTTCCATCAGTTTATGACCAAGTCCCTGGCCGCGGGCATTTTTTGATACAAAAAGGTAATCGATAAAAACAAAATTGTCGAGTTCAACGTACATTAAAACATGATTGGGTCCCTCATCCTTATGATAAATATCGGAACGTTCTTTTAGCAGGGTTTCCATATGTTCTTTTGATTTCATTTCCTCAACTGGAAAGTATTGATTCAATTTTTCATACCAATGCATAGGTATACTTCTTTATGGAAAAATTTCATAAAAGAAGTATGTGTTAAATTTCAAACTCCCATTCGTCTCTTAAGATTAAATAGAGCACCAATAGAATGTTTTCTAATTCCCCTTCATCCTTCTCTTCCACACCTAAACCTATTTTCGGCAGCAAAATATCGGAAATCTGCTTTGTTAAAGCATTCCTTTCTGATACAGGTAATTGCTGAAAACGGCTGACGTATGTACTCAGTAGCTTCCAATCCTTCATACCGAATGATTTTAACGCCCATTCGTCAATCGATAGCTCATTTTTGGATAAGCCTCTGTTTTCTATTTCTTTTTCTATTGGTGAAAGCTTCTTTTTCCGTTTCGCCTTGCGCTCGTGAACGACAATTGTGCCCGCAACGAGATCGCCAAGTCTTTTATGCTTTGAATGGAAAAATACCATGATCATGCCAAGTAAATAAGCTGTTGGCAAGGAATCAATGATCCGCATCAAATTACGGATAAAGCTTGAGAGCAAGGTGATGCTATGGCCATTTTCCTGAATGACTCTAATTCCCAATATCTTTTTCCCTATCGTCCTTCCACCTAAAAAAAACTCAAAGGCAAAGAAATAGCCCCAATTAATAATAAACAAAGCAATGATCACAATGGCAATAGGGATTGTATTCTCGGCAAAAAATATCGGAAGAAAAGTTTCATTTTTCATGATAATTACTAAGATAATAATAATTACGGCGTTAACTGCCCATAAAATTAATTGATCAATTAAAAAAGCGGCTGCCCGGCTCCCTAAACCGGAAAGCTGAAACTGTAGTGATACATATTCTGGTGTTTTGATATCCATTTTGTCCTGATACAAAAGAAGTCCCCCTAAAACAAGGATGTTTTTTTCTATTTCTGTTCCTATTTTTCTACAAAATTACTATAATTAGGAATAGTAATCCAAGCCTGACTAAACGAGAAGGTGTCGAAATGAATCTAAAGCAATTTGTTAAAATGCATCGAGAAGATTGGAAACAGCTCGAACAGCTGATTTCAGCTTTAAGTAAAAGCAGAAAGTCCATTACAGGTGATAATATTACGCAATTTAATCGGCTTTACCAAAAAGCTGCACAGAATTTATCGTACAGCCAGACCTACTTCCAAAATGATGAAGTAACGCAGTATTTAAACGGACTTGTAGCTAAATCCCATAACCTTTTATACAAGGACCAAGTTTCAAGCTTTAAACAAATTCGTTATTTTTTCGGAACCAAATTTGTCGGCCTATTTTTAGAACAATGGAAATTCGTTGTTGTTGCGATGTTTCTATTTACCATTGGTGCTTTGGGGAGCTTTATTTCGGTCTATAATGATCCCCTCCACATTTATTCTCTAATTCCTGCCAATATCGCTCAAGGAGTTGACCCTGAACAAGTTGGCAGTGATCGGGGTGCAGTCGATTCCTCCCTGATGTCAGCAAGTATCATGACAAATAACATCAAAGTCGCGATCTTAGCTTTTGCCGGAGGGATAACCTTTGGACTCCTAACCATTTACTTGCTTGTCTACAATGGCATCCTTATTGGAGCGCTTGCTGCCCTATTCTGGCACCATGACAAATCCTATGATTTTTGGGCCTTTATTGTACCCCATGGCATGATTGAGCTTACAGCCATTTTTATTGCCGGTGGCGCAGGTTTATTAATGGGCTACAAGCTCTTTGTCCCGGGGCAGCTTTCAAGGGGTTACCAATTAAAAAATCAAGCCAAGCGTTCCGTTCAGCTTCTATTAGGGACAATTCCGCTTTTTGTTATTGCAGGTGTGATTGAAGGTTTTATCACACCCGCCGCAATTTCTTTAGAATCAAAATACCTGGTCGCTATCTTAACTGTTGTTGGCTTAATCCTTTATGTCGTCATTGGCAAGCTAAGAATTACGAAAACTAAAACTATAAAAGGTTTTGATTCATAATGTCAATATAATGGGAAACGGCCGTAATTGCTAATTTTTCTTCTTTGGCCTCAATCATTTGGAGGCCTTGTTTTTCCCACTTATTTTTCTCTCTTTTCTTTATTAGATTTTGCTGCTCAGCAATACTTTTTAGCATCGCTGTCTGAACATCAACTGGCTCCTGATTTATTCTTCGTTGTAATGACAGATCTTCAATTCCGATCATTAAAAACAGATGTCGTTGCCTCAGCTTTTTTAAATAGATAAGGGCACTTTCTTCATGGAGAAAAGTGCGAACATCACTAAATAACAGGAGCAGACTTCGTTTCTTTTGCACCATTTCTAAATATTGAAGGACAGCAGCATAATTGGATTCTGCAGCATCTACTTTCAAGTTGTAAATGGCTTGCAGGATTGTCTGAAGGTGAGCCATCCCCTTTGCTGGCGGGACATAAACTTTTATTTCTTTTGAAAAGGCCAGCACAGACACATAATCACCCTTTTGGAGAGCGGCCGCCGTGCAGGTAATTGCCGCCTCAAGAGTTCTTTCTAAGCGGTTTCCCTTCTTCAATTCAGCCCCCATCATTCTTCCGCAATCAATTAAGATGGTGATGTACTTGCCATGCTCCGGTTCATACTCATTTGTCATGACTTCATGCAGTTTGGCCGTTTGACGCCAATTAATTTTTCGCGGATCATCCCCGACCACATAGCTTCTTATTTTTGAAAAATCTCCCGCACCGCTTCTCTGTCTACGAATTTTCAATCCTTCATGCAGCAAAAATTGCTGGGCATTTTCTAAATATTGCTTTGTCTCAGTTAAATCAGGAATAACCTTTATTGTATCTGCTAAATCCACTGTTACTTGCTTTTCCCACAATCCCAAAAGACTGCGATAACGAAAATAAAGCTTTTGAATCTCATATTTACCTCTTTCCTTTGCAGTCGTTTCATAAGAAATCGTTGAGGCAGATTCCTTAGGGATTGATCCTGCAAGAGGAACTCCCTGATCAAAGGACTGTGGGAGTCCATCTATCAAGCGATAGGAAAAAGGATACACTGATTCATTCCTTACATTAATTTTGAAAGAATAGTTAATCCCTCTTTCCATTTCCTCTGAAAGGAAACGACTAAAGAAAAGCTGATTTTTTCTAGGTGAAAATAAAAGATCGGCTAGACTTGCCAAAAAAATAAATCCATTTACGAAAAAGACATATCCCCATGAAACACCCCATACAGAGCCAAGCATTAAAAAAAGGGAAAGTATCAAAAATAGGAGCAATAATCGTTGAGTCGGCAATATCCCTCTATCTTGGAACAGGAACCGAGCCCACAAGCTCTTCAATGATTTGGTCAACGGTTGCTCCCTCCAATTCCACATGCGGGGATAATTGAATACGGTGTCTTAGGGCCGGTTTGGCCGTGATTTTCACATCATCTGGGGTTACATAATTTCTCCCATTAAGGTAGGCCCAGGCTTGAGCCGCTTTTCCAATCGATATTCCTGCTCTTGTACTTGCCCCAAAACGAATTGATTCTGATTCTCTAGTTCTTCGGACAATTTGCATGATGTAATCGATCACACTTTCACTAAGCGTTACTTTCTCAATCTCTCTTCTAATCGAAACAAATGTATCCATATCCAGAACGTTAGTGATTAAAGTTTCATCAAAGCTTTTTTCAATGACTTTTTTTAGTACATCCTTCTCTTCTTCAAACGTAGGGAAGTCGATATGTAGTTTAAACAGAAAGCGATCCTGCTGTGCTTCTGGGAGCGGGTATGTTCCTTCAAATTCAATTGGATTTTGTGTGGCTACGACAAAAAATACTTCCGGCAGTTGATAGGTTTCACCTTGGATTGTTACTTGCTTTTCCTCCATCGCCTCCAAAAGAGCTGCCTGGGTTTTTGCAGGAGTCCGGTTAATTTCATCCGCCAATAGAATATTTGTAAAAATAGGGCCCTTTATAGTTTGAAACGTACTATCCTTCATATTGTATATCGTGCTTCCAGTGATATCACTAGGAAGTAAATCAGGGGTAAATTGAATACGGGTAAAACCGCCTCCAAGCAAACCTGCCAAAGTTCGAACCATTTGTGTTTTTCCTGTTCCTGGGACCCCCTCAAGCAAGACATGTCCTCCTGCTAGTATCGAAGATAAAAGGAGCTTTAGATTTAAACTTTGTCCTAATATCCTCTCTTCGTATTTTTCTAAAAAGGATGTTAACTCCGTTTTCATCCTGCCTCAACCTCTTTCCTCAATTGATCTAGCTTTTTTGACCAAAGCAAGTATTCCTGCTTGCTGATTCTTTCTTTTTCTAAAACGTGGGCCAATCCATTGATAAATGGCAGAATTTCACTAGTCGGTATTTGCTGCCACTTTCGCTCTAAATAATTAGGCAGATCCTGCCATTGCCGGCTGTAGGGAATCCCCCATCGTTCTTGGAGAAGGAGTTTTACATAGTCTGCTTGAATGATTATGGAATCATGATAGCGCCTGCCCTTAAGATACCAGGCTGTTAAGGCACGAATTCCTTCATCACTAAAGCGGACAGTTTCCTCCCTTGTCATGAAAATCGGGCCAAACCGCTTTCCCTTCAACCATAGCCAAAGAATGATTACTAATGCTCCTTGAAGGAAAATAAGCAACAACCATTTAGGAAAGGCTGACAAAAACCCTGTGTCATTCCATTGGCCATGAATGTACTCATCTAACAAAATCGCGTTTGAATTTCCTTCGTTTATTAATAGAAGGATTTGAGACAAATTATCTAACTTTAAGATATTTTGATTTGTCATCCATTCAGGTGTTACTCCAACAATTAATTGTCCCTTGCCAAGGGTCCGTTTTAACGCAATAGGACCTAAATGATCATAAAGAAGAATTTTGTCTTGGTCACTGGTTCTTAGGCGATGACTACTTTTCACTAATGATTTGACAACTCTATTTTCACTATCAAATATAGTGTTAGAAGCAGTATCCTTAGTGGATACGGTTTTAACGTCAAACATCCCTTTAGGATCGTCTTTTAATAACAAAATCGTGTTACCGTTCTCTATAAAAGAGACGTATTTTTGCATATCCTCTTTCGTAAGCTGAATAGATGGCTCGATCATAATAAGAAGTTTATTCTTTGTTGTATGGGGCAGCATTTCTGGCGGCTTCCCCCAAATGGCAACATCCGTTTCTTTATTTAAGTATGTATAAATAGCCTTTACACCGGTGGGAGAGGGAGAATCGGTCACATATCTTGGAAAGGACTGTGGCTTAGGTGAAAAGGTGAAGTAACTAATAAGGATAAAAAGGGTTAAAACCGAAATAAGCAAAAGCCAAGTTTTCCTGCTGGAATATTTATTTTTCAAAGGGTCTCCTCCCTCCCTGCTTCTTGACGCTCTTCAAGCAGCCAATTTCTAACGCCATTTTTAAATGGAAGGAACGCCTCTTTTTCAATTTTTTGTTCCCCATAAGTTACCTCATCGAAAAAAGATGCAAGGTTATAAAATTGATCCGCGATTTCCCTATTGACTTTTCGTAGTTCATCATAATAATCCCAATTCGTTTTCCACACTCTTGCTTCAAGCCAGCCCTTTTCATGGAAGTAAAGCAGTAAAGCTAAGAATAAATGGCGGGTTGCTAGTGTGTAATCTGCTATTGATTCTTGCCGCTTTGCTTCTTGTAAGTGCTGCTGAAACGACCAATTTATTTCCTGTATTGAATTGAGCGGTTTTTGCTCCCGATGCAGTCGGTTTCTCCTGCTATTACGGATAAGGAAAAAAGCAACAACCGCTAAACCTATTATAACGATAACAATGATGGCAATTAGGATTGGGCCAGATAATCGACTGGCAGATTCGATAGAAGGAAACAAGTTTTCAAGCTTGTTGCTTATCCATTCTTTCGCCCTTTCCCATAACGTTTCCAGAAAGCCCTTTGTATGATTGTTGTAAACATGGTATTCCTTCTTATTTAAAATATCTTTTAATGCATCTCGTGCCTTGTTAGCATCCAGCAAAACCATCACCTAACTTTAAATCGGTTATTTATTTCGTATAATAGTCTTCAATCATTTCTTTAAGATCATCAGCATCATGTCGAGTTTTCAAATCCAGATACATAACCGCATATCCGACGGTGAAAAACATAGTCGTAATGATGGTAATAAGGTTACTAATAATCGATAACAACACACTATTTCCTAATGAGAGTCCTAAACTCGCTTGTACTGCAAAACTTATACTAGAGATGATCAAGTAAAATACAATGTAGAGCCCCAGTAATGGCCAAGTCCGTTTCTTGGTTAGCCTCCAGCTTCTGGAAAGGCCTGGTGATTGGCGATCAAGTATGACAGAAGCAAAATAAAAGCTCCAGCGGGTTATAAGTAATCCCATTACCAATGCAAAAGCAAAAAATAGCAATACCCCTGTAAGAATTCCAACTATCGGATGCCCTATCGCCGAAACGCCGAAACCAGCCCCTGCAATGATAGCCACAGGGATTAGGATAATTCCAAATATGATTAGGCCAAATAACAGCGAGCTGCCTAGCATCGGCCAAAATCTTGAAAAAGCTTCTTTTATCACTAACCCAGATGAAAATTCTTCATTGTTTCTAATGTGATTTACCGCAAAAAGAACTGCAGCTTCCGCCACGGGAAACAGAAGGAAACTTACAATTGCTATCACAATTACTCCTATATCTGCACTTATACTGCTGCTATCAAATGTTCCTGACTCTTCAAAGCTTGAAAGCATTTGTTCAAACCAATCACTTCCCGTCCCAACCTGCCTAAAAAAGCTAGTCCCCGACATAAGCTGAAGGATGGCTTGAATTAAATAAACGGGTCCCATTAATATAATCAAAATCAGGAAAAACTCCTTAAAATGTTTTTTACATAAATTAAACGTGTGATCCAGAATTTCACCAAATCCTTTTGGTCTCGTAAATTTCGAATCCAAATCAATTCCCCCTATCTAATAGAAATATATAAGGTTTATTTTATCAGTATTCTGCCAGAATAAGTGTAAAAAGTTATTAAAAAATGGAAAATTTGGGTGTTTTGAGCAGATGCACTTTCTTTATGTTTATTGACAAATGAAATCAATTCGAATAGCATTTTGACTATACTATAAGAAATTCTGACCGGACAGTCATTTTTTTGGAGGGTTTATTTTGCGGGAAAAGGAAAAAATTATTATTGAGGCGGGGATGAAGTTATTTGCCAGCAAAGGCTTTTCTTCAACTTCCATTCAAGAAATTGCAACAGAAAGCGGCATCTCCAAAGGGGCCTTTTATTTACATTTTAAATCAAAAGATGAATTATTACTTGCTATTTTGGAGTATATCTTTGAAACGGTTAATTCTAGTATCTCCATTTATGAACAACAAAATTTGTCGCCTCGGGATAAATTTATCAAACAATTATCTTCGCTCTTTGGTACTTTCTTAGGGCATAAAGAGTTTATAATCATGCTTTCAAAAGAACAAGCCATTCCACGGAATGATAAAATTAAAAACCTTATGTTTAACAAGCACTATGAGAATCATCTTCTTTTTCGTGAAGGAATTTTATCCATTTATGGAAAAGATGTTGAAGCCTATACAGTTGATCTGGCCTTGATATTGGAAGGCTTATTTAATGCCTATATGAGATTGATGTTTTTTGAGCAACACGGGATCGATTTTGATGGGCTGACCCAATATTTAATGCGGCGATTAGATAGTATTGTGAAAGAAATTACGTTTGAAAAACCATTCTTAACAGAAGATAAGCTTAAAAAGGTGCTAAAAAAATCACAGGATTTGTTTGAAAATGTTGATATCCATCAAGTCGTTCAAAAGATGAAAGAGGAATTAAGTCACATAGAGAATAAAGAAGCGTTAGAAATATCACTGGATGTCCTTGAAGAGGAAATTAAAAAAGAAAGTCCACGAATTCCAGTAATCAAAGGAATGTTATTTAACTTTAAAGAAGTTGGTGCATTTAAAGAATATACAAGATGCATTGCGTCTTATTATGGTTTTGAGGATTAATCAAATCCATACTTTTGATTTATATTGACTGACTGGACATTCGGGGTGTATAATGACTCAGCGGTCAATAATTACTAAATCAAATAAACACTATGGATAGGAGAAATAAATATGGGAATCCAAGAAAAGGGGATTAATACCCGATTAGTCATAACCGGATTAATAATTGGTATGTTCTTTAGTGCCCTCGAGCAAACAATTGTCGGTACTGCCATGCCAACAATCATTGCTGAGTTAAATGGCTTCAAAATTTTTGCATGGGTAACAACTGCCTACATGATTACATCGACAACGATCGTACCAATTGTCGGAAAGCTATCAGACCTTTATGGCAGACGGTCACTTTATTTACTCGGAACCATCATTTTTATTATTGGTTCGGGTCTATGTGCAACAGCGACTAACATGGAACAATTAGTCCTCTATCGTGGACTTCAGGGAATTGGCGGAGGAATGATTATGCCGCTTTCACAAACAATTATCGGTGATATCTTTACGGCTGAACAACGAGCAAAATGGCAAGGTATCTTTGGCGGTCTGTTTGGATTAAGCTCAGTTATTGGTCCGTTCCTAGGCGGACTGATTGTCGATCATATTAGCTGGCATTGGATTTTCCTTATCAACGTGCCATTCGGCTTATTATCTGCGCTATTAATTTTTGCCGGATTGAAAAATGAAAATGCTGCAGCGAAAAAAGAAAAAGTAAACATTGATTATTTAGGAATTATCACCTTGATTCCAGCAATTGTCTTGTTATTACTTGGATTAACCTTTGGCGGCGATAAATTTGCCTGGACATCTGCAAAATCCTTCCTGATTTTCGGAGGAGCGATTGTCCTATTTATAATTTTTGGCTTTATTGAGAGAAAAGCAGTAGAACCTATTCTAGATTTATCCTTCTTTAAAAATCGTATTTTTGCCACAATGAATGGCTTAGGATTTTTGTTAGGACTTGGCATGTTTGGGGCGATTATGTTCGTACCAATGTATATGCAGGGAATTCTAGGGGTTTCACCTACTCAGGCAGGTTCTACGATGACTCCGATGATGATTGCTATGATTGCAGCAAGTATTATTGGCGGTCAATTATTGCTTAGATTTAGCTTCCGGTCGGTATTAACAGCGGGAATGGTGCTTGCCGGTCTTGGATTTTATTTAATGAGCACTATGGGATTGGATTCTAGTGAATTTACAGCGTATGCTTACATGGTCGTTCTTGGATTGGGAATGGGGTTAGTGATGCCTACGTTAATGATTGCGATTCAAAACGAATTTCCGAAATCCCAGTTAGGAACAGTAACATCTGCGTCGACCTTTTTCCGTTCCATTGGAGGTACGATTGGAATTACGGTTTTAAACTCAGTCATGAACCATTCTCTTGAAACACAAATGGCCGATGTTACAAAAAGCACAGACAACCCTGTCGCTCATGGAGCCTTACAAACTCTTTCTGATAAAACAGATGCCTTGTTCGGTCTTTTAATCAATCCAGGATTATTAAAATTACCTGGTGATATACAAAAAATCGTCATTCACGGCATCGAAACAGCATGGTCTGAATCCTTTACGACAGTCTTTTTAACCGGTCTCATTTTTATTGCAATCGGTGTATTGGTTGCCCTATCGGTCGGAAAAGGCCGTATTAAAAAGGACAATGAACTTAACCAGGAAAAGGAACAACAAGAAAAATCCTTTGGACAAGAAGCAACTGAATAAGTTCAAAATGGTAAATTACCAGTACTAACCCGCAGAAAATAATCCCGCGGGTTAGTTTTTGTTTATAGTGTTGAAAATTCTTCCACTAATTCGCTGAATTTTTTAAGAGAATTTTCGATCGGAAGTGGTGTTGTAAGGTCTACCCCTGTCTTTTTCAATAATTCAAGCGGATAATCGGAGCTGCCGCTTTTTAAGAAATCTAAATAAGAATGGAGCGTTTCCTCGTCTCCTTCAAGTATTTTTGTGGCTAAATGGATGGCAGAGGCAAAGCCCGTGGCATATTTGTAAACATAGAATGGCCGATAAAAATGCGGAATTCTAGACCAGCCATATTTTACTTCATCATCAAAAACGATCTCTTCTCCATTATATTCCCTAAACAACGCCTCATAGGTTTGATTGAACACTTCCACATTTAATGGATGGCCGTTTTCCGCCATTTCATGCGTCTTTTTCTCAAATTCTGCAAACATGACCTGGGTAAAAAAGGTTCCTTTATATTGATCAATAAAATGATTAACCAGGTGTTTACGTATATTTGCATCCTTCTCAGTATTGAGCAAATAATTAATTAGTAAAACCTCATTTACGGTCGAGGCTACCTCCGCCACAAAAATACTATAGCCTGCGGTGATTTGCGGCTGGTGCTGAGAGCTTAGCTTGCTATGGACACCATGACCGCATTCATGGACTAATGTAAATAAACTGTCCAAATCATCTTGATGATTAAGGAGAATATATGGATGAACACCGTATACGCCAAGATTATACGCTCCGGAGCGTTTACCCGGTGTTTCTCTAACGTCGATGTATCTAGCATCCTTAAATTCGTTTAAGATACTCAAGTAATCATCGCCAAGTGGTGCTAATGCTCTACACATTGTTTTGTAGGCCTCTTCATACGGGATAACCTGTTTTACACCGCTGATGAGGGGGACACTCATATCATATTGCCGAAGTTCCTCCAAACCTAACTTTTCCTTGCGGATCTGATTATAGCGATGAAGGGATGCGATATTGTTTTTGGTTGTCTGGATTAGATTTTCATAGACCTCTCTCGGGACTTTATCGCCGAATAATCCTTTTTCCAATGCAGAAGGATATTGGCGAATTTTCGATAAGGTCACATTATTCTTAATAGCTGCAGAAAGAGTTGCGGCAATGGAATTCTTTAATTGTACATAAGGTTGATAATATGCCTTATAAGCCTCCCTCCGCTTCTCGCGGTCCTCATCCTCGATTAATTTTGAATATAAGCCCCTTGTCAATTCAATCTTCTCACCGCTTTCAACGGTCACTTCGCCAAATTTGATATCTGCATTATTTATCATGCCATATGTATGGCTTGGAACTGAAAGCGCTTCACCCAATTGAGATAAGACTTCCTCCTGCTCCTTACTTAACACATGGGCTTTATAGCGGAACGATTCTAATAAATCCTCTTCAAAGTATTTTAGCCCCTCTTCTTCTTTTATATAAGTTTTTAAGGTTTCTTCTTTTAAGCTTAATAAGAAAGGCATGAAAAAGGATGTTGATGCACTAACCTTTACACTCAATTGTTTTGCTCGATCTAACAGGACTTGAGATTTGGTTTCCCTCGTATCCACATCAACATTTAACATCGCATAAGCATAAATCTTATTAAAAACAAACGATAATTCTTCACTTTGCTTCAAATACTGATATAAGGATTTCCCGTCGGTTATCTTACCATCAAATCCCTTAAGTTCAGTCGAGATTTTTTCAATCAAATGTAAATCATTTTCCCACTGTTTTTCGTCAGCATATATATCTTTTAAATTCCATTGCTCATGAATGGGCACTTCTTTTCTTGTCGTGTATGTTGTCATTCGTAATGCTCCTTTTTCAATTACTTTTACCTCAAATAGATTCCTTATGATAAATATATTCGAATTGATTCACCTAAATCCTTTAACATGGAGATAAAAAATTTCCATTTTCAAAAGTAATAGCTGTTAAATAAAAAAGCAGGCCATTAATATGACCTGCCACATCCTTGTTTATATAGTTACTTCTTCACCAATAGCCTTCAATCTTTCTGATACTTCTTCTTCGGTTAGACCATGTTGTGCAATATAGCGGTTTCTAGGGTGTACCCTGCATTCGTGAGAGCAGCTGCGTAAATGTTTATGTTCACTTTCCTCTGAGCAAAGGATTTTTCGATTACATTCTGGATTTGCACAATTAACATACCGTTCACATGGCTCGCCTGTATAGAAATCTTTACCTACGACAACATGCTCTTTGCGGTTAACGGGAACACTGATTCGCTCATCAAAAACATAAAGCTGGCCATCCCATAATTCCCCCTGTACTTCTGGGTCTTTTCCATATGTGACGATGCCGCCTTCCAATTGTGAAACATCTTCAAAGCCTTCCTTTCGAAGCCAGCCAGAGAATTTTTCACAACGAATTCCACCAGTACAATAAGTAAGAATCTTTTTGCCTTCAAACTCTTGTTTATTTTCTCTAATCCATTCCGGTAAATCACGGAAGTTGAGAATGTCTGGTCTTACTGCACCTCTAAAATGACCTAAATCAAACTCATAATCATTTCGTGCATCAATGACGACTGTATCTTCCCTTTGCATCGCTTCGAAAAATTCCTTCGGTTTTAAATGCTTGCCTGTAAGAACATGTGGATCCACATCATCCTCTAACCGGAGAGTAACCAGCTCTGATCTATGTCGAACACGTAATTTTTTGAAAGCATGCTCAGTAGCTTCATCTATTTTAAAAACAGTACCTGAAAAAAGCGGATGCTTATCCATCCATTTGATATAGGCATCAGTTTGTTCAATGGTGCCTGACACCGTTCCATTAATTCCTTCCGATGCAATGATGATCCGACCTAATAAACCTAAATCCTGGCACACTTGACGGTGTTCATTCACCGTTTCCTCCGGATTCTCGATTTGTACGTATTTATAATATAATAACACTCTATATTCTTGATTCATATTAACCACCTTACATTTAAAAAACTTATTAAAAATCTAACAATCAATTTTAACAAGGTTTAACTTAATTTTCAACCAACTGCCCCAAAGTGGATTGTGAAAAGAAACCTTCATATTTTCTATTTAATTGTAGACTCTATCTATAGTCAAGCGAAAATGGCTGTTTCAATGGGGGATGTTATGTTATACACATTTGCATCTTATTTAAGACTGAGTATTCCCTTTTTATATCTCCTTGCTGCCTGGCGATTTGGAGATTGGAAAAATTGGATAAAATATTATCCAACTATACTTTTTTTGATATGTGTGGACTTCGGTATGTCCATTTTCACCTATAAATATCCATTATGGACCTTTCAAAAATCATTAATGGTTCCTAATCATACTATTTCGGACTATTTAATTACCTTTTTTGGATTATCTCCTCTGATCTTTATTTTTCTTTCAAAATACCCTTTTAAGTCAAGTATGATTTGGCAAATTGTGTATGGCGCATGTTGGGTCATTTTTTCCGCTGCCATGGAAAGCTTTTTTAATGCAGCCGGACTAATAACATACCATCATGGTTGGAATTTTTTGTGGTCCATTTTAGTTTGGGTTTTCATGTTCTTTGGCATACGAGTTCATTTTAGCAAACCTTTTTGGGCTTGGCTTCTTTGCTTCGCATGTGTTTTTTTTATTAAACTATACTTTCAAATCCCAATCAGAAATATGAAGTAATCCTAAACAGGTCGATATTACCAACTCATTCTTCCCATTTTTTCTGTTACAATTTTTAAGGTACGTGAAAAATAGGGAGGAATCCATATTGATGAAAAAACGTAATCTCCTCCTTGGACTGGTAATTGCATTTACCTTTATTGGGGGAATTTTTACTGGAATATTATTCACTGGAGATAAGTCCGATTCAGACCAATCTAATAAGATTAAAATAGATAAAGCACCAAAGTCTTCCATAAAACCAATGGAAAAGGCACTGCCACAAGTCGATAAAACACAATCAAAAGTATTAATCGGGTATGTTCAGGATTACCGTGATCCAAATATAGTGGATTACTCCAAACTAACGCATGTGATCTTTTCTTTCGCCCATCCCACAAAGGACGGTGGAATATTGCTAAATGGAGATACTCCATTAAAAAACTTACGTACCATGGTAACAAAAGCAAAAAAACACAATACAAAAGTCATGATTGCAGTTGGCGGTTGGTTCCACATGAATGGCGGAGAATCCTACCCGTATTTTAAAGCAGCTATCTCTAATCCTGTATCCAGAACAAAGCTAGTTAATGAGCTTACTAGTTTCGCAGACAGGGAAAATCTAGATGGAATAGATATCGATTTTGAGCATCCCCATTCAGCAGCTGATGCTCAAAATTTAGCCGCTTTCGTCAAGGAGTTAAGCGAAAGGCTTCACCCAAAAAAGAAAGAATTGTCGATTGCCGTTTATGCAAAGATACATGCTGTCACCTTGAAGGAAACAGGGTTTGTCAATTATGAACCGTCCATGTTCCAATATGTTGACCATGTCAATATCATGGCCTATGACGGACAATGGGATGATGGTTACCATGCTGAGAATTTATCTCCTTACCCATATGCAGAAAAGATTGTCGAGTATTGGGCAAACTATTTCGATCAGCAAAAATTATCAAAAGAAAAACTGGTATTAGGCGTTCCCTTATATGCACAGCCTGTAGATCCAAAAATTAAGCAGGTTTCCTATTCAGCCATCGTTAATCAAAACCCAGCTAATGCTGCCAACGACACAGTAAAAATGAATGGCACCACCTATTATTACAACGGCGATGTCACGATGAAAAAGAAAACCAAACTCGCCCTTGACCATGGTTTCGGCGGGATGATGCTTTGGGAAGCAGGATTAGATGCCCAAGGCCCGAAAAGTTTAACTGGGTCAATTTATACCGCAATTAAGGATTCAAGCAAAGAACCTGTCAAATATTACACAGTGAAGAAAAATTAAAAGGCTGCCTCCTTTAATGAGGGCAGCCTTTTTTTTGCTATTCCAAGACAACTGTTTGATTATATAAATGTTTCTCTAATTCCATTCGAATTTTTTCTGGAATTGGCTCTGATTTTTGCTTTTGGACATTAAAGTTTACATAAAGGGCAGTTCCTTTTGCACATACCCGTTTATTTTGGTGAATTTCCTCATATAGCTCTAAGCTCGAATTACCAATTTTCTGCACCCACGTTTTAACTTCTACATTTTCACCAAAATAAATCTGGCTGACATATTCAACATTCATTTTAAGAATAATCATTCTCCAATTTTTAAATGAATGGTCAGGAGTAAATAATTTAAAAAGGGGATTACGGCCTGCTTCGAACCAAACTGGTATCGTTGTATTATTAATGTGACCCACTCCATCGGTTTCAGAAACTCTTGGCTCAATAGTAGTTATATACATGTTAAATCCCCGCCTTCACACCCTTAAATGCTTGCAGGTAAATTTGGAAAATATCCTCTTCTTTCAGAGTCCTCGGACTTCGGGCAAGCAGTCTTGTTTGTTTAACAGCATCCTCTGTTAACATACCAAGTTTTGATTCTGGAATTCCATATTCCTTTAATGTTGAAGGTAAACCAACACCCTCTACTAATTTATAAAAAATCCGCAAACATTCATCAGATGTTCGTTCAGCTCCTTGTTTCGTTAAAATGTTACAAACATTATTCATCTTTTTCGAACAGCTTGGGGTTATATAATTCATGACATATGGAAGTAATACAGCATTGGATTCTCCATGAGGTAATTTAAATTGGCTTCCTAATGGATAGGCCAGAGCATGGACTCCAGCAACCCCTGCATTGAAAAAGGCTAACCCGGCTAAATAGCTGCCATAGCTCATCGCTGTTCTTGCATCGATATCTTCTCCGTTTTCTACGACTATTTTCAATGAATCGCTAATCAGTTCAACAGCCTTCAATGCTAAGGAATCTGTTGCCTCATTGGCATTTACTGAAAGGTACGCTTCAACGGCGTGGGTTAAAGCATCAATGCCAGTTGCAGCGGTTATTCGTGCGGGAACAGAAATGGTTAGTTGAGGATCGACGATGGCGAGATTGGCGAGTAAAAAATCATGGGTGACTACATCCTTTGTCCCCTTGAGCGATAATACCGCAATATCGGTTACTTCACTACCCGTTCCTGACGTTGTTGGTATCAGTATTTTGGGGATACCCTTATGTACTAAGGATTTTGTTCCAGTCAAATTTAAATAATCCACAACCGTTCCTTCATTTTGTGAAATAACAGCAGCAAGCTTCGCTAGATCTAGGGCGCTGCCCCCTCCTAATCCAATCACACAATCAAATTCTCCCTGCCTGGTATACTCCACCAATTTTTCTGCACAATTTAAAGATGGCTCAGGTTCTACTTCTGTATATACATTAACAGCAAACTTTTCATTTAAGTGGGACAGATATTGATCAACGAGACCAATTTTAACCAGTGTTCGATCGGTTACAATAAGAATTTTACTAACATTCCAGTTTCGGAGTTCTGGTAATAGTTTTTCAATTGAACCTAAACCAATATGTGATCGCATCGGGAACCTTAATGTAGAAATCATTTTTTAACCTCCTTAGCAGTCTATTATTTGTATATTTCTACAACCCATTGATTATCCCTGCTTTTTAATAATAGGAAATATCATCTGTTAGTAGATGGTCAATAAGCAGTTAAATGACACCCATTTGTAATATATTCTGGAATTTGTCGAATCATTTCCCGAAGTTTTTGAAGGATTTTGTCGGATTACAAAGAAAAGAATAATGGAGTTGCAAAAAAGGAGGAAAAGAGAGATGAAGAAACTTCTACCATTACTATTCGGGGGCTTAATCGCGTTAACGTTGTTCGTTTCTACTGGGAATACAGCTAAAGCAGCAGAATGTGGTTGTGCAGTTACACCAATTTTAGGTGCCGAACGGAATAAACTTGTTGCTGATCTAATAAACAGTGAAGAATTTAAGAATATCAAAAAGGAGCTACAAAAAGAAGAGTTATCTTGGAGTGGTGCAGATACAATTGAAGTAATTAAATTTAATATTAGTGGTGAAATTTTAATTGCTGTACCATTTTTAGATGCAAATGGAAGTGGTTTTATGTATGTATTTTATAATGGTAAATTCGTTTATTATACACCTCTTTAATTTTTGAAACACATTGGAAAATAATAAATTCAATCAAACCCAACTAATTATAGTTGGGTTTGATTTTTTTTTACTTAATAATATTACTCAGAAAAATAATACCAAATCCCATTTTGATTTTCTTTTTTACATTGACCACTTTGATGAAGATACTCCAAATGAGCCAGTGTCTCTCCAATAGCAAATCGGGTTTCATGGGTGGTTAAATTTTTAAAGAGCTTTTGGCATATTTCATAGATGGTCGATGGTTTTTGGATAAATTTATATGTTGCATCGAGCCGCTCATGGTGATGGGCAATTAATTCCTCAATCCTCCTATTGGCATTTCGGAAAGGTTTACCATGTGAAGGGATGACATAATCGACGTCAAGTAATTCAATTTTTTTCAATGATTGAAAGAAAGCCTCTAACGGGTTCTCAATCCCGCGGAACCAATAGGAAATATTAGGTGAAATTTTCGGTAAAATGTGATCGGTTGAAAAAAGGATGCTGTTCTCTTTGTTGTACAAGCTAATTAATCCATCTGAATGACCAGGCGTGAAAATCACTTCATATTCATATTTTCCAAAAGGGATTTTCATTCCCTCCTCCAAATAATGAGTTACCTTAGGATAAGGTTTGACCCTTGGAGAAAAGCTTCCTTCATCACTTGTTAATTCAAATGAAATATTATCTGGCAGACCGCACATGTCATAATTCTTTTTAACAAACTCAAGTGAGCCCGGTTCCCAATATGTGAGTCCAGCTTCTTCATCAACCTTCGTCATCCACACATCAGCAGCGGTTAACTGTTGTAATGTACCAGCATAGCCAAAATGATCGGGATGATAGTGGGTAATAATGAGATCTTTAATATCATGCTTTTCAATTATTTGCTGCCATATATCCTGCGATACCGCATTATTTAATCCCGAATCAATTATCGTCCATCCCTCAGAACCTTCTCCTAAGAAACAATGAACATGATTTAATCGAAAGGGCAATGGAATCGTTACTTGTGTAACACCTATATCATTCAGCAAAAGTAGCCTCCTCCACTGAAGTAGGGGCAGCTGCTTCAGCGACCTTCACCAGCTGTTTGCCAATATTTTCTCCTCGAAAAAGTCCAAGAAAAGCATCTACGATATTTTCAAAGCCTTCAATGACATTTTCACGGTATTTGATTTTTCCTTCACTTATCCACTGTGATAAATTGGTGTAACCTTCTCTATTATGTTCCGCAAAGTCAGAAACAATGAACCCTTTCACCATGGAACTGGTTTTAAGTAGTTGTCCAAGAATCCTTGGCCCCATTTCTGGTTTTTCCAAATTGTATTGAGAAATTTGACCACAAATGACAATACGTGACTGAAAATTGATCAGCTTCATCACTTGGTCCGTCACCGTTCCACCGACATTATCAAAATAAACATCAATACCATTCGGGCATGCTTTTAATAGTTCCTTGTATAAGTCTGGTGATGTTTTATAGTTGATAGCTGCATCAAAGCCTAATTCTGCTGTTAGAAACTCACATTTCTCGTCAGCTCCTGCAATTCCAACTACACGGCAGCCTTTCAATTTTGCGATTTGCCCTACGATCGTCCCTACCGCACCCGAAGCTCCTGAGACAACGACGGTTTCCCCTTCCTTAGGCTGTCCGATGTGTAATAATCCGAAATAGGCGGTCAAACCAGGCATTCCGAGCACATGAAGGGCCGTAGAAATCGGTGCGGCTTCTGATTTGATTCTTCGGATGTTACTGCCATTGGAAACATTGTATTCCGCCCATTCCATCCTACCTTCGACAAAACTATTGACCTGAAATTTTGGATTCTTCGATTCGATCACTTGACCCACGATTCCTCCAATAAAGGGCTCCCCTACCTCATATGACTTAGCATAAGATTTTTCATCCGACATACGGCCGCGCATGTAGGGATCAACAGAAATATATAGGGACTTAATTAATACTTCTCCATCCACGATTTCTGGTACGCTTGTTTCAATCGTCGTAAAATTACTTTCATCAGGCATTCCAACCGGTCGGTATGCTAACAGGATTTTTTTATTTTTGATCATCGTTTTCAGCCTCCGTATGATTGATTTATACTTTTACTACAACTTTCCCCCACGTTTTCCTTGTTGCTAGTAGGTTTAAGGCATCCGGTACATCTTGAAAGTCAAACTCCTTATAAATGAGCGGTTTGATTTTTCCTTGTTCATATAAACTGATTAGTTCCTCATGTTCTTGATTCACTTTTTCAGGATATAGTCGATTAAAATAACCCCAGTGAACACCAACAACCGAATAATTTTTAACTAAAACATGATTGGCTGGGATGCTTGGAATCTGACCGCCGGCAAATCCAATTACCAGTATTCTTCCATCGAAGGCAATACATTTGCGAGAACGGTCAAAAACATCGCCGCCAACCGGATCATAAATCACATCTGCGCCTTTTCCATCTGTTTCTCTTTTCACTACTTCAACAAAGTCCTCTGTTAAGTAATCAATGACCACGTCAGCTCCAAGCTGCCTGCAGATTTCTGTTTTTTCCGAACCGCCCGCAGTTGCTATTACATATGCGCCTGCTGCCTTTCCTAACTGGATAGCCGCCGAACCAACGCCTCCTGCTCCAGCATGAACAAGTAAGACCTCGCCTTTTTGGATATTAGCCCGATTAAATAAGGCATAGTAGGTGGTATGATATGTAATAAACATCGAGGCAGCTTCATTCCAGCTCATTGATTCAGGAATAGGATAGACAGAAGCTTCGTCCACTGAAACATACTCCGCCAATCCTCCATGCGGCTTTTGTGGTAAGGCTAACACTCTTTGCCCCTCTTTAAACTTGCTCCCTTCTTTCACTTGAACCACTATACCTGATACCTCTGAACCAATCGAAAATGGCAGCGGTGGTTTCTCTTGATATTTCCCTTGGCATAAAAGAATATCAAAAAAATTAAGCGCAACCGACCTAACCTGGATTAAAACTTCGTTTTCTCCACGTTCCGGGTTTTCCACATTCTCCATTCTTAAAACATCGGATGGCTCCCCAAGTTCTTTAACTAACCAGCTTTTCATGATTTTTCCCCCTTCGTTATTACATTATTGAAAAGAATCGTTTACATTTATATGAATAATAACAATATTCATAATATTTTTCAATTTATTTAGTTCATCGAAAATTTAAAAATACAACAAAAAAAGGCCAGAAAACTGACCTTTTTACCTTTATATATATAATCTTACCCAAACTGCCAAACACTGTGGGCAAGATTTCCATAACGGAAGCTCCGTTGTAACAAGTTTGCTTTTTTCACATCGTCAGCTGCTCCCATGGCATAAAACAAAGGAATAAAATGTTCATTTCCATATGGAGGAACACTATATTCTGCATATGGTGCCAAAGAATCATACTTGAATAATGATTCTACATCCCACGTTTGCAGGTGATGGGCCAACCAATCTTCGAACTCAAGGGCCCATTGATCTACCTGGCCATTATCAGCCCATTTTAATGCCCTCAGATTATGAGATGTTCCTCCACTAGCAATAATCAAGACATCATTTGCTCTTAGATCGGAAAGAGATTTTCCTATTTTATACTGATCCCGTGGAGTAAGTTTCGGGTTTACGGACATGGCAATGACCGGAATATCGGCATTTGGATAAAGCATACGAAGGACAACCCATGCGCCGTGGTCTAATCCGCGTGAAGTTTCTACTTCAAACGGAACATCGTTTGCTTTGAACAACTCCTTAATTTCTTCTGAAATTTGCTGATCCCCTTTTGCTGGATATTTAATTGTGTAAAGGGCAGGATCGAATCCTCCGAAATCATAAATTGTGCTATATTCTTTAACTTCACTTACTTTTTGATGGTTAGACTCCCAATGAGCTGAAAATAATACGATGGCCTTTGGTCGTGGTAAGTCTTTGCCAAGCTGATTTAAGAAATCTGTATATTCATTGTTCTCAATTGCAAGTAATGGTGCACCATGAGCGATAAAGAAAGATGGCAGCATTTCAAATTCCTCCCTTTTAGTTTTATTTTTCTAGAATCACAAACAGCCATTTCATAAAATCCTGCTGATTTTGTAGTGAAACGGAATGACCCTCCTGATAGGTTTTAAAAGTTACATTGGCGCCTAATTCTCTAAAATATTCATTATTGGCTACTCCCCATTCAAAAGGAAGAACTTGGTCCATTTCCCCATGAGAAATAAATATGGAAAGGTTATTCACAGGTTTTATATCGTATTCTTCCTTAACAAAACCAGGAATATAGCCGCTAAGGGCAACGATGCCTTTAATTCGTTTACCTAATGCAAGACCAAGCGTCATGGAAAGAATGGCACCTTGGCTAAAACCTAATAAGAACAAATTACTTTGGTCTAATGGATATTCTGCGCAAGCATAATCAATAAAGGTTGTGAGTTTATTTATCCCTTCATCAAACACTTCACGGTGTGGTTTCCCATAACCCTGAATTGTAAAGAAGGCAAAACCAGGAGGCTGCGGCAGATGACCTCTTATACTGAAAATGTAAAATTGTCCTTCTAATTCCTTTACCAATGGCAGCATATTTTGTTCATTGCTGCCAATTCCATGCATAAGAAATATGGCTGGATACGTTTTATTCGGATCTATTTGATTTGGTCGACGAAGTTCATAAACCATTGGAGAAATCATTTTTGCAACATCCCTTCGTTAATAAAAATGTTTTCAAATATGAACCTTTGTTGTTTATAAGATAACAAAAAAACGAGTGGATTGTCAATTATTTATTTGCTAATATATAAATAAGTTTTTTATTAAGAAACTTATGAGGTGAATAATATGGATATTGGATCAAAAATTCGAGAAATCCGAAATCGAAAGAAAATTACGATTGCCCAAATGTGCGAAGGCACAGGTCTTTCGAAAGGGTTTATCAGCAATGTAGAAAACAATAATACTTCTCCGTCAATTAATACCCTTCAGACAATAGCCACCTTTCTAGGGGTGCCATTACCTTATCTTTTGTTGGAGAAGAAGCAGCATATGCGTGTTGTGAGAAAAAATGAACGAACCTACTCTTCCTTTAATCAACTAAAGATTGAGCATATCACTTCAAAAGGCGGCTTACGGATGATGAGTGTGGAGTTTCCACCGGGGGCTTCAATGGGTGAAGCCAATTCACACCAAGGGGAAGAATGTCATTTAGTGTTAGAAGGAAAAGTTCTAGCAGAACAAGGGGAGGATTCAATTATTTTAGAAGAAGGAGATTCCTTCAGTTGGAATGCAAGCGTTCCGCACTTTGTGAAAAATATTGGAAATCAAAAGGCAGTTGTCCTTATTTCCATTTATTCTGATACTGAACTGAATGACCTGTTTTAGAGGAACCATAGTGGTTCCTCTTTCCTTTAGCAGCAATCATGAATAGTAGATAAAAATAGCTTCATATCAGAAATAAGATCTTCTGGCTTTTCATACATACTCATGTGGCCAACATCCTTAATTAATGATTGTCTAATATTAGCCTTTCTTACGGAGAATGTTTTTTCAGCAGGTATTATCTGATCCCTTTCCCCAGCGATTAATAAAACGGGTAATTCTGTAGATTCTAAAACTTTATTTCGGTCTCCTCTGTCTTTCATTGCTAACAGTGTACTTTTAGCCCCTTGCGGCGAAGTGGAATACCCAATTTCCTTCGCTGTTTCTACATATTTTTCCTTTACATTATCCGGAGAAAAAAGTTTTGGGACTAATCCGTCAATTAAGGGTTGTATCCCTTCCTTGTTCACCTTTTCGACGTTGGCCATTCTTCCTTTTTTGGCTTCTTCAGAATCTGGAAAAGCGGTGGAATGAACCAAAGAGAATCCGTTCAACCGGTCACTATACTTTTCTGCAAAAGCAAGTGTAATATAACCACCTAAGGAATGACCAAACATAGAAACTTTTTGGACATTAAATTGGTCAATAAGTCCTTTTATCTTTTCAGCGAAATCTTCAATCGTGCATCCTTCATGCAATGAATCTGATTCTCCGTGGCCAGGCAGATCTGGAATAATTACTCGATAATTTTTTGAAAGTTCAGGTACTACATATTCCCAATACCCAGAGCTTCCGCAAAAGCCATGAAGAAGAATAATTGCTTCGCCCTTCCCTTCATCTAAATAGGCTAATTTCGAATTTTCAATTTCTATTGTCTTCATCCATTTTTCACTCCAAATCTATTTATAAAGTAAAAAAGCATTACCCTATGAAAAGTAATGCTTGAAATTGGATTTTATTACCTTTATCCAATCTGTTCCTCATCATGGTCCGCACTAAGTAAGGATCTTTTATTTGGAATTAGTGATAAATTTGATTTTTTTAATAAATAATCTAAATGCTCAACTGGCATAGATCCATAACCTTTGCCATCGCCAAGAGTAAATTGAATCGTGATACCGTTATTTGAGAGGACAGTTAACGACTCAGCAGAATTAAAATAGCTCTGAATACCCTGAGAAATTTGAAATTTTGTTCCTTCTTTAATAGACATTACGTCTCTCCTTTGATGATTTTTCTCTGTTTAGTATTCCGTAAATATACTTATTCATACATAATTTTTCCAATTTTAAAAAACAATCAAAAAAAGAGAGGCAATTTTCATTACCTCCCTCGAATATCTTATTCTTCCTCTTCCTCATCCATCATTTGATCAAAGGCAGCTGACACCTTATCAAACTCATCATCACTTTCAATAGCGGAAAAATCTCCGTCTTCATCAACTTTCAAAAAGAAGATATCAATATCATCGTCTGTTTCTTGTTTTACATCTTCTGCAAAAGCCACTGCGACAAAATCAGAACCTTCTATATTCATTACACCAAGTACTTCAACTTCCTGTTCATCGTCATTCTCGTCACTTATGGTAAATATTTCGCCTACTTCGATTTTACTCATCTCAATTCCGCCTCTCCTAATAGTGTAAATCATCCTTCAAACAGTATGTCTAAATTAGGAGAAAATCATTCTCCTGCACAAAATCAACATTTTTCTTAAAAACCTCTTATAATGAATCTATAACAATAAAAGGAGACTTCTTTATGAATCGAAAAATAATCGAAGAAAAAATCATTGAGAACTTCAAGGGTGAGGAGAAAATGATGATTCTCGTTTTTGCCCAATGGTGCGTGAATCATGACCTTGACCCAGAAGAGCTATATTTAAACGCTTACCCGAATCAGTCTTCAAACCCTGCTTTAAGAGAAGCAATTGAGTTAACCTTGCCAAAGGAAGAAGCTGGAGAAGTGGATGACCAGACCTTGCTCGGAGTTCTATCGTTGTTTGGGAATGATGACTTGGCATTTGTTGTGACTGAAAAAATTCGTAAAATGAATAAATAATTCCTTTCAATAAGGACATATTACAAACAGGACTTGTAGCTCAATGTAGAGCAACTAGCAGACTTTTACGAAGGCTGTTATGTATTTTGCGGGTTCGACTCCCGTCAAGTCCTTTGATTAAAAAAGCAGACATCCTCCTATAAGGATGTCTGCTTTTTTTATTTATGATCGTGCGGATAGCCAATTATCCCAAACTTCAGCGAATACCCCAGTCAATGCGAGGGAAACATGTCCTCCTTCATAAACCTCATACGTTTTATCTTTACTTGAAACAAGGTCCATCAATGGAAGACTTTGCTTTTCTAATATGATTGTGTCACGTGAGCAAGAGAAGACAAAAAGCGGGCAGTTTATTTTCTTTAAATCCACCTTCCTGCCGCCAATCACTAATTCTCCCTTTAAGAGTTTGTTCTCTTGATAGAGATCGTTAAACAATTGTTTGAATGCAGCACCTGCAAACGAAACAGAGTCCTTCGTCCACTTATCCATTCGGCGCCACTTTTCTACATATTTCTCATCATGTGCACGGGTGACAAGATTGATTGTAGAACTTGCAAAACCCGGTGATACCATCCTAAATATCAAATACATAACTTCTGATGGAATGGTCCCATGTGCATCGGCAAAACGGTCAAGATTTAGCTGCCCCGTTTGTAGTCCTTCCAGTAAATTATTAGGAAAGATGCCAATACTAAAATCGATTGGAACGGCTGCAAGGGATAAATTCTTAATTGGCAGATCCGTTATGGAAGCCAAGATGGCTGCAATGGTTCCTCCCAGACAGTAACCGGCAAGGGATATTTCTTTTGCATCTGAATGTCTTAAAGCTCTTTTAAGGGCATTCTCCAAATAATCAATGATATAATTTTCAAGGGTGATAGCAGAATCTTCAAGCCCAGGGGACCCCCAATCCAATAGGTAGACATCATAACCGCGCTCAGTTAGTCCGCCTACAACACTGCTTCCTTTACCGATATCAAGAATGTATGCCTTATTTAACAAAGAGTAGACAAGAAATACTGGAATGGCATGTCTTTTTTCCTTTGCGGGATGATACCATAAGGTTGCTTTATTTTTCTTCCAGACTATCTGTCTTGGTGTAGGGACAATCTCTGGCCTTGGCTCGGTCATAATTTTATAAAGCTGATTCCAACGTTTCATTTCTTTTTCTAAGTTTAAGCCTTGAAAAAGGTTTGTTCCTAATGCGTTCATTATTTATCACTGCTCTCTTCAATGTTATTTAATATTACCGGTGAGTACCAGTTCTTTATCCTGCTTTTTTTCTGGTTCTTTTTTCTGCTTCTCCCGGCGAATTTCGAAGAGACCTCTCTCTATTTCTTTCCGCAATTCCTGAAGGCCAGCATTTATTTTTTGAGTTTCCGCCACCGATTGGGCCATCTTTTGGAATTCATCCTTCATTTGCAAGACAATATTAACTACTTCTTCGAACATTCCTAAATTTTCTTTCGTAATGGAGCTTATACTGTCTTGCAATTTCCAAATTTGTTCTTCTAAAAGATCAATTTTTTCTTCTGTTTGAATAGAAAGCTTTGCGGCCTCAGCTACATCTTTTTTTGTCGGGATATTCATTAATGACGCAAAAAGCTCCTGGCTCTTTCTAAGTCGTTCTAGGTACATGGAATAGGTGTTAAGGCCGGAACTTGCTGTACGAACAAATTCTTTGTTGTCTGCCAAGTTATATAATAGGCCATTTAATTGTTGGTCCCACATTTCACCCAATTTGTTTAATCCAATAAATGGTTCAAAGATTTTATCATTTGACATGCTGCTGATCTCCTTCATTTAAGACTTTGTAAGTTCTTCAGTTTTTTCCAAATATTTATTTAACGGGAAAATAAGTTCTTTGAATGGTGTGGCAAACAGATTAACAAATCCTTTTTGAAATTCAAATAGCGGATTTCCAGCTTGTTTAACCATTTGGATAAATTGCAATCTTCCTTTTTTCCTAAGGTCTATATATTGATCAATCATTTCTTGGTATTTATTAATCGCCTGGCTGCTTTCAATGAACTGATATGGAGTACTTAAGAGTGACAATACTCCTTTTTGCATTTGATTCATTTGCGCATTCCACTCCTCATAAGACTGAATCGGAAAGAAATGCTGCAAGGTGGTGGTAGACATTAAAAATTCATCTCGTGCAGTCTTTTCCCATTCAGTAAATTCCTTTGTGAATTGCTCTGCAATTGCTTTTATATTTCCCTGATTCCGTTGTACACCTTCAGAGAGTCGTTTCGAGAAAACTTCGTCGCGATGTTCAGCACACTTTGCCCATTCATCTAATTCTTGGTATCCATATCTCCAGAGCAGGTCTAGGCTGGATAGCGATGCTCCATTTACGCCACCGACAGTGATTTCTTCTATTGATTTTTTTAGATTTTCTTTTTTTACAGCCACATTACGCACATCCTTAATAAAAATATATTGGGTTTAGTTTGAAATCTAGGTTCTTAATGATTCCGATTGAAATAATCTCTAATCAAAGTTGCCATTAGAGGTTCACTGTTCTTTTTTCATTCCTTGCACTTCTTTGTTTTGGCTTAGCGAACAGGAACATGCACATAGCTGAAACCACTAAAGCAACAGAGATTCCATATATGGATGAGCTAAAACCCGCTGCTGGATTTGCACCTGAACCTTGTATGAGCTTTCCAAAAATAATGGGAGCAAAAATACCTGATGATGTCATGATTCCATAATAAGTTCCTGTCATAAGACCTCGCCGATCAGGGAGTAAACTAATTATTACTGCAGGATTAAGGTTTCCAGCTGCAGTCACTAACGTATACACGATGGAGAGGATAATGATGATCGAACCCTTTCCAGTAACAAGAGGATATAACGCATATATAATGCCTGCTAGAATCAGGCTACTAGCAGAAAAAAGAATTCTCGACTTCCATAAATTTAGAGTTTTTTTGTATATTCGATCTGAAATAATTGCCAGTACTAATGCAAATATCGCGCCAATTAACCCAGAAATGGCAATAATATTTCCAGCTTGTTGTTCAGTGAACCCCTTAACTTTCATTAGATAGGCCGGATTAAAGGTAAGTCCAAAGACAATATAAGAAAAGCCGATACATGCAGCTAAGGATGTAAAAATAAAAATAGGAGATCGTAACGCTTTCCACTTGTCTTTCCCATTTGTCTCCAGCTTGTTTTCCTGTTTGCTTTCCTCATCTTTAAACGAAACATCTGGTTTCAATCTTCCGAGCCCAAGCCAGCCAATTAACCAGACAAAGCTAATAATGCCAGAAATAAAAAATGTTTTTTTCCAACCAAAATTTGACATTAAAAAAACAACTATTGGAGCTGAAACCGCTATGCCCACAACATTCCCAAAATTTAAGATAGATATGGCTAATCCACGTGTTTCCGGTTTAAACCATTTACTAATATGACTGGTTGCGGTTGCTTGAAAAGGACCTTCACCTATACCTAGTAATACCCTGCTAAACAAAAGTAGTGGAAGGCCAGAAACAAACATCACCAATGATTGCGCAATGGTCCAAATAATCGCCATAACAACCAATACTTTTTCAGTCCCATAACGATCTGATAAAGAAGCCCCTAATATTCCAGCTAATGGGAACAACCAAAAAAAACTGCTTCCAACCGTTCCAAATTGAGAGAAAGATAGATTCAAATCCTTCATAATATGAATTCCGGCTAACCCTGTAATGGATTTATCGGCAAAATTTACAATAGACAAAATAAAAAGTGCAAGTAAAATAACCCATTTCGTCCAACGCTGCATCCAAACTCCTGCCTCTCATCAAATCTATTAATATATTTAAATTACATTAGCTTTCATAGCTTAAGAGGAGAAACACCTGCCTTATCCGCCTTTGTAACGAACAAGGCAGGTGCTTTTTATAAAAAAATTCTTTTGTTTGTAAATTAAGGCGTTACGATATTTTGACAACGGTCGAAGTCATCTAAAAGGGATAAAAATTCATCCAGTTTTGTTTGCTCACCAGAAATCATTAATTTACCAGCTGCTACTGCCTGATCAGGTGAAAGAAGACCAAGCCCAATTCCATATAATGTTAATTGATCAAGAGTTAAGTTTACATCTGGATTAGCGTCTACCTTACCCACTTTATAAATCAAAACAGAATTTTCTAAATAAATTGCATATTTTTGATCAGAATCTGATAGTGTTACATTCAACGTTATTTTTCTACCATCAGCTTTTGGTCCGTTTAGTTTAATAGCGATCAACTTTAAGAATTCCTCTACTGGCATAAAGTGAATAATTCCAGAAACATCTAATGGGGTATTATCTTGATTTAAACCATTTCTTAGCTCGGATGCACCAACAAGATATATATTTCGCCAATTGGCTGATTCGGCTTGGTATCCCAATTGTTCATATGCATCTGCCAATAAATTTTTGGCTTCCATATTTTCCGGGTCAGCCATTACGACATTTTTTAATACTTGAGCTACCCAGCGGTATTCCCCATTTTCAAAATCGGCTTTTGCTTTTTCCAAAATAGTATCCGCGCCGCCCATATATTCTACATATTTTAGTCCTGTTTCCACTTGTGGTAATGGATCTAAATCTGACGGATGTGCACTATAATAGCCTAAGTAAAAATTGTATATTCCCTTTGAATTATGCTTTAAGGTACCGTAATATCCACGATTCCCCCAATACGTTTCTAATGATTTTGGAAGTTTAATCGTTTCAGCTATTTCCTCCATCGTAAATCCATGGTTAGCTAAACGCACTGTCTGGTCATGCATATATTTATACAAATCGCGCTGCAATTTCAAATGTCCTAAAGCACGATCTTTGCCCCAAACAGGCCATGCATGAATCATGAGCAAGGCATCAATCTCTTCATGTTCAAATAAATCAATGGTTTTATCAAGTGAATTCGCCCAATGCAGGGCATCCCTAGTTTTTGCCCCTCTAACCGAATAAATTTGATGCATCAATTGATTGGCGTTCTCCGATACAAATAATGCTTTGTAATCTCGGATATAAAAATGCATTTCAGCCGGAGCTTCCGTGTTTGGTGTTAATAAGAATTGAAACGTTATTCCATCGATGTCCATTGTTTGGATTTCGTTTTCTATTTCAATTGTAGGAAGCGCAAAACTCGTCGTTCCAGAACTCATTGTATTACCTATACCGATAGATACCGAACCTTCCCTGCCATCTGGTATATTTTTACCAAACTGGTACTCGGCACGGCGCGCCATTATGGTACCCAAAAGCACATTTTCACTTATCGCTTCTTTTGTAAAATGTTGGGGAACGATAATTGGAATTGACGGATTATCCGCATATTTTAGAACAGCTTGGATGCCTCCAAAATGGTCCGCATGACTTTGACTAATAATGATGGCTGAAACAGGCTTTCTTGGACGATGTTTATAGTATAATTCCATTGCGGCTTCAGCAGATTCAGTACTTCCTAATGCGTCACAGACAATAACTCCTTGTTTACCTTCAAAAAAGAAAGTGGTGGCGATGGATTGTCCACGAACTTGATAAATTCCTTCTACCACTTCAAACAAACCAGATATAGCCTGTAATTGAGCATTTCGCCAAAGACTAGGGTTCACTGTCTCTGGTGCAGTGTCGATTAGAAATTCTAACTTATCAATGTCCCAAACGACTTCCCCAGAATGATCTTTTAGGATTGTAGATTCTAAAGGGGCGATAAAACCGCGGTTCGCATCCTCAAAATCCTGTAAATCTTCAAAATTTAGAGATTCGTACACTGCTAGGTTTGCCTTTTTTGTAAATAAAGTGGCTGATTTAGATTGATTTAATAGTTTGCTTATCATATAAACCTCCAAGGATTGTTATTTTTTAAATTCACAAAAAAAGGAAAACACTTTTGACATCCTGCCATAATGTCTGGTCTTTGACCATACAAGAGCAGGAGGTTTTCAAGTGTTTTCCGTATTACAAGATTGCCAATGGTCGTGTTAAGCCTCTATTGCTTTTAACTCGAACACTTCATTTATCACTTTGGTGATAATAGGGGCTGGGATCTTGAAGAAAACTCCTGCAGGGTCATGATGAACAGCTTGTACCAAAAGTTTCAGCTTATCTTCGTTACATTCAAATTCAGCAAAAGTGTCAGGTAGATTTACCGCTTTGCGGAGATCTCTTATATATTCGATAACTTCCTCTAAACATTTTTCCGGTTTTTCTGATGGATTCGCGATACCTAGAGCTTCGGCAAATCCTGTGATTCGCGGCAAATAGTATGCAGGCAAAGATTCCATTACATTTGGCAAAAGCACAGCATTAGCCAGTCCGTGCGGGATATTGAATTTTGCCCCGATCGCATGTGCCATATTGTGGACGGGAACGGCATTCAGGCATAAGCAGAATGCAGAAATGGCCATAGAACTTGCCATCAGCATATTCGCTCTTGTAGAAAGCTCGTCCCCTTTGTGGACAGCAGTCGGTAAATTGTCTACAATCATTCGAATTGATTGCAGGGCATAGGCATCTGTCATTGGATTGGCCTTCGGTGAAAAATAAGCTTCCACTGCATGTGTCAAAGCATCAAATCCAGTAAATGCGGTGATTTTAGGAGGAAGTCCTACTGTTAAATCCGGGTCCAAAATCGCCATATCCGCATTGATGAACGGATGAATTAGGTTTGATTTAATTCCAAGATTTTCATTAAGGATAACAGCTACTGGTGATACCTCTGCTCCTGTTCCCGCCGTTGTCGCAATGGCTACGTGAGGAATCGGAATATAATTGGCTTCTGGCCACCACTCCATTACATTTCCGGTAAGAAGGGAATCACGAATATCATCCAATCCTTTATGAAGCATCCACTTGATGCCTTTTACAGTATCTAGTACACTGCCGCCGCCAAGAGCGATCAAGGCATCACCGTTGCACTCTTTAAAATAACGAGCACCAAGATTAATAATTCCACCCTTTGCATCCTGTTCGATATCATCAAACACACCGACTAGCTCAGGTGTACCAGGCATGATTTCAAACAATTCTTTAATTTTTTTTGTAATTCCGGCCTGTGTTAACCCTTTATCCGTGTAGAGCACTGCCCGTTTACCGCCAAGCCCTTTAATCATCTCAGGAAGCAAAGTTCTAGATCCCGCCCCGCTATTTACAACCGTTCGTACAGAAAATTGAAAAAAAGATGTCGACATAAGATCACCTGCTTTATTAGAATTGTATTAATATATGAATCTGGATTATCCCAAAAGAATTTGGTACCAAGGTCTTTGACTTACTTCAGGTACGAGTGAGCAGTGGACATGCTTGACTTGAGAATATTCATCCAATGCATGGCGTCCTAATTCCCGGCCAAAACCGCTTTGCTTGTAACCGCCAAATGGCGCATCACTTCGGAGCATGTGCCAATCATTGATCCAAATCGTACCCGCCTTTAATTCACGGGCGATTTGCATCGCTTTATTCACATCCTTCGACCAAACTCCACCTGCTAGTCCATAAATCGTATCGTTCGCTATTTCAATTGCCTCCTCAACAGTGGAGTAACGAATGACGGAGAGAACAGGCCCAAAAATTTCTTCTCTCGCAATCTTCATGTCATTATGAACATCGGCAAAAATAGTGGGTTCAACATAATATCCGTTTTCAAATCCTTCTACAATCCTGCGTTTTCCACCGCAAACCATTCGTGCCCCTTCCTGAATCCCAGATTCAATATAAGAGAGAACGGTTTCCAATTGCTGCTGTGAAACAAGCGGACCCATTCCTGTTGAGATATCTAAAGGATTTCCAATTGTAATGGTGCTTGCAAGTTCAGCTAATTGTTCAATTACTTGATCATAAATGGAATCATGTACGAGAACTCGAGTGCCTGATTCACAAATTTGTCCAGAGTGGGATAAGAATCCGAATAAAATGCCTGGAATGGTAATACTCAAGTCGGCATCCGGCAATACGATAGCTGGTGATTTACCGCCTAACTCAAGAGTCACGCGTTTCACCGTTCCTGCTGCCATTTGCATAATACGGCTGCCGACTTCTGTAGAACCAGTAAAAGCGACTTTGTCAACACTTGGATGGGTTACAAGTGCTTCTCCAATGCTTGCTCCTGGGCCAGATACCACATTGAATACGCCTGCTGGTATTCCTGCTTCAGCTGCCAATTCCGCTAATTTCAAGGTAGACAATGGCGTATTGGATGCTGGTTTGACTACAATAGAGTTCCCCATTGCCAGCGCCGGGGCCAATTTCCACATAGCCAAAATCATTGGAAAATTCCAGGCGGTAACGGCTGCTACAACACCAATCGGTTCCCGCCAGACCTGGTTATTGCTTGGTCCAGGGAAGGGTAAATTAGGAAGTGATTCGACATACGGATACTCTAAAGTGAACTTTGCTGTTTGTTGTAAGAGATCAACAATGGTTAGGATATCCATGTTTGAAATACGTCGAACGGTTGCTCCCGAACTAATAGATTCTAAGTACCCCAATTCTTCTGCATGTTCAATGATTTTGTTGCCAAATTGGACAAGTACGTTGGCACGTTCTTGTGGGGATTTTTTAGACCATACTCCCGAATCAAAAGCCTGTCGGGCAGATGAAACGGCCGCTTCCACATCTTCTTTACCAGCCTTTGCCACCTTTGCTGCGACTTCACCAGTTGCAGGGTTTACTACCTCAAAAGTTTGTCCGCTTAACGCAGGCTTCCACTCCCCATTTATAAAGAGTGGAAATTCCAATGTTTGCACTGCTGCTTTCATAGAAAAATTCCTCCTTTTATTAACTCTTTCATAATTTTCAAATGTATTTAAGAAATTTTCTCTAGCAAACTAATTAACTTCCACCTGTTCAACACGCAAAGCTCTTCTCAAAATTTTACCTGTGCTGTTCTTTGGTAATTCGCTCATAAATTCCACTTGTTTTGGCAGCTTGTACTTTGCGAGCTTGTCTTGGCAAAAATACTGGATGTCATCCGTCGTAATTCCCTCATCATTAGTGACCACAAAAGCCTTCACGATTTCTCCGTATTCCTTATCAGGAATTCCGATTACAACCGTTTCCACGATGGCTGGGTGTTGGTATAATACCTCTTCGACTTCTCTCGGATAGACATTGTATCCGCCAACAAGGATCATATCTTTCTTACGGTCAACGATATAAATGTATCCTTCTTCATCCATTCGGGCCAAATCACCGGTATAAAACCATCCATCTTTCAAAGCGGAAGATGTAGCTTCCGGCATTCCTAAATACCCCATCATCACATTGGGACCTTGTACAATTAATTCTCCAATTTCTCCTCTTGGAACTTCCACGCCATTCAGATCCACCACTTTATTCTTCACTTCCGGTATATCTATACCCACAGAGCCCGGTTTCCTTGTTCCCCGTAACGGATTGAAGGCTGTTACGGGAGCCGTTTCTGATAGGCCATAACCCTCTAATACGTGGACCTTATACTTCTCTTCGAATCTATGTAATAATTCAACTGGAATCGAAGCACCGCCTGAAAAACAAGCCCGTATTGATGAAAAATCTTCTGCCGTTGTGCCTGGCACCTGAAACAAAAAGCTAAACATGGTCGGAACTCCGGCAAATATGGTCGCTTTCTCTCTTCTAATCGTCTTGATCACTTCATTCGGACTGAATTTTGGAACTATGACTATGGCTGCCCCGCATGCAATAGGAATGTTGATGCAAGTCGCTATACAAAACACATGGAACATAGGAAGAACCGCAATGATACGATCTTCTTCAGTGAACTCACCTAATTGGGACATTGAAGCAGTATTCGATGCCATATTTCGATGGGATAGCATGGCTCCTTTTGGTTTTCCAGTTGTGCCAGAAGTATAGAGAATCACAGCCAAATCATCCTCATCTATGGAAGGGTTTTCAAAAACTTCTTTTGGATGATGAATTAAACGCTCCCAAGTCCATTCGGACTCGATTGAATCTGTGTAGATAACCAATTTCAAATTTTCTAGTTTCTCTCTCAATGGAGATATTTTCTGTTCTAAAAAAGAATGAGCAATCAATGCCTTTGCTTGACTATTTGATAAAATATAGGAAATTTCTCCAGAAGTATAAGCTGGATTTATCGGGACAACCACTGCACCAGCCCGAAGGATCCCATAGTAAGCAATTACAAACTCAGAACAATTTCCAAGCATCAAAGCAACTCTATCACCTTTTCTGATGCCTTCAGCTGATAACCCTGATGCAGCAGAATCTACTACTTTATCTAGTTCTGCATACGTCGTACTTTCATATAGATACGTATAAGCGGTATGATTTGGAAACCTAGCTGCACTGTTCTTTAAATTCTCATTCAAATTCAAAGTCATCCTCTTCCTTCCCTCCTTTTATTTTTTAGAAAATTAAGATTTTCTTGAATTTATTATATAAATAACTTACACTTAAATAAAACAACTGTTACTTAAGATAATATAAGCTATACTTCTATTTAAAGGAGACACCTATGCATATCGAACAATTAGAATATATTGTAAAGGTTGCGGAAACAGGATCTATTTCGGTAGCAGCAGAAAACCTGCATGTTTCTCAATCGGGAATCAGTCAATCCATAACTAGATTAGAGGATGAGTTAGGTGTTAAAATATTTAATCGCTTCAAACGACTTGGCGCCGTTCCAACGGATGAAGGTAAAATATTGATTAAAAAGGCCTATGAGGTATTAGTCAGACTTCAAGAATTTAAAGATGAAGCCCAATCATATAACACGGTAATTTCGGGAAATTTAAAGCTCTCATCGATCCCTGGCTTTATGCTGTTCCTGTTAGAACCTTTATCTTCCTATAAAAACGCTTTCCCAAATGTGAATATAGAAATCTCAGAAAGAGGCACTCAGCATATTATTGAGCTTGTCGAAAAACATCAGATTGATATTGGCCTAATAACCATTTACGAAGATTTAATAAAAAATAGAGAAGATTTAAAATTTGAAGTAATACTTGAAGGAAGGATGAAGGTGTACGTCAGTAAATCGTCTCCTTTAGCGTCTCAAAAATTTATAACTCCTGAACAATTGATGACTCAAAATGTTATTTTATATAATGGTGATTATGTGATACGATTTGCCAATGATTTAATTAATAAATTTGGGCCAATGAACATAGTATTTACCTCAGATAATACTGAAGTAATAAAAAAAGCGATATTAGAGGGATTAGGAATTAGTTTCGGGCCAGACTTTTCTAACCAAAATGATCCTTATGTATTAAGCGGCGAAATCGTACCTATCGAAATCATCAATTACGAACAGGAAAAGATAGGTGTAGGCTGGATACGCTCGGAGAATAATCATTTTTCTATTAATACAAAGAAATTTTTAGAGCATTTTAAATTCCACTCCCGAATGCTGACGCATTCATCTCTTCATGATTAATGTGAAAATTAAATATGAAAGGTATAATATATAAAATAATAAACGAAAGTCCTTTTGTATTAAAAAATTACCCTATTCAACAATTGAGTAGGGTAATTTTTTTTAATAAAAAAGCTATTTATATTATTTTCCATTATCCGTTTACCAAAATAAAGGAGACAGATTAAAATATGTTAATTTGAATAAAATTCCCTATTTTACACATAATGAGGAAAAATCATTTTAGAGGGATTTAGATGAAGATAAAAAATGGAGACAAGGAAAATAGTTCAGCCTCTAAACATTGTTGGATTGAACGTTTATCCAAATCAAATGATTTCGTTCACGAACATACATCACTAAGAGAGAATGAACCGTTCTGGCTTTCCTATTATCGCACTCTGATTTCATCAGATATTTTACATAAGGATGTATTGCCCTTTTTACAAGACCGGCTTTCCCTCGAAGAATTAAAAAGTAAAATCCCTGTTCAAGAGATTATTCTTTCTAACGATGCAGAGGAAATCATCCAAAGCATTATGAATGGATCGATAGCTATTCAAATTCATCAACTTGATGAAGACTGTTTATTAATCAATATTGCGAACAGTAAATTTCGCGATGTTAGCATGCCCATGCTGGAATCCTCTGCATTAGGCCCGCAGGTTGGATTTATTGAAGAATTAGATACCAATATTAATCTTATCCGTAAAAGACTGCCTGTTCCAGAACTGCTCGTCCATGAAATGAAGGTTGGCGCACTATCAAAAACTAGAGTAGCAGTAATATACATGGATGGAATTGCCGATCCGGAAAATGTAAACACGGTCATTCAAAGAATAAATGATATCCAATATGATCACATACAGGATAGTTCTTACATCTCTTCGATGATTGAGGACAATTCTAATTCTTTGTTTCCTCAATCGATTTCAACGGAAAGAACCGACCGTGTTGCCGCTGGACTAACAGAAGGTAAAATAATCATTGCAGTAGATGGATCACCAAATTTAGTCATTCTTCCCGTTACTTTAATGGAATCTTTTATTGCCATGGAGGATTATAGTTACTCCTGGATCATAGGAAATTTCTTTCGTTTATTACGATTACTCTCCGTATTTATCTCGGGTATGGTCACTCCTATGTATGTAGCCATCATGACCTATCATTATGAGTTGATTCCTGCTCGTTTATTGGAGACGCTTGTTGGTTCAAGAGCAACCGTGCCCTTTCCCCCATTTTTGGAGGCTCTTTTTTTAGAATTAATGATCGAAATGGTGAAAGAGGCTGGAATCCGCCTGCCGTTTAAAATTGGACAATCCCTTGGGGTAGTGGGTGGTATTGTAATCGGGCAAGCAGTGGTGGAAGCTGGGTTAACAAGTAATGTTCTGCTTATTTTAGTTGGACTCGGAACTTTAGCATCCTATACTTCACCTATTTATAAATTTAGCAATACCATTCGATTTCTTAAGTTTCCAACCATTTTTCTCGCCCAATGGTTTGGTTTGTTTGGAGTGTTTTTAACCTTCCAATTTATCCAAGTCCATTTACTGCGCTTAACGTCACTGGGGCGACCCTATATAAGCCAGTATCCAATACGTACTACTTCCTTTCAAGATTTATGGGTGAGACTTCCTTTTTCAATGCAAAAAGAAAATCCAAAAAACTTAAGGCCGCAAAAGAAGAGAAAATCAACTGGTACCGGAAAGAATCCAGAGCCAATGAACGATTTTTATGAATAATTCGTAAAGGAGAATTCCATTTGCAAGCGAATATTAGGCATCAAGTTTCTCCTTATTTAGTCTTCTTTATTATTTATAATTCTCAGGTTGGTGTTGGCATTTTAGGCTTCCAAAGAATCATTGCCGCGAAAGCAGGATATGATGCCTGGATTGGCGTCTTACTCGCCGGTTGTTTAGTCCAAGCTTTTATATGGATAGCTTATAAACTGCTTGGAAAAGCCGATGGAGATATTATTGATGTTCATATAAATCTTTTTGGCAATTTTCTAGGCAAATTTTTAAGCTTTTTCATCATCATTTATTACTGGCTGGCAAGTATTTCTGTTTTACTTGGGTTTATTGAAATCGTTCAAGTGTGGATGTTTCCTACTATACCGTCTTGGATTCTCTCTATTCCACTTCTACTTTTAATGTACTATTGTGTTTCTGGAGGATTTCGGACCATTGTCGGCATGTCTTTTTTATCGTTTGTTTTTCCGCAAATATTGTTAATCTACCTTTATATTTTCCCGTTAAAAATCGCTCATTTTGCCAATTTGCTGCCAATCATGAACCATTCCTTCATGGAAATAATGGATTCCATTAAAAGCTCGATGTATACTTTAGCGGGAACCGAGGCATTATTGATGTACTATCCATTTATAAGGGATCCTAAAGCCTCGAAAAAATTCGCTCATTTAGGAGTACTGTTTACAACTTTACTATATACAGTCTCTTCAATTGTTTCCTTTACCTTTTATAGTGAAAATCAGTTAAAAACGACGATATGGCCGGAACTTTCTTTAACAAAAATAATTAAGCTTTCGTTCTTGGAGCGTTTTGAATACTTGTATATTTCCATGTATTTAATTATCGTTACTTCATTACTCGGGCTTTTGTTTTGGTGCTCCAGCAGAGGTTTAAAGAAGATATTTTGTAGAAAACAAAAGTATACATTACTCATTCTCTGCATATTAAGTGTGGTACTTTCTCAATTCATAACCGAAACCTTCAAAGAAATGCTGGATAAAATGGTCACTCAAATGAACTTATACATATTTTACGGCTATATCCCATTACTCTTACTTGTTTTTACCTTTTTAAAAAGGGGTAATCAAAATGGTTAATCGGCTAGCAGTTTGGTTATTTCTTATTTTATTATTAACAGGATGTTCTTTCCTCCCTACCAATATTGTAAATGAAATCAATTTGATACAGGGAGTAGGATATGATCTGGCCGGTAAAAACAACATTAAGGGGACGGTTGTATTTCCAATTATAAAAAAAGGATCTTCCTATTCTGAAGTCAAAACAGCCTTCGGGCAATCTAGTAAAGAAATTCGCACTAAATTAAGTAACGAAACACGTTTTCGCTTAGTAAGCGGACAGCTCAGGCTAACGCTTTACGGTAAAACACTGGCAAAACAAGGGATTAATGATTTTGTGGATACCTTAAACCGTGATCCGTCAATTGGTAGTCTTATTCAATTGGCGATCGTTGATGGTGATACTAATGAGTTGCTAAAGATGAAAAAATATAAAGAAGAGAATATTTCTATTTATTTGCAAGAGATGCTAGACCAAAACATGGAATACGGAAGATTGCCTCGAACTGATTTACAAACCTTTTTATTACAACTATTTCAAATAGGACAAGATCCTTATTTACCTTTAATAAAAAAAGTAGATCATAACATCCAGATCACAGGAATGGCCATTTTTAATTATGATCAATACGTTACTTCTATTTCACTGGAAGAGCTTTTCATATTTAAAGCTTTGCTTGATCAAAACAGGAATGGTTTAAACCGGTTTATATTAAAAAATGGTGATAAGGTGGTTCTTGAAACACTTAATTCAAATACAAAGTATAAAGTAAAAATTGTAAACGGCAGACCAGAGTATATAATTCATCTTAAAATGAAGACAAAACTTCAAGAGTTCGCTCCTTCAAAGAAAAAAAGACAGGCTTTTGATAAAAAGAAATATCAAAAACAGGTTGAACATAAATTAGAAAAAAATGCCTTAAAAATGATCAACCAATTTAAAAACCATCAAGTAGACCCTCTCGGTTTTGGAGCAAAATATAAAGAACATTATCGCGGATTTAATGAAAAACAATGGAAAAAGTTTTATCCCAACGTAAAAGTTCGTGTTATTGCAAATGTAGATATCCGACAAACTGGAATTGTTGATTAGTGAACTCATAGGAATGACCCATCATCCGTGGAAAGTATTAATTACCTTCAACACGTTTGGATGGGTCATTTAAAAAGCTATTGAATAATCCCTCTATTAACTGTTTCCACTTTGACATTTATTTTAAAAGCCATGTCTGGATATTCCTTATCCCAATTTAATTTTTCCCACTCTTTATGGTGATCAGCTATTAAATAGCGGCCAATTCCAAAGGCATCACAATTAGCACTTTTAAGTGTATCAACCATTGCATTCGCTTCCTTCTCAATCCTTCGTGCCACCTTTTTATTGAGTGCAGATTCCTCTTTTTGCCCATATAATGATCCTTCGGGATATTCATTTATTTCGATAAACAGCTTAAGATTTATGGTTGCAGCTGGCTTACCTTTTACCATTTTTATATTCATATTTCTTTTAGTCTTTAAAACGGAAAAAGAGACAAAGTTTTTTACATTACGACCATCCTTGTTTTCTAATCTTTCTGTTAGCTTAATATCCTTACTCTTTTCTCCTTTTGCCATTAAAAATATAATTGGTTTGTTGCCTTTTAAAGTTTTGCCTGTAAAGCTTCTCCTGTGAAATAGAGCCACACCGGTAACCTTGACAGTGTCTTTATCTAATTTTTCCATATACGGAAGCGTAAAATCCTCTCCTACATCAAACATACTGGTTAAAATCGTTTGTTGATTTTCAACAGGAACAATCGTATGCTCTTCTGCACTTTTTAATAGATCAATCAAAGCTTCACTTATTAAGTTTTCCTTTAATTTTTTCATTTTGATAATTTCTGAAGCTTCACCTTTCACTACTGCAACTTTTGCAGCAAGTGAACTTCTTGGATCACGAAAAAAGACATCAAAGTAAGGATAAAGGTCTTTGCTTGCAATTTTGTCTCCAATCAATAAGATTCTTAATTTATTTTGTTCATAAACACCCGGAATTTGTTTGTCTACTTCCAATCTGGTTTCCCTGATTGTATTTGATATTTCTTCCACAATGTAATTTATAGATTCACTCTGACCGCCCGAAATGATTCTGCTTGTTCGGATTGCCGTAGTAGTTTTTACTTCATTGTTTTTCGCTAAATCAATGCCAATACTTAAGACAAGTGAACTATCTTTTAAAAGTTTTTCATCCCAACATCCTGTCAGGGCAAGCATAACGATGAATATAAAAAATCTTTTTCCTATCATCATTGAGGTTCCCCTTCATTCATGTCTTTCCGGTGGAAAAGGAAGGACAAAATGATAGCTAATAACGGTATTACTGATGAAAAAATGAAACTTAAAATGGTTATCAGTTTAAACTGAGTAACGATGGATTCTCTTGAAACCGGAATGAATAGAACAAGAAAATAAACAAGAACTGTTATGATAATTGTTGGAATGGTTCGTTTTTTTAAGTGGAATAGCGTACAAAATCCCATATTTATCAGATAAATATAGGAGACATAGCTGGTCATCATCATGACAATCCATAAGGAAACAATAATGAGATCGAGTCTCTCGATGACTCCAAAGAATGTAATCGATTTAAATAAATACAAAATGGGCTGTGGAATCAAAATCAATTCTTTCGAACTAAAAAATAAAATACAGGTTAACATCACATATATATAGGTGAAAATTATAAACACAATGGAAAACATAGAGGACTTAACCTTACTTTTCATAGTACCCTTTACAAAAGGTAAAATGATCAATAAGCTGTCAAACCCTAAAAACGACGGAATGCTTCTTCGACTTCCTTTTAAAATATCGGGAAAGCTGACTTCATTTACCGGAAATAAGTATTTCCAATGCAGGTAAGGAAAAGACCCTAGATTCATCAGCATAAGAAAAATAATAATCCAAAAACAAAGCTGAAAAAATCGTGTTATCATTCTTAAGTTTTCCTTGCCTAAATATATTCCCAGCATAAACATAAGAAATAAGATCACTGATGCAGGGGTAGAGGTTAGTATCCAGTTTTTAATTGTTTCCATGTATATCCGATTAATACTCATACAAATGAGGAAAAAATAAATCAGGTAGCCGACTATGATTAACCTTCCTACCCATTTTCCAAACATTACTATGCAAATTTCATAAATAGTTTTTCTTGGGAATCGACGATGCAAATAAAGGTATGTTAAAGCCAAAAATATAGCGATTGAACCCGTTATCAAAATCGATATCCACGAGGCTTGTCTAGCATCTTTAAAAACCAAATTTGGAAATGATAAAATGCCTTCACCTATGGTTGCCAATACAATGAAAAAGAACATCTGAAAACAAGAAATATTCTCCTTATTATTCTCCATCCTCCGCCCACCCCTTTTTCCCAGTGGATTGTTTTTCATTAATTGGTTTTGCTGTACTTGGCCTAGTCTTCATTTTCCAATATGGTACTCTTATTATTGTGTCTTTTAAATCTGAAAAACGAATTGGACCAAGAGGCGCAAAATATGGAGCACCGAAAGATTCTAATTTTACCAAGTGAATCATTAAAAACATAAACCCTACTACGATTCCCACTAAACCTAACAACGCTGCCGCAAAAATCATTGGAAAACTTAATAACCGAATCGATGAACTCATTTCATGAATGGGCACAGTAAATGAAGAAATTGCCGTAATGGCAATAACAATGATCATGGTGTTCGATACGAGATTTGCTTCCACAATTGCTGTACCGATTACTAATCCCCCTACAATAGCTACCGTTTGCGCCATAGAAGTAGGCAGCCGGATTGCTGCTTCTCTTAATAATTCAAGTGTAAGCTGCATAATCAAGGCTTCAACAACAGGTGGATATGGTACATATTCCAAACTCGATTTAATATTTGTTACTAACTCATATGGAAGGACCTCATAATGAAAGGAAACGATCGCAATATAAATGGATGGTAAACTAATGCTAATAAAGAAACCTAACAGTCGGATGATCCGTAAAAACGACCCTAAAATAAATCTTGTATTATAATCATCAGGCGATTGATAAAAGGAAAAAAAGGTAACGGGCAAAATTGAAACAGTAGCGCTTCCCTCAACCAGCACAGCAATTCGGCCATCCATCAAGTTCGCGGTAACTCTGTCCGGTCTTTCTGTTTCTAAAATTTGTGGAAAAGGAGAGAATGAGTTATCCTCAATAAATTCTTCCAATTTTCCAGGTGTAAGATTATTCTCAAGATTAATGGAAGAAATCCGTTTTCTTACGAGGTTAACCACATCTTGATTTGCGATATTCTCTAAAAAAAGGATAGAAACATTCGTTGTTATATCTCCTCCACCAACACTTAAAATTTCACTCTTTAGATTTGGTGTCCTAATACGATTCCTTAAAATATTAATATTTTTATTTAAACTTTCAACAAAGCCGTCATGAGAACCGCTTACAATTTTTTCGGAATCAGGTTCCCTTATGGACCGGGTTTCAAATAATCCGGTATCCACCAGGAAAGCGATGTTCGAATTTCCCTCAAATATTGCAACTTTACCATCCATAATACCAGAATAAATTTTTTTAAAGTTATCAGTTACACTTATATTTGCAACAGGAATATCGACGATGGAGTCCTTATAATCTAACTTATAAATTTCATTTACAATTCTACCGTTAACGATATCCTTATTCGTAATCGAATCGATATAAGTAATCCCAATCTTCCGTTCTTTTATTTCGAAGACTCTTGTTTTAAAATCATGTATGTTAGAAAATGTATTATTCATCGTTTGAATATTCAAATGAAAGTCCGAATGAATGGTATCTGCTAATGTTTCCTCTGACATCCTAAACCTCCACATAATAGGTAGTTATAGGTTTCTTCATTTACCTAAGACCTATTCATTCATTCATTCTTCAAGTAAATAAAAAAAGACACCACATTAATAATGTGATGTCTTTTCAGAATATTAAACCCAGCCAAAGAATCTTACTGTTTGCGTTATCACCAACGGAACAATGATAGCAATAACTGTTGGGATTAGAAATGCTAAGAAAGTCCATTTCTTACTCTTTGTTTCTTTATAAATATTCAGCAAAGTCGTTCCACATGGATAATGCAGTAGTGAGAATAACATCATATTCAATGCTGTCAGCCAAGTCCAACCGTGAGCTAAAAAGATTTTCTTCAAATCTACCAAGCTATCAACTTCAGTTAAGGAACCAGTTGATAAATATCCCATCAACAGGATTGGCAGTACAATCTCATTTGCCGGCAGCCCCAAAATAAAGGCCATTAGAATGTAACCGTCTAGGCCAAGCATTTTTCCAAATGGATCCAAAAAGTTTACTGCATACATCAAGATACTCGTATCGCCAATATAGATATTCGCAAACACCCATGTTAAAATCGCAGCCGGTGCCGCAACCTTAACCGCCCGGACTAAAACAGACCATGATTTCGTTAATGAAGAACGAATCACCGTGTCAAAGATTTTTGGCTTGCGATATGGCGGCAGCTCTAACGTATAATGGGTCGGAACCCCCTTTAGAGCGGTTTTCGATAATACCCACGAAACGAAAAAGGTCACAATGATTCCAATCATGACAATTCCAACAATGACACCTGTGGTAACAAGTGATGCCATTCCGCCTGTGAAACCTGCCGCCATAAATAACGAAGACAGTACAATTAAGGTTCCCCAACGTCCATTACATGGTACAAAGTTATTGGTCAAGATGGCGAGCATCCGCTCCCGAGGAGATTCAATAATCCTGGTTGAAATGACGGCAGCAGCGTTACACCCAAAACCCATTGCCATTGTTAAAGACTGTTTTCCATGGGCTCCAACCCTTTTAAATAAACGGTCCATATTAAAGGCTACCCTTGGCAAATACCCATAATTCTCGAGTAACGCAAAGGTTGGAAAAAAGATCGCCATTGGCGGCAGCATGACACTTATAACCCATGTTGTCCCTCGGTATAACCCTAGGACAAGAATTCCGTGAAGCCATTCAGGAGCATGAATAAAGGTAAAAAATTGGGTTATATAACCTTCCAAATAGCCAAAGAACTCTGCTATCAAGGAGGATGGAATATTGGCGCCCGCTATTGTTATATAAAACAATAATCCAAGCATCGCAATCATAATCGGAAAACCAAAGATCGGTGATGTAAAAATCTCATCCAGTTTTTCCGTCCTCGTATCCCGTTTTGATTTTGTATAGGAAATGCCTTCGTGGCACAATTTATGGCTGCGATCATAAAGCTGTTGAACAATATCATCCCTCAGCTTTGGTGTCGACAGTTCTTGAGCTTCAGCAAATATGTGTTGAATACTCATACTCTACCTGCCTCCCGGACAATCTCTGATTTATTTCGTTCAGTAAGGTTTCGTCTCCATCTAGCAATCTCAAAGAAACCCATCGAGAAGATAATTGACCGCCAATGATTTCACGAACTTTTGGTTCAATTTTCTTGATTTGTTCTTCAATTTCTTCGGAATAAACCATTCTAACCGGGTTACATTCAATGGCTCCAGTCACAATACGGTCAAGGGTATCTAAAAGCATCGGAAAGCCTTTTTTGTTACGTGCTGAGATCTTGATGACAGGAACCCCTAAGCGATTTGTCAGCAGGCGTTCATTTATTTGAATCCCTTGTTCTTCGGCAACATCAATGAGATTGATGGCAATGACGACGTTTTTTGTCATCTCTAAAACTTGTAAAGCGAGATTCAAATTCCGTTCTAAAGATGTTGCATCGAGAACTACGAGCGTTACATCGGGTTTTTCAAAAACGATATAATTTCTAGCAACCTCTTCATCCTTTGAATTGGAAAAGAGCGAATAGGTGCCAGGAAGATCGATAAGTTGAAACGTTTTATCCTTAAACTGCACTGTGCCTTGGGCAAGGGAAACCGTTTTGCCGGCCCAGTTGCCAGTATGCTGTCTGAGTCCCGTTAAAGCATTAAACAACGTGCTTTTTCCCGTATTCGGGTTACCTGCTAAAGCAATTCGATATTCAGTTCCCATCGGATACCAGCTCCCCTTCTATTTTAGAACTTTCTTCTTCCCTTAAAGCAATCGTTGTTTGGCTGACACGAAAGGCAATTGGGTCACCCAAGGGGCTTTTCCGTACGACCTCAACCAATGCGCCAGTTACAAATCCTAAATCTAATAATCTTCTTCTCATCACACCGTCCAGATTTAAAGAAGTAATTTTTATAATATTTCCTTTTTCACCATTCACTAATTTCATTGTTTTAGGTTTATCCATCTCTCTTTCCCCTCCTTCAAAGTTTTTACCTTGTGCAACTTTTTGTTAATTATATGACAAAGATTCCGATTTTGTCACCTTATTTACAAAAATAATTAAGAATTATTTTAAAAAACGTGAACCTTGTCCAAGCAAGAAAAAAAGCACGCTGCCAATTCAGGCAAAACGCGCTTTAAATAATTGTATACTCCCTCCATTCTTGGGGCAGCAGATTATAATATTGGGGTTGTAAAAAGCGATCATCAGCTAAAATGATCGTACCATGGTCGTCCTCCGAGCGAATTAATCTTCCTCCAGCCTGCAGCACCTTGTTCATTCCAGGATAAACATAGGCATAGTCATACCCATTTTTTCCTTGCGTGTCAAAATGATCCTTAATTAGATTCCGTTCAAAACATACCTGCGGCAATCCAACGCCGACAATCACAACACCATTTAAACGATCGCCAATTAAGTCGACCCCCTCGGAAAAAATCCCGCCAAGGACAGCAAAACCAAGCAAAGTTTTTTTTTGATTTGGGTTAAATGCTTCTAAAAAAGCTTCTCTTTCTTCTTCGCTCATGCCTGCTTCTTGTAAAAGTGTATTCGTTTCAGGATCTGCCAGTTTAAACCCCTCAAAAACAGAACGTAAATATTGATGGGACGGGAAAAAAATTAAATAATTGCCTGGCTTGTTTTTAATAAATGATTGAAGCATCCGCACTAACGGTTCTTTCGTCCTCTCTCGGTCCCGGTAACGTGTAGACACTGGCTTGATCAGAATGTCCACCTGTTCTTTTTTAAAAGGCGTAGGGATTGATAAGAAGTAATCTTCTTCCTGTCCGCCAAGGATATCCTGATAATAGGGAAGTGGCGATAAAGTGGCTGAAAAGAAAACTTTAGAGCGATATCCTTTCCCCATTTGCTTAAGCAATTTTGAAGGATCCATACAAAAAAGCTTCACAATTAAATCCGTTTTCTGCTTTTCGCCATAAATCATATAATGTTCGTCGAGTAAATCTGCAATTTTTAAAAAGTTGTTAACTTTGAAGTAGACTTCCAATAGATGATTAGATGCTCCAGTTTTTAAAAGTTCCTCTGCAGCATCCAAAAATTGGACAAGCTGAAGATGTAGGTTTTCATCCAGTTTTCGAATAGAAAACTCATTTTGATTGGCATGTTCTTTTTTTATGGAAATAAACCATGAATTCAGCCTGCTGGCCGCCTCATAAATCGCTGGGTTTACACCTTTGAAGTCTTTTTTTAATTGGAGGAACATCTCTTTGTTGATGAAAGCTGAAAACATTTCCCGCCCGCGGTCAACTAAATTATGAGATTCATCAATTAGTAAGGCTGTCGACTTTTTCTGATCCTCAAACAGCCGCTTTAACGAAACTTGCAGGTCAAATATATAATTGTAGTCACAAACAATTGCATCGACCGCATATGCCAGGTCAATTGAAAATTCAAAAGGACAGACTTTATGTTTTCTAGAATAAGTTTCAATTACAGCTCTTGTCATACCTTGTTCATTCGCTAGTATATCGAGTATGGCATCATTTATCCGATCATAATAGCCATCTGCAAATTCACAATGTTCTTTTTGACAGATGGTTTCCTCTTTAAAACACATCTTATCTTTCGCTGTGATAGTGACCGTTTTCAAACAAAGTCCTCTAGTTCGCATTCTGGCGAAGGCATCTTCGGCAGTGGTTCGAGTAATGGTTTTGGCAGTAAGATAGAAAACACGATTTAAGTGGCCTTCCCCCATCGCCTTAACTGCCGGAAATAAGGTGGAAATGGTCTTACCAATTCCTGTTGGAGCTTTGGCAAATAAATTTTTCCCTTCAGAAATCGTTTTATAAACAGCACCTGCCAATTTGCGCTGACCTTCACGATAAGTAGGAAATGGAAAGCTCAATTCCTTACAACTTACGTTTCGTTTTTCACGATGCTGTAATTGCAGCTTAGCATATGCTGCATATCCTTTGAGACAATCGAAAGCAAATCGCTCGAGTTCTTCAATAGTAAAGGTCTTTTTTATGTATTTTTTCTCTTCTGATTCGACATGAACATAAGTTAGCTGAACATTTATCTCACGTAATTGGTTGTCTCTGGAATAAATAAAGGCATACATTTTTGCCTGCGCCCAGTGAACTGGATATCCCTCTCCTTCAAGGAGGTGAAGCGGCTGGGAAAATGACTTGATTTCGTCTATTGTCACTTCTCCCTCTTTGAATAAAAGCCCATCACATCTGCCATCTATAATAAAGGAAATGTCCTCAAATGGAATTTCAATTCGGAGATATACTTCCTTTTGATCTCCCTCTTGATAGTTTTTTTGAATTTTTTGATGAATTCTTGTTCCATCTAGTAATGTCGCTTGTGATCGAAAACGAGAATCGATACTACCGCTGCGGTAAACATATTCAACAAGGGTCCTAACTGAAATTTGAACATCTTTTTTCACTAAATCACCAACTCGAAATAAGAATACATGTTTGTATTTTTATTTTAACAGAAATGAACAAAAAAGTTGAATTTCTCACCGTTATTTTCAATTTCTCATATCTTGAGATTGAGAGGTGGGAGCTTAGTGACTATCTATACAAAACAAACGCTTCAGCAAATGGCTTTAGAACCTTGGCAAAAGGATGCAATAGAAAAATTTGAAGCAAAGATGATGGATAAAACCAAACCCTTTCCATGTATTCCTGCCGCCAATGGGTACCAACTTCATCATTTTCGCTATGGTTTCGTAAGCAATTACAACGCAAAACAACTTGCCATTATGCTTGAAGACTATTCAAACTGCTATCAAAAGATGGGCGCCTTTACATCCTTAATTATTTTTTATGAACCATTATTCGAATTACCTGAAAAGACTCCAGTTGAAAAATTTGAGCAGCTATTTTGGGAACAGCTTAATGAACTTCATGCTTTGGATCAAAAGAAATGGCCAAATCATATACCCCCAAGTCCTCAAAATTCCTTATGGGAATTTTGCTTTCATGGTGAACAATATTTTATGTTTTGTGCAACACCTTCCCATAAAAATAGATTCAGCCGGCATTTCCCATATTTCATGCTTGCAATTACCCCGCGTTTTGTACTTGAACAGTTTTCTTCTAATGAAGCTAAGGCAGCTAAAATCAAAACATCGATTCGGAAACGTCTATCAGAATATGATACTATTGCCATTCACCCTAATTTAAATACTTATGGAAAGAACGATAACTATGAATGGAAGCAGTATTTCTTGCATGATGATGACACAACCTTATCCCACTGTCCCTTTCATTCAGTAAAAAAAACAAGTAAGGACTAACTAAGCCCTTACTTGTTCTATTATATTCTAATTTGTCCTGTTCCCTGCACAATCGCCTTTGTTGTCGTGATTGCCTTAAGTCCCATTGGGCCGCGGGCATGCAGCTTTTGTGTACTGATGCCAATCTCAGCGCCATATCCAAATTGTTCCCCATCGGTAAACCTTGTAGAAGCATTATGATACAAGACGGCAGCATCTACAGCCTGGAAAAATAAACGGACATTTTGCTGGTTTTCACTAATAATTGCTTCTGAATGCTTTGTACCATACTGATCGATGTGGTCAATGGCTTCGTTTATATCACTCACTAGTTTTATAGCTAATACTGGTGCTAAAAATTCAATTTGCCAATCTTCTTCAGACGCCAGACTGACAAACGAATATTTGGAAATTAATTCTTTATCACCCCGCAGCTCGACCTCTTTTTCATGCAACCTATTTATTAATTCAGAAATATATGGCCAATCTTTATGAATGAGAAGAGTTTCTGCTGCATTACAAACAGATGGCCGGTGTAATTTCGCGTTTAAGGTTATCTCTGTCGCCATTTTTTCTTGTGCTGATTCATCTATAAAAACATGGCAATTGCCGACACCCGTTTCTAACACAGGAACCGTGGCATTTTGGATAACCGATTGAATTAACCCTGCTCCTCCGCGGGGAATAAGAACATCCAAGTATTGGTTTAACTTAAACATTTCGGAAGCAGTCTCGCGGCTTGTATCCTCTAAAAGATGAACTGCGTCAGCAGGAATCGCTGTGTCAGCAAGGGCTTCCCGCATTACTTGCACAAGTGCCATATTGGAATGGAGGGCAGAAGAACTTCCTCTTAACAGAACCGCATTTCCAGCTTTTAAGCATAAAGTTGCGGCATCAACGGTCACATTGGGACGTGCTTCATACACCATGCCAATTACACCAAGCGGGACTCTTACTGTTTGAATATGCAAGCCGTTTGGTCTTTCCCAAGCCTCGGTGATCTCCCCGATAGGATCATCCAGTTTAATGACCTGATGGATGCCTTCAACGATTTGGTCAATTCGCTCATCCGTTAACAATAAGCGGTCTAATAATGATGACGAAATTCCATTTTCTTTACCGGCTGAAATATCCTTTTGGTTCGCAATTAAAATGCGTTCTTTTTCCATTAAAATTTGATCTGCCAGTTTGGCCAGCGCTCGATTTTTTTCTTCGCTGGTAATCATCCCCAATTTCTTGGAAGCTACTTTTAATTTTTTTGCTTTTAATAACAATTCGCTCATTGAACGTTCACTCCTTTGGCATAATGACCCAATTATCACGATGGATCACTTCTGCATGTTGATTTATCGAATAAACCTTCGATTGGTCACTTGGTAATCCCTTAACTTTAAGCAGGTCTTGAGAGGAATAATATACTTGCCCTTTCCCGACAATTTTTCCTTTTGGGTTGCGTACTTCCACTACATCCAGGGCATTAAATTCACCGGTTACATTCGTTACCCCTACAGGCAATAAGCTTTTCCCTCTTTGGACAATTGCCCGCTCTGCTCCTTCATCAATTTCGATGATCCCTCCAACTTGGGAATGATAGGCTATCCATTGTTTTCTCATTTGCATCTGTGTTTGGAAAGGTCCGCCGATATACGTTCCGTCGCCTTTGCCAGCAAGGATATCAACCAATTTTTCCTTCCCTGTCCCCGTTCCGACAAAAACACTGACACCAAGTGATAATGCTTTTTTTGCTGCTAACAGCTTGGATCTCATTCCACCGGTACCAACCATCGAACCGCTTTCGCCTGCGATTCCCATAAGTTGTTCAGATACTTCCGGGATAAAATGATATTTTTTTGCGTCTTTCGATACTTTTGGGTTACCATCATAAAGTCCATTTACATCTGTTAAGATTATGAGAGCATTTGCATGTAAAAACCCGCTAACAAGCGCCGAGAGCATATCATTGTCTCCGAAGGTCAGTTCTTCAATCGATACTGAATCATTTTCATTTATGATTGGAATGACACCTCTTTGGAGGAGCTCTTGTATCGTATTGAAAAGATTATGGAACCTTATTTGAGTGTAGAAGTCCTCTCGAGTTAATAAGATTTGTCCTGGAACAATATTAAACTCTTTAAATAGTTGAATATAATTTTGCATTAAGAGTGCTTGCCCGACAGCAGCTGCGGCTTGCTTCCCTGCAGTTGTTTTCGGACGGACTGAATATCCTAGTGAGCCAAATCCAGCAGCCACGGCACCTGAGGAAATTAAGATGACATCATGCCCTTGCTTTTTTAATAATGACAATGCCTCAACATGATCGCGGATTTTTTCCTCTGAAATCGCTCCTGAGGCATTTGTTAACGAGCTGCTTCCAATCTTCACAACCACCAGCTGTTTTTTCATTGTACTAACCCTCTTTTTTTAAAATTAAGCACCAAATATAATTGGAATTTCATCTAGATTCCACGCTCATTGAAGACAGTTTTACTAGATTTATAGGTAGTTTTTGTCTTCAATCGGACTTTTTGAGGACATTTCCACTAGTTTTCTAACCAGTTTTGTCCTTAATCTGGCTTTTTGAGGACATTTCCCCCAGTTTCCTAACCAGTTTTGTCCTTAATCTGGCTAATTGAGGACATTCTCGCTAGTTTTCTAGTGTTTTTTGTCCTCAATCCTGAGAATTATTATCATGGACACACTTTCAGTTAACGCCTAAAAAATAAAAAACGACTCTCCTGTCCTAAATTAAAGGACGGAAAAGTCGTTTCCGCGGTACCACCTTCATTGATGCTAAAGCATAACGTTCGCATCCACTTTCAACCCGTAACGTGGGGCACGGCTTATGTTTTCATAAGCAGCTTTACAAGGGCAGGTTCAATCCTCTTTCCGTGAGAAACCTTTCAGCCGGTGGGTTTCACTCTCTATCACTTTCCAAAGATTTACTAGTCCTTTACCATTACCAATTTAATTTTCTTTGATTATCCTTAGAAATGGCCAAAATGTCAATAGAATTTTTAGAAAATTTAGTTTAAAATAAAAAGAACTAACTGGAAATACCCAGTCAGTTCCAACTTTAGCTATTTATTTGCATTTTTTACCCATTCTGCAACTGTAACTGTCCGTTTTGCCTGATGCTTTACAGCAGCTTGTACATCTTCCACCATGTTTCCGCTCTGATCAACCGTTACACTTGTTCCATAAGGATTGCCTCCAGAACCGAAAATAACCGGATCGGTATACCCAGGAGCTGCGACTATCGCACCCCAGTGGTACATTGTCGTATATAAGGAAAGAATGGTTGCTTCCTGTCCGCCATGAGAGTTTTGGGCAGAAGACATCGCACTTACAACTTTGTTCACAAGTTTTCCATTAAACCAAAGCCCGCCTGTTGTATCTAAAAACTGCTTCATTTGTGACGGCATATTTCCAAATCGGGTTGGTACACTGAAGATTATGGCGTCTGCCCACTCCAAATCTTCCAATTTAACTTCTGGGACATTTGCGGTTGCTTCGACATGTGCTTTCCATACAGGATTGCCTTCAATAACTGATTGAGGTGCTAACTCAGGAACCTTTAATACCTTTACTTCTGCACCAGCTTCTTTAGCGCCCTCTTCAGCCCATTTTGATAACTGATGATTCGTTCCGCCCATGCTGTAATAAATAACGGCTAATTTCACATTTGTCATTGACATATTCTCCTTAGAAGATGAATTGAAAATCAAACATCAAAATTTTCTCCATTTTTATCTTCACTTATTCGTAACCGTCACACACTACATAGTATTTTCGATACCCGAAAGGAATAAGATGGTAATAAAGAAATATTATATAATCAAAGGGAGAGACTTAAATGGAAGCCACAAACCATAAAAGATTATGGGGTTATGCAATAATCGGAATGTTGACAACAATCGTCGTATTAGCATTTGCAAGACTTTCCTATGGAGTTATCCTTCCATTTATGAGAGAGGGTCTTCATATCTCTTATAAAGAGGCTGGATACCTAGGTACTACCACTTCATTAGGATATTTAGGCACCATCATCTTTGCAGGAATCCTCGCATCAAAATGGGGCAGTAAAAGGACCGTTTTACTAGGAATTTCTCTCGTTACATTAGGACTAGCTGGTTTATCCTTCACTTTTTCCTATCCTGTTACCTTTATATTTATGCTTCTCCTAGGCATTGGAACGTCCTTTACCTATACACCTTTTATCTCCTTGCTCGTTTCCTGGTTTCCGCAGAGAAAAGGATTTGTCATTGGCCTTACCACCAGCGGTGCTGGAATTGGGATTCTTCTTGCAGGAATCATCGTCCCCTACCTAAGCAGTATCAATGAAGCTATCGGCTGGAGAATCGCCTGGGGGATATTCGCTAGTATTGGACTTGCAGTAGTGATTTTAACGTTAATATTTATTAAAAATCCTCCCCAGGAAAACCCAGGAAATCAAAACCGCCAGCAATCTTCAGCTAAAGAAATTTACAAAAATCCAAAAGTAATTAATGTCGGTCTTATTTATGGAATAATTGGGATTACCTACATAGTCCAAATGATCTTTGTCATGAGCTACATGATTGATTCAGGAATCAGCGTTAAATTTGCCGGACAGTTAATGGCACTGAATGGCATCTTATCGATTTTTAGCGGGCCCATTTGGGGATTTATTTCCGATAAAATCGGCCGCCGAACATCCTTGATTTTAACGATGGGGCTGACTGCTTTTTCAATGCTTCTTCCTGTTATCTTTCCAACGGTCATTGGTTTTACCATTCACACCGTTATTTTAAGCTGTACATCTACAGGATTATTTACCTTAACACAAGCTTCCAGTATGGATCATGTCAAGCCTGTTGACATGCCTGTCGCCTTTAGTTATGTCACCTTCTATTTTGCTGTTGGGCAATTTATTGGACCCGCAATCGCCGGCTGGCTGATAGAAGATTTTGGGGGGTTTAAAAGTGCATTCCTTTTTTGTTCCATCTGTTTGCTTTTAGGTTTAGGTTTAACACTTAAGGTAAAGAACTCTGTTCAAAATCAACAGGCCAAAACAAACATAAAATCTGAATTAAATGAAGAAGTATTTTAAAAAAAAGGAGAGTACTAGTTATGAAACTAGCACTCTCCTTTTTTACACTTTTTCTGTTTCAAATTCTTTTATTAATTCCTGACGAATTTTATATTTCTCAATTTTATTCGTTGGAGTCCGAGGCAGGTCAATGGTAAAGCGGATATACTTTGGCCACATATATTTAGGCATTTTATCTTTCACCCATTCCCGTAACTCTTCCTCGTTTAAAGCGGCTCCGGTTTTTTTAACGACATAAACTGCGACATCATCTTCCTCTCCAACTTCTGCTGGGACAGGGAAAGCAGCACATAGGTCAATATCTGGATGACCGTTTATGATATCCTCTAATTGATACGAAGAAATCTTTTCTCCTCGGCACCGGATGACACTGCCAAGCCTGTCAACAAAATAGTAAAATCCATCCTCTCCGAGGTAACCGGCATCACCACTGTGAAACCATAGATTCTTAAAGGCCTTATTTGTTGATTCAGGTTTATTAAAGTATTCTGTTAATACGAGGTGAGGCAACCGCGGCCTAAATGCAATCTGACCTACCTGCCCGACAGGAAGTTCAATGTCATTTTCATCTAATACTTTCACTTCAAAATAAAAGGTGGGTTTCCCCATGAAGCCTTTTTTCAAGTCCTCCTCCCCATTAATGATGGGAATATTCAACTTATCACAGACAGTGATAATTTCCTGTCTGGAAAGACCTTTATATAATTCCTTCGGGGTCCCTTCACCCTCTTTTGTTTCAAGAATGACACTGGCAAGCGGATTCCCCGATTCCGTTTGCCCAAATCCGGCGGTCACATAATCAAATCCAAATCGCTTTGCTACCTCATGATGATATTTGGGAAGCGGCTGCATATGAACTTTATTAATGGTATTCAATCTATCGTCTTTTGACGGTTTGGCATTCATTAGCCAAGGAATCATCACATCTAGTAAAATTGCCGCAGTGGATCCGCTTTTTTCAATCCGCATCCAAAATTGATTAGGACTAAATTTATCCCATAATGCAACCGTACATCCCGTATACGCAGCTCTTGCAACATTGGCAAACGCTCCACCCACATGATAGAGAGGCAGATCATTATATACTACATCTTCAGGAGACATACAAGCCCTCATTCGTAGGGTATATCCATTAATCCAGCGATGAGATTGGACCACTCCTTTTGCTGGTCCTGTCGTTCCAGAAGTATAAATAATATTGGCTGTATCCCAATAGTTCAATTCTAGGTCGAGGTTTTTGGTCTCCTCCTGTAAAAATCGATCCAAGGAGATTTCGTTATAATTCAAATTCAAAGAAATTTCAGCAGTTTCTGCAATATAATCATGATCTCCTTCTTGTGGATTATAAACAGCGGTGCACAAATGGCCTACTTCGGAGGCAATTTCATTTAAAATGGGCACCATGGACCGCTCGGTAAAAAGCAGCTTGGGTTTTGTATCATTTAACTGATAACTAAGAAGTTTACCGCGATAATTAAAATTAATTGGACTAAATATCGCCCCGCATTTCCAGATTCCAAACATAACCATCGTGGTAATTAATGGGTTCTTTAAAAAGACAGATACACGGTCTCCTTTTTGGACTCCTTTAGATTTTAATGAATGTCCAATACTATTCGTCATTTCATTAAACTTTTGATAAGTGATTTGTTTATCAGATTCTCCATAGTATATAAAGGTTTTCTCTCCTGCTACCTTCGCCCAATGTTCAAGGCATTTAGAAACGACTTCCGCCTTAGAAGAAAACTCCTTTAACAAATCCTCCTGTTTCATCGAAGTCACCTTCCTTTTATGAATAATTATGAAAAAATCATGGCCTCATTCCATGGCGTGAAACGCCTAACTGTTGCGGGAGAAGTTCGTATGCATCTTTCACCCATTCACAGAGTAATGGACGGGTATCCCGGGGGTCGATGATTTCTTCAATGCCAAAAGCCTCTGCGGTTCGAAATGGGGATCTGACAGATTCCATTTTTTCTAGTAATTCTTTTAATAGTGCTTCTGGATTGTCACTAGCCTCAAGTTCACGACGATAAGCAACATGAACACCCCCTTCAACCGGCAGTGAACCCCAATCTCCTGAAGGCCAAGCATACCTCAGGTTCAACCCATGACCGTTTGACATTCCTGCACCGCCTACACCAAACACTCTTCGCATTATGATTTCAACCATTGGAACAGATGCTTGATAGATAGCGGAGATGGCACGCACCCCTTTTCGGATGGTTCCCTTCTTCTCTGAAGGAAGTCCAATAACCATGCCAGGCTGGTCAACCAAATTCACAATTGGCAAATGGAAGGTTTGGCACAGGTCGACAAAACGCTCTATTTTCTCAGAACTCTCTGCTGTCAGTCCGCCGCCATTTACAAATGGATCGCTTGCTAATACTCCAACTGGATAACCTTCAAGCCGGGCAAAACAGGTAAGGGTCCCTCCTCCGTAAAATCGTCCCATCTCGAAAATTGACTCTTTATCAAATATCATGGTGAGCAGTTCACGAATTTTATAAGGGGCTCTTCTATTTTTAGGTATAACTGAAATCAAACGTTCGTCTCTTCTGCCAGGATCATCCTCAGCTGGTTCAACAGGTGGCAGCTGCCAAACACTTGAAGGTAAATAGGAAAGGAATGTACGGATTTGTTCAAAAGCATCTTCCTCTGATTTGGCCATATTATCTACCGCCCCACTATTGCGGTGAACCTGCACACCTCCAAGATCTTCCTTTGTTAAATCCTGCCCCATGCCAAATTTTACAACTGGAGGTCCAGCTACAAATAGTTGGGATGTCTCTTCCACCATCACTGAAAAATGGGACGCAGCCACCCTCGCAGCACCTAGTCCGGCAACTGAGCCTAAGCAGGCTGCGACAACAGGGACCCGTTCCATATTGGCAACGACTAAATCCCATGCAGGGTTTACAGGAACGTATGTATGTCCCTCTAAGTCTAGGAATTTTACACTTCCACCTCCACCAGTACCATCCACTAACCGAATGATTGGCACCTGAAGGTCATGAGCCATTTTCTCTGCATAGATCTGTTTGCCGCGGATTGCTCCATCCGCCGCACCGCCTCGGACAGTAAAATCATCCCCGCCTACAACAACCTTGCGGCCATTAATTCGTCCCGTCCCTAGGATAAAATTTGCTGGTGTAAATTCTATTAAATTCCCATTTTCATCATATTTGCTTTTTCCAGCGATTGCCCCCCGTTCATGAAAGGTGTCATGATCAAGGAGTTTCTCAATTCTCTCACGTACCGTCAGTTTCCCTTGGGATATATGTTTTGAGACCCTTTCTTCTCCTCCCATTTGGCGTGCTAAAGCTTCCCGAAGGTGCAATTCTTTAATTTCCGGTTCCCAGGTCACTAGATTTCCTCCTTAAACTGTTTTTTTAAATCTATTATTCTTAATAAAAGCACGCTGTCCATCTTCTCTCCGCCACTTCTACAAGAGGTGGTTCTTCCCGTTGACATCGCTCTGTAGCTAAAGGACAGCGAGTATGAAAGCGACAGCCGCTAGGAGGATTGACTGGACTTGGGAGATCCCCGCTTAGAAGTATACGCTCGCGGTCACGCATCGTAGGATCAGGCTCTGGGACAGCAGAAATCAATGCTTTGGTATAAGGGTGAAGCGGGTTCTCAAATAATGAATCCGTTTCGGAAATTTCGACCACTTTTCCTAAATACATCACCACAATACGATCACTGATATGCTTTACAGCCTGAAGACCATGAGCAATAAAAATATAGGATAAACCCAAATCTTCTTGGATATCTTTCAGGAGATTTAAAATTTGAGCTTGAATGGATACATCAAGAGCGGAAACAGGTTCATCACATACGATCAGCCTAGGGTTTAATGCCAATGCTCTAGCTATGCCAATTCTTTGACGCTGCCCTCCTGAAAATTCTTCTGGGTAACGCGCGCCATATACAGAATTGAGTCCTACCCTTTCTAATAATTCATCTACCCGTTTTTTCCGCTCCATACTGGTCCCAATCTTATGCAGAACTAAGGGTTCTGCAATGATATTGGCAACACTCATTCTCGGATTCAGAGATGCATACGGATCCTGAAAAATCATTTGAATTTTTTTCCCTAAGTCCCGCTTACTTCGTCTTTTTGATAAAAGTGAACTGCCTTCAAAAAGAACCTCCCCATCCGTAGGTTCAAGCAGCCCTACGACCATCCGGCCCAGGGTCGATTTTCCGCATCCGGATTCACCAACAAGTCCAAGAGTTTCTCCTTGTTTCACTTCAAGGTCAATCCCATCCACCGCTTTTAACCATTTGGTTTTCTTTCCAAATAATCCACTGCCACTGGGATAATACTTTTTCACATTTTTAATGGAAACCAATGGTTCAAGCATGCTTTGTCACCTCTTCTATTGGCCTTTCCTGTAGATTCCAGCAAGCTGCCCATCTTTGGGGTCCTATATTATCCAGTGATGGAGCATTACTTCTGCATTGATCGTTTGCCAGACTGCAGCGTGAATAGAAATTGCAGCCGCCTGTAAGCTCTAGGGGGCTAGGAACTGTACCGGGAATGGCATTTAAGCGTTTTTCTGATTGTCCTCTTAACTTTGGAACACTTGCTAACAAGCCTTTAGTATAGGGATGCTTTGGGTCCTGGAAAATCGAATAGACGTCACCTTCTTCTACGATTTTTCCGCAGTACATGACAAGAACCCGATCCGCCATTTCCGCCACAACCCCTAAATCGTGAGTAATCAGAAGAATTGATACACCTGTTTCTCTCTGAAGTGATTTCATGACATTCAGAATTTGGGCTTGAATGGTCACATCTAATGCTGTGGTGGGTTCATCGGCAATCAGCAGAGATGGATTGCAGGCAAGAGCCATTGCAATCATAATCCTTTGCCGCATCCCTCCTGATAACTGATGGGGATAATCTTTGAGCCTGCTCTCAGCGTCAGGAATCCCTACCTTATTTAACAGATTAATGACCGTTTGCTGCGCTGTTTTGTAACTAACCCCTTGGTGGAGTTGGATTGGTTCTGCGATTTGTTTTCCGATTGGATGTAAAGGGTTTAAGGAAGATAACGGGTCTTGGAAAATCATTGATATTTCATTGCCGCGAATTTTCTTCATTTGCCTCTTTTTCATCGTAAGTAAATTATGGCCTTTAAACGAGATGATGCTATCTTTGCCATAAGTGATGGTAGGAGCATTCAGTCCCATAATCGATAATGCCGTTACACTTTTACCGCTGCCTGATTCCCCCACCAATGCAACAATTTCACCTTTTCCAATTTTAAAAGAAACATCATTAACCGCTTTTACAATCCCTCCAGTTGAAGGGAAACATGATCTAAGATTACTTACTTCCAAAAGTGGTTCAAACTGTTTACTCAAACCGCTTCCCTCCTAAGTTCGCTTGATTTTTGGATCAACGGCTATTCTTAATCCATCACCGAAAAAGTTACCAGCTAAGACTGAAAGTAAGATTGCCGCTCCAGGGAAAATCATCATAAATGGATTGACAAAAATCATACTGTAGGCTTGATGAAGCATGCCTCCCCAACTAATTTGAGGTGACTGTGCCCCCATTCCAAGAAAACTTAATGATGCTTCCACCAAAATCGCCAAACTAAAACTGAAGGATGCTTGAACAATGATCGGAGAGGCGATATTAGGAAGAATATGCCGATACATGATCCACAACGGACCAGCCCCAGAAATCTTTGCCGCTTCCACATATGGTTCACGCCGGACTTGAAGAGTTTGTCCTCTTGCCAATCTGGCAAATTGCGGAGTGAAGATGATTCCAATCGCGATCATCGCGTTCCATAGGTTAACCCCTAAGGCACCAGTAATTCCCAATGCGAGAAGAATTGCAGGAAAAGATAAAATCGCATCAACAACCCTCATGAAAAGATCATCGACGATGCCGCCAAGATACCCTGATAAAATTCCCAAGGGAACACCAATAAAAAGAGGAATTAAGATTGCGATAAGTCCTGCTTGTAAGGCAGCCTGTGATCCAAGAAGCAATCTTGTAAAAATGTCCCTACCCAGTTCATCTGTTCCAAACCAGTGCAAGCCATTTGGAGCAATCATCACTTGGTTCAAATCCTGTGCTTCTGGGTCAAAGGGGACAATGTATCGGGCAAAAACAGCAACTAGGACTAAAATGACCAAATAGATCAAACTGACGAATGCCAAGCGTTCACGTTTTACCCTTTGTAAAATAATTCGAAACTGCATGTTGTGCCCTCCTTTTTAATCAAATTCAATTCGAGGATCCAAAATGCTATAGAGTACATCTGTAACAAAGTTTATGATGAGGACCATCACAACCATTACTAGGACGACACCTTGAAGCATCGGAAAATCCCTTTGCAGTATTGAATTGACTGCCAGCTGCCCCATTCCAGGAATTGCGAAAACACTTTCAATCACAACCGTAGCACCAAGCATGTTCCCAAATAGAAGCCCCGCTGTTGTAACGACAGGTAAAAAAGCATTTCTAAGTCCATGCTTCCAAATAACTGGCCATAATGATAATCCTTTGGAATAAGCAGTACGAATATAATCTGAATCCATACTCTCAAGAAGTGAAGAACGTAATTGTCGTGTGATTTGTGCCGCACCAAATGCACCTAGGCAAAAGGCTGGGAGAAGAACACTTTGTAAAAAACCGCCCGAATTCTCAAAAATACTAACAAATCCTGTGGCAGGAAGCCAACCAAGCTTGACACTAAATACGGCTACCAGCAGCATCGCTAACCAAAAATTTGGAATGGCTGTCCCTAACGTGCCGAAAAACCTGGCCACATAATCCATCCAACTATTAGGCTTTAAAATAGAGGTAATGGCAAAAAACATCCCTATTAGAAAGGAAAGAATCATCGCAGAAATAACAAGCTGAATTGTAATACCCAGTCTTGAAAACACTGCATCACTGACAATTTCCCCGGTAAAAAGAGATCTTCCTAAATCTCCGTGTAAAGCATGTAATAGCCAATTCCCATACTGAATGAGCACAGGTTGATCCAAGCCCAGTTGACTTCTCAACTGGGCAAGTTTATCTGCGGTTGCATTATCTCCAAGAAGCGCAAGAGCAGGATCACCCGGTATAATCAGGATTAGGGAAAAGACCACCAAAGTCGTTACAATCAGCATGGGTATGACATACATCAAGCGGCGTAACAAAAATTTATAAAACATTGGCTCTCTCCCTTCCTATCCCCTTTATTATTGTTCCAGCCACAAGTAGGAGAACTTTGGTTTCCCTAGTAATGTTCCTTCAAAGCCCTTAACCTTTGGCGACATGGCTGCAGTAGAAGGAGTAAACATAATAGGAATCGTCATCGCTTCTTCTGTCATTGCAATCTCATTTATTTCACCATATAACTTTGCTCGCTCTTTTTGATCATACGAAGCAGCTGCCTTTGAAATCAATTCTTCTTTTTTAGGTGATGTCTCCCCGCCAACATTGTAGAAACCTTTTCCGCCAAGGAATAAGCTGACTGTTTGTTGCGGGTCGGGACGTCCTGTCCATGCCGTAAGATTTGCCGGTAACTGCTTTTCATTAAAGTAAAGAGCTACTCCCTTTGTGAGTTCCATTGGCTGTATGTTAATCGTAAAGCCCGCCTCTTTGACTTGCCCTTTTATGGCTTCCGCCAATCTTTGATAGAATGGTGCTGTTGGCACGAACATATCAAATTTGACATTTTCAACTCCAGCCTGTTTCAATAATTCCTTTGATTTTTTAGTGTCATAGTTAATTTTCATATCAGGACTTGCTGCCCAATAATCACTAGGAAATGTTTGATTAGCCGACTCGCCTTCCCCAAAGGTTAAAGCTTTTACAAGGGCATCACGATCGATGGCATATTGAAGCGCCTGCCTGACTTCCTTTTTATCAAATGGTGACATTTTCGTATTTAAATAAATATTATAGAACGCAACCTTCATTTTCGAATCTAACACTATATTCTTATCATTCTTTAAAACTTGACTATTGTCAGGTGAAACATTCCAATAGAATTGAACCTGACCTGATTTAAGTGCATTTAATCTTGTATTTTCATCAGGCATAATTTTAGCTGTTATTTTATCAAGGTATGGCAGTCCTTTTTGCCAGTAATCCTTATTCGCTTCAAACTGAATTTCTCCGTTTCTTACCCATTTAACCATCTTATAGGGACCTGTCCCCACTGGGTTTTGGCTGAAGTCAGCACCAAATTTTTGGACTGCTGCAGGCGAAACCATCATCCCTGAACGATCTGATAGGGCAAGGATAATGGAGGAATCTGGCTGTTTTAAATGTAATTTCACCGTTTGTGGATCGACAACCTCTACCGATTCTACATTGGATAAATCGGATACTTTTGATTCTTTGGATCTTACCCTTTCAAGGTTAAATTTAACGGCATCAGCATTAAATGGGGTTCCATCATGGAAGTTTACCCCTTTTCTTAAGTGTAGAATAATGGTTTTATCATCCGGGGTGTCCCATGATTCCGCAAGGCCTGGTTGAGGTTCAAGATTCGCATTATAATTTACTAATGTGTCATAAACTGGATACAGCAGTGGATGATCGTTCCCGGAATTGCCAAGGATGGGATCGTAGTTACTCACATCAGAGTCATAGGCAACAACAAGGGTGCCTCCATTCCTCGGTTCGCTGTTTTTTGCGTTTTCTGCCGTCTTGCCTGCTGTATTTTCACCAGCGGTAGAACTGTTTTTGGAGCAGCCAGCCACTAACAACAATGTGGCTATTAGGACAACGAATAAGACTTTGTTAATTTTTCTCATGGACAACCTCCTTATAATTTGCCTTCTCTTTTTCTTCATCTGCAAGCAGCCTTCGAAGCAATTTGCCAGTCCCGGTAACTGGCAGGCTGTCCCTAAACTCAACATAGCGGGGATATTTATAAGCAGCCATTTTTTCCTTGCTCCATCGGATAATCTCCTCTTCCGTAATCCTAGTTTGGAATTCCGGTCTAATCACCACAAAAGCCTTTACTGATTCGCCACGTACGGGGTCTGGCACACCAATCACTGCCGCTTGGGAGATGGCAGGATGGTTCATCAGCATAATTTCAACATCTTCAGGAAATACACTGTATCCAGAACACTTGATCATTTCTTTAATACGGCCGAGAAAAAATAAATATCCCTCTTGATCCAACTTGCCAATGTCACCTGTATAGACCCATCCATCGCGAAGCGTTTGGGCTGTTGCTTCCGGCTTATTCAAGTATCCTTTAAAAACACCGGGATTTTTAACAATAATCTCTCCCTTTTCCCCAATTGAAACCTCCCTCCGTGGCTCATCAATAGACATGATTTTTATTTCTGTTTCCAATACAGGCTTGCCGGTAGTACCAAATTTGACAGCTCCTTCGGACATCAGCGTATCGGCCGTATGGGTTTCACTTAGCCCGTATGCTGATTCAAATAATCCTACACCAGTCAGCTCCTTCCATTGATTCGAAATTTCCTCGGTTAATGGAATGCCAAAGCTGGTGCATGCATTCAATCTAAGAGAACGAAAGTCAACCTTATTGGCATCTGGATGCTTCATAATGGCTATATTCATTGGAACAACAGTCTGAGCTACTGTGACCTTGTACCGCTCGATAACTTCCATTGCCGATTCTGGAGTAAAACGATTAAGTAAGACCAAGGTTCCACCAGTAAAAATGACGACGTTCATGCCTAACATGCCGGCAATATGGCAAATTGGCATAATGGATAATGATATATCCTGTGCTGTTGTATTCCTTGTTTGCGCAACACAATAAGATTTATATAATGCATTTCGATAAGTCAGCATAGCCCCTTTCGGCTGTCCAGTAGATCCGGACGTATAGACAATAAGGGAAACATCATTTTCCACATCAATCTCTATTCTTGGAGGGGTTGCTATTTTTGATTGAAAAATCTGAATTAAATCGATGCAATCTGCTAAGCTTTTCTTTGGGGGTATTTTTTCTGGAAACTCTGGCTGTGGGATTTCTGGAAGAAAATCTATGTAGCTCGTTGTAATAACCAATTCAATCGAAGAATGATTTCGAACCTGGTCTACAATGGGATGCAATTGTTCCAAGGTGACGATTGCTTTCGCTCCTAAATCATTCACTTCATATGCCAATTCCCATTCCTTAAACATGGGACTGCATGGACCTACAATTGCTCCAATTTTCTGAATTCCAAAATGACAAATAATATATTGAGGACAATTGGGTAAAAAAAGCGCAACCTTGTCTCCTTTTTTAATTCCACAGGAATGAAGAAACATCGCGAATCGATCTGATAAATCATCCAGTTCCTGATAGGTAATCGTTTTTCCATAAAAGATGATCGCTTCTTTATTTGGTGTGATTCGTGCATAATGGCGAAGATACTCATGCAGCGGCTGGTTAACATTATTCCAACTCAATAATGATATCCCCCTCATTAACAAATTCTCCTTCTCTTACTTTCACATCCCTTATAACTACTTTTGACTCAACTGTTATCGGAATCTCCATCTTCATTGACTCAAGAATAACTACCTCATTGCCAGACTCGACAATATCACCTGGCTTTACCAACACTTTGAAAACAGATCCCGCCATATAGGATGAGATATATCCCAACCTTTCCACTCCCTCTCGATCTTAATGAAATGAATTTTCTTAACAAAAAGTAAGCGTTTACAACATTATAAAACTATTTCTGAAAATTCTGTATTTACAGAAAGTATATGAAATTGATAAAATGAAAACAATGTTGATTCTCATAGCTTTTCTTCTAATAAACTATGGAAGTTCACAGTGAGGTGATAAATCGATGTTAAATCTTGCACAGCTCCGATCCTTTTTTATCCAAAATCTAGGAATTTCATGTTATGAGATTTGGTTTTATACTCCTGTAGAACATCGATGGATTTTAACAGATAGACAGGGTATTCGTGATTTTCCTTCCCCAACCACCAAAGTGGGGGTTCAACCGTACAGCTTGGACAACCCCCAATTGTTAACACTGGATTATCCACAAGACTATAAGGTTACTATCCTCTATACTGAAACAACTACGCCATTAGAAAAAGGTAATATTAACCTTTTATACCACCTGATGTATCCCTTTTACACTGATCTCTTGATGAAAAGAAAAGGTATAGAATTGGAAAAGCTGATCGAGGGTGTGCAAAACATAACCGTTTCACTAGACCTTGATGAATTATTGGCGAAAATTTTAGATAACGTAGCCGCTGTAATTCCGGGATCGGAAGCCTGCGTTTTTTGGATGTATAGTCCGGCATTAGACCGTTTAGTATGTAAAGCTTATAGAGGATGGAAAAAAGAAATAGAAAAAGTACGATATAAAATTGGAGAATCCGTAACAGGCAAAACATTTCTTGATGGACAACCAAGAGTCTATTATTCATTTCGTGAGGCTAATGAAGCGATGGAAGGAACATCCGACGAAAATTACAAATATTTAAAGCATGCCTTTCACAACCACAGGGTAAAAGTATCTGTCACCATTCCGATAAAATTTCGGGATGAAATTATTGGAGTTTTAAGCATTCATCAAGATGACCGCGAACGGAATCTTACGGATTGGGATTTTCAACTTTTACAAGGATTAGCTGCACAAATTGCGATTGCAATGGAAAATGCACGGTTATTTACGGAAATTAAACGAAAGAATCAAGTCCTAGTGAAACGAAACGAAGTCGATTCAACACTTTCACAGCTCTCTGTCCAAAATAGAGGAGTTGAAACGATCACTCAAGAATTAAATCGAATGCTTGGTTTGTCATTAATATTTGTGGACATGATCGAAAGCGAACACTTTCCAAAGCAAAAAGAACTTCCTTTTTCGATGGATGAACTAACAAAACTCCTATCCAACCGAAAAGTTCCCATTTACGTTGAACTTTTCGATCAGGATGAAAAGGCATTTTACATTTACCCAATTTTAGTTGGATCTGTTTGTAACGGATGTATGATTATTGCTATCAATCGACCATTAACACAGCTGGAACATATCATCATTGATAGAGGGGGATCGGTACTGGCAATGGAATTAGCCAAAAAGAAGTCATTGGCAGATATCTATTATAAAAAGACCCATGAATTTTATAATGACTTATTATTAAACGATAACCCTGATTTACTAACCAAAAAAGCGATGAATCTTGGCTTGGATCTTAAATCAAACCTTTTCTCGGTTATTATTGCGATTGCTCATTTTAAAGATCTTCAAATACTAGATAGCATCGTTCATCGATTCATATCCCGAATTAAACAAGTTCTATTAGATCATAAAAAAATCGTATTTGGTAATCATAACAAAGTTACCATTCTATTCTCTCCTACGAACCCAGCAGACAAGCGTTCGGTAATGAGAAAATTGGATACTATTTTAAAAGAAAGTGAACTTAACGATCAAATCCATCTGTTTGTCGGGGTAGGTTCGGTTTATCATGGAATTGAATCTGTTGCCAAATCCCACAATGAAGCGAACAAAGCCGTCTCATATCTTATCTCACGCAATAAATCAGGTATGATCCATTTTTCCGATATAGGGATAAACCGCCTATTTATTAATCAGTCCTCCGAAGAAATTGAAAGGTTTCTTGAAGAAATTTTCACGCCTTTGAATTCCATTAAAGGGAATAATAATGATTTAGAAAAGACGCTCATAACGTATATACAAACAAATCGCTCGTCAGCTAAGACAGCTCAGAAGCTGCATATTCATGTAAACACACTTTACTTAAGGCTGAAAAAAATTGAAGAACAATTAGGCATGTCCCTCGAAGAACCTGAGAATTTTTTAAAGGTACAGCTTGCCTGCCATCTGCGTGAATCGTTTTTATAAATTGTCTGTCATCCTCCTTCTTTAGTTTTATCTTCTAGATGAATCTTCTTTGCATATCTTTAATACAAAAGGAAAAAAAGAAGGAGGAATACATCCTTGAGTAAACTGGAATTTTTAGAAGCTAATCAAAATTTCAAAAGTTACTATAAAACACTACGCGATTTGAACAATTTTTTAAGCAGCTCTCCCGAATTACAGACTGCAAACCAAACCATTACTCAATTAATCTTTGAATTTATTCGAGTTAACGGTGTGACTTTTAGGGAAATGGACCGCGGACAATTCGAAAGAGAATATCAGATTTTTCAAGAGGACCTTTTAAATATTATTCAAAACAGTGGTGAAAACAATGTTGATTTCAATGGGTTTGCTTCCCTTTTAGATGAAATAATCGTAATCGCGAATCTAAGGCAAGAGGCACTTGGAAAAATACAACGAACAAAACTAGAATCCCCATTAGGTAATGCTGATGAGGACGAAGACGAAAGCTCTGAGGAAGCCCTAGAAATTAATGTGGAAGCTCAAGCGGAAATTTCCGAAATACTCAACACGGCTGTAGAGGAGACCAATGAAGAGGATAATAATGATCCTGCATTAAATAGCAATAATGCTGTCAATGAATTTGAGAGCAGTGACGATTTTTCCGCCATCGCGGCTGATGAGGAAAGCAAAGAGGAATCAATAGAAAGCAGTAGTGATGGTGATAAATACAGAACTTATCGGAGATATCGTTAGCAGTGCAAAGGAAAAAGCATCGGTTGATGCTTTTTTCTTTTGCTACAGCCCAGTGAACTGACTTAACAGGTACTCTGATATCTTCGCTGATTCAAGCCGTGCTGCAATATATGGAGGCTTAATAGCCTTAATTCCCTCGATCATCATCCCAAGCCAAAAAATCTTCTTGTCGATCATAATAAAGGGAAATGGGATTCTCGCTTGTATTAACTGAGTTGGTCCTAAATCCGTCCAGTCCTCCTCCGAAAAAATAATGAAGGACGTTCGTTTATCTCTATTTTTCAATTTTAATTTCCAATCCTCCGACAATTCGGTGCCATCTGGTAGTGAGAGCATGATGGACAATCTGGCCGAATCAATATCCTGGAATACTTTTTCAAGCTTCCTAGCATGCATCCATTGTAATTTAGAATGCTGATTTTTGATCCAGGTACCAATTTCATTCTTTCTAACTGCTTGATTATGTCTCACTTGATGTTCGACTAACTGCCTTAATGTTTTCGAATGATATACATGTGTCTTTATAAACGCTTGATTGCTGATATGAATGAATTTTCCTTTCGTCCTGGTGATGGCAACATTTATTAATCGTTCACTATCTGCGCCAGTTAATAGCATGCCAGCACGTTCCTGCGGTTCACCATCAACTGTATCGAAAACCATCACATCCCTCTCACTGCCCTGGAATCGATGCACAGTTGCGGAAATAATATCTGCGTTTAAGCGTTCTTTTTCATATACATCCTCTAATAACAATTCCATCAAATTAGATTGAGCCCGGTACGGTGTTACAAAACCAATAGAACGTGCTCCCCCTAAATAGGATTCATGAATTACCTGAAAAGATAGCAGCAGCTGCCATAGATTTAGCCGTGAATTAGAGTTTTTTTCTGATATGCAATGTGCTCCAGTAAAGCTTGAATCTACTAAAATAGAAGCACGTCCGGGAAATGGTTGATTTTCAACAATTGCATTCCGTGATTTTCGAACACTTTCATGGTCACCCACAAGCGAATGATAAATGTATTGATTGGTAAAGGATGAAATGTCCGGATGCATTCTTCGCTGTTCTTTTAGTAAAAATAAATGCGGATGCAGCTTGCCTTCCTTAACCCACTCAACCACACCGGCCCGATGAAATATATCTTCCTTCAACCATTTGGTTACTAAAGCATCTCTGGATGCAGCAATCGACGGCAGCTGCTTAAAATCACCGCAAATGATGACTCTTTTTCCTAATGATGCTGCAAATCCGGCTTGAGGAACATATGCCATGCTTGCCTCGTCGAGAATGACTACGTCAAAATCCTTATCATGTATCACGGGATCACTTGCTGCTTTAGCTAGTGTAGCACCTACAATATACGCATTCTTGACAAACTCAATCTCCTTTTGGCGAATTTTCTCAAGGACTTTCGCAATCTTGATCTCTAGCTCCAGCAATGAATGGGTGTCTCTTTTACTAAAAGAACGGGCTAAATCTTGTTTAAGCTTCCTTCTTTCCTCAACTAAAAGTTCTTTGTCCGCTGCAAGCTCTGGGTCTTGTTTCTCGAGCAGTTGGCTGGTTGTAACTGTATCATGATTGGCAAGCTGTTCACCGGTCAGAAACCCATAGCGAAGGATATCCCCTTCATTAAATCGATTTTTCTTGGTAACAAAGCTTGAAATCTCACCTATCAGGACATCGACTGCTTGGTTACTATGTGATAATATGAGCACTCGCTTTTCCTGGAAATATTTATTAGCGGCCACTCTTGCAAGGGTATACGTTTTACCAGTTCCCGGAGGCCCCCAGACAAAAGTGACAGGATTATATTTTGATCTTAATAATAACTCATGGACGTTACTTTTGATTTTTTCCTGCGGGTGCTTTGCCGGCATAGAGGGATCCATCAAGTTCTTTATCCGGAGACGTTTCTGCTTATTTTTTTTTATTTCATCCAGGCGCTGAATTAGCTGTTCGAGTAATTCCCAAGGATCATGAATTAGATAAGCCTCATCTACTAAATCGCCGAATGATTTCTCTAAGGATAGCATGACACCTTTACCCTCAGAAGACAGGACACGTCCTGATTGCTTCATACTGCCCCATTCTAGTTTAATTGCTGTACCTACTGGTATCCGTAAATTACCAGATGTATCAAAATAATAGGTATACGAACCTTCGGTAGAGAGAAGCCTTCCATTTGTAATGAGGTATTTATTACTGCCGTATTTTTTTAAATAGTTTATTTCATTTTGCAGTGCCTGCTGCCATTCTTTGATATAAGCTTTTGTTGATGTCATATTTCTCTTCCTTCTAAATAAAAAAAGCTCAATCATTTAAAGATTGAACTTTTTGCTAATGGAATTACTATACCATGTTGTCTATGGGTATTCCAATATTATTAGATAGATACTTCACCAATTGAGAATGTGCAATTTAATACATTGGATATTTTTGCTAATATAGAAACCTGTACATCCTGATCGCCTTCTTCAATGGCAGCGATGGTTTCAGCATTTATGCCTGATAATAAGGCAAGTTTTTCTATTTCTATTTCACGATTTAATCTAATTTTCTTTAATTGATGTCCAATATTGTTCATTCGAAACACCCCTTGTGTATGTAAGCGATTACATTCATTAATATCATTATAGTAAAATATCTAAAAATTATCAATACTTTTAAAATAGGAATATAAGAAAAATGAGTTTTTCATATAGAGAAAAACTATATGAAAAACTCAATCTTTCACGGATCATTTTAATATCCAGTTCCTTGTCCGCCAGTAATAATCGCAATACTTGAACTAGCACCAATTCTTGTCGCGCCAGCTTGAATTAGTTTTCGTGCTGTATCTAAATCTCTTACACAGGCTGAAGCTTTTACGCCCATATCTGGTCCAACTGCCTCACGCATTAATTTGATATCTTCCGCTGTTGCACAGCCTGGTCCAAAACCGGTTGATGTTTTAACAAAATCAGCACCGGCCATTTTTGCCAAAATACAAGCCTTTTTCTTCTCTTCAATTTCTAGCAGTCCTGTTTCAATAATAACCTTAACTGGAGCATGACCTTTAGCGGCTAATACAACACCTTCAATGTCCTTTTTAACGGTTTCAAAGTCACCGGATTTTAGTGCCCCAACGTTAATGACCATGTCGATTTCAGTTGCTCCGTTCGCAATCGCATCACGAGTTTCTGCAATTTTTACAAATGTGCTTGTCGCTCCTAATGGGAAGCCAACAACTGTCGTAATACCTACACCAGAGCCTTTAAGTTCTTTTGCCGCAGTCTGCACCCAATACGGATTGACGCAAACAGTTGCAAATTTATGTTCCTTTGCTTCTTCACATAGCTTCACAATTTGATCCTTTGACGCTTCTGGCTTTAATAAAGTATGGTCGATCATTCTTGCAACAGATGGACCAGTAATAATGTTGGAAGAAGAACCTTCTTTATAGGTTACGTTTCCGGAAACAACAGGTTTTGCTTCCTTCAACTCTTGTTTATTGGTTAATTGCTGCATAATTTGATTGGTAATTTGTTCCACTAATGCTTCGATTTGCATCTTGCTCACCTCACGTTATTCTAATCGATCAACGATTCCGGCAATGACGGCATCAAACGAACCCTTAGGATCTTCTAATATGTCACGTGCCGAACCACCTTCCTCAAGTAAAAGCACATAATCGCCAACCCCGGCATGGAACCGATCAAATGCAATGATCGGTTCACCGATTTCTTTACCCGCGGCATCAACCGGAATGACAACCATTAGTTTTTTGTTTTGATGGCTTGGTGTCTTTATCGTTGAAACGACATTCCCAACAACCTTTGCTAGTTTCATTATTTTACAACTGGAAGAATTTTTTCGATATCTGAATGTGGTCTTGGGATAACGTGTACTGATAAGAATTCGCCTACACGCTGTGCAGCATCTGCACCTGCTTCTGTTGCCGCTTTAACTGCACCAACATCTCCGCGAACCATGACACAAACTAAACCGCCGCCAACATTTACCTTTCCTAGTAAAGTTACGTTTGCTGCTTTTGTCATCGCGTCTGCTGCTTCAATTGCCCCTACCAAACCTTTTGTTTCGATCATTCCTAATGCGTTGCTCATTTATTATTCCTCCATTCGTTTCGTCACATTATAGTAATCAATGATTCCTAAAATCCCAGCATCTGATGGGACTAAATCTTTGTTAAGCGGTAAGGAAGACTCCCGGCTTTTTGCCAGATAAACTAGTTCTCCTTCCCCCGACTGTCCAATCGTATCTATAGCCACAAGTGGTTTGCCTTTATCCTTCAACTGGTCATCAACCGGTTGGACAATCAGAAGCTTTAAACCTCTTAAATTATCATTTTTATGAGTACAAACAATATTTCCAATCACTTTGGCTACGAACATAGTTTAACCTGCCTTTATCTGTGTAAAAACCGACTTTCAATTTCCATGATTTTAGTAACGCGGCGATCATGACGGCCGCCGGCAAAATCAGTTTCCAGCCAGGTTTTCACTAATTGCTTAGCTAGGCCTTCACCGATAAACTGCCCGCCTATCGATAAAACGTTGGCATTATTGTGCTCTTTGCTGTTGATAACTGAGGATAAATCCCAGCACACTGCACCGCGAACACCCGGTATTTTATTTAAAACCATGCCGCTGCCTACACCGACACCATCAATCATGATTCCAACGTAGTCATCATTTGTGGCAACCGTTTCACCCACTAAAAAAGCGATATCGGGATAATCTACTGATTCGTTTGCCTTACAGCCAAAATCAAGATATTCATAGCCTAATTCCGTCAAGTAGGCCTTTAACTTTTCTTTCAGTTCGTATCCACCATGGTCACTGCCAATCGCAACTTTTTTCATTACCTTTGTTCTCCTTTGGCAAATACATTGATAATTCCATCAAAAGACTGGGGATTTAAGCTAGCGCCTCCAACCAGGACACCATCAATATCCGGCATCGTACTGTATTCGGCAGCATTGCTTTCATTAACAGAACCACCGTATAAAATCGAGATACTATCTGCGTATTCACCCAGTATATTTTTTAAAACAGAACGGATATAAGCATGAGTTTGTTGAGCCAAATCAGCGGTTGCTGACTGCCCTGTTCCAATCGCCCATATAGGTTCATAGGCGATAATAAAATTGCTGGAATCTATATCTTTCAGGGCTCCATTTAGTTGAGTCGATAAGACATGTTCTGTTTGCATCGAATTTTTCTGACCCAGCGTTTCTCCAATGCAGATAATCGGAATGAGTCCGGCTTTGATTGTCTGCTTCACTTTTAAATTCACTAAATCATCATCTTCACCCGCATATTGTCTTCTTTCGGAGTGGCCGATTATCACATATTCACAGCCAACATCCTTCAACATATTTGTGGATGTCTCACCAGTGTAGGCACCTTTCTCAGCCCAATGGACATTTTGTCCACCAAGATGAATCGGTTTTCCAGATTGTTTAATAAAAAGATGAGCAGGATAAAGCAGCTGGGAAGGCGGACAAACTACCACTGAAATGTCCATGCTGCTGTTTATTTTTTGAAAAAATTCAGCTGTCGTACTAAGTGTATTGTTCATTTTCCAATTGGCAATAACATAGGTCTGCCGATCGTTTTGGATTTGCAGCTCACCGAGTGTGTGAACAATCGTGTCCCTTACGAGATTTTTGATAAAGCTTTCAATGGATTGTTCCATTTCGCTTCCCCTTATTCACTCTTTGGCAGGATACCTTCAACATCGCCGTTTGGACGTGGAATCACGTGTACTGAAAGAAGTGTTCCAACGCGCTGAGCTGCTTCTGCTCCAGCTTCAGTTGCGGCTTTAACTGCGCCTACATCCCCGCGAACCATAACGGTTACAATACCCGCACCGACTAATTCTCTGCCGACTAATGTAACATTTGCAGCTTTAACCATCGCGTCTGCTGCTTCGATTGCACCTACTAAACCTTTTGTTTCAATCATTCCTAATGCTTCTTGACCCATGATATTTCCTCCTTTAGGAACCTCTAATTTTTGTTTTATTTGCTTCTTTGTTTTTTCTGATTGTGAAGTGACGGTCTTTTCATCTTTAGATTTTGCCAATTAACACACCCCACTAGATAATTCTAAATCCATCTACTAAAACGCAGCGGCGCTGACGTGTAAATGTTTTTGCGCTGGTTAAGCCTTCACCGGTAGGACCGGCAATTGTCAGAGTCGTGAAGCCCTCACTTTCAAAGCCTAATCCCGAAACAGATGGACCATTTTTCACAAAAATAGTTGCTTGAATTTCCTGTGCCATTTTTGTCAAATTGGTGATGTTTTGTGAATGCATAATCGCAGTGTGACGATTGCCTTTTTCAGCGATTACCGCTAATTCAATGGCTATATCAACGTCAGGGACCCTGACGATTGGTAAGATTGGCATTAACATTTCTGTCATCACTAATGGATGATCCCTATTGGTCTCTGCAATAATCAATCTCACATCAGGACTGGCCTGAATGCCGGCTGCTTGTAAGATTACATTCGCATCCTTACCGATAAATTCACGGTTCGGATAAAACTTATCACCTTTCTTAACAAGGACTTTTTCAAGCAGCTTTTCGAATTGGAAGCCCTTAAGCTCAATCGCCCCGTTCTTCACCATTTCAGATTTAAGGACATTTGCTACTTTTTCAACAACAAAGACCTCTTTTTCAGCCGTACATAAAACGTTGTTATCAAAGCTTGCTCCCTTGACAATATCAGCTGCTGCCTTTGAAATAATCGCTGTTTCATCGACGACGACTGGCGGATTTCCAGGACCGGCAGCAATGACCTTTTTGCCTACAGCCATCGCTGCCTTTACCACAGGACCGCCGCCTGTAACAACCAGTGCATTTACCTGTGGATGGTTCATGACCTGTGCCGACGTTTCCAGATTTGGCGCCGCTACCGAGGTCAAAGTATTTTCTGGTCCTCCCGCAGCCACAATAGCTTCGTTGAGCAGCTGCATCGTCTTAATCGAAACTCGTTTTGCACTTGGGTGCGGGTTGTAAACAACCGTATTCCCTGCTGCAAGAAGAGAAATCGAGTTATTTATAATCGTTGCAGCCGGGTTTGTGGAAGGAGTAATTGACCCAAATACACCAATTGGTGCATATTCCACAAGCGTTAACCCATCATCACCTGAATAAGATGTGCTGATTAAGTCTTCCAAGCCAGGTGTTTTGTTCGTGGCTAGTAAAATTTTCGCAACCTTATCTTCCACTCTTCCAAGGCCCGTCTCTTCAACAGCCAGCTTAGCCAGTTCATTGGCATGCTTGCGGCTTACTTCACGTATGTTCTCAATCATTTGTCTTCTTACAGCCACTGGAAGCTTGCGAAGCTTTTCCCATGCAAGTCTTGCTGCTGCGGCTGCTTCGTCAACAGTGGTAAACACACCATTTCCAAAGCTGACTTCTGGAAATGAAGAAACCGGGCTGCTGTCTGGCTGACTTTGACCTAATTGCTGCAGCACTTGTTCAACCATTTTTTTGATATCGGTTTCATTAATTTGCAAAATTAGCTCTCTCCTTTGTTAAAGGTTAAGGATCCTTGTATTTCTATTTGATCGACAATCCCTACAATAGCCGCATCAACCGGGACACCGTTGGTAATTTCTGTTTGTCTGGCCGAGCTGCCGCTGACAAGCAGGACCACTTCACCAACACCAGAACCTACCGTATCTATCGCCACTAAAGGTTTTCCGTCTTCCTCAATCGTTTTCATATCCAAAGGCTGTACAATGAGGAGCTTTTTCCCTTTAAGCTTTTCTGCTTTGGTGGTTGAAACAATGGAACCAACCACTTTACAAATGATCACGTACGTCCCTCCTTTCAAGGAGAAGTTTTTGTAATTTGAATTTTAAGTTCCTTTGCTAAGTCCTTCGCAGAAGGTGTTACCCTGCTCTTTTCAGGAACAACGATTTCCTTAAGTCCATCCTGAAATGCTTTTTCCACATGTTTTGCAAGAATGAGAGACTGCTTTTCCTTGTATGCCGTTTGCTGAGAATCGACCGTTAGTGCAAGTTTACTGAGCGGCACCCATTTCACCTGATCCGCTTGAATTTGCCTAATGTAGGACTGCAAGCGTTCTTGAACGGAATGGGGCGCATGAATTTGCTGGTATACAGTAGGTTCAATATAATCTTTAGCTATTACAACGGGCTTACCAAGCAATTGATATTGTAGAGCGAGCCATACGGCCAATTCATCATCCATTGTTAAGGCAAGCTTAGATAATAAGCGATAAGAAGCGACCGGGACAACCAGAGTACTGCAACTCTCAACAATTCTATTTAATTCCTGCTGTGAGGTCTGATCTAACAAAACATATGGCTTCCCACTTAACGCAGCATGCGAAGGCAGCCAATCTTTTGATAAAATCAATGTCACTTCGTAGGAATCGATTAGCGGGGTAACCGCTTCCAAAACCACTGATGGATTTTGAGATTGATAGCCTAAAAGAATGGCGATTTTTTCTTTTTCTCGCAGTTGTTCTTTTAAGTAGGCTTCGACTACCTGCTGGACAAGCATTTTCACCTTTGTTTTGACATCCACCAGATTCAGCCTCCGCTCACTTGATTTCGACTTTCAACAGCTACAATTTCACCTAATTGTCCATTTTTGATGTTGGCGGCATTGGCTTCATCAAGGTCGATATGCATCTCAAGCTTGTATTTAGGCGATACCCGAATAAGCACATTTGAAAAAATAATGCCGCGTGGACCGTCGACGTTAACTTGTACCACATCGCCATCTTCCACACCAAAGGCTTCACCATCACTAGTATGCATATGGATATGGCGCGCCGCGCAAATTAACCCCTCTTTAATCGTAATTTGGCCGCGCGGTCCCTGAATCGTAATAGATTCAGAACCTTTTAGATCACCAGAATTACGTATCGGCGGCTTAACTCCCAATGTGAAACCATCAAATAAAGAAACTTCCACTTGTGTATTTCCTCTTGCCGGTCCAAGAACACGGACGTTTGGAATCTTCCCCCTAGGCCCGATCAAAGTCACGGTTTCCTTTGCGGCAAATTGATTCGGTTGTGACAAATCTTTAAGTTTATTTAACTGATATCCGCGGCCGAACAATCTATCAACATGTTCTGGTGATAAATGGATATGCCGATTGGAAGCAGCAATTGGTACCTGCTTTGCTTTTTGAAGCATATCTTTGACAATTTCTTGGACTAGTTCCCTAATTTTCTCATTATCCATTTATGTTATCACCCCCCATTTCGAGTAAGGCTTTTGCAGTGTACTGATCGGTTATTAGGACATTGGCGTGCCGGCCGTGAAGGGCACCATAAATACCGTCCACTTTTGAATTTCCACCTGCAATTAAGATGCCATATTCTTTTTCAGATAAATGGGAGAGTTCAATCCCAATGGTACGGTCATTTAAAGCCTCGTGGCTTATTTTCCCTACGATATCAATAAATCGAGAACAAATATCACCAACAGTTTGATTCTTCCGTAAAATTTCAATGTCATTATCTAAAAAGTACCCTGCATGCATCAGCGTTGATTGTTCACCCGGTTCCCCTACCGTGAAAATGGCAATATTAGCCTTTTGACCTAATTCCATAATTTTTTTCACATGCCGATCCGCAACAATCGCTTGCTTTACGACAATATGATCAACTACCGCCGGTACGGGCAGGAAATGTGGAGTAGTATGAAAGGCATTTGCCAAACCGTTTATGATTTCTGATGCATACGTATTAGATTCCGAGTAACTCACCCCACCGTTAAGCTGGACTATCGTAACATCCTTTACATTCTTTGGCTGAAGTTTTTTGACGAGTTGATAAAGGGTTGTTCCCCAAGTTATTCCGATGGTATCGCCACTTTGTACAATTTTATGCAAGTATTCTGCAGATACTTCTCCTAGTTTCTCTTTTATTAGTTCGTCCTCATATTCAGGGATTGAGGCGACAATACAATGCTTTAATTGGAATTTTTCCTTTACCAGCATTGCGAGCTCCTGGACATCTTCGGCCGGATCGCATATTTTGATATGGACAACACCTTCTTGAACAGCTTGCAAAAGAAGTCTTGAAACGGTGGGGCGGGAAATACCTAACTTTTTCGCGATTTCTTGTTGACTGTAGTCTAATTGATAATACATTTTCGCTACTTCAACAAGGCGCATAATTTTTTCATCCGCCATAATCAAGTCACCTTTTTAATAAAATTATGAAGATTGCAGTCTTCTATTTTTAAAAAGAAAACGGTTACAACCTTTTATAAAAAAATATTTTTACTTTAGTTTGCCTGAAATGAAATTATGTAAATATTCAATGAACGTTTGTTAAGTTCATTATAACCTTTCAAATCTATCTGTCAATTACTCTATCGAAAGATTTCGACATTTTTTCACTGATTTCACAGAATTTAAGCAGAATTGACAATTTTTTCGATTTTTTAACTTTTAAACATGAAAAAAAGAGCATTTATCATTTACAGAATGTAAAGACAAATGCTCTTATACGTATTACCTAAAGTATTTTATTTAGAGATTCAGTAAGCGTCTTAATTAAAAAGTTCAAATCCTTTTGTTCAATATTTAACGGTGGTGCCAAGGTGAGCACATTATTGTATCCTGCTACCGTAGCTCCATTTTTTCCGATGATAATGCCTTTTTCCTTACAGTTTGTAATCACTTGATTGACAAGTACTGGATCTAACGGTTCTTTCGTCGTTTTATTACTTACAAGCTCAATCCCTATTAATAGGCCCTTTCCACGGACATTTCCTACATATGGATGGTCTTGTAAAAGAGTAGTTAAATCATTTAGAAGCTGTTCGCCTAAATCACGGGAACGATCAAACAGATTTTCTTTTTCCATGATTTCGAGGTTTTTTAACGCCAGGGCACATGCCGCGGGATTTCCTCCGAACGTGTTCACGTGACGGAAATAATCGTATTCTTCGGATCCTTTAAACGCTTCGTAAATATCCTTGCGAACCGCGGTCGCGGATAATGGCAAATAGGCACTTGTAATCCCCTTGGCCATGGTAATGATATCCGGTTTCACACCATAATTCATGAATCCAAATGGTTTACCCGTACGGCCGAAGCCGCAAATCACTTCATCAACGATTAGGAGAGCTCCGTGTTTTTCACAAACCTCTTTAGCTGCCTTCATATACCCATCTGGTGGCATAAGCACTCCGCCGCCGGTAATGATTGGTTCCATAATCATGGCCGCAATGGTTTCACTTAGTTCCCAAGTCATTGTACGGTCAATTTCTTTAATGGAAGCTAATTCCTTTGGATCTGTCACATTGGTGTCATCACGATAGGAATCGGGAGGTGATACATGGATAAAGCCTGGTGCCAGCGGCTCATATTTATATTTTCGCTGCGCCTGTCCTGTTGCTGCTAGTGCTCCCATAGAATTTCCATGGTAGGCACGGTAGCGGGAAACAATTTTAAAGCGGTTATGCTCTCCCTTTTGCTGATGGTATTGACGAACAATCTTAAAGGCTGTTTCATTCGCTTCTGAACCGCTGTTCGAGAAAAAGATGACGTATTCATCGCCGAGCATTTCGTTTAATTTTTCTGCTAGTTTGATAGCAGGAACATGGCTCTGTGATAGCGGAAAATAAGCCATCTCTTTTAATTGTTCGTACGCTGCTTCCGCCAATTCCGTTCTTCCATACCCAACATTCACACACCATAGTCCTGACATTGCATCTAAATAACGTTTGCCATCCACATCTGTTACCCATGAACCCTCAGCCTTTTCTACAATAACTGTAGCGTTGGGATTATAAGGCTTCATCGAATGCCAAACATACTTATCATCTTGCTCTTGAAACGTGTCTTGGGGACGACTTGTTTGAACCATACCGTAATTTCCCTCCATTTCCGTATCGGTGCCTGCACCATTTTATGCGTCAAAGCGTGAAGTAATCATTTTTTTGCGAGTATAGAAGTTTACACCGTCTTTACCATTTACGTGCATATCACCGTAGAAGGAATCCTTCCAGCCAGAGAAAGGGAAAAATGCCATTGTTGCTGGGACACCTACGTTGATGCCTAGCATTCCTGCGTCCGCTTCTTCACGGAACTGTCGGATAGCCTTTGCATTGTTTGTATAAATGGTTGCTCCATTACCAAATCTAGATTTACGGATATATTCCAACCCTTCATCTAAATCGTTTGCACGAAGTAGACTTAATACTGGTGCGAAAATTTCTTCTTTTGCAATTGTCATATCCGGTGTAACGTGATCGAATATCGTTGGTCCTAAGAAATTTCCTTCAGGAAGTTCATCCATTTCTTTACGCCCATCTCTAATTAAGTCTGCGCCTTCCTCTAAGCCTTTTTCAATGTATCCAAGAACTTTATCGCGGTGTTCCTTCCGGATGACTGGGGTTAACAGTACTTCTTCATCCATCCCGTTCCCAATGATTAATTCATCTGCCTGTTTCTTTAATGCGTTTACAAATGGTTCATTATCACCGACTACGACGACGGCACTACAAGCCATACAACGCTGGCCGGCACTTCCAAAAGTCGAGCTGATGATATGCTGAACGGCCTTATTCATATCGGCATCCGGCATTACAATATGATGATTTTTCGCTCCGGAAAGGGCTTGAACCCGCTTACCAGCTGCGGCAGCACGCTCATAAACATATTTGGCAACCGGCTGTGAACCGACAAAGGAAATGGCGGCAATATCCTTATGCTCAAGCAGGCCATTTACAACATCATGGGCACCATGGACGACGTTTAACACTCCTGGAGGTGCACCAGCTTCAGTAAATAATTCTACTAATCTATTGGCTAAAATTGGGGTACGCTCAGATGGCTTCAGCACAAACGTGTTACCACAGGCAACTGCTAGAGGGAACATCCATAAAGGGACCATCATAGGGAAGTTAAACGGTGTAATCCCGCCAACTACTCCTAGTGGGTAACGGAACATTTCGGAATCAATATCCTCAGCAATGCCAGAAAGAGTTTCACCCATGATCAATGTCGGGGCACCCGCAGCAAATTCTACGCACTCAATGCCGCGTTGAACTTCACCATACGCTTCCTTATAAGCCTTTCCATTTTCCAAAACGATTAATCTTGCCAATTCCTCATGGTTTTCTGTTAATAGATAGTGGTATTTAAAAAGAATCCTTGCACGCTTTGGTACAGGCACGTTTTTCCACTTTTTAAAGGCTTCTTTCGCTGCTGCAACCGCAAGATCAACATCTTCTTTTGTGGAAACAGGGACCTTTGTTAAAATTTCATTCGTCGCTGGGTTTGGCACATCCAAAGTTTGCATACTATTTGAGCTCACCCATGCTCCGTTAATATAATTGTTTAAAATAGCAGTGTCCTTTTTTGTTACGCCCATCTATATTCCTCCTTATTTATAAAACAATTGTAATTACTATCATTATCTCGCATGTATGAATCGCTTTCATTAGACATACTGTAAAATGTCTGCGAAGATTTCTTCGACAAATTGAACATTCATTTAACATTTCATCATCGGACTTCATTTATTGCACCAGGTTTTGCTCCTGATAAATAATCATGGACTAGCAGCATAAATTCGATCGCCACTCGCTTTTCATGATCCATAAAATCTTCTCCCAGCAGGTTTTCAAGCTTTTGCAGACGATGGTATAGCGTTTGTCTTACAATGAAAAGCTTGTTCGAAGTTTCCTGCTTTGAGCCGTTACACTCTAAATAGGCTTTTAATGTTTCTAAAAGCTTGCCATTATATTTTTGGTCATATTGAATAACTGGATAAAGGTATTCCGATGCAAGCTCCTGTAAATCCGTATACTTGCTCATTTGTGATATGAGACGATATAAATGTAAATCCTCATAAAAATGGTAGATTTGTTTATTAGTCATTTTTTGTTGGATTCGAATCGTTTCCTTGGCTGTTTGATAGCTTTTATGTACATCCCTTAAGGATTCGGTAAACTTACCGGCAGCAATGATAAACTTTGCAGAACTTTGTTTTCGGATAAACTCGGATTCTTGAAGAGAATCCACTGCTTTTTTGATTCGTTCCTTTAGATTCTTTTTCGCCCGGCTATTTAATAGGATAAACGTAATCTCATTTCGTTTTTCAACAGAAAAAACCACAAAACCATTCTGTTCAAAAACAGAGCGAAACAGTAATTTCAGGTATGTCACATCATTGATTGATTTATCTTTGATTGGAAAAAGTTTCGTTATCAGAACTACTGCATCGCTGGTTTTCGTTTTTATCCCATTCTCTATTAGATATTCCTGAATGCCTTCTATGGAATGTTCTCCCTCCAGCCAGCCGTGCAGCCATTCGAACTCTTCTACCCGCTTTTTTTCCTCAACATATAAATCTCTTAAAAGATGTTGCGCTAAAGCTGTACCCGTCCTGTCTAAAATTAATAAGTCGTATTCGCTGATCGGAATATCCTTCGAGTAAATGATTAATTCTGCATACTCTTGACCGAACAAAAAGATGGGTGAAATGGCGATTTGCTGACTTGGATGTTGTTTGGCCTCATCAATCTTAGAAGGAATAACCGCTTCGTCAGTGCGATTGATTTCTGGGACAAATTCGTATTCCTTGTTCTTCATTCGAAAGATGATTTGCACGTCAAGAGCAGAAAAAATAAATTGCAGAATATCCTCGTATGTTTCAATGGTAAGCAGTCTTTTATTTAAACTTTGCGAGTAATCCTCCAGGTCCGCTATTTTTTGATATTGCTGATTAATGATAACCGAATGAATATCCTGCGTGATTTCCACAAATGGAACTTCTTCCTCGAAAATAATGATTGGAAATTGATTTTCATTCGCAAACTCAATCACTTCAGCAGGAATTTCTGACACATAGGTCCCCATTTCAATGCAAAGGCCTGCCGCATTATTTTTGTAAAATTGTTTCACCATCGAGATAAAGAAATTCACATTTTCTTTCCAGGCTACACCAGTGGATAAAATTAGCTCATGACCGTTTAATAGGTTTCGAATACTTGTTGCCTCTACGACATGAACCCATTTAACAATCCGTTGAACGCCATCATGCCCGGCAATAACGCGGGCATTTTCAAAGTGCTTTCTATTTAAAATATCCGCTACTTTTAGTTGAAAATGTTCTTTCATCGTTTAGCTCTCCTAATAGAAAGGAAATTTTTTTAAGAAAAAGGATTGGTTCTACAACCAATCCTTTTCTGTTATCGTGGGTTAATGAATAATCGGCAGGTATATTTTGATTTCATTTAGCATGAATTCAAACTCTTCGGGGTCTAGAAAATCATCAGATTTCCAATTTTCCCTGATCCATGCCACTAATTCTTCGGGAGAATTAAAATACTCACCGCTTGAATCCGACTTTCTAATCATATAGCGCCCGTTATCTTCATCGATTGTGACTTCACATGGATAGAAATTATCCTTTGATTTTAAATAGAATTCCATTCTACCCACACCCTTTATCGTCACTATTTTCCTTGATTTTGTTTGATTAATAGACTCGAAAAATACTTCCTGCCATTAGCCGTTCCAATTAAGAGAGTCTCGGTAACATTACCATTCGGATGTAAAAAATCAACAGTGGCTCCGTTTAAATGTTCATTAACTCCATTAATTCGATATCCCTTCCCGATGAAAAAATCAATTTTATCTCTTTCATCTTGAAATTGCTGATATTCTGACATTTAACCCCCACCTTGGATTTTATTAGATTGATAATTTTTCATTTTGATTCAACGGTGTATTCAAGCTATACTTTTCCCGCTTCAAATACTGGCCAGATCCTGGTTTACCAACAAACTGCTTGTCACGGATAACATAATCACCGCGAACTAATACTGAAACTGGCTCACCAGTCACTTTCATTCCTTCAAACGCGTTATAGTCAACAGCCATATGATGAGTTTCTGCTGATATCACACGTTCAACATTTGGGTCAAAAATGACAAGGTCTGCGTCCGCACCAATGGCAATCGTTCCTTTTTTCGGGAATAAGCCAAACAGCTTGGCAACCCTGGTTGAAGTTAAATCAACAAATTGATTTAGACTGATTCGTCCTTTTTTCACACCTTCAGAGAATAATATCGTTAAACGATCTTCAATAATCGGACCGCCGTTAGGAATTTTTGTAAAATCATTGCGCCCAAGTTCCTTTTGGCCTTTAAAATCAAATGAACATTGATCAGAACCAAATGTTTGCAGTGTGCCGTTTTTCAAAGCATTCCAAAGGACCTCCTGATTCCATTTCTCCCTGAGCGGAGGAGACCACACATATTTAGCTCCTTCAAAGTTCGGTTTTTCTAAATAGCTTTGGTCTAGGACTAAATATTGCGGACAGGTTTCGCCCCAGACATTAAAGCCTTTGCTGCGAGCTTCAGCAATTTGTTCAACTGCATCTGAGCAAGATACGTGGACTACATATAGCTGTGAATTGGCAAGACCAGTGAGTCTAGCGGCGCGTCCTGTTGCTTCCCCCTCTAATTCTTGCGGACGTGTTAAGGCGTGATAGATTGGTTCTGTTTTTCCTTCTTCGAGGGCCTTTTTCGTTAAATAATCGATAACATCGCCGTTTTCTGCGTGAACCATGACTAAACCGCCATGTTCTTTAGCCGTGACTAGAGTCCGGAAAAGCGTTTCGTCATCTGCTTGCAATACATTTTTATATGCCATGAACACTTTAAAGGAAGTAATTCCTTCTTCATTAATTACTTGAGGAAGTTCGTTCAATACCTTGTCATTGATTTCCCCAATCATTAAGTGGAAACCATAATCAATAACAGCTTTATCTTTTGATTTGCCATGCCAGGTTTGAATCGCGTCTTTAAGCGGTTCGCCTTTATTCGTTAAGCAGAAATCAATAATTGAAGTCGTTCCGCCAAATGCTGCCGCGATCGTACCTGATTCAAAGTCATCCTTGGTAATTGTTCCTCCGAAAGGCATATCTAGGTGAGTATGTGGATCGATTCCTCCTGGAAAAACTAAGCAGCCTTTTGCATCAACGATTTCAGCACCAATGGCTGAAAGGTTTGTGCCAATCTGCGCAATTTTCCCATCCTCGATTAATAGTTCCGCCTGATAAGTATCTGTTGCAGTGACAATCGTTCCGTTCTTAATAATTTTCTTCATTTGAGTTTCCTCCTATTATATCTATTTAGTAACGTCAACTTTGCAATCTGCAGCAACTTTAAGTGCAGCTTGGCGTTCATTCCAAGTCATCACTGGCAGTTCGCTTGGTACTTCTATCATGTCAATTGCTCCGTCCACAGGACAAACGATTGAACATAAATTACAGCCGACACAGTCTTCTTCACGTACTTTTAAATAGCTTTTTCCATTCGTGTCTGTCAGCATGTCGATACATTGGTGAGAGGTATCTTCACAGGCAATATGGCATTTATTGCAGTTGATGCATACATCGGTATTAATTTTGGCAACGATATTATAGTTTAAATCCAAGTTCCCCCAGTCCGAATATTTTGGAACAGACTTACCAATAATCTCAGAAACGGTAGAAATACCCTTGCTATCTAAATAATTGCTCAGTCCTTCAATCATATCCTCAACAATGCGGAAGCCATGGTGCATTGCGGCGGTACAGACTTGAACGCCAGTGGCACCCATCAACATAAATTCCACAGCATCTTGCCAATTGGAAATACCACCTATTCCTGATATAGGGACATTAATATGCGGGTGTCTTGCGCATTCGGCCACCATGTTGAGTGCGATAGGTTTTACGGCTGGGCCACAATAGCCGCCGTGTGCTCCTTTACCAGCCACATGAGGAATCGTGTTCCAAGTATCGAGGTCCACCCCCATTAAGCTGTTAATTGTATTTATCATACTTATGGCATCCGCACCTCCATTGCAGGCTGCTTCAGCCGTTGCAGTAATGTCTGTAATGTTTGGTGTTAACTTTACGATAACAGGAGTTTTTGCCACTTCTTTAACCCAATAGGTTTGCCGTTCTACAAGTGCAGGCACCTGTCCGGAGGCTGATCCCATGCCGCGTTCCGCCATACCATGAGGACAGCCGAAATTTAATTCAAGGCCGTCAACTCCGACATCTTCAACGCGTTTGACAATTTCATGCCATTTTTCCTGTTTCGGCTCTACCATTAAGGAAGCAATAATCGCATGGTTCGGGAACCGCTTTTTCGTTTCATAAATCTCCTTTAAATTAACTTCTAACGGCCTGTCGGTAATCAGCTCAATATTATTGAAACCTGCGACCCGCTGGCCATTAAAGCTAATCGCCGCAAATCGGGAAGATACGTTTAAGATTGGGTCACCTAACGTTTTCCACACTGCTCCACCCCAGCCGGCTTCAAAGGCTCGCTGAACCTGATAACCGGAATTGGTAGGAGGTGCTGAAGCCAGCCAAAACGGGTTAGGAGATTTAATCCCTGCAAGATTAATACGTAAATCAGCCATAACTATTCCCCCTTAATTAAACTGTTCCAACAGCCGAAAATTGCTTATGAATTGCGTATGCAACATCTTTTCCCTGCTGTGCGGCTGTTACGACCATGGCATCACCCTTACCTTTGCCAAAAATAACGTCGCCGCAGGCAAAGATTTTTGGATTTGAGGTTTGAAGCGTTTCTTGATCGACCTTTACAACTCCACCTTCATGTTTAAGGCCTAATGATTCTATCAATTCCAAGTGTCTTGTTTGCCCGATTGCTTTTACTACGGCCTCTACTGGAATAATATGTTCAGATCCTTCAACAGCAACAGGCCGGCGGCGTCCATCCTTTTCCGGTTCACCGAGCGTCATTTTAATACACTCAATTCCTGTTACCTTTCCGGCTTCGTCCCCGATAATTCGTTTAGGTGCAGTTAACCAGCGGAACTCCACGCCATCCTGTTTGGCAAATTCATATTCAAAATCATAAGCAGTCATCTCTTCTTCCGTCCTGCGGTAAAGGATTTTAACATTTTCAGCCCCTAACCGGACAGAACAGGTCGCACCGTCAATCGCGGTATTACCAGCACCAACGACCACCACTCGCTTGCCGATAAAATCTTTTGATAATTGGCCGCTTTTCGTGGCCTTCACAAATTCAATGGCATCATAAACCCCATCTAACTCTTCTCCATCAATACCAAGATCAGGTACATTTGCCATCCCTACTGCTAAAACGATTTTATCGTAATTATTCGTTAATTCTTCAATGGATACATCTCTGCCTACCATTGTGTTTGTTTTAATCGTGACGTTTAACTTCTCGACTTGCTCTACTTCCCAATAAGAAATTCGCTGAGGCAAACGGAAAGAAACAATTCCAAAGGTATTCAATCCTCCAGCTTCCTTCGCTGCTTCAAAAATGGTCACGTCATAGCCTAATCTGGCAAGCTCCCTTGCTGCAGATAATCCGGCTGGGCCGCCGCCAATAACAGCCACTTTGACACCATTGGGTTCACCTGGCTGGAAAAGTGTTTTCTCATTTTGGATTGCCCAATCTGTCGCATATCGCTGCAGATTGCCAATCATGATTGGTTTCGTTGAATGGTTTAGAACACAAGCTCCTTCACAAAGCTCTTCAGTTGGGCAAACCCTCGCGCAGCTTGCACCAACTGGGTTTGAGGACATAATCGTTTTGGCTGAACCAAGGAAATTTCCTGAAGCTATTTTTTTAATAAAAGTAGGTATATCAATACTTGTTGGACAGGCTTTAATACATGGGGCATCATAACAATAGAGGCATCGATTTGATTCTTCCAGAGCTTCACGGTTTGTTAATCCTCGTTCAACCTCTTGGAAGTTCTTTTCAAGATGGGTTAAGGAAATGCGCTGCATTTTTTCATTGGCCAAAGAGAAACCCTCCCTTTTCAATTAAAGGTAAATATTAATAAAATAAAAATGAAAGCGCTTTATTAAAAATTCAATATTAACTATCCATCCTCCTTCTTCTTTCTTATGTACTTCGCAGAAAATTCTGCCTTATTTTTATTTTACAGACTGTAAAAGACCATTTCACCTTACATTCTGTAAAATGATGCAAACATTTGATTACCCAATATGTAAAAAGAAATGATGTGGAAAGATTGTACATTTTTTCTGAATTCTTTTTCAATTTATCATAACTAAATTAAAAAGAATGTAAAAAAATGGCGAAGTGTCAAATTTTCTTACATACTTTTTTTGATATTTGAGCATAAAAAGAGTGCACCTCTTCACCAGGTACACTTTTTCCAAAATTAGCGCGCATAAAATTGAGCCAGCTCGACAATCATTGCTCCCATTCTTTCGTTTTCTGGTACAAGGAAACGGTTAACTCCCTCTTCTCTTAATGCTTCAGCAGTAACCTTTCCAACAGCTGCAGCTAAAATATTTGTCGTAAAACATTGAACAATCATTTCGTGTATTTTATTTTCCCTTGCAAATTCGAAAAGGGAACGAACTTGAGTGGCAGTTGTAAAACAGACAGCATCACACTCATTGTTCTGGATCTCCTCACATAATTGTTCAAGAGTCTCTTTTTCAGGGGCTATGTGCTGATATGGAAGAATTTTATGTACCACTCCACCTTTATCTTCAAAAAACTTAGTTAATACAGGTGCTGTTTCACCATGCAGTTGAATCATAATTCGCTTCCCTGAGAAATTATAGCTCTCGAGAGCAAGGGCTAATCCCTTGGTTGTTCCATCTTCGGCTACAGCCACTGGTGTGATTTCTAATTTTTTCAATGCGGAAAGTGTTTTATAACCCCTTGATGCAACTTTTGCTTTTTGGATTTGGTTTAAGAAATCTTCTAACAATCCTAGCTTGTCTGCAAGTGTGACCAGAGAATCTAGTCCGATTCCCGTTGTGAAGATCACCCAATCCGCACCATTTTGAACAAATTCCAATATATCAGGCTCTACTTCCTTTTCTGCTAAAAAAACGGTACCTTGAAGCGGCCTAACTAGAGGCACTCCACCTTGTTTTTCTATTAATGTACTAATTTCTTCAGTTTTTCTTGATCCACCTATGACCACTTTTTTTCCTGATAAACCCTTTTCCATAACACAAATCCTTTCTAATGCTTATCTGCTATTCGTTGTATTTCATTGGAGTAGAATATACTTACACCCGTTTTGTTTGAAGCAGCAATCGCAGCCATTGCTTTTGCTACCGATTTTGCATGAATAGCTTTATAGGAGCGTAACGGCCCCATCATTAATGTATTTAATAACCCACTTGCCTTCTCCGCGATTTTTTCTCCTAAACGGAATTCATTTCTTTCTCCTAACAATAAAGATGGTCTAAAAATGTTCAGGGAAGGTATATTTAATGTTTTCAGCGACATTTCTACCTCTCCTTTAACTTGATTATAAAAAAAGAATGATTTCGAGTTAGCTCCCATAGCCGTGATAATGAGAAATTTTTCTGCCCCGCTTTGTACGGCTAATTTGGCTCCCTCTATGGGATATTGGTAGTCAACTTTTCTAAAGGCCTCTTTGCTTTTTGCTTTTTTAATGGTCGTTCCTAAGCAGCAAAATACATCAGTAACCTTAAATAATTTATCATATTTCCCCAACTGTTCAAAATCAACTATATGAGGTTCACATCTTGAATCAGTTATTTCAATCGGTCTTCTTAATAGCAAATGTATTTTTTTATAATTATTTTGTTCGAGAAGGATTTTTACTAATTCGTTCCCAACAAGTCCACTTGAACCTAGAATTAGTGCTGTTTTTTCACCCATATTCATTCTATTATCTACATTCTCCCTTCTTGCCTTAGTCGGTTTTTTAATAACATTTAAAAAATTCCCATAATATTAAATAGATGAATATAATGAGTTAAAGGTTTTTTATGAGTTTCATGTACATTGTTTATTAATCCTTGGACATACTGAAGGATGTAAATTTATGACAAGGAGGAATTTATGATGAGTGACAATCAATTTAGCAATTTTATAAATGAACTTTCCATCCAAACTAAAATGGAAAATGTCTGGAGTTATACTTGCGGATCCTGGGAAAATTGTAGTGAAGCGACCATACAATCCTTCCTGGCCCAATGCCTTGATTATAATATCGACCCTCAGTTCTGCATGAGCTGGGTTGAGCAGCATAAAGCGGAAATTCCAAATTGGAATGCAGTTTCCGAAACATCTCTTGGCTGGATCAATCAACATACCTCCAGCGGATCAGCGATTTCGGTTAGTGATGAGGGCCTTAGTTAATACTACTTTTTACTGTCCCATGATTTCCCCATGGGACAGTTTCATTTATGAATAATATTATAGAGTTTTTCCAATCCATCTAGCAATCTAGGAGATGGTCTGCAATACAGTTCTTCCTCTAAAATGAGTATGTGATCATCACTTTGATAATTCAGCTTTTGGAAGCCAGGTCGCTTTTTTACCACGCTTTTTTGAACTTTTGCTTTACGAACCCCAACCCATGCAAGGCAAATATAATCTGGTTTTCTGCTCAAAACATCCTCCCAATCTGCCATTATACTTGCCATATCAACATCTTGAAAGATATTGACGGCGCCTGCCGCTTCTGAAATCTCCGTCAGCCAGTTAATTTTCCCCGGCGTAAAAATTGGCTTCGGCCACCATTCCCAATACAAAGTTGGCCTTTTACTAGTATTCCTGCTTTGTTGTTTCACATTATCAAGCCGGGAACGAAATTGCCTGGCAGCATCGAGCCCTCGTTCTTTGTCTCCTAAAACTTCCGCTGTTTTAATTAAATCCTCTTCGATATCTTTTAATGATTGCGGATTCAAGACAATATGGGGAATTCCACGTTGCTGTAAAGCTTCAACATTTTTCTCCATGCCTGGTACACTTAATGAAGCCAGAACCATATCCGGCTGTAATTCCTCAACAAGGTCCATATTAATGGATAAATCCGGCCCCAGCCTAGGAAGTCCCGCAATCGCCTCAGGCCAGTCAGAAAAATCATCTACCCCTACTAATAAATGAGTTAATCCTAAATATTCTAATAGTTCTGTGTTACTCGGACACAAAGATATAATCCGCATTGGAGCTCACTCCCCTTGTTAAAAACCAGGCATTGCCTGGTTTTTTCTTTTTTTGTCCAACCTCCATTTAAACTTAATAAAAAGTTAAGGTTGTTTAATTATTATCAACACATACTAATAATGTTCGAAAGAGGTATTAGAAATGTTAAAATTCATCATATCGATTTTCCTGGCAATGGATGTATTCGGCTTCCACCAAGTTCCTTCAGAGCAATCACAAACTAAAACAGGAACTCAACAGCAGAAACAATCCACTGAAACAACTGAAAATGTTCAACAGGTCGTCGCAAAACAGCAGGATGAAACTGATGATACCAATCCTGATCTGCAGCTTGCAGTCATTAGCGATACCCATATATCAACAACAAAACAAAGTGTGGTTAAGAAATTTGAAACAGCATTACAGGACCTAAACACGGTAGCTCCAGAATATGATGTTTTGGCAGTTGGCGGGGATATGACCGACCATGGTTTATCTTCCGAATACGATTTATTTAATTCGGTTTTAAAGGCAAATATGAACCAGAATGCAAGTACATTTATGGTCATCGGAAACCATGAATGGATGGAGAAAAAAGTTAATCGTAATTCTAATGTGACAGACAGTCAATTAATTGAAAGATTCAAAAGCAAAATGAATGTTCCTGGCATTTATTATGATCAATCGATTCAAGGCTATCATTTCATTACAATAGCCGGTGAAAAATCAGAGTCAACGATGTTATCGACCTATAAGAATGAAGCTGATGCGGATTCCGCTTATATTTCAGATGAACAATTTAATTGGTTAGAACAAACCCTTGCTAACGATGCTAAGAGTACTAAACCAATTTTTGTTTTCCTACATCAGCCAATAACGGGTACTGTATATGGAAGTGAGTGGGGTGCAGGGCTTGAAGATCAAAAAATATTAGCACTCTTAAAAAAATATCCCCAAGTTATACTATTTAGCGGTCATTCTCACTATCCTTTAAATGATTCGTCTAGTATCGTCCAGGACGGAATCACTATGGTCAATACCAGTTCTGTAGCCTATACCTACACAAAAGGAACTGGAAAAAACACAGTGCAATCACAGGGATACGTTGTAAATGTTTATGATGACAGAGTAGAGTTTAAAGCAAGAGAATTCAGCACTGGAACCTGGATCAAAACCGTTACAATACCTATTTCAAAAGCTAACCAGCTAAACTAGCTGGTTAGCTTTTTATGCTGCCCCATTTACCTCAGCAACTAGCTTAGATAAGAAACTGTAAATTAGCTGAAAGGCTTCACTAATGGTCATTTCCTCTTGAAACCCGGCAACAAAGTTCAGAGTAAAATTTAAATTCCAAAGACCATCTTCCGGACTAAACATTAAATCAAATTTGGCCCCCTTACCATTTAGATTCGAATTTAAAAATTCCTTTATGTTTTTTTCATATTTCTTCTGCAGCTTTAAACCTAACATCACATCATAGGTTCCAAATACATCATCCACTTCTAAGGAAACCGCTTCAACCTTTATTTCTTCAAACGAACTCAATTCCATATAAATAAACTCGTTTTTATGTAATTTTAAATAAACAATTGGTTCGTTTAAAAAGCTGGAAGACTCTTCTGCAATCATCGTTTCTGTATCCTTGCTGCAGCGTTCTATGTAAGCATTAGAAAAAAGTGTTAAGGGATCTTTTTCTGTTATCATATTCAATTCTCCTTTATGGCAAATATCTTAAGTTAATATTGATGGATTGTCTTTAAAATAGCAAATTTTCGAATCGAAAAAAAGAGGTGACCATGATAGTCACCTCTTGCTATTAATTTTCTGCTAATTTACCTGTTACCTTATTACTTGCTGACTGTTTATCGCCAGAATCTTCTGCTTGTTTTGCCCGTTTAATAAATAATGCTAGGACTAAAGCAAGACCAGCGATGAAGACGGACACATAGAATGCATCATTAATACCTTCGAGCATTGCTTTCATCATGATTTGCTGTTTCATTTCAGCAATTACCTGAGGTGTCGGCTGCTTCGTCAAATGTTTCATTGCTGCGGCACCAATTTCAGTTGCATGTGTTTTTGCCCGAGTGGACATGACCGTAACCAGTAAGGCAGTTCCGATAGCACCAGATACTTGCTGCATCGTACTATTCATGGCTGTTCCATGCGGATAGAATCGTGCAGGCAATTGGTTTAATCCGTTAGTCGTTACCGGCATATTGACCATCGACATCCCAAACATCCGGAACGTATATAACATAATTAAGTGTGGGTATGTTGTGTCCAGCGTTAATTTACTTAACATGTAACTAGTAACTACTGTAATTGTTAACCCAATAATCGCTAATAAACGACCGCCAAACTTATCAAATAATTTTCCTGTTATCGGCATCATGATGGCCATAACAATTGCTCCTGGCAGCAACATCAATCCAGCATCTAAAGGAGAAATACCGCGAATCGTTTGAACATAAATAGGCAGAAGGATCATCCCAGAAAACATCGCCATTGTAACAACCATGGAAATTGCTGAAGCAAGCGCAAATGCAGGATACTTATAAATCTTAAAGTTAAGCATCGGACGCTCTTGTTTTAATTGACGTATAATAAATACAACTAGGGAAACAACTCCAACTGCAATCGTTCCATATACTTCTGGACTATCCCAGCCTTCTTTTCCGGCTGAACTAAATCCATATAAGATTCCCCCGAAGCCTATGCTTGATAATAAGAGTGATAAGAAGTCAAGACGATTATACGTTTTTTCCTTCTTATCTTTCAGCTTAAAAAGTCCAATCAACATGACGATGATTGCAATTGGTGTAATGAAATGGAAAAGCATTCTCCAATCATAGTGTTCAATAATCCACCCTGATAAGGTTGGACCAATGGCTGGAGCGAACATTAATACTAATCCGAAAAACCCCATCGCTGTTCCACGTTTTTCAAGCGGAAAGCTTGTTAACATAACATTCATTAGCAACGGCATCATAATAGCTGAACCAGAAGCTTGAATCATCCGGCCAGCTAATAATATCGGAAACACATGGGCAAAACCTGCTAAAATTGTTCCTATTGTAAATAAGCCCATCGCTGTTAAAAATAATTGGCGGACAGAATATTTTTGAATTAAAAATGCTGTTGTTGGTATGAGTATTCCATTTACTAACATGAAACCAGTTGTCAGCCATTGAACAGTCGATGCTTCAACATCTAAGTCTTTCATGATCGATGGCAGCGCGATATTTAACAATGTGTTATTTAAGAATGCTATAAAAGCTCCAATCATCAAGACGGCAATAATTCCGTACGGTGGACGATTAGTTTGTTTATTTGATTGTTCCATTGTATTCCTCCCTGTATACCCCTTGTTCATTTTTTTATACCCCTGTTTCACACTTACATAATAATATACGCATGGTTCAATTTTTGCAATAAAAAAGTTTGCTAAATATTAAGGTTTGTAAAGAAAACGTTTTTCATGTACTATATTTTTGTACTCTAAGTACAATATGAAACCAAGGTGATTTTATGAATGACCGAAAGCAGCATGTTGTAAAGGTAGCACACCAGTTATTTATCGATAAAGGATTTCAAGCCACATCAATCCAAGATATTTTAGAATATAGTGGAATTTCAAAAGGTACTTTTTATAACTACTTTTCATCGAAAAACGAACTATTAATGGCCATTTTCAAAACAAACTATTCCGAATTGGAAAAAGAACGGAATGAATTATTAATTGGTCAAAACCGTTCAGATATAGAGATTTTTATAAAACAAGTGGAAATACAATTAAAGACAAATAGAAAGAATAACTTAATTTCATTATTTGAAGAAGTAATGGTTTTAAATGATTCAGATCTTAAGGAATATATGCAACAAGGCCAATTAAAAAATATAAGTTGGATATATCATCGGTTAATCGACATTTTTGGTGAAAAAAGGAAACCTTATTTATTGGATAGTGCGATAATGTTTATGGGGATTCTTCGTGAAAATCTAAAATATCATCATAGGGCAAATGAATCAAATGCAAATATTGGTCATGTGGTCCGTTTTTCTGTTAAGCGCTTGGTGAAAATAGTAGATGAATTAGTGGAATCTGATGATCAATTAATTCAGCCAGAGCTATTTGAAAGCTGGCTGCCTGACTGCAGGAGACCGAATCACGCATTTCAAAAAAAGCTCCATCATACTATTTTTATACTGAAAAGTACTTTTATTCAAAATGAGAAACAATCAAAATCCACCGAGTTATTAGATTTTATTGAAGATGAATTGATGGACTCAAAGAATCCACGTAGATTCCTCATCGAAAGTGCCATCCTTTCATTAAAATCATTTGGAAGAAAAGAACTTGAAAAAGACCTGCAACAGCTCGAACAGTTTGTTGAAGAATATTTTGGAGAATCATCTTTTTAGGTTCCAAAAAAAAGCGCCAGTGAACATCAAATTTTGATGACCTGGCGCATTTCTTTTATAAATTATTTGTTTAAAAAAGTACTCGGCATGACCACTGCAACGACTTCTCCGCGGGCACAGAGGGTATCCTCCGCATAAACTTCCGTTTCCACTTTAAATTTCTTCGGGTGAATCTCGGTCACAGCTCCAATCGCTTTTAACGGTACACCATGGGGGGTTGGCTTTAAAAAATTAACATTTAAAGAAGCTGTCACAAAACGCGGCGGTTCAGCTTCATCCCCTGGTTCATGACCATTTTTCCGATGCAGCGCCAATGCGGCAGACCCTGTCCCGTGGCAATCAATGAGCGAGGCAACGATTCCGCCGTAAACAAACCCAGGAAGTGCCATGTGCCGCGGTTCAGGTGTATAAATGGTAATGGTTTGTTCCCCATTCCAGCCTGTTCGGAAATGATGCCCCTCTTCATTCATTCGGCCGCAGCCATAACACCACGCAAAATCTTCTGGATATTCATCTTGAATGGCCATTAAAACCTTTTCTTCCAAGGTGCTCCCTCTTTTCATCGTTTGATAATTTTATATTTCCTTTAATAAATCTCGATTTAGCTGATCCACAGAACGTTTCCCAGATAAAGCCAATGTTAAATCAAAATCAGCAAGCAAATTTCTCAAAACCTGTTTAACCCCATCTTCGCCAGCTAAAGCAAGTCCATACATGAATGGGCGGCCAATTAATACCGCTTTTGCACCTAATGCTAATGCCTTGATCATATCTGAACCTCTGCGAATGCCGCTGTCCAGTAACACAGGGATTTCCCCCTTAACAGCATCAACGATATCTGGTAAAGCATCAATAGCAGCAATGGCTCCATCCACTTGTCTGCCGCCATGATTGCTGACAATAATTCCATCAACTCCATGTTCGACAGCAAGTTTTGCATCATCTGGATGCAAGATGCCCTTTAACAGGATTGGCAGCGATGTTTGACTTTTAATAAACTCTAAATCATTCCAGGTTAAGGTTGGATTCCCAAAAACGCGGGACCAGAGCGTGATGGCCGATTTCATATCCTCCTGAGGAGATCTCTCCAATCTGGAGCAAAAAACAGGATCCTCAAGATAATTTCCAATTCCCTTTGCCTCCAAAAACGGCAGATAAGCATGCTCAATATCCTTTTCCCGCCATGCCATCATTGGTGTGTCAAGTGTGATCACAATCGCACTATAGCCAGATGCTTCTGCCCTTTTGACCATACTTGCGGCAATTTCTCTGTCATTACTCCAATAAAGCTGGAACCATCTTTCCCCTTGTCCTGCTTCTGACGCTATATTTTCCAGGCTGTATGTAGAAGCTGTACTTGCAATAAAAGGAACGTTCATCGCTGCTGCGCCGCGAGCACTTGCCAACTCCCCTTCTGGGTGCACAATTGATTGAACTCCAACCGGTGCAAGCAATAGCGGATAAGCGAGTTTTTTGCCAAAAAGCTCAATGCTTAAGTCCCTTTTAGATGTATCACATAACATTCGAGGAACGATTTGCCATTTTTCAAAAGCTTTATTATTTTGTTTGGCTGTAATCTCGGCACCTGCTGAAGCAGCTACATAGTAATAGGGTTTTGCATCCAAAAGCGCCTTCGCCTTTGCTTCTAGCTCTTCATAAGAAACTGGAATAATATTTTCCTCCAACTGCTGGTACACCTTTAATTGAACATGATTACCAAAATTCAAATTTCATTCCTCCCCCTTAACTGCAAACGCTTACCTTTTTATGATACCATTGAAAAAAATAAAGGGTCAACGAATAGACGAAATATTATAAAAATAAGGAAGTGAATAGACTTCACTCCCTTTCTCCATCTTAGAGATAAAAATAAATGAGAAATGGTGCAATCAATGACATACACAGTGCTGCTGTGATCATAGCGATACTTCCCATCGCACCTTCTACTTCTCCCCAATCAAACGCCCGTTTCGCTCCAATTGCTTGAGCGGATGTTCCCAAGGCTAACCCCTTAGCAACTTTACTCTTAATTCGCGTGTATTTTAATAACCCCGGTCCAATAGCCAGTGAAAAAATGGCTGAAACAAAAACAAAAGAAACTGTTAAGGATGGAATCCCTCCTAGTGATTGTGAGATAGAAAGGGCAATTGGAGCAGTAACAGATTTGGGAATCATCGAAATCATCATTTCTTGATTCATATGCAATACCTTAGTTAACAATACTATGGACGCCACACCTGTCAACGTACCTGTCATTACTGCACAAACAATTATGAAGAAATTTTTTTTAATCAAAGCAAATTGTTTATATAAAGGTACAGCAAGTGAAACCGTTGCTGTTCCCATTAGCAGTGAGAAGAGATCAGTTCCAGAAGTGTATCCAGTAAAATTGAGATGAAAAAGAGTCAAAACGCAAATAATAAAAACGGTACAAGTATATAACGGATTAAGCCAAGCCTTTTTAAATTTTTGAAAAACCATCACCCCCATTAAGTAGCTTGCAACTGTAATAAAAGTACACAATAGAATATTATCAATCATTTTCTCCATTTCGTTTGCCCCTTTTACTATTAGTTTCAATGATTTCTGCAATTATGGCTGTTATAAACAGTACAACCAGACTACTAACTGCTAATATCGCAGAAAGCTTTACCCCTTCATTTCGAAAAATCCTGGTAAAATGCCATATTCCTACAGCAAAAGGAATAAAAAGAAGAGTTATATGTTTGATATGCAACTGAGCAACTGACTCCACCCATTTTAAATCACAAACCCCTAATATCAAGGCTATGAATAGCAGTACCATACCGACAATACTTCCAGAAAGCGGGAGACTAAACCAAGTTACCAACCCATTTCCCAATAAATAAAAAACGAGGATTGTTAAAAACTGAGCAAAATATCGAACCATTCTTTTGCACCTCCAATACCTATGGAAAAAGCAAGAATCGTTTTCCTTTTTGTAAGTATGTCATACCAAAAACGGAACTTCAGTATTGTTGTCAGGATTCCTTACTAAGAAATTTGATTAAGATAGAGAAATGTCAGAAAAACTTACATTTTTTATGCCCAACTTCTAGTTGACTTAATTTTCAAATATTATAAGATAAAATTTAGTAGTCCGAAATAAATTAGGGGGCAAAACGATGGAAAAAACAGTTGAAAAACGGCTAAACCGCTCAGAAATACCAGAGGAATTGACTTGGAATCTTGATGATTTATTCCCATCAGAGCAGGCATGGAAACAAGAATTAAACGTAATTGAACAGGATATTTCACAATTTGATAGATATAAAGATACCTTACATACTGGATCTAAAGCCTTATTAGATTGTTTAGTCGCACAAGAACAACTTTCGAAGAAAATTATTAAAGCTTGGACTTTCGCGAGTTTGAAACAATCTGCAGATGGAACTGATCCCAATCATCAAGCCAATTTGGCTAACTTCTTTTCCTTACGAACAAAAAGCGTTGCTGCTCTGTCCTTTATTGATTCGGAAATTCTTGCCCTTGAGGATGGTATGGTAGAAAAATACCTACAGCAGGAACCTGAGCTCCAACCTTTTCGTAAAAATTTATTAGAGCTGCTTGAATCGAAAAAACACAAGCTATCGGCAGAAACGGAGGAAGTACTGGCTGCACTTGGTGAGCTGCAAGGTGCCCCGTACCAAATTTATCAAATGAGCAAATTAGCGGACATGGAGTTCGCACCTATTCAGGACGCGAATGGAAGCGAATGGCCTGTATCGTTTGCCTTATTTGAGAACCGTTATGAATTTTCACCAGACACTGAGATTCGCAGAAAAGCGTATAATTCTTTTGTTTCCACACTTAAGCAATATAAAAATACAATGGCAGCAACATATTCTGCGGAAGTCATAAAACAAGTCACCCTTTCCCGCATGCGGAAATATGATTCCGTCACCCATATGCTGTTAGAGCCGCACCAGGTATCACTAGAAATGTATAACAATCAAATTGACATTATTTATCAAGAGCTCGCCCCGCATATGCACCGCTTTGCCCAACTGAAACAAAGACATTTAGGTCTGGACAAAATGCTTTTCTGTGATTTGAAAGCGCCATTAGATGCGGATTTCAATCCATCAACCACCTTTGAAGAAGCAAGCCAATTAATCTTAGAATCCCTTAAGGTCATGGGGCCTGAATATAGCGAAATCATCGAACGGGGAATTAAGGAAAGATGGGTCGACCGAGCCGACAATGTTGGAAAATCAACTGGTGCCTTCTGTTCGAGCCCATATGGTTCCCATCCATATGTTCTTATCACATGGCAGGATAATATGCGCGGCTGTTTCACCCTGGCACATGAATTCGGACATGCCGGACATTTTTATTTAGCCAATAATAATCAACGAATTATGAATGTCCGCCCATCGATGTATTTTGTTGAAGCCCCTTCCACCATGAATGAAATGCTTTTGGGGCAGCACTTGCTCTCAAATACAGAAGATAAACAAATGCGGCGCTGGGTGATTCTGCAATTATTAGGAACGTACTATCATAACTTTGTTACCCATTTACTGGAAGCCGAATATCAACGCCGTGTGTATGCGTTCGCTGAAGAAGGTAAAGCCCTAACAGCCAAAACATTAACTGAAATGACATGTGAAGTCCTTACCGAATTCTGGGGAAATACAGTTGAGATCGATGAAGGTGCAGGACTTACATGGATGCGTCAACCTCATTATTACATGGGACTATACCCATATACCTACTCTGCTGGCTTGACTGTTTCTACTGCTGTGGCCCAAATGATACAAGAAGAAGGTCAGCCAGCTGTTGATCGCTGGCTTGAGGTACTTCGTGCTGGCGGCACCATGAAACCGCTTGAACTCATTAAGTGTGCGGGACTCGATATGTCGACTCCTGACCCAATCCGTAAAGCTGTTGCTTATGTGGGGTCACTAATAGATGAACTGGAACAGTTATATAACTAACTTAAAAAATAAGAAAACCCATGAGATACCATTTCATGGGTTTTCTTATGACTTAATATTCTACAAGGTTCATAATTGTGGCTTCATATTCAGACAATGCCTCATCTAGAATTTTTAATCCCTCATCAATTTGTTCTTTTGTAACGATTAACGGTGGAATCATTCTAATTACTTCGCTATGATTTCCGCATAGGTAAAATAAAACACCTTTTTCAAGCGCCAAATCAAGAATTTTTAACAACGCCTTGCCATCCGGATCCCCAGTTTTTGGATTAACAATTTCAATTCCTATCATAAGACCAACAGCACGAATGCTGCCGATAACAGGATGCCTTTCTTTAATCTGCTCAAGCTGTTCAACTGCATACTTCCCCATATTCCTTGTGTTTTCGAGAAGGTTTTCCTCTTTCATCACTTCCAAGGTAGCAAGTCCAACTGAACATGCAATTGGATTCCCGCCAAAAGTTGTCCCATGACTTCCTAGCGGCCATTGCTTCATTAAATCACTCGATGCGACAGTTGCACTTAATGGGAGACCAGAAGCAATCCCTTTTGCAATTGCCATTATGTCAGGAGTGACATCAAAAGTTTGTGCCGCGAACCATTCTCCTGTACGTCCAAATCCAGTTTGGACTTCATCAAAAATGAGTAAAATGTTATGTCGGTCACAAATTTCACGGACTCTTTTCAACCAGCCTTTTGGTGGAACGATATATCCGCCTTCTCCAAGAACTGGTTCTAAAATAACACATGCCACTTCTTCCGGAGTAACTTGATGACTAAATAAGCTAGCAAAATCTTTTTCTAATTTTTCAATAACAAATGCTTCCGGATCTTTACCTTGCGGACACTCTTTGACATTGGCATAAGGAATTTGATAGGTTAGACCGGATGGCTGCATAAATTTCCGATATTTACTTTTTGATGTGGTGACACTTAGAGCTCCTAATGAACGGCCATGAAAACAACCTGTAAAAGAAATTACATATGGCCGTTTTGTAGCGTATTTAGCGAGCTTAATCGAACCTTCGATTGCTTCTGCGCCACTGTTTGCAAAGAAAAAGCAATCTAGGTCCCCCGGTAAAATTTCGGCAAGCTCATCTGCTAAACGTAAAATGGATTCATACATAATGACACCAGAAGGTCCATGCATTAAACCATCAGCTGCATCTTTTATCGCTTGAACAATTTTTGGGTGTCGGTGTCCAACATTGGTAACGGCAATACCTGATGTAAAATCAAGATATTTTTTGCCATCAACACCGTAGTAATAACAGCCCTCTTCTTTCACAACAGGTAAATTCGGATGATCCTTCGCCATACTAGGAGCAAGACGATTTGGCATATTTTTTATAAGATGTTCCCAATTTTTCCCCATTTATTGATCCTCCCATAAGTAATACATCACTTGTTAAAATTTTATTATTTGATAGATTTTAAACTTTCTTCCCTAATTAGAGACAGTAATTCTTCCTTATATTCTGCAAATTCCACAGTCGCCTTCACGCTGAAATCTCTCGGTCTTTCTAAAGTAATCGGAACCTTTTTCTTTAATCGTCCTGGTCTTGCCGTCATTACATAAACAGAGTCTGCTAAGAAAATAGATTCATCTACATCATGGGTAATGAATAAAATCGTCTTTTTTGACTCTTCCCATGCTTTTAACAACACTTCCTGCATGATGTTCCTCGTTTGAGCATCTAATGCTCCAAATGGTTCATCCATTAATAAAATTTTCGGATCGTTTGCTAAGGCGCGGGCAATTGCCACACGTTGTTTCATACCGCCTGATAATTGAATCGGATAATGCTTCTCAAAGCCTTCCAAACCAATTAATTGCAAATAATGACGAGCCACATCGTCCCGTTCTTTTTGCGAAATTCCATTTAACTTTAAACCAAAGGTAATATTCTCTTTAACGCTTAACCAAGGGTACAAGGTATAGGATTGAAACACCATTCCTCTGTCAGAACCAGGTCCCTTTATTTCCTCTCCATCTAGGAGAACTTTACCTGATGTTGATTCTTCCAATCCCGCCACAATTCGCAAAACGGTAGATTTTCCACATCCGGATGGACCTAAAATCGTCACAAACTCCCCTTCTTCAATCGAAAAGGACGTCTTTTCTAATGCTGTCGTTTCTCCGCTTTTTGTTTTAAAGATTTTACCAACTTCTTTAATTTCTAATTTTGGTTTACTAATGTTAGGAATTATCAGTTTAACTCTTTCTATTTCTTTAACAACAGGAGTGACCATCCTACAAACCATCCTTTCTCATCCACGAAAACGAAGCGCGGTAAATGGCTTTAAAAATAATATCGGTTATTAAGCCTAATAAACCAATGATTAAAATCCCTACGATGATTTTATCTGGCTGTAAGAACCTTGATGCTTGCATAATCATGTAACCCAATCCACTTGATGCTCCGACAATTTCAGCTACAACTAGATAAGTCCACGCCCATCCAAACGTAATCCGAAGGGTGTCGACAATTCCCGGCAAGGCAGCTGGAAGAATTACCTTTGTAAAAACCTGTGCTTTCTTGGCCCCTAAAGTATAGGAAACATCCACCAAATCATTTTGAACGTTTTTTGTCACATCCATAATCATTAGTGTAAGCTGAAAAAATGTTCCTAAGAAAATAACACTCATTTTTTCAGCCTCTCCAAGACCAATCCATAAAATCAATAAGGGGATGAATGCTGAAGCTGGCATATAACGAATAAAGCCGATGACAGGCTCAAATGCCCCTTCCATAATCCTTAATGATCCCATTAAGATTCCTAATGGAATCCCAATAATGGCTGCAATAAGAAATCCCATTAACACCCGTGAAAAACTAATTCCGATATCTGAAAGAATGTCTCCATTGGCGAATAAATCAACAGCTGTAGCTAGCACTGCTGACGGACTAGGTAAAAATAGTGGATTCACCAACTTGCCGTAGCTTAGTACTGACCATACCAATAATAATAGAAGAAACGTAAGAAAGCCTGCTGATGTATAAAGTGGTTTCGATATTTCTTTATTAGGAGTTAATAATTTAGCTAACATTAAATCACCTATTTTCTCTATTAATCTTTTTAAAAAAGCCTAACCAATGAGGCCGGAAGAACACCTCAAGAGTCAGGCTTCATTTACATCTATTTTCTATTTTCTATTTTTGAAAGCTTGGATTGATAACATTATCCACTTTTGGTTCTTTGTCAATTATCTTTTGATCTTTGTAAAACTTAATTGCATTTTCAGCTGATTGATAAATGTCACCTTTTGCACTTTCCGTTCCGAAAAGTTTTTGATTATCCTCTTTGGAGAAAAATTTTAATCCGGTTACTGTTCCTTCAAATTCTTTTAAATCGATTTTTAGACCTTTGGCCATAATTTCATTTGCTTCTTTCTCATGCTCTTTCCAATATGTCATTGCTTCACCCATCGCCTTAACAAATGCTTTTACATCTTCCGGACGGTTTTTGATAACATCTTCCTTAAAGCTGACCGTATCTACAATAATTCCAGGCAGATCCTTTGTTGTTAACAATACTTTTCCATTTGCTTGTGATCCCTTTGTTAACCAAGGCTCCCATGTTACCGCTGCATCAACTTTACCCGCAGCAAAAGCGGCTCCTGCATCTCCTGCTGACATTTGAACGACTTGGACATCTTTTTCGGTTAATCCGCCTTGTTTTAATGCTTGCAGGGCGAGCATATGGCTTGTTGAGCCTACTTCAAATGCAACCGTTTTTCCTTTTAAGTCTTTAACACTATTAATATTATTTTTCACCAGAATCCCATCTCCGCCGTGGGAATCATCCAATAGCCAAACTACTTGAACCGGAATATTTGATGCCGCTAAAGAAACCTGAACATCGAGTGCCGTTGCCATTCCATCAATTTTTCCACTTGCTAACGCTTGTTTTCTTTCGCCTAATCCTTCTACAATGGAAAGATCCACATCAATACCATTCTTTTTGAAAAAGCCTTTTTCCTTGGCTAAAAATAATGGGCCATAACCTGTCCAAGTAGGCAGCGTCACTTTCAATGGTTCAGACGACTTTCCATTCTTGGAATTGCCGGAAGCTTCCTCTTTTCCACATGCCGCTAATGCTAGTAATAACATCAATGAACAAACAACCATTAACCATTTTTTCATTACTATTTCCCCCTTTATATTTATAATGAAATACTTAAAAACTCTCTTCCTATTCCATCCGCTTGTTTTACAGCTCTTATCACCATTTCCGGTGTAACTTTAAATGGCATGTTTGCCATATCTTCAATCGTGACGGTTATTTCACCTAGCTTATTCCATTCATTATCGGTTAACTCACTTATACCCATTTGCTCCAAAGTAAAGGGAAGTCCGATTTCCTGATAATAACGAATTAAGTTGGGCAGCTCTTCATCCTTTGATTCCAAACATAATTGCGCAAGGATTCCGAAGGCGACAATTTCACCGTGATACGATTGATGACATTCCGGAAATATTGTTAAGCCAGAATAAATGGCGTGGGCTCCTGCTGTCCTACAATCATCCCCACCGTACCCGCTCACACTTCCGCTAATTAAAATAATCGCATCGACAACATCTTCAAATGCTTTCGTTAAAGTGAGGGATTCAACAGATTGAATTGCTTCATGACCAATTTCATGTAAAGTTTTATAAACTTGAGCCGCTATCGCAAAGGCCGTTTGATTTAACGCAGTCGGATTTGCTTTTTGTATAGTAGCCCTTGTTTCAAACCATTTTGCCAGCGTATCACCAATCCCCGCTATTAAAAAGCGAACGGGAGCTTTTAACAGCATGGTCGAATCTACTATGACCAGTTCTGGAGCTTTCGACTCCCTCCCAATTCCAATAAATTCACCTTCATCGTTATAAAGAATAGAAATAGGTGTCGCCGCAGCACATGTGGCCGCAATAGTTGGGATGACAACCAATGGTTTATTTAGTTTGAATGCCACAGCTTTAACCGTATCAATGGCTTTGCCTCCACCTGTTCCAATCAAAACATCGAATTCTTGGCTCTGTAATTTGTCTACCAGTCTATTAATATTGGTTTCAGAAGATTCTCCACCATACCAAAGGGAGGGCAACAAAGACATACCTTCTGCGGACAAACTCTTTCTTAATGTGTCTTCTACAATATCTACACTAACCTGTCCTCCAATAAGAGCAGCAGTTTTTCCGAAATTTCTTATGTACGATCCAGCTGCTGTTAATATACCGGCCTCTCTTACATACTGTGCAGGTCCTACAGTAACTTCCATATTCCATCCCCCTTTATTATTGATAAACCATAAAATACATAACATTCTTTTAATATAAATTTTCAAAAATCTTATGTCAATATAGATTTTAAATATTCAGTAATTAAATGTTTATAAGCAATTGGAAATAAATATACATAAATCTAGTTATTTAAATATATTTTCCAGATATTATCTTTAAATAAATATTAATTTTATAATATTAATAACACTCCTTACCTCCCCCATCCTCTACCTAAATTTATCTTTTTATTAACAATTAAATATGCAATTTTTATGCCACCTTTTAATCTATTCCGTGTTTTCTGAGTTTTCTAAATACTGATGGTTGACTGATTCCTAATGCTTTGGCGATTTGAGTCGTAGTTTTATAACGTTTTCTAGCTTTTATCAAGACTTGCTTTTCAACGCTATCAAGTATTTCATCCAAAGATCGATTCCCATCTTCAATCGTTGCAACCTCCTGGTATGTCTTTCGATAGCGTTCAGGCAGGTTTTCTACTTCAATTAACTGCTTAGAGGACGTAACCACCAGCCTTTCAATTAAATTGATTAACTCCCTCACATTTCCTTTCCATTCATTTGTCAGCAATAAATAAATAATCCCTTCATCAAGGGCTCGTTCTCTGTTATATTTTTCAGAGAAATACTTTAAAAAGTAGTCAACTAAGGGAATAATGTCCGTTTGACGTTTTCGTAAAGGAGGGATGGTGATCGGTACAACATTTAGACGAAAAAAAAGATCCTGGCGAAACGTTTTTTCCTCAATCGCTTTCTCTAAATCTTTATTTGTAGCTGCTAAGATTCGGAAATCAACATTTCTGACCTTTGTTCCTCCGACCCGGTAAAACTGTTTTTCCTGGATAAACTTCAGTATTTTGACTTGATTAGCTAACGACAACTCCCCAATCTCATCTAGAAATAATGTCCCACCCTCTGCAAGCTCCGCTAACCCTACTTTTCCTTTATTGCTTGCGCCTGTAAAGGACCCGGATTCATAACCAAAAAACTCTGCCTCAAAAAGAGACTCAGGGATCGCTCCACAGTTCACTTCAATAAATGGACCATCTTTTCTAGGACTTTTATTGTGTATAAATTTGGCAATGTGCGATTTTCCTACTCCTGATTCACCAAGAAGTAACACATTTACATCGATTTCAGCTACCTGTAAAGAAAGTTGTAAAACCTTTCTCATTTCATCTCCGCTTGCAATCATGCCTTCAGTATAGAAATGAAGATTTCTAAGCATTTCAAGCTCACTTTTTACTCTTTCCATTTCATCTTCCATATCGGTTAAATATTTTTGCATATTTAGTAACTCAGTAATATCATGTGAATAACTAACGATTCGGACTAGTTGATTTTCTTGATTGAAAACTGGTATGCCAGTAACCAATAATTTTTTCCCATCATTTGTGGTCTGGACAATTGTAATTTTCTTCTTTTCTTTTAACACCATGGGGGTCAAGATTGGTGTAAAAATTCCTTCTTTTTCAAGTTCATAAACCGACCTGCCAACCATTTCATTCGATTTTAAGTTATAAATACCTTCGGTCGCTTCACTTACTTTCAAAATAATTCCATCCGTATTGGTCACTAAAATATCATCTTGCAAGGAGTGCAGAATGGCTTCACTTTCATTCCAACTATTTTTTTCATTGACCATATAAAACTCCACCTCTCACCCTCTTTAATACTACTTCATTTATTCAATTTTGAATAAATAAAGAGAAAAATCCATCAATAATTCATTTATATCAAATAATTAATTGATTTTATACAATTTTGAATATTTTATTTATATTTAAATTGAAATATAAGACCCTTTCCATCCCCAATATTATTTATAAAAAGAGAATTCCTTTCAAAAACATTAGTAAAGGAACATATTTATTAATATGACAGCTCCACTTACAAGGAGGTTTCCATGCAAAATATTTCACTTACCGTTCATAAGCTGCATCCTGAAAATAAAGAGACACCCATTCAGTTTATTGAGACAGACATTCTTCCACCTAAATTATTTTATCGAAGAAACCATTTTTCCTATCCACCACTAACCTATTCTTTCTATTGGTTACCTATCAACGGCCATGTTCAAACACCTAGAATCTTTTCCATGCAGGAGATTATGAAGTTCCCTTCAAAAACCATAAAGGTTGCCCTGGAATGTGCGGGAGATAAGCGAGGACTATTCGACCCAAAGGTATTTGGAGAACAGTGGGAAAAAGGTGGGATTAGTCAAGGCTATTGGAAAGGAGTATCTTTAAGGACCCTACTTGAAGCAGCAGGAATAAAAGATGGTGTAAAGGAAGTTGTCGTGGAGGGGTATGATTACGGAAAAAGAACCGACCTCGAGGGGGTTGTTCCCTTTAAAAGAAGCCTTCCCGTGAAAAAAGCCTTGCATCCAGACACGATTATAGCCTACGAATACAATAATCAACCAATTCCATTTAAGCATGGATATCCATTGAGATTGATTGTTCCACAGTGGTATGGCATGGCTTCTGTAAAATGGATTAAGCAAATAACCTTAATCGATTCTCATTTTACCGGACCATTTCAATCGATGGACTATGTTTATTTTCCAAATAAAAATAATGACGAAGGAGCTGTTCCCGTAACGGGCTTGAAGGTAAATTCAACTATTCAAAAGCCACTTGATAGAGAAATTCTAAATATAGGCAAACATGTCATTAAAGGAATTGCCTGGACAGGAAAGGGGGAAATTTCCAAGGTTGATATTAGTACGGATAACGGTCAAACATGGGCTCCTGCTAATTTATTAGATCCAAGTCCAGGAAGGTATGGCTGGGTCCCCTGGTCATATGAGTGGACCGTTGAAGCAAAAGGTGAATACACCATCATGTCCAAAGCTGCTGATTCCTCCAACCGCATCCAACCATCAAATCCTTTTTGGAATCGAAAAGGGTACGGCTACAATGCATGGGATCAAATCACGGTTAAGATAGAATAGGGTGTCAGGCACCGTCGATGGTGCCTGACACCCTATTCTTGATTATTGAACCTTTTGAATCCGGTTCTGAATATTATAGGTAAATGGCTTTGGCTGTGCTGAAATATAATTGACGAGTGCATCCAAATCCAATGGTCCCACTTCTTTGTTTTGTGCTTTCGTAAATACTGTGAACCCATCCCCCCCGCCAGAAAGGAAGATATTTGCTGTCACTGTGTAAGGGTTATTAGGATCAAGCACGGTTCCATCTGGGAGCTTGATGCTCACTACCCTTTGTCCAACTGGTTTATTGGGATCCCACGAATAGGTTAATCCGGAAATTTGCAGCATGGTTGTTTTCGCCCCCCACTGCTGCTCAAGCAAGTCTCGAATCTGCTGACCTGTCATTGTCATTTTGACAAGCTCATTATTAAATGGCTGAACAGTATAAACCTCACCCCATGTGATATCCCCTGCATCAATATCGGCACGAATACCACCTGGATTCATAAATGCAAATTGAGTGCCCATCGCGGACCTTTGAGCATCTGCGATAAAGTCTCCCAAGACAGACTCTCCATTTCCATTTTGCAGGGCCGTTAATGGAACCGAAGTGGATCCGACTACCCGGTTCACAATTGGAGCAATTTTTGCTTCGTAGCCTTCAATGATTTGTTTAATTTCAGGGTCTGGTTCGATGCCTTCTTGAAAGGTTGTGACGATTTCTGCTCGTTTTGAAACTATATCCTTTGTTTTTGGATCAATTTCGATATCCACGTCAGAAAATGCCGTTCCATAAGAGTAGGATTGAACTACTAATTTATTATCAATGGTGGCATTCATATACGCATGGTTATGCCCCCCAAATATAATATCCACTTCGTCGTCAACACGATTAGCAATATCAACCAGCTGCCCTGTTGGATTTTCCCCATTTGGTCCAGATGTACCAGGGTTATGCGCTAAAACAATAATCGATTTCACACCTTGCTTTTTTAATTCTGCCACGTTCCGATTGATGGCTTCAACTTCATCCGTGAATTTTATTCCCGCCACTCCGCTAGGCACCACAACAGTAGGAGTCTCGGTGGTAACCACTCCGATAAAACCAATGGACATTCCATCTACTTTTAAAACTTTATAAGGCGGTAAAATCGTTTTTCCAGTCTTCTCATCAATAATATTGGCAACGATCCAAGGAAAATTAGAACCCGCAAAATTCCCTGTTTTTGGATGGGTTCCCCCATTTATCAGGCGGAGAAGTTCTTTTACTCCCTCATCGAACTCATGGTTTCCAACCGTTCCAATATCAAAGCCAAGTTTATTTAAGATTTCAATTGTCGGTTCATCCTGTAAAAGAGCGGAAACTGGCGGACTGGCCCCAACCATATCACCGGCTTGTACAAGAAGTGTGTTCTTATTTTCGGCTGCTCTTTGCTTTAAATATGCTGCGAGATAATCCGCTCTTCCTACCGGTTTCCCTCCAACATTTCTCGTCACGTTTAATTGACCGTGCAGGTCATTAATACCCAAAAGCTGTATTTGTTTATACCTATTATTAGCGGCTGGCGGTTTTGGTTTCTTAAGTTTTGTTTCCGGCCGATTCGATTTATGACCATGGTATTCCTCAGACAATCCCTGGTCCCCTGTCACAGAAGGCTGCTGCCTGCTAACTTCTATATCATATGGCTTTCTTACATTTGCCTCATTCAAAACACGGGCAGATACATTTTGATTTCCAGTCCATCCAATAATAGTGAAAATAATCAAGGATAAAAACGACCTATTAACCCATCCCATAATATTCCTCCTTTGGTTATTCAAAAAAGCCTAAGGTATTTTTTGCATATTTACGAAGGAATATACACAGTTCATTTGGAAAATAAAAAGGCAGAATCTAGTGTTATTCACATAGACTCTGCCTATATTAATTTCCTTTAGCGATAAGGCTTTGATAAGCAATGGATGTTCTAACTTCAACCGTTAATGTCCCTTTTCCGTAAATAGCTTTAATTAATAACGGAATACCCTTCGTATTTTGAAATCTAAAGTCTGGACCGCCATACGAGACGGTAGCATCCCTCCCTGCAGGGACGTATCCGACAGACAATGAGTGGTGATGTTTTTCGACATAACTAACACCTATTTGATCAACTGCGTTAAATAAAGTGGAAGAGGTTTGGCAAATTCCTCCGCCAATGCCATCGACTAATTGCTTATTGACGATTTCCTTTGCCTTTTGATAACCATGTGCGGCATCACTAGGCCCAACCGTTGTATTAAAGGAGAAAAAGTCACCAGCTCCTACAATGACATTATTAATGGCTTGAGATGACAACTCAATATTTTTTGAGCGCCCGATTACCCGGCTGTCAAACCTGGTGGTATATCTCGCTACAACCGCTTCATTTAAATGGGCAGCATCCTCTGGTTTATAGCCGCTTTCGGTGACATAAAGCGGAAGCTCAACGTCACCGCCATTTACCGATGCCGTCATTACTTTTTTCACTAGCTCGGATTCTTCTAGGATAACTTGAGGCTTTCCTTTTATGATTTGTCCATTTGCATCAATCTTGTCAAGGATCATTCTTTGATCGTAGCCAGGCGTTGTTTGTGTTCCCCTAGCTATCTCCTTTGCCCAATTCTCAATTTCCTTTTGATAAGTTTCTTTATTGTCATCAAATCCCATTTCGAGAGGAATGAAGTTTTTTAATATCGCTTTTGTATTCGGATCAATGATATTAACTGTGACAGGCTTTTGTTCTTTTTCCTTTACCGGTTCTTCCGGAGGTTTTGTTTCAGGTTTCTTTTGCGGCTCTGTTACCTTATCCGCTGTTGGTTTTGTTGTTGTTTTTTCCGTACATCCTGTTACCCCTATTAAACTGCTAATTAGTAATATTGAGATTGTCCATGATTGCTTACCCATTATAGTAGACTCTCCTCTTATTCTCTTTAAATCTCACTCACCTATCCTATTCAGGGCAGCATGTCAAAATTACTAATAATAATTGAATTAGAGGATTTTAAAGGAAAGCAAAAAGCCCCTGCTTACACAGGAGCTTCTTAAAAAATCATAAAGCTTTTAAATTAACGGCGTTTTTTATTATTTGCCTTTGAAATTCTTCCTAATAAGAATGCACCTGCAGCTACACCGATAATGGTATTCGTTTTCTTATTAAACACTTGCTTAGCAACAAGATTTAAATTTTGCGGTCTTTCTGCAAGACGTCTCATGAAATAGCCATACCAGTCATTTCCAAAAGGTACATACGTACAGAAGTTGTAGCCTTCTTTTGCCAGGTCAAGCTGCATGTCTTTTCTGAAACCATAAAGCATTTGAAACTCGAATTTATCATTTGGAATATCGTTCTTTTTAACAAATTCCTTCACATGATTAATAATACGGTGATCATGGGTAGCAATCGAAGTAAATTTTCCATTGACTAAATGCCATTCGATTAGCTTAATAAAGTTTTTATCAATATCTTTCTTATCTTGATAAGCATACTCTTCAGGCTCTTTATAAGCACCTTTTACGAGACGTAAACGATAATTTTTGTATTTTTCAAGGTTTTCTTGCGCTTCGTAGAAGTAAGCTTGAATAACAGTACCTACATTCCCATATTCCATAGACAATTCATCTAATAAATCAAACGAAGGCTTAAGATGGCCGTAATCTTCCATGTCAAAATTAACAAAAATCCCGTAGTTGTTCGCAAGATGAACAATTTCTCGTAAATTACTTAAGCAAAAAGAATAATCAATATCCAATCCTAATTGGGTTGGTTTTAAGGAAATATGAGCATCGACCTTATTTTCATGAATGGCCTCAATAACCTTAAGAATTTGCTCTTTAGCTTTTGTTGCCTCTTCTTTTTCAAACACAAACTCGCCAAGATTATCGACTGTTGCTGAAATACCGTGCGCATTTAATTCTTTAATACTTTTAATCGTTTCTTCGATAGTGGTTCCGGCAACAACACTTTGCGCTCCTAATTTAAGCCCGTATTTCTTTGCAGCACTATTTAGAAATTGGTTTTGTGATAAACCCATAAAGAAATCTTTTAACATTACAAAAACTCCTTTGTTGTATGAATAGTATCATTATAGCATACGCTTTCATAAAAAATTATTTTGCGAATTTTCCTACAATAATTAATTCATAATCATTATTTTTGGTAACATCCTATTTTAAATCATATATAGCTTGGTAATATTGATTATTCCACCAATGAATAGTATATCTCTTTCTCGAAAAAAATTATTCAAAATGGCCGTGTTAAACTTGGCTGTTGATTTGTGCTTCAATCAACAGTGTTAAAAAATTAAAAATAACCTTTAACACAGCATTCAAATTAAAAGACTGCCGAGTGACACTCGGCAGCCAAAAGATTTATCTTCTATTACGATTTCGCAGGAATGTTGGAATATCAAGTGTTTCCTCGGGTTCCATCCATTGTCTGCCATTATCATGTCTTCCATTATCATGTCTTCCATTTTCAGGCTGAGATTCTTCATTTGCCTTCTGTTCTTTTATCGTTTCTCTTTGTGATGACGGCTTTGTCCCTAACAGGTTTGAAGCTGTGTTTAATCTAGTGCGTTCTTTATCATCAAAACCAGTAGCAATAACCGTAATCATGATTTCTTCCTTTAGACTATCGTTAATGATGGAACCAAAAATCATATTTAATTCGTGATCTGCGGAAGAAGCAACAATATCCGCTGCCTCCTGAACTTCATACAAGCTTAAATTGCTTCCGCCTGTAATATTCATGAGGACACCTTGTGCCCCGTCAATGGACGTTTCGAGTAACGGACTGGAAATCGCCTTTTTAGCAGCCTCCGCAGCGCGGTTAGGCCCTTTTGCAACCCCAATCCCCATTAATGCCGTTCCCTGGTTAGACATAATAGTTTTAACATCAGCAAAGTCAAGGTTTATTAATCCTGGGACGGCTATTAAATCCGAAATTCCTTGGACACCCTGACGCAGGACATTATCGGCTTCGCGGAAGGCTTCGATCATAGGCGTCTTTTTATCGACAATCTGCAATAAGCGGTCATTTGGCACAATAATTAAGGTATCAACCGCGTTCCTCATAAACTCGATTCCGCTTGCTGCGTTTTGTGCACGCTTTCGTCCTTCAAATCCAAATGGGCGTGTAACAACACCAATCGTTAATGCGCCGAGATCATGAGCGATTTCTGCAATGGCTGGGGCCGCTCCCGTTCCTGTTCCGCCGCCCATTCCGGCCGTGACAAAGACCATGTCAGCTCCCTTTAATACCTCTTCTAGCTGTTTTCGGCTCTCCTCTACTGCTCTTCTGCCGACTTCTGGATTAGCACCTGCTCCTAAGCCTCTTGTTAATTGTGCACCAATTTGCATTTTAATCTCTGCTTTTGATAGATTAAGAGCCTGGGCATCTGTGTTAACTGCGATAAATTCAACGCCTTGAACACCCGCTTCAATCATTCGGTTAACAGCATTATTTCCGCCGCCGCCAACGCCTATTACTTTAATTCTTGCGATTTGATCTATATCCATATCCATATCCCACATGTTCATTCCTCCAATTTATCAAAACCTATAATGTAACTAATCAGAAAATAATAGAATAATTCCCTATGATTAGAAAAGGTTATTGTTATGTATTTTTAGATACTTTTTAATATTTTAGCAAAATTATCGTGTTTTTTATATAGTCCAGTGGTCATTCTCCTCCAAAAAATGATAAAAAAAGCTGTCGAATGACAGCTTTTTTATGAGGTGCGTGAAATCATGGACGAATTTTGGAATTCTTTATAGTTTTTAAATTTTATTGGCTGATGGGCATAATAGATTTTTGCATGTGCAGGTTTTTCACAAAATGAACATTTGATATGGTAGGACGCCTTGCTAATATGGGGAATATCTAAGAATGATAACACTTCTTTCATATGACTGTTACAGGCCCACATGTTCTCACCCCTATAAAAATTATTTTACGGCTGATGCTTCCTTTTGCAGTTTATCCGGCTTTCTTTTTTTCACTTGTTCTGTGATATCATCATCCCATGAAATTGAAATATCACCATTAGTTACAAAGGTCTGGCATCCTAATCGATATCCTTCCCCTAACCATTCTTCACCCAATTTTCTTCTTTCTTGGACCTTAACATTATCAAGGAATTCTGCACCATTTTCCGCTTTAAAAACGCATGTGCCGCAAATACCCCCGCCACATCGATTTGGGAGTTCTCCATCGTAACGAAGAGACATTCTCAAAATATTTGAATTCTCTGGAACCTCTAATTGTTTATTACTGTTTATGAAATTTATTTTAGGCATGTCTTTTTCCTCCCTAAGATTTATCTTCTTGGTATACAATATACCATAATTTTAATTTTCAGACAATACAAAACTTTTAATTTATTATTCTGTATTTGTAAAAAATGAAGACCACAACCTTAGTGATGGCGTGGCCTTCGTAAGCTTAATTGGGGGATCTCAATTTATCCCTTTTATTAAGCTTTTCTTTTACATTTTCCATATAATTGATATATGCCTTTTTAGAGTTTTCAATATGAATTCTCATTAAATACTCAGCCATATCGGATTCCTTATCTCGTAAGGCTTTCATTATATCGATATGTTCCTTTAATGATTCTTTTCTTCGCCCTGGAGTCTCATACCCCATATTCGCCGCCATATGAATATAATCAATCAGACCGGAAAGAATTTCGAATAATTTAGGACTCTTCGAAGCTTTATTGATTAGTTGATTCATTTGAATATGTTCAAAATTAAAGTTCTCTTCCGCCAGTCTTTCCAATTCCATTAGCTCTTTGATTTTTTGATCTAATTCCAGCTGAGTGCTCTTATCCATCTTTTGTGCTGCCAATTTTACCGCTAAAACTTCCAATGAGGAAAGGATGGTAAATACCTCAATGACTTCTGTTTCAGAAATGTTCGTAACCACGACACCTTTCCTTGGAACGGTTTTAACAAAACCCTGCGATTCCAGTCGGAACAAAGCTTCGCGAATTGGAGTACGACTAATATTTAATCTCCCCGCAAGCTCTCTTTCGATCAGCCGATCACCAGCTTTAAATTCTCCTTCGAGAATCATTTCCTTCAAATAAAGATAGGCATGTTCTCGTATTGATAAAAGATTGTTTTCCTCCCATCTTGTTTCCATTACCCCACCCGCTTATTTATTAAAGTATTTTCCTTAAGTTTATCCGCTTATGATAAAAAAATCCCTCCATAAAACAATGCGCAAACAATCACCAGTGAAGGGTGAATCTTTAGCCTGATTAAAGCGAAATAGCTAATGCATGCTAAGAGTAAAAGATGAAAAACACCACTTTTTTCAAACGCGGTTAAAAAGAATTGATAGGCCATAACGGCGAGTAAAATGGCAATAATCGGCTGTACAGATTTTGTCATGAGTTTAATTTTGGAAGAATCCTTAAATAGATTGACAAACTTAAATAACAAAATAACAGCCAGAGCTGAAGGAAGAATAGTGGCCGCCAGCGCAATAATGGCACCAGGAATTCCTGCCAATTGATAACCGATAAATCCTCCCATTTTAGTGGCAATAGGTCCCGGTAAAGCATTGGCGATCGCTAATATATCACCGAATTTGGATACAGTCATCCAATGATAATGATTAACCACTTCATTCTGAATTAATGGAATCGTTGCAGGTCCTCCGCCGTATCCTAATAAATTTGCAATAAAAAATGACCAGAAAATATGCCAATAAATCATGAGCTTTTTTCCTTTCTCTGTAGAAGAACATTCGTCTCAGGTGAAGCCGCTTTTTCTTTACGGTCGGCAATCAAATAAGCAGCAATTAGAAAAACGGCGATTAAAATCCCTGGATGTACACCGAGAAATTGAATAAATACTAAAGAAACGGCTGAAAGTATCACCATTTTCGACAATCCTAAGCCTTTGCGTCCATTTTGGAAAAAACGGTAAGCCATCTCTAATAACATAAATCCAATGACGGGCGTTACCCCTTGCACCATTCCGCTTACAATTGGAGATTTTCTAAAGGAATAAAGCACCCCTAACAATCCAATCATGGCAACGATGGATGGGAGAATGTGAGCAAGGATGGCAACTGTTGCTCCTAAAGACCCTTTTACCTTGTATCCGATATAGGCTGCCATTTTGGTTGCAATCGGACCAGGTAAGGTATTGGCTAACGCTAAAATTTCCCCAAATTCCTCTTCAGTCATCCATTTATATTTTTGAACAGCTTCAAATTCAATCAACGGAATCGTAGAAGGACCACCTCCATATCCAGTAACGCCTGTGCGTGCAAACCCTATAGCCAACTCAACATATGGTTTCAGTTGATTCTCCCCCTTAATTAACAAAATTCCCCGTTGATTAACATGGACCCCATTCTGTCTATAAGACAATGAATGGGGTCCAGCTTCCATTATTTTTTTATATCAGCTTCAGTAACGACCTCAAGGCCCTCACCTTCCACAAACTTTTGCAGTGCTGTTAATGCAGCAGTCCCAACGGCTGTATCTTGTTCCCCGTTTCCGCCGCTGACACCAATTCCCCCGACCACTTCACCATTTACCACAATCGGGAAGCCGCCAACAAAGATAGCAAATTTGCCGGGAAGCATTTGATTAATACCAAATGCTTCGTTTCCAGGGAGTGCAGGTCCATTTGGTTCTTTGTTAAATAAATGGGTGGACCGCTTATGACCCGAAGCCGTATAAGCTTTCGCAATCGCGATTTCTGGACCAGTGATGCGTGCACCATTCATTCGTTCCAGCGCAATCAGGTTCCCTCCATCATCAACAATAGCAATGGTCTCAAGCACATTGATTTCCTCTGATTTTTTCTTAGCCGCCTCAATCATGATTTTTGCTTCTTCTAATTCTAATTTTAATGCTGTTTTCATGGATGAATCTCTCCTTAATAGCCAATATAGACTGTTTTTAATTGGGTAAAGAACTCTAAACCGACTCTTCCAGATTCACGGAAGGTGGAAGTGCTTGATTTTTTCAGACCGCCAAAAGGTGCGTTCATTAAGTTGCCCGTTGTCGTTCGGTTTACCTTAACCGTTCCTGCCTGAATATCCTTAGTAAATTGGTTAGCAACTTTTAAATTATTGGTGACGATGGAAGCAGATAAACCATACTCAACATCATTCGCAATGGCGATGGCTTCTTCATATGTATCTACTTCTATCACAGCAATAACAGGACCAAAAATTTCTTCTTTGGCAATCCGAGAATCCGGATTTACATTCGTGAAAATCGCTGGCTGAACAAAGTATCCTTTTTGGTACTCTGCATCTGTTAAGGCATTCCCGCCAAAGGCCAATGTGGCACCATCTTCTTTACCATATTGAATATACTTTAGGACATTATTGAACTGTTTTTCATTGGCAAGTGGACCAATTTTTACGCCTTTTTCAAATCCATTTCCAATTTTAAGAGCGCTGGTTTTTTCTATAAGCTTTTGAACAAATGCCTCTTTCACTTCTTTTAAAACGATCACACGGCTTGTTCCAGTACACGCTTGCCCGGTTATGGAAAAGCCTCCGTTTACAGCCAAGCTTGCGGCCAAATCAAGATCTGCATCCTGCATAACGATGAGCGGATTCTTCCCCCCGAGCTCCATTTGGGTGCGGGTTGTAAAAGATGCTTTTCGATGAATATCTTCCCCAGCACTAGTAGATCCGGTAAAAGTGACTGCCCTTACAGCCGAATGAGTTACCAATAAATCGCCCACATCGGAAGCTTTTCCTGTTACAAAGTTAATGACGCCTTTTGGAATCCCTGCTTGATATAGAGCTTCAACTAATCTGAATGCAATTAGTGGTGTATCTGACGAAGGTTTGAATACCACAGTATTTCCAGTAATTAAAGCAGGTGCTATTTTTCTGGCTGGAATCGAAAGGGGAAAATTCCAAGGAGTTATGACACTCACCACTCCAAGCGGCTCTCTTTCCGTCGATACCTTCATATTTGGATCATCATTTGGGAAAGTTTCGCCCGTAAAAGTCTGCCCTTCCACTGCATAAAACCGGAGCGTTTGCGCCGAGCGAAGGACCTCATTTTTAGCATCATCAATGTGTTTTCCTTCTTCGCGTGTCAACTCTTCGGCTACCTTAGCGGCATTTTGTTCCAGAATGCTGGCAGCCTGATTTAAAATCGCTGCACGTTTAGATGGTGCTGTTTGGGACCATGCCGGAAAGGCTTTTTGTGCTGCCTCAATCGCCAAACGGACGTCCTGTTCATTTGAAGCTTGGAAAACCCCCACAATTTCAGCTTTATTTGCGGGGTTTACACTATTAAACGTCTTATGGCTAACAGATTCCTGCCACTCGCCATCTATTAAATTATTGAATGTTTCTATTTTAGTAGTTAACACATTTATCACCATCATTTCTTTATAAAAAATAGCCGCCATTTAAACCTTAAACTGCAAGATTAAATAGGGCGGCTTGTAAAGGAAGCGGATTCAAAAATGGCCTTTTGAATCCATATTATTATTAACTAGCTTTAAGATTATTTTGCTTCTACTAAAGCTCCCAAATCCTGCTCTAAGTACTCTCTCCATAATCCATCCATATACATGCGGCGCATTTTTGCTCCTGTTCTAACTACTTCTAGACAGCGTTGCTGTAATTCTGGAGTATCGGCATGATCAAGAACGATTTTGTAACCACGCTCACCATGGATTTCATCAGAAACGATGTGTAAATCGAAGAATTCAATTTCTTCATCCGTAAATCCATATTGTTCACGTAATGCAGGAGTTTGCTTCCGATAAATGTCAGGTACTTGAGATTCTAATCCTACTACTAAAGCAGCTGTTGCAACTACGAAATTTTCACGAGCAGCAACCGCGAAACACCAGCTTTGAAGCCCAAGTGTGGTTGGAGCCATATTTTGTGGATTAATCACTCGTTCACGCGTTGTGCCACAAGCTTCGGCAAAACGAATCAGCAAATCAGTATGGCGGTCAGCTGCGATTTCTTCTTCATACATGTTTTGCAATGTGAAATCCTTTGCCGCTTCAAATTTTGGATCGGTTGGAGTATTGTGATAGATATACGCTAGGTAATCTGCGAAAGGTCCAACATAGTGGTAGTGGTTTTCAGCCCATCTAGCAAAGTGTTTTCTTTCTAATTTTCCTTCAGCCCATGCTAATGTAAAAGGAGCCTTTTGGCTATGATTTCCTTTAATAGCTTCTTCCAGTTGTTTGCGAAATTCGTCTTTTGAAAGTAATTCTGTCAATGTAATCTCCTCCTCAAAATTTATGTAGCTGACCAAGTTGATCTTGGTATTTGATATTTTGTATACCAAATGAGTTTAAAAATAAAAGATTGTCAGATATTATCTAGCATTCTGTCGGTTTTTTTCTTATTTGGTATACCTTAATTAAATAGTAACCTATTTATTTTCGTTTGTAAATATAATTTTTAGAATTTTTAAAAGATTATTATAATCTGATAATTAGTGGGTGCCTGATCTAATAAGGCGTTTCTACTTCTATCTTTAATAATTTGTATAGCTCTTTCGAAAGGTTCTCCAATGATTCTTCGACAATTTGCCGGCCAATTTCCCAGCTGGCTTTTGTCGCATCACCGATACAGCCATTTTGTGTCATTTCTTCATAATAATAAAATCCTTGGATGGCATTACCCGGTCTAAGCTGCTTCCATCTTCCCTGCTCCTGAATATCCCCTTTTTCTAGTAACTCAGGCCGGACAAGCTCTGGAGCCAGATATAAGGCTTCAGAAACCTCTCGCTCACAGCTGTGGCCAAACAAATTGGAAGTAACAAAATTCTTTATCGATTGTTTAGCAGATGCTGTTGTTTTTGCATAATAAATTTCAACATCTAGTTCTTTAGTTAAGGTCATCGATGCCACATTTAGTGTAGATTGGTTGCCGCCGTGTGAATTTAATAATAAAACCTTCTCAATTCCATGATGTTTTAATGATGAGATCATATCATTTAAAATTGCTATTAAGGTATTGGGCTGCAAAGATATGGTTCCCGGAAAATTTAAGTGATGCTGGGATACACCCATATTTATGGTTGGAGTGACGATGCAAAAAGGAAACATTTTCTCTCCAAGCTTTTTAGCCATCCTTTCTGCTAAAACGGCATCACAGCTTTCTGCCATATGAGGACCATGCTGTTCATGGGCGCCGATTGGAATAATGGCAAACTTCACGGTTTTTAATGCTTCTTTTACCTCGTTCCAGGTCATCCTGGTTAGGTCGTAACAATCCATAATAAATCACCTGCAATTAGTTTTTTTGTATATTGTATACCTAAAAAACGAAATAAAAAATTATTTTACTTGGATAGCCGATTGTTTCTTCGGAACCGAAACCTCAATATTTTCTTGAGAGATTTCAATATCATGCTGAATCGTTAGCTGACAAGTCAACCTGTATCCTTCATTTACCTTATCTCCAAGCATTTTTTCTTCCTTCCAGTTCGGTGGCGCTAAGTCTTCTGCACCCTCGATCACAACGCACGTACATTTTGTACAGCGCCCCATTCCACAGCCGTATTTTAACTTTGGTAATTGGCGTGTGGCTGCAAGCACTACTAAGTTGGCATTCTCTTTCACTTCTTGTTCAACGGTTGTTCCATCAACATGGAGGATCACTTTTGGCATAAAACTTCCCCTTCCCGTTTATTCTAAAAATTTTGACTCTTTTCTGAAGTATACAATCTTTTGATTTAAGAAGCAAACTAGTTTTTTAATTATTTTAATATTTAGAATATACTGTTGAATATTTTATTAACTTCAGATAAAATACAAATAAGTAGTTTGGTATACAATGTTCAATAAAAAAAGGAGTGTTCAAATTGGGAAAATTTATTGTGCTAACGAATAAAGAATCCTTTCAAACAATTTTAGAAAATGATGGTCTAGAGCCAGTTGAAACGTATCACTTCTATTTCTTTAATCAATTACGGGCTAAATATACGATTGCGAAGGTTCTTGATGAAAGCGCTAAAATCCAATTATTTGAAAATTTTGAAGGAAAAGAATATGTCAATCATATCGCAGTAAAGTTTTTTGAGAGGTTTGAAACAATCGAAGCGGCACGTGAGGAATTAAATGAGATCGTGAAAGCATCTGGAAACAGTGAGGATTCAGTTAATTCCAAGCTGATCAAATCCGATGAAGTAGCGGTATAAATTTCTGACATGACGCTTCATGTACAAGTCCGGAGAGAATATAACGTCTCTCCGGTTTTTATATTATTAAAAAGCAGAAAAAAACCGCCGCAATAGAGCGACGGCTTTTCCATAATGCGTTAAAACTTAAGTATTTTTCTTAGTGAAGCTAATTTTTTCTCAGCTTTTTCAGCAGATTTTTTTGAGTTAAATAGAATGTTTAACATGTTAATTCCCCCTAATTTATATGTTATTTATTAATTTAATTTTATAATGCAGTGAAAAAAATTACAACAATATTGTATACCAAATACCAAATTTTTATTAAAATACGGCTGAATTGTGTCTATTTTAAACCTGCTTTCAACATTTGGTATACCGTATTTTGAGTAAGGGTGTTGATATGCTAAGATTTATGTTTTTTTTAGTAATTTTATTATATTTACTCTCCGTGCTTTTCCCACAGCTGGATATTGGGGTTGTCTTATCCGTTTTAAGTCTTATCATCGTTCTTTGTACTCTATTCCAAGCAAAACGATTTGTTCAAATTTTAGGAAGTACCTTTTTAATCCTGGGATTGATCTTATTATGGACAAGCGGTGCCAGATGGCAGGAATATATCCTATCCTTTGGTCCCATGCTCGACTTGCTGACGATGTTTACCTTAGTTCCAATCTTAGGAATCCCCATTAAACTTGGCGGTTACAGCGGCGGCATTCAAACGATGATTCAAAAGAGGGTAAAAACATCCGGACAGCTTTATATGATTACTTCCGGTTTTTCTTACTTTTTTAGTATTTTTATGAATCTTGCAACATTGCCGATGACTTATTACTCGATCCGGCCATCTTTAGATGTCATACCAGTACAAAGTAAAGAACGGTTTATGAGCCGCGCGATTACCCGGGGGTTTGCCATGCCGTTACTTTGGGCCCCTGTAACCCCCATTGTCGGGATTGTTATTACAATGACGGGAGTCAGCTGGGTTTCGATTCTTCCTTATGTGATTCCTCTTAGTATTGTAGGGATGGGAATGGATTGGTACCTGGGGGCGCGCAAATCAAAAGTAATGATCAAAACCCAGAAAGACCTCTCTGTCCATGAAACGGCTGCCGCCTTAGTGCCAAGGCAAATCGACCGTTCACGAAGGGTCTTTCAAATATTACTAGCAATCGTACTATTTAATCTCGTTATTTCATTAGTAGAAAAAAAGTTTAATTATCCCTTCTTAACACTCGTTTCATTAATGGTTATCCCCTTTTCCTTTACATGGTCTTTATGCTTAAAGCAAGGAAAAGAGTTTGGTGCCCATTTATTAAAACATTTTCAATCGTTTTCAGTAGGTATGAAGGATCAATTCTTTATTTATTTATCAGCTGGCTTTTTTATCTCGACCATCAATGTTTCTCATACAAATGAATGGTTGGACCGCTTGGTAATACAGTTTATTCATGTGGCGGGTGTAGAAATCTTTTTGATTTTGCTGCCACTGATTCCTTTAGGTTTTGCTTTTCTCGGACTACATCCAGCTGTGTCCCTTGCATTAATGACCGAAGGACTCAATCCTGCGGTAATCGGTATCTCACCGCATATATTAACCGTTGCCATGTTAGCGGGGGCGGTTTCATCCTTTCTTGTGGGACCGTATAATGCCACACTAGGGCTCATGTCCAACATTGTGAAGGAAAGTTCCTATAAGGTATCAAATTGGAATTTATCCTTTGCCGGCCTTTATATCGGCTGTGTGATGGTGTACCTATTTGTCCTACAATTGTTCTTTTCTTAAGGCTATTTTCGCATAAATTGTTGTTTTTCGTATAAGTTTATCAACCGTATAACTAGAAGCGTCGTGGCATCTTTTCGTAAGAGCATTTGCGAAAATTGCCCAGAAACTTAGTAAATGAATGTTATTAAGTTCCATAAGCAATAAAGTTTACGAAAAGAGCCTTTCCTAAATAATCAATAATAAGAAAGGAGGAGTCAATCTAGATTGACTCCTCCTTTCTCTGCCTGCACCTCTTTTACAATATCCATTGCAAAATGGCCAAGATTTCCTTCACTATAACTACGCATAACTTCAGGGGCTAAGGAAGTTAAGGCCCGCTTAACATATTCAGGGGAAATGCCTCTATCTGAAAAATCCTTTTCAATTTCGATAGCAGCTTTAATAGCATAGTAGGTTGCAAGTTTATTGACCTCAGATAAACAATCCTCACGATCCAATTTTACCTTCCCTAACGAATGATAAAGGTCCTCTATTTCCGGTGGTAATGGGGATTCTGTAATAAACAAGCCATTGCCATGTTCTAATAAATCTTTCCAATGCCCCATAAATTTCACTCCTTGAATGTTTAAGCTTGGAAAGTTTGATTTAATTTCGTTAGTTTGAAGGGCAGTTGCCATATTAATTATTGTGGTTGACCCTTTAATCCTTATGCTTGAAATAAAAGGAATAACCCTCAATGCAGGTAACGCTAATACTAGCACATCTAAATTACTTAATTCTTCCTTTGATAAACAATATCCATTTTGAAACTGCTGAACAAAATCTTCAGCCTTCTTTTTCACAGGGTGATAAATACCTATAGGACTACTGCTTCGATGCCAGTGCGCCATCATTGCAGTCCCAAGTTTTCCAATCCCGACCAAACCTGCTTTCATGGGTTTCATCCTTTCTTCCTTCAATGCCTGCCATTCCATCCTCATTCTATTCACAAATATACCAAACATGCGAAAAAAAGGGCTGCCAAAAATCAGTGTTTAACTGACTCTTGGAAGGCCCTTAAAAACTACCAAATTATGACTGCTAAAATAGTGGCTAGGAGAAGTCCCGATATTACAGGTATGAAGTTTTTCCTCGCCAGTTCAAGCGGTGATACTTGTAAGAAGCCTGCTACGGCCACAAGGGATGACCAAGCAATCAATGTTCCCCCGCCGCTCCAAACTGCCCCCATTTGACCAATAGCGGCCATAACTGAAGGGTCGATGTGACTTCCTGGGGCAATTGCTCCAGACAATGCACCTGTTAAAGGAAGTCCAGCAAATCCAGAGCCATCTAACCCCGTAATGATACCAACTATTAAAATACTAATCGCTGCAAAAAATGGGCTATGCGGGATATAATTTTGTCCTGCTTGGATTAAATCAAATAGAAATGCCGGCTTTGCTGCCTTATCACCTAATGACAGGATAGCCCCTGAAAAATCTCCGCTTCCCATAAAGAAGTAACCAGCAATCGGAATGACAGGTGCCATGGCCTTAAAAGCGAACACAAAACCTTCAGTGATATGTTCACTTATTTTATCAAGTGCATGAATTCGGTTAAAGGCAATAGTAGCTAAGACTAATAGAATAGTAGCAACACCGCCAATGAAAGCGGCACCGTCCCCGCCTTCAAAGCCAGATCCACCGCCAATTTTTGTCTGGAACATAAAAATCATAACAGCTAACATGGCTAAAGGTACAATGACAGCGAAAACTTTTCCCCATGTTGCTTTTCTTTGAACGAGATCAGCAGTCTCTTCTGCAGTCGCAGCAAGTTCTTCGGCCACATTAAAAAATGCTTTTTCTTCAGTATTAACGTTACTGCCAGAACCAGATTTCTTAGTAATCGCCTTTCGATGTGTGACATACACAATCGCTAAAGCGCTAAATCCTGTAATTAAAGAAAGAATGAATGCCTTATCTGATACGGCAGCTTTATCAATACCCGCTGCTTTTGCACTTAGCATTGGCGCTACTTGCATGATATAGTCTGAGGAAAGAGCCATCCCTTGACCCGCGATAACGATTACCATTGCGGAAGTCATAACAGGCAAACCTGCACTTACTGCTGCAGGAACTAACAAAGCACAAATTAATGGAACTGCTGGGGTTGGCCAGAAAAAGAGCGAAATTACATAGGTTGTGACCATTAATACTAAATAGGAAACATGTCCGTTTACCATGATTTTCTGAATCGGTACGACCATCCTTCTATCCGCCCCTAGATCTTTCAGAGAATTTAAGAGCCCAATCATGATCGATATGATTAAGAAAATACTAAATAGTTCCTTAGCGGCAACAAGGTTAGCATTAAAGACAGCTTGAAAGCCTGCAATTAAACTACCCTTATATACGGCTGCCACAATAAAGGTCCCAATGATTAGAGGTAATACAACACCTTTTCGGAATAGCATAATAATAATGACTGCTGCAGTGACAATTAGGTAGACCCAATGAGCTAATGTTAATTCCATATATCCCCCTCCGACTTTTAAAAAAATTTTCAGCTAAATTTGTTCAAATGTTCTGCTTGAAATTTTCTGAAAGGTGGTATGGTGAGGAGAAAGAATTCGTAAGCGCTTCCACCAAAGATGTCGTCTCTCTTCTCAATTACCTTTTAATGTTAACTGCTAGAATACTAAAAATTGCTATTGCATCAAAAAGGAAAAAATTAACGAGTAAGGCGATTTTTGTATTTTGTGGATTGTATACCGAGATAATCCAAAAAAAATATTTTGAACCTGATTTAACATATTTACCTTCAACCATAGAAAAACCGTACGAGGACAAACAAATGAATACTACCAGTAATTAATATGTAAGAATGATGTCGATCCCCCCTCATTTTCACTATACAGCCAGTGTTAACTATATAGGTTGAAAATAATATATCATTAACCACCTGGTATGTGCAACAATATTTTGAAAATTTAGACGTTTGATTATATTCTAAATTTTCCTCTTGATTTTAATCTTTTAATCCGTTAAAATGTAGAAATTAATGGTACATAGTATACCAAATAATCATTATTGAGGAGAATCAAAAATGCTGAGAGCTGGGATCATTGGCTATGGAACACTTGGAAAAAGTATTGCTGAATTTATCCATTCAGGACAGGCCGGAGATGTCATCCTGAAGTCTATTCTAGTTAGGAAACAGCCTAGTCCTTTAGATTACTTGCCAGAACACTGTACCATGACAACGGATCAAGAAGCATTTTTTAATCAAAATTTAGATATTATTATCGAAGCAGCCGGCCATAATGCGGTGAAACAATACGGTGAAAAAACTCTTTCCTCAGGTAGTGATCTAGTTCTTCTATCAGTAGGGGTATTAGCAGATAATGAATTTTATGAATCATTACAGGAAACTGCGTTAAAAAGTAAAAAACAAATAATTATTCCATCTGCCGCTATCGCTGGTTTAGATCGGATTGCTGCCGGAATATTAGGCGAGATTGATGAAATCAAACTCATTACAAGGAAGCATCCAAGAAGTTGGTATGGAACGATTGCAGAGGAAAAGGTAGATCTTGCCACCATCACTGAGCCCTATTGTATCTTTGAAGGAAATGCCAGAAATGCAGCCAAATTATTCCCTGAAAATGTAAATGTTTCAGCGGCTTTAAGTATTGCTGGAATTGGTTTCGAAAAAACGAAGGTTCAAGTATACGTGGATCCAACTATTCAATTTAATACTCACACGATCCTTGCGAAAGGCGAATTTGGACAAGTGGAAATATCCGTCCAAAACAAACCATTTACTCAAAATCCAAAATCAAGTCCAATCGTAGCAATGAGTGTGGCTAAAGTGTTAAAAAACATGACAGCACCTGCAGTTATCGGATTATAAGGAATCTTCATAACTAAAATAAAAGGAAACTCCACCAGCAGATGGAGTTTCCTTTTACCCTTTTCGCTTTTCTTTTGCTTGCTGCACTGCCTCGATATAGGCCTTTTTAGAATTTTCTATATGGATCTTTGTCAAATATTCAGCCATTTCAATTTCTTGATTAACGATGGCCTCCATTATTTTCAAGTGCTCTTCCATTGACTGTACGGCGCGGCCAGGATTTTTAAATCCTGTTTTTGCAAAAGCACTAATATAATCAGACAATCCACTTAATATCTCATAAAGCTTTGTATTTTTAGCTGAACTGTATAAAAGATGGTTCAATTCCCCGTGTAAATGTGAAAAATCAGCATCATTTTCACTTGCTAAACCTTCTTCAATCTTTTTTATATAGGTATTAAATTTACTTTTTGTTTCATCATCTAATTTTTGTGCAGCTAATTTTGCAGCTAAGACTTCTAATGAAGAGAGAATCGTAAAAACTTCAATAATTTCTTTCTCAGAAATATCAGCAACAATAACCCCTTTTCTCGGCACTGTTTTCACAAATCCCTGTGATTCCAATCTAAATAAGGCTTCCCGAATTGGCGTGCGGCTAATATTAAGTCTTTCTGCCAATTCACGTTCCACAAGCCGGTCTCCTGTTTTAAATTCACCCTCTAGGATAAGGTCTTTGATGTGGATATAGACCCGTTCCCGCAAAGAGATTAAATTTTCCTCTGTCCAATTGTTCCCCAATGTTTATCACGCTTTCTCTCTATTATAAATAATAATAATAATTATAACCGACTAGCTTCAGTTATTTCAAATAATCTGGATTAATCTTCCACCATTAATAAATTCCTAATTGACACAGATTTATCTTCTAAAACAGCTCGTGAAATAATCTTGGTCATAATTTCAGCAAGCTTTATGACCGTAAAAAGTCTCGTGCTGTTTAAGGATTGGACAGGCGAATAGGAATCGAGACTATTTACAACTGCTTTTAGATGGTAATCCCCTACCCCTGGCAATACTTTATTTAATGCGGAACCTGGTATAAGCGGACCTTTTTTCAAAATAATAGAACCAATTTGGTTTTTATCACCTAAACAGGCATCAATCCCTAAGATAAAAGGGGCAGGATGGGTCTGATTGATTTTTTTTAGAATTTTATGAATATTTAACGCGTGTACTGGCTCTTCCAATGTACCATATACAATTATGGGGAGTTTGCTTTCTTTCAACATGGAGCCGACTATGGGGCCAAGCGAGTCTCCTGTTGAACGGTCTGAACCAACGCATAAAATAATAATATCATTAGACGTGTTGTTTAGAACTTCTTTCAATTTAATGGATATTTTTTCAATTTCCTTTTCCTCTGTTACTTCTTTTACTGCTAAATAACTAGGGTTATCTTCTTCGTCCATTATTTTTTTTTTATTTACAAAAGGCCACATCACCATCAACCTCTTTCTGGCTGTTATTTGGATTCTGTTCTAAGAATCATGATGACTAACCTTGCTTTAGTCGATATACCTTTATTTTATTATAGATAGTGTTTATCCTTCTATATCTCTAGAAAAAAAAACAGCTGCTAACTCTCTTGTTCACAACTCTGTAACAATTAAAAGAGCACCCTAAACATCCATTTAAGGATGTTGAAGGCACTCCATGTTAAACCCAATTATCATCACCGTTATCCCAATTTCCAAATTCATCTTGATCTTGAAAATCATCTTGATCATTGTTATCAATATCGTCATCGCTGCCGTCTCCATCCCAATCTGACGGCTCATCCCCTCTGCCCTGTCCAATCTCCTCCTGCAGCTGGTCAATTTCATGTTCTTGAATGATATTTTGATCCATAAGTTCTTGCATGATTTCATGATCTTGTAATTGCTGTAACGCATGATATTGATCAAATCCAATTCTGCCCTGATTAAACAAATAAGTCAATAACGCCCCTGCTGCCATTCCTCCGGCAAATGACCCTATTCCGCCAAATCCACTATGCCCTGGACCAAAATTTCCACGCGGTTCATAATAGTCCCTTCTAGGTTCATTATAATTCCTTCTTGGCTCATAAACCTGTGGACGATTTCGGTGGGTAAGCGGGCGAATAATTAGAAAATAGACCAAAAATATAATAATTACAATCCCGATAAAAGCCATTCTTATTCATCCCTTTTATAATTAATTACCTTAATAAACTTTACATAAAAGGAGAATTTCATTCAAGAACCACATCTTAAACGACTGCTGGCTTTAATAAAACCTCTACTAATCGATCCATGCCTAGCTTTATTTTTTCTGGAGTTGAGTGGCTGAAATTTAAGCGGAACGTGTTGTGTTTAGGCTGGTCGACATAGAACGGAGCACCAGGGACAAAGGCTACACCTTTTTCAACAGCTTGGGAAAGTAAACGGGTTGTATTTAATTCTTCATTCCCTTCCACCCACAAAAACATACCACCTTTTGGCTCTTTCCATGTAAACAAGCCGGGCTCAAGCATATTCAAATAATCTCTCATAATGGTCATTCGATAATAATACTCATTTCGAATATGCTTGATATGCCCATCAAGATTGAAATCGCGCAGTAAATAATATAATGCTTGTTGATCGAGGCTGCTGGAATGCAAATCATTCATTTGCTTCGCTTTTGTCATCATTTGCACTACTTCTGAAGGTCCAGTAACCCACCCTGTTCTAAGCGCTGGGACGACCGACTTTGAGAAAGTACTCGTATAAATGACGTGACTTTGCTGCTTATCAAAAGATGCTACGGATGGATAGTGCTCTTCTTCATGAAATTGGATATCTCCGTATGGATCGTCCTCAAGTACTAGTACATTATATTTATAGCAAAGATTTAAAAGTTTTTGCCTTCTTTCACTACTCCATACCTTTCCATCCGGATTAGAGAAAGTTGGTATAATATAAACAAATTTTGGGTGGTATTGGTTCATTTTTGTTTCTAAATCCTCGGGTACCATTCCATGCTCATCACTGCTGACGGCGATAACATTTGCCCCGTAAGACCTAAAAACCTGCAAGGCTGATAGATAAGTAGGATCCTCCGTTAAGACAATATCACCTGGGCTTAGCATAATCCTGGAAAACAGGTCGATAACCTGCTGGGAACCCGTAGTAACCAAAATGTTTTCAGGTGTAGATGCAATCCCCTTTTGGGCCATTTTGGCTTGAATGGCCTCGCGAAGTAGAGTGAAGCCCTCTGTTAAACCATATTGCAAAGAAGATTTTCCCGATGCGAACACCTTTTCATAGGCAATTTTTACTTCCTCAATCGGAAAAATGTCTTCAGCTGGCAACCCCCCTGCAAAAGAAATAACGTGCCCCTGCTGGGTCACCTTTAAAATGTCTCTTACCGCAGAAGATTCATAGGTTCTGGTTTGAGGTGCAAATGGATAATTCAAAGTAAGTCGCTTCCTTCTTATTAGTTTAGATTAGTAATATTTTTAATAGTATAATATAGCAATCAGATAAGCAAGCGTAATATTCTAAATATTTAGAAAAAAGCGCTTTCACGAAGAAAATTTTCGCTTCTAATTCGAAATGTGTTTTAAAAATATCAGACACTTTGTCTAAATCCTCCCTACAACTGTAAAACTCATTATTATGGTATCATTAATACAGTATCTAAATTAATTACCCAAATAGTTCAGAATACAAATGAGAGGATGCTATTGATGATAAATAAAATTCAATCTGTCTATATATTAGAAAATCCCGAGCAGAAAATGATTAAATTTGCTACTGACTATCAGCTTCGATACGGAAATATTATTAAAGAGGTATTCGGAGTAGCATGCATAGAGGATTTATCTTTGATGATTCAATTTAACAGGAGTTTTCAAGAAAGTATTTGTAAAAGAAATGGAATAAACGAAAAGAAAATTACTCTAGATAAAGTGATCCGAATTGCCTCTAAGGAAGAATTACTTCAATTAAAAACAAATATGCTGGAGGAATTGGGAGCTAATGCTCAAGAAAAAAAACTCTCTATCCCTCGGCCATTTGATATAGTAATTAGGCTCAAAGACGGCATTTTCCAATGGGATGACAAAGTTTCTTCCTATATTTTAGTAAATCAATGTGCTTAATATTTGGTAGTTTACTGGAACCTTCCATACAAAAAAAAACAGGGAGTTTATCCCTGTTTTAGAACTTCATTTAACTCATGAAAATTAGTACCGTCTGTAGTTGCTTTAATAATGCCCGCACGGATGACAAAGTCACCGAAGTGCTCGCCATCTTCACGTTCCTTCGCAAAACGTGAAAGAAGTACACGAAGTTCACTTAATATTTCTTCTTCACCAATGTTTTCGCGGTACATTTTGTTTAAACGACTGCCGTCAAAGGCAGCTCCGAGGTACATATTATACTTCCCAACGGCTTTACCAATAAAGGCAATTTCACCAAGAGCAGGACGTGCACATCCATTTGGACACCCCGTCATGCGAATCGTGATTTCTTGGTCACGCAGGCCGTTTTCATCGACTATCTCTTCGATTTTATCCATCAGTACAGGCAGGTAACGTTCTGCTTCCGCCATGGCTAGTCCGCAAGTTGGAAGAGCCACGCAAGCCATCGAGCTGCGGCGTAGTGCTGAATGATATTTCCCATCAGTCAAGCCATATTGCTCAATTAATTCTGTAATCTTTTTCTTTTTCTGGCTTGATACATTGGCAATAATCAAATTTTGATTTGTTGTTAAACGGAATTCACCATTATGAATTTTAGCAATTTCACGCAAGCCCGTCTTTAGTTTATAATCAGCGAAATCTTTAACGCGTCCACCCTCGATAAACAAGGTTAAATGCCACTTGCCACCCACACCTTTGACCCATCCGTAACGGTCGCCGTTACTGTCAAAATGGTATGGTTTTGCTTCATCCAGACTCCAGCCTAATCGGTGTTCCAGCTCTTCCTTGACTGTTTCCAGACCAAGACGATCAATGGTATATTTGAAGCGTGCATTTTTACGTTCAGAACGGTTTCCGTAGTCGCGCTGAATCGTAATCGTCTTTTCAGCCACATCATAAAGCTGTTCCGGCTTACAGAAGCCGATTACTTTTGCCAGCTGCGGATAGGTCGCTTTATCCCCATGAGAGCTGCCCATTCCGCCGCCAATTGCCACGTTAAAGCCGATAAGTTTCCCATCTTCCACTATCGCAATGAAACCAAGGTCATTTGAAAATACATCGATATCATTGGTTGGAGGAACTGCGATTGCAATCTTAAATTTACGCGGTAAATAAAGGGGACCGTACATCGGTTCAACTTCCTCTACCTCTGGCGTACCAGCCACTCTTTCCTCATCAAGCCACACTTCATGATAGGCTCTTGTCCTCGGCAGTAAATCATCACTCAGCTTTTTCGACCATTCGTAAACTTCTGTATGGATCTCAGATTGATATGGATTAGAACTGCACAATACGTTCCGGTTCACATCGCCGCATGCAGCAATGGTGTCCAATAATGTTGAATGAATCGTTTGGATCGTATTCTTCATATTCCATTTTAAAATACCATGCATTTGGAAAGTCTGACGTGTAGTAATCTTTAATGTGCCGTTTCCATTTTTATCTGCCAGCTCGTCCATTACTAGCCATTGGGCCGGTGTCGCAACACCGCCCGGCAGCCGGACACGCAGCATAAACTGATACGCTGGTTCAAGTTTCTGTTTTGCACGTTCATTACGCAGATCCCGGTCATCCTGCAAATAGCTTCCGTGATGTTTCATCAAACGATTATCATCATCAGGAATTCCAGCGCTTAAACGGTCAAGCATTACTTCTGTTAACGTTCCGCGCAAATAATTGCTTTCTTCTTTAATGCGCTCAACATCACTGGGCTTTCCTGCTGGCGCTGTTAAAGTTTTGTTCACCATGTTGAAAAACTCCCTTCAATCCAAATCAGTATACATCACGCTGATAACGTTTTTGCTGCTGGAGCTCGGCAAGATAAGCTTCAGCGTTTTCACGACTCATAGCGCCTTCTTTTTCAATAATGGCAAGAAGAGTGTTATGAACATCGTGCGCCATATGTTTCTCATCACCGCAAATATAAACAACTGCACCTTCTTCTAACCAAGCAAACAATTCTTTACTTTGTTCAAGCATGCGGTGTTGTACATACACTTTTTTATCTGTATCACGAGAAAAAGCAACATCCATTTTTGTCAGGACACCGTTTTTCAACCATTTTTGCCATTCAGTCTGATAAAGGAAATCAGTCACGAAATGCTGGTCTCCGAAGAACATCCAAGCTTTTCCTTCCGCTCCTGCTTCTTCACGCTCCTGCATAAAGGAACGGAATGGAGCTACACCTGTCCCTGGACCGACCATGATAATCGGAGTATCCGAGGCAGCAGGAAGCTTAAAGTTTTCATTTTGCTGAATAAACACAGGCAGTGTGTCACCAGGCTGAAGACGTTCTGCGGTTAAAATTGAGCAAACCCCTTTTCGTTCACGGCCGTGGGCATCATATCGAACTGCACCGATTGTTAAGTGTACTTCATCTGGGCTCGCAGATAAACTGCTTGCAATTGAATATAAACGAGCTGGTATTTTCCGAAGAATCGAAACAAATTCTTGGGCTGAGGTACCCCACGTACCAAAATCACGAACGAAATCCACTAAGTCACGTCCATGAATATAGGATTTTAATTTTTCCTCATTTCCCTGAGCTAAAAGCTCCTGTAGTGTCTCATTACCTGTTAACTCCAACACCTTTTGTAGAAGAGGTTTCGTTAGAGTCGTAATTTCATAATACGATTTTAAGGCTTCTTTTAGCGAGAGAATGTCCCCTTGTTTATTGAGTGTTATCCCTCCCTCAGAATCCCATTTCAATTCTGCCAATAGAAGCTCAACAAGTGCAGGGTCGTTTTCAGGGTAAATTCCGAGACTGTCCCCTGGTTCATACGAAAGTCCAGAACCTTCAAGAGAGATTTCAAGGTGGCGCGTTTCTTTATTGGAACCGCGTCCATTCAAATTAATATTTTCAAGAACTTCTGCTCTAAACGGATTTGATCTGGAGTATACAGATTCTACTACCTGTGTTGCCGCGGCCGCAACAGGTTCTGCATTACTGCCTTCAGCTTCATTTAAGCTGCTAAGTACTCCTTGAAGCCATTCGGATGCAGGTTCATCGAAATCAACATCGCAGTCAAAGCGCGGATATAACCGTGTACCGCCGAGCTCCTCCAACCGGGAATCAAATTCTTTACCTGTTTGACAGAAAAACTCATAAGAACTGTCTCCAAGTGCCAAAACTGAAAAATGGAGATCATCAAGCTTTGGTGCTCTTTTACTATGCAGAAACTCATGAAATGATAGAGCATTGTCAGGCGGATCACCTTCGCCATGTGTACTTACTATAATAAGAAGATTTTGAACCTTTTTAATATTATTGGCTTTAAAATCACTCATTGAAGAAATAGTTACTTTAAATCCGTTCCCTTCAAGCTGCTTGCCCGTCTTATTGGCAAGACCCTTGGCATTCCCAGTCTGTGAACCATAAAGGATGGTCACATCTTTTGAAATATTCTTTCCAGTACTTTGATTCGAAAGAACGGATGTTTGTGCATTTAATGCACCTAAAGCTAATGTCGTTGATGAAGCAGCAAGATACCCGCTTAGCCAAACTTTTTGAGATTCTGTTAATGTTGGCAATATACGGTTAAGGAGTTCTGCCTGCTCTTGATTAAACGGACTGTTCAATACTTGAAGTTGCAACAAAATCACCCCACAAAGGTAAATATCATTTTTTGAAATTTAAAATTCATCTGACAAAAAATTGATTACTATTATAATAGTTTTACTATTCCTATAAGTCAAGTCGGTTTTAATAAACTTTCTCTGTAATAAAAACTTTACCGAAAGACAAGGAATTAGTAAAATAAATATTAATAATCAGAACTATTAAGATTACTAATAATAAGGCGGGATCTTAATTGTATTATGAAGAGTTAAAAACATTTGTTACCCTTGCAGAAGTTAAAAATTTCACCAAAACTGCAGAATTACTTCTAATGTCCCAGCCAAGTGTCAGCCTGCATATAAAAAATCTGGAGAAAGAGTTCCAGACAAAATTATTTCTTCGATCTCCAAAATTCTTACAAATTACACCGACCGGGGAGATTTTATATGATCGTGCCAAGCAAATGATCACCATTTACGAACAGACGAAACAAGATATTTTAGAACATCACGAGTCCATTAAAGGCGAATTAAAAATTGGCGCTAGTTTTACCATCGGCGAATACATCCTGCCCTCGCTTCTGATTGATATTCAAAATGATTATCCTGAATTGGACCTCCATGTCGTTATCGGAAATACGGAGGAAATTGTTCAATCTGTTCGTTTATATCAGGTTGATATTGGCCTGATTGAAGGCCAAACCAATGAAAAAGAAGTTTCCGTTCATTCATTTATGCAGGACCAGTTATTTATTATTGCATCAAACAATCATGAACTTGTGAAATATGAGGAGGTGACGATGACCGACCTTCAAAATCAAGCATGGGTCTCCAGAGAATTAGGTTCAGGTACAAGGGAATATCTTAATCATGTAATCCGGTCGAATGGCTTAAAGGTGAAATCTCTTCTATCGATTAGCAGCAGTCAGGGTATAAAAGAAACACTAATAAATGGAACAGGGTTATCGCTTCTTTCCCAAAGTGTGATTGAAAGAGATGTTAAGCAGGGACTTCTTTCTATTATAAAGGTAAAAAATCATCAATTTACCCGCACGCTTTCCTATATTATTGCGCCTATTATGGAGGACAAAAGGAATGTAAAAACCTTTATTAGTGCACTGAATAAAAAATGGCCAAACAAGGAAAAGGATAGTTCGAGCCGTTAATGCTCAACTATCCTTTTTAATTATCAACTATATGGCAGGATTTCTTCGTTTACACGATGAATATGTTAAGAAAATAATTATTGAGTGCCTAAATGGATGAAAGGATGTTCGCATTGCAAAAAGGAAACGGCTTTCAAATTATTCGTGTACCAATCTCTACACCCACATTGCTTCCGCATACGACTACTAATTGCTATTTAATTGGAAACAGTCAGGAAAGTATTTTAATAGATGCGGGATTTGATCAACCTAATACAAAAATAGATTTAGAGACAGCGATAGAAGAAAATGGCCTGGCCATTCCTAAGACTATCATACTGACACACTGGCATCCGGACCATGCGCCTGGTGTTCGTCAATTAGTCGATTGGGACCCAATTGTTTATTGCCATCCACTAGAAAAACAAATGACACTTGAGGCCATTTCACCATGGAGTAAATTATCCTTTTTAAATGATGGAGATATTGTTTCTGTAGCTGGCCATGACCTAACCATTCTTCACGCTCCAGGTCATACAGCGGGGCAATTAAACCTCTATATCCCGTCTGAAAAGGTTCTCCTTGCTGGAGATAATATTGTTGCAGAAGGGACCTCATGGATTGGTCCTCCAGACGGTGATATGTCGGACTATATTCATACATTAAATCGGTTAAAGAAATTGGCCCTGACAAAAATCGGTCCCGGGCATGGTGATTGGGTAAACAAGCCTTATGAGCAAATTGATTTTGTGATAAATCGACGACTTTTTCGAGAAAACCAAATCAAGGAGCTACTGGACATTCATAAGAGACTTACTTCATCTGAATTAACTAACATTATTTACGAAAAGCTTCCTCACCCAAGTGTTTTAGAAGTGGCTAAAAGAACGACTGAGGCCCATTTGATTAAATTAATGAAAGAAGGTTTTGTATTATCAGACCTTTCCTATTACTCTCTAAAAGAATAGCTTATAATCGTTCCTATTAAATTTAGGCATGATAAGAGGTTCACTAGATTGATGGGTTGCAATGGTTTTTAATGTATGAATGGTGGGTGGAGGCATAGGAATCTTGCCATTATGATATTCTGATAAGGCATCGACTGGTGACATCCATTTGGCGTCGCTAATTTCATTTTGATCCGGTTTTGGCTTCTGCCCTTCTGGAAGACGAGCAATAAAAAAACGAGTATCAAAGCGAATCCGACTATCTTTTGGTGTAATGATATGGCCAAAATAGTGTAGACTTTCCAGATTAAATTGAAGTTTTTCGTTTTTTAACATTTGCAAGAATGTAATTTCCCCATTAATGAGCTGACGGCGGTATTCCCTTTCTTTTTCAATATTCATAAGAAATGCTGAACCGTCTTCAGCACTGCAAAGTAAAATTCCTACTTCTTCAAATAGTTCTCTTGCAGCGGCAATATAATAAGCCAGCTCAAAGGATTCATTTCGGTTACCCACTATTTTATTTTGAAAATCTTGGACTTCATCCCCCTTGTCTACTGCTCCTCCCGGGAAAACATAAACCCCAGCCATGAATTTCATTGTTTCTGGTCTTTTTGTCAGATAGACCATAGATTGTTGATTCATTAATACTACCGTTGATGCAGGTCTTGGAATCGCGCTCATTTTTGGACCACCTTTGTTTCTAAGTTTATTACTTGTTATATTCAACTAATTAAGGCAAATTCCCTTCCATTAAATAAAAAAGCACACTGCTTCTTAGTGTGCTTGATTTGGTTTACGGCTTATTTTTCTTAAATGACAGGTGCTTCCATATCCATATGAACCCATTCTTCTCTGGCCGGACCATAAACTCCAGGAACTTTGATACCAGCTTGACGCATGAGCACTGTCATTTGTCCGCGATGATGAATGAGATGTTTAAGGAAAAGTGAAAGAGTTACGGCCTTTGGCATTTCCATCCCAAACACATTTTTCATTTCCTTTAAGCTTTCATCTATCCATTGCTTCTGAACGGCATCAGTCGTGTCAGCGCTTACTTTTCGAAAAGCTTCAGCGATTTCTTTTGCTGATGTTGGAACTGTGTTTTCGTTTTCCACCATATCCACTTTTATTCCGAACTCATTGAGCATTCCGGGTGTACTTGTTACGACATGCCAAGCAATTCTCCCTAAACTGCGGTCATCCGGCGAAACCATTTGTTGAAGGGAACTATCTGTCAGTGCATCCATGAGCCTTTGTGTTGAAGAAGCTTCTTGATTCCATTCTTGAATAAATTCATTAATTGAAGTATACATAATCTTTTCCTCCGCTTTCATTTTTAACCAATTAATGGCGTTTAAAAGTATAGCATGATGGATTTAAAATACAAAATTTCTAGAAGGTTTCTATTAAAGATAAATCAGGCTGCTTTTCTTCAGTAACACTAAAAAAACGCCAACACTGGCGTTAGGATAATTTATTTTCATTAATCATATTTTTTACATCCTGGGCAATTTTATCAAATGTTTGGTTTACTCTATTCATAATCTCTTCCTGATCCGTTATTTCCTCTCGCTGTTCCTCATATTCATTATTGTATTTTTCCATTGTTTCACCTCCTATTTTATCCTTTGCTAAGATGGGAAAGTTTATAACTTTGAAATTTCATCTATTATTTTCTACCTGTTTATTTCTCCATTTAGTACTAAAGAAACATTTGCGAGCGTAATTTTATTTGGGTGAATACTAATCTATTTTTTAGGAGTGAATTCCATTGAGGACTGTTGACACGATTCTAATTGGGAGCGGACATAACTCTTTAATCACCGCAGCCTTTTTAGCAAGAGCAGGACGAAGTGTACTAGTGCTAGAAAAAAACGACCGACCCGGCGGATTTCTCCGGACCGAGGAATTAACGTTACCGGGATTCAAGCATGATGTATTTTCAGCTGCCCATCCCCTATTCTTAACCGGACCTGCTTATGCTGAATTGGGTCCCTTGCTGGAAGCACGGGGACTCCGATATATTAATACCGATTTACCGACAGGCGTATCGATGGAAGACGGCAGGACGGCTGTCCTCCCGCGTGCCTTTGAGAATTTCATTTCAGAAGCGGAGAAGCTGGCTCCAGGAGACGGTGGAGCGCTCGCCAAAATGTTTGAAGGATTTCAGCCTTACGTTAACGATGTTTTTTCATTATTTAACGTCGATCTTTCTCGCACAGACTCATTGGCGATAATAAAAAGACTAATGCATAACGAAACTGGTAGTGGCTATTCACCTTTTGCCGCGTCATTGTTCTCTACTGCACGAAATACGGTAGCTCCCTTTAAATCTCCGGTTTTAAAAGCAATGATTGCTTCTTGGGTAACCCATCTCGGACGAACGCCTGACGAAGTCGGCAGCGGAATCTGGGTACCGCTTACCGTGATGGCACTAATGGGCGGCGGCATGCCAATACCTGAAGGAGGAAGCGAAATGCTTGCCAAATCTCTTGCACAATTGGTGACGGATCAGGGGGGGGTTATCCGGACAAACACCATTGTTGAAGAGATACTGGTAAAAGACGGCCGTGCCGTAGGCATACGCACGAAGGATGGGGAGAAATACCATGCTGCTCACTCAGTAGTTGCATCCACTACTCCAGATCAACTCTATTTGTCACTACTTAAAAATACAGAAATACGACCACAAATTCGCGCCCAAGCTAAAAAATATCGTTACGGACGTGGCTGTGTGCAAATCAACCTTGCATTGAGCGAACCGCCAAAATGGCCTGATGAACGATTTAATAGAGTTGGACAGCCGCATTTAACAGATGGTTTGGATGGTTTTACGATGGCGATCGCACAGGGGATGGCTGACCTTTTGCCAGAGAAACCTACCTTTACTGTTGATTGTCCTACCAATCTCGATCCGACTCGCGCTCCCGCAGGAAAGGCAATTATGAGAATCCAGGTGCTTGAAGTGCCATGTTGCCCGCGTGGTGATGCCGCTGGAAAAATAAATGTTGGGGATGGGACATGGACAAAGGATGTAACGGAGAGGTTTACTGAAAGGGTCATTAATGTAGTCAGTAAACATATTCCTAATATTCCAAGTGCGATAATTGGTAAACATGTCGTGACTCCGAAATCGATAGCCCAGTTTAATCCGAATTCTGGTCCTGGTGATCCATACGGCGGAGCGCATGATCTCGCTCAAAGCTATCTGTTCCGTCCGCTTCCAGGACAGCCAAGCCACCAAACAGAAATTCCTAACTTATTTATGCTTGGCGCCGCAACCTGGCCGGGACATGGAATTAATGGTGGATCTGGGTATATTGTTGCTCAACAGCTGCTTAGTAAGTAGACTATTATATTATTTTATTTAAGAAAAAATTTATTACTCTTTTGAAATTGGAATAGCTCAGTTTATGAGGACAGATGTCGTTATTCTTTTGGGAACTTTGTCCTCATGAACACCCCATGAAGACATCTTTTGCTTTTCTATCACAATTTCTGTCCTCATGAACACCTCATGAGGACAACTTTTAGCTTACCTATCACGATTTCTGTCCTCATGAATGCTAACCCCTCTCCCTATTTTCGATCTGTCTGATAAAAGAACTGACGAGAGAGTGTTAATCCTATCACGAACAAAAATAAAGCAAAATACGCGGGAAGCAGATGGATAAATGTAGTATATCCAATTACAAAATGAGTGATAATGCCGGAACCAAAAGCTGGCACACCACCAATAAGCAACGAATTCCAAACCCATTTCTCGCCTTGATGAAATCCCCACAATGCAATCATGATTACTAGCAAGCCGACACTTAATAACGCGCTGCCAAACCCCGCACGGTCATGAGCTATCAGAGGAATCAGCCTGCTGTTTAAATCATTCATTTGACCAGGAGTCATACATATAAACCCCAAATCTGTCGGGACAAAAACATTTGTGGCTCCAATCATAGAAATAAGCACTCCCCCAATAATAAAGGCGAATCCTAGAACCACAAAGCAAAGTTGTCCCCAGAGGCTTTTTTTCCATGATGGATGATTCGTTCGATTTTTCGAAATCGGTGTCTGGATAGACTTTTTGGTTTTTCGTACCCCATTAATATAAAAAGGAAAAAGAATAACCCAAAATAGTCCATGAAGCCAATCAAAATAACCAAAGCCAAAAAACAATAATATCCCTAAAAAGCCGACAACCGCCCCAATGTTTATCGCTTTTCGTGCCCAATGAATTCCATACTTCACTCCATGACGTGCTAATTGCATATATAAGATTCCACCAGAGACCATCGTTCCTGCAAGCGTCATACGATCATGGGCCATAAAATAAATAAAATTAGGGTTTATTGTCATTAATTCCTCCCGTGAAAATCCTAAAAAGGCTTCATCATTTGGGAGAATCACCGTTGTCATACTAAAAAGTAAAGCAAGAATACCGCCAATTGTAATGAACAGACCAAATAACCAATACCAAATCCAGCCGGAAACCAATTCCCGCTCGGTATCCATTTGGTCCACAAAGGCTTCATTTATTCTTTTCGGGAGACCCGGGCCGGAGAGGACATAGCCCCCTGAAAGCATAATGAGATCGGCACCTTCTGCATATAATTCCAGGGCATCTTCTGGTTCCAAGACTCCACCTGATAATATGATTGGTATTTTATCAAAGCCGTTGGACTTAAGAAATCTTAATGATTGGATAAGTTCTTTTTGCTTATCTGAGAAAGTTAGTTCATTCCCAGCCCTTTCTTCTAAAATAATCCCATCAATCCTAGAAAGATGAAATATTTCTTCAAAAAGCTGGTTTGCTTGGACAGAAAGTAGAATTGGCTTATCGGCAATTAAATCCTTAAACACTATCAGTTCTTCACGGTCGAATATTTTTTCCAAGACAATGGCATCCCCATAAGGAGAAAGAGACGGTAACAAGCTATGTAATTCTTCAACAGAAAACTCGGAGCTTATTCGAATAAAAATTGGTTTATTTAAAGGCTTAAACTTTTCCAGTTTTCGAATAGTCTTCTCCATGCCGAGCGATTCGAGTGGATTTGGAAACATGATTTCATCTCTTTGTTTTGAAAAACGGGCATATTTTCCGGCCTCATTTGGCAAACGGGAAATAGGACCTTTCTCAATAAAACCAAATCCAAGATTAGAAAAAGCCGCCGATCCTGTTAATAAAGGATCTATCTTTCCGCTTAATCCTACTGGACTTGAAAAAGTAAGACCTAGAATTTTTTTTTGAAGCAATGGTGATGGAGCCATATGGCCTAAAATTTCGATAAATTTAGGTCCGCCTGGGAGAGATGCAATCATGTTCATCCCTCGGTGAATAAACTCTCTCCCCCTGGTTTTCGGGAGCCGGGATACTAACGGTTTAAAAAGTGTGTGATAGGACCAATCCGGCATTTTACCATCCCCGCTTTCATTTTTCTAAAATAAAATTAGGCTTAATGACTCCAATTCTATCATTTCTAGCATTAAAAACAGGAGCATGAGCGTAACCCTTTAAAGTTTGATTGATTTGTTCATTTACAAGGCCGAGTTGTTTTAATACTTCTATTGCTGCAACGCTGGCTGCCCTTTCTCCCCCATCTTCCACTTTTATCGCAATTCCAATCCCTTCTTCTACTAAACCAACGCATTGTACAGCTTCAGCACCCGCTTTTGATACAATCCGTCCATTGAAGATATTCATTAAATCAGTATCAAAGCGGTTCTTGCCTCCCACCATTTCAGGATGCTTTACCATCGCATTTCGAATGATATATAATGCTGATGTATGGCCGCCAACGGGTTTAGCGAGTCTAGCAAACCCTAAGGCTACATGATTGAGCGGCAATTGATGGACAGGAACCCCGCAGCCATCCACACTAAGCTTGATATCATTTTTCGGAACTTCACAAATATCTTCAATCACATCAAGTATTCGTTGCTGTACCGGGTGATGGATTTCACGATAACCTCCAATATCTTCCTTCATATGCACTGCTGTTGCAAGCATGCTCGAATGTTTTCCGGAGCAGTTGCTAAAAACAGGTGTCAATTCCTTCCCTTCACGAATGAGCTGTTTATAGCTTTCATGATCCCTGGGAATGTGTGTTCCGCATTGCAATGCTTCTTCTTCTAACCCAATTTTAGCCAAGATTTTCAGTACCGAATCCCGATGAATTTTTTCACCGCTATGGGATGCGCAGCTTAGCGAAAGCTCAGCATCCGTATAGTTGAATCTCTCCGCCGCACCTGTTTCTACTAATGGTACCGCCTGAAACGGCTTCATTGAAGAACGTGGAAATGTAAGTCTGCTAGGATTCCCGTATGAATAAAGAAGCTTTCCCTCATTATTTACAACAGCAACATGTAAATCATGTGTACTTTCTATATGTTCTCCTCTATAAACCAGAATTGGCTTCTCCATATCAAATCTCCTCAAATAGTTTAAAATTATTTTATCATATTTCCTTTGATCTAGAATTAAAAAAACCCCTTCAACACGCTATTGAAGGGGTAAAATCCTTACTTTTTTAATAATAAAATTCAGTTTCCGTACCTGCCGCCGAATCTGATTTATTGCCAGGAGTTTTGGATTTGAAGCTTGTGATATTTTCATATTCTCCTGGTTTCAATACGCTTTGGTCGCCTCTCATTAAATAGGTGTAGGCGAAAATCGAGATAAACAATCCAAATGTCCAGGCATTATCCCATAAAAAGCGAAGGCCCGGAATGAATAAACCAAGTACAGGAATAGCTACACCAATGATTAAGGCATAAACACCATTTTTATTAAAACCAGAAGTATAACTATATCGGCCATTTACATCATATAGCTCACTAAGTGCCATTTGCCTCTTACGGACAAGCCAGTAATCGGCAATGGCAATTCCATCGATTGGACCAAGTAATGCTCCATATGTTCCAAGCCAGCCAAAAATATAGTTACCGAAGTTCTCCATGATGTACCATGGCTGCATGAGGATTGCAAATATCCCAGTAATCAAAGCGCCAAGACCAAAGGTAATCTTTCTTGGATTTAGATTCTCAATCGCACGGGCAGGTGCAACAATGTTCGCACCCACATTAATCGTTAAGGAAGCAATAACGATGATTAGAGTGCCCAAAAAGATAACAAATGGCGGGAATTTAGCAAGCAGCTGGACCGGATCCCAAAGGGCAGTGCCGAATATAACCACAGTTGCAGATGTAACAGCAATTCCAATAAAAGAGAAAATACTCATGGTTAGCGGCAGCGATAGGCTTTGCGCAACCATTTGTGATTTTTGATTTTTAGCGTATCGGCAAAAGTCTGGAATATTCAGGGCAAGGGTTGCCCAGAAAGCAATGACACCCGTTAATGCTGGGAAAAATACTTTTAAAAAATCCCCCGTGCTTGCGAATTTAGAAGGCGTTGATAAAATTGGACCCCAGCCTCCGGCATGTGTAAATGCCCAAATAAGAAGAATAATGGAAGCGATTCCAACAACAGGAGAAGCAATTAAACCTAGTACTTTCATGGCTTGCGGCCCTTTATACGCTACGGCAACGTTTAAGGCCCAGAATAAAGCGAAAACGATCGCAGTGTGGCCAGGAAGGTTTTTCCAAGCTGAAAAGGAAGCAGATAAAAGCGTATCAATCGCACCCGTTCCAATCCATGTGTTAATCCCAAACCATCCCGCTGCTACAACCGCACGAGCTAAAGCAGGGATATGGGCGCCTTTTGAGCCGAACCATAAACGTGCAAATACAGGATAAGGAATTCCAAATTTGGTACCAGCGTGTGAATTTAATAGAATGGGGATAAGAACAATAACATTGCCAAGGAAAATGGTTAAGATGGCTTGCCACCAATTCATACCTAAAGAAATCAATCCGCTTGCCATCGTATAGGCTGGGATACACAAACACATACCAATCCATAGTGTAGCAAAATTAATACCTTTCCATGAATGTTCCTTCATGGTAGTTGGCCGCAGGTCATCATTCCACATCGTACTGCTGCTCAAACCATTTGCTGCTTCAGGTGTCAGGGTAACAATCCCATTTTGTTCAATTTGTGTTTTCAACAAAATTCCCCCTTGATTTGGTTTGTTGCAATCATGATTAAAAAAGTAATAAGCAGATAAAGACCAAAGTAGCAAATAAAAATGTGGGAATATTACAAAAATTTAAACCGTAAGTATTCACTCTTCGCAGGCATCACCACCAAAAAATATTGGGAAAACAAACCCCACCTTCCTATCTTATATTATAATTGACCAAATCCAACTGTCATTGGACAAAAGGTTAAATCATTCGCTGAAATATTTATATGTTTTGTATGATGGCAGAATCGTTGTTTTTTTTAAAAGTATAATACAAGTTTAAAATTGTGTCCTAAAGAGTGTTATGATTTCTAACACTCTTTTATAGCGGTATGGATTTGGGACAAGGATTTTCCTATTGAATCCTGAATGACATATGTATTTGCCTCGAAGTCATAAGGTGTGTCTCCTATATTAATAATAATCATTGGCACACCATGTCTTCTATATTGCGGAAAAGTGGAGAAAGGAGTTACTTTTAAACTCGTTCCCAATACTAATAGGCAATCCGCTCGATTGACCATGTTATGGATTGTATTAAATCCTTCAAATGTGAACCATTCACCGGTATCCCCAAATAACACTACATCAGGTTTTATGTAACGATTTCGCTTCTGTTTAGTTTCACAATTGTCACAAACATAGAATTCTTCTAAATTTTTAAGACGAATTATTATTTCTTCGGTTAGATAGATTTTTCCGCAATTCTGACAGGATGCTGTTTTCATGGTTCCATGGAACTCAATAACGTTTTTACTGCCTGCTTTCTGATGGAGACCATCAATATTTTGAGTAATGATTTGCTGAATTTTCCCTGCCTGTTCCCACTTAGACAAAATCATATGGCCTGAATTTGGGGCTGCTTCTGGATGATAAAGGTTTTCCAAAGCAAATTGATAAAACTCTTTTGGCTGCTGATAAAAATAATCAATAGACAGGATATATTCCGGTGCTAGTTGATAAATACCTTTTCTGGACCGAAAATCCTTAATTCCGGATTCAGTGCTAATGCCTGCACCTGTTAAAACAACGATTTTTTCTGCGTTTTTTATCGTATTAATACTGGCTTTTAGTATGTCAATACTCATCTTCTATCACCCAATAATTCTAATTTAAAGGACTTCCGTTTTTACCAAGATAATAACTAATCCCAAAAGGTAAATACAAAATAAAAAAAGTGATTAAAGCAATAATCTCTAATGGTATTAAATAGTATGGCCATCGTCCAAGATAATCTAATATTGAAGGATTCATTGGCTTTTCAGAAATATACATGTAATTACCATGAACAAAATAGTTTAGTAAAAAAACAAAGCATGTATACAGATTTAAATATAAAAATGCTTTCCAAATACTTTTAAATTTTGGTTTGTATTGCTCCACAAAAACAAAAAACATATTCGCAACTACAATCCCTCCATGAGAAATAAAAAAATGAACATAACGGAAATGCGGGAAAGTGTATAAACTTAAATCAGGTGTAATCATTGCCTGCAAAGCACTTCCTACTCCAGCAAAATAAGTAAATTCAAAGAGTTGGCTACTCTTTGTCAAGAGCAAGGCTGCTGACAAAATAATAGATATACTGCTTAAATGAAAAGGCAATGAATATTGGATTGTCCATTCACCAACTCGCCAAAGCCAAATATGAAGGCTAATTTCCGAGAGTATTAGCACCGTAGCAAGAAGTGTTCGCACCTTAAAGTTCAACTTTTCAGCTCTTAATGGTTTCCTAATTAAATAAATTAATATAACAATGAAAAATACTGATGATAATGTCAATAAATGAGTTAGTGAAAACAAAATAAATGGGGCTTCCCCGTCTGCCTTAAAATATTTATTCATTTTATCACCATTATTTCAATTAAACTTTAAGCAAAAGTTAACATAATAAAATTATAGTAAATTTTTTTATTGTTTGATTTAAGTTTTACTGACGTATGTCAGAATCGGACATGATCAACCTTTAGATCTTCAATGCTGTCCGAATGAGACCTTGATTCGGACTCGATTTACCCTTGAAATCAACAAAGCTCCCAAAACGACTAGGGTGGGATTCAGCATTAAATTTTACTAAAAGAGCCTTTTAATAAAAGCCTGCTATGCACTTTTGAGAGGAAAATCAGTGCGAGGATTGAACCAACGAATGTTAATGACATGTCCCACTGCGAATCCCATATATCCCCTTGCATTCCTAAAAACTCTTTGGCAGCTTTTCCACCCCTTCCTATTTTTGTAGATAACCATTCAATAATTTCATATAACGCACTAATGCACAATGAAGTACTTAAAATAACAAATTTTAACCAAAACCCTTTTTTAACCGGGCTTTTTCGAATATATATTTCCCTTATAACAATGGCAAACAACCCCTTTAAGAAGTGCCCAAAACGATCATAGTTGTTCCTTTTTAAATCAAAATAATCTTTAATCCAATTAAAAAGCGGCACCTCTGAATATGTAAAATGTCCGCCAATAAACGTCAAAATCGAAAGAATAGTAATGATGAGATAAGATAATGAAGTGAGACGAAATTTTTTATATGTTGCAATTACAATGATTATTACAACAAGGGAAGGAAGAACTTCCATTGTCCATATTTTATAACCAGCTGGTTTAATGGCTGACCAAATAAATACAGTAACGACAAAGAATAGCAGAAGTAAATGAAAGTTTGAGCTTTTTTCTCTTTCCAATTTTTCTTCCCCCAATAAGTATGAAATCCTTTACATTATTTCTTTGTCTAGGGAAAAAAATACAAATCAAACTAGTTCCCTCAATTAATAAAGACTTCCAATATACGGAAGTCTTCTTAAACTGTTATTCACTAGGAGTTACTGCCTTTTTAATTACTGCGGTGGATAAATTGCCGAATTCAAATCCTTGAGTGTCTGTTTCAATATAAACAGCACCCATTGCAGGTTCACATGAACCATTTCGTTTAAAATGAATTTTGCCGATACTCCCTGGATTAACACCTGATTCAAACGTAAATAATTGTTCATCCACCATAAAATAGGCGATGCTTGATGTTGAATCCAGGAAATTGGTAATTGTATAAGTGATTTTAGTAAATCCTTCCTCAATGATACAATCAGTGGTAAGCTGAAAGTGTATTCTACAATCAACTTGTCCATTTACTCTCGTGACAATATCTATAACATCAGTATCGGAAAAAGCTTTGGTCAAAAAATTACCACCTCCAAACCTATCTATCTCTAATAAATGAAAAAGTTAGGATTTTAGAAACGGCGTTTACCCTAGGACAAGAAAATTACCTTCGTTAGCTTTCTCCAATTGCTCCTTTAACATCATAAAGGCTGACATCAATTTCCGTTTGTTTGCCCAAAGCTAGTTTTGCCAGTTCAGCTCCAAGATAGGGTCCGCTAGTTAGTCCTGATGCTCCTAACCCATTGGCAACTAAAATACCATCATATTTCGGCAAATTCCCGATAACCGGTAAAAATCCTGGTGTAAAAGGTCTGAACCCGACTCTGGTTTCAAGGTAAGTGCAGCTAGATAAACCAGGAGCCACTTCTAGACCCTTGCTTAATATTTCGGCCATTCCCCCTGCTGTGACTCGTGTATCAAAACCCACTTCATCTTCATGAGTGGATCCCACAACAATCCTGCCATTATCAAAAGAAAGGATATACTGATTTTTAGGAGGCATAACAACAGGCCACGAACTCGTATCTGCTTCCAGCATTTCTAGATGGACTATTTGTGCCTTTTGCGGTTTAACTAGAAAATGAACCCCAAGTGGTGCCAATATGTCCTTTGCCCAGGCACCGGATGTAACTATAACCATGTCTGTAACCAATGTTTCTTTAGCAAGACGTATTCCTGAAATGCGTTTATTTGTTGAAATAATAGAAGCATTTCCTCTTAAGAATCTAGCACCATTCTTCAAGGATGCATTAATTAGAGCTTTTCGTAAATCTCTCCCATTTACACGTGCTCCCCCACTAACATATACAGAACCATATTCTTCTGAAATTGGTGGAAAAAGTTCCTTTGTTTCTGCAGGTGACAGTATCGTAATTTCACCCATCTCTGGTGCATCCTCACGGCGTTTTCTTGCTCGTTCCGCCATTTGTTCTAGCTTCTTAAAATCTGTATGAAGACTAATTGCCCCAACACGCTTATATCCAGTTTCCTTTTCGCCATCCGCTTCTAATTGAGCAATTAATTCAGGATAGTACCGGGCCCCACCTTTTGCTAACTGATACCATGCTTTGTTCCGCCTTTGGGAAAGCCAAGGACAAACAATCCCGGCAGCGGCATCTGTTGCTTGTCCGGTATCCTCGCGATCCACTAATGTAACATCTGCACCTGATTTAGCAAGATGATAGGCGGTAGATGCCCCCAAAATTCCTGCGCCAATGACTATGATTTTTTTCATATGACACCTTTTCTACTTTTTATATTTTCTATTACGTAACATCAATTTCCAAAAACGGGCAATATTATTACCTAACAAATATTTTCTTAATGAGGATGATAACATGATTGAAATACCGAGAAACCTATATTGTGAAAAATGTAATAAAGAAACTGAACACATGGTTAGGGAAGACGCTTTAGAGATCGAATATACGTGCACTAAGTGCAACCAGCAACATGAAATTGTGAAATCTTTTTTCTAAGACGAAAAAGCGAACATTTCCAACTTGCACAATTAATTTCAATCGAGACAATTAAATATTGAATGCAGATAGGGAACCTCTTTTGGTTGTCGCGATTGCACCGATTTGATTAGCATATTGAGTATATTCGGTTAATTGCGATAAATCTTGCGGGTTCCCTTTTTCATGAAAACTACACAATAATGCTGACATAAAGGCATCTCCTGCTCCGGTTGTGTCCACTGCCTTTACTTCGATGCCGGGGACAAAAATGTTCTTTTCATTATATAAGGCGGCGTATGCCCCTTTGCTTCCCATTGTTATAAATACAAAAGGTATTTTCCATTGAGATAATATTTTTATCCCATCATCCATTTTTTCCGTCTCCGTTAAAAAATAAAGTTCATCCTCAGCAAGTTTTATGATATCCGCAAATGGTAAAAAAGAGAGGACCGTTTTCCGGCATTGATCCTCACTTTCCCATCGTTTTAATCGAATATTGGCATCGAAAGCAATAAGAGTATTGGATACCTTGGCATAGTTGATTGCCTTCCGAGTTGTGAGTTTTGCTGATTCTTGAAAAAGAGTTCCCGAGCCAAAATAGAAGATTTTTGAACGCTCAAATAGTTCACGTCTCAGTTGGTTTTCTGTCAAGACCTCATTTGGTGTTGGATTGATATAAGAATGAAAGTATCGCTCACCATTTTCATTAAGATGAACATAAACTCCACAGATTTTTTTGTTAGGAGTTTGGATACAAAATTCAATATTGATATTCTCTTTTTTCAATTCTTGCTCGACAAATTGGCTGGTTTCATCAGTCCCTAATTTACATAAATAATAGGATGGAACCCCTAATCTGCTTGTACCCGCTGCAACATTAACAGTCGCACCCCCAAGCAGCTTCTCATATTTTGTATTCGATTTATCAATCGAAATGTAATCTACAAACGCTTCTCCTAGAGAAATGACTCCTTGTTTATTCAACGATGCTCCCCCTTTAAAAAGCATTTCAGTTTATCAAAAAATTTTTTTGTTAACAACATATTTATATTACAATATAATTTTGAGAGAAACTAAATTTTTAATAAGGGAGATTATTTCGTGAGAATACTTGGTGCGATTATAGCGTTTTTTCTAACAGACTTTCTTTTTCATTTAATAGACGCCCTTGCTTTTGGAATGAAAGCCGAAACTGCCGGTCAGCGTATCGGTGCAGTCTTTTTTGGAATTTGTGTCCTTTTAATTTTTATGGCCATTTTTCATCGTTTCTTTTCGAAGGCCTTTTTCAATGGATTCACGGTAGCAACAGGATTATTTTTAAGCTTCGATATTGTGGTCTTCCATTGGATATTCCAGCTTCACCGCATCACCAACGGGCCTGAAGCAAACTGGCTCGAGCCTATATTTGTATTAATTGGGATCATCTTAATTTGGTATGGGATTTCGAGAGAGCGAAAGGTAGATAACAGAGTTTTACTCGACCGAAATGAGGCTGGAACAGAAAACACAGGCATGTAAAAACGGTCAATGATCCCGAAATGGAGTTGGAACATTTAATATGGTCACGTAGACCGCTACTATGTGAATGATTTGATGCTTGAACTCTAATTACAGTCACGAAGAGTTGTTACTTTTACATTTTAACTAGATTGGTTACAATTCTAATAGATATGGAGGTGGTAACGCTGGTTCGTTTTTTTAAGCTCTGCTCATTTTTAGTTTTACTTTATTTATTATGGCCCTCACTTGAAAAACAGTTAGATAAAACTGATTTCGAAATAGTGAAGCAACATGCTCAATCAGAAATGACTAGCTTTAAGGATAACCCTGAAGTACTTTCAGTCATAAATTCATTAGGGGAAAATGTTCAACAAATATTGAACGAGATTGGCATACAGTTTGACAAACAGCCACAAATACAACCAGAAAACGAAACAAGAAAAGTTGAGTTAGCACCCCCTACTAATCAAATATTCTCTATTCATAATGTTGAAATTGGCGATAAAAAAGAAAATATTGAACGGAACTTAGGCGCACCAAAGCGTTCATCCTTAAATGAATATGGGGCAAATTGGAATACCTATCATGAAAATTACCATAATTTTTTTATGATAATGTATGATAAAAACAATAAAGCTGCAGGACTTTATACCAACCAAGATTTAATTGCCTCGACCAATGGAATTAAAATTGGGATATCGAAACAAATAGTCCGTGAAAAACTAGGTGATCCCCTTTCCAGAATTCAAAAAGGATTAATCATTTATGAATTGAAGCAGGACAGTGATTATGATGTGTACTTACTTAGTAACGAATTTGTGACCATTTTTTACGATAAACACGAGAATAACACTGTAACAGCGATGCAGCTTATCAGCAAAGACTTTGAACAAAATAAAATAGATTTTTACACCAAAGCGAGTACTGAGTTAGAGGAAGGTTTTGAATATCAGTTATTCGATTTGACGAATGCCGCACGTGTAGAACATCTGCAGTCGGTATTAACATGGGATCAGCATGTTAGAGAAACAGCCCGCAAGCATAGCACGGATATGGCTGTTAATAAATATTTTGATCATACAAATCTTAAGGGACAATCACCTTTTGATCGTATGAAGGAGGATCATATTATATTTCAGCTGGCAGGAGAAAATCTTGCATATGGACAGTTTAGCAGTATTTTCGCCCATGAAGGCTTAATGAACTCTCTTGGGCATCGGGAGAATATTTTACAAAAGGACTATGAGTATTTAGGTGTTGGTGTAGCCTTTAATAATCAAGCACAGCCCTACTATACAGAAAACTTTTATGCAAAATGAAGGTGTCCCAGAATCAGAACTGGGACGCCTCTTTTAATTAAAAATAACCCTAGCTAACTCACCATCCGCATAATTACCTTTTATGCCGGGTTTAGTTTTAAAATAATCATAGATTTCTTGAGCTGTATAATCTTGTTCTAATCCATTAACAATTGTTGTTAAGTATGCATGCGACGGCTTTTTCCATTCTACGTCTCCCATATCCCAAGGTGCGGTAAAAGTATAGATTGGAAAACCTTTATCTTCACCCAAGTATAAAACATTCCCATACCAAGTTTGCCGAAAAATTTTCGAACCCTTCCTTTTGACCTCGTTTAAATCAATCTCAAATTCCAATCCATTATTTTCCTGTTTAACAACATCCAAAAACTGTTCAGTCGTGATTAAATATTTTTTGCTATAAGTTTTAGCTCCTGTGTTTTGTTTTAAACCAATAAAGGCAACCCCTTTTGACTCCCATTTTGCTGCTTCCTTTGCAAAGTATATGGGTAAATTTATGGTGAAAATGGATTTATCAACTGGTAATGAAGGATCATTACATCCTGGTTCCACTTTAGATGAGCCTTCAGGCCTGCCGCCCTTGATATAGCATAAAAATCGATCGGTATTTATATTGGAACCATAACTTGCATACCAGACATATTGTTTTTCATTCACCATCTATCACCTTTTTTCTATTAAATTCCATTATGGTTTTAATTTTAGCATTTTGCTAAAACTACTAACAGCAAATATTTAGGAGGAAAAAATGAAGGTATCAGATGTACTAGTTCAGTGTTTAGAAAACGAAGGCGTAGAATTTGTGTTTGGAATCGTTGGCACGGAGACGTTAGACCTTGCTGATTCGTTATCAAAATCAAAGCAAATTCAGTTTATAAATGTTAGGCATGAGCAAGGTGCCGCTTTCATGGCAGATGTTTATGGTCGTTTATCAAAGAAAGCAGGCGTTTGTTTGGCAACGCTCGGACCAGGGGCTACCAATTTAATGACGGGTATCGCAAGCGCACAGCTCGACCATTCTCCTTTGGTAGCACTAATTGGCCAAGCGGGCATCGAGCGGCAGCATAAAGAATCCCATCAATATTTGGACTTGGTGAAATTATTTGAGCCTGCCACAAAGTGGAGTACCCAATTGCAAGAATCACCTTCCATCCCTTCCATCATGCGAAAAGCTTTTCAAACGGCCATGATGGAGAAACCTGGCGCTGTGGCAATTACATTGCCGGAGAATTTTTCAGCTCAAATGATTGCCAACAAACCATTGCCTGTCACTCCATTGCCTGTGTATGTACCTGTGTCGAATGCTTTAATGAAGGCAAAATTCCTAATACAAAATCACAATAAACCGTTTTTGATTATTGGAAACGGAGTCATTAGACAAGATGCAGTTCCTGAGTTGCAGATCTTGATTGAAACCCTTCAATCACCTGTAACTCACAGCTTTATGGCAAAAGGAGTGCTGCCTAAAGATCATACTCTTAATTTTTATACCTTTGGCTTTAAAGAGAACGATGAAGTTTTAACTGGACTAGATGAAGCAGATTTATTAATTGTCATTGGGTTTGATTTTGTTGAAAAATTACCAAAGGATTGGAATCAAAAAAAACGTCCAATTATACATATTGATAGTGTTCCAGCAGAAATAAATGAGTATTATCCTGTTGAAACAGAACTTATTGGAAACTTAAAGGAAACACTTCAATTACTTAATCAGGCTGGGGTTCCTGCTAAATCATGGATACCTGCTGGGAATCTCCATGAACATATTAAGACAGCATATCAAATAAAAAATACGTCCGATTCCAACTCCCTGCCTTTTACAATTGAAGATGTCCTTCAGAGTATTGAAGCAATAGCATCAGACGACACGATTGTGATTTCAGATGTCGGGGCCCATAAGGTTTCAATTGCACGCACTTATCAACCAAAACGACCGAACCGATTAATCATTTCAAACGGGCTTGCTTCGATGGGAATCGCCTTGCCTGGGGCAATCGGTGCCAAACTTGCTTGTCCTGATGATCCTGTTATTTGTATTACAGGGGATGGCGGCGCATTAATGAATTTTGCTGAAATTGAGACGGCCAAGCGTTTAGGGCTCTCCTTCATTATCATCGTTTTAAATGACTCGATGTTAAAGCTTGAAGTGCAGCAAATGAATAAAATGTTTGGACAAAATTATGGTGTAACCTTCGAAAATCCAGATTTTTTGCAATTATCAGGCAGTTATGGAGTCCAAGGAATTCGAGCTAATAACCCAGTTGAATTTGAAACGATTCTACATGAGAAGCTGCTTTCTTTAGATGGAATTATCTTAATCGATGCAGTAATCCAAAAGTGACGCTACTTCTGATTAGGAAAGTTATAATGCCATAATTGTATTTAATTTTTTAAATATTATTAAGCCGATATCTACCCAAATCCAATTATAAATGAGGGCGAACAAAAAAATACCGCCTGTTGTGGAGATTGAAAAGGTCTCCGAAATTGATGGTCCTAAGACAGGAAACTTAATAACATATAATAGAATCAAAATTCCTATGGTTAAAAATGATGCACCTGTTGTGATGATGATCCATCTTTTTTTAAAAAAGCAAAAGGCCGCACCGATGCCGAGTCCGATAAGTCCTGTCGTAAACGGGAAGACAAGTAGCTCACTAGGCTGAAGAATGAGTAACAATAAATTCGTAAGTACATACCCCATTGCTCCAAGCGGGAGTGAAAGCATGGAACAGAGTAGAATCGGTGCGGTTGCGAATGGACTGATAAAGTACCCTACTCCCGGCAAAAAGCCCCCTGCTACTTGCAGTACAGCTGCTATACTAGCAAAAAGAGCAGCTAAGATAAGACGACTAGTTTTAGACTTTTGATTAAATGTTAATTGCGCAGTCCTAATGTCAATGGAAATGTTTCTAATAAAATACATCGGTTTCACCTCGATTTATTATATTAACTGATGAAACCGATGATTCAATTTCCACAATAAGGATTTTTCGTATTAAATAAAAAACATCCAAGCTTTTTAGCCTTACATATATTTCCTTCAATCGTATCTGCTGCTGGATAGGCGTTGTTCCAAAAGTTTAACGGCTCTCTTGGCGGGTTTTGTTTTATCCCAGTAAGCTCAGAAACCACTAAAATACCATTTTCTTTTAAAAACCTCTTCCACCCTCTCAAGCCATTTTCAAATCCAATAATATAAATTGCACCCTCGGATTATTCTCATCTCCGATTTTATGACCGAATTATGTTTTTTATTTAGGTTAAATTATATACGAGCAATCTAAAATTGCTCAAAAAAATTCGTCGGGAGTGATGTATCATGGCTAGAAACAAACTATTGGTTCCTGGTGCAGATAATGTTCTGGATCAAATGAAAGAAGAAATCGCCAACGAGTTTGGAGTGCAGCTTGGTGCTGATACGACCGCACGAGCAAACGGTTCAGTCGGCGGCGAAATGACCAAACGTCTCGTTGCTTATGCTGAACAATCACTGCGAAATCAACAGAATTTTTAACCTGTGATTTCAAAATTAGGGTGCCCAAATCGGGCACCCTTTTTCTATGACTTCAAATTTTTCTATACACCATAAGCGTGATAAGTTTTAATAAAAGAAAAGATATTTATAAAAGGAGCAATACATGAGAAGAAAAATTGCTATCGTTACAGGGTCCTCTAGCGGCTTTGGTTTATTATGTGCAATTGAACTTGCACTTGAGGGATTTTCGGTACTTGCAACTATGAGAGATGTCAAAAAAGCAAAACCATTGTTAGACTTGGCAAAAGAAAAGAATGTATCAGAATACATTAATATTGAACCACTAGACGTTACTTCATCCGATTCAATTAACCAGTTTAAAGCCCTGCTATCAAGCTATCCTTCAGTAGATGTTCTTGTAAACAATGCGGGGTTCGCACTTGGAGGCTTTAGCGAAGAGCTATCGATTGAAGAATATCGGCAGCAATTTGAAACAAACTTTTTCGGTGTCATTGCGGTGACTAATGCAGTGCTTCCATTAATGCGAGCAAAAAGGACAGGTAGAATTATCAATATGAGCAGCATTAGCGGCCGAATGGGCTTTCCGGGACTGTCCGCCTATTCAGCGTCCAAGCACGCACTTGAAGGATATAGTGAAAGCTTAAGGCTTGAGCTGAAACCATTTGGTATCGATGTCTCCTTAATTGAGCCCGGTTCGTATAAAACGAATATATGGTCTAGCGTTGATCAGATGGAAATCAATGCGGATTCCCCCTACTTTTCCTATATGAAGAGTCTTCTAAATGAAATTGAAAGCGGCAAAACAGCTCATGGATATCCATTAGAGGTTGCGAGACTAGCTGCCCAAATTGCGTCACAGCCAAAATCACCAAAGCTCCGATATCCAATCGGGAAAGACGTTAAGAAAAATCTTTTTCTAAAAAATATCCTAGGGTGGGAACTCATTGAAGCGGCCATTTTAAAAACACTAAAACATTAATATTTCCCCCTGTTAACCAGGGGGCTTTGTCTGTCAAAGCTTCCATGCATTTTTTAACAACCGAACCCCTTTATCAATCTCATACTCTGATAAACCACCAAAACCCAAAATAACTTGGGACCCATCGACTGAACCTAACTCATAGTCATATGTTGACAAAGGGTATACTTTTACTCCTAGCTTCATAGCCGAAGAAATTAACTCTTTTTCAAGCATATTATTTTTTACATCCAAAACAATATGAAGTCCGGCATTTTCCCCAATTATTTGAGCCTTTTCCCCTAGATGCTTTTTTATAGCTGCCATTAATGCAGCCTGTTTTTTACGGTATAGCGTTCTCATTTTGTTTAAATGCCTTTGCCAATGTCCATCCTTCATAAAATGATAAAGGGTATTCTGATGAAGTCGCGAGACTGTCTGCTTATAAATGGTAAATCGTTCTTCATATTTCGAAAGAAGTGCCGCTGGCAAAACCATATAACTTATTCGAATGGATGGAATCAAGGACTTTGAAAATGTACCTAAATAAACGACTCTTCCATTTGGATCCAACCCCTGCAACGAGGGGATTGGCTTGCCTTTATATCGATATTCACCGTCATAATCATCTTCAATAATATAACCGCACTGCTCTTCTGCCCATTTTAACAATTCCATTCTCCGCTTTATCGGCATGACCATTCCAAATGGGAATTGATGTGATGGTGTCACATAGGCTATAGTGGCACTACTTTCTTTTAATTCTTTAAGATTGATCCCGCTTTCATCTAGCGAAATGGGAAGCGTATTGACGCCTAAATCCTGTAAGACCACTCTTATTCGATGGAAACCAGGATTCTCGAGTGCATAAGTGTTTTCTCTCCCAATTAACAAACATAATAACCCCATGAGAACCTGTGTACCTGCACCAATAATAATTTGATCAGGTGAGCACCTAACACCCCTGGATGCAAAAAGTTGTATGGCAATTTGTTCCCGTAAAAGCCTTTCCCCTTTAGGATCGCCGTTATTAAATATCTCTTTTTGATCTTCATACAAAGCTTTCATCGTTAATTTCCGCCATACAGAAAATGGAAAATGCTCCAAATCGACCCTTCCCGAATTGAAATCAATCTTAACCTTCGACTCTGAGGGCTCCTTTTTCACTTCTAAGTGAGTTGGATATTTTTGAATTGAAAAAATGTCTTCATCAAATGGTGTTACAAATATCCCTTTTCGTGGCTTACTTTCCACATACCCTTCCGCACATAACTGATCGTAGGCAGCCTGAATAGTATTCAGACTTAACCCCAGGTAATGGGATAAATTTCGTTTTGACGGCAATTTGGCCGTTGGTTTGATTCTGCCTGATAGAATTTCCTGTTTAACATAATTAGATAATTGAAGGTATAACGGATTATCGCTTTTATAATCTAAAACAGGTGTTAGTTCAAGCAAATTATTTCTCCTGCCTTTGAAAAAGGTGCCTGGCCTCCGTTGCATTAATTCAATAAAGCATTGGGGTCAGGCACCTTAATTTTTATTCTGTTATAAAATCAACAAACCGGTCAGTTACATCATTGATAAATTTAAGTGTGGCTTCATCCTCTAACCTTCCAGTTGCATCATTAAATTTAGCAGAAGCTTGATTAATAAGTATTTCGTTGCCCACAGGCGGCAAAAGCTTTACTTGCAAAGCCGTTAAGATTTGACGCAAATGAAGCTGAGCACGAAGTGTTCCCATTAAACCTGTCGCTGCACCAGCCGTCATAACAGGTTTTCCGACTAGTACTTTATCAACACGGGATAACCAGTCAAGTGCATTTTTCAATACACCAGGAATTGACCAGTTATATTCAGGGGTAATGATGATGACTCCGTCAGCCTCTTTTACCTTTCTCTTAAAAACAGTAACTGATTCAGATGGATTCAATTCTGTATCCTGATCATAATGCGGCAGCTGGCCAATATCTAGAATTTCCAAATCAAATTTTTGGGCATGTCTCTCTTGAATAGTGCTAGCTAGCTGCCTATTATAAGAACCTTTCCTCAAACTACCTACAATCGCTACAATTTTCATTTGCCTGTTCACACCTTTTTGTTATGTAATAATAATGATTATAGGGATTATATTTAGAAAGTTCAAAAATATTGCCTCAAAGTATTTGGATTAGAATATTACTGGGTATACAGAATTTTGATTTCATTTTCGGCCTCGACCATCCTGCCAAATCGATATCCCTCAATTAATACTTTTCGTTCATGATCACTTAACTGACGCCCCCATTTGGATTCTAAATAGAAAATAACCTCGTTATAAGAAATTTCCGAGTAATTAAAGAGTTCATTCATGTTATCGTCTCCTTCCTTATCCTAATTACAGTCTTGACAGATTTAGTTTTTTTATTTTATCTATAAGAAAAAAGTGCGAAGGACAACGCTATTTCCGTTGTCCTTCGCACTTTTTTATAATTATTTAAAAATAGTTCCGACGATTTGATCGTAAGTCATATTACTATCTACCACAAATGTACCAGGACGCAATTTGTTCATTAGCCCTCTTTTCTCAATATCTTTGGAGAAGTTGAAGGCATTTGGGACCAAGCCAGCTTTAACTAGCATGTTGCCAACGTCTATGCTGGTCATACCTTCTGATACACTCACTATTAATTTCGTGACCACTTTAGTTGACTTTGCGTCTTCAGCGGGAGTTTGTTTTTGTGCAGCAGTCTTTGCCTCTTTCACGCTTTTGTCATATTCAGCTTTCGTTTGAATAACATAGCCTGCAGCTGCAAGTTTTTCTTTCATTTCTTTTTCAGATAAAATGTGGGTTTGGATTTCAGCTGGTTTTGCAGATGCTTTCGCTACTTTACTGTTATCAGTAAAGTAAACAGTACCACATATAGCTGTTGTAATAAGAATTCCGGCTGCAAAGCTGCTTAATAAGTTAATTCTCATTGGCAACTTTTCTCCCTTCATCCTTTAATTCCTGATAAGGAGCAACGATCTTTTCGATGTCACTGACCGCCACTTGTTTCATTTCTGCAATGCTTTCCAATGAATAATTCCGACTAAATAAATCCAGTACTTCACGCTTAAGAACTATTTCCTCAGAAGTGAGTTGAACCCCTGCTTCTTTCATCAAGACTACATTGTCAAGCTCAAGATTCCGAATGGACTCCTGTAAAGAATTAATTTCTTTCATTGTAGATATATGAATCAAATCAATTTGATTATGTTCTACCTTTGCAGCACGTGTAGATTTTAAAATAGAAAAGATTAGTAAGAAAGCGGATATCACAAACAATCCGGCTAAAGTCCATTCCATTTAATTATTCCTCCTTGTATTAATAACAAGTTTTTATTATACAGCCAAAATATTAATTTATTGTTACAAAACGCAAAAATGCGTAAAAAGTCGGAGTAAATTGGCAAATTGAAGGGAAATAGAAAAAAGTGGGGATTGCCCCCACTTTTGAAATAGATATTTAATTATTAGGAAAAAATTCGATCAATAGCTTGAATTTCTTCAGCAGTCAGCTGGACTTCTAATGTTTTTAAATTATGAAGCACTTGTTCTGCCCGTTTGGCACCTGGAATTATGACATCAATGGCTTCCCTGGTTAAATACCAAGCTAGGATGACATGAGATACTTCCACTCCTTTTTCCAAGGCAATTTGACGAACCTGCTCTATTTTTTCCAGATTCTTTTGATACCTTTCACCCTGAAAATTCGGTCTCTTTTGATTCTTTTCACTTATTTCGGTTGTTTTGTCATATTTACCGGTCAATAATCCTGAAGCTAGCGGGTAGAACGGGACAAAGGAAATCTTGTGCTCTATCATGTAAGGAAATAAAGCTTCCTCCGCCTGGCGGCTCAAGAGGTTATACTCCCCTTGAAATACATCAACATAGCCATCTTTATTAGCTTCTTTTAACTGTTCCATCGAGAAATTCGATACACCAATCGCTCTGATTTTTCCTTCATCCTTCAATTGCTTCAATGCCCCGACCGCTTCATCCTTCGGCGTATCATTATCAGGAAAATGAATATAAAATAAATCGATGTAATCCGTTTGCAGTAGTTTTAAACTGTCTTCGACGGATTGCCTTAAAAAGGCAGGTGAGTTGTCCAGCACAATATCTTTCCCGACAAATTTATGAGCGGCTTTGGAGGAAATGACAATATCTGAACGATTTCCCCTTTCTTTTACCACTTCACCAATAATTTCTTCAGAGCGGCCGATACCATAGATGAATGCTGTATCTAAGAAGTTAATTCCATTTGCTAGACCTGCACGGACTAAATCTCTCCCAGCTTCCTCATCGAGGTTTGGAAATAAGTTATGTCCTCCTACAGCATTGGTTCCGAGTCCAATTGGATTAACATATAAATCTGTCTTACCGATCCGAGTTTGCTTCGCCATTTACCAATCATCTCCTTTTGTCTTCTTAATAACAAACACATACAAAAAAAATAAATGATTTAGCTTTGCCTTTAATTTTTAGAACGTTTAGACCAGATCACGACTGGTATAAGCAGCAGAGAAAGGAAGCCTCCAGCCAGAGAAAGTGTAGTATAACTGGATTGAGCTACAACAATTCCTGAAAGTGCTCCCCCTGATGCCCCAGATAAAGCAATGAAGACATCTATCGTCCCCTGGGTCTTTGCACGGGTAGATGGATGTGTGGCATCCACGATGAGTGCGGTCCCACTTATTAATCCAAAGTTCCAGCCAAGGCCAAGCAGAGCGAGGGCAATGACTAGGAGCATCATGGAATCGGAAGGTGCACTCGCAGCGAGGACGCCAGCCGAAAGGAGAGTGGCTCCGGAAGCGATAGCCATCGCTGTACGTCCCATCTTATCTACTAGAATACCAGTTACCAATGATGGCAGGTACATGGCTCCAATATGGATGCCAATAACCAGTCCTACCTCACTCAATCCATGTCCATGGTGTTTCATTTGAACAGGTGTCATTGTCATAATCGAAACCATTACCATTTGGGTTAAAATCATGATGGCAGCACCTACCACAATGCCCCGATTTTTTATTTTTCCATTATCGCTATTGTCAGCAGAAATATGCTCTTCATCTGTTCTATTCACAGCTCTTATGACCTTCGCGACTTCAAGGGGATCTGGGCGAAGAAAAGCTGCAAGCACTAAACCAGCGAGAAGAAAAGCAGCAGCGCCTAAAATAAAGGGACCTGCTAAAGCAGGAACACCGATTGATCCAGCAAATCGGCCCATGACACCTACTAAATTGGGACCTGCTACCGCACCAAACGTGGTCGATACCAATGCTATGCTGATGGCAGTTGCCCGCTGTGAACTGGTGGCCAAGTCGGAACCTGCATAGCGTGCTTGCAGGTTCGAAGCACTTCCAGCTCCATAGATTAGGAGAGAAAAAAATAGCAGAAAGACATTATGGGTTAAAGCTGCTAGGATTACGCCAATAGCACCCAACCCGCCAGCCATGAATCCCGCCGCAAGCCCCGTTCGGCGTCCAAAACGTTGGGAGAGCCCCCCTACAATGAGTGCTGCCCCAGCAGAACCTAAAGTTAATAAGAACGCCGGGACCCCTGCAAAACTATCCGAACCTAGCATGTCCTGTGCCAGGAGTGCACCCACAGTAATGCCTGCTGCGAGTCCGGCTCCACCAAAAATTTGGGAAATGACTACGATTATCAAAGTACGTTTATATAATTGCTTTTGCTTTTCGGGAGAATCTAAGTAACTTTGTAACCAGGCCGGGTGACTCTCTAAAGCTTTGGATTCATCAGAATATTGATTCATCACTTGTCCTCCTTTCTTAGGAATTCTTTATTCACTTACCTCCTATTATATTACATTAAAAGAGGAGAAAATAAGTTTTTGAATGGTCTTTTTATTTTTAGAAATAGGCCTTGGATCGGCGGTGTTGTTATACAACAAAAAATATCTGTAATATATCAAGTCAAAAATATTATCGTAACCAAATCTTTACTAAATACTTATAACGCCAACGAAATGACCATTATTACACCATGCAATTTTTCCATAGTAAAAAACTGTTGTAACTGTTTTTATAACCTGTTACAATAAAAGTTGTAATTTATTGAAAATTTTTAAAATTCTAATTGTTAATTCGGTTTACACAGATGGGAGGAATATTATTGTCAAAATTGCCGAAAATCAATGAATTAGGCTTCTTTGAAATCCGCCTCGAATCCATTGGAGGCTTAGGAGCTAATTTGGCGGGAAAAATGCTATCCGAGGACGGCGTTGTTGGAAACGGACTGAATGGAGTCGGTTTTTCATCATACGGATCTGAGAAAAAAGGCTCCCCTGTCAAAGCACACATTCGTTTTTGTGACCCTGATACCAATATTCGTGACACCACTCCCATAGAACGACCTCATGTTGTTGGCATTTTCCATGATGCCCTTTTTAAAACCATCGATTGCACGAGCGGGATCTATCCCGACAGCACCATCTTAGTGAATTCTCAAAAATCCCCTTACGAACTAAAAAAGCTAATGAAAATACCTGGTGGAACCATCGCTATTATAGATGCGACTGGAATCGCTTTGGAGGAACAAACAAAAGCGAACACCGCCATGCTCGGTGCTCTGTACCGGATTCTGGATTTCTTAGACCCAGAGTCCATGAGACAGACCATTCGGCGAACATTCGAGAAGAAGTATCCTCACTTAGTCGAACCAAATATCCGCACCTTTAACAGAGGGTATAATGAAGTCGAATTTAAAACCTATGAACTTGATGAAGGGGCAGAACCAAAACCATTTAAAAGACCGGAACCGCTCCTCGGATATAAGACACAGGCCATTGGCGGGATGATAACAAATCCAGGAAATAGTATTTTAAAGGATTTAAGCATATCACGTGCCGGAATGCTCCCGCATTTTCATGAAGAAAAATGTATTAATTGCGCAGCATGCGATACAGCCTGCCCCGACTTTTGCTTTGTTTGGGAAGAAAAGGAAGATAAACGTGGCCGCGCCCAAATGTTCCTTCAAGGGATTGACTACCAATATTGCAAGGGCTGTTTGAAATGCGTACATGCTTGTCCTGTTGAAGCACTTACTGGAGAAAGGGAATATAATGACGGTTATGCTGATAAGAACCGTGTACCGCATTTGTTTGATTTGGCGATTCGAAATTAAGGAAAGGGCGGGATTTTCATGTCCATTGAAGTAAATCAAGAAAATCTATCTGTTCCAAAAGGGACAGTTGAACAAAGTGTTGTATTTGAATCAGGCAATGAAATGGCCGCCTATGCAGCCCACCAAATTAACTATCATGTAATGGGATACTATCCAATCTCTCCTTCCACTGAGGTTGCCCAATTCCTTGATGGGATGAAAGCCAAAGGGGAACATGATATTGTGCTGATTCCTGCGGATGGAGAGCACGGTTCAGCCGGTATCTGTTACGGGGCTTCAACTGGCGGCGGACGAGTTTTTAACGCCACAAGCGCCAATGGATTTCTATATATGTTAGAACAGCTGCCGGTTCAATCCGGAACCCGTTTTCCAATGGTGTTGAATTTAGTCAACCGCTCAGTTTCCGGGCCGTTAAATATACATGGAGATCATTCTGATTTATATTTCGCTTTGAATACCGGCTGGCCCATCTTGATGGCCCGTGATCCACAAATTGTCTATGACATGAACATTATCGCTATTAAACTAGCGGAAGATCCTGAAGTCAGACTGCCTGTCATCGTTTCATTCGACGGTTATTTCACCTCCCATCAAAAACGGCGGGTGCAAGTTGTAAAAAATAGAGCGGATGTTCAGAAATTTATCGGTGAGACTCCAAGGAATTTTCCTCATGCATTAGATCGGGAAAATCCGGTGACCATTGGTCCATATATGAATGAACCGGACTATATTAATAATTGTTTTCAACAATCTGAAGCGATGTATAATGCGGAACATGTCTTTGAAGTAATTTCAAAAGAATATGCGCAATTAACAGGTCGGGAATATCCAGTCCTTGATTTATATCGTATGGAGGATGCTGAAGTAGCTGTATTTATGTTAAATTCAGCGGCCGAGGTTTGTAAAGATGTAGCCGACAAGCTTCGTCTACAAGGAATCAAAGCCGGGGTCATCTCCCCTAATATGATTCGTCCTTTTCCGCAAAAGAAATTGGCAGAAGCATTGAAAAACGTGAAAGCGGTAACAGTAGGAGACCGTGCCGACTCCTACGGAGCACACGGTGGGAATATGGCACTGGAATTAAGAGCTGCCCTGCAAACAGTTGGAAATGCTCATACAAAAGTGGTTAACCGTGTTTATGGATTAGGAGGCAAAGATTTTTATGCCGATGACGCTGAGCAGTTTTACCAGTTAGCTCTGGACGCAGCTCATAAAGGACATGTGGAAAAGAGTTTTGACTATTTTGGGCACAATCCGGGAGCCGCTGAATTTGCACCGAAACGAGTATTAAATCCAATGAAAAAAGAAGATTTGAATACAGGTTTAATTACCGTTACTCCTGATGAAACGACCGGAGAACTAAAAGTGAAAATTCCGCCGATGCGCAGCCTAACAAAAAAGCCAAAACGATTGGCTTCTGGACATGGAGCCTGCCCTGGCTGCGGAATTTTCTCTGGATTAGAGCTGTTTTTCAAAGGGATTGAAGGAGATATTGTAGCCTTATTCCATACCGGATGTGCCATGGTCGTAACGACTGGTTTTCCTTATAGTTCTCACAAAGCGACTTACATCCATAATTTATTCCAAAATGGTTCTGCTACTCTTTCTGGTCTTGTGGAAATGTTTCATGAACGAAAAAGGCGGGGTGAATTTGCTGAACTCGGCCTGAGTGATGACTTTACCTTTGTAATGGTTACTGGTGACGGTGGAATGGATATTGGCATGGGTCCTGCCATTGGTACAGCCCTAAGAAACCATAAAATGATCATCCTTGAATATGATAATGAAGGCTATATGAACACAGGCAGTCAGCTATCCTACTCAACTCCAATGGGGCATATGACAAGTACCTCAAGTGTAGGCACGTTCCAAAAAGGAAAGCCATTCCATCATAAAGATACCGCCCAAATTATGGCTGCCACTCATATTCCATATGTATTTACCGGAACTGAAGCGTTTGACCGCGACCTATTAAAGAAAGCCGCAAAGGCTCAATGGTATGCCCAAAATGAAGGATTGGTTTACGGCAAAATATTAATAACCTGCCCATTGAATTGGAAGTCTAAGGACGAATTAGGCCAGACAATCGTGGAGGCTGCCGTGAATTCCTGTTTCTTCCCTCTCTATGAAGTGGAACGAGGAATTACAACCATCACTTATGATCCTGAGGCTAAAAATAAACGGTTAGACGTTAGCGAATGGTTGAAGCTGATGGGAAAAACGAAACATATGTTATCAGAGGACAGCAAAGACATGCTACAAATGTTTGATGATGAGGTCGAGCGCCGCTGGATGAGGCTCAAAGCTAAACACGAAAGTCCTTATCTTTAATTCTATTAATAAAAGCTGAAGTCAAACCGGGCTTCAGCTTTTATTTACATTTCTATAATTTTCAATCCATTCTCTAAACATTTCATTTAAAGCTCCCTTTTTTTGACTTTTCAACCATTCCACTTGGTCGATTGGGAGTTTTAATTTTAAACTAACTTCTTCAATCGGCATTTCAACTTTCCTGATTTCTTCTAAAGTAATTCCTTCTTCTATATTTGGAAACCAAGCATCATTTTCGTTCACCTTATTGAAATCTTCATATTCATAAATGTCATCGAGCTCACAAAATAAATTAAGCTGCGGTAGACCTCCTGAAAAGACTTTTACATGCATAATGGAATTTATGATTCTACCATCCTCCAACTCTATTTCCATAATAAGGTTCTCCATCTTTTTATATTTTTTCACAGTAACCTCACTGACAATCAGATCTAATTCTAAAGTGATTCCTGTGCTTGATTCAAAAAGATAAATGGCACTTTTAAACACATGAATACTTTCACCATCGATTATTACTGTTTTTACACTCACCATAAACTGTTCCCCCACACAGATGTTTCAACGGATTTATATTAGATACTATTATGTATTATAAATTAAAAATAGCTATCATTCGATGACTAAGTGATTATTTTTAAAGCTTAATTCTTTCAGATCCAATGGAACACAGACGTTCACATGTTTATGCTCCACCGGAAAAATATTTTTAACATTTTTTACAAAATATCGTCTGCCGCCCCTCTTTTTCAATTTCTTCAAAAAAGACTACCTTCCAATCGCAAAATTCTGCTAACAATTCTTTTGATTCAAGCTTATATTGATTGGATACTCTCTGATTTTCATCCAGAGGAGACTGATAATAGGTTTCCATAAAAAAATAACCATCTTCTCTTATGAGGTTCTTAACAATAGGGAATAAGGAGCGATCTAGGTAATAAGAAATTACTATTAAATCATAAGGGCTGTTAGGCCATTTTAAATTAGTCAAATCCGTTAGATTGGTCACTTTGGGCTGTAACTTAAGATTATTTTTTACAGAATAATTGTGAATATAGTTGATAGCGACATCCGAAATATCCATTGCCTCAACGGAATAATTCATTCGCGCAAGGAAGAAACTGTTACCACCTAAACCACAAGCTAAATCAAGTGCAGTGCCCCCTGAAAGATTGGGAGACAGGTTCTTTAATCTTGGATTAGGGCCAGGCTCTTTCAGCTGTTCAATTCTTTCTTTATGCTTCAAATTCCATTTTGTTTTTGTGTCCATTTGTAAGCTCCTATTATAGGATAAGTATAAAAAACTTTTTTTGGTCACGTATCTTTTGCGTGACCATTTTTTCTGTTCCCTCCTTTCCGCGGCCACAAAATATCTATTAATTAAAACGTTTACAGGTTGGTCTAAATCTCCTTCTTATTCAATATTTATAAGGAGAAGTTAATTTCCTATAAAAAATCCGAATAATAAAGGAGAGTTCAAAGGTGGTTGTTATTCATTTTTTAGAAAATAAATCTATCGTTTTAAGTCAACTGCGATCAACGATTCCTTCGGTCGATGAGCCGATAAAAATAAAAGGAAAAAAAGGAAAAGTTGTCGATATTAAGAAAATTGATGAAAGAGTCATTCATGTATACGTAGAATTTGAAAAAATTGTGGTTAAAAATCAATCTGCTGCAAAAGAAGTCAAAAACAAAAAAAGATAAATTAGTTAAGCCAGCGAGTTCAAACACGCTGGCTTTACTTAAGATTCAATACCAAAATGGTCCTTAACTAATTCTTTAAATCTATTTTTATCAATTTCCTGTTTAGTAACTTTTCCATTATCCCATTCTGTAAAAGAAGTATCCGTTAGAATCATATTCCCTCTATCCGTAATCCTTGTAATTAATGGTTTTTTGTTAAAAGGGGATTCCGGGTGCTCTATGATGATTTTTTGTACTTCATTTAAATTAGATACATCTTTTATTACATCTGTTGAATCAAAAGTATATCCTAAATTCCAATCTTTGTCTTTATGCTTTAATTTCATAAATAAAACATAATCTCCGTGATCATTATTAAATTTCTCAATTCTAAATTCGCCATTACCAGAGGTGACAACCTCACCTGTCAATGGTACAGGTTTTAAGGGTAAGTTGCCTCCAAAACCAGTATCAATTAGAAATTGTTCCCCATTGCAGGTGATGACAATGGCCACGTGTGTCCTCCCAAATGTATTCCATCTCTGACCAATTTGGTCATATACCACTCCACGAACAATGTTTGCCTTAAAACCATTTTCAACTAAAAATAAGTAAAGGATGGAATTTAGGTCATAGCAAAGCCCGCCTTCGTTTTTATCGATTATTTTGCTTATTAAATTCTCTTTTGTAATTTCAGTTGTCTTTTTCCCGATGACACACAGATTTTCAAAAGGGATTGATTTAGCAGTCTTTTCTAAGACAAGATCCAATTTTTCAAAAGTAATGACTTCCTTCTCTGGCAAACCGATTCTGTTCCGAAATTGAAGATTAAAATCACTCATTTGCTGATCTCTCCCTAAAAATCAATATTGGGGCTTAATAAATTTCCCGTTGCATACAAATATTTTAATTTATCTAAAGGTATAGCTTCAACTTTATGAACTTTTTTAGCTATAATATAGGGGGTTGAACGATCCTCCAAAAAAAATTTAAAATTTTTTTCAAAAATCTTCACTTTAAAAAGCATAAAATTCAAAAAACATGTTATATTCAAGTAAATTAAAAATTGGAGTGTGAAAAATGAAACTACAAGTTAATCGTACTTATAATTTTAATGCAGGTCCATCCGCTCTGCCAATTTCCGTTTTAGAAAAAGCTCAACAGGAATTGATTGATTTTAGAGGAACAGGAATGTCTGTAATGGAGCTCAGCCACCGCAGCAAACCTTATGAGGAGGTACATAATCAGGCAATCAACAGTTTACGAGAGTTATTGTCGATTCCGGAAAATTATGAAGTACTTTTCCTGCAAGGAGGAGCAAGCCTTCAATTTTCAATGATTCCTATGAATTTTTTATCTGCAGGAAAACAAGCCGCATATGTCATGACAGGATCGTGGTCTGAGAAAGCATACACAGAGGCAAAATTATTTGGTGAAGTTTACCATGCAGCTTCAACGAAAGAAGGCAACTACCGAAGCATTCCAAAGGTTGATGAATTGCAGTATAATCATGACGATGCTTATTTGCATATTACATCTAACAATACTATTTACGGCACACAATGGAAGGAATATCCAACAACAGGAGAAGTTCCATTAATCGCAGACATGTCGAGTGATATTCTTTCAAAGCCAATCGATGTCAGCAAGTTTGCCCTCATATATGCTGGTGCACAGAAAAACTTAGGCCCGTCTGGTGTGACCGTCGTCATTATTCGCAAGGATTTGCTTGCTCAAGCAAACACAAACATCCCAACCATGTTAAAGTACGGCACGCATGCAAAGAACAATTCCTTGTATAACACACCACCAACCTTTGGCATTTACATGCTTGGAGAAGTCTTAAACTGGGCTAAGGAGTTAGGCGGATTAAAGGCTATTTCTGAACTGAATGACAAAAAAGCGAAACTAATTTATGATGCAATCGACTTTAGTGATGGTTTTTATATTGGTCATGCTGAAAAAGACAGCCGTTCTCTCATGAACATAACATTTAATTTAAAAACCGAAGAATTAGAAAAGCGTTTCTTAGCTCAGGCAAAACAAGAAGGATTTGTCGGAGTTAACGGCCATCGCTCCATTGGTGGATGCCGCGTATCAACTTACAATGCCGTGCCATTTGAAGCGTGCCAGGCTTTCAGTGAGTTTATGTTACAATTCCAAAAGGAAAATAATTAGAATAAATGAACGGACCCCATTAGCAGCATTGCTATGGGGTCATTATGTTTACTTTTAAACGAAATTCTTTTCAAATTGACTTTCCAGTAATTTAATCCGGTTATACAATTCGTTATTTACAGGAGTAGATAGTCCGTATTTTACCGCTAATTTTATTACAGTTCCTGAAAACAATTCGACTTCGCTTAGACGTCTGGCTTCAATGTCTTGTGCCATGGATGGTTTTCCATCAGGACTTAGTGTTGCTAAAACGCTTAACCAGTAATCTAAATCTGCTTCAGTTAAATAAATTCCTTCTTTTTCAGATAAAACAATGACCTCCCGCATTGCTGCAATCATCATCTCTCTTGCTTGCCCTTCTCTTTGAATCGTCCCGTAATTGCCTTCGTGAACAGCTACTGTTTGATTAACACCCACATTTAACATAAACTTGCCCCATTGTCTAATAACCATATTGGTATCGACCTCATATGGGAAGCCTGTTTTTTCAAAAAATGCATCCAGTTTCTTGACCTTTTCAGATTTCAAATCTGGTTTACTTTCCCCGAAGCAGAGCATCCCCATATGATCGTAAGTGAGTTGATTGCCCACCTTTACGGCATCCATCCCTTGGGCCACACAATACAAAATTTTATCCATCCCAAAGGCCTCACCAATAATGGCTTCACTTGTAATCCCATTTAAAGCTGATAAAATTATCGTTTCCTCACCAACATGATTCTTCACGGCATGAATGGCATCTTTTAACCCATCATTTTTAACAGTAAAAATAAGCAAATCGGCTGGCTCGGTTACTTCTTCGGGAGTAAGATAAGTGAAATCAAAGCGCTCTCCATTGCAATAAACTCCTTCAGCTTGATATCTCTTTATCCGCTCCTCATCTGCGATGATTCGTAAATCTGCTTTAGGCAGCTTCTTGGCTAAATGATGTCCAAATAAAATCCCTAAAGCACCTAACCCAATAATCGATACTTTATTAATCTCCATACAAACGAAGTCCCCTTCTAACTTTTCTTAGTTTAATAGTAACATAATTATCAGAATCTTATGTTTTAATGAAATTCTTTTTTCCATCATAGGAATGGTACAGGTAAGAATTTTTTTTACTTTGAGTCTTGTAATCTGGGGAGGAAATTAAATGGAATTAGTAAGTAATACGCCAATTGATTCTATAAATCAAGTGATTGATATGATGACTGAAGAACTCGATATTTTTCAAAAATGTGGTGATCACCGGGTGGTCTTTCATCGTGTGTATTTATTAATGACCAAGGAAATGAAACGACGGCTATCATCTGACTTTTTCGAAGACCCCGTTTGGATGGAGCGCGTCTTAGTTGGGTTTGCTCATTATTATTTCAATGCAGTAAATTCATATAAAATAGGACTTCCTTGTCCCCCGGCTTGGGAGCTGGCTTTCCGTCAAGCTTCTAAAAAACAAGGTTTTGTCCTGCAGGACGCGTTACTCGGCATTAATGCTCACATAAATAGCGACCTGCCGATGGTCATGTATAATATATTGAATGAAGAGTGCGCCTGGCCTGATGCTCGGAGGATGCTCCACCGCCGCCAAGATCATGAGCGGATTAACAAGGTTCTGACTGATTTAATGGATCTTGTTCAAGATGAATTGTCGTATTATTATGCACGCTTTATCCGTGTCATTGATTATGTGATGGGCCGCAAAGATGAAACACTCTCCTCGCTGATTATGGCTCACTGTCGATCGAATGTATGGTACAATACGGAACTGCTTCTAAACGCTTCTGATGAAGAACATCGCGATATACAGCGACGCCTTATTGAAAAGGATGCCCTCTCAATCGGCCTTAAAGTTTCTAACGCATTCCCCTTTAAAATAACAAAATTTATCGCACCACTGACAAGAAGAAATCGTTGGTTTTAATTCAATCACTCCCTTTCCATTTCTTTTAGGTGCAGCCTTTTTTTGACATATCCCCTAACTTTTAGCCTGTTTATGATTCAACGAACGAGCTGTTGAATAATAACATAGGTTAAAGGCGGGTGATAACTGTGACGGGAGCCTTCATACTCATCGCTTTTGGGTTATTCTTTCTTCTGTTAGGATGGATTTTTTGGGGAATGGAAGAAGATAATGGAGAAACATTCTGGGAAGCTTTATTAGTGACATTTTCAAATATTTTTTCAGATTTTCTTCTTACAAGTTTTCGAACAGTTGCTTTAATATTTTGGACCATTGGCATTTTAGTAGTGGTACTTGGCCTTATTTCCATAAAACACCCTGAAATCCTAAATACACTCTTACATCGATGAATCTTTGTTAATGTTTGCCTGGCTTCACCTACACTAACTATTTTCGTCGAACTATGCCAATCAACATAACATTCTTTAACGATGATGAAAAAATGCCAAACCCTATTATTGTTAAAAGGCTTGGCATTTTTTATTACCAACTGGCAATGGTTACTTGGCGGGTCGGTCAAATCATATTTGGGGAATCTGTTTGTAAGCTAGCTTTTGAATGACTTCCTGATGCTGCGGATATTTTGCCAAAAGTTCCTCTTGTGTAAAAAGTTCAAAATCCACAAAATCAAAGCCTGGTGAAACCATACAGCCAACCAATGAGTACGAATCATTTTCCTTTATTGAGGAGCCAAAGATTGAATTCTTGGGAACCAAAGCTTGGAGGACTTCTCCTTCCTCTAAATTCAATCCCAATTTAATTTCTTTATATTCACCATTTTCATGAATAACGTGGATGGTCAACGAACTCCCGGTATGAAAATACCACAATTCATCTGATTTCAACCGATGAAAATGGGACACATTTTCAGACGTAAGAAGAAAATAAATGCTAGTATAAAGCTTTCGGTTCCCCTCGAATTGAACAGTTAATTCATGATCGGAAACTTGTTCCCCAGATTCATAAGTACGTTTGTAAAAACCCCCTTCTGGATGAGGTTCGAGTCCCAGCTTTGTTACCCAATAATCAACTCCATGAATTTTCATCGCAAAAGTCCTTTCCTTTTTATGTACAAAAAATAAATCCACCAAAATAAACTATACCAAACATCTCATATTTAAAGGAGCTTGGATGACCAAGCTCCTTTAAATGCTTTTGTAGTTTACATGTTTGTTTGTTCTGCATATTTTTTAAAATTATCTAAGATGGCTTGCCAGCCCTGCTGCTGCATTTCAATTGGATTCATGGTTTCGGCATCAAAGGTTTCAATGATTTCGGTTTCGTTGCCTTGACCTTTAAAAGTGATATTAACTTTTCTCCCATCACCTAGAGTATAGGAAATACTCTCATTTAATTTTACCTCATCATAAGTACCGCCAAAATCAAATCCAAAGCTGCCATCTTTCGCTTCCATTCTGGAAGAGAACTTCCCGCCTGCCCTTAAATCATTTTCAGCCTGTGTCGTATGCCAGTCATCAGAGGCTTGGTTCCATTTTGTAATATGTACTGGTTCTGTCCAATATTCCCATACTTTCTCTACAGGCTTCTTGACCGTTGCTTTTACCGTTACTTTCGCATTATTCGTTGTTTCCAATTCATTTTCCGCCTCTCTGAATATCCTCAAATTCACAATTGCTAGTACCACAAGTTGCATGAATCTATTATACTAACCATCCATTGTAACCGCAAACAATTAATGTCCACCCCACACGAACATTCGAGGAGAATTGTCCATGAACGGTGCCTGACACCATGATGTGACACCAAAAAATATCCCTTCGTCTCGATGAATCTTAAATGATTCCAAAGGCTAAAGAAGGGATATTTTTATTTAGTTCATTTTATCTTGGACTCCTAAATTCTTATTTTCCCTTTTTTGCAAAATACCCATGGGAATATAGGTGATAATACACACCATAAATGCGACAATTTCTAAATTAATATAATACATGATCCCGCTGCCGAAATAGGTTAGGATTGTTTCCGTTTCAGATGGATTCGCAATGAAAAAAAAGTTCGTACCAAGCAATTGATTCAAGAAAAATATAGGTACTGCGATTAGGTTGATGGTTAAAAAGCTTGATAAAATTGCTTTTCTAGGAACTCTGTAACCCTCAAATAGAATAAAATACATAACGGCAAAAGGAATGGCTGAATGACGAAGGAAATATCTTATAAACTCAAAATGGGGAAATTGGTGGACTATGTCTGGTGAAATCATACTTAATATCGGTGGAAGCAGCCCGATAAAAAGTAACAAATTAAATGCTTTTTGGCTTCTTTTGAAATATAGATACAGAGCGAGAAAGGTACTTAGGGAACAGATATGCAATGGAAGATCGCTAAGCTCATATTCATGAACTAAAATTAAATACAATTGAATGGATAACTCACCAAATAGCAACAGCGCAAATACTGTCCATTTTATCATGGCTTGGTAGGGCTTGAGCTTTTTGCTGTAATACACGAAAGCAAAAAATGTAATAAAAAAGATGATTAACGTAACTATATGGGGGATGGAAAACAACGTGAAATCCTGCATTCCAGTAACAGAAAACATGATTTCATCACCTCATTCTGCCAATAAGGGCTGTTTACCTCCATTATATTCGCAACAAAAAATCAAGTTACGATTTTATTTGTTGATAAAAAATAGAGCGGTCACCTAAAAAGGAACCGCCCTAAAAACATTCTATATCTTATTCAAATAAAGGTGTGACTGCTTTTTCATTGTGAACACGGTCAATCGCTTCTACCAGCAATGGCGCAACGGATAAAGCAGTAATTTTATTAATCCTCTTTTCTTCTGGGAGCGCAATCGTATTTGTTACCACTAATTCTTCGATAGGTGAATTTTCTATTCTCTCAATTGCCGGACCGGAGAAAACAGGGTGAGTACAGCAAGCAAAGACCGCTTTTGCCCCCTTTTCCATTAAAGCCTTTGCACCTGAGGTAATGGTTCCGGCTGTGTCAATTAAATCATCAATAATAATCGCATTTTTCCCCTCGATATTTCCAATAATGTTCATGATTTCAGACACATCATGTTCTGGCCGTCTACGATCAATTAAGGCAAGCGGAACATTTAATAGCGTCGCCATTTTTCTCGCTCTTACTACACCGCCATTATGTGGTGCGACAATGACGATATCATCTAATTCTTTTTTCTGAAAATATTCGGTAAGGATAGGAATTCCTGTTAAATGTTCAACCGGGATGTCAAAAAAGCCTTGAGTTTGTACAGCATGAAAGTCTAAGGTAATGACCCTGTTCGCTCCGGTAGTTTCTAAAAGATTGGCAATTAATTTCGCAGTAATCGGCTCACGCGATCTCGCTTTTCGATCCTGACGTGCATAGCTATAGTAAGGCATAACTACGTTAATGGTTCGGGTCGAAGCCCTTTTCAAGGCATCAATCATAATTAGAAGCTCCATAATATGCTCATTATTAGGCTCGGAAGTGGATTGCACAAGAAACACGTCACTTCCTCGCACACTTTCCTCTATGCTTATTTGAATTTCTCCATCAGCAAATCGTTTCACGGAACATTTCCCCAGCTCACAACCCAAAAGTTGTGCCATCTCACTCGCCAATTCACGATTTGAATTTAATGAAAACATTTTAAAACTCTGTTTAAGTTGATAAGACACCTTAAATCCTCCATGCTCGTTATTTATCATTATTAATCTTGTCCATTTATCTATTTTACATGAATGGAGGCCTAAACGACACCATTTATCTCTGCCATTTTTTTAAATTAATGAAAACATAAAAATTATTCAATTTCAAAGAGGATATTCACATATTGTTGTAGAATTCTGAAAAGTAACAACATTTTGTGAGGAGTGGGGAGAGTTGAAAATAAAAGTAGTGATGGATAGTGGAAAAGAATATGTAATTAACGAAAAGGATTTTTCATTAAATGACTTTACCGCTTCTTTTTATACTGAATCCCCAAATGGATCAAGAATTTTGAATAATACGCTTGTTTACTTGGACGGTGAAGAAAAAATCGTCATAAACCCAACGCATATTTCGTCAGTTGAGGTTATTGAAAAGTGATAAGAAATCCCTCTAATCTGATAGAGGATTTTCTAAAGTTACGCGCTTTTTTAAGCATGGCGCATCCTTGTATAAATATAAAAATAAAACGCTAAACTCAATTAAGGATTGAGTTTAGCGTTTTTCGTTTGTTTTATTTGGTAATGAAAAGACAAAATCACATTTTAATATAAAAATATGATGATTGAAAAATGGCACAGTATCAAAAGCAAGTGCCTTTTATTGAGCCTCTTTTCATGTTTTTTATAAACAAGCTGTAAAGTCCCTGCATATCCTAATGTTGAACAACCATTGACAGGGGGTGAATTTCATGGGTCATCATTGTCATTGTAATGGTCATTGTCACTGCAATATTTTTGGCGTTTTCCTTGGATTTTTAACAGGAGTGATATGGCTGCTGTTTGCACTACTGGGGTACATTACTCATTTATGTGAACTAATCGGTCTTGGGGGAGTACTTGGAAATATTTTAAACATCCTAATTGGGTTAATTGGATTCCTTGCTTTTCTTTTCTTTGGTTTATACGTATTTAAAAAAGCCTGGCACTATTGTAAATAACTATTGAATAACAAGAGTTTGGGGAACCCTTTTGTTGCTGACAGTCTCTTCTTAGAGACTGTCTCTTTAAATAAAAAAAGCTGTCATAACAGCTTTTTCTTGCTTACTCTAATTTTTTAACCATGTTATACCAGATTACACCGCCATGTTCCGATCTCGAAACACCCATGTTGATATATCCATATTTCTCATAGAAGCCAATTAGGTCTTCTTTGCAGGTGAGTGTAATTGTTTTACGTTTGTGTGCTCTTGCTTCTTCTTCAATTTTCGCAAGTAACGCTGCTGCCACGCCGCGTGTTTGAAAATGCGGTGTTACTGCTATTCCTAAAACACTTTGATGTCCGCCAGATGGGGGATTTGTCTGAATTTCACTGAATAAGTCATCTGTAATGAATGGTGATTTGATAACGGGACCATTTACAAAACCTACAATAAAACCATCCTTTTCAGCAACAAAGAAACTATCCGGTATGATTTGAATACGCTTTTGAATCGCTTCTTTTGTGGCAGCCTCTTTTTTTGGAAAGCACAGGTTTTCAATGATATTAATTTCAGGTAAATCTTCTATTTTTACGTTTCGTATATGCAACATTGAATACATGCCTCCAAAATAAATTAATAGTTTTATATAATAATTTCCTCTCATACATAATATCACGTGTTTTCCACCATAAAAACAAAAAAAGAGGCATTCTTTAAAAAAGAATAACCTCTTCTACCTTTTGGGTTCATAGGGCTTATAATTTTGCTTGTACTGCCTGAAGCTTCCGTTCCATTGTATTTTCTTTGTCACGGCGATCATCAATTCGAATATTAGTACATACTCTTTGCAAGCCTTTCTGAAATGGAACTTCATGAATTTCCTGAACGACTTCAAGTAATAATTTTAAATCTCCTTCTATCAAAGTGCTCATTGGGGTTAGTTGATACTTTACTCTCCCCTCATATTGACGAAGAACTCTTTGAATTTCAGCTACATACTCACTAACACTTGGTGTCCCTGTACCAACTGGAATCACGGTAATATCAATAATAGCCACACTTTAACCTCCATTACGGAAAATTACTGTTTTGTCTGCTTTCAAAAATATCCTACCACTAGTAGTCCATGAACTCCAGTACCAACCATTATTTAACTGGAGTTAATTGGACAGATTCGTGAGTTTCGATAATATCCCCCTCGTTACAGAAGAATGTATAATCACCAGTTCCAATTCCTCCTGCACTGCCAAGAATTGTATTTACTTTTGCAGAACCGCTGTCCCCATCATAAACAAAGAAGTTAGAGCCGCGTCCTAATGCATGTGCTACATATCTGCCTGCCGGGATATCTTTGCCTACAACATATTGTCCTGAACCTAATTTCTTTGGTGCCCCTTCTGCTTTTTGCAGCTGGCCTGTAGCGGAGGCTAATTTGGCTTTAGTATCTTTAAGCTGTGCCTCTGCATCTGATAGTCCTTTTTTAGCTTCTGCCAGCTTGGCATCGATATCTTTACGGCCGTCAGCCAGTTCCTTATCTAGTGTGCCTTTAATATCCTTTAGTTTCGCTTCTGAGTTTGTCAGTTCTTTTTGTGCTGAATCCTTTTTATCGATGATGGTTTGCGACTCATCCCTATCTTTTTTTAAGGATGAGACATCTTTCTTTAACTTGCTAATTTCTTTATCCAACGCCATAATATCCATTTTTTTATCATGAACCGTTGTCTCTGCTCCGCTTGAGCCTATTCCTGCTCCAATAAAGATTAAGACAAACGCACCTAGGATTATACCGGCTATCTTTAAATACTTTTTCACTGTAAATCCCCCTCGTATATTTTTATCAAATTGCCTTACAAACTGAATTATATAAAAAAGGGTGCACCAAAAACGGCGCACCCTTACGAATATAATTGATTCATTTTCTCAATTTCATCTTTCATCTGCTTTACTAGTGATGGCGGAGATAGGATTTTTGCTTTGCTGCCCCATCCGCGGAGCCAATTGTAAAAGCCTTCTCCGACAATGGCTTTGGTTTTTAGAATAAAGGTATCATCATCAACCTTCTTAATATCCGCGTCCAACCCGAATTTATCGATAATGGGATTAATAAGACCTTTATCTTTAAACTCAATCTCTACCCATTCCCCTTGTCCGGAGAACATATGAAAGTTGATATGCAAGTATTCGTCGATATTATAGTCCTTACTTTTGAAGCGATGTTCCGTTACTTCTACAGCTCTCATTTTATCGACGCGATAATTACTAAGGCCAACCTTATTCTCCTTTTGGCCAATCATATAATAAAAGCCTTGATCCCATATGAGGCCATATGGGTGGTAAATATATTCCTGCCCATTCCGATTTAGCTCAAACGCGCGGTCGATATTGAATTTTCCATATATAAATGTAATCACTCTTTTTTCATCAATGGCTTGATGGATCTTATCAATATACACCTTTGTTAAATGATAAATATGATTCATGGATTTGTTGTATTTGATCGGGCTTGGCAATGTTTTGGCGATATGCTTGCTCGTAAGCTGGCTTAGTTTGCTAATCATATTTTTAGCCTGCTCCTCTGTCACAAAACTGGCCGAAAGAATCGCATCAACCAGCATTCTAAGCTCATACGTTTCGAACAGCCTCGATTGATGACTATAAACAATTTTTCCGTACTTTCCCCCTTCCTGGAGAATTTCAAATCCGCTCTCATTTAAGGATTCGATATATCGTTTAATTCTTTTTTTATCAATTGGATCATTGGCGGCAATAGCAAGCTGCAGTTTATCGATTAAATCCGTCATTGATAATTTGTGTTCTTCATCTGTCTCTTCTAACAGGATTTTTTTAAGAGCCAGTATCTTTGTTGTATTTGGAACATCAGCCATGGGGAATCCTCCCATTAAATTATTTTTCTATTGGTCCAGTTTAATTGGAATAATCATTTCAATAATAGTCCCTTTATCATCGCTCCAAAAATGGACGCAGCCGTTATGATTTTCGATTATTTGCTTGGATATCATAATGCCTAGGCCTGTACCGTTTTCTTTTGTTGTGTAAAAAGGCTCTCCAATCCGTTTTAGAATGTGGTGCGGAATTCCGGCCCCTGTATCCTTAAATAAAATCTTAATATTATTTTCATTATGTGGTTTTATTTCTATAGTAACCATGCCTCCATCGGGCATCGCTTCAATTGCATTTTTTAAGAAATTGATAAAAACCTGTTTTAACTGATTTTTATCACAGTGAATCATCAGATCCCTGCATTCATTTACTATTTTGATTTGGACATTATTTATAATCGCCTGGGTATCAATTAATGTTTTCACATCTTCGATTATGGAGTGCATATTTTCTATTCCAAATTTTAAATCCTGCGGTTTGGCAAGCACCAATAGCTCGCTTAGAATGAATTCAATCCGGTTTATTTCCGATTGAATAATGTCAAAATACGTTTTTTCCTCTAATTGGTTCTCCATTAATTGTAAAAACCCTTTAATTGCAGTGAGTGGATTTCGTACTTCATGAGCAATTCCTGCAGCCAGTTGACCAGCTATTGTTAGTTTTTCTGAATTTAATAAGAGTGCCTGAGTCTTTCTCTTTTCTGTATTATCACGAATAATAACATGCTGTGCCGGCTGGTTTTGAAAAAACGTTGGGATTCCTTTGATTTCCCCTTCAAAGCTCGAACCATCCAATCGAATAATATTGAATGGTTTAAATTCTGTTGTGTTTCCTTTAATAACACTGGCAATCCGTCTTTTTGCTATCTCATGTTCAGCTGGATGAATCAATTCTAAGATAGATTTCGAAATGAAATCTTCAGGTGTTGAAGCACCTAATAGACCTACTCCCGTTTCATTAATAAACAATATTGTTTCATTATTGACGATAATTACGGCATCTGGTGAATGTTCCACTAAATCCCGAAAAGCTTTTTTCCGGCTCCATAATGCTTCCTCCGCTTGTCTTCTTTCTGTTATATCACGAATGACGCTAACGACTTCTAAAATATTTTTTGTGTCAGGGTCAATGATGGGGTTACAAATGGACTCAACCCAAAGGTAACTTCCATCTTTTTTCTGGAAACGGTATGAATTTCTTCCGATTTCAAGACTGCTAATTACCTCTTTACGGTCAAGAATTGCCTTCTCTTTATCTTCTTGATGGAGTAATACAGAAGAATGCTTTCCAATTAAGTCTCCAGATGTATACCCCAGAATATTTTGACAAGAAGGGGAAACATAGATAATTTTCCCTAACATACTTGTGCTCAAGATCATATCTAATACATTGTCGGTCAATACACGGTGAAATTCTTCTATTTTTCTAACCTCTGACTTTTTCCTTTTTATTTGTGTGACATCCTTAGCAATCGTATATAATCCAACAATGGTATCCCTTTTACCTATCGGAATATTCGTAATATTCAAGTCAAGGATTTCCCCATCTTTTGTGGTCATTTTACAATCAAAGTTTTGTACTTCTCCCAAAGTAGCTTTATGAAAATAATGAAAAACTTCATCTAAGCTTTCAATTCTAAAGAACATTTGAAGCTTCATTTGGATGGATTCTTCAGTACTATATCCGGATAATTTCTCAAAAGCTGGATTTACCTGGACGACATTACCATCTAAATCAAAAGCCAAAATGGCATCATTATTGCCAAAAAACAGTGTTTCATTTCTACTAAAATTTTCATTTACATACTCTATTAATAGTTGTCTCTTTTCCGCTTTAATAATTTCAATAGGACTGTTCATCTCTCTCTATCAGTTCCTTTCCCCAAATTTATATATAAAAAAAGCCAAGATGAGGTTAAATCTCATCTTGGCTTGTGTTTAGCTCAATCACATTGTCTAACTCACTACCGCCGCTATTAAGTTGGTGTCAAGACAAGCACAATGGCACTCTTATCGAGACTGAAATCCCAATCCACAAATATATCAATTACTTTTGTATTGAGAATCGCTTCAAAATTATTGCTATTATGTAATAATCTCTTTTCAAGATTTCGTTTAGCCAATTTTAATGTTTCGGAACCTCCCAATCGAATTAATTCCCTTTCGATGGAAACGAGAATTCCTTTTCTTATCACGACTAAAGTTCTTTGATTTAATCGAAAGGATAAAACTTCTTCGGGATCCTTTTGAGCTTGAATACTAATTCTTTTGATTTCCTTGTGAAGATTTTCTCTTCCTTCGAAATCATCGCTCTTCATTTCATTCGTTTCCGAAGAAGAAGAACTAATGCCAACGAAGACACCGCTTTTATTTTGAAGGCTCCAATCATAGTAAAATTCTTTAATTTCCATCCCTGTTAATATTTTTATATAGGCCTTAAACTCGGGAATTAGGTTTTGCATTAACATATCCCTCGTTTTATGAACAATGGACTCTTGATTTTGCCCTAATAGGACAACTTCAGACGGAGTGATAAAGTTTCGTAAATAAACAGACATAATGGACTGATTATAGGAAACAAACACCGATTCAGGTCCTTTTCCAAAATTTTCACGAAGTGTTCGGCCAATATAACTGGCAAGCTCCATTTGTACTTGTTTGTTTTCCAAAAAAATCATTCCTCTTATTTAAGATAAAAGCATTATTTCTTTTATCCCAATTTATATTCTAAGTTTTTCCATTAAACTTTTCAATATATTTCCTATTAATCACTTGCAATTAGTAACCTTTGTCTAATACATAAGTACTACTTTAAAATTGGAATTTTGTCAAAAAAAAGAAGCAGTCAGCAACTACTTCAATCAGTACTTTCACTAAAATAAGGAGGAAGTACAAATATTATGTTTCTAAATTAGAGAATTTATTCCCAGAAAAGCTTTGAGCCGCTTAAAATTTGCATTTTGGACATGGCTGAAAGTGGTTTTTACTCTTACCACAGTAATGACACTTATCAGATTCCTGGTTTCCATTTTTATTTTTCCATTGATCAAAAGTGATTCGTCCAGAACTTTCATCGTTTAAATACTTTATATAATCTTTTCCATAAATATGAATCAACTGTATCACCTCCAAGTGCTCACTATAAATGTATGCGCTTACATGGTTTGGAAACACTGACTTTCATAAAAAATATTTACCGAAGGAAGACATCTATATTGTAGTTTCGACCATTGAGAATAATGATGTTATAACAGATTAATATCAAATAAAACCACGGTGATAACTATGTTTTATTTATCTATAATGATTTTTCTTTTTGTTTGCATTATTTTGTTTTACATTTTTAAAAAAATCTATATTAGAACTTCCACTATGGCCATTGTTATGGCAATTGGGATTGTTACCCAAGGAATTCTATTAAATTACTTTGGGACCCAGTTTTTCCAGCATATTTTTGGAAAAATTCTAACCATTATAAACCTTTCTTTATGGTTTGCTTTCATTTTATCTTTCGTCATTGCCTACTGGATGGTAGATTTGGAGTCTGGGTCGTTATGGCTCTTCTAATGTTTGAGGTAATACTGAGTTTTCGTGATGCTTTATTAACTTATAAGAAATCTACTAGAGAAATAGGTAAAGAAAAATGAAGTAACCTCCCCATTTTGATATGGGGAGGTTTTTTTAATACTTATTACACATTTTTTAGCGCTTATGTCGTATTTTTGGACACTAATTACCTATTTTATTGAATTTTCGACATTTACTGGATTTTACATGGTAATCCTAGTTTTTACTGACTTTAGATCATTCTATTAAAAAACCATTACCTGAGAAAGGTAATGGCTTTAATAAAATTATATAGCTTCAGAAAACTTATTTAGTGTTTTTGACTTTCGCTCAGATTGACCTTTTTTCAAACTTAACATGGCCATAAATGAGATACAATAAAGAACGGCAAGATAGCTCATGGCAATGGTTACATTCGCATGTTCTAAAATGAATCCAACTAAAATGGGAGATAATCCTCCAAGCGCTCTTCCAAAGTTAAAAATGGTGTTCGTGGCTGTGCTGCGAATATCAATTGGATAATGGTAACTGATTAGTGCACCATAGCCGGCAAACATTCCATTTGAAAAAAATCCAACGATGGCACCGCCAATTAATACCCCTGCGCTGCCGGACGCATACGAATAGAAAAACACTGCTACTGCTGAGGCCAGTAGGAAGATTCCATATGTTCTCTTCATACCTAGACGATCCATAAATTGACCAAAGGTTAACATTCCTACTATCATTCCAACTGCCGTGCTGATGGTCCATAGAGCCGAACCGGAAACTGATAATCCTTGTGATTGCTGCAGCATCGATGGCAGCCAGATCATCAAACCATTATAGCCTGCAATTTGCACTGTCGCCATAATGGCTAGGGAAATGGTGGTTGCTGCAGTTTTTCGATTTGCAAATAATTGCTTCAACTTTCCTTGCTTATCAATGTTCTGATTCACTTTTTTGGATTCCAGCCACTCAGGAGATTCATCTAAATTCTTACGCACGATAAAGGCAAAGATAACTGGAATTACTCCAATGAAAAACAATCCTCTCCACCCCCACGCAGGAAGAATAATTGCGCTTAATAGAGCAGCAAGGATGACACCAAATTGAGCACCGACACTGACATATGATGAGGCACGTCCTTGTTTATTCTTTGGCCATGCTTCTGCGACAAGAGTCATGCCGATTCCGTATTCCCCTCCGGCACCTATTCCAGCAATGAACCTAAAAATGTATACTTGTTCAATATTGGTCGCCAAACCGGTTAAAGCCGTTCCAATGGCAAACAAAATTATTGTATAAGTAAAAACTTTTACTCTACCAAACTTATCCGCAAGGATTCCGAAAATCATTCCTCCAAAAAGCATTCCTAAATTAGTAATAGAAGAAATAAGTCCGCCAGTTGCCATGCCAATATGAAATTGTCCAATAATCATCGACATAGCGAAGGATATAAACATAATATCCATTCCTTCAAGGGTTAAACCTGCTACTGATGCTACGACTGTTTTTTTCTGATAATTCACTTCTGCATTCTCCTTCCAAGCCTCTCTGGACTATGATTAAAAGATACTTTTGCAAAATAAAATACCCTTCCGTCCAAAAAGACAAAAGGGTATCATATATCAAAAATTATATACGATGTTAACTTTCGCCTTTTTGGCCTCTCTGGACCAAGTTAAAGGGAATTTATTTTTTCTAATACTAACATGATAATAACCAATTTGACAATAAATACTCCATTAATTTTCTTTTTTCGATATTAAGACAAAAAAATTTACATAAAATTTAAATGGTCTTCATATATTGCAATGGATAAGAAAAGTAGAATGTGGATGAAAGGTGGAGTTTACATGGAGAACAATGCTCATGTTTTTTATAATGGGAAGAAATATATAATTCTATATAAGTACACTTCTGGATACTGCGAAATAAAGGAAATTGGAAGTTTTTTTAATATTGAATTGGTTCATTCATCTGAGTTAGAAAATATAAACTAAAATCTACGCAAAAATTTAATTACAAAGGGGGAAGCTTAAAATATGGAAATTTGTTAAAAAACATTTAATATGTTTTGGAGATGTTCTATGGAGAAGACTCAAGACAGCATGTCACAGAATATTGCACTATCCTATTTGAGAAAGTATGTAAATATAAGTATGTCAAAGATTCCACGAATCACTCCAGAATCCATTGGTTTAGGCATATTACTCGCTTTAGTGGGAGGGTTTTTGGATGCTTACACCTATGTCAGCAGGGACGGTGTTTTTGCCACTTCCCAAACAGGGAACATTGTATTATTGGGCGTGGAAATAGCTCAAGGTCATTGGAGACAGGGATTAAAGCACCTTCCCCCGATTTTAGCATTTGTTATAGGGGTGATTGTCGCCGAGGGACTAAAGCATCCTCAAATAACGAGAATTTTTCCCTATCCGGCCCGCTCCGTTCTCTTTTTAGAGGGCCTTGTCCTAGTCATAGTTGGAACCTGGCCGCCACAATTCCCAGATATGATTGTAACAGTTACGATTGCCTTCGTCTCATCTGTACAAATTTCATCTTTTCGGACATTGGTGAAATGGCAATTTAATTCAGCCATGGTCACAGGGAATTTGCGAACAGCAGCAGAAGCAGCCTACACGGCACTTGTACTGCAAGACCCGCAAAGTGTCATTCGATTTATTGACTTCACAATCATCGTTATTTCTTTTCTGGCTGGCGCCTTCATTGGTGCTATATCCACTCTTCATTTTGGAATTAAAGCGATATGGATTGTCTCAGCTATTCTCATTTGTGCCATGCTTATTTTAAACGCCAATCCTAAAACCTTACTGAACAAAGGTTGATTTTTTACATTAAATAGCGGTTCCTTCTAATCTATTTAAAAGGAACCGCTATTATATTTAGGAGCCTTCCCCAAGGTATCGATCAAAAAACGTTACCATCGCCTTATAGGCAGTAATTTTATTTTTTTGTTTTTCGATCGAGTGGCCTTCATCTTCAAAGCGGATAAAATCTACAGGGTGTTGTCTATCCTTTAGTTTCGTAACGATTTGTTCAGATTCTTGGATGTGGACACGGGGATCCGATTCTCCGTGAATTACCAAGAGTGGAGAAGAAATTCGTTCTGAATGATGCAAGGGATCAATTTTATTAAAAAATTCTCCGTCACTTTCTATGGTTCCGTATTCAAATTCCCTATGCTTTTTACGCCAAGGACTTGTCGTTTGAAGGAAAGTTCTTAGACTGGACATTCCAACAATATCAATTCCAGCCGACCAAATCTCTGGATAGTGACTAATGGCAGCAAGAACGAGAAAGCCCCCATAACTCCCCCCCATGATCCCAATTTTTTGGGGATCGATATTTCGATTCACCTTTAGCCATTCCACTAAAAATATCAAATCCTTAACCGCGTCCATTCTATTTTGGACATCATCCAAATGGGTGAAATTTTTTCCATATCCCGTACTTCCCCTCACATTAGGGGTACATACAGCATAACCCTGGTTTAGGAAATATTGCAGAACTGGGTTATAGACTGCACGCGATTGGCTTTCGGGCCCGCCATGAAGATAAATGACAATTGGATATTTTTCTGCTTTTTTTTGCGGCATATAATAAAAAGCTGGAATTTCCAAGCCATCAAATGAACGGAAGGATATGTGTTCCGGCTCTACTAATTTTTTATCCAGTACTGGCGAACGAGAAACATACGTGAGCCTTTCCGCTTTTATGGTATTTAGGTCAAGCTCCCAAATATCAGAAGGATAGGCTGGGCCCTTAAAGGTATAAGCTAATTTTTGGCTATCTGGTGAAAATTTCAGATTGGATATAACCCCTATTGGTGTCTTCCACGTATAAAGGTAACTCCGGTTAATGTCTAAAAGAACCCCTTTGGATATGCCAGCCTCATTAATTGTGTAGGCTGCCATATTTTTATCTTTATTCATAGACAACCCCTCAAAATCCCATTGCCCCCGTTCGAGCCACACGAAATGTTTGGTTTTTATATTTATGAGAGCAAGCCCGTAGAATTCCCTGTCTTTATTTGATAGTACATAAAGATGATCTCCATCCTTATTAAAGTGAGCATCTTTAAAGCTAGCCTCACCCTTATGTTCGGTTAACCAGTTCGTAACCCCGGTTGATAGGTCGAGGATTCCCAAATCATTATCTAACGGGGAATTTATCTTCTGAACCAATAACGATTTACCATCCGGCGACCATTTTACTGCAGAAAATATTCCTTCTCCAGCGAATATTAGCTTAATCTTCAATGTTTCTAGATTTTGGATATAAATGTCAAAAAAGGCAGGATTTCGACGATTACTTGACCATACTATCCATTTACCATCAGGTGAGGAACCTCCAAAGCGGTGAATATGATCGGGAGATTTTGTCAGCTCTTTTAGTTTTCCATCGTTCCCAAGTAAATACAATTGCTGCTTCTCATTTCCACCCGAATCCATTCCGATGATTTTATTTGAGGTGCCTGTTACATAACTTACAAACGTAATTCTTTCGCTGGTATAGGAAGTTTGGACTGGCCACTCATCCCCTAGATTGATTTCCCATACTTGCTGGATACCCGTATAGTCGGCTATAAAGCTTAGTTTGTGACAAGTCGGATCGTACTCGGGATATTTAGCTGAGCGAACATGCATGTATGGTTCTATCCCAATGACAGACATAATCCTCCCCCTATTTAATTTTTTACTCTCATGTAAGTTATGAAAACGGCCCTTTTGAAGTGTTTATAAAAAAAAAATACAAAATTTTTCTTATAATCTTATTTGTTGATAACCAGATACAACTCATAAAAAAAGCCAGAAGCACTATGCCTCTGGCTTTAACACTATTAAAATTATGCTAAATCATAGTGTCCCATAGAACGTTCATTTACAACGCCGGAACCTTCATACAGCTTCTAATAAATTCAACAAATAAATTATTCATCGCTGGGTTTGTACTTGCCATTGATTCCGGATGCCACTGAACACCCATTGTAAATGTTGGTGAATGAATATACTCAACTGCTTCAACGATACCATCTGCTGACCGAGCAGCTACGCTTAAATCACTGGCAACCTTATCAATTGCCTGATGGTGAAGACTGTTGACTCTGACAATCTCAGAATCCAAAACCTCAAATAGCTTACTATCTTTTGAGATGGTCACCCAATGTGTATCACGGCTTCTGTCAATTTTCTGCGTATGCTGGATTGGTTTATTAACTTGACTGGGGATATCCTGAATTAATGTACCGCCAAGGGCCACATTTAATATTTGCACCCCTCTGCAAATCGCCAGGATGGGAATATTATTCTGAATTGCATACTGTACAATGGCCATCTCAGCCAAATCCCGTTCCGGAATGGTTGGTCCTAATTCCGGATGGGGATCTTGACCATAAAATTGGGGATCTACGTCTTCTCCCCCACTTAGAATAATACCGTCGCATAATCCAATTGTTTCTAAAGCTGTTTCAGGATTAAGAAATGGCAGGATAATCGGGATTCCGCCATTGGCTGCAACACTTTTATGATAATCATGATGAACATATACGCCTTCCATGTAATCGTTATGGTTCACATAGGCACCGGAAATGCCTATAATTGGTTTCTTTTTCAACGTAATTCCCCCTAAAATTGTTCCTGGCCTAAACTCTATTAATCTTTTTTTATTTTATCATTATTTAGATCAGTACTTACTTAATAAAAACACTTTTTCAAAAAAATTAATATTGAAAATTACACTTTAATTAAATTTTAAAAAATTATATCTTTATCCCACTTTTGTTAGGAATCGTAGCATTTTGCATGGGCTTAAGTTTTGCAGCTGCCGGTTTAATCTTAGGATCTATGATAAGCTTTATGGTCGCAGGGACCATGTTTATTTAGTTCTTTTATAAAGGATGTTAGATAGGATATCTAACATCCTTTTTTTATGTCAATATGGGGTATTTCTTTCGTAAGCTTTTTAATTTAAACATGTTATAATGTGCTAAAGGTAATTTTGCTTTACAAGGTAAAACACAGCATCCTAGGAGTGTGATTTTTTGAACTATAAAGTTGTCATCTTTGATATAGACGGAACGATCCTGCCACATGGAAAAACTCTTAGCAATGCCACTAAGGATGCGATCCAGCGGTTAAAAGAGAAAAATATGAAAGTGGTCATTGCTACGGGAAGAGCCCCTTATTTTTCTGAATCGATTATGGAGGAGACCGGTGTCGACTCAATGATCTTTTTTAATGGTTCGTATGTTTTTCATGAGGGAAAAGAATTATACAAGAACACGATTGAGAAGCAAGTATTAAATAAAGTGCATATGTTGTCAAATGATAATCAACATGCACTTACATTTTTAGCAGGAAAGAGTTTCAAAGTAACTGATTTAAGTCATCCTTTCGTCAAGGAAGCGTACATGAATGATTCTTGGGTGCCAGAACTTGCTCCGCCACAATTTTGGATGAATCAGGATATTTATCAGTTGTTCCTTCATTGTGACCTTGAAGAAGAGTTATCCTACCAAACCAAAATTCCGGAATTGGATTTCAGAAGATGGAGTTCAGGGGCAAAGACGTGTGATGTGAATTTGACCAATTCCAACAAAGCAGTGGGCATTACTAAACTGTTAGAGAGAATCGGCATTGCACCTGACGAAGCGGTTGCGTTTGGGGATGGTTTAAACGACATTGAAATGCTTTCCCTAGTAGGAATGGGTGTCGCGATGGGGAATGCCCGTGATGAAGTAAAACAAGCTGCCAATATGGTAACCCTCTCCTCCGAGGAAGACGGAGTCCGCTACGGATTGGAACGGCTTGAATTAATTTAACCATTGGTTTATTAAAGGTGTGAAAGATATGAATATAACATATGAAGTGATTCCTGAAGAACAAATCGAATACTGCCGGGATTTATGCAATGAGCTAATGACCTTTCAAAAGTCAAAAGCATACATTAAACCGGAATTGTTTGACTCAATGAATTTTGAAACTCGGATGATTCCTTCGATAAAAAGGGCAATCCACAACTTTATAGTGGTCGTTAAAGACGAAGATAAAATCGTAGGTTATGTCTATTCCAATATCTCTCCAAAAGAAGCATATTCCAATGATTTCGCTACTTTTTTTGACCTTTCGACGGTAAGTAAAAAAAATGTGGGCTGTTTATCGCAATTTTTTATTAAAGAAGAGTACCGGCAATACGGCGTTGGTTCCAAACTTTTTAATATGTCCTTGCAATGGCTGCAGCAATTTGAGGATGTCGAAGATTATTTTATCTATGTCTCAAATGGCAATGATGATGCTTTAGCGTTCTACAAACGAAAAGGCTTTTCTGTCAGTCATGAAATATTGGATGGTTTTATTACCGTTTTACGTAATAAAAGGGCTTAGAGTTTTCCTCTGGGCCCTTTTAAATAGAGAATAACAATAATTAAAATGATAAATGCAATTATGAATAGTGGACCGACTCCTGACCTAAAAACGATGTAAATGGTTGTGTGGCGAATGGCATAACTAACAAGATATATGAGTAAAGAAATAGATAAAAAAATGATCAGAGGCATATTATTATTTCGTTTCAAAACAGCCAGCCCCTTTAAAAATCGTTTACCCCACACTATGCTGAATCATCTTGAATCATTCTTTTCAAGAAATTTTTTTCTCCCAAAAAGAAGCCAAACCGTATTGAGATTCAGCTTCTCTTTTTTCATATATTATTCTTTTGTAAGGTTTAAAGATTTATGACCCATTTCCTTTTCCAACTGTGCAATCCGATCATCTATACTGCTTTGATTAAAGGCTCTTTTAATCTTATGTTCTAATCCGTCAAGATAGTTATCAATGTCCTTGAATTTTGAATAGGAATGGCTTTGAGAAGAATTTGCATCTAAGACCTGATTCATTCCAATATTGGCGCGCGTTACATTTTCCCGGCCCATTAATTCCATTCTGCGAAGATGCATATCCTTTAACTTATGCTTCATTTCTTCGTATTTTCTTTTTAATTCACTCAATTGCTCATTCGCTTCTGTAAGTGAAGAGCTTAGACGCTTGGAACGCTCGACAAATTGCTGATGCTCTGCTGCGGCAAATTGATATAGCTCTGTTTCCCCCGCATTTGACGCGATTTCCGCTTGGTGCTTCCTTTTTTCAGCCAACTCTGCTGCCAAATTATACTCTTTTAAAAATTCATCCTTTAAACGAGCATGTCGTTCAACAAGCTTACCTACCTTTTCTGTTTCCTGCTCACATTGGCGCAGGTATTGATTGAGTTTACTTATTGGATTTTGTGTTTCCTTTTGGTGAAGAGTTTCATTCAAATCAGCAACAATGAGATCTTTTATTTTTGTAAATAAGTTTGACATGTTTATTATTCTCCCTTGAAATTAATATTTTTTTAATTCATTCCATTGTTTATCAAAATTAGCGAATGGATCATCGTTTTTTGGAGGAGCTTTTTTGTTCCAATTTTTATAGACAAGATATAGGACATAAGCTGCACCTGCACCAATCAGGGCTGGTATATTGTGGATAGTTGATGCAAGTACCACTAACCCAAAGATAATTAATGCAATCTTCCATCCGATGGAGTCCACTTTCAAAAACTGTTTGTAAATGAAGTAAAGAATCACGAAACTCACTAGTAATGCCACCATTGGACCAATCGTATTGAGTAAGATGATGGCAGCCGCGCCTCCTGCTAAAAACAAGCCAAATTTTTTCACTTTTTCTTCCTCCTTTGTTTTGCCTCTTTATGTATTCATCTTACCTTTTTTCTAATGGTTCCATAATTGCGCTTGAGCTTGATTTTACTATCGGTCCTAAGACTTAGGTGATGTCGGACTATTTTACATAAAGGCTCTTTTAAACTTAGTTGTTGATTTGCGCTCCAGGAGCTTCGCTTTCCGCGGGCGTGCCGGGAAGCCTCCTCGGCGCTTTGGCGCCTGCGGGGTCTCCCCTGCCCCGTACTCCCGCAGGAGTCTTCGCTCCTTCCGCTCCAATCAACAGTGTTAAAAATCAACAATGCTATTTAACATAGCCTACATAAAAAAGCTCACATTCTACCTTGCTGTTCAAGTGAATGTGAGCTTTCTTTTTTAAAACAAATGGCCAATTTTCCATTCAAAGGTAATATAGATATTTATAAGGGGGCTGATTTGATGAATGTAATTGGGAATTTTAAAATCTTAACGGTTTCTAAAGACATCCAAGGTCCTTATCTTAAAATGAAAGTTACCCTCTCGGACGGTACCTCAACCATTCGAATTGGTTTGGATGAACCTACTTATGAAAATATTAAAGAAATCGTTTCAAAAAATTATTTTGATTCGCTTGCCAAAGGCTACCGATTCGAATTATTGCCTTATTATGCAACGTACCAAGATATTGATAACAGCCAGCCTGTCTTTATGGGGTCAATTAGATGTATTCAGGACCATAGGGCTAAAAATATTCAGTTTACATGTACCGAAAGATTTGCGGGAAATTTAGAATGGTTTAAACATGCCGTTTACAGTACTGAGGATATAAAACATTTGACCTTAGACGGTCATGAGGGACGTTTTTGAAAGGATTCTAAAGCAATGTCCTTCAAAAGCAAAAGGTTTATGAAGGACATTTTTGCTTAAGGAAAATATATTTCTAATCTATTTGTGTTGCTCCTCAATATGTAATAGTTTTGAAAATCATTGTTATCACTCCCTTTCTATATTAATTGGAACATAGAAAGGAAGTGGTGATTTATATCACGGTATTGGAACTTTTGGTCTTAATTCACTCTTTTAGGACCTGTCCAGTACATTTCCCTTAAACGGTATTTTTGTAGTTTTCCAGTAGCTGTTTTAGGTAAAGCCTCCACAAATTCGACCGATTTTGGTGCTTTAAAGTGTGCGATATTCGAGCGGCAAAATTGAATGATTTCTTCCCCTGTTACTTCAGCATTCGGTTGAAGAACTATAATGGCCTTTGGCACCTCACCCCATTTTTCATCAGGAACAGCGATTACTGCACATTCTAATACAGATGGATGTTTATATAGAACACCCTCTACTTCTGTTGATGAAATATTTTCCCCGCCTGAGATAATCAAATCCTTAGACCGGTCACGGATCTCAATAAAGCCATCTGGATGAGTAACTGCTAAATCACCGGTATGGAACCAGCCATCCTTAATAGCTGCAGCTGTCGTAACAGGATCCTTATAATAACCTGCCATAACCACGTTACCGCGAGTAATGATTTCACCTAATTCCTTACCATTCCAAGCCACTTCTTCCCCGTCTGGATGAACAACCTTCGTTTCACCATTAAAAGCAAGTTCAATACCTTGCCGTGCTTTGATGACTGCTTGTTCATCTGCCGACCTTGAATCAAATTCTTTTTTCCATTCACAGTATAGAATGAATGGTGATGTTTCAGTAAGCCCATAAACATGGATCATGTTTAAGCCCAGGATATCTTGTGCTTTGTGAATAAGTGCGGCCGCAGGAGGCGCACCAGCTGTTGCCATGCGAGGATTCGTTTTTATTTTAATTTCTTTGGCCTTTGGATCATTCACCAGCATATTAACGACGGTTGGCGCCCCGCATAAAAGTGATATTTTTTTTGATTCAAATAATTCCAGAATTAGAGGCGGGTCCACTTTTCGTAAACACACATGTGTAGCCCCTGCACCAGTAATCCCCCAAACACCGCCCCAGCCATTTGCGTGGAACATTGGCAGTGTATGCAGGTAGACATCATCGTGATTTACACCTAGATGGTACATAAAATTAGCGGCATTTAAATAATTTCCCCGATGGGTTAGCATGACACCTTTGGGTTTTGAAGTCGTGCCGCTCGTATAATTTAGGGTTAGCAATTGATTTTCTTCTATTTCAACCTCAGGAGGTCCAGCTGATTCAGGTGCATGTTCTAGAAAAGCCTCATAATCAATGCCTGTTAATGAAGTTTCATGACCTGGAACCCGTACAATCACAATTTGTTCGAGTGCAAGATTATTGATGATTTTTTCTATTGGAGCACAAAATTCCTCATCGACGATTAGCATTCGCGCATCACTATGGCGGATAATATATTCCAAGTCACTTGCAGAAAGGCGGTAGTTTAAAGGAACCATGACAGCTCCAAGCTGGCAGATTCCATAAAAGCACTCCAACATATAATGGGTGTTCGGCAGCATAACCGCAACATGGTCACCTTTTCCAATTCCTGCTTGTTCTAATGCTGCGGATAACCGATCAACACGTTGTCCGAATTCCAGATATGTAAATTCCTTTTCTTCATCAATGACAGCGATTTTATTTGGATAATACTTCACCGCTCTCCGTTTCCAGTCTAATGGTGTTAATGGGGCAAACATAAAACCAACTCCTCTATTATATTAATGGGAGTGATGGATAATATTCGTAAATAATTCCCTTTGATGTTTACATCACAATTTTAATCTATTTCAAAAAATAGGAATTTGTCAATCCTTAATTCGAATTTTCTGAATTTACCTTCAACCAAATAAAAAAAGAAAAGCACCAAGGCTTTTCTTATCTTAAATCATTATAAATCTTACTTATTAACACTTTATTTGGATCCTGGCTTAGCTCCCACATCATCGCTCCGCCCAGCCCCATGGACTTAATAAAAGATGTTTTATAACCAATCGATTCGGGATCATCATAGCTTATAAATTGCGAACCATTAAACAGCCAAGGCACCTTAGAATCAGGCTCCCAGTAACGGATAAACCCGTTTTTATTAAGGTAACTTGCTTCAAGTTGACCATAACTTAAAGCAGAACCCCCGCCAGTAAAAGATTGATATAAACCGTTATTCACGTTGTTTACTTGGTTATATACTCTACCGTAAAATGGAATACCCATAACGAGTTTAGCAGCTGGTACTCCACTATTAATATAAGTTTGGACGGCATCCTGGACACTAAACTCCGCAAATTTAGATTCCGGATCGCGATATAATGGAGAATTCATTCCAGTTAAAGTGTCCCAAGAACCATGAAAATCATACGTCATAAGCTGAATGTAATCTAAATACTGTTGAAGTAAGCTTAGTTCCGTATTGGCAACATAGCCTTTGTTAGCGCCGCCAGCTATCGTTAATAAGTATTTTTTTCCATCGATTGCACTTTGAGCATCTAACGTTTCTCTAATTTTTTTAACCAAAAGGGTGAAATTTTGTTTATCTTCAGGGCGATGAATATTACCTGCTTCTCCCCCAGATACTGGATACTCCCAATCCAAATCGATTCCATCAAATCCATATTTTAAAATAAATTGCAAACAGCTATCCGCAAAGATTGTTCTGGATTGATCAGTTAAGGCTACATCTGAAAAACGTTCTGACCATGACCAGCCGCCTACAGAGATTAACGTTTTTAACTGTGGATATTGTTGCTTTAGTTTCGTTAATTGATAGAAATTACCTTTATATGGCTGATCCGCGGTATCACCCGGAAATGTTTTTTCTATATCCACCGAAGGGTCGCCCACTTCTATCTTTCCATCGGCATTAATATTGGCAAATGCATAATTCAAATGTGTAAGTTTACTAGCATCAATATCGGAAACCTGATAATTCGAGTAAGATGCCCAGCCTGCGAAATAGCCTACTCTTTTATAATTTGATTGAACTGGAGTTGTTTGTGGTAAGGTTACAACGTTTAGTGTACTACTAGCCGCTGATATATTTCCACGTGCATCCCTTGCTTTGATATAAAAACTATAGGATGTATTTGGGGTCAGATTGTTAGCCACATATTGCGTGGACGACACATTCCCTATCAAACTATTATTTTGGTAAATGTCATAACCCGTAACTCCAACATTATCGGTTGAACTATTCCATGCCAATGATACGGTTGTTTCCGTTATGGAAGTCGTATGAAGGTTGGTTGGTGAAGTGGGTGCTGTACGATCTGGCTTTGCCGCCAGTGCTGCCTGTCCATTTGGCAGGAAACTTAATAAAACTAAAAAAACAAGAATAATGTACGATAGTTTCTTCTTCAAAAAGTACCTCTCCTTACTAATCTTTTATTCTCATTTTAATATAAAAATTAGTTAGGAATATAGGGACAAAAGACATGTAAATTAAGGAAAATGGTGCCTTGTGGATTAGGCACCATTAGAGTCATTGAATTCTATTTTTCATTTTATTATCCAGTAGGTTAAATGCGTATATTAATTTATCCCGCGGAACCGTCCCATACAGATCGCCAATGCTAATTTCGAAATAACTGGTCTCTTCACTTACATCCCTAACGTAACCTGATAGGCCAATTCCAGATTCCGTGTAAACTTCAGCTAAAATAATCTCCATTTCCTCTTTTGGAGCTTGAAAATGGACATGAAACATATTGGAGACTGGCACATCCGGAATGGTTGAAACACCATTACATTGATTATAAAAACCCGCTAATTCTTTGGCCTCCTCATAGTATTGCTCCATTTTGCCAATCCTCTTATCAAAATAATGGTCTGCACTTAGGAAATATGGATAAAGACTAATTAAATCTCCCCCATGACGCCTCTTCCATACTTTTGATTTCTCGATTAAATCTGTGTCACCTGCTAGAATAGCACCAGCAACACCGCCAATACCTTTGTAAAAAGAAACATAAACACTATCAAATAGACTGCAAATTTCGGCAGCTGACTTTTCATAATATGGGGTAATCTCAAAAAGTCTTGCTCCATCTAAATGCAATTTGATCCCTCTTTCCTTACAAAAAGCGGAAATCGCCTCCAGCGTTCTATAGTCGGGCAGCTGGCCGCCAATCTCCCGCTGTGGCAATTCAAGTAAAAGACAGGCAATTTTCTCCTCGATGCCTGCCACATCCTCGAACTCAATTACTCTAGTTTTATCTGCTAAAAGAATTGATTCAATCTGATGCAGTTCTTTCAAGCCATCTTCCTCATGAATTTCCAAATGGCTTAATGGATGATAGGCTACTTTATTTATCTCTTTTTGATCACACCAAATTCGTAATGCGATTTGCTGGGCCATAGTGCCGCTGGGGAAAAATACCGCCTTTTCTTTACCTAAATATTCGGCCATTTTTTCCTGAAACTCTTCTATTATCGTTCCCTTTCCATATATGTCACTTTCTAATTCTTCATTCAAGTCTTGAAATGCCTCTTTCAGAACTTGAATGTTTCTCGTTCCATGACCTGGTACTTTAAATTGGCTTCGTTTAAACGCCTCTTGTAAAAAATTATTATCATTCATGCTTCCAGTCCCTTTCTCTCTATGTCTATATAACTACTATACTAGAAAATTATTGAAATCCCAGAACTGGATGAGGGATATATGGTTCTTCCATAAATGAAATTTCATCAGAGGTTAAATTAACAGAAAGAGAAGCTACCGCATCGTCCAGATGATGCATTTTCGTCGCACCAATTATTGGTGCTGATACCGGTTCCTTTTGCAGCACCCAGGCAAGAGCGATCTGAGCACGCGGTACTCCACGTTTCTCTGCCACTTTTACAACACGTTCAACCACTTTTCGGTCTGCCTCGACCGTTGCAGAATAGAGCTTTTTGCCGAATTCGTCGGTTTCCGAACGAGCGGTTCCTTCTTCCCAATCCCGAGTCAGTTTTCCTCTAGCCATTGGGCTCCATGGAATAACACCTATTTTTTCTTCTTTACATAGCGGTAGCATCTCTCGTTCTTCTTCCCTGTAGAGGAGATTCAGATGGTTTTGCATGGAGACAAACCGAGTCCACCCATTTCTTTCGGCAATATGTAATGCCTTAAGGAATTGCCACGCATACATAGAGGATGCACCAATATATCTGGCTTTCCCTGCCTTCACGACATCATGCAAGGCCTCCATCGTTTCTTCAATCGGTGTATGGTAATCCCAGCGGTGGATTTGATAAAGATCCACATAATCGGTTCCAAGCCTCTTTAAGCTGTTATCAATTTCAGCCATGATGGCTTTCCTTGAAAGGCCTGCTCCATTAGGACCTTTATGCATTCGCCCGTGCACCTTTGTCGCAATTACAATTTCATTGCGGTTTGCATATTCTTTTAAAATTCGTCCGACAATTTCTTCACTGGTACCATCTGAGTAGACATTGGCTGTGTCAAAGAAGTTAATCCCATATTCAAGAGCCTTCTTTATTATTGGACGGCTTTCGTCCTCGTTTAGAACCCATTGGTGTGCCCCGCGTTCAGGTATGCCAAAACTCATGCAACCTAGGCAAAGTCGTGATACATCCAATCCGGTATTACCAAGTTTCACATACTTCATTTTTAAACCCTCTTTCTGTATAAAATCGATGACTTTGACATAACATTTCCAATTATATTGTACAACTTATTTTTAGATTACTGTCATTTTCTGCATTTCAATGATTTTTTTCAAATATTCATATTCTTTTTGCTCCAGGATATCAATTTCATTGTTTGTAGCAAGTAATATTTGGTCCCTGCACTTGGAGATTCTTTGGATCATCGGGTGTATCGTTAAACTTGAGAGATTCACAAAGTCGTATAGGTCGTTCAAGCTCACCGGCAATTTATAGCCTTTATTGCTGCTGGCTATTAAAAGCCCACTATCCCGAAGCTTAGAAACAATATTTGAACGAAAATTATGAGGATTCATTTTGATGTCTCGAATAGCATTGAGATTTTCTAAGATTTCTTCCGTATACACGTATTCATCTGGATTTTCTTTTAAGTTAAATAAAAGAAACTTAAGAAAATCGATTCGAAGCTTTTCATCCTCTTCTTCACTTTTTCGATGTTTCTCTATATATTTGTAGGCTAAATTTACAGCTTGTTTGATAATTATCTCGTCATGTTTGAAGTTTTGGCGGTCTGATTTGTAGTCATAAAGAAAGTTTTTATAGTCTAGGGGTAATAGGTTGATAGCTGCTATTTTATTTTTAATTATTTTGATATAAGAGTGGTATTTTGCAGTATTCTGGGTTCGTTCATAACCTTTTGCTATTGTCGCAGCGATTAGGTCCGCTAAAAGAAGGATGCTGACTGACTGGTTATTATTGAATCCAAAAGTTGAATAATTAAAGAGGTCGGGAATAGTCTTTGTCCCGATGTAATTTTTAAATTCATTCAAAAATGGTTTTGTTTCTTGCTTATCAGCGGTTAAGTCAAGCTGTTCAAAGGTTCTATTTAAATCATCATATATCATCCGATTTAAATATTTAATAAACGGCGTTTTATGCATAATGCCAAAGTCTTCTCTAATTTTTTGCTTATCAAACACATAGGCATAAACACTGAAAGGTAAATCCTTTATTTCATTTAATATTGGGACTTTGTCTAATTCCATCTTATGAAAGGATTTGACCAACTCCGCTTCCAGCCATTCCTTATTAGTACTTTTTACTAGAATTGCAACAAGAATAAAGTGGGTTGAAACATCGTTTTTATCAAAAGAAAAACTATAATCGCCGCATTCATTCAAAAATGCAAATTGAATATCGTCCACCCTGCCCACCTCACTAAAAAATTTTTATATCTATAATTTCAACAAAATTTAATCTAAACCTCTTAAGAATTCCTTTTTTTAGACAAATAAAAAAGGTTAACCAATTGGTCAACCCTCTATTTCTCCAGCATTAATTTTAAGATGAGTTCATCTGTTTGGCGTGTTCCTTCATTTCCAAGCTTACAGAAGCTTTCAATACTTTTTTCCACATCATCGTGTATAAAGCCGTCCGTCGATTGGATTTCTTGATGATTCAATGCCAACAATGCAGACTGTACGGCGACGTTTGAACAGGTAGAAACTTTCATAGCACAGCCTGCTTTGGCCCCGTCGCAAATCATTCCTGATACGTTTCCGATTGTATTTTGAATTGCCGCTTTTATTTGCTGAAGCCCGCCATCAAGCAGGTAAACAATGGCTCCACTCGCGCCCATTCCGGCAGCTGTTACCCCGCATAATGCAGAGAGGCGGCCGAATTTCGATTTGATATGAATGGTAATAAGGTGGCTCAGTGCAACAGCCCGAATCATTTTATCCTCTGAAACCTTCAGTTTTTCTGCCGCTGCAACAACTGGAAGTGTCACGGCAATTCCCTGATTGCCGCTCCCTGTATTTGCCATTACTGGAAGGGTTGAACCTGCCATTCTGGCATCTGACCCTGCAGCCGCTAGAGACATAGCGGCAGTAGCAATATCATCCGAAAGGATTCCTTTTTTTACATTTTGTTTAATGGTTTTCCCTACTTTTAATCCATAATCACCTGAAAGCCCTTCATTTCCAATATAACGGTTTAATTCGATACTCTTTTTAACCAACGTTAAGTCCTTAAGATCCGCCTCTAACACCCATTCATATATTTCATCAATGGTTAATGCTTCTAATTGCTCTTCATCTGTTTGGATGCCGATATTTTCACATCCTCCAAGGAACACCGTATGACCATCTACTTCGATTAAGGTGATATTGCTATGATTATCAGAAATGACCACTTTTGCTGTCTGTTGATCTGTTTCTACGATGACTTCGATATATAGTCTTTTTGGAGTTTCAGCTTGTCTGGCTAGTACTTTTCCTTCCTCAAGGAGCTTTAATGCTAAGCGCTCATCCTCAATTGTGAGACCTTCTAAAATTTCTAGGTTTTTATCTGGATTGCCCGCTGCCGCTCCAAGGGCTGCTGCAAATTCAAGGCCTTTTGACGACATCCCTGGAATTCCAACAGATTTTGCATTTTTAATAATATTTCCGCTTGCTTTTACGGTAATTGCCTGTATTTCACCGTTTGAATGGCTCTTGGCTGTGGCCGCAGCCAGGGCAATCGCTACTGGCTCTGTACATCCAAGGGCAACAACTAGTTCTTTCTCTAAAACAGCTAATATTTTATGCTTTCCCATATTGTCCCCCTACTAAGCTCACTTTTCTAATATTCTACCATAATAGTCCAAAAGTTTTTTAATCACTTTCTTCCAATAATAATGTACATAGGAATACCGAAATAAAAAATGCCTTAGTCTCATTTGGTATGAAGACAAGGCATTACTTTTACTAGAGCTTTGTTAAAATACAATCGTTTTATTTTGATGAACAATAATTCGGTCTTCTACGTGCCATTTTATGGCACGGGCCAAAACGCTTCGTTCTATGGAGCGGCCAATTTTCTTTAAGGTATCGACATTAGCACGGTGGTCAACACGCGCAATATCCTGTTCGATAATCGGACCCTCGTCCAAATCATTTGTAACATAATGTGATGTTGCACCAATTAATTTTACTCCGCGGCCATATGCTCGTTCATAGGGTCTTGCTCCAATGAAGGCAGGTAAGAAAGAATGGTGAATGTTAATTATTTTATTTGGATTTGCTGCCACAAAATTTGGTGTTAGAATCTGCATATAACGTGCTAGAACGATTAAATCGACATCATATTCCTCTAGCAGCTGAAGCTGCTTTTCTTCGACCTGTTGACGAATATCTTTGTTGGCAGGAATATAGTGGAATGGTATCTTTAGCCCTTCTACCACATCCCTTGCCACTTCATGGTTACTAATAACCAGAGCAATCTCTGTCATTAAATCGCCGCTTTGCCATTCCCATAGAAGCTCTTGTAGACAGTGCAATTCCTTTGATACAAATATCGCAGCTTTCTTCACTTTATAAACCGGTGTTAGCCGCCAGTCCATTGAAAACTTTTCCGCTATTTCGATAAACTGCTGTTCCATACTGGCGGCTTTTTCTTTTAAGCCTGGGCATTCAAACTCAATTCGAATGAAAAATATGCCGCCCTCTGGATTGGTTGAGTACTGACTCGACTCAAGAATATTAGCATTATGTGAAAATAAAAATTGTGAGATGGCGGAAACAATTCCCGGCTGATCTGGACAGCTGACTAATAAACGTCCGCGATTTTGATTCTGGTTTTTAAATTGTTCAATTTGATCTTTAAAAGAAGTGTTCATGATAAAAACCTTTCCGATTAATTATTGAAAATCATTATACCCTAGGTTCTCCTTAATGTTAAGAATTTTCTTAAAAATTTCTTATTTGTTTACATAATGTAATTATGAATACCTTTAGCTAAAATCAACACAAAAAAAACATATGCCTCAAATGAAGCATATGTATTCTAACTTATTCCTGCATTTTGAACCTTACTTTCTGACGTCTTTTTCCTCCCATTTCATTCTCGGATTGTCGCTCCTTTTTTATAAAAAAGGATAGGATCAGCGCAATTAATGTAAGAATTGACACAACCATGAAAGCAATATTGGCTCCATACATATCAGGATAAGTAATGTCTGGCCGATGCTTTGCTTTTTCCGCAGTTGTGGTCATCACGGTTACAAGGATTGCTGTCCCGACAGAAGCGGCAATCATTTTCATCGTATTATCCATTGCCGCCCCATGGGGAATTAAACGTTTGGGCAATTGGTTTAATGCAGCCGTAGCCACCGGCATCATTGTCATCGAAAGACCCAACATTCTAATACTATATAGTATCGTAATGTAGTCCATAGAAGTGGTTGGACCTAGATTAGTAAACGCAAATGAAGCAGCTGTCATAATGGTTAGCCCGATTATGACCAGCCATCTTGCCCCGATTTTATCAAAGACTCGCCCAATAATAGGAGCCATCAGTCCACTGACAAGGGCACCAGGCAACAGGGTCAGACCTGCATCGAAGGCAGAAAAATCCCTCATATTCTGCATAAATAAAGGAATAATGGTCTCTGCACCAATTAACCCCATAAAGCCAATCATTCCTATGATAATTGCAAATGGGAAAATAGAATACTTAAAAACACCAAATTCTAGCATCGGGTGCTTCAATCGGACCTGTCTTGCGATAAACAAAATTAATGCAACTCCGCCAATTCCTAATGAAATTAATGTAATAGTGTTCAACCAGCCATAATTTCCTGCACTGGTAAACCCATATAGGAGTCCACCGAACCCAAATGAAGATAAAATAATCGAATGCACATCGACCTTCGGTTTAGAAATCTCGGTTACATTTTTTAAAGCCAAAAATGCGACTACAATATCTACAAGAGCAATTGGCAAAATAATAAAAAACAAAATCCGCCATGAGAAATGGGAGGTTACCCACCCTGATAATGCCGGGCCAATGGCTGGGGCAAATGAAATAACCAGTCCGACCAATCCCATAGCTGATCCTCGTTTATTTACAGGAAAAATCATTAAAAATACCGTTTGCATCAAGGGAAGCATGACTCCTGCCCCCATCGACTGGATAACCCTTCCAAGTAAAAGAAATTCAAAATTGGGAGCAACACCGCTTACTAGTGTCCCAAAAGCAAAAATGCTCATCGCAGAAATAAACAGCTGCCTGGTTGTAAACCTTTCTAATAAAAAGGCACTAATGGGAATCATAATCCCATTTACCAACATAAAAACAGTTGTCAACCATTGTGCACTATTTGCGGTTACGTTCATTTCTTTCATAATCGGAGGAATTGCTGTAATCATTAATGTCTGATTTAATATCGCAATGAAAGTTCCTGCAAGTAAAAGCGCCACAATTGTGGAATGCTTATTTTCCGATATCGACATACATCCATCCCCCTAGTTTTAAAATTATACTTTTATAGATTAACGGATTTTCCCTTTTTGTTCCAATTTATTGCTTTCTTTTAAACGAATAACTTTAATAAAAAACAGACTGATCAGCAAAAGAAACCCAAAGAAAACCAATAATGAAATAGGGTAATACTGAATTTGCCTTTGACAAACACTCTTAACAATAAAAAATATTTTAGAATAACATCAAAAACCCCAGTCGCTTACAGAACTGGGGCTGTTTATTTTATATATCAACTACTTACCCATAATAAAATTGATACCAATAATGACAATGGACATGACAAAAAATACAGAATTCACGGCTAATCCAATGGGTTCATATACTTCATACTGAATTTGGTCTGGTTCTTGATCGTCCATTATTGTCACCTCCACTTCATGCAACTTTGTAAAAACATTATATGAAGATGATAATAATTTCGTATAGGACAACTATATAATTCTTTAAAAAACCCAAATAATTTTTAATACCCTCTTCTACAATCAACTTTATTAGGTAACGGCTTATTTTCTTCTAGGTTTTTTAACGTTTCAAGAAAACATGCGACACCCTCCTCTGGTGTGGTAACTGCCGAGATATGGGGTGTGACATAAACCCTTGGATGATTCCATAAAGGGTTATCCTTTGGAAGCGGCTCTTGTGTGAAAACATCAAGAACTGCGAAGCTGACATGGTTATCTTCTATTGCTTTAAGGAGCGCCTCCTCACTTATTGATGCCCCTCTACCTACATTAATAAAACCTGTTTTGGACAATTGTTTAAAAATAGGTTCATTAAAGAATAAGGCCGTTTGTTCTGTCAAAGGCAGAGTATTGATGATATAATCCATCCCCATAAGGAGTGGAAAATGGGAATCAACTGTCAGGACCTCTTTGAAATCTTCTTTAGCTCTTCCACTTAAGGAAACGCCATATACTTCCATACCTAATCCAGATAATATCCTCGCTGCTGCCTGCCCAATCTCACCAGTTCCATAGATCATGACTTTTTGTTCATTTAATAATTTTGGCGTCTTTGGCAGCCACTTTTTTTGCTGCTTTAATACTTGAAATTCATCGTGAAACTGCAAATCTTTTAAAATATAGCTCAAACAATATTCAGCAATTCTTTGCCCGAATGAACAAATCGTCCTTGTTAACAATACCTCTTCATTCCAGTCTTTTTGATATAAAAACCGGTCGACCCCCGCCCCAAGGGAGTGGACCCATTTTACATGACTGTAATCATATTCTGATTTTAAATTAAAAGTTACCAAAGCATCCGCCCAGCCTATATCGTCCTGTGACATCTCTTCCTCAGATTTAAAACGAAAATTATTATGTAGGTTTTCTTTTTCTATTAACGTCTTCAGCTCTATAAACATCGGGCTGACGACTAGTATATTGTTTATGTTCATTTTCGCACCTCTCTTTTTTTGTATTGTACCATTATTTTCTGTAAAACTTTACAATCTCCTTGCTGATTAATCTGGTATAGTAATTTTAAAAACAGTAGAAAGGAACATATTGAAATATGAAATGTATATCCATAGATTTAGATGGTACTTTGTTAAACTCTGAACATGAAATTTCTGATGAAAATGTGGAAACTTTAAACGAATTGCAGCAACAGGGACACTGCGTCATTTTAAACACTGGCCGGGCATATGCTGATGTCATCAAATTAAAAGCCGTGCAAAATATGGAGGTGCCTATTTTTTGCATCAATGGCTCGAATATATATTCTAGTAAGAGAGAATTACTTTATGAAGCAACCCTTTCGATTACCGTTTATAAAGAACTATTTTCGATTTTAAAGGAATTGGGCGTAGGAATTCTTGTGTATACGAATTACGGTGGATTCCCTTCCACTCTCCCACCCTTACATGGTAAATCGAAAACAGAACTTGATGTTCTTTTTCAAGAATTCAATTATGATGAAATCTTTGAAAAAGATAATTTAAAAATCTATAAAGTTATCGCTTTAACCCACTTTGATCAATTGGAAAAAGTAGAAGAGGTAAGAAAAGCCTTAACCGGAAAATTTGATATATCAATGGCCTCGTCTTTTCCTAATAATGTCGAAATAACCTCAAGTGAAGCACATAAAGGAAAAGCTCTGTTGCGATACCAAAAATTGATGAATCTTTCATTTGATGAAATTATTGCGTTTGGAGACGGAGGCAATGACCTCGCTCAATTTGAAGTCGCTGGCACATCGGTTGCGATGGCCAACGCCCCGCTTCATGTTCAGCAAAAAGCAGATATTGTCACAAAGACAAATGATGAAGATGGCTTTGCCTATGCTGTTCGCCATCTACTAAAAATAATAGACGCTTCTAAAATCAGTTCGTCTAAATAATAATGAAAAGCCTTCACTTATTATGGCAGTGAAGGCTTTAATTTGGCTAACATTCTTCCACTGTTGCAATATAGGGTAAATTCCGATACATTTGCGCATAATCTATCCCATAGCCAACAATGAATTCATCGGGAATGACAAAGCCGACATAATCTACCGGCAAATCAACTCTTCTCCGTTCGGGCTTATCTAACAGAGTACAAATCTTAATTTGTTTTGGCTTATGAGTTTTCAAATGGTCTCTGAGGAAATTTAATGTCAGTCCGCTGTCAATAATATCCTCCACAACCACAACATTCTGGTTCGTGATATTTGCGTCCAGATCCTTCAAAAGTCTTACCTTTCCTGTGGTTGCCGTCTCATCTCCGTAACTTGAAACCGAGATAAAATCGACCTTAACATTCCCCTTCAATTCTCGGATCAGATCCGCAGCGAAAACAAACGAACCTTTTAGAACAATGATTAAGACTAACGGTTCATGATTAAAATCTGCTTCAATTTCCTCAGCAAGTTTCTTTACTCTTTTTTTAATGTCTGTTTCCGATATCATCGTGTCTTTTATTTTGTATGCCACAATCCAGCACTTCCTTCTCAATGATCTACTTTCCCTAATTTCACTTAGAGAATAACTCTTCTCTTTGATAATATAAATAATTATTAAAATGAAACATTTCTACCTTAACCTTAATGTCCGTTAAGGAGTTTTTATCCAAATAAAAACCGTCTTGTTTTTCTAAAGCTGAAAATTTTTTCGGACGTTTTCTGTACCATTTTTCTCCTACATTCAATAGATCTGTCTTATTCTCAACTCCATCCAAATAAAGTTTTACCACTTTTCTTTTTATTTCATCTTCAATTAATTTTTTTAACTTTGTTAAATGTACTCGGTCAACTTTTTCCAGCAAATCTCCTTTTATAGATAATTCAATCGAAAACTTGGGGGAGAGTGTTCCTTTCTCGAAGTTCACCTTCATTTTTGGAGCTTCCAGCTTAACTGCCGCAACAAGCCTTCCATTTTCATTAACACTCTCTTCTAGCGAAATCTTCTTTTCTGTCAGCCAACTCATTAAAAGCGCATCATTAAAAGAAAGAGTATTCATAAACTTTTGTTTTTGAAAAATGGCAAGTCCATTATAAAATAAAACAGGGTATTTTTTTCCTGCCTTCCAGCTTTTTTTGTCAATTATCACAATTGGAATTTTCGACACACCCATTGGCTCATAATAATCTCTTAAAAAATTCATTAATAACATTGGCTTTATTGTGTCTTGGTACAATCTTCCATTTTTTCTATACATTACTGTATACACTTCTGGATATTGAAATAATGCTTTTGTATTAAATATATCATTCATTTTATCTTCAGTTACTACTAATCTTAAAGTGTGCCGAAGCGAACGATTCCTCCCAATTTCTGGGACTACTTCATTAAATTTATGAGTGACCAGCTTCTTACTTATCACATATGTAATAACGTGACCAAAAAACAAGGGCGGTTCCGACGTTTTATATAACTTCCTGACAGCTAAATTTAGAGTCTCTCCTGTTGCTGAGGCCACATATGCAGGAACAGGTTCTGTAGGCCTCCCTGCCTCTATCTTTGCTACATTCGCAAAATTCAATGCTTGCAGATAGGCTGTATATTCTCCCTTTTCATCATCATAATCAAGTCCAATTGCCACAATATAGTTTAAATCTTGGATATTTTTCAAACCAGAACACCCAGTAAGAAAGATACAGAAAGCCAAAATAGAAATGACCAACTTCCTTTTCATGATTGATTTTCACCTCTGGTTGAATCTTCAGAGCTTGAAGTGGAAGTTCTCGATTTATAAAATTGACGTGGCAGCATTAAGAATGCCCTGATTATATCTTTTAGTTTTATTGGGGCAACCGAACCAAGATATGGTTCTCCAAAGGAAGTAATTGTTGAAAAGTAAAAAATGGTTAAAATAAAGCCAATAATGACTCCAAATAATCCTAAAAACGTGCTTAACATAAGGATAGTAAATCTTAAAATGGTAATGGCGGTCGATAAAAATTGGTTCACCAATGTAAAAGACGAGACAAAGGTAATCGCTGCCACCACCAGCATGGTTGGTGATGTCAATCCTGCCCGTATAGCGGCATCCCCAACTATCAGTCCACCCAAAACCGCTACCGTTTGCCCAATCGCTCTTGGCAGGCGAACCCCAGCTTCATTAAACATTTCAAACAAAAACAAGATGATAAACATTTCAATGGGCGTAGATAAAGGCAGTCCAAATCGTGAGACGGAAATGGTCGCGACTAGAAGATACGGAATTTGTTCAATATTAAAGGCTGTAAAGGCCACCCATAACCCAGGTAAAAAAGCTGATATGAACAAACTTAACATCCGAAATATTCTTTCTATTGACACATATGCATAGTTAATATATGAATCCTCGGGTGATTTTGTCTGCAATAAAATACTTATAGGAGCATAGGAGGCTGTTGGGTTTCCTTCCACCATGAGAACAAAGCGGCCTTGATTCATTGCTTGAACAATAAAATCCGGTCTTCCAGAATAGTCCATTGTCGGGAAGATGGAGTATGGTCTGTCCCTGACAAATGATTCAAGTTCATAAATACTTGTCAAAATATCAAGATTCACTTTTTCCAGCCTTTTATGGATTTCATTAAGCACTCTCGGATCAATTATATCTTCTATATACATGAGGATTACCTTCGTATTACTTCTTTTACCAATCGTATATTTTTCAAGGCATAAAGACGGAGTGTTAAGTCTTCGGCGAATCAAGGAGATATTTGTCTTAATATCCTCTACAAATCCATCCTTCGGACCTCTTATTGAAGTTTCAATTGCTGATTCTTCGGGGGTACGCTTTGGTAATGAACCTGCTGGAATACACAAAAACGAATGATGAAATAGAAATAGGGCGTACCCATCAAAAAGTAAATTAGATATTTCCTCTATATTTTTCTCCGTAATATCTTCTGCTTGAAATAATGATTTGAGCTTCTCTGCTATAGATACCTCGATAGAAACATCAAGTTTAGGTAAAATATATTGATCTAAGTAATGTCTATCAATTAAAGTTTCAAAATAAATAATTTCAAATGATTCCTTTTCTGAATCGTGTATTTTACATATTAAGTCTTGACTTTTATTAAATTGTTCCTTTAATGTTTTTGCTTTTTCCTTCAGACTTTCATCAAGAACCGGACTTAATCTCATTTTTCTTCTTACCATGTCTTTCATCCCTTTTCTTTATTACAAAAACAATCAAGGCTGTTATTTGAATTTGAATAAGGAAAAAAAGCATACTCATAGGAATAAAGTATTCAATAAGGATTTTACTGAAGATATAAGTCTCCAAATTTATTGTCATTAATCCAAATAAAACAAGATACATGACGCCAACAAGTATTGGGTTCAGTCTATAGTGTTTATCCTTATTGGTAAAAAATGTACCGATAAGATAAATGAAAAGACTTATTCTAATCAAGGCACCACTAAGCCATTGGTATAAAGCTAAAAAGTCTAAATGGGAAATATATTCCCCAATACTCAATATCCGCCATTCCTCAAATGCAGGATATCGCAAAAAGGAGGCCTCCTTTGCTCCAAATTCCATAATCGCTGCCGATAGCGGCCCAAAGATTAATCCGGATAGTATAATAAGTAAAACAAGCAAATGTCTAAATTTTATCGGTTCCTGTGAAAATGGCTGCAGCAAAACAACAATGTATATCTCCAAAAGCCCGGACAAGACATACATTACACCCTTAGCAATTGGGATAATACCATGAGCAAAAACGGGAAATAAATAACTAGGGTCTTTTGAACTAGTATTGGTAATAGCGATAAAGATTCCAAATAGGAAAACTAGCGGCAGTAAAACTCCACAGGAAATCGCCATATGTTTGATTCCTGCTAACGTGATTACAAAACAAATCACAGTCAAGATTAGAGTAATTGTAAAAACTGAATAATCAGCTAAGAAATATGCTTTTAGCCATATCATAAAATCTCTAAAAGTTACATAAGAGCTGCAAAGTAAAAAAAGAATTAAAGGAAAGGAAAAGATTAAAAAGAAAGCCTTTCCAAGCCGTTGCTTAATCATCGGGAAAAAACCTTCATTTGGACTATTTTTTACGATATAAAATATGACCAATAAAAATAATAGAGCAATTGGAAAAGCAATAATGACACATAACCATCCGTCTCTCCCGGCTGACAATAGAATGCCGGGGATAAGCATGACATGGTTAAGTAAACCTGTCGAAAGAACAAGAAGCATTAATAATTGCCGCGGAAGCAAGATTTTCACTAAGTTTTGCAATCAAATCACCACAATAATCATTGATAATTTTATTATCACCTAATACATTCTAAAAAACTCCAATCTTTTACCATTCTCATTGATAAAGGTATTGGGGTTCACTACTCCACAGCTTTTTTATCACAATATAATAAATTTCGACTTGAATAATTAGGAAGATTCTGTTATATTACAATAAATTAAATATTTTCTTACTTCAAACCTTTTGAAGTGAGGATAGAGGTGCAAAGACCATTAGTACACAATTAGAGGATAATGAGGTCCAAAGACAATTGTGGAAAGGGGAATTTGCCGAAGCTTCAAAGAATCTCATTGGACTTGAAGCTGGTTCTGCTATTGAAGAAATACAGAACTGTCATATAGGAGACTATATGGAGGGCTATCTCACGCATAGGAACTTGCTTTTAATTCGTTTCTATTGCAGCATCGAGATTTCCTCGATGCTGCTTTTTTGCGTCGGCCTTACCCCTCAAATTTTTCTAAAAATTTATATAAAGGGTGAGTATGATGAATTTTGGCCAACTATTAACCGCTATGGTTACGCCATTTGATCAAAATGGCGAGGTAGATTATTACGCAACAAAAAATTTAGTAAATTACTTGATTGCTAATGGGTCTGATGGATTAGTCGTTGCGGGGACCACTGGGGAATCCCCCACTTTAACTTCCGAGGAAAAAGTAGAATTATTTAAATTTGTAGTTCGTGAAACTGATGGTAGAGTTCCTGTCATTGCAGGAACAGGATCGAATAATACAAGAGCTTCAATCAGCTTAACAAAGCTTGCGGAGGAAGCAGGTGTGGACGGCATCATGCTTGTTGCACCATATTATAACAAACCCTCTCAAGAAGGGATGTATCAACACTTTAAAGCGATTGCCGAATCTACTTCTTTGCCAGTCATGCTTTACAATATTCCTGGGCGATGTGTTGTCAATATTTCTGTTGAGACGATCGTTCGTCTTTCGGCAATTAAAAATATTGTTGCCGTTAAAGAAGCAAGCGGCAACTTGGATACCATGGCCGAAATTATCAGCCAAACACCGAGTGATTTCACACTATACAGCGGTGATGATGGCTTGACTCTACCAGTATTAGCTATCGGCGGCGCAGGGGTCGTTTCTGTTGCTTCCCATGTTATCGGTAATGAAATGCAAGCCATGATTAATAGTTTTAAAAACGGAGCCTTAGAAGAGGCAGCCTCTGCACATCGTAAGCTTCTGCCGATTATGAAAGCTTTATTTGCGGCACCAAACCCAACCCCAGTAAAAACTGCCTTAAATATGAATGGAGTCCCTGTTGGAGGGGTTCGGTTGCCGTTGGTGCCCTTAAGTGAAGATGAAATGAGCGCCTTACGTAGTGTTTTGCCGGCAACAATATTGAAAGTATAGAATTCCAGAAAAATTGGCTGCCCTTTTAAGTGGGCAGCCTGATTTCATTATGGTATTAATAAAATTTTCCCAGTGCTTCTGCGGCTTTCTAAGAAACGGTGTGCCTCTTGCCCATCACTTAATTCAAAAGTTCTCGGCTCTGAAACCTTTAACTTTCCCTCCTCCATCCAGCGAAAAAGTTCATTTGAGCGATTTACTCTCTCCTTATGGGACTTTAGGACATTCCATAAATCTCCGCCCGTCAGGGTTTTTGATGTATCCATCAGCATTCGTGGGTCAACCGGAGCTGGGTCGCCTCCCGCCATTCCGTAAAAAACAACGGTCCCTCCAATTCTCGTTGCAGCAAAGCTGTCTTGGAGTGTAGAACCGACAGATTCATAGACAACATCCACACCTTTACCATCAGTCTTCTCGAGAACCTTCGATTTCCAATCATCACTGTATAGAAAAACAAAATCCGCACCTGCTTCTTTGGCAGCTTCTGCTTTTTCCAGTGATGAAGTTAAGCCAATTACCGTTCCTCCGAGCAGTTTAACAATTTGAACAAGAAGCTGCCCAACTCCTCCTGCTGCCGCATGGACAAGGGCCATTTCATTCTTTTTTACCGCATAACTGTCACGAGTTAAATAGTGGGCCGTTAAGCCCTGAAGCATCACGGATGCTGCCATATTAAACGAAATCGTTTCCGGCAATGGAATCGCCTTATCTTTAGGTACGGCAACTAGCTCGGCATTCGCATATGAAACATCGGCAAAGGCAATCCGCTCCCCTATGTTAATTCCCTGGACATTTTCGCCGATCCTTTCAACAATTCCCGCACCTTCATATCCTAAAATGTATGGAGGTTTACCAGAGAGATGATAGTTTCCTTTTCTTCTATAAATATCGGCAAAGTTTAAGCCGATCGCTTTCATCCTTATAAGAATTTCTTCTGGACCAATGACAGGATCATCGACTTCACTATATTCGAGTACCTCAGGTCCGCCAAATGTATTAAATATTAATGCTTTCATAAGTAAACCTCTACTTTATATATTTTTAATTTACTTTTTATATTAAATAGAAACGTAAGGAGAATTGCAAATAACTATTTCTCTAAATTGGTTAAAAAAGTTGCTTTATTATAAAAAAAACGGCAATATTAAAGTACTTCAAAAAGAAATAGCAGGTGATTATTATTATAGAAATTAAAAAATCTCCCTTAAGCGATGGAGAATTCAATCGAGGGGTATTTGCGACGGAAGATATCTCAAAAGGAACGCTTTTTCATGAAGCTCCTGTCATTGCCTATCCCAATAGGGAACATGTTCATATTGAAAAAACATTACTGGCTGATTATGCATTTGAGTATGGTAAAAACCACACAGCCATCCTGTTAGGATATGGTATGCTGTTTAACCATTCCTATACTCCAAATGCCACCTATGATATTAACTTTCAGAACCATACGTTTGATTTCTATGCCTACAAAGATATAAAAGCCGGAGAAGAGATCTTAATCAACTATAATGGTGATGTGGACGACCAAGAGCCGCTTTGGTTCGATAAAGAAAAAGCAGATAGCAAGTAACCTCCCTACTCAATTTGAGTGGGTTTTTTTTATTGCAAAATAAAATTCAGAAAAGTATTTACAAATGATTCATAAAACTCTATAATTCACATATATTTACTCGGATATTGTTGAAAAAGGAGTGAGAACCATGACATTGGGGATTGCATTAATGGGATTGTTGGTTGGTTTTTTAGTCGGTTTAACAGGTGTCGGGGGTGCTGCACTGATCACTCCTGTTCTGATCATGGTTGGCATTCAGCCTTCTATTGCGGTTGGTACGGATTTGGTCTATAACGCCGTTACGAAATTGTTTGGGGTTGCTCAGCACTGGAGACAAAAAACAATAAATTTTAAATTAATGTTATATCTTGCAATAGGGAGTATTCCTAGTGCTGTAATAGCAATCTCCATTTTAAAATATTTTGAAGCTGCCTATCATAATCAGGAACATATTATTAAACACGGACTAGGATACGTCCTCATATTAGTAGCAACTGCAATCCTGATTAAGACCTTTTTTGATAAAAAAATCCGGCCCAATCGCTGGCAGCTAAAACCTATTGAAGAAAAACGCGGTTTAACGATTTTAATTGGTGCTGTATTTGGATTTATTGTCGGCTTTACTTCGATTGGATCAGGCTCTTTATTTGCCCTTGCGATGATGTTTCTTTATCGATTGAAAGGAACTGAATTAGTTGGTACGGATATCGCTCATGCCTTTTTATTAGTAACGGTGGCAGGGCTGCTTCATGCAAATGCAGGCAGTGTAAACTATACGCTGGTTGGGAATCTTCTAATTGGGTCCATTCCTGGTGTTCTAGTGGGAAGTACCTTATCTTCAAAAGTTCCGACTAAACCACTGCGTACGCTTATCTCTACGGTTATCATTATTAGTGCAATTAAGTTGATTTCATAACCATTAGTGATTTTTTCACTAGTGGTTTTTTTATTTTGACAGTATTTTTATTTTAACGAGGCCATTTGTGATATATACTAACATGTAACAGACTTTGTTACGGGAGTATGTAGAAATAGGTATTAAAGGAAGGCGAAGTATATGTCACTCAGTAGTCGATTTGCTGTAGGAATCCACATTTTAACTCTTTTAGAAATAAACAAAAATGGTGTAAATTCCTCCGAGTTTATCGCAAGCAGTGTTAATACCAATCCCGTTGTTATTCGAAAAATCATGGGATTGTTGAAAAACGCCGGCTTAGTGAAAGTACGTCCAGGAGTTGCAGGTGCAGTGCCAGCAAAAGAATTATCTGAAATATCATTGTTTGATGTTTATAAGGCCGTCAATATTGTGCAAGATCAAGAATTGTTTGGTATGCATGAAAATCCAAATCCAGCATGTCCTGTGGGAAGAAATATTCAGGAGACCATTACTCCCCTCTTTTCGGTGGCTCAACTGGCCTTAGAAAAAGCATTGGGGAATGTAACGATACAAGATGTCGTCTTGGGAATATTAGAAAAAGAGCAAATTAAATAACAAAGGCATTAAAGGAAGTGTAAAAATGAAATCACAAAAAGGTAAGATCTTGGTTGGGTTGTCTATTGCTGCCTTTTTAGGGCCGTTCACCCAGACCATTTATACTCCGAGCCTTGCGGAAGTCGGGCATTATTATCAAGTAAGTCAGTTTATGGTGAATTTGACAATCTCCCTTTATACTTTTGTACTGGCTGCGAACCAGTTTTTGGTTGGTCCTTTGTCCGATACGCGCGGGCGGAAGGCAATCCTCATGCCTGGTCTACTCATTTTTATGGCCGGTTCATTGATTTGTTTTCTAGCACAAAATTATTATTTATTCCTTTTTGGCAGAGCCCTTCAGGCTTTTGGCATTACCACGGGCTCAGTGGTGGCAGCGGCTGTTATTGGGGATATTTATTCGCCTTCTGAGCGTGGCAAGGCGATGAGTGTTTACCAGACGATGGTGTTTCTCGGGCCTGTCCTTGGTCCTGTAGTAGGGAGCTTTATCGCGGCTTATGCAGAATGGCACTCGGCATTTGCACTTCTTGTTGTTGGGGCATTAATTGCATACATATATAATCGTTTTACCTTGAAAGAAACACTACCGAAGGATACTGCACCAAAAAAAATTACGTTTGAAACCTTTAAAGGAATTGTAGCAAACCGCGCTGCTTTTTCGATTTTACTTCTCGGTTTTACTCAGTTTTACGGCTATTATATCTTTCTCGTTTTTATCCCAGGTCTGCTTGATGAGCTATTTTCTGTTCCTTTGGTATGGAAAGGACTGTTTTTTATGCCCCTAACAGCGGGAATTGTGCTCGGGACGTTAATTGGCGGCAGACTCCAAACTTATTTGAACCATACCGCAATTCTCATATATACGGCATACGGGACAGGATTAGTGGTTTCTATTTTCTGGGCATTTCTTTATTGGAATCTCTTAACGATTCCTACATTAATCGTATTTTTACTGGGCTTTGGCGTATTGCTTGGCGTAAGCCTGCCTTCTCAAATAACGTCACTGGTTAATTTATTTTCACATGAAAAAGGTACAGCCATGGGCGTCTATAACTTTATTCGATTCACAGGCGCCGCAATTGGGCCGCTGCTTGGATCATCGCTTTATAAAATCGGCGGGGACAACGCTTTATACATTACCTTGTTCTTGTTCCTTCTTGGTGGTGCTTTGGTGATTCATCTAAATAGTCGAGCTCCCTCGGCAAAACTAGGATAAAGATGGAAAACACGGATTACAATTCCGTGTTTTTTTTCTAATGGCTATATTCGCAAAGACTGTTGTTTTTCGTATAGGTTCATCAACCCGTATAACATGATTCTTCGTGGCATCTTTTCGTAAGGGCATTTGCGAAAATTGCCTAGAAACTTTGTAAATGACCTTTTATAAGTTCTAAAAGCAACAAAGTTTACGAAAAGAGCCTTTCTTATTAATAAAACATCCCCACTCAATGTGGAGATGTTTTAGTTATATTGCATTTTCAGTTTTGTTATTTTGATAATTTAAAAGTTCCAAAAAAATGTTAACAAATCTCTCACACCGTTGAACATCATTCGTTTGTGGGGTTAGCTCTACCTTTAACGTAACAGCTAACTCTGTTTGAACGAAAAGCATATTTTTAAACCGATCAACTGCACCACAAAAATTGGGATAACCAGTATCCCCTGTGCCGACGATCCCCGTGATCACCCTCTTTACATCCAGGGCTTCGAATGCATGATAAAGGTCCATCATTTCAGGAGGAATTTCTCCCATCCCCCAAGTATAGGTTCCAACCACTATACCATCAAATTTTATGAGATCGAGAAGAGGAAATTGGTCAATCCGATAAAGAAATAATTCTACCTTTTTCAGTTGAAATATTTTCTTCATTAAATAGATTAACTCTTCTGTATTTCCCGTCTTCGAAGTATAAATGATTGCAATTTTCATAGTTCATCGAAACCGTTCGATTGGGTCACCTTCGCATAGGTTCTCGACTTTTGCTCAAAGAAATCGGATTTTGTACCATTCATCATCTCATCACTAAAAACATGAATCCAGGGCATAGGATTCGATCGTTCAGCGAATAAATTATCTAGCCCCATCTGCCGGAGGCGCTTATTTGCCAAGTATTCCGTGTAAAATTCATACTCCTTTAAATCAATCCCTTTTATATCCTGCAAGATGCTTGATGCCCATTCCTTCTCAAGCTCAACCGCTTGTGCAATCGCGTGATAAGCATACTCAATATTTTTAGCATTATTTAATTCAGGATTTTCCGTTAAAAGAATCCGGATAAACTGAGCAATAAAGTAAGCGTGCTGCATTTCATCCCGCTGGATATAACTAATCATCGTGCTCGTCTTTAGCATTTTTTGCTGACGGGCAAGATGATAGAAAAAGGCAAAACCCGCGTAAAAATAAATTCCTTCTAGATTAATAGAATTCACAGCTAATTGAAACAGATGCTGTGGTGTTGGGTTCTCTCTAAATAGTTCATACGCTTCTAATATAAGCTGATTCCGTTTTTGAACGATAGGATCCTTTTTTGCCTGATTAAACCGCGACTTTTGTTCTGCTACTGGTACCAAGGAACTTAAAATATATGAATAAGATTCATTATGAACAGCTTCCTGCTGAGCAATGACGGCAAATATCGCCTTAAAACTCGAATCAGTCACATAATCCATCACTTGAGTCATTGTTGGTGTTTGCAAGCTGTCTAAGGAGGCAAGCTGGGTATTAATACGAAGGAATACATCTTGTTCAATTGAACTCAGCTGGTCCCATTGCTTAATATCATCCTGCATATTAATCTCTTGCGCCTTCCAAAAATTTGATAAAAGAGTCTGATATAAATCGTACATTTGTGGGTAAGCAATATCATTCCAATTAAGCAGACCTGATGATTGCCCGTTAATAATGCCCGTTGATTTATTAGGATAGTCTGGATTTAACAGTTTTATTTTTTTTAATGGTGAATAAATATTCATCTTTCCTCCTCCAATCAGCTATGGCAAGCTTCACATTCTTCTATTTCTGTTTGTGAGGTGCTTCTTACGTAATACGTTGTTTTTAGCCCCCGCTTCCACGCTTCCATGTGTAGATGCAGCAAATCCCTAGCTTTAATATCATGACGAACATAAAGATTAAAGCTTATCGCTTGGTCGATGTGGCGCTGCCGGGCAGCATTTTGTTTAATACTCCAAACTTGGTCCAATTCATGTCTTGCCCGTCGATAGTAGTTGTAAGTCCAATGATTTAAATCAGGTGCCGTTACCTTAAATTTAAAGTTCTTCTTTTCCTCTGCATATTCAACTGAATAAATCGGATCAATCCCATCCGTAGAGCCTCCTATTTTTGCTGTTGAGGAGTTGGGGGCAATGGCCATTAACCAGCCATTTCGAATTCCGTGTATTGCCACATCCTTTTTTAATTCCTGCCATTTATTTGATTGATATTTCTTCCGTTCAAAATACTTGCCTGTCTGCCACTCTGACCCGCTGAATTGAGAGTACGTTCCCTTCTCTTTTGCCAAATCCATCGAAGCACGTATCGTCAAGTAAGCAATGTTCTCGTATAATTCATCTGCAAATTCAACTGCCTCCTCCGACTCCCAGTGAATCCCTTTTAAAGCGAGCAGATGGTGCCATCCGAACGTACCTAGTCCTATTGCTCTGAATTTTTTATTCGTTGCAAGAGCCTGTCCGACAGATATGGTATTTAAATCAATGACATTATCTAACATTCTGACCTGAATCCGAATTAATCGCTCCAAACCGTTCTTCGGAATAACCCTTGCAAGATTAATAGAAGATAAATTACAGACAACGAAATCGCCGGGCTTTCGCACGATGACGATGTTTCCTTCTTCATCCTGAAATTCTTTGATGATGGCCGTGGCGGACATATTTTGCGTGATTTCTGTACAAAGATTACTGCAATAGATGGAGGTACGGCCCTTACCAGCCAAATGCTTATTGGGGTTTTGCCTATTTACCTCGTCACGATAAAACATATAAGGAGTGCCAGTTTCTAATTGAGCGACCATGATTCGTGCCATAATATCCATCGCACGGTATGTTTTTCTCGGGAGGAGCGGGTTTCTTAGGGCCTCTTCATATTTTTCAGAAAAATATTTACTGTCTGTTTCATCATAAAAATCTTCAAGTCCAAGCGGATTCCCAGACTCATCCAACCAGCCCATGATTTGCTTTACTTGATGGGGGCAAAAAGTATGCCATTCCCCAATGCTTCTTCCTTTCTCGTCTTTCTCTTGCAGCTTTTTCATGAAAAGATCAGGTATCGTTACGCCTGTGAAAATGTCATGGGCTTTGCGGCGTTCATCTCCATTATTTGTTTTCAAGTCAAGAAAGCCATTCATGATATCTTTATGAAATACATCTAAGTAAACAGCAATTGCACCTTGACGCTGGCCTAATTGATCCACACTAACTGCTGTGTTATTCACCAACTTAATCCACGGGACAACTCCTGAAGAGTTTCCTTTATACTTCTTGATATCAGAACCCAGGGCTCGGACTTTTCCGTAGTATATTCCAATTCCTCCTCCATCTTTACTTAAACGGGCAATATCCCAATTGTTTAAATAAATACTATCCAAGGAATCGTCGACAGTATCGATAAAACAAGATGAAAGCTGTCCGAAACTTTTTCCGGCATTCGCTAGTGTTGGAGTTGCTACTGTCATAAATAAATTGCTTAAGGCCCAGTATGCTTCCTTGACAGAATCTAACCGCTTCGACTCTATTTCATTCTTCATAATGGTCATTGCAATAATCATGAACCGCTCTTGAGGCAGTTCAATCACATTTTGCTGATAATCTTTCGCAAGATAACGATCTGCTAGTAAAAATAATCCTATGTAATTAAATAGTCGATCTTTGTCCGGATTTATCTCTTTTGCTAATTCAGCAATTTCCAGTTTGCTATAAATGCCTAATAGATCGCTAGAATATATACCGATATCTGTTAATTGTTGAATTAGGCTGTAAAAATCCCCATACATTTCTGAACGGTCATATCCCCGATTTATGGCTGCTTTTTCATATAATTCATTTAGGTATAAACTGGCAGCCACAAAGCTCCAATCCGGCTGGTCCATTGCTATTTGATTGACAGCATAGCTGAGTGCCTGCTGGTTTGCTTCTTTTTCCTCTAGGTCCTTAATTATATTTATAAGCTCCATAAAATCCAGTTGATATTTTTTGGAAGCTTGATGGATCGTTTCCAATACGTAATTCACTTTGACAGTCATGTTCTCTTCCCCCTAAAAATAAAAAATCCGCTCGGGTGAATTCGAGCGGATGAAACGATAACAATAACAAAAGAGCATAATGGAAAGAAATTAGGACCCTCTGCTGCCACCGTTTCATCTTCTCAATCCCCGAAGAAGCTGAAACATCTTAAGAAAGACAGGTCTCCTGACTTATGCATCTCCCTACTCTGAACCCTTCCCATATAACCGCCTGATATAGTAAGCTTTGTTATACAGTGGTTTGTTCATTTCGTCAGCATTTACAGTTGCGGGGGCAGTTCTGGATTTTCACCAGATTCCCAATTAAGCCGTTGCCGGCATCTCCACTTAAGGCAAACACAATATATAGTTTTATTTTTTTTAAAAAAACAATATGTTGATTTAAAACTAAAATCTATCATAGTATAAACTTGGTAATTTATCAAGTATTATTATTTAATTCTTAACCTTTTCTAAAATAGAAAAAAGCTCTTCAAGGTGCTTAATTTCATATGAAGGAACCACTTCATTCCGATCTTTTTTGTGGCGGTTAATCCAGACTGATTTAATTCCAGCTCGATTGGCACCGAGAATATCTGTCATCAGGTTATCCCCGACCATAATTACTTCATCCTTTTGTAAAGACATACGTTCTAATGCATGTTCAAAAATGGCTGGATCCGGCTTGCCTCTCCCAAAATCTCCAGAAATGACAATATGGTCAAAATAAGGGACAAGCTCTGGGGTAATCGCAAGTTTAGTATTTTGCAAATCCGGTGATCCATTAGTTAACAAAAGAAGCTGGTAATTTTCTTTTAAAACATCCAATATTTTAAAGGTTTCTTCATACACAAATGGCAGGTTTCTGCGCTCTTGAGGGAATCTCTCAGCTAACTCATGACCAAAATCAGGGTCCTCTATCCCCATTGCCTTTAATCCCAATGTCCAGGCATCCTTACGATAAGCTGGAACCGTTTCTTTCATTTTTTTAAACTCATCCTGTTCATCAATAAAATTGCCCCAAAGTCCTTCAAAGGGATTGATTCCAATCATCTGGGTAAATGGATAGAATTCATAGGACGAGTAAAGATTTCTAGCGGCCTCGCGGACGGCTTCTTCAAATTGCTTCGGGTCAAGTCCATGCTTTTCCTGAGCTGCTTTACAGGTGGCAGCAAAAGCTTCCTTTATACTTTTTTGATCCCATAAAAGGGTATCATCTAAATCAAAAAAAATGGCTTTAATCATATCGTTCCTCACTTATTAAAAAGATTTTTTATTAGTTTACCATTTTTACATAAAATTCGTAATATTTTTATTCATTATTCAAAACAAAAAAAGAACCGCTGGGGAAGGCGGTCCTTATTAATCTATTTTAATTAAACGCTTTCTTTAGTGCCCTGCCTGATTTTTCAAGGGCACGTTTTCCTTGGTCTATCAAGGCAGCCATGCTGACAAATCCATGGATTGTTCCGTCGTAGCGAATACATTCCACTTCCACTCCGGCTTCAGCAAGTTTTTTTGCGTATTCCTCACCTTCATCTCTAAGAGGATCAAATTCAGCCGTAATCACAAGTGCTGGCGGAAGGTCTTTAAAATCTTCATACAGAATTGGCGATAAAAGCGGGTTATGCTTATCTTCTTCACTATTTAAATAACAAGCCCGAAACCATTCCATCGTTCCTTTTGTTAAGAAATATCCTTCTGCATTTTCCCTCATCGAAACAGTTGGTTCTCCTCCAACGTTTGTACTAGGATAGATTAATAGTTGGAAACATATAGATGGATGGTTATTATCCTTAGACAAATTTGCAACGACTGCCGCCAAATTACCACCGGCACTATCCCCACCAACGGCAATCCGAGTACGGTCAACTTGAAAAGCTTCTGCATTTTCGTAAACATACTGAACTGCCGCAAACGAATCTTCCACTGCAGCAGGGAATTTATGCTCAGGGGCTAGACGATAATCAACTGAAATAGTCACACAATTCGCTAGATTCGTTAATGCCCGGCATACATTATCATGAGTTTCAATGTTTCCGATAACCCATCCGCCGCCATGATAAAAGACCAGTGCGGGATAGTTCGTTTGACTTCCCTTAGGATAATAGACTCGAACAGGAATATCCGTTACTGGACCAGGGATTGTCCGATCTTCTATTTTACCTACTTCCTCAACTTCACCCTGTGGCATTACAAACGCGTGTCTTGCTTGCTCTGGGGTTAATGTTTCCATTGGAGGACCTCCAGCAGCAGCTAACTGATCTAAAACTAATTTTGTTTGTGGATCAAGTGACATGAATTCGCCTTCCTTCTGTTAGAATATTCTTACATTCATTCAATTCGAGATAAGACATTTATTTCCTTCTATCGGAAATTATTTGTTAATAATAGAATAAATGACGAAATAAACGGCGGCTATTGTGTGCGAATAAGTTGCTCTTAATTTAAAATTAAATGGAATACAAGTTGTAAAACAACAATTTTTGCGAACAAAGTCTTTATCTAAAATCTTTCCAGGTAAAATCGACACTAAGCATGCCGACAAATTCTTCAGTTAATGGTTCTGGTTCTTTTGTTGCTGCAGCTGGATTCCGGAAACAAACGAGATGTTTATAATAGCCAAACTTTCGGCAAGTATCAGGCCTCGCTGCATGAATTCCACATCGATCTTTCTCAAGGTCGTAGAATATACAAGTTCCATAGTATCTTTTTTGATTTTGAAGATTAAGACGTATTTTAGCTGGCATAGTTTTGATCTTTGTTTTTATTCGTTTTAATTCCTTTGATGTAACTGGCACAGGGCCGCAGCATAGACCTTTGCAGCCATGACATGGAAGACTATTCATATACCTCTCCCTTTACTAGCTATTTATTAATCTCATAAAAGTAAGGTCGCCCAATTTTTCTGAAAATCCCCATTTATGATAAAAAGGGACCATTTCAGGGCGGCAATATAATAATCTTTCTAACTGGATCGTTTGATTGTTGGAAAGCTGATTTACAATATTAAAATCCATCTAGTTTCACCTTTCAATTTAATATCTAGTAAGTCTTTTCATAATTTCTCTTTTTCTATCCCTATCTTTAATTCTTGTTAAATCAAGGGCATACTCATGTCCTTTATGCTTTGCTCTTAAAATTTCTCTAATCGCCTGTTTTACACTGTCTTCATCATCTATTACAACAATTACATTTCTAAGCATCGTTTCCCCTTCCCTTCTATGTAGGGTTTCAATTGCCCGGCTTAGTCTTATTATAAATCAATGCACTAACGCATTTATTTTTTTACAAAATTCTTCAAGTTCCGTACTAAATAGACGTAAGTTTGATAAAAGATGTTTCAGAAAATTTTTTCTTTTATAGAAGAAACCTTTTATTTCTAATTCCGTCAAAATATTGAAAATTGTTTTTTGAAGGGAATGGAGCGCATGATAAAAAAAATATTATATCTTCCAGTGAGGCTGATCGCTATATTAGCGGGCTTTGTATGCGTAGTCAATATACCGATACTTTTTGTTTTCAATTCCGCCAATAAAAAGGTTGAATTTCATTTCAGTTCGTATAAGTACTATGTCCTAGACAACTTAGCCTTGTTTTTGCACTATGATGACTATTCTTACATATTTCATTATTTTAAAGGTGAAGGGATGGAGAAGTATACCTATACGATGACCATCTTATCTATTTCTCTGCTATTAGTCGTGTTTATCGGCGTGATTACGGCTACCGCGATTATGATGCTTCCTCATACCTTTTGAAAACGAATAAGCAGTTTTATTGATTTCACGATTACCGCACCAGATCTGCTTATTATTTTTCTGCTTCAATATATGGTTATTTATATTTATAAGACGTTCGATGTAAAACTTTTTTAGCTATATGGCGGAAATCATACAGAACCCTATTTCATGCCTATAATCATTTCGATTTTTGTTCCTGCCATTTTTTTAATACAGTTCCTTTTAAAAGAAATGGCCGGCGAGGAGCAGCAGGATTATGTTCTTTTCTTGAGAGCAAAGGGGCTTCCTAAAAGCGTCATTTATGTTAAACATATTATTCGTAATATTTTTCCATTATTATTGATTCATTTACGAACAATCATATGGTTCTTGTTATCAAATATTATCGTAGTAGAATACTTGTTTAATATTCATGGTTTTGCAGAGGTGCTGCGCTCTATGTATGGTCAAAGAGCAGAAGCTTTTATTCTTGGATTCCTTTTATTTGCGGTTCCCATAATCATGGCCGATCTTATTGCCTACATAGTTCTCAAGTTGAGGAAAAGAAAGGAAAAGATCAGCGTATGAAAGCTCTTCACTATAAAAATACGATTATCGGTTTATCCATTCTCGGGATAGTACTCATCCTTAGCTTACTTTACCCGCTTTATGGACCTGAAGATTTTAATAAAGTTATGTATTTATATGACAAAAAGGGAAATTTGATAGGGGTCCCACCAATTCCGCCCTCCTCCCATTACTTTTTGGGTTCTGACCGGAACGGAGCAGATATTCTTCTCATGATGATATATGGGGCTAAATTTACTTTACTATCAGCCTTTGGAGTGACCTTCATTCGCGTTTTGATTGGGGGAGCATTAGGAATTATCTTTTCCTTATGGCTGAAACGACTTCTGCCTATTTTAAAGGATTTTCTATTAGTGTTCAATTTAGTTCCGCCGATTATCATTACTTTAGTTCTTATGTTTCCTGTATCCACAACATATATAGAAGATTCGGTTTATAGTATACTATTTTATCAAATTATCATTTTAATTATTATGGGCGTTCCTTCTGTTCTAATTATGACCACAGAAATCATCGATGAAATGAAAGGAAAATCCTTTATTCAATGCTCCTATTTAATGGGGGGCAATCATTTTCATGTATTGAAGACTCATTTGAAGCCGTTTTTGACTTCATACGGCTTTTTAATGGCAATCCAGCACCTGCTTAATACTTTAGTATTAATCATGTATCTGGGAGCCTTTCAGGTATATTTGGGTGGTGTTTCAAGAGAAGAAGTACGAGGTCTGCCCATTTTAAATTCAATATCCAAAGAATGGGCTGGCCTAATTGGGCAAAATTATCGAGAGTTTTTCATGTCCCCATGGGTTGTGCTCATCCCGCTTACTTGTTATTTTCTCCTAATCATCATTATTAATATGATTAAAAAAGAAATTGAAGTGTCCTTGGACATCAATTCACACGGAATGACTTTTAAAAGGAGAAAGAAGAAGAAACAAAATGATGCGGTTAGAAAAATTATATAGCAATAAAATCAGATTTTACTTTTCAAAAAATGTCCAAAAATTAACAACGGGGTGTCAGGAGTGACACCCTAATTTAATTTTGCTAGTTTTCTTTGTAAATATTTTCTTCTTTCTTCAATATATATCGAAATGATCCCTAGTTCTTGATCAAATTGGTCAATGTCTTGTTTTTTATATGGATCTTGCAATACAAAGGGGCGAATCTTCTGGAGGAGGTTTTCTGCTTTTGGAATCATATAGTCTTTTGTAAACTGCTGCTCCATAATGTCCTCGAGCAGGTTTCGATAGCGCCTTCGGAAACTGTCAACATGTAACAATCGTGCTGTCAATGTATTAAATCCTTCAATCGGCACATAATTTGCCTTCATTACTTTACCGTTTACATCCCTCCCCCATGTTGCATCGTAATCCCAGGGAATGACTTCAAATAACCCTGTTTCTCCATTTCGGTATAAAGCATAATTATGAACAAACCCATCATAATTGGAAGTAAAGATGATCCCTGCTATCCACCGGAGATATTTGTCAACATCGAGGTATTTTGATATTTCCCGTTCAAACTCAGGTATCGGAATCGTGTTAATTTTAATGATGAATTCCTGCAGCTTGTATTCATCAGACTCCGGCCCACACTTTCTTTTATAGCCCAATTCCAATGATTTCTTTATTTCTTTATCCAAGTCACTCATCAAAGAAAAATTAGCATCCCCATCAACAGCATAGAAAATGCTCCCAGATGGGAGGTTTCTTCGTTTTAAAAAGTGTTGATCCACCGATTCTATTTCTAAATAAACCCCTTCCGCTTTCCCATTAAGAGTTAAAAAAACATGCTGTGAACGTGGAGATAGAACACCAAGCTCCGAAAAGAAGTCAAAGGACAATTTGTTACGAATTAATGATGGGTCCTTGAATTCGGCGTTTAAATGAATCTGTTTTGAACCTTTAAAGGTATTTGGTTTAAAAAAAGTAATTTGATAAGACTTTTTTAAAAAATCACGAATATGGGAACCACGGTAGCTCAAATCAATTTCCAGTCTTTTTCCTTCTAATTTTAATTGAGCAGGAATTGGGTCGTCTATCCAAATGTCTCTTTTAAGCTCCTTTAAATCAAGCGGGTTAATAAAAAGCTTATATTGTGAAATTTTAGCGGCATCGTCCATGAACTTTTCCTCCCTCCATTATTCGTATGAATAAGAATGACTAGAGGTCACGACAAGGTGCATTTTTTCCTATGTTAGGCTTTTGTCCCAAACAAAAGTACCCCTACATACGTAAATTGTAAAAAGAAGAGTGAGTTTTATAGACAAACTTTGTCAATCAGTTTCGTACTCCCTTTTCTATTTTAAAAGGAGGTGCAAAAATGAGCGAATTTTCATCAGGAGATATTCAAAGTGCAGCAGACGAAGCTAGACGAGGCGGTTTATGGGATTTCATGTTCAGAGACCCTGGTCATAATCGGGGAACATCGAGAAGGAGAACAACTAGAAACCGAAATACTTCAAGAAGAAACACTTCAAGAAGGAATACTTCAAGAAGAAACACTTCAAGAAGGAATACTTCAAGAAGAAATACTTCAAGAAGGAATACTTCAAGAAGAAATACTTCAAGAAGGAATACTTCAAGAAGAAATACTTCTAGAAGAAACACTTCCAATATGAATACTTCCCGCCGCAACACTTCAAGAAGAAACACTTCTAGACGGCGTACATCTAGACGCTGTACATCTAGAAAAAGATGTCACACTACTTGCCACCGCAATTGGGAGATAAAAAAATGCTGGGATAGAAGTAATAATCAGAATTATTTCAGAAAAAGAAACTGTAGATAATATTCTGAAACCGTTCTGAAAAAAAGGGAAAGGAGCCAAGGCCCCCTTTCCCATCTTTATTTTTTATTATTTTTTCTCAGGAATCACGCAGCTGCCATCTTCGCAGCTTACATCATCATCTGTAGACAAATCCTGCAGCACTGGTGAAGCTGATTCTTCCTCCCATACCTTTTGGAGCGCACCGTTAAAGGTTTCAATAGGCTGGGCACCGGAAATGGCGTATTTTTGGTTAAGAACAAAATATGGGACACCGCGAACACCATATTGCTGTGCTAGGGACTCGTCAAATCTTACATCTTGTGCAAATGAGTTTTTATCTGCTAATACGTTCATAACCTCTTGACGATCAAGGCCTGCCTCTACTGCGATTTCTACTAGGGTTCCATGCTCTCCAATATGCTTTGAATCCGTGAAATAAGCTTTAAGAAGTTTTTCCGAAATTACCGCTTCTTTCCCTTTTGTTTTAGCAAATTTCGCTAACCGATGGGCATCAAATGTATTAGTCGGCTTCATCTCATCAAAGTTAAAGGTCAAACCAACCGTTGATGCCTGCTGACCGACATTTTGATTAGCCTGCTTTGCCTGCTCAATACTCATACCATATTTTTTGGCAAGAACCTCATGAATATTTTGGCCAATATTCTTTGGGGAATTAGGATCAAGCTCGAAGCTTTTAAATTCAACTTCAACCTGCTCCTTATGTGGAAACTGCGATAGCGCCTCTTCTAACCTGCGTTTTCCTATATAACAAAATGGACATACATAATCAGACCATACTTCAATTTTCATATTCAGCACCTCATTTTTATCTTGGGTTGGTTTTATAGTAACACATCCTAAACCAAATCCAATTAAAATGCTCATATGAAAAAAGCAATATTATTAATTCAGACTTGACGTTTTCAGTATTAAAGAACAATAGTGCCCTTCATTTTGAAGGGCACTTTTTACATTGAAATTAATCATTTTCACGTTCAAACTCATCTTCCAATCTTCTAATCTCATCAATTGATTTTTCAAGGGCTGCCTGTGGGCCTTTAAAGTTCTTTTTATAATAGCCAAAATCCATGATCAGCAATAGAATAAACATTCCTCCGAGTGCGTATGCCGCCATTTGATTTGGCGGAATCACCATGATGATACAAATAAACACAATCCAAATCAAGCTGATAATATTAATTGGCTTGCTCCATTTACCAAGGCTCCAAGGACCATAATGCTTCGGTAAAAAGATTCCCTTCGCCTCTGCTCTAAGCTTTAAATATATCGGGATTCCATAGGCGACATATAACCCCACCACACTAACCGCAGTTAAAAAGGCAATCGTTGAGTACCCGACGTCAGGGTTAATCAGCTTTGTAATGTAGTCAATCAATGCTAAAACAAAGGAAAGAATAACCGAAAGCCAAATGGCTTTTGCCGGAGTACGATATTTGCGGCTGATTTCTGCCCAATGGCGGCTTAGCGGCATTCCATTGTCTCGCGAAAAGGCATACATCATCCGTGAGAACGACGTAATGGAAGATAATCCGCAAAAAAACATGGCAAAGGTGACGAGCCAAAGGACGACATTGCCAAACGTACCGCCTAATGCATGGCTGATGACATAAATAAAGGCATTATCAGAGTTGACCGCACCGCTGGCATCATGGATAGAAAGCGTAACGAAGGAAAGCATTATAAAACCAAACACAAACGAAAAGGCAACCGAGTTAAAAATCCCCCATGGGGCCCGAACCCGAGGGTGCACCGTTTCCTCAATCGTATGAGCAGATGCATCGTAGCCAGTAAACGTCCATTGTGCTTGTAATAATCCAATTAAGAAAGCAAGAAAATAGGGTTTATCGGAAAAAGTCTGCCCGACTTTAAACAAATAATCAATCGGCTGTAATCCATTTTTTGTAAAAAATGCCAAACTGACAACTAAGATAGCTACCACTATCATATGGTACCAGGCAGAAAAATCATTAAGTTTTGCAACGATTTTGATTCCGACATGATTGAGGATTCCATGTAAAAGGAGAACTGCGCCAAAGACAATTAGAGTGGTAGTATCGGTAGAAGAATAGTGGAAGATTCCTGCCAGGAGAGGATCGGCGAATAAGGCTACAGAGTAGTCAATTCCAGCGACAATGCCAATTTGACCAATTAAGTTAATCCATGCGGTGTACCAGCCAATCCTTGTTCCTTTCAAGGAAGCAGCCCAATGATACAAAGCACCTGCAGTCGGAATGGCTGATGCCAGCTCTGAAAGGGAGGCAGCGATGAGTAGTACGAAAAAAGCGACGATTGTCCAGCCAAATCCCATCATCCCAGGACCGCCATAAAGCAGCCCATGTCCATAAAGAGAGACAGCACCGGTTAAAATAGAAATGATAGAAAAAGAAATTGCAAAGTTCGAAAACCCACCCATATCACGCAGCAATTCTTGGGCATAGCCATAACGATTGAGATGTTTTCGATCCTCCAACAATTGTTGGTCTTTATTTTTCATTCCCTTCGCTCCCTTCTATTTGTCATCCCTGCCAACAAAAATTTCATGTTCTTCGTCATTAAAGGCTCTGACATTTTTATTTGCCCTCACACCAATGGCTGTACCAGCTGCCAGTGTTAACAACACTAAAGCAAATCCAATCACAACCCCCATTCTTTCCCCTCCTTCCCTTTCAATTTCCAATGACAGACCAACACTATAACTCTAGTTTCACACCGCTCACCTTTTGTTCAATCATTCTTCTTAGAACGGTTCCTATGTGAGCGCCTGCCTCTATTGGCGGGGTACCAAGCGGATGGATATTCGAGATGACGTTGCGGTCTGATTCGATAATCCCCTTTCGCGGCCGGTAACACATATACGCACTCATTGAGCTTGCTGATACAAGCCCAGGACGTTCGCCGATTAAAAGCACGAGGACCTCTGGCTCGAGGATATCACCTATATGGTCCATACAGGCAACCCTTCCCCCTTTGACAAAAAAAGACGTTCCAAATGAAAGATTGTTTATTTTCAAAGAATCTATCAGGGCAGGGTAAACATCTTTAAGGTTTGTCTCAACAGCACTTGCACTCAGTCCATCGGAAACAACAATTTGAACTTGAGGCCGCTTTTGGCAGCGGCTGCTGATCGTGTCAACGGCATCGTCCGTAAGCACCCGCCCTTTATCTGGCCTTTTCAGGTAAACCTCTTTATTTTCATAGCAGGTCTCAACTGTAAATAAATTGAATTCCTCTAAGTATTTTTCAAGGACCTCACTGCTAACCGCATCGATGGCAGCGGCATGATCGAACTGCAGCTTTAACATCGTTTTCGTTAAGGGCCGGGTGCCTGTTCGCCAGACTCCAATTCGTGCTGGGGTCGAGGCGGTCAACTCTGCCACTCCTTCCTTAAAGGCAGGCTGTGGAATCGATGTCTTCCAATCCTGCTCTCTAAAAACTAAACCTTTTTCGATAATTTCTTTTACATTCTCCCTGGCAATATTATGGTCGGGTGTAAACCTCTTTTGCAGCTGTTCCATTACTTTTTGAACAATTAATTCAATTTGACCTTCATTCATTCTTGAACCCTCCTTTCTACATAAATATCGTCGGATCTCCTGCACGCTCGGTTAATTTGCCGTTTTCCATAATTCCCATTTTCTCCAGCCACTTCTCAAAATAAGGAGCCGGACGTAAACCCAGAACGCTTCTTACCGAAGCAATATCATGAAAGCTCGTGGATTGATAATTGAGCATGCAGTCATCAGCCATTGGCACACCAATAAGGAAATTGACCCCTGCAGAACCAAGGAGAATCGCAAGGTTTTCCATATCATTTTGATCCGCTTTCATATGATTCGTATAACAAACATCGACCCCCATTGGTAGTCCCTGCAGCTTTCCCATAAAATGATCCTCTAGTCCTGCCCTAATTACCTGCTTGCTGTTATAAAGGTACTCTGGACCAATGAATCCGACAACTGTGTTGACGATAAAGGGGTGATACTTTTTAGCGAGTCCATAACATCTCGCTTCAAGTGTTACTTGGTCAATGCCATGATGGGCATCCGATGATAACTCCGAACCCTGTCCTGTTTCAAAGTACCAGAGATTCGGCCCAGCTGACGTTCCTTCTTTTTGAATTAAATCATTCGCCTCATCTAACAATTCAACACTTATTCCAAAAGCCTTGTTACCTGACTCCGTTCCTGCTAAGCTTTGAAACAGCAAATCGGACGGTGCCCCGTTTTTAATCGCTCGCATTTGTGTGGTGACATGGGCCAACACACAGTTTTGCGTGGGGATTATAAAGCGGTCCATTTCCTCTTTCGTCATTTGTAAAATTTGCTTTACACTTTCTGCATTATCAATCACGGGATTGATGCCAATGACAGCATCACCGATTCCATAGCTCAATGCTTCATAAAGCGATGCTTTGATGCCTTGAATGGAATCAGTTGGATGGTTTGGCTGCGCCCTGCCGGAAAGGGTTCCTTTATATCCTATCGGAAAATTGCACTGAGTTATGACTTCTATTTTCGATGCTGCCTGAATTAAATCTAAATTGGACATTATTTTCGTAACGGCAGCGACCATTTCACTAGTAAGGCCCTTCCTAAGGCGAGTGATTTCTATATCGGTTGTGGTATCGGAAAGAAGGGTTTCACGCAAGTCACTAACGGTCCAGTTGGCAATTGATTGATAGTTTTTTTCATTGATTGAATTCTCTATTACTCTCGAAACCTCGTCCTCTTCGGGGGCAAGGACTGGATTATTTCGTATATCGTTTAGGGTTAAGTCAGCCAAGAGGTGCCGTGCGGCAAGCCGTTCCTGGGCATCCTTTGCTGCGATGCCTGCAAGCTGATCGCCAGACTTTTCTTCATTAGCTTTTGCGAGGATTTCTTTTAAATTACTAAATTGATACGTTTTATTAAGCAAAGTTATTTTTGTTTTCATTGCTTTCACCTCTAAATGCCAGCGTTTTGACGACAACCGGCACTATAGTTTCCGTTAACGGTTCGCCAATATCAATGTAATCACCATGTCCAATATTGATTTGATCAATACAAATAACATCGAAGGCAAATTGGAGCTGTAGTGCCTGCCCTAAGGCCTTTGCCATATCATTTTCACAGACGATTACTAGAATCTCACTACGGGGAAAATATTTATGGTAAAGAGTTCCGATGACAAGGGAAAGATCTTTCATTTTTTCATAGGTTAAATATACTGACCCGGATAAACCAATAGCAAAAGGCAACCGTTCATTACTACCAAACATTTCCTTTCCTATTAAAAGGTTTCGTTCAATCTCCTCGACTGAAAGAGATATTTTTATAACGGGAATGTTTCGCAACGGCAAACGATTCGCTTGGATTGAAATTGTTGCCCCACTAATCTTGGTCGTTTGCATCCCTGCACCGATGACAGTTGCCCTTGAGGTTTGCAAAGGCTTGATGACCTGGAAATGGTAATCTATTAATTTTTGATTTATGCTGGTTGCCAGCAAGGGGCCAAAGTCATTATATTTCGCTGCCTCTTCTATGGAAGATGGAGGTCCTGCTAAGGTGAGCTGACCTACCCCTCCGGATATCATTACTTCATCAATCCTTGGCAATGCCTCACAAGATGAACTGTGAACCAATAAATCTAGTGAATGGATGGATCTTTTACCAGCTAAACAATCAAGCATATCGACTGCCAGTGCGGTACTAATTTTTGTTAAGTCGGTTAGCGATAATAATCTGCCTTTTTCTAGTTGAAGATTTTTCGAAAAAAGCCAAGGTCTTATGGAGGGTGAGATGGATAAGACTTTGCCTGACGGATTGATTTCTATTAATCTGCCTCCAACATGAAACGTAATTGTTTCAAGTATTTTTCCTTGCTGAAAAAGAACCACGTTGGCCGTACCGCCGCCAATGTCAATATTAGCCACTATCCCTTTACTCTTCATGGAATGTTCATAGGAGCCTGAACCTCTTCCTGCTAAAACCGCTTCTAAGCTGGCACCCGCAATCGCAACCACAAAGTCCCCCGCTCGTTCGGATAAATAATGAATCAAGGCATCGGCATTCTTTTTAATTGCGGTTTCACCCGTAATAATGACAGCCCCAGATTGTATATCCGAAATGGTTAAGCCCGCTTGAAGATATTCTTTTTCTAGCCAAGCAACTAATTGTGTTAGGTCGATTTCCTCTTCATTTATCAGTGGTGTTGAAATGATTTCACTTACATAGGTGACCTTTCGCTCGATAATATCAAAATGCGGTAGTGCAAACTGACTTGACACCCGTCCGAGTGTTAAGTCGCTCATCATCAATTTGGTCGTACTCGTGCCGATATCGATTCCTACACTTTTTATCACTTTATTGTTCAAGCCGGGTCACCTCCTGATTCGCTCTTGTTTCGTACCATATTATCCCAATTGTTTTAACTATATTCAGAATTGAGTTGATTGACATCTCATCATTTTCGGTTAATTTTTGGAATAAAATGTCTAATTGTCCAAACCTTTATTAAAAATGTCCAAACATCTACGAAAAATGTCCAAAACACCAAAAAAATTGTCCAAAGCATCCTTAAAATTGTCCAAAACACTAAAAAAAATGTCCAATCCTAATTTTCGCTGTTAAAAATACCCCAAAATCGCCGCACGAAGCTCCGATATTCCCGCCAAAGTTACCGATGATACCCGAAAAATAGCTTGGAAAGGCAGAACTTGCCTTAAAATCTGCTCGGCCTTCATCAAATCGGCATCAGGATGATCAATTTTTGTAATCACACCCAACGCCACAATAGGAAATCCCCCAGAAAAATTTGGTGGAAGTACTTGAAAATGTTTGGTTGCATCCTGTACCACCAGCAATACGCGTGCTTCCAATGACGTTGCCATTAAGGAGCGATAAAACATTGGATTTTCACTGTATTCACCCGGTGTATCAATAATCCAATCCCTATAGTTAAGGGACTGTGTCTTCAAGACCGGAGATGACTCCTCCAATAATCGCGCTGTTAACGTGGATTTTCCTGAACCAATCGGACCAATCAGCATAACCTTTCCTTTTTTCATGACCGAGTAATCTCCGCAGGTTCAAATTTTAAATGCCTGCTTAAAAAGTGATTAATTGCCTGTATGGCCGTTTCAACATTTGACACCGTTCCACATATGACTAACGATCCAGTAAAACGGTCTAAGTACCCTATCTCGATATCCGCAGCTTTCGTCGCTATGTCGGCCGCTATAATGGCTGTTTCAACAGGGGTCAATGTTAAAATTCCGATCGCTCCAGCCTGTCCGATACCCAGCTTTGTATACAAAGCCTCATCTGGGTTGGCTATAATGTGAGCTAATGTAAGTTGTTTTCCAGGAACATATTCTTGAATGACGCGCTGCTTTTTCTCCGTCATTGAATTCAACACCTTTTTAAAAACTAATGTTGTTATAATTTTCCTACCCTATTAAAATGTTAGGTGAGGAGTTTTTGCAATTTTCTTAATTATATCAGCGAATGCTTCCGCAGCGGCCGTACAAGAAGATTGGCTTCCCGTTAACAGACCGCCTCCAAAATTCGTTTCAGTCGGCGGACCATAAAAAACACAAAGCCTTACATCTGCAGCTTTCAAGGCGGCATCCAAACCGACCATGGCTTCCAGCGGCGGCGCGATTAAATACGCCAATGGCTCTCCTGGATTGATTCCTGCCATTTTGGATAGATAGTTTCCTGTTCTTGAAATCGTGTGGGCAAAATAGGCATGTTCTCCTGATTCGTCCATTGCATAAAACGCAGGCCCCTCGTTTATCATTTGAATCGCAATTTCAAGACCGCTCTTTACTTCAGAGGGAGTTGCTGCACCTAAAATCCCCAAAAACTCACCTGATAATGGACCAGAAGCATGAGCAGCCCCTGCGTAAAAGGACTTTGCATAGACGACCTCGACAGCAGATTTCTTTGTCGCTTCGTCTAATGCAGTATAACCCACATCATCACTAGTACTAGTAACGAAGGCAAGACTCTTAATATGATCTGGAAGCTTAAGAGAATCTCTTAATCCATTATCTACATTCGGGATAATTCGGCTTGCCAGAGCAAGAGCGGGCACTTTTGTTACTTCCAAGAAATCACCTCCTGTAACTAAGAAGTGCTCTGAAAACAGTGGTAGACTGAATTCATGGCACCAAATCCAGCATCTATTTTCTTATATATATATATCTGCTTCTTACAATCTATGACTTTTTAAGTCGGAATGTTGTCCTTGCTTTCTAAAGACTTACTTTTAACAGATGATTTTTTATTTTTCAAAAGGGTTTCTATTTTTAAAAATAGAAGTATTAATTAAAAAATAACAGAGGTGATGTTTGTTGAAGGAATGGACAAGAGAAATTGAAATCGATGCGCCCATTGACTATATATGGGATTTATTAGAAGGACCCTTGGAAAAAATGCAAAAAATTATGCCACAGGTGGTAGACCACCAGCCAGTTAAACTGACGGAAGAATCCGTAGGAAGTATTTACCGACAAAAATATAAGGAAGGGAAACGAATTGAAGAGTATGATGTAGAAACACTAGACTACCTAAATACCTCTGAAAAAAAGAAATTAAAGGTTGGATTTACTCTTGCTAAAATGTTCGAGATTACAGCTTTGTATGAACTCAACTCACTCAACGAAAACAAAACTCTCTTCAAATACACCTGTACCAATCGTCCATTAAAATCATTCCTCAAATTATTCATGTTTTTTGCAAGTGATCGCATTGTTGTCCAATTTTGTGAGAGAGTTAAGGAAGCAGCAGAAGATGAGTTCGAAAACTCAAAGTTCATTTTAAAGTAGGTTTACCTAATAGAAAGGTGATATTTATGACTATTGGTTATCGTTTTTCGCATCGTTTAAAGGTTCGTTATTCTGAAATTGACGGACAAAAGATTGTGTTTAATGCCCATTATCTGACTTATATCGATGTGGCCGTAACGGAATATTTTCAAGAAGGGTTAAAACTGGAATTGGGACAATCAGATTTTGATTTTGTCCTGGCAAAATCCACTTTAGAATATAAAAAATCCGCCCAATTAAATGACTGGTTAACGATTTGGTGCAAAATGAGTAAAGTCGGCAAAACAAGTATGGCAATGAATTGTATGATTACAAGAGAGGGAGAAGAAGACCCCATCCTCTTAGCAGAAATTATTTACGTCAGCTATAATGAAGAAACGAAATCCTCTCAGCCTGTTCCTGATTTTGTCCGCGCCCGAATCGAAGCATTTGAAAATGGCAGCTAATCTATGAGCTGAATCTCACAACCTTTACTTATCACCATTTTGTGGATATAATTTAACTAGAATTTCATATACTAAAAAAGAGCCCCGGCTGGCGGGCCGGAAGCTCTTTGTACAGCATGCTGCAAGATGTGCAGCGGCCTAGAGGAGAATAACTCACCCAACTTAAGCCTTGAGCGGGGTGGGTTATTTCTTTTGTTGAGAAGAAATAACAACTGCTATAACTGCCACAATTAAACTTCCAAAACCAATCATCAGACTGATTACCTCGTAAACAGTTAGCATCAAGCGTCACCCCCCTTCTAAAAAGGAGTGCCGCTGCCACCCGGCTTTTTGCTGTACCTTTTTATTATAATATTCGCTCCTGCAATTGTCTAACTACTAGAGGGCCGCCAATCGATTTGGCGCAAGGAAATAGAGGTATACTTCCACTACCTTTTCTCCGGTTAAACCTTCCCAGGCATGCTTATAGAAGTTAAGCTGACTAGTATAGAAAACCTGCAGCTTTTCATAGTCCTCGAGCTGCTTAGCTCGGTCCGTTTTGTAGTCAATGATCCTCCAGGTCCCATTCTTTTTGTAGATAAGGTCAATGATTCCATTAACATAATATGGATGAGTCTCATCAGGATCCTGTGTAATAAGTGAATAGAGCTTTTGACTCTTTTCTACTTTAAATGTAAACGGCACTTCGGTTAGTATTTCTTCAGCCGCCTGTAATTCGTTCCATAGTAGAGTCGACCTAAAATTATCCAAATAACGTTTTACTTCCTCTTCTCTTGCCACTGGGAGTTTAAATTTATTTAAAGACATTTTAATATAATGTGACACGTCCATTCCCTGGACTACTTTATCAAAAATATCATGAATGAGTGTTCCCCACTGTTTTCCGCCTCCAGACTCCCGCTCTATCGTAATTTCTGAATAGTCCTTGTCCTTTGTCGGTGTCCAATGGTCATAGGTTTTTAGCTTGCTTTGCTCGAGCCAAGCATTTTTGCTGCGCGTTTTTGCTTGGTAATCACTTAGTTTAATCTCAGAGGATACATCACCCCTTTCCAACCTATCTGGGTCAGGAATTTCAAGCTCCTTCATGTCTCCTATTTCAAAAAGGATGCTCCAAGGATTCTTTTTGTTTCCTCCGTTTGAACTAATGATTAACACCTTCTCTGCCCGAGTTGCCGCTACGTAAAGAATCCGCAGTTCTTCTTCTGTTAAATACTTTAGTTCCTCAGCCTTATGAAGCTCCCACTCTAGTGGAATCGCCACCTCTTTATTGCCATATCCATTTTCTATTGAAAAAGTAAAATACCCATTTGATTGTTGGTCTTCCCGTTTAATATGTTGTGATAAAAAAGATTCCGGACTAACTGCCTTAATCGGATGGGCTAAAAAGACAATCGGCGCCTCCAGTCCCTTTGCCTTATGAACATTCATTAGTCGTACGGCATCCGCCTCTTCCTCCATATTGGCAACGGCCGTTTTTTCAAATAGCATATCGGTTAAAGCATCCACAACTTGTTTATAGGTGGTATTTCCTACTGCTTCTTGTTTCCTTAAGGCTTCAATCATTTGCAGCAGACTTTTATACGTCCGTTTGCTGTGTCCATTTCTTAAGAGTAATGGATAAAATCCGATTTCTTCGATTATTTTTTCGATTGCTGCAGTAGGAGCTAGTTGACGAATAAACCTTTGACAAAGCTGCAATTTCGCCAAAGCATATTCAAACTTTGCTTTTGTTTCTGGAGTTAAACCAAGTGGTACATTCGCATAAATGGAAAAGCGGCCCTTGTTCAATCGCCACTGATACAATTCCTCATCGCTAATGCCAAAGAATATCCCCCTTAAAACGGCCACAAGGCTGACTTCGTCGGTTGGGTCCAAGAATGATTTCAAGAGAATCCACAAATCTTGGAACTCTCTTGTCTCACCAATAATGACTTCACCGCTTATACTGACTGGAATACCAAGGTCTTCCATCATTTTTGCATAAACAGCGACTCCATCGTTGTACCTGGTCAGCACCATGAAGTCTTTTGCCTTATGCCCCTGAGCCATTAGTTGATAAATAGTAGATGCAATGTTTTCGGCATCCTTTAGGATTACTTCTTCCTTCTTCTTGAAATCTGCAGGCACTGAAAGTCTTTTGATTCCAGAAAATCCATTCCCGAAATCTTCGTGATAAGAGATTAATGGACGGTAAGCTGCTTGATAATCGGTTTCAAATTCGGGTAAGTGGTTTTCAAAAACTTTATTTAATTCTTTCGTAACCGTATCTATGGTTCGGAAGTTGGTGGTCAGCTGGAGCACTTCCCCGTCATGCTCCTCTATAAGCTGTTTAACGCGATTGTAAGTATCAATATCTGCCCGGCGGAATCGGTAAATGGCCTGTTTAGGGTCGCCGACAACAAATAAGGAGCCTGGTTTGGGCCTGCAGTTAGTCCAGGTTGTTTCATAGATATTATCACCTGTCAAAAAGAACATAATTTCTGCTTGAATCGGGTCGGTGTCCTGATATTCATCGACCAGCAGAAATTGATATTTTTCCTGGAAATAACCACGAACTTCAGGATTTACCTTTAGAAGTTTTGAAGTATGCATCATTAAATCCTGAAAGTTTAACAAAGACCTCTGCTTTTTAAGCGTCTCATAAGTATGGAAGGCTTCCTTTATAAAACTTACAATCTTAGGATGACAGTATTCCTTCCAAGCTTTTAGAAGCGGCTTGATTTTACTTTCGAATTCTGCACCAATTTTGTCAAAATAAAAATTTGCATCTTCTTTTGAATGCCAGCGGTTGTAGGTCGGTTTTAAGTTTTTATCAAATAGGTTGAAAATGCTGATGATATCCCTCTCTTTTGGATTATCGAAAAACCGACTTTTTTGCAAAGCCGTAACTATGGACTTTTGCAGGGCATCGTACCCCTTATCAGGCTCCTTGTCAGGAACGCATTTTTTTGCCTCTTTAATAAGGGTAATAAAAGTCTGGTATTCCGAGTGTAACTCAGGTTTTTGAACAAAATCTGTTATCCATTCCACTTCAGAATAATCCTTTAAACGCTTTAACCATGGAAGAAGCTGGTCCACAGTCATTCCGATTTCATCTATTTGCTCAAAATGGCGTGGGGACTCATTCATCAGGGTTTGTAAATAGAGCTGCCAGGCTTCTTCTAATACGTCCAAATCATCCGCTTCCTCCAGCTCTTTAAAGGTCAAATCAAGCTGGGCTTCAATTGGACGCTCACGAAGGAGTTTTGCACAAAAGGCATGGACTGTCCCTAAAAAGCAGCGTTCCAAATTTTGCAAGGCTTCACTTAAGCGGAATACGGCATCAAGGTCGGTTTCCTTCTTCCATACTTCCTCTAACTTTGCTTGAAAACGGACCTTTAACTCGTCTGCTGCCTTTCGAGTAAAAGTAATCGCGACAATTTCCTGAATTTCGGCCGTACCTGTATAGATCAGGTTAACCATACGGTCTACCAAACTGGTTGTTTTTCCAGAACCGGCACCGGCCTCAACAAGAAAATTCGTTCCAAGTTCAAACTTAATTTTATCGCGTGCTTCTTGGTCAGGAATCCTTTTAGTCATAAGCTCTAACCCCCTTTAATTTTTGATTGGACTGCTTTAATTCCAGGGTTTCTTTTGGATAAAAATGGCGCCGGCACACAAGCTTGTACTCACAGAACTTACAATCATTTTCGTCATCGGTCATTTCAAAATAACCATGTTTGATTACATCAATTAATTTTTCTAAAATGTCTAAACCCTTTGTTCTGAGGGTAATGTCCTGCTTTCGGGAAAACCGCTCCGCCATACCCTTCACGGTCGGAAAATAATAGGCGCTTTCTTCAACTGCACCTTCACCAAGATTTAAATGCTGTTCAATGGCTAAGGCATAAATCAAATGCTGCAGCTGCCGTCCGCCCTTGAATGCGCCATTTTTCACATAACCATAGGTGCTTCCTGTTTTATAGTCAATGATATGGTATTTACCATCCTTCGATTTATCAACGCGGTCGATGATTCCGGAGATTTTAAGCTCGCCTGAAGGAAGAGTGACAATTGCTGGTTCCTGATCGCCAATCCCAAATGAATATTCAAAATGAAGCGGATCGTAATTTTCACCATACTGCTCCTCTTCTTTTAAAAAGATTTCACAGCATGCTAAAATATCCTTTACTTCACGTCGGTAGACTCTTTCATTGGGAGGAGGCAGAAACTCTTTTTGCTGCTTAATCAAGTTTGCTGCAATATCCTGAATCAATTTCAAATGTTTAGCAACTGAAGGTTTTATGTTGTCCTTCGTCAATGTTTTATAAAAAGTTTCAAAAATACTGTGCAGCAAGCTTCCGCGGGTTGCGGCATCGAGCCATTTATTGGCGTCATATGAAACATCCTCAACAGGTCTTACCTTTAATACGTCTTTTAAGAAGTAGGAATATGGACATTTCGCCAGTGTTTCCAGCTTTCCTGCACTCATGGTTTTTTCTTGATTTTGAAGCGGGTCAAATTGTGCTGCATCGATTTTTACAAGCCCGTCGTATTCTGAATAGCCACTTGAATGACGAGCTTTTTCGGCATTTAAACCATTTATGACATTAGGAAAGTGCTGCAAAACCCCATCGGTCATATGACCTGTTACATCTTCCGTTAATTTTCTATTCCAATAATCTTTATCTTCAAAAATATCATCAGCAATGATGGAGGAAGGCAGTTTTTTTAGCTCTTTGAATTCGGCCTCTTTATTGCCGGTCATCAAGCGATAGCATTGCAGCACAACAAAAGCTGGATTGATGGCCCGATTATCGTTGATAACAAAATTGCAATAGCTGACCGTTACTCGCCCTGCCGATTGAGCTAAAACCTGAAGCAGTGTATATAAACTTTCTTGCCCTTTTTCACGAAGCAACCGTATATTGTTTCCAAGCCTTATTCTTTCTGTATCTAAAAGCATTGGGTCCTCGCTTGAATTTCCAGGAAACTTCTTATTATCCAAACCAACTACAAAAACATTTGACCGGCTGCAATAAATTCCATCCGGATAGGAAGATGCATGTAGATGGCCCGGTTTTGGACGAGATTGATTAACCCGTATAGATAGCAGGAGATCTCTTACCTTCTCAATAACTTCATACGTAGACAAGCTTTCATCCGCAAAAGGGAGGATCCTTTCAATCGCCTCTAATAGCGCAGATTTTGATAATTCATCCAGGGCCGATCCCGTATTACCATTATTTTCAAGAATAAACTTAATCCCTGTTAAGCATTTTTTATAGTTTATGATCGATTCAAGCGGAGGAAGGTTTTTAAAAATGGTTTTGAAACTGCTCCATATCCAATAATGTTCTTTAATATAGTTTTCCAGTGAAGTATTTTTTGTATCTTTGAGAAATTCTTCACTCAATCGATTGATTTCATTTCCAAATTGCTTATCATAACGTTCAGGTGACCATCCTATTTGAAGTCCCCTAAGGATCTTTGCTATTTTCGCTTTGGAAACAACCATATTATTCAGATCAAAAAATCCTGAATTTATAAATGGGACATTCTTTCCCAGATCAATTAAACCTTCATTCAACATATCCAGAAAGACTTGTACACTATAATTTGACTGAATCCACTCCAAAAGCACTAAAGTCAGCCGGCCTGGACGACTAAAAGTAATAGGAAGACCCTCTCCAAAAGTAATTGGTAGTTCCATCTTTTGTGAAAGTTGATAAAGCATAGTAATGTAGGCATCGCCGCTTGTATAATAAATGACACTTTCATCTAATGGTTCATCTGTCAGTTTTATTTTTTCTAAAACTTGTTTTATTTCCAGCTCTTCTGTTTTTGCCGTAAACAGATGCAAATCCGCTTTCCCGCTAGCATCATCCTGTTGGTAAAGATAGCTGAGAGGAGTTGGGTCAGCCCAGCGAATGGAACTAAGACTTGTCCCTTCAGGGATATTGATACCAAATACAGGGGCGAGCGGAAGTTTATAATGCATTTCAGGTAATATTTTACTTAAGAGTATTTCTTCCAGGTACGAAAGCCTAAGATTCGACTGTAAAATAAATACCACTTGATTATTTATTTTTACATATTTGCTTGCCATTTTTAAAAGAGCAGCTCTGTCGATAAGTTCCAGACTGTTTATCCTTTCTTCATATGCTGCAAGAATTTTGTCCATATCCTCCGCTTTGACAGGAGTGATAAAGGCATCCTTCTCTACCGTATCTTTTGTATAACCTGAAAGACGAAGGAGTTGTATGGTGTTGTAAATGCAATGGCTAAAAGAAGGAGTAATTTCCATTCCTTCAAAGTATCGAAGTTTCCCTTGTTCCTTTAACTCATGCAGCATGGTGTATGTTAATTGAACCCCAATGGAATGGTCCAAAAGCTTGATCTCCTCGTCAGAATTCAATTCGACTAGATTATGCGCAAGGTCGTTCACCGTTTTATACTTTAGATTAATGGCCTGATGGTCTTTTTTTACGAACGCTTCATTGATTTGCTCTCCAATTGAGTGAGAATCGACAATGACGATTTTTTCATTAAAAATATATTTGCTACAAATTTGGTTTAATTCGTTTACTAGAGTTATCAAGCGATCACCACCATATTTTATCTATTAATTTATTATCCCACATTTTTTTCCAATAGCATTACCAAAAATGGGAAAGGCTTTGGAAAAATATATTGAGGGCTGATTTTTTCAGCCATTTATCTCAACATATATTTTAACTTATTGGAAATAATAACCTCGATGAACTTTGAGAGGATGCGATGACGGATGTCGTTAGAATGGTTTGACAGAGTTTGCGGGGAATTGCAGGACCATCTAGAGTCTATTTGTGAAGAATATGATCAAGTCGGCCAAATGGCAATTGAAAGAGCCGCCAAACATCCGAGGATAGAATTTTTCGTCGAGACAGCGGATACCGAAACTGATGAACTTGATCGTGAATATTTTTGCTCTCTTTTCTTTGATCCGCAAAACGAAGAGTTTTATATTGATTCCTTTGATGTTGACAGCGGTCACACAGCAAAAATCATCCTTTCTGATATCGAGGAGATTATCGAGGAAGTTCACGAAAGTCTTCATGATTACATGAATGGTGAGGATCATTATACGGATGATGGGGTTTTTCTTCAGACAGATGAGGTCTTTGATAATGAAGAAGATTGTGAAACCGTTGATGATGACGACGAGTATTACCAGGCTGAACAAGTGAACAGCGATGACATTTTTGAGGAAATTGATGTCGATTGGTCCACACCAGAGGTTACGGCTTTCAAGCACGAGGATGAAGTCGAAATTACCTATCAATTTGGGGTCGTTCAAGCAACTGGGGACGGTGTCATCAAGCGGGTGAACCGGATTTGGACAACTGAGGATGAGTTAATCAAAGATGAATCTCATTTTATTTTTAGCAGAGAAGAAGCAAGTACGATTATTGCAATGATTGCAAGTCATATGGATCAATTAAGTGAATTTAATTTTGATGATTATCAATAAAAGGAGGGAGCATGCCATTTATCTGCATGCTCCCTCTTATTATTCACTCCATTATTGTCTGGCTAATATAGAGACAATCTTATCCTCAATTTTCTTGCCCTTCGACTCATCTAAAAGGTTGTTTAATAAGATCGAAAAAATCAATGTTTTTCCACTTTTGGTGTGTACATACCCTGACAATGAGCTTACGGTTGAAATTGTACCAGTTTTGGCTCTTACTCTTCCTTGAGTGTCCGGATTTTTCATCCTATTTCTCAGTGAGCCGCCTACCATTTTGTCATGGATACCTGATAATGGCAGTGCATTAAGATAGGAGGAATACCATTTTTTCTTTTGTACATTCCATAACAGCAGTGATAATTGATTGGATGATATCAAATCCACATGGGAAATCCCAGAACCATCTCGTATTACCATTGTGCTCGGGTTAACACCTAAGTTTGTCATCTCTGTCTTTAGTACGGCCAATCCCTTCTCCCAGCTTCCCTCCCCTTTCACTACCTTCCCCATTTCCTTAACCAATCCTTCAGCATGAACATTGTTGCTCAATTTTAGAAAAGGAACTAATAGCTTTGAAAGTGGCATGGAATGATGAATGTATAATTTTCTTGCGTTTTCAGGAACCCTGCCAGTTTTTATTTTTCCGGTCAATGTAATTCCATGGTTTGCAAGAGACTGTTGAAAAAGTGTAACCGCGTAACGAGTAGGGTTCCACACACCAACCCATTCTTTTTCAACTTTCGCCTTCATTGGAATCGTTCCTTCAATCGTAATGGTATTTGTCGCATGCTCCCGCTCGACGGTAAGTTTCTTTCTGCCATCCTCTTGCACCGTAATTGCCTTGTTTACTATTTTCACATAATCCGTTCTCGGGGTGATTTTCACTATGGGTTTGTCCCATCTATGGATTCCGGGCTGAATTTCCACTTTAATAGATCCTGTATCATAGTCCGTTGTTGGTGAGGCAGTTAAAGCTGATACTTGTGCGCCGTAATAGGCGGTTTCGTCACTCCAGGGCAGATCGAGTGAATAACGAACATCATCGTACCAAGAATCATCGCCCATTAAATCCCCCTTTATTTTTTTAATTCCTAGCTTTTGAATCTCTTCCGCCATCTTATCGAAATCTGTTTTTAAAAGTGTCGGATCACCTTTTCCTTTTAAAAAAAGATTTCCTTTAAGTGTTTGCTTTTTCACTTGACCTTCAGCATATATTTCCGTCGAAAAAGTATGGGTTTCACCCAAAACGCTGAGTGCAGCTGCAGCTGTTAATAGCTTCATATTGGAGGCCGGCCGCAGCCTTAGATCGCCTTGATTCTGATAAATTATATTCCCATCTGCAGCAGAGCGAATGCTGATTCCAGCCATCGCCCCTTGTAATGCAGATTCACTTGATAGTACCTGATTAAGTTGGTTTCTCAAAGAAGAAGTGTTTTCATTTGCAAAAACAGTCTGATTATCAGCAACAGATACGGATATCACCATACATAAAATTACCAAGCCTTTTTTAAGCAAACTTTTTCCAGCCTTTCCCTTTTTCTTTAAGTTTGTCCAAAATGTCCCAAAAGATTAAAAATTGATTAATAAGTGGATAATTTAGTGTTTTTCTCCTATATTTAGTAAGAAAGATATTTTTTGTGAGGTGACTTATCATGGCCGTACATACGGAATGGAAAACTTTTAATGGAAAAAACAGCAAATGCAGGGCATATTGTGCTTCAATCGGGCCAGCACTTGAGTTACGTCCTGCAGTGATTATCATTCAGGAAATATGGGGAGTTAACAAACATATTCAGGAAGTAGCAGAAAGGTTTGCCGCAGCCGGTTATGTAGCCATTGCTCCAGATTTATTTGCAATTGATGGTGATCGTCCAGAAGAACTAAGTCCAGAACGATTAGATGATGCCAAAGAATTTTTACATTCTATCCCCCATTCTTCCTGGTTCAATCCGGATGAGCGGGAAAACGAAATCCTAAAGCAGCCCTCATCACGACAGGAAAACCTCAGATCGACATTAAATGGATTGTTCGGCTTGCTTAATCCGTCGAAATCCAAGTCACTAGCAGGAATTTTAACAGACACAGCTGATTATGCCAGAACGACATTCGAAAAATCTAAAGGTATGCCTGTCACTTCTGTAGGTTTTTGTATGGGTGGGGCCCTTTCAGCGGTATTAGCGACTTTAGATCAACAACACTCTGGTTCGATTGTATTTTATGGGCGGCCGCCTCAGCAGGGAATAGCGAATATTAATTGCCCAATACTTGGTTTTTATGGCGGGGAGGACCCAAATATTACGAATTTAGTGCCAGATTTTGAGGAAGAAATGAAAAAGAATGGAAAATCATTCGAAGCTGTCATCTATTCGGATGCAAAACACGCATTCTTCAATGATACGAACCCAACTTATCACGTTACACATGCCCGCGATGCCTTTGCACGAACATTAAACTTTTTAAACCTTGTTACTAAATAAGTATTTAGAAGAAAGCATCGGTTTTTAAAGACCGATGCTCTTTATTCCTTATAATCTAGGGTCAATCGGCTCTGCTTCCAGTGCCAATACCCCTAACACACATTCATGATATCGTTCCAGTGATTCTCTTTTTATAAATCTGTTTACTGCTTCAATACCCAGTGAGAATTCCTTCAAAGCATTACGCTGCTTTTTACTGGCATTGCGCTTTTTTAACCTAGACAAATTCTCAGGCTCCAAGTAATCGATTCCGTATATGATATGCAAGTATTTCCTTCCCCTGACTTTGATGGCCGGCTGCAAAAGCTTCCCTTTGTTGCGCACCACAAACGACTCCGGTTTTACCACAAAGCCTTCATGACCATTTTCTGTCATTTCCTCCCACCACTGAATCGCAGCCTTTTTGGAATCGTCATCCGTTACTACACGATACTCCGTTTCCATAAACAAAGAAGATAACTCACTAAATTCTTTATTTTTCTCCATATGCCAGGTGTGCGCTTTATTGAAAAAGGTCTCGGTGCTGTGGGCTAATGTATGGAAGGGTGCAATTTGAATTCCTTCCAGTCCTTCCGTTTCCCAGCAGTATTTTTGATAAACCTCATTAAAAACAACTGCATTATCAATCTTTTCCTCTGTTTCTCTCAGCCAGTCACCAACGTTTTGACCATTTTCATATGCTTTTTGCAGTCCGGCCCTTAATTTATTTCTATCAATCAGTGCCATTTCACCAACATGTGCATATTGGTTCATGATTAGCTCTTTTGCTTTTAAATTCCACGGGAGGATTTCTGCATCAAGTAAAACGAAGTCGGTGTTGTATTTTTCGAAATAGCCAGCCAGGTCTTTATTTAATACCTCAAGAATTTGTGTCTCCAGTTCCTTTTGAAAAAAAGCCCTTCCTGTTCTTGTATAAATAGCGCCTAGAGACTCTCTGCCGATTAACTCCTTGGCTGCTTCCTTATTTTTAAATAGAAACAAAATCCCCCGGCTGCCCATATGTTTTTTCTCCACAACCATGGTATCCACGCCATTGGCCTGATAGTATTCAAAGGCTTCCATCGGATGCTCCATGTAGCCTTCTAAACTCGATGGTTTTGGTGTCGGGCTCATCGTCGGCGGCAGATAAATAATTTCCTCAAGTGGTAATGTGTAATGGGAAAAATCATCCAGGGCCGATTTAATCCCCTCTTTGTAAATGGCTACCTCCCCTATTTGCTCAGTTAACACGGAAAAGCCATTGATAAATTTTCCTAGGTTCGGCGGTGCCAGCCGTTTTCGTTCCCACTCGCGAAGTGGATTGTCCGGAACATTGGCATAATCCCGCTTTGCCTCAACGGAAACGAATTGTTTTTCGGGAAAACGATAAGCAGTTAATCGGCCCCCAAACACCACACCTTGGTCGATATTCAGGGTATTATTGACAAGCAGGGGCTGTGGTTTTGGATCATGGCCCCAGATAATTAATTGACTAGATTGATGCTCGATGGTCCAATCTTTACGGATTGGTTTACCATGTTCATCGAGACCATCAGAATCACCATACCTGCAAAAATCAGAAATCCGCTGTGATTGTTTGCCAATATAATGATCTCTTATGCCAGCGTGTGTGGCGACTGCAACCTTTACACCATTTTTTTCAATGATTAAATGCGATTTGGCTGCTAATAGTAATTCTTTGAATTCATTCTTTAATTGGTTAGATGCTTCATGTCCATACAAATTTTCATATTCTTCAAATTCAGCCGCAAGCTTTTCATCTCCATGTGCGAGATTTACACTGCGGCCATCGAGCCAACGGGCAATCTTCCAGCCATGGTTACTGTCAATCATATAGGCGTGCCCCATTCCCACGTGTTTTTTAAAAAATTGCAAGGTCTCCAATGAACGTGGTCCGCGGCTCATAACATCACCTAAAGATAATATTTTTCGTCCCTCAGGGTGCACATAATACCCTTCTATATTTTCCTTATAACCCAGTTTTTCTAATAGCTCCATAAATTCCTCAAAGCAGCCGTGAATATCTCCGATAAAATCAATGCCATTGCCAAGGTTTACAAGCAAAGAATCCTGTTGACGTCCCATTTCCAGATTCTTAAGTTCTTCTTCATTTAAGATATATGTGCGATGAAAACCTTCTTTTTTTATAAACCTTATGGTCCGTTTGAATTGCTGGTATTGCTGCTTAATACGATTCTTTCCACGTGGGTAATCACGATGCTCATCACGTGTTAGAAGCTCTTTTTCTGGAATATTGAAAACAATCGATACTACGGGAACATGATATTTCTTGCCCATACGAATATAGCGTTCACGATCGTCTTCTTTTAAATGGGTAGCATCAATAATTGTTAATTTATTTAAACGGCACCGCTTCCCGATTAAGAAGTCCATTGTATCGAAAGCTTCGTTTGAGACGCGGAAATACTCATCATAGAGTACATCTGATTCGTCCTTTGGCCGCTGATTCCAATTAATAAATTCAACATCGCTGACGAGCACACGAAATTGATCTGAGCTTATCACCTCGGAGGAAAGAATGCTTTTTTCATTCACTAACCTGTTTAATAATGTCGTCTTGCCGCTATTTGATGGTCCGACTAATAAGACGATGCCTGCATATGGCAAATATATCTTTGTCATGAGTGACTATCCCCCTTTCTGGTGAAAATCGCCATTTGTGTTGGGTGGCCATAGATTGGATGCTCCTCACCTATTCCTTGATAACTCAATTGGTATGGAAATGGACTCGACCAATTTTCACAATTTCTCTTAAACTCTTTTCTAGTCCACTCAAAACGATGGTCAGCGTGTCTCATTTCTTCCTTCATTTCATAAACGGCATTGTATTCCTGATTAGGAGTTGTCACTATCAGTACACCTGGCCGATAATCTTTAAGGATGGTTTCAAATATTTTAGGCAGCCGAGGTTCATTGATGTGCTCGATTACTTCACATAAAATCATAACATCCTTATTTCTAAGGCGATCATCGAAATAAAATAATGAGCCTGTAACTGAAATTGGCTCCAAAAATCCATGTTTTCCTTTTGCCAGTTCAAACCTATCGAGCGCCCTTAAACGTGCTTTATTGGATGGCTCCACAGAAATGATCTCTTTTATTCCATCCAAAAATCCTAGTTGAACCGAAAGCTTTCCTTCACCTGCCCCCAGGTCGACAATGGATTCTTTTTTTGCTAAGGCTTTGACATAATTAATGATTGCTTCATACCGAAGATCATTTAACCGAATTTTTGATGGTTCATCTATTTTTACAGAATTCGTTTCTTTTTCATAGAATTTAGATTGGGAAATCATGTTTTGAAAGCGTAATGAGCGCTTTAATATCATCGCTTTTAATGGATGTGATTCTAACCAGCCTTCCCCATAGCGGTCCAGCTTTTCAATTTCCCTTTCATCGATAAAATAATGTTTATAGTTATCCATCACCGGAATGAGAATGGAAACATGTCTTAATGCCATTTGCACGGTTTGATTACCCTTTAATTTAACAAACCTTGCGGAACTTTTTTCACGAATAAAGCTTTGACTACGTTCAATCTCTACCTGATAACCGATTGGCATAAATAATGCTTCAATTTCCTGGTCGCGTAAGTCAGTAGCAATCGGACCAAATGACAGTTCCATTTCGAACAAATGGCCTACCCATGCATTGAATTCTTCTTTTGGCTTCCCATTTAACGCTGTTCCTAAGGCCTTGCGGATGGAGGAGACAAAAATACTGCTTGCTGCGAATTCGCGATCATTTATGTAATGGGTGATATCGTAAAGGTCAGGTGAATTTTTCACTAATTCAATTGGGTCTGGCTTAACATAGATTAACACTTGAACCTCTTCTGACGAAAATTTAGGATAAACAAGGCGAACGGTCAGTCCTTTTTCACCACGCTCATAAAGATTGTTGGGATTTTTCGCCAACAAATGGGACACCACTTCAGCATTGGTGCCCATTACTGTTAATAATAGCTGCATTTTTCACACATCACTTTCCTAAAAAAACATTCATAGACTTATTTTATCAATTATTTCATGAATAAGGAATTAATGGTAAAAGTCAAATTCCGAAACAAACAAAAAAATCCACACACTAATGTGGATTTTTAATTTTAAAATTCTTCTTCATTCCGATATTTTTTAAATCTTGCCCGATAGCAAGCATCACAGGTCGGAAATGAATGATCCCATGGAAGTTTCTTACCGCAGTTTTTACATTTTTTGACGAATTTTTTGATGTCGGTTTTAAGACGTTCCTGTACCTTATCGCTTATTTCTTCACGCAGCCTTTCCCAGTACATTGCCTCGGTCCGTTCACCCAATCGATAAAGGAATAACAAATGCAGGCCAATTGCTTTATAGCTGAGTTCTAATTCCTCTAAACTTCGTTCTTTTACAATGGGCTCAGGCATTTGGCTCCCACGGATAATCGCATACATGGTATCTTCCCACTGCTGGGTAAGTAAAGGTTCATTTTTGGCAAAGGGCAGGTGTAAAAAGCCATATAAATCCGTCAACGAAAGACGTGCTTCAATTTCTGTACCGGCAATTTTTTCATATAGTATTCGTTCTTCAGACAATGAGGCCTTTTTGGTCCCCTTTGGACTTTCAAATTTCCCCCATAGTTCAAAAAAGGTGCCTAGGTCCCGATAATAGCGCAAAAATCGCTCAAATACTGAATTAGTCGGGGCAATAGCAAAGGAATGAACAGGCGTATCCTCCTGCAATAATAAATTCCTCATTTTTTTAATATCGCTGGTAAATGCAACCTTTCCGACATTATAGATGCCTTTACGGCCGGCACGCCCGGCAATTTGCTTCACTTCTTGAGAATTCAAAAGACGCCTTCTTGTGCCGTCAAACTTTTCATTTTCTAAAAAAACAATCCTGCGAATCGGAAGGTTTAACCCCATACCTATGGCATCTGTTGCCACAATCACTTTTGTTTTTCCTTTATTAAATTGCTCAATTTGTTTTTTTCTTGTTTCGGGCGGCATGCTGCCATAAATCATACTTACCGAATGACCATCATTTTGCAGTCGTGAGGCCATCTCCAAAACACGTCTTCTAGAAAAACAAATAAGTGCATCCCCTTTTTTAACATGTTTAATATGGAATTCTTTCGATTCGACATCTAGAGGTGTATCCCGCGTGTATTCATGAATTTCCATTTCAGAATCGCCTAAAAGTTCAAGCAGCATATTTTTTGAATTTCTGCTGCCGATAATATGTACTACTTCTGCATTTGCCTTCGTAATCGCTTTATACCAAGCAAATCCCCGGTCCTTATCCGTAATCATTTGTGCTTCATCAATGACCACCACTTCATAAAATTCCTTTTCATGAAACATTTCTACCGTACAGGAAATATGGCTGGCATTTGGATGGATTTTTTCTTCCTCACCCGTCTTCAATGAACATGGAGTTCCTTCGGCATTTAACTTGTCATATACTTCTAATGCTAATAATCTCAATGGTGCCAAATATAAACCGCTATTAGCCTCTTTCATTTTTTCCAAAGCATGATGGGTTTTGCCTGTATTTGTTTCCCCAATATGCAGCACATAGCGGGATTGTCTTTGTAAGGAAGGATCATATTCAGCTCCAAAAATATCCTTCATGATCCTTTCTTCTTCTGCTTTTTTCCGCTCCACCTCTGCTTGTTCTTCCGCTTGCTTCCGTTCTCGTTCTTGAAGATCCTGTTCAAACCTTTCTTGATGCACAGACAAGTCAAATGGAATCTCCGCCAGTTTTAATAAATCAGAAAGGTATTCAGCCTGAATATCCTCAATAAAATATCCCTCTACATCATAAAGAAGTTCTGTTATACTTCCCTTCACAAAAGAGGGCGTTAATTTTTCATGAAAAGTTTCAAAAAACTCTTCCAACAGAACAGGAGGCAGCCCTTCCAATACTTTTTGAGGAATCAGTTCTGAAATGTAATCTGAAATAAGACCTTCATAAACATAGAAGTAAGTCTGATACTCAAAGTAGCTTCTTCCCCAATTTAGCGTTTTATGGATATCCCCAGTTAATTCCTCAAAAAAAGTCCCGACGGTCGTATATGCCGAAGGGTTAAACGCACCTTCATCCTCTAATTTTTCTTCAAGAGCAAACGTATCTACAGATTTAAACTTCACATTGTTTGTTATATCAGCAGCTAGCTGCTTTGCAACAAAATGTCGGACATATAAATAGAAAATCTGATATTTCTCTTCCAAAATTAGAGCTGCTTCTTCCTCAATTTGATTCTGAATATTTATCTTTTGTTCTTCAAACTGCTGTTTCTCTTCTCTTTTAATAAAATTCTCCTTCGCTATCTGATATCGTTTTGTCCATTCCTCTTCTTGATTCTGAAAGCTTTCTTTTAACCATGAAATAACGTTAAAAGGCTGATAGGTTCTCATTTCATCGCGAAAAAGCTTGTTGATGAGTTTACGGTCCACTCCTTGAACTTCAAAACCTTTTTCACTTAAAAACTGCTTTTTTTCATTTTTGGGAACATCATTCGTAGATTTATTAAGCCAGACATTAATCCAAAGCTGTTCCAGATAGTGGCTGCGGTCGGCTAGATACTGCTCGAAGGTCGTCACCGTTTCCTTCGTTTCCAAATATCGATCAATATCTTCATATACTTTCCTTTTTGTATGCTCTATCGCTTGAGGATAAATGGTTTTTAATTTACTCATTTCGTTCTCACCTCAATATTTCTTTTTTCTAAGAAGTTATGTATAATATTAGTATAGATTCTCATATAGTAAAAAAGACCGAGCATGACTAGACGACTCGGTCATGCAATAGCTGTTTCCCTCAGGGAAATCGGCATATAAGGCAGTAATCCACCGCTTATGCTTGCCGGCTCAAGGGTGGATTATTTTTTTTTGTGGAAAGACAGAACCGTGACAATGAGACTAGCAAAGGAAATAGCTAACATCAATGCTTGAAAAACTGTCAAAAGCATCACCTCCTTCCAATCGGAAGTGTGCCGCCCACCCTTGAGAAATTCAATTCTATTGCATTTTTAATTATAGCATTTATCTCCTTATCGAACAAGCGTTCTATTAAATGTTATGTAAATCGCAATATCGGTCTACAAGGTCCTCGATTTGATCTAATTCAGGAAATTTTCCAGAAAACTGAAATTGAATTTCCTCTATGAAATGATCTTTGCTGTAAACATGTATGGCTCCATTTTGTTGAATGATACTATACTCTGGTACAAACCGGTACCCGTTCCGTTCGATTGCCCCCATATCATTACTCCCTTTTCCATGATTTTTTTTAGTATAAGCAGAAAATAAAAGTATAATTCCATTAAAAGAGACGGTACCTATTAAGGTAACCGTCCTAGTTTAGAGTTAAGCAGTTGTATAAACCTCTTCCTTATTTAACTCATGACGAATTGTTGCTTGTGCAGCTGCTAATCTTGCAAGCGGTACGCGGTACGGCGAGCAGCTGACATAATCTAAGCCTGTTCGGTAGCAAAAATCAATTGAACTCTTTTCACCGCCATGTTCACCGCAGATACCTGTTTTTAACGATGGCTTTGTACTGCGGCCAAGGTTAACACCTGTTTCTACAAGCTTACCAACACCATCCTGGTCAAGTACTGCAAAAGGATTTTCTGGGAGTACTTTGTTTTCAATATACGCCTGCAGGAATTTTCCTTCGGCATCATCACGGCTATATCCGAAGGTTGTTTGTGTTAAATCATTCGTTCCAAAAGAGAAGAAATCTGCTTCTTCAGCAATTTGATCAGCCGTCAATGCAGCACGAGGGATTTCAATCATCGTTCCTATTGTATATTGGAATGTTTTCCCTGTTTCCTCTTGAATCTTAACTGCCGCATCAATAACCAGCTGGCGCATCTGTTTTAATTCATTTACATGGCCGACAAGCGGAATCATAATTTCCGGCTGTACTTCCATGCCTTTTTCTGCAAGCTTTGCTGCTGCATAGAAAATTGCCTTCGCTTGCATATCATAAATTTCTGGATGAATCATACCAAGGCGGCAGCCGCGGTGGCCGAGCATTGGATTGAATTCATCTAATTGTCGAACCTTTTTAAGCAATAGTTCTTTTTTCTTCAATTCAGGAGATTGCGGGTCTAAAATTTGCAGCTTTGTCACTTCTACTAAAAGTTCCTCTTTATCCGGTAAAAATTCATGTAATGGCGGATCTAGTAATCGGATGGTTACAGGAAAGCCTTGCATCGCTTCAAAAATCCCTTCAAAATCGCCCTGCTGCATTGGAAGAAGCTCGTCTAATGCTTCCATTCTTTCACTGTAATGCTCTGCTAATATCATTTTTTGGACTATTGGAATCCGCTTCAGGTCCATAAACATATGTTCCGTACGGCAAAGGCCAATTCCCCCTGCCCCAAATTCAAACGCTTTTTTTGCATCCTCTGGATTATCGGCATTAGCTCGAACACCTAATTTTCGTTCTTGGTCGGCCCAATCCAGCAGCAGCTGGAATTCATCTGAAAGCTCAGGGTCGATCATTGGAATTTCTCCTAGCATAATTTCGCCCGTTGAACCGTCGATGGTAATTATGTCGCCGTAGTGAACGACGGTTTCACCAACCATAAATTGTTTGGCTTTTAAGTCAATTTTCAACGCCTCACAACCGCAGATACAAGCTTTCCCCATTCCGCGGGCAACAACTGCTGCGTGGCTGGTCATTCCGCCTCGGCTTGTTAAAATCGCTTGAGAAGCTACGATTCCATGGATATCATCAGGGGTTGTTTCAGGACGAACGAGAATTACTTTTTTCCCATCATTCCCTAAAAGTTCTGCTTCATCGGCATCAAAGACTACTTTACCTGTTGCCGCTCCTGGGGATGCCGGTAAGCCTTTTGCTAAAATTCTTTTTTCAAATTTGTCATCAATGCGGCGGTGCAGCAATTGATTTAATTGATCGGGATCGACGCGAAGCAGCGCCGTTTTCTTATCAATAATGCCTTCTTCTACCATTTCAACGGCAATTCGAATCGCCGCTTGAGCAGTACGCTTGCCGTTGCGGGTTTGCAGAATGAAAAGCTTGCCCCGTTCAACCGTAAATTCAATGTCTTGCATTTCTTTGTAATGCTGCTCAAGTCGTTTGCAGGTATCAGCAAATTGCTTGTAAACCCCAGGCATTTCATCCTTTAAAGTGGCAATCGGCTGCGGTGTACGAATTCCAGCCACTACATCCTCACCTTGGGCATTAATTAAGTATTCACCGTAAAGAAGGTGTTCTCCAGTGGAGGGATTTCTAGTGAACGCAACGCCTGTTCCCGAATCATCTCCCATGTTGCCAAATACCATACTTTGAATATTAACAGCTGTTCCAAGATGATCAGCAATTTTATTGAGACGGCGGTAAACAATCGCCCTTTGGTTATTCCAAGAGTTAAATACGGCATTAATGGCAAGGAAAAGCTGCTCTTTTGGATCCTGTGGGAAGTCTTTCCGCGTATGCTTTTTGACAATTCCTTTGTACCCAGCAATAACCTCCTTCCAGTCCTCTGCGGTCATTTCAGGGTCAGAGGAATAGCCCTTTTGTTCGCGGGTTTCTTCTAAAAACTGTTCGAAGAAATACGTGTCGATTTCAAGAACAACATTACTAAACATTTGAATAAAACGACGGTACGAATCATAGGCAAAACGAGCATTATTCGTTAATTTTGCCATTCCGACAACTGTTTCATCATTCATACCCAGATTCAAAATGGTATCCATCATCCCAGGCATGGAAAAAACTGAACCAGAACGAACAGATACGAGTAAAGGATTTTGCGGGTCACCTAATTTTTTGCCCATTTTTTCTTCTAAACGGGTAAGAGCTTCTAAAGTTTGCTTTTCTACGATTGTTGGGATGGTTTTGCTAGCTTCATAGTAGGCGTTACATGCTTGAGTCGTAATCGTAAAGCCATAAGGGACTGGCAAGCCAATCCGAGTCATTTCTGCTAGATTTGCTCCTTTTCCACCTAGCAATTCTCTCATATCGCCATTACCTTCGTGAAATAAGTAAACGAATTTATCCATGATTACAAGCTCCTCTCTTTTTTCAAAACGTCTAAAATTAACCCCGCAGTTTCTTCTACTGCTTTATTTGAAACGTCAATAATTGGACAGCCAACCCGCTTCATAATTTTTTCTGCATGATCGAGTTCGTCTAAGATTCGCTGGAAGCTTGCGTAATTTGCCTGCGATCCGAGCCCTAAAGCCTTTAAGCGCTCCTTGCGAATTTCGTTTAATTTATCTGGTGATATGATTAAGCCGATACAATTTTTCCGCGGAACTTGAAACAATTCATCTGGCGGCGGTACTTCTGGCACTAAGGGAACGTTTGCTACCTTAAAGCGCTGATGAGCTAAATACATCGACAAAGGTGTTTTGGAGGTCCTTGAGACTCCGATTAGGACTATATCAGCCTTTGTAACCCCTCTTGGATCACGGCCATCATCATATTTCACGGCAAATTCAATCGCTTCAATTTTCTTGAAATATTCTTCATCCAGCTTTCTCATTAACCCAGGGCGATGATGCGGCTGCTTATTGAACCTTGTTACAAATGCATTCATCAAGGGGCTAAGCAAATCAACTGCTAAAATACCCTCTTCGGTAGCACGTTGATCTATATATTCCTTTAAAGAAGGAATAACAATGGTATACGCAATAATGGAGTGACCCCTTTTTGCCAGCATGATGACATCTTCAATATCCTCAAAGTCATCAACATAGGAATTGCGGCGAATTTCAACCTGTCCTCCATTAAATTGTGTTGCCACTGCTTTTACTACAAACTCAGCCGTTTCCCCTACTGAGTCAGAAACTACATAGACAACCTCTTTCTGAACCAAAATGGCAGCCTCTCCCCTTAGTGTGATTTTTCTTCCATAATTTCTAAATAGGCTTTCGTTATCGTCGTTTTTGTAATTCGTCCCACAAGCAAATATGTATTCTTTTGCTCTTCCTTTACAACTGGTAAGGAATCTATGTGGTTATTAATCATTTTTTTCGCTGCTTCAAGCAGAGTTTCATCAGGATGAATGGTGATGATATTCGGCATCCTCGTCATGATCACACTCACCGGTAATTCATGAAGATTCCTGTTTCCTAGTGATGCTCTGAGCAAATCTTTACGGGAAATCACCCCTGCCAAATGTCCTTCTGTATCTACGGCATAAAGAGTACCAACATCTTCTAAAAATAATTGGACGATAGCGTCGTAAACTGAAGTTGATTTTTCAACTACAATTGGATGTGCTTTGTAGTCCGTCACTTTTTGATGGATAAATTCCTTAGCTTGAAGCTTAACTTCGTAATTATCATTAAAAAAATAACCGACCCTTGGTCTTGCATCCAAATTTCCTGACATGGTTAAGATGGCGAGATCTGGCCGTAATGCTGCCCTTGTTAAAGATAATTTCTCTGCAATTTCTTTCCCCGTTATGGGTCCATTCTGTTTCACAATTTCAAGGATCTCATCTTGGCGTTTCGTTAGTTTAATCATTAACACCCCCTCACTTTTCCTTTTGGTGTCCTATTCTATAGGAAAATTTTAAATGTGTTATACTTATTTGTATATAGTATATTACATTTAACACAAAACCGAAACAATAACTTATACTTTTTTTTAACAAAACATGAGACTATCTATTCTAAAGATTCAGATTATTATTTTTAAAAAAATTCCCGCTATTGAATGCGGGACTATTTCTGACAATTAGGACAATAAAAGGTTTTCCTAGACGAAATCATTTCTTCGATGATTGTCCCTCCACACCTTGTACATACCTCACCTTTTCTGTCATAAACTTTGCGTATATTATAAAAGCTTCCAGTTAACTTGTCGCCATTATAAAAAGGATTTTCAAGGTATCCTCCATGTTTTAGGGCATCCTGCAGTACAAATTTCATGGATTGGTATAATTGACTTCGACCCACTTCGATAATGTCATCTATATCTCTAGTTGGTAAAATCTTTGCATGGAAGCATATTTCAGCAGAATAGCAATTGCCAATACCAGCAATGAATTCTTGATCCAGCATCGTCGTTTTCAATCGGCCATGTTTTTTGTTGATTCTTAATAAAAATTCATTTACAGAGAAATCGTTTGAAAGTGGTTCGGGTCCCAAATGAGAAAGCTCCTTTTCGACTTCTGTTTGACTATGGAGATGAAGATATCCTAGTCTTAAACCGATAAAATACAAATGATTTTGCCCAAACGATAATCGAATTTGAACCGTTCGTTTTGGTTTTTCCGCTTCTTTTCCATAAAACATCCAGCCTCCGAGCATTAAGTGTAAGAGAAGGATTTGTCCATTTTGCAGTTGAAAAAGCAAATGCTTACCACGCCTATTTATATTGAGGACTTTTTGCTGCTTAACGGTATTGATGAATAGTGTAGGATTAAGATTAATTGATTTTTCTCTGTTTACTTGAACATCGGTAATAACCTGTCCAGCAATTCTTTCGTTTAACAAGATTTTGTAGTTTTCCATTTCCGGAAGTTCTGGCATCTCATGTACCTCCATTTTAAAGATCCATTCCTCCGAATTATTTTCCCCAAAGACACAAAAAAACCGAACACAATTGTTCGGTTTCACTAAAACAAAATGATGGGCCTAAATGGACTCGAACCATCGACCTCACGCTTATCAGGCGTGCGCTCTAACCAGCTGAGCTATAGGCCCATATGTATGGAGCGGGTGATGGGAATCGAACCCACAACATCAGCTTGGAAGGCTGAGGTTTTACCACTAAACTACACCCGCATATTTAACCTTCAACGACGTATGTAATTATAACAGTAATTTATTTATTTGTCTATATCCAATTAGTATATAATAAATTCATTGATTAACCGAACACCAATTTTATTATGGCATCCGGTTAATCAAATTAACTCATTTTGGAAGTCCGTGGAGTTGATTGGCGATATTTAAATAGAAGTCATTAATTTGTCTAATTCCAATAACATGAGCTTCACTTAATCCAACGAAATCAAAGTGATCCCAAGTATATTGAACAGGAAAATAGTTCCATACTCCCCTTTGAATCGTGCCATCAAAAAGCTTATTTGCCTGTCCGAATGGAAATTTGGAAGATTTAACGTTAACAATTCCATCATTTTGCCACCAAGACTTGTCAATCACAGGTGCAGGGTTTGTTCTTGAATATGATCCGATAAACAGACTTGAATCCCATAATAGAGGCGTCATCGTTGGCAGCGGATAAAAATGACCAGTTAAAAGTCCTATATAGGACGCGTCTCCTGTATAGGAAAAATAGTATACATCTTGCTGGGTTTTCACCCAGTTATTAAGTTCAGCAGCTCCAACAGTGTTTAAATCATACGAACTTATATCTTTACTTGTCCAAACTGAGCTGCTAATGACCCGGTCCATATAAGTAAGGAAGGATTCTTCAGGGCTTCGTTTCAATCCCCATTGGTCCATCTTGAAATCATATACGATGTTGTCTCCGCCTGCCCCTGATAGGGCGGCAAAATCGGTAACCATACTTTTAACAAGCGTTTTTACTCTTTCTGCATCCGCATACGTGGAACCATTATTTGGAGTAGCGAGGGTTGTAACACTATGGACCCAATGCTTCCCCCCTTCAAAAAGTGGAGAAACTCCTTCCTCAGGGTGTGCCTTATAATATTCTTGTTCAGACTCGCTTCCATTTTCCAATAGTTCTGTCAGCGTTCTGATAGTTTGTCCGCCCATACTATGCCCAACAAGATGAATTTTATTTTTACCATTCCATTCGCTATAGAGGCCAGGAAAAGTCTTTCCAAACCTTGCGTGCCCACATTCTTTTGCATGGGCAGCCCCATAGTCAACGGTTCCTCCTTTTATATAGTAATAAAGTTCCACCGCCCTATCCCAGTTACTAGAAATTGGTCCAACCGCAGCAGTATACGTTCTGTGTCCGCTGTTATTCAAATATTGTTCTAGGTCATTCATCCCTCCCCAATATTTGAAGCCAAACAATTCACCTCGTCCCCATCCTGTTAGCCCATGTACCAATACGATTGGATATTCATTACCGGAAGATTCAGCTGTTGAAGACGTTTCAGCACTTGCTGAGAAAGCTGGCATGAGCAAGCTGCAGAAGAATAGTGAAGATAAGATATACCGCATTTTTGATGTCCCCCTTTTACAAATATTTCAATTTTCTGAATTATAGTTATATTTTAAAAGAAAACAAATAAAAAAGGACCCTACAAATGTAGGAATCCTTTTATACTATAAATTTCCATTCATTTATACCTTCTGTTTTCCGGGAACAAAGGACAATCCTTATGGGTCAAAATACCTATTTTTACTTTTATCTACTAGTGAAGCATTTCAAAGTATGAGTTATGATTATCCTTGTTAGAAATTGAACGTTTCGAAATACATTCATTGGAGTTGACATATATTGAATAACCTATTGATGAAAAAGGATTTATCGGCGGAACAACTTGCTATGGTAAATAGTGAAATGAGCAAAAAACAAAAATCAAAGGGAATTGCTTATGCTCTTTGGTTCTTCTTAGGTACTTTTGCTGGACACCGTTTTTATTCAGGAGATATCGGACGAGCAATCCTAATGCTATTATTTGGATGGGCGACATTATTTATTTGGAACTTTGTTGATGTATTCTTTATCGGAAAAAGAATTGAACAAAAAAATGAAGAACTTGAAAACAATATTATTTTGACTGTTAAAGCCCTATCAAACAACAAAAATGCAGCTAGTGCATGATTTTAAACAAAATGTAATGTTATTAGGGTAGTTCCTTATAAGGAACTACCCTTTTTGCATCAGATCTACTTCGTTTTTCCCCGGGCGAACAGGTGGTTTGATTCAGCCTTTTATGTATTTTTCCACCACTTTGAAAGACGGGTTAAATAATTCATTCTTTGGCAGATGGCTGATAGTCTCTTTCTAAATATCCTAAACTCATTTTATCTTAGTACCGTTGACCTTTCGTCTTGATTTCTTCAAGGTCGAGGTTTGGAATTTGCATATCTTTCATGAAGCTTCGTCCATTGATTATCGATAACTTCACCTCTCTTCCCCAATTTTCCTATGTTTTCAGGCTATTATTTTTAATATAGTATTAAGCAGAACAGACAGTCCCACTTCAATATCTTCCTGAGATGCGAATTCATCCGGATGATGACTGAGTCCTTCCTTACAGCGCACAAAAATCATGCCGGTATCTACAATTTTAGCAATAGCCATCGCATCGTGCCCGGCACCGCTTACCAGACGAAGCGGGTCCATGTGATGTTCTTCCAAAACAGATTCAATAATACCGATAAAATGGGATGAACAGTGGACTGCCGGGGATTCAAAAACCAGTTGGAATTCACAAGTCAATTTCCTGCGGTTTGCAATTTGCTGACATTCTTCTTGAATACGTTTTAACGCTACCTCCCTAGTAGTATCATCGATTGAGCGCAGGTCCATCGCTCCTTCCACCAAACCAGGAATAACATTGCTTGCTCCCGGATAAACCTTCAGCTTTCCAACGGTCGCTACCAGTGATTCGTATTGAAGAGCAATCCGTTCCACGGCTTGAATCATTTCTGCAGTCCCCACAAGTGCATCTTGGCGCATTGCAACCGGTACGGTCCCCGCATGGCCAGCCGCCCCTTCCACGCGAAACTCTAGCCGGGATTGACCCGCTATACCACTGACGGCTGAGCACGACTGATTCTTCTTTTCTAATACCGGACCTTGCTCGATGTGAAGTTCCAGATATCCTAGGATTGAATTTGGGTCCCTTGCCGCCAATCGATATAAAGTGGGATCCATTCCAATTTCCCGCATAGCCTTTGCTAATGTAACGCCATCCTTATCCACAGCTTCCAAATCTTTCTGCAGAAAGTTTCCAGCAATCGCCCTGCTTCCGAGAAGTGTTGTATGAAAGCGGGTCCCTTCCTCATCACAAAATCCAATCACTTCGATCGGGTGTTTAGGGCATATCCCATTCTCATGGAGAATTTGCACGGCTTCAATTCCTAAAATCACTCCAAGAATGCCGTCATATTTGCCGGCTTCGACTACCGTATCTAGATGGGAGCCAATCAGAAGAACAGGAGCTTCTTCTTGAGTCCCTTCATATCTTCCTACAACGTTATTCAGAGCATCCCTTCTTACAATCATCCCTGCTTCTTCCATCCAATGGCTAACTAATCGGTTAGCCTCCTCACTTTCTTTAGTAAAGGAAAGACGTGTTACACCCCGCTCGGTTAAACTAATCTTTGACAAATCATCAAGACGTCGAACAATTCGATCTATGTTCCTTATTTGAGATAGGCCTAACATATTCCATTTCTCCTTTACATGAAACTTGACCTAAGCCACTTTTTTGATAGAAAGTATGTTTAATAGATTCTATAGCGCCCCTAGAAATTAATCCAGCCTGTATTGACATACAAGCTGGGAAAGTTTTTATAAGTATGTTACTTATTTTTTTAATAAATCGTAAAGAGTTAACGCTACAATTTTAGTTGCCTTCACCAAGTCCTCAATACGGACGTGCTCATCGGCTCTGTGACCGTTGGCTTCCAGTAAGGTTTTAGGCCCTGCTCCAAACATAACAACGGGTATACCTGCTTCATAAAAATGCCTGGCATCGGCATAAAGAGGAACCCCATGGATTTCAAGTTCTCCATCCATGATTTCTTTCCAATTAGCCCCTAATGTATGAATCAATGGTTCATCCTCCGGAACCGGACCAAAGCTATTTGCTAAAAGAATTCGCTCTACTTCTACTTCAATGCCTTCGTAATCACGAATAGACTGCTCAACCACCTGCTGGATTTCCTTTTCCGCTTGATCTCCGTTCTCTTCCGGAATAAGACGCCGATCCAAACGAATAATACACCGGTCAGGAACCACATTAGTATTAATTCCCCCGGAGATTAACCCTACTACTAACGTTGGAGATTCAATTCCCGAAACGGATGATTTGACTTTGCTAAGTGTCTCGCGATATACATACAAGGAGTGGAGTATTGCGCTCATTGCCTGTATTGCATCAGAACCCGTATGTGGAGCCGCAGCATGAGCTGATTTCCCCTTTACTCGAATTTCCAAGTGCAGACATCCATTATGGGCGTTGACAATGGAGTGGGTGAACCCTGCTGCAATAGCCATATCTGGTTTAATATAACCCCTATCCAGTAACCACTTTGGACCAATTTCTCCGCCTGTCTCTTCATCGAACGTAAAAGCCAAAGATACCTTTCCATTCAATTCTTCTGCTACGGTACGAAGTGCCAATAGGGCATAAGTATAGGTGGCGATATCAGACTTAGACACAGCTGCTCCTCTACCATACAGTTTCCCATCTACAATTTCTCCTCCATATGGGTTATATGTCCATCCCATTCCAGGGGCAACTACATCCCCATGAGCATTCAAGGCAATTTCAGGGCCTTTTCCTTGTCCGAAGGAGGTGTTTGAAATTACATTAGCTACACGGATCATCCCGCTAGTTTTTACTTCTTCCGAATCTACGTTTAAGAATTGGACATCATCGAATTGGAAATCCTTTAACCTCTTATGAAGATGATCAGCTATAGCATAACAATCTCCAGGTGGGTTATCGGACGGGATTGCAACAAGCTCTTGTAGAAATTGAATAATTTGCTTCTGATTGTTTTCTACCCATTGTAGTATTTCTTTTTTGGCTTCATTCAAAGTTATTTCTCCTTTCATAAATGATTAAGTCACAACCATCTTCAAGAGGTGGTTTGATTTAGCTCAGCAGCAAAACGGGTAAGGTACCTGGTAACAGTGCCTATTCTTTCATCAATATCTCCCACTAGGGACAGCGGCGATTCGGATAGAGGCTTTCCTTTCGAAATCCACGTCGCCACCTCAGCAATATCGTTATCAGGATGTGCATCGAACCACCCCTCGTTGAGAAATGGTGTTTCAAGTTCTGCGCGATGGATTTCCCCCCAATACCAGGCATTTGGGTCACTTGCACTGATATGAGTAATCAGGGCCGGCCAGTCAATGCACCCTTTACCGATTGGGCAAAGTAAACGGGAGTAGCCGCGGTTGTTCCACACGAGATGTGCATCGTCAACGTGGACTTGCCAAATTCGACCTGCAAGACGTTCCGCTGCTGCCATCGGATCCTCCATTCGTACGATCAGATTCACGGGATCGAGCGCAACGCCGAATAGATTGGAATCGAGTTCTTCGAGCAGTCGACGAACCTCCCAGGAAGTGATTTCCTCGTGAGTCTTAATAAGCACCCGGGAGCCTAGCGAACGGAGGTCGGGTTCAAGTCCTTTCAAGAAAGAGGAGACCTCTGCCAACTGATCGGACCAAGCCATCGATTGATTAAAGCGATCTTCTTCCATGCCAACAACCAGCATCACATTCGGTTGTCCGAGCTGGAGAGCTGCCTCCGCCAACATAAGCAAACCTTTGGCAAGATCCCCGTTTCCGACTTTCAAAGCATCAGAGGATCTGTCAGGCCGATAGGGATTAAGCATCCCAAGCTGGAGGCCAAGCGTGATTCCTGATTCCTGTGCAACTTGCCGGATGTCCTCCAATTCCCACCGGTCCAATGTCGGACTGGCTTTGAGGGCATTCCCAATGAAGGAACCTTTCAGCTTATGATCGAGTGCCTTTTGAACCGAATCCCTAACATCAAATGATGAACCGCAGAGATCCTTCGCAAATATTCCAACTCTCTCAGGTAAATTATCAAGCATGGGCCCTATCCCCCCTTGTGATACCTAGCTCTAGACAGATATTTTCAATATGTTGTTTTGAATACTCGATACACTGGATGGATTCAGCGTACTCAAAGGTATCTGAGTTATGCTGCTGCCAGGACTTAACATTTCCATTACGGATACGTTCAGTGTAATCACGAACGAGTTCAAAATATGCGGCAAATTCTTCTCGTGAAAGGTCGGGATGTCCCGCGATCCATTCTGGGTTATAAAGTTCTAGAAAGTGCGGCTCACCTTTTACCGCACCCAATCGTGGAGGATCACATTCAATTGTTAAGTTAAGGTCAGGGCGATACTTGTTAAGTTCAGTAAGCACCGCAGTAAAATCGACAAGACCTGATCCGATCATACGTGACTGGTAATATGCACCATCTTCTATAAGTTCAACATAAGCGTCCTTTAGGTGTGTCTGGCGTACGTACGGAGCAATGCGCCTAGCGGCATAGACCGGATGCTCACCCCGAATATGGATATTACCTGTATCAAAGACTATCCCTACAACATCCTGACCGACAGCCTCAATAAGTCGGAGAATTTCAAATGTTGTAATCTCCTCGTGTGTCTCAAGATTCAAGTGGATCCCCAGGTCCAAAGCAATAGGCTTAAGCTTCAACATAAAGCGCCGTGTGGCCTCTAGTTGCTCTTCCCAGGACACATCAGTTCTGAAGCGGTCTGTAGTGAATCTACCTCTATATTGTTGTTTTATCCCAGCAGTGGAAATCCAAAGCTCTCTAATATCGAATTCTGCGCAAGCCTCCATCATTCTACGAAATCCGAGTAAAGTATCCCCATCACCAATATCTCGTATCTCAGGTGTTTCGGGAAGTGCAAAGGGATTTACCTTACCAAGACCTGCTTCAAGATAGAGTCCGAGCTCGTCGGCACGCTGACGGACTTCACGGATCACCGATTTGTCGAGTTTTGGACTTACATCTAGGATGGTTCGGAAAAACACCCCTTCCATTCCAAGACTTTTGGCATGATCGAGAGTGCTTAAAGGTCCTCTCACCTTTGACTCAGGTATTTTTCTACCATCAATTCCAATACGCATAGCTAAAACATCCTTTCCCGATTTCCTTTTTTATATAATATTTAGTAGATTCTGAATATTTTGCGTGGAAATTTGACAATCATGCTGTCCCATTATCTGGACTACTGTGGCGTCACCTGCTCAATTATGTCTCAGTTCTGGCCGTGTAACGATTGGATGATTTTCATACACTTGGTACTTACTGACTTATCGTGGTATTTAGTAACTCATCGGCTCTGCAGCATGAGCAAAAGTGGCTATTTCCAAAATCCTTGAATTCTAAATCTTGACCTACACATTGTGCCTGACTGTACAAACATCGTTTTGCAAACCTGCAGCCAGGTTCAGGATCAATTGGACTTGTCAGTTCTCCAATAAGTTTAACTCGCTGCATCTTTTGGCGTATGTTTGGGGCGGGTATTGCAGAAAGCAATGCTTGTGTATAGGGATGCACAGTCTTTTTAAACAATTCATCTGATTCTGCAATTTCAACAAGCTGCCCAAGATACATAACCGCTATCTTGTCTGAAAAATATTTTACGACTGATAAATCGTGGGTGATAAATAGATAAGTCAACCCATATTCAGCCTGAAGATCCTTAAGCAAATTCAGAACCTGGGCCTGAATCGAAACATCCAAAGAAGATACTGGTTCATCGCAAACAATAAACTGTGGATTCAAGGAAAGTGCCCTTGCAATTCCAACACGCTGCCGCCGTCCCCCATCAAGTTCGTGGGGATAGGAATTGATAAATCTTTTACTTAACCCAACAACATCCATTAAACGTCTGACTTCGGAATCAAGTTCCGCTCGCTTTACTTTTTTATAGATTAAGAGCGGTTCTCCAATAATTTCACCAATGGACATCCTCGGATTTAGTGAGGCAAACGGGTCCTGAAAAATAATTTGCAGATCTTTTCGCAAGTCATGAATCTGCTTCTTATTCATTTTACAGATGTCTTGCCCATTGAAGAGTATTTCCCCGCTTGTCGCTTGATGAAGCCCTAATATTAAGCGTCCTATTGTTGACTTCCCGCAGCCTGATTCGCCTACAAGCCCCAATGTTTGACCGCGCTTAATACTGAAAGAAACATCATCGACTGCATGAAGTGTTCCGTTTTTCGATTTAAAATGCTTTATAAGGTTCTTAACCTCCAGAATATTATCTGACATAATTGACTTCCTCCATTATCTCAGTAGGATCAAGCTTGCCCTCGTGGATAAGACATTTCACTATATGAGTTCCTGCAACATTCGTCATTGCCGGTTTCATTTTCGTACAGACTTCATTCATATGCGGGCAACGCGGATGGAATTTACAACCCGATGGCAAGTTTGTAGGATCCGGCATCTGCCCTGTTATCGGCTTTAATCTATCAACCTTTTCATCCAGCGTAGGAATTGATCTAAAAAGGCCTATTGTATACGGATGTTTTGGATGTTCAAACACTTCTTCAACCGTTCCGGTTTCCACAATCTCACCAGCATACATAATGGCGACTCTGTCACATACCTGAGCAACAACACCGAGGTCATGCGTTATGAGAAGAAGCGAAGTGTTCAACTTAACTTTCAAATCATTCATCAATTCCAGCACCTGTGCTTGAATCGTTACATCAAGCGCTGTCGTTGGCTCATCCGCCAAGATAAGTTTTGGCGAACATGCGATACTCATGGCGATGACAACCCGCTGCTTCATTCCTCCTGAAAATTGATGTGGAAATTCATCATATCGATCCTTAGGAATACCGACCATTTCCAACATATCAGCAGCCTTTTGCTGGGCTTCTGCTTTACTGCATTTCTCATGGAGATAAATTACTTCTGCAATTTGGTCGCCAACGGAATAAACAGGATTAAGGCTGGTCATAGGATCTTGAAAAATCATGGAAATTTTGTTTCCACGGATATGACGCAGAAAATCCCTTTTTGCTTTTAGAAGGTCATCACCCTCAAAAAGAATTTCACCGCTCGTTATCTTGCCCGGGGGGTCAGCAACAAGCTGCAAAATGCTGAGTGCTGTTGTTGATTTACCTGCACCTGTCTCCCCCACAAGACCAAGGCTTTCTCCAGAATGTAAACTTAAATTTAGGGAGTTAACGGCATAAACAATCTCATCATCAGTTCTATACTCAACAGTGAGATCCTTAATTTCAAGTAGTTTGCTACGATTCATAGTTACCTCCTAATTTTTCAATTTAGGGTCCAATGCATCACGCAATCCATCCCCAAGTAGATTGAGAGAAAGAATGGTTAACATAATCGCTATGCCGGGGAAAGCGCAAATCCACCATGCATATCTTATATACTGTCGACCGCCGCTGAGCATAGCGCCCCATTCGGGAGCAGGAGGCTGAATGCCGAGACCGATGAAGCTTAAGGCGGCAATTTCTAATATCGAACCAGCAATACACAAAGTTGCTTGAACGATTACTGGGGCCATAGAATTGGGAATGATGTGTTTAAAAATAATTCGTAAATCATTTGCACCAATCGCTCTAGCCGCTTCAATAAACTCTTCGTTCCGAATGGACAAAACAGAGGCCCTTACGATTCTAGCAAATGGAGGTATATTTGCTATACTTATAGCAATTAACAAATTCCTTAAACTTGGCCCAAGCGCAGCTACAATGGCAATAGATAATAAGATACCGGGGATGGCTAGAAAAATGTCCATAATCCGCATAATAATATTGTCGACCCTTTTACTCCCATAACCGGAAATGGCCCCAATTAAACCACCTACAATCGTTGCAATTAGTATGGTTGTAAACGCGATTGGGATTGAAACTCTCGCTCCATGAACGATTCTTGCTAGAATATCTCTCCCTAATTCATCAGTCCCAAGCCAATGTTTTGCTGATGGCGGCTGCAGCCTATCTGCGGCATTTTGTTGAATTACTACTGTGTTATAATCAAATAAAGCATTAGCAAAAGCAGCCGAAAGAATGATAAAAGTTAATATAACTAAGCCGGCAACTGCCAGTTTATTCTTTCTTAAGCGTTTCCAGATTGAAACCAGCTGGGACTTTTTTTTCTTTTCCGGTATTATTTCAGATCTTTGGTTCTTACTCGGTATTATGGTTGTATTCATTCCCTACACCCTCTTCGCCTTGTACTGTGCTCTAATACGCGGATCAAAAAATGCGTACATGATATCAGTGCCTAGATTAATAACCGTAAACATTCCTGCTTTAATAAGGACAAGCGATAATACAATAGGCGTATCTTTTAATTGTATTGCCTCAACTAGAAGTCGGCCGATTCCAGGCCATGAAAAAACAGTCTCTATAACCACAGCGCCGCTAATAAGGAAACCAAACTGCAACCCCGATATGGTAATGATCGGTATCATCGCATTTCGAAGTGCATGTTTAATAATTACTTTATACTCCTTGAGTCCTTTGGCACGTGCTGTTCTGACATAGTCCTGCCTGATTGTTTCCAAAAGGGAAGAACGTGTCATTCGTGTAATTATGGCAAGCGAGTTTGTACCTAAAGCAATTGCCGGTAGAACCAAGGACTTTACCCCACTGAATTCTGAAGATGGAAACCACCCTAAACCTGCGGCAAATATTATGATTAACATTAACCCAAACCAAAAGTTTGGCATTGAAACTCCTATTAAAGCTGTAAATGTTGACATTGAATCAAATATGGAATTTTGCTTAGCTGCTGAAATAGTTCCCAATATTATACCTACCACAATGGCAAAGATTAATGCAGCGATGGCAAGAACGAGAGTATTAGGGAATCTTGCCAGAATTTCATCAAGTACCGGTTGTTTTGTTGAATAAGAAATACCAAAATCACCTTGAACCGCATTTCCGATATAACTTAAATAACGGACAATAAATGGTTTATCGAGACCGAGCTCCTTCGTCATCTCAGCATGCGCCTCAGGTGTATAGTTATCACCTAAATACATCTCAACAGGATCACCAGGAGTAAGATCCATAATGGAAAATACAATGAAACTTACCCCCAATAATACTGGAATCAGCATGGCAAGCCTGCGTAGAATAAATTTATGCATCTGGCACCCCCTAAAAATCTAATTGACGTACGTGGAAAAATCAGCTTTTTCGAGATTAATAGTTTTTTAAGTTCCATGCCCATAGGATATAGGCATGGAACTTAGAACAAATCTTATTTACCAAAATGCGTCCCATAAATGTAATGCGTTTTTCCAGGGTATAAACCGAAGCCGTTAACTTTTGACTGCATCCCTGCATTTAAATGCTCAATGGCGATTGGGATAACCGGAACTTGGTCAGCTACAATTTTCTGTACCTCTGCATAAAGCTTCTTAGCTTCGTCGGGATCTGTTGTTTGACTTGCTTTATCTAACATTGCATCGACTTCTTTCGTTGCCCAGAACGAACGATTGCCTGAAAGTCCAAAGGCTTCAGAATGATAAATAGCTCTCAGCATACTATCAGGATCGATAGATGTTTTGGTCATAAAGAACAGGTCATGTTCACCCTTTCCTGTAGAAGAATAGAATGTTCCTGACTGCATCAGCTTGATTTCAACATCAATCCCAATCTTACTAAGCTGCCCCTGAACTACTTCCGCAGCACTTTTTAGAACCTGCGTATCAGGAACCCAAAGCGTTGTCTTAAAACCATTTGGGTGCCCAGCTTCAGCGAGCAAGCTTTTCGCCTTGTCTAAATTGTAATCATACTTAATGGTATCGGGCACAGAACCAGAAAGGCTTGGTGGAAGCATGGTATTATGAGCCGGAGTTGCGGTGCCATTAAAAACGATATCAATAATGTCCTTAGTGTTAAGTGCATAGGCGATTGCTTTTCTGACACGAACATCATCAAGGTTAGGCTTTTTGGTATTGAATCCTAGATAATTTACCGTTGTACTGGTAACTTCCTCCAGTTTAAGATTTTTGTTTTTCTTGACTTTATCCAAATCAGTAATTGCCAAATCATAAGCTAAGTCAATTTCACCAGTTTCAAGACCGATAGATCTGTTGATTGCTTCAGGAATATGCTTGAAAATCAATTTCTTAATTTTGGGTTCACCCTTGTAATAATCAGGAAATGCCTCTAAAACCACATCGCCACCTAGATCCCAAGAGACAAACTTATATGGACCGGCACCAATGGGATGCTTATTAAAATCTTTATCACTCGTAGCTGCCTTTTTGCTTATTATTGCAGCTGCATCAAGCGAAAGCCTGTACAATAGAGCATTAAAAGGTTGTTTTGTTACAATCTTAATTGTGTAATCATCAACAATAATGATGTCCTTGATAATGAGGTAATTGTAATTTACGCCCGCACTTGCAATAGCTCTTTCAAGACTAAATTTAACATCTTCAGCTTTCATTTCTTCCCCATTGTGGAACTTGACACCCTTGTGAAGATGGAAGACGGTAGTTGTTTCATTTTCTACTTCCCAAGAATCCGCAAGTGCTGGAACAATTTTCATATCATCATCAAGAGCTACAAGCCTGTCAAAAATCTGTGTTGTTACACGGTATGAAGCAAGGGTAGCTTGAATCTGAGGATCCATATAAACTGGCGCATCTGGAATTCCTATAGTTAGAGTATCCTTTGTACTATTTTTTCCTGTTGTTGTACCATTTCCTGCTTGACTTGAGCAACCGGCCATAACACTGACAATCAGAATAAACACAATAAACAAAAATGAAAATCTTTTAACCATCTTTTCACACTCCTCATTTTTTTGATTGTATCGATAATTGATAGTTTACCGATTTGTCTAGTTTCGGTCTTACAGCTTGGCTGGTACGGTCCCCCCTTCAATTGGCATGGCAAAGAGTGCCTGACGGTTCTCTCACTATTTCCTCAGGCATTTCTCTAACATTAATTCCAATACGCATCGATATACCTACCTCCCTTTCCCCTAATCTTTCCTCTATAGAATTTAATAGACTCTAAATAATCGATAGTTTTCTATCTAATGTAAAATTTACCGTTCTCCCTTTACCATGATTCATCGATATTTTCTACGATGGAACAATATAATTTGAAGATTTTTGGGAAAGAATTAATTGTCCAATAGGTTTTCCTACTATCCCTTCATCTACGTCGTGGACTAAATGTCCCCTAACGAATGTCTTGGTCACCCGGCAATTAATCGTTCTGTTGGTATACGGACTATGCTTGTGTCGATAGTAGTAGTTTTCTGTTTTTACTACATATGATTGATTAGGATCAACCAAGATAATATCTGCGTCTTTATAGATGGCGATTTCACCTTTCGCTCTAAGGTTGAATCTTTCGGCAGGATTAGTTGCAATCATCCGGACAAATTGGGTTACCGGCACATTACGCTTTTGAACCGCTTCATCAAACATCAAATCTACATTGTTCTGGCATCCCGAAATTCCTCCCCAAACTTCAAACATATTGTTTGTTGCACTAAACTTCATTTCGGGTGGACAAGGAGAATGATCTGAGGTTAACATATCAATTTTGGCTTGTTTAAATGCTTCCCACAATTTATCCTGTTCCACCTTACTTCGTAAAGGAGGTGAGCATTTGGCGAGGGGGCCAATAGCCTGAAACTGACGGGCCGTAATTGTAAAATAGTGCGGACATGATTCCAGTGTCACATCCTGTCCTTGATTACGTGCTGTGATAATTTCTCCTACTGCATCTGCACTGCTAATATGCACAAAATGTAATTTACAACCCGTTTCTTTCCCTAATAATAACGCCCGCTTTACTGCATCTACTTCGGTAAAAATAGGGCGGGATGCGACATAATCGGAGGCTGATGTTTTTCCTTGCTTAATCATTTCTAGGGCTAAACGGTCCGTAATCTCTGCATTCTCTGCGTGGATGGCTAAAACATGCTCAAGCTCTGCTAACCTTTTCATCCCCTCATAAAGCGTATAATCATCAATATTTTTAAAATCACCTGGTAAGTCGCTTCCACATGTGGCCATGAAACACTTGTAAGCTACAACGCCAGCATCAGAAAGCTCTTGCAAGTTTTGTAGATTTCCCGGAACCAATCCCCCATACAAAGCATAATCTATGTAGTTCTTCCCTTTAGCTGCCGCAATTTTTAATTCCAATGCTTCCTTTGTAGTTGTTGCCGGTAATGCATTCAAAGGCATATCGATGTAGGATGTGGTACCTCCAGCAGCCAACGCTTTTGAACCGCTTTCAAATCCCTCCCACTCCGTGCGCCCCGGTTCACAAATATGCACATGTGCATCAATCATCCCCGGCATTACATATTGACCTGTTGCATCAATAATCTGATCAGCAGTACCTATTAAGCACTCGGCAATGGCAACTATTTTCCCATTTTTAATGGCTATATCTGCCTTTTTCACGTTTTCCCTGAAAACGATTGTACCGTTTCGAATTATTAAGTCATACCCCATTGCGGAACTCCTCTCTTTAGTAATCCAAGAAACCTTTTGAGAAATAAAGAAGGCATAACAAATTAATTTTGAATACTATGAAATTTACCCACGAAGAAAATCTAGTAAAGCAAAATGAGATTTGCAACCCCATACTTTCAAAAAGCGTCTCTTTTCATTTTTGTATTTTTTTTAGGGTTAATGACAGACTTCCAAAATTATGGAAACAAAAAAATAAAACGTAATTTATTGGGTTTTATATGTGTGATCAATTTATAACTTATTTTTAAAATAAGTCCGACAAAGATGCGGGAATCTTTATTTTTTATCAAAATGGAGGGTATCTTCAATTTCTTTCAGATGTTCTATTACCAATTTTACTGCAAGGTCTTCATCCCGTTGCTGAATGGCGTTGTAGATATGATGATGATGGAGACAGATGCTTTTTTTCCACGGCTGTCTCCATATATGGAGATACTTTCAAAGAGGTCTTTTTTCATCTCTGTATTTTTTTGTGTGGTCAATTTATAACTTATTTTGAAATAAGTCCGACAAAGATGCGGGAATCTGTAAGTTTTCATCAAAATGGAGGGTATCTTCAATTTCTTTGAGATGTTCTATTACCAATTTTACTGCAAGGTCTTCATCCCGTTGCTGAATGGCGTTGTAGATATGATGATGATGGAGACAGGTGCTTTTTTTTCCATGGCTTTCTCCATAAATGGAGATAATAACAGAAGTTTGGGAAATTAAGTCTTCAAGATACAGATGAAAATATGAGTTTCTGGCAAGTTCTGCTATCTTCAAATGAAATTTTCCAGACATTTGAATCGCTTCAATGTAATCAGCATCTTGATAAGTATTAAGTTCGACTTCAACGAGTTTCCCAAATTCACGCAGTTGCTCTTCTGTCGCTAGACGACAGGCATATCGAACTGCATTGGATTCAAGTATTTGTCTCATCTCAAATACTTCCTTTGCTTCATTTACCGAGAACCAGGTCACAAACGCCCCTTTATTCTCAATAATTTTTACCAACCGTTCATATGACAACTTTCGAAGGACATTACGGACTGGAGTACGGCTCACACCAAAAGCTTCAGCGATCTCTTTTTCGACTAGCTGCATATTGGGCCGAAGTTTTTGATGAACGATTGCTTGTTTAATGTTCTTGTAAATTTCAAGTTCTTTCGAATTCATTTGTTTTTCCCTTCCCTTTTTTCCAGCCTCGATGCTGGAATCAGCAATGTATACAATATGTGTAAAAAAGAAAAACCTTCATGTATTTTCCTATTAATACATGATTGTATACAATCTCTTATACAACAAAGTTTACAACATTTTCTCTAAAATAGCAACCTATTTTCTGAAAAATCAGAATACTATTATGATATATCTTTATGGTTGGTAGAATTAATCTCTGATATCAAAATAGGTATTGCTAATATAATAAATCTAACTTTTTGGTCACTTTTTAAACTCTTAGATAAGGATATAACCACAAAAAAGCACCTCATTTATGGCAGCGCCCGCTATTGGATTTTTTTTAATGTGTTTATACTTGTAAAGTAATCGCACACTACTCCGTGGACATTATTAGAGATTATTTTGTAGTGCGAAAAAAACAAAAAAAAGCTTTACACAATTAAGTGCAAAGCTTAATTTGATAGCATTTCAAGATACCGATGGTCGGGGTTGAACTGACACTCCTCACGGAACACGATTTTGAGTCATGCACGTCTGCCAATTCCGCTAAATCTGGTAATATTACAGTTTTTTATTGTCTATACAATGTCAGTTTTCATTTTAATTCGACGAGCAATATAGCTTGCATTCGCCTGTTTTTTTATCTACCTTCATTTGTTACATGTTTTTCCCCTAGAGTTATAGTAAGATATGATAGAAATAAACTATAGAAAGGAAACCTCCAGAATGTCATATAAAATGATTGTACTAGATTTAGATGATACATTATTACAGGACGACCACACAATTTCTTCCCGCACCAAACAAGCATTAATGGATGCACAGGTATCTGGAATAAAGGTTGTGTTAGCATCTGGGCGCCCTACTTCCGCAATGATTCATATTGCTGAAGAATTGCGTTTAAAGGATTATGGTAGTTTTATTTTATCTTTTAATGGTGCAAAAATTATTAACTGCCAAACAGGTGAAGAGCTGTTTAACAGCACCTTATCACCAAAAATGGTCCACCACTTGTATGATGTAAGCCGTAATGAAAATGTATGGATTCACACGTATGTTGGGGACTATATTGTTACTGAAGCGGGGAATCAATATACCGATGTTGAAGCAGCCATTACTGGCCTTGAAATTTTTGAAGTAGATAGCTTTATTGAGTCGGTTAACGAACCGGTGGTCAAAGTGTTAATGCTTGAGGATCCTGAAAAGCTTGCTTTGGTCGAAAAAAAGCTGCAGAAACAATTTACTGGGGAACTTAGTGTCATGCGCTCAAAGCCATTCTTTTTGGAGTTTACTGAGGAAGGTGTCACAAAAGGAACAAGCCTTAATCACTTGATTGGAAAGGTTGGAATTTCGCGTGAAGAAGTAATCGCCATCGGTGATAGCTATAATGACCTAGCAATGATTGAGTTTGCAGGGCTTGGCGTGGCAATGGGCAATGCTCCTGATGATATTAAGGATAAGGCCGACTATGTCACCGACACGAATATGAATGATGGTGTAGCCAAGGTTGTAGAAAAATTTGTGCTGGGAATGCCAGTGGTTGTTTAGGCTAAACACGGTAGTTTTTGCGGATTTTCGGTAATTATTGTCCGTAAATTGACAGAGGTTTTGACCAAAAGGAAGGGGGAAGCTCAAACATGTTTTAGCTTCCCCTGGTACTATAAATCAGCCTCATTGAATTCATCTATTTTAGATACAATTTTGTGTCATTTCGGCCACATTTATATATTATTCTCTACATCTTTCCATAAGCATGAAAAGATTCTACTATCTCCAAGGTGAAATTGGAATCTCACAAAGGTCAAAAGACTCTTACAAACATTGCTGTAACAACATTTGTGAGAGTTTTGCATTTCTAAAATAAACCGATTTGATCTAAAGATACCGATGGTAGTGTTGAAGGCTTCTTCATCGGTGGTTACAAACGTCGTTTTGGCGGCAATTTTCAGCTCGTCTTCAGATAAGAGATTTCTTCGTTCGCTCATGGCACACTACTCCTTGCACACTTTTTGTCGTGTGAAGAAAACAAAAAAAAAGCTTTACACAGAAAAGGTGTAAAGCTTTTTTTGATAACATTTCAAGATACCGATGGTCGGGGTCGAACCGACACTCCTCACGGAACACGATTTTGAGTCGTGCGCGTCTGCCAATTCCGCCACATCGGCAAGTTTATTTAAAAAAACAACAGGGGCAGTAGGAATCGAACCCACACTGAAGGTTTTGGAGACCTTAGTTCTACCTTTAAACTATGCCCCTATGTGATTGAAAGTTATTTTCGCTAACGCGAAAAAACTTTGGTGGAGGGGGACGGATTCGAACCGCCGAACCCTGAGGGAGCGGATTTACAGTCCGCCGCGTTTAGCCACTTCGCTACCCCTCCAAAAAGGATAAAAAATATGGCGGAGGAAGAGGGATTCGAACCCCCGCGCGGTTTAACCCGCCTGTCGGTTTTCAAGACCGATCCCTTCAGCCGGACTTGGGTATTCCTCCGTTATAAAAAAGACATTTTGGTAGCGGCGGAGGGGATCGAACCCCCGACCTTACGGGTATGAACCGTACGCTCTAGCCAGCTGAGCTACACCGCCAATTATATTATTGAAATATGGTGGAGCCTAGCGGGATCGAACCGCTGACCTCCTGCGTGCAAAGCAGGCGCTCTCCCAGCTGAGCTAAGGCCCCATAATTTTAAAAAATTCCGACTGGTCGGGAAGACAGGATTCGAACCTGCGACCCCTTGGTCCCAAACCAAGTGCTCTACCAAGCTGAGCTACTTCCCGTCGAATTAAGTGGTGCCGAGGACCGGAATCGAACCGGTACGGTAGTCACCTACCGCAGGATTTTAAGTCCTGTGCGTCTGCCAGTTCCGCCACCCCGGCACTTTTGGAGCGGAAGACGGGATTCGAACCCGCGACCCCCACCTTGGCAAGGTGGTGTTCTACCACTGAACTACTTCCGCATTATTATTTATAATGGTGCGGGTGAAGGGAGTCGAACCCCCACGCCTTGCGGCGCCAGATCCTAAGTCTGGTGCGTCTGCCAATTCCGCCACACCCGCATAAATGGTGCCGGCTAGAGGACTTGAACCCCCAACCTACTGATTACAAGTCAGTTGCTCTACCAATTGAGCTAAACCGGCATAATTTCTTAAGTAAACAGCCTGGCAACGTCCTACTCTCACAGGGGCGCGTGCCCCAACTACCATCGGCGCTGAGAAGCTTAACTTCCGTGTTCGGTATGGGAACGG